>CAXXWX010000007.1:0-161375 GCA_963675745.2 Phycisphaerae bacterium
GCCCGACCACGCTGCCCGAGTCGGTCATCCCCCGGGATTGCTATCTTGATTCGACCGACGCGCTGGAGTTGAAGAAGATCCCCAAGACGCTGGCGGTAATCGGGGGCGGCTACATCGGCCTCGAGCTCGGCCAGGTCTACGCGGCCCTGGGATCCAAAGTCACCGTTATTGAGATGCTTGATCGGTTGCTGCCCGGATGTGATACCGACCTCGCGCGCATCCTGACCGCCAGGCTGAAGAAGCAATTCGCCGAGATTCACACCTCGGCCAAGCTCGAGGCGGCCCAGAAAGTCAAGGGTGGCGTCGAGCTCTCGTTTTCCAAGAACGGCAAGACCGCCACGCAGACGTTTGAACAGGTTCTGGTCTCGGTCGGCCGAAAGCCGATCAGCGACGGTATCGGGCTGGAAAACACAAAGGTGAAGGTCAACGAGCGCGGATTTGTCGAGATCAACGAACGTTGCCAGACCTCCGATCCACGGCTCTATGCGATTGGCGATGTAGCCGGCGACCCGATGCTCGCGCACAAAGCCAGCCGCGAGGGCATTGTGGCGGCTGAGAATATCGCCGGCCAAGCGAGCGTGTTCGATGCGCAAGCCATTCCGGCCGTCGTCTACACCAGCCCGGAGATCGCCTGGTGCGGTTTGACCGAGTTGCAAGCCGCGGAACAGGGCACCAAAGTCAAGCTCGGCAAATTCAACTGGGCGGCATCGGGTCGCGCGATCGCCATGGGACGTCCGGAAGGCGTCACCAAGATCATCGCCGACGAACACGGCCGTCGCGTGCTCGGGGTCGGCATTGCCGGTGAGCACGCGGGTGATCTGATCGCCGAGGCGGTGCTGGCCATCGAGATGGGGGCCGAAGTTGAGGACCTGGCCCTGACGATTCACCCGCATCCGGCCACGTCGGAGACAGTGATGGAGGCCGCCGAGAGTGTGCTCGGTTCCGCGATTCACGCGCTCAAACGCTAAAGCCGGCGTGCCTGCGTGCCGCCAATTGGCAGCCGCTGGCGTGATGGCGTGTGTCCTGGCGTCGCTGGCCGGCTGCGAGATGCTCGGCGCCACCAGTTCGCCGGACAAGCCACCCCCGACGAGTTTGCTGCGCATGCAGCGCACCTATGCGGATCTGGCGTCTGGGCGTTTCATCTGCCTGGCGCACTTCGAGAACCCGGACCATGCCGAGTTGCTGCGCGTGGTCGACGCGCGCGGCGAAGTGGGTGAGCGGCCGCAACCGGCAATCAGCCTGCTGCGCTGTCGTGATGAGACCGGCAGCGGCGGCCTGTACGCCCGGTTGGATGACGCCGGCGACGAGCTACGCTTTGACGGCGTTCGATCGCAGGAGCTCAAGCTGATTCGCGATTGGCGCGGCTATGCGGTCCTGCTCTTTTCGATACACGGTCCGCCTGAGGGGGTGCGGCTGGTGTTCAGCGTCAACAGCGGTACCGACGTGCCGCTGCATTGGTCACGCACCGTCTCAGCCACGCCCGGCTGGAATCTGTATCGCATCGACCTTGCCGAACTTGGCGTTCATGTGGACCTGTCCGACATCCGTTGCCTGACTTGGAAGCTGGACGGGCCGGCTGCCCCCGTCGAGCTGTATCTCGATGACATCATCCTTGCCGACAACACGGCGTTTCTTCCGGGCATGGACCCGCCGATCCGGGAGGGCGCGCTATACGTCTTCGAGCAGGGATGCCGGGCGCACGTCGGTGTGGGGGGACGATTCGAACTGGCGTTTGCGGATGGTCTGATCGTCGCCTGGCACTCACGGATCGATCCGCCGGCGCCAAGTATTCCGCCGCAGCCGACATCGGTCGAACTTGTGGACAGCGCGGTCCAGGCCCGGGTTCCACCCGAGCGACCCAACTTGACCGTGCGTTCGGGGCTTGGGCCACGCCCGGTGCCGCTTGCCGATGACTGGTATGCCGCGGGCGCGACGCCGGTCGCATATGACGCCGCGGCTCTGTTCGCGCAATGGGGGGCGCGCGTAGCGTCGCGCCAGCGGTTGCTCGAAGCATCGCAGACGCGCGTGGTCATGGAAGGGGAGTGGCGCTACTTGTCCGCCGACGTGCCCGGCGCCGACCAGACCTCTGCGCTCGACGCGTGTCCGGCGCACCGATGGCGTTACGTTATTTACCCGACCGGCGAGGTGTTCGTAACGGTGACGTCCAGCGCGGCGACTGCCGAATGGCAGGCACCCCGCGTCGGCTACGCGCTCGCGCTGGCCGGTCGCCGTGGGTTCCGGCTCGTCGGCGGGGCGACTGACGGCGCGGACGATCTGACGTGGGCACTGGTGGCCCGGGATGGTGCTGACGCGGATCTGCTCTGGATTCCGCACGCGCCAAGGCTCGCCCACCACCGGAAGGAGTTGGTTTCGACTGACGAACATCGCCTGGTCGTGTTGATGGGGGGCGTTGCGGCCGACCCGCTGATCGAGACCACGCACCTGCTACGCTTCTGGCCCACGGACATCGATGCTGCGCCCGAGGCCGCCTCATTCGCGGGCGATTTCCAGAACCCGGCAAGCCTGCATCCGACCGCGGGGCACGCGGTGACGGACACCCCCGGTGACCGTGACCACGATGGCTACAACGAGGCGGACGGTTGCTATGAAGTGGTGGCCGATGGTGGCGTGTTACGCTTTGAATTCGACCCGGGCGAGCACGTACGACATCAGCCACGATTCCGCGTACACGGGACGGGCGGTGCGCGCTGCTGGGTGTACCTGGACGGTCGGCGGATCAACGCCGTGGGTCGCGATCGCGAAGGGCGCTGCCTGTTCGTGCTACCGCGTGTCGCCGGCCGACCCGCCCGGGTAGAGGTACATGCGCAGCCGACCGGCTCTGCCCAGCCGGAGGGCACCGAAAGCGCCGCTTCGCCCTGACGGCCTGCGAGGCGCGGCCACGACCCTATTATCACATTGGGCGGGCGGCGACAATTCTCGTCTATCCGCCGACGGCAACGCGTCCACGGGGCGCTGCATGCCGTCGCCTTCGCCCGATCCGGGGGGGCGCCTGTCGCGTGAATCGGCGGGCTGCTATAATCGCGCGTGCGAAGTGAGCATTGATATGGAGTCATGTTGTGGGCTTGTGTGAACGCTGCAAGAAAGCGCAGGCGACATTTCATCTAACCAATATCGACCCGGATGGCGACAAGGTCGAGCGCCACTTGTGCGAGCAGTGCGCCATGCACGAAGGCCTCCTCCAGGCACAGAAGCCGACGGTCAACGTCAATGACGTGCTCGAGAGTTTCATTGCCAGCGCCAAAGAGCAGCAAGGCGCGCTGGGGAATCTGGTCTGCAAGAACTGCGGCATGAGCTACGTCGAGTTTCGCAACCAGGGTCTGCTGGGCTGTGCCGCGGATTACGACGAGTTCGGCGAGCCGCTCAACGAACTGATCGGGCGCGCGCATGACGGTGCGACGCACCATGTGGGCAAGTCGCCCAGGTCGGCGGGAACCGCGCGCACGACACAGCAGGACATCCGCCATCTCAAGCGGCAGTTGGACGAGGCGGTCGCCGCCGAGGATTACGAGCGAGCCGCCGATTTGCGCGATCGCATGAAGGCGATGGAGAGCGATGAGTAACAACCCGCTGGATGATGTCGCTCGACGGGCCGGGGAGTGGCTGCGCGGCGAGGGGCCGCTCCACGAGATTGTGATTTCGACCCGCGTGCGCCTGGCGCGCAACATCGACGGCTTTCACTTCCTCGGCAAAGCCGATACCGAAGAGAAGATCGATATCGCCGAAACGGCGGTCGCGGCGATTAACGCCGCCCGCGAGCTCCATGACTTTGTCCACGTGGACGTGGCGGGTTGTGAAGAGCTTGACCGGGCGCTGTTGGTCGAACGCCACCTGATCAGCCGGCAACATGCCGAGAGCAGCGGCGCGCGGCGCCTGGCTTTTCACCCCACTGAGAATGCCGCCGTCATGGTCAATGAGGAAGACCATCTGCGCATTCAGGTCATGCGCAGCGGACTGCAACTGGGCGCGGCGTGGGAGCAGATCGACGCGCTTGACGATGCCCTGGAACAGCAACTCGAATACTCGTTTCACCCCCAGTACGGCTACCTGACGGCTTGCCCGACAAACGTGGGAACCGGCATCCGCGTGTCGGTGATGTTGCACTTACCGGCCCTGCGGCTGACCAACGAGCTCGAAAAGGTCGGCCAGGCCGCCAAGGACATGAAGCTGGCCATTCGTGGGCTGCACGGTGAAGGCAGCGAAGCCCTCGGTGACTTCTTCCAGATTTCCAACCAGCTCACCCTGGGCCGCACCGAATCCGACGTGCTCGACGATTTTCGCAACGTGGTGATTCCGAAA
Organism: Phycisphaerae bacterium; assembly: GCA_963675745.2. Lineage (GTDB taxonomy): Bacteria > Planctomycetota > Phycisphaerae > UBA1845 > Fen-1342 > JAFGRR01. Next base: position 4,318 of record CAXXWX010000007.1, read on the forward strand.
ATCGTCGACTACGAAAAGGCGGCCCGTACCGCGCTGATCGGCAACCGGGCCGCCGCGCTGGACGATAAGATCTTCCGCGCTCTGGGTACGTTGCGCAGCGCCCGGCTGATGAGTTCGAGCGAGGCCATGCAGAATCTGTCACACGTGCGCATGGGCCTGCACTGCGGTCGCGTTGATGACGTCACGCTGCAAACCGTCAACGAGCTGTTTCTCCACACGCAGCCGGCTCACCTGCAGAAACTACAGGGCATGCGCCTTAACGGCGAGCAGCGCAGCGTTACCCGCGCCGCGCTGATCAGGAATCGCATCAGCAACAACTAAGCGGGGCGCCCCATGTCGCGCAATCCGGTCTGTTACTGGGAGCTGGCCTCGCACAACGCCGAACAGTCAGCCGACTTCCTGAAACAGGTGTTTGGCTGGGAGAGCACCTACGATCAGCAGTTCGGCATCCACGAGTTCGCCTCCGGCGCTGATGCCGGCGGCTTCGCGGGGGGCGGCGTGTTCACGCTGCGCAAAGCGAAGTTGCCCTTCCTTACGATCTACATCAGGGTCGACGATATCGACGCCAAGGCCCAGCGCATTGTTGAGCTGGGCGGGCACATCGTCGAAGCCCCCTTTGACTTGCCGACCGGCTCGCGCATCTGTCTGTTCAACGAGCCGTCGGGCGTCACTCTGGCGATGATTCAGCCGCGCGCCGCCAATTAGCTGGTGGCGGCGCATTGCGGGTGTATGGCCCGTCGGGGCCGGCCACATCCGAGGTCGCAGGCAACGGCTCATGGCCATCGATCAGCCACAGATAGGATAGCGGCGAACGCCAGGCCGGCGGGATAAACGCCCGCACAAAGCCGCGTGTCAGCGCCCGCCCGAACAGCACGCCGGCCAGCCCGCCAAGCGCCTGGAGAGCCAGGTGATAAGTGATGTAGCCCAGGGCCCACCAGAGCAGATGCGGCGCTTCGTAACACCAGGTGGCCGTCACCAGGACGGCGACCAATATCGGCCCACTGATCGCGATCACGACATAGACCCGGCGCTTCCAGTGGTAGCAGAGCACCACCAGCAGCAGGGCGGCGACAAACGCGAGGCCGACCGATGCGCACGAGACGGCCGCCATGAACAGCTCGTAGTCGTCAAAGTCCGGATTGACTATCAGGTTGCGCGGACGGCCGACTTTGTAAATGGTCGTGGTCTGCCCCGGCGCCGTCGTCGTGCTTGTGATTGTCAGGCCGGGGATGTTTGGAATGGCGGCGATCGGGATGGGCGACACTGTTGGCGCTCCCAGACGCTCCCAGGTCGTCAGCTCATCGAGTGTGCCGAAGCCGATGCCGAACGCGGCGGCAACCGTGCCCGCCGCCGCCGCCAGCACGCACGCCACCCACAGCAACAGGGCCAGCGATGACAGACGCCGAAACCAGGCCCTGGACGCGGTGGCGCCGTCGGCGGCCGCATGGTAACGTCCACATTCCGGGCAGCGGGTCAACAGAACATCGGTGCGCGGATCACGCCGAACCGCCTGCGTGTGCAGGTTGTAGCCGCAAGCCTCGCAGTAACGGTCGACCTCGACCACGGCTACTTGCGGAAGGTCTTCGAATCTAAAACGCGTCTCGGGTTGTGCTGGGGCCTGTTCGCTATCCATTTGCCAGATTGCTCGCGTCGCGCTCCGGGTGTATTCGCAAGTGTGCCTTGGATATTCGGTGAAGATCGGGTCCTGACTCACACCATGTGCCGCCGTCGCCCGGCGTGGGTGGTTGCGATGATCTGTAAACACGCATGCCTCAATCTACTGGATCGTCACCACCGGTGCGCTGTACCGCGCGTGCGATGCGCCGAGCTCGTTGCCAGCCGAGCAGAACCCATCCGGCCACACCCAGCAGGATCAGCGGTCCGCCGACCAGGGTCGCCCGTGGCACGGGCTCCCCCAGCACCAGGAATGTCCACAGCGGGTTCAGCAGGGGTTCGAGCAGGATGATCAACGCCGCCTTATGGGCCTCGACGTGCCGCAGGGCCCACGAGAAGAGCACATACGGCAGCGTAAACTGCACAAGCGCCATGATCAGCATCAGTCCCCACTGTGTCGGCGACATCGCGAACGTGCTGACGAGTGCGACCGGAATCGCCAGCACCAGCCCCGAGCCGAGCGCGTTCATGCCCGCGACAAACAGCGGGTTCACCGGCCGCAGTGCGCGGAGCGTAATTGTCAGCGAACCGAAGCCGAAACCGCTCAACAATGCGACCAGCAACCAGCGCGAATCGTGCCCCGTATTGCCCGCGAAGATGATCACGACGCCCGCCATCGCCAGCACGAGCACGAGCCCTTCCGTCAGTCGCGGTTTCTCATTCAGCAGGATGGGCGACAGCAGGAACACCCAGATCGGCGAGGTGTATTGCAGGATGATGGCGTTTGCGGCGGCCATTTGTGTTGTGGCCACAACGAACGACACGGTCATCAGCGTGAACAGCAGCACGGAGGCAATTGGCCAACCGGGGCCGACGCGCCGCAGGCTGGGCAGTTGCCGATAGACCAGCGGCACGAACACGACGCCGCCCAGCAGTGAGCGATAGCACGCAATCGTCAGCGCGGAGACACCCGGGAAGCCCTCGCGCGGCATCATCAGGATCTTGATCAGCGCGCCGTTTAAGCTCCAGAACAGCGCGCACAGCAAGAGCGCGACGATGGGGATCAACGTGTGAGTGTGTCGCCGCTGCATGGGGCGGGTTATAGTCAATCAAAGGCACCAATGTAAGCCACTCGCGAATCCGCGCGGCCGCCGCGCTAAACTTCCGCCAGCATTTTCAGATAGCTCTGGTAACGCCGGGGACTGATTGCGCCGGCTTCGACCGCCGCAATGATGGCGCATCCGTCCTCGTGTCGATGAGAGCAGTCACTGAAACGGCATTGGCCGACGCGCGGCACGAACTCCACGAAGTGAGCCTCGAGTTCGCCCGGCTCTATGTTCCAGAGATCGAAGGCCCGAATGCCGGGTGTATCCACCACATATCCCCCGAAATCCAGCGTCAACAGCTCCGCCAGCGACGTCGTGTGCCGGCCCTTCTCGGTGTCCTTGCTCACCTCGCGGACCGACAAGGCCAGGTGCGGCTGGATCGCGTTGAGCAGCGAACTCTTGCCCACCCCGCTCTGACCCGACAAGACGGTGATATGCCCGCGAAGCGCGGCACGCAACTCGTCGAGCCCCGTGCCGTCGACAGCGCTTGTGAGCAGACACTCATAGCCCAGACTGCGAAACTCCTCGATCGCCTCCATCACCGTCAGCGTCCGGTCGCAGTGACCGTCGGCGTCTTCGGTCAACGCCGCCAGGTTGTCGCTCAGCAGATCGATCTTGTTGAAGCATAAAAGCGGTCGCAGCTTGCCCCTTTCCGCAGCCACCAGGTACCGGTCGACCAGGTGGGGCTTGGGACGGGGCTGGGCCACGCTGACCACCGCCAGCAGCAGATCGGCATTGGCGACAATCGCATGTTCGCGCTGGCGCCGGTCACGGCGGGAGAGCGTGCTGCGACGTTCCTCCACGCGCTCAATAACACCAACCTGCTCGCCGTCACAATACGTGCTGACGTCGGCAAACCACACACGGTCGCCGACCGTGATCGCTGACCGCTGCGCGATCTGCATTGTGCGAAGCACACGCCGCGCCGTGCATTCCCAGTTGCGCCCGTCAGCGCCGTTCACGTTGCAGATCAGGCCGTGGACTTTGGTGACGATGCCGGGCAGCCACTGCGATTCATCCACCTCCGGGAGACTGTCTTCCCCGACAATAACGGTGCGCTTGCGCGACAGGTCGCCCTTGGCCCGGACTGACTCGCTGTGCCGCTCATCATCGAGCTGATCATCGCCGGCATGAAAGCGGCGCGTCCAATCGTCAGACCGGCTCCGCTGCTCGCGGTTCTGACGGAAGTCGACGCGTATCTTTCGATTGCGGCGGCGTTTGTTTGCCATGGCGGTATTCTAAGCTGGAAATCCCTGCGCGGTCGCCGGATTGTGGGGATCGCTTGCGTTTGCGGGAGCTGAACAGGCCCCCTGGTAGCGTTGCGGTCGGCCGCCATTTCCGGCACAATTCGGTATCTGACGGGGCCAAAAGGGAGCAAAAATGGCGGACTTGGCGCACACGGTGGCGGAGTGGGCGGCGAACACGGACTTCCAATCACTCGGCAACGTCACTGTACACGAGGTTAAGCGCCGCGTTCTCGACGCGCTCGGCTGCGCGCTCGGGGCCTGGAACAGCCGACCCGCGCGCGTTACGCGCGGCGTGGCGGAGTCCGTTTCCGCACCCGACGGCGCCGGGCTGATCGGCTCCCGGCATCGTACCACGCCCGACCTGGCCGCATTTCGTAATGGCGCGCTCATTCGCTACCTGGATTTCAACGACACCTACCTCTCCAAAGAGCCGGCCCACCCGAGCGACAATATCGCCGCGGCACTGGCCGTCGGGCAGAGTCAGAAGGCTGCCGGCCGCGACATCATCACCGCGATCGCGCTCGGGTACGAGCTCCAATGCCGCTTGTGCGACGCGGCTTCGTTGCGGGCACACGGCTGGGACCATGTTTACTACGGTGCGCTCTCATCGGCCCTGCTGGCCAGCAAGCTCTACGGCTTGAACGTCGAACAGACCGCGCACGCACTCGGCCTGGCCGGCGTGTGCAACTTCGCGACGCGCCAGACACGTACCGGCCAGATCTCCGACTGGAAGGCGTGCGCATTCTCGAATGCCGCGCGCAACGGCGTTTTCGCCGCCAACCTGGCTCGTCTGGGCATGACCGGCCCAAGCGAGATCTTCGAGGGGCCCAAGGGGCTGATGCAGATGGTAACCGGGCCATTCGATCTGGCCTGGTCGAGCGGCCCCGACGACTGGATGATCAACAAGACCTACATCAAATTCTGGCCCGCCGAATATCATGCCCAGTCCGCCATCGACGCGACCCTTCAGCTCAAGCCGGCCGTGGGCGATTACACGAACATCACCAGCATTCTGATCGAGAGTTTTGAAGCGGCGGTTTCGATCATTGGCAGTGAGCCCGAGAAGTGGCGCCCCACCAGCCGCGAGACGGCCGACCACAGTATGCCCTACATGGTCGCCTGGGCGCTCATCGACGGTGAGCTGACGCGCGCGTCATTTGATGCCGAGCGGCTGGCTGATCCGCGCGTGCTCGGCCTGCTTGACAAGACCCGCATCGTTGAGACCGAGGCGTGCAACCAGGGTTATCCCGCGGGCATTCCCAACAATATAATCATTGAAACCGCCGGTGGCCGTTCATACGCCAAACGCGTCGATTTTCCGCGCGGGCACGCCGGCAATCCGATGACCGACGACGAGGTTTACAGCAAATTCCGCGGACTGGCGCATGGGGTCGTGACTGACAACACCGCCGCGCAGATTATTGAGCGGGCGATGCGTCTGGATGAATTGGTGGATGTCGCCGCGCTCCTCGAGTTCGATACTGTCGGGGATTGAGCATGCGGCGCGTTTGTGTGATCGCGGGCGCGTAGCGGGTATGGGTCGCCGAGCGGCGGCGGCCGGTCAAGTCAGGGAACGGCCAACCACAGAACGTGAGGATCAAAATGGCAGCTTCTGCGAAGTTACTCTGCGATGGTAAGGAAATCACTCTCCCCGTGGTCGAGGGAAGCGAGAAGGAACGGGCCATAGATATCTCACATCTGCGAGCCGAGTCCAAGCTCATCACCCTCGATGAAGGCTATGGTAATACCGGCTCTTGCCAGAGCGCCATCACATTCATCGATGGTGAGAAGGGTATCCTGCGCTACCGCGGATACCCCATAGAACAACTCGCCGAGAAGTCCGACTTTGTTGAAGCGGCCCATCTGATCATCTTCGGCGAATTGCCCACGGCCGACCAATCCACCGAGTTCCGGCGGCTGATCGCCGAGCACGAGTTCATTCATGAAGCGATGCGCCACCACTTCGAGGGCTTTCCGGCGGACGCGCCGCCGATGGCCATCCTCTCGGCGATGATGAACACCCTGGGCTGTTTCGACGCCACGATGGCTGAGCCCGATCAGGAAGAGGACTTCCTCGACACCACGGCACGCATGATCAGTAAGGTGCGCACGGTGGCGGCGTCCGCCTATCGCACGTCCATGGGGCTGCCGATCAACTACCCGCGCAACGATCTCTCATACGCCGGTAATTTCCTGCACATGATGTTCTGCATGCCGCACCAGCCCTGCGAACCAGATCCGGATTACATCGACGCGCTGGACCTGATCCTGCTCCTGCACGCGGACCACGAACAGAACTGCTCAACCTCGACCGTGCGCATGGTCGGTTCGAGCCTGGCTAATCTGTACGCCTCGGTGGCGGCTGGCATTTGCGCGCTGTGGGGGCCGCTGCACGGTGGGGCCAATGTCGCGGTGATCAAGATGCTCAGCGACATCATCGCCAGCGGGGATTCGCTCGAGTCGTTTATCGCGAAGGTCAAGGACAAGGATTCGCACGCCCGCCTGATGGGCTTTGGCCACCGCGTGTACAAGAACTTCGACCCCCGGGCAAACATCATCAAGCAGGCCTGCGACAAGGTGCTCGCCAAGAAGGGCATCCACGATCCGCTGCTCGATATTGCCAAGCGTCTCGAGGAGGTCGCGCTCAAGGATGAATACTTCGTCGAACGTAAGCTGTATCCCAACGTCGACTTCTACAGCGGCATCATCCTGCGTGCGATCGGCATTCCGATGAACATGTTCACCGTCATGTTCGCCATTGGGCGACTGCCCGGCTGGATTGCCAACTGGCGCGAAGTGCACATGAACCCGCACGCGCGCATTTACCGGCCGCGCCAGGTGTATACCGGCGCCACCCAGCGGGATTACGTGCCGGTTTCCGAGCGCGGCTGACAACCACGCCTCGAGGAGCACTACGTCAACATGGGCGTTCATGCCGGCTCTCGAAGCGCTCGTCTCGCCGCGGCACTGGCCGATCACACGGTCGTCATGCCGGGGGCGCTCAACGCGCTCAGCGCCCGCCTGATTGAACGGTTGGGCTTTGAGGCGATGTATCTTTCCGGCGCCGTATTGGCCAACAGCGTCAACGGTGTGCCCGACGTCGGCCTCAGCACCCTGGGCGAGGCCACGCGTCACGCCGAGCGCTGCGCCGCCGTCACGACCATTCCGATCATCAGCGATGGCGACACGGGGTTCGGCGGGCCGGACAACGCCGCGCGCACGGTGCAGGATTTTGAGCGCGCCGGGTTGAGCGGGTTGCACCTGGAGGACCAGGAGTTTCCCAAGCGCTGCGGGCATCTGTCGGGCAAGCGCCTGGTGCCCGGCAGCGAGTTCTGCGAGAAGATCGCCGCCGCTGTCGCCGCCCGTCGCGATCCGAACTTCCTGATCATCGCGCGCACCGACGCCCGCGGGGTCAGTTCGTACGACGACGCCGTCGCGCGCGCTCACGCATACCTCGCCGCCGGCGCGGACGCCATATTCCCCGAGGCGCTTCGCAACCGCGAGGAATTCGCCCGCTTTGCCAAAGACGTCCCGGCGTGGTTGTTGGCCAACATGACCGAGTTTGGCCAGACTCCATACTTGCGCGTCGATGAGTTTGCGGAACTCGGCTATCGGATCGTGATATTCCCGGTCACTCTTCAACGTATTGCGATGAAAGCCATGGAGGGCGCGCTCGGCGAAATCAAGCGGGCCGGCACACAGCAGGCATTGCTGGATCACATGCAGACCCGCCAACAGCTTTACGATCTGCTGGGCTACGAGGCTACCACCCCCCACACGCCTCCAGGGGAACAGAAATGACGCAAGCCGAACCGCTCTATCACCCCGGACTGGCCGGCATCATAGCCGGTGAGACCGCGATCTCGGCAGTTGAGCAGGACTCGCTGATGTATCGCGGCTATGCCATCGATGATCTGGCCGGCAAAGCCTGCTTTGAAGAAGTTGCGTACCTGCTGCTGTACGGCGAGCTGCCGACTGCGACCCAGCTTGATGAGTTTCGCGCCGCGATCGACCGGCAGCGCGCGCTGCCCGAGCCGTTGCTGGCTGCGATCAAGTCCATCCCTCGCGCGGCCAGCATGATGGACGTGTTGCGCACCGGCGTGTCCATGGCTGGTCACTTTGCGCCGGTCGTGGGAAACGCGCGCGAAGAACTGCTCGCGCAGGCGGCGCACGTGTTGGCTGTCGTGCCGACTATCATCGGAGCCCGCCAGCGCCTCCTCAACGGCGACGAGCCGGTCACACCCAAACCAGGGCTCTCGCACGCCGCGCAACTGCTCTACCTGGCATCCGGCGTGAAACCGAGCGCGGGTGATGAGCGCGTGCTTGACTTCACGCTGACGCTGTATGCCGAACACGAATTCAACGCATCGGCCTTTGCGGCGCGCGTGTGTACGAGCACGATGAGCGACCTATACTCGGCGGTTGTCGCCGGCATCGGAACGCTCAAGGGGCCGCTGCACGGAGGCGCCAACGAAGAGGCCTGCAAGCTGATCACGCGTTTCCAAGATGCCGACGAGGCCCGCGCCTGGACCCACGAGGCCATCGCGCGCAAAGAGAAGCTCATGGGCTTTGGACACCGTGTCTACAAGCACGGCGACCATCGGGCGCGGTTGCTGGAGCGCTATGTGTACGAGCTGGCCGCCGATCGTGACCAGCGCTGGCGTGCAGACGTGTACGACGCCATCCGCGACACGGTCTTCGAGGAAAAGAAGCTCTACCCTAACCTCGATTATCCGTGTGCGCTGACGTATTTCTTCCTTGGACTGCCGCTGGACATGTACACGCCGATATTCGTGGCTTCGCGCGTTTCCGGCTGGTGTGCCCACGCGATCGAACAGGCTTGTAACAACCGCATCATTCGGCCGACAAGCCGCTACACCGGCCCGGCTCGGCGTGCCTGGGTGCCGCTCGAAAGCCGCTAGCGCATGTTACCTTTTGGCGTAGCGGCCGACCCCCAAGTCGGCCGTGACCTGAAGAGAATGCACGTTCATCAAAGAAGCGTCCGACTCGGGGTCGGACGCTACACGCAAACGTGATTGGCTTTGGCAGGCGTGGCGGACTACGTACAGCGCGATCCGCGAGCGCGTGGCGTACACGAAATCACCACGCGCCCTCTTCTGACAAGCTACCGCCGTCGCGCCTTCAGGCCGACAATGCCCAGCAGCGTCAGTGGCAGGAACTGTGCGAATCCGAACCCGCACAGCGGGGCTACTGGTGCGGCTGGAGTCTCGACATCCGCGTCATCCGCAGGGCTCGCGCCATCACTGAAGATCGGACTGAGCGTCAATGCCGGCGCCGCCCCGGAGGTGTCGGAGGTGGTTGTGTCGTCACCCGCTGCGTCGCCGAGGTCGCCGATCTCCTCCTCTTCGACTTGAATCTTGGCCAGATCCTCCGCCGTAGCGCGTTCGAGCAGGAAGGCTTCGTACCCGGTGCCGTCACCGGAACCGCTGTATGTTCCCCAGCCGGCGACTTCACCGCTGTCATTGATGTCGCGTGCTTCCACCAGACCCCAGCGCTTGGTGAGGATGATCTGGTCATTTAGGTCGATGATGGCGTAGCCTTCGCCGTCGTCGATCCACATCGCGGCGTGGCGTTGTCGATCGGAGTCCTCGGACCAGCCGACGATGATCCCGCTGTCACTGATTGCATGCGCGCAACTGTCATCGCCGCCGAGCGTGCCCAGATCGGTCATCACGCCGCCCTGCCAGACAAACGCGTGCGTATTCAGATCCCAGGTGTCGGCCTCGCCGACGATCACGCCGTTGTTGTTTATCCCGTGCGCCCAACTGTTTAGCCCCCCGAGCGAGCCGAGTGGCTGCATCAGGCTGTTGGTGGCCTGTGCGTCAAGATTGGCCCAACTGCCGCCCTCGGGCACAATGCGGAAGGCCGAATAGCCCACGCTCGGATCGGGGCCATAGCTGTAGCCCACGATCACGCCGTCATCGTTGACGTCGGTGGCGCTGCTGACTTCGTCGCCGCTGCGCAACGTGCCCAGATCGATCATCAGGTCATTGATGCCGTCACCATCGGCGTCGACGAAGAAGCCGTTTCCCTGCGGAACGACGAGGAACGCGTGATAGACGTTTTCCTTCCAGTTCGGCGGCGGATCCTTGATGGACAGGTCGGCCCACCCGACTACATGGTTGGCATTGCTGACCGCCGTCGCCACGCTGCTCAGCCAGACTTCGGGGCCGAGCGCGCCAAGGTTGGTGGCGGCGTCGCCGGGATAGGGCGTGCCGAAGTCGGACATCACCGCCGGACGCGTGATGTACGCCTGCATGACGAAAAGGTCGACCTCGCGCCACGGCAGGGCATCGCCGGGTACCACGTACCAGCCGCCGCCGACAATCTGGTCGGCGTCGGAAACGTCGTACGCTTCGCCGCGCTCCTGCGGATACCAGTAATTCCAGTGAACGGTATCGTTGATGTCACGCAGATCGTCGTTCTGCCAGTGCCAGGCAATCGGTTTTTCATCGGGTACGGCGGCGCTACCGACAACCTGTCCGTAGCTATTCACCGCGTACCCGGTGCTGCTGCTGGCACCCTCGAATGTGCCGATGCTGGTCACGACGTACTGCCGTTCCTGACCTTGCAGCGGACGCGGCAGAGCCAGCACCGCGAGGGCCATGACGATGATCGCCAGCAGGTGAGTCCATCTTCGATCCTTACGCATACTACACCTCGTCTCCCCACCTGCGGCGTGGGGGCCTGGGGCCAACGCCAGATTCCGTACACCCGGCGGCGCGCGGCGCAATGCCGATCAGCGCACGACGGCGGCATATTGTCCGTATCGACCGCTCGCCGACGCGACTTCATTGCGGCGTGAGACGGCCCTTCGGCGTATACAAGTCGTGTCCCCACTGGTCCGCGCGCGACCAGGAAATCCTTGGCGTTATCGTGCGTGATGTGCCTGTGTCAGTTTTCCGATCATCCCCAGTGTTGCGTCGGTAATACTAATTCTGCACTGATTAGTATTAGATTGACATATCGTAAGTGTATTTGAATGCGAGCGTTACAGGCATGAAGCCGCCATCGTGCGTCCCGCCGCACTGCTAAAGCGCGCATTCATTATAGGACGTAATTCTCGTGTGGCCGCCTCTACCAAACCGCTGTCTACCCACCGGTTCCCAGGTCCATAGCCCGACCGCCGCATTCATGCCAGGCGCTGTTGCAGCAGTGTCGGCGCGAAGGTGATCGTGCCCGCCGCTGGCCACCCGATCATCAGCCGACCACTCGTTTCTCCGCGCGGATGACCGAGTCCATATAATCGCCGCGGCGCGCTAATTGGACATTCGTGAAGCCCGCCGATTCCAGATCCGCGCGGTATTCGTCGAGTGTGTAGGTCCCGCCGCCGTCGGTTGCCGTGAGCATGTTGACGGCGAACAGTGCGCCGCCCGGGGGCGTGGTGCGCGAGGGGTCCATGACCACGTCGCGGATCAGCAGGACGCCGTCGTCACGCAGCGCCGCGTGAACCTTGGCGAACAGCTCGCGGTTCTGGGCGCGTGAGTTTTGGTGGGCAATCGCGCCGAGCCAGGCCAGATCCGCGCCACCGGGTAGGTCGTCCGTGTAGAAGTCACCCGCCACCAGCCGAACACGTTCGGCCATGCCCGCGTCGGCGATGCGTGCCTCTGCCATCGGGATCACGTGCGGCAGATCAAACAGCGTTGCTGTCGAACTCGGCGCTGCGCGGAGGAATGCCAGTGTCCACGTGCCGGATGCGCCGCCGATGTCCAGCAGGTGATCGTGGGTGAGCGGCCCCAGGTCGCTGACGATGTCCGCCGCGATCGGCCCGGAGGCATTGTGCATCGCGCCAATGAACGCCGTCTGGGCCGCATCGTCCCCGCGCGGGCCGACGTCGTGCCGAGCGGGCTTACCGGTTTGTACGGCCTCCGACAGTCGCGCCCAGCGGCGCAGGCAATTCGCCTGGTGGCAGACCATTGGCAGCACATTCTCGGTGCCATCGTCTGTGAGCACGCCAGCGACCGTCTGCGGCACAGAATACGTGCCCTCGGTCTTCGCCAGCAGTCCCAGCGCTGTCAGCGCGTCGAGCAGAATCGTGGTCGCGCGCGTGTCGGTTTGCAGGACCGACGCCGCCTGCTCGGCGCTCATCGGCCGGCGGGCGAGCACGTTAAACACATCGTGATCCGCCGCCGCGGCCAACACGCACGCGGATTGATACGACCGCGCCAGTGCCAGAATTCCCTCGGGTGTCCATTGCTGTGACATTTTGCTGAGCTCCCAAACACCATCAGTTCAACTGAGCATCCATCCAAGGCCGTGCCCGGCCACAGCATAGCAGAGCGAGCGGCGCATGATAGCCGGTCGGGCCTTGGTACATGATGAGATCCGCGAAACAATGACACCGGCCGGCGCAGGGCGGTGACAGCGGCCCCCCACAAGTGATAATAATCACCTGCCGGATCAAGCTTGCGTCTAAACGCGGGAGTTGCGATGAACATCCTCATCATTGGCGGAACCAAGTTTCTCGGGCCGCATATCGTGGACGCCGCCCTGCGGCGTGGACATGCCGTCACCACATTCACCCGTGGGCAAACACAAGCGAAAGCTCGCGAGGATGTCGAAGCGTTGATCGGCGATCGCGATGGGGGGCTCTCTGTCCTGCAAGGTCGCCGGTGGGACGCTGTGGTCGACACCTGCGGCTACTTTCCCCGCATCGTGGCCGCGTCAGCCGAAATGCTGACATCCGCCGTGGACCACTACGTCTTTGTTTCCAGCATCTCAGTCTATGCCGACTTCCTCACGGTGGGCATCGATGAGGAATACGCCGTCGGCAAGATTTTGGACCAGACCGTCGAGGAGATTCGCGAAGACACCTACGGCCCGCTGAAGGCGCTCTGTGAAGCCGTGGTACAGCGCGCGTATCCCGATCGCTCCACGATTATTCGCCCGGGGCTGATAGTCGGCCCGCTCGACCCATCCGATCGGTTCACGTATTGGGTCGCACGCGTTGCGCGCCGCGGCACGGTGCTCGCACCAACGCCCCCCGAGCGCCCGGTGCAGCTCATCGACGCGCGCGATCTGGCCGCCTGGACCGTGACGGTGATCGAACGCCGCATCACGGGCGTGTTCAACGCGACCGGCCCAGCTTCGCAACTGACCATGCGTGCGCTGCTGGAGGCCTGCCGTGATGTCGCGGGAAGTGCTGCGAGCTTCACCTGGGTTGACGAGAGCTACCTCGTCGAACAGGAAGTCGAGCCGTGGACCGAACTGCCGATCTGGATCACCGGCGACGAGTATGTCGGGTTCATGCAGGCCGGCATCGCTCGGGCGATCGGGGCCGGGCTGACGTTTCGTCCGCTGGAGTCCACGATCAGGGATACGCTCGAATGGCACAACACGCGTCCCGCGGATTACGATTGGAAACATGCGCTGAAGCCCGAGAAGGAGGCCGCAATCCTGCGCGCGTGGGCGGCGCGCTCGTCGTAGCACCCGGTGCCTTTGATGCGACGTAGCGCCCGCCTTTTGGCCGCCGACACAAGGAGCCTGCGCGATGAAACTGACGCTCACTGAAGATCCACACGCGTTTCAAGAGCGGGCGTTCTCGTTCTTGCTGCAAAACGAAGTCGAAAACAACCTCATGATCGGCCTGCTGCAACGTCTGATCGCCGACAAACACGACGCGGCCGATCCGCCATACTACTGCGTTGTCGAAGACGCTGGCCGCGTGGTGGCGGCGGCCATGCGCACGCCGCCTCACAATCTGATTGTCCCGCGTTGCCCGCCGCCGGTGCTGGAATTCCTCGCGCGCGAACTGCACGCGCGCGGGTTGCCGTTGCCGGGCGTCATCGGGCCCAGTGAGGCCGCGGACTGTTTCGCCGGTGCCTGGTGCGCTGTGGCCGGTGTGGAGTCGCGGCTGCAAATGGCGGAGCGCATCTATCGGCTCGACCAGGTCAGTTGGCCGCCGCCGGTCTCCGGCCGATTCGGGGTCGCCCAGCGCCAGGATGCCGAGCTGGCAATAGAGTGGGCCCGGGCGTTCAACGAGGAGGCTCTCGGGAGCATCGACGACGTGCGGCCCATGGTCGAACGCCGCCTGGATGAAGGGGCACTCTTTTTCTGGCGCGATGCCCGGCCCGTGTCCATGGCCGGTGCGGCGCGGTCAACGCCCCACGGCACGGCGGTCGCCCCGGTCTATACGCCGCCGGAATTGCGGCGGCGGGGTTATGCATCCGCGGTAGTAGCGGCGCTCAGCCAGCGCATTCTCGACGGTGGCAAGCAGTTCTGCTGCTTGTTCACCGACTTGTCGAATCCAACTTCAAACAGCATCTACCAGAAGATCGGCTATCGCCCGGTGTCCGATGTCAACATGCTCGCGTTCATAGAGGCCCCCGAGAAGCGACCGGCGGACGAGTGACCCCGCCGGCACGCAACATGGCAACAGCTACTACCGGCGCGCGGCCCGACAGACCGCCTCGAGGTTTGCGCGCGGCACCTGCTCGGCATCGAAAGTGCAGCCGGGGGCGATCATGATTGGCCGTTGGCCGGCCTGACGCCGCGCGTCGGCCACCTCTCGCTCACAGTCGTCCGGCGACCCGTTCGCCAGCGTGGTCAGGTTGTCCACGCCGGCGCAGATCGCGGGCTTGACCCAGTCGCCGACTTCCGCAATCGTCGGGCCCACCGCACGGTCCGCCCAGTTGATCGCGTGCACTGGATATTCGGCAAACGCCCGAAAATCCACGGCCCGGCCGCAAACATGCAGCATATTGAAGTCGGCCGTGGAAGCCGCTTCGAGAATCTCCAGGTCGCTCGGCCGCACCAGTTCGGCATAGTTGCGTGTCGTCTCGCCGGGGGCGTCGATCCAATCGTCGCGCACCGACAGGAACACACCGTCGGCGCCGGCATCAAGGCAGCGCCGCACGAAATTCGCCAGACTTCGCCCGATTCGCTCGAGCGCCGTGCTGACGGCCTGCGGATCGCGCGCATGAAACTCCTTGATCCGGGCGCTGGGCGCGTCGACGGCCTTCATTTGGGGCGGCAGGTGCTTCGTCGGTTTGCGCGTCAGATGGCGAAGCGTCGCCCAGGAGTTGAAAAGCGTGGTGATCATCAGCACCCGGCCGCGCAGCGCGCGGCGCAGGTCCGCGATCAGGTCGAGTTGCCTGGCAAACTCCGGTTCATCGCCGCGCAACACCGTCAGTGCGGCCAGATCATCGATGCTCTCGACCAGGGTGGCGTGCGGATAGGGGTTGTCATTCATCACCTTCAAAAAGTCCAGATCATAGGACTCCAGGTGGGTGAGATGGGCCTCGACGGCCGCCCGACCGTGAAACTGCTCCGGTCGAAAGTGGTACCAGAAACTCACCGGCGGGTGATCGGGTTGCTGGCCGGCGAGCACGCGCCTGACCCTCTCGATTGAATCCACGACCGCCTCCACTCGCGCCGCAACCCCATGGTATGTCTTCTGCCGGATCGCGCGGCGTCATTCCGCGGACTCCGCCTGCCCAAAGCAGTTGAACCAGGCACGTTGGCCAAACGGCATCTTCTCCTTCTGCGGCCACACTTCGCCGGGCACGCCGATCGGCAGCAGCACGCGGATAATCTTGCCCTCGGGAATGTCGAGGATACGTCCGATCTGCTCGGCGTGGTCCTTGGTGCGCAGCCAGCCATCAATCCACACCGTCGCATAGCCCAGCGCCGTTACCGCCAGCAGAATGTTCTCGACCGCCGCGGCGCAATCCTCAATCTGAAAGTTGTGGCCCTCGTAGATTGCCTCGGGCTGCTTGTCGAGGATGCAGGCTATCATCGCCCGGGCCTGTTGAAACGCCGTGTTGGACTCGTGCATTGCCGCGATTTGGCGTAGCAGATCCGGGTCGTCCACAATGACGAATCTCGTGGTTTGGGCGTTCTTGCCGGACGGAGCCTGAAGCCCCGCCTGGACCATTCGCCGCAGGTCCTCGCGTGGCGGCGCCTGATCCCGAAAGGGGCCTCGATAGCTGTGCCGCTTGGCAATCGCGTCGAACAAGTCCATGTTCGCCTCGCTGGATGATTCGCCCGTCTCCAGGCTCTGCGAGTGAGGTCTGCCGCGCGCACACCAGCGACAAGCGCCTCTCGCGAGCCCGGCAAACTTGCTGATCCATGTGGTCTACAGAACTGGCGTCACAAGCGGGCGAAGGGGCTCGAACCCTCAACATTCAGCTTGGAAGGCTGATGCTCTACCAATTGAGCTACGCCCGCATTTCTAAGCCTCGCATTCACAAGGCATTACAAACTAGACCCAGGCGTCGAAATTGGCAGTTTTAGACCATAATTTAGGCTATTCCCGACGCTCGTAAGGGTCGTGACGGCGCTAACCGCCGACGATGGAAGC
Organism: Phycisphaerae bacterium; assembly: GCA_963675745.2. Taxonomy (GTDB): domain Bacteria; phylum Planctomycetota; class Phycisphaerae; order UBA1845; family Fen-1342; genus JAFGRR01. The sequence goes on from CAXXWX010000007.1 coordinate 20,607, forward strand.
ATATCCGATGTTCCTGAGACCGGCAAGCGGCGGCTGAATGTACGCCTCGCCCGCCCGGAGCGATTCCGCAACGGCTTCCTTGACCTTGCCAGCTTGTTTCGTTGCTACCTCTGCAAACCGGCGATCACCTACCTTGCCGATGAGTTCCACCAGTACAACGCCATGCCCCAAAACGCCAGCCGCATCGGTCTTGGCGCTGAACTCCATCAAGTCCGAAATGGCGTTTTCAGTCCCTTGCTCAGCGTGCGCCAAAACGGACTGATAGTCGAATCCGATCTTGTCAGCTTGCGATTGGGTTTCTTCGGGAACAGCTATCGTTGCGTTTGATCTCATTGAACATCCAAAGAGCCCAAGGGAAACCACGGCTGATAAGGCCAGCATGATTCGAGCCATTGGTCATACTCCTACTTGCGTACTGCGTCTGTCACGACGATTTGCCCATGTCCTCCTGCATCTTTCAGTTTCCCACGCCTAACCAGAGCATCGAGTTTCGACCAGCAATCCTGATCCACAGTAACGCATCCCCAACTAACTGCCCCCGGATGAAGTCCCATAACGGTACATATTGCTCTGATCGTCTAGCGTATGCCACCAACCCATCGGTCCGGCGTTGATGATTGTCCGCGTCCGCCGCGCAAACTGAGCGTCGCTCAGGCGCCTGGGCGGCTTGCCGGGCGGTGCGTCTATAGACAGGCGGCGCGGGTCGAGGTTCGATCCCGCGCCGCCGTGTTTTCTCCAGTATCTGCCGTAAAGGCAGATGTCAACCTAGCTCTGAACTGCGACTAGTACTGGATTCCTCCAGGCCTCTCGAGCGTGTTCAGTCGCATCGGTGCCACTGGGGCCTTGCTGAAACCGTAGATCGCCCTGATCTCCGGCATGTTCTCCGTGACTGTGATCTGAAGAACCGGGTCGGTCGACACGACTGCGCCATCGACCCGCCAGCTCAAGAACGTCTTGCCGAACTGCGGCTGCTGGGCGACGAGCGTCACCTGCGTTCCGATCGGATAGGTCCGGTCGTAGTCGCAGAAGCCGCCACCATCGAGCTGGAGATCCAGCGGGCTGATGTCGACCCAGACTCCGGAGACATTCGAACGCAGATTGACCTGTCCCGGAGGCGTGCCAGGCGGAACGAGGCGGACGCAGTCCGTCGCCACGAATGGCGTTCCGTCAAGCAGCGTGCCACGCAGTACCAGCGGTACCAGAGCGCCACCCGGCAGACCGTCCATCTCGAGCGTCGGCACGACCAAATCGGTCTTGAACTTCATGGACACGTCCAAGATGCCGTCGCCCTCGAACTCATGGCACTCGCACGGGATGCCGTCAAACGGTGTTGCGACATCGGCGAGTTTGGTCTTCGGTCCGGGCGGGCCCTCGTGCGGAGCAACCGCGCCGCCAACACCGTCGGCACGTTCCAGCGTGAGGCTGGCGATGTCGACCATGGTGACGTCGAAGTCAACCGTACCGGCCAGACCCACAGGCAAAACGCCATGGCTCTTGCGGTTGAACGAGTTCGGGCACGAGCCAGGCTTGATGTCCATGCTCTGGCACGGGCTGAGGCCCTGGACCTCGGCAGTGATCATCACGTCGTCAACCTGGATTTCCCAGTTGTAGTGGACGACCGGATCGTAGTAACGGAAGCGGATCTGGGTGTCCATGCTGCCACCGGCGATCGGGAGCGAGACAAACTCGCCCGGCGTGCCGTGGAACGTACCATGATCTTCATTCCAGCTCAGCAACAGCGTCCAGGTTACGCCCTTGTCGTAGCTGACGTAAACCTCGAAGAAGTCGTAGCCGGCGAAGTTCTGGAAGTTGGCAGTGAACTCCAGCGTCGCGCTTGCCACACCGGACAGATCCAGATTCGGCGAGATCAGCGACGTGTCGTACGACGCCGAGCCGAAGGTGTCACTGGAGGCCTCGGCGCAGAGGCCGGTGCCGCCGGTCCAGTTGTTGTCACCCAGGAGATCGTTGGTCGTCCAGACCAGGCCTGAGCCGTCATCGTCCGTGACCCACCAGTCACCGGGGATACCGGCGTTGAAGTCTTCGGAGAAGACCACGACGGTTCCGGTTCCACAGTTGGTGCCATCACCCACGTACGTGCCACCGGCATAAGCGCAGCACTCCGCGGTTGTGATCAGGCATGACTGATCGGGCAGACAGCAAGCGCCGGTACCGCCGGCGCAACCGGTGCAGTCACCGATGTTGGCGACTGATTCGTCATCGCCAAAGTCGCCGCCGGTGGCGACCAGGCTGCCTTCGAAGTACACGTTGTAGTAGCCATTGCCGTAGCTGCAGCAGATGCCATCGCCGAACGAGTCGAAGATGGTGAACGTGTAGCAGCCACACGCCATGACCGGCACATCCCAGCTATACAGCGTATTGCTGAGCAAGCTGCCGCCTTCGGCGACGACATTGCCGTCACCGTCGACCAGCTCCCACGAGGTCTCACTGCCGTAGTTGTCAGTGAGGATCTCGACCGTGACAGTCGCATCCGCCGCCGGGAGACCAAGGCAATTGGTGTCATCGCCTTGATATCCGCCACCCATGGCGATGCAGGCCGCCTCGTTGATGATCACGCACTCGCCGGTCGGCAAGCAGCAGGCACCTTCCGGCAAGCAGGCTACATCAGCGCTGCACGGCGCGCCATCCTCGTAGACTTCCAGCTCAAACGGGCCGGTGGCACCGCCGTAGCCGTGTACCAGGATCAGGTAATTGGCGCCAAGCTGCGAGCACCACGAGATCTCGGACTGGAGCCCGCAGAAATCGTCGTTGCCGTCGACGCAGATCGCCTCGTCGCAATCCGGGCAGTATACGCTGATCTTTGTGTCGTACGTGGCCACACCGTTGCATAGCGAGGCCGTCATCGTGGTGCCGGTACCCGTGACGGAATACCACACGCCGGGAGAAGTGATCGACGTCCCGCAGGTGGGGAACGCGCTGTCAATTGACGCGCCCTGCGTCGAACCTGGTGTCACGGAAGGCACACCGACTGCGATCGCATCGGCACAGAGGTCGTTGTCCGGCACAACCACGCCGGTGACATTGACCTCGAACATGTAGTCGCCGGCTTCGCCGCCGTTGTAATACACCGGGAACAGGACCGTGGCCGGGCCGGGAAGCTCGAACCAGTCCAGAATCGGCGATACAACCGCGTCCGGACAACTGTACCACTCATACTGATCGGCAACGATGTAGGCCGCGCAGTCGAAGCAGTCGTCGTAGACCACGATGCCGATATTGTTGATCTCGAAGCCATTGCCGCAGAACGAGATGTTAACGTTGTTCAACGCGTTGGGCAGTTCGATCTCATACCAGGTGGCGTTCCAGTCGAGTACGCCGGGGCAGTCGATGCTGGCACAGTAGTTCGTGCCGTTGATCGTCTGCGGATAAGGCGCGTTGACCGGGGTCGCATCGACGCACTCATCGTTGGCCGGCTCGTTGCCTTCGCAGGGATCCGCGCCGCAGTTACCGAAGGTGCTGCAACCGGTCGGCGTAGTGCCGCCCGTACCATCTGCGCAGATTTCGGCGCCGTTGACGTCGTAGATGTGGTACTCGTTCTCGTAGCCCCAACTACCTTCGACGTAGCTCGTGGTGATCAGGTCGCCGGTAGCGGCCTGGAAGTAGTAGGTCTCCGGGCCGGCGCCGCTGGCGAGCGTGATGCCGCTCAACACCACCGAGCCGTTGACCAGCACGGTGACTGAGCCGCCGTTCCAACCGTCGCCATAGTCGTCCGTCAACACGATGCTGTGCTCGCAGGTCGTGATCTCGCCACAAGCCGGATCAAGATCGCCACACAGCGTGTTCGCCGCGAAACGCATCGGCGGCAGGCAGTCCATCTGCTCGACGTTGTCGGTGCAGGTGGCAGTGCTGTCATCGCAGCACGCGCCATAGACCGGAACATACGTGCCCGTCAGGCAGAAAGCGTTGTCGTAGCCATACGCTTCCGGCGTGCCGTTGTTGTTGAAGTACGAAGAGCCGTCGCCATCCGGCGAGCTGATCCACAAGAACCAGCAGCTCGCGTCACCGAGACCCTGGATCGAAACCCAGCCGTTGGCCGGAACCTGGCAGCAGGGATCAAGCGTGGGAACCTCGAAGTATTGCAACTCGAACTGGTAGATGCTGTGGTAGAGCAGGCCGGTGCCGGTGATGGTCGGGTAGACCGTGTAGCGGCACAGCTCAGCGCCGGGGGCACTGCCCGCATCCTCGAAGAACTTGATTTCGAAGGCGGGATCGCTGTCTACGCAGTTGGCCCAGTCGGCCCCCAGATACAGCATGAAGCCATACCAGTGGAGGTCACAGACCTCGCCGGACGCGCCGACAAACTTGTCAGCCCGCAGGAGATTGGCGCCATCGACGTCGAACTCGCTGGTGCCGGCCGACCAGCCGTCATCCGGCATGTGAGCCGTCTGGCCGTAGAGCGAATCGGGCGGGCAACTGCCGTCGAGGCGTCCTTGCAAGTAGGGTTCTGGCGAAGCGTGCGGCGTCACCGCCAGACGCTCGGGCGTCGGCGGGGCCATTTCCGTCACGATCGCGTGAGCAGTCTTGTCTGCCCAGTAAACGTCAACCTGGGCCAGGCCCGGAGGCAGGCTCACTTCGAGATTGACCGCGCCACGCTCGGGATGTTCGAGGTGCAGCATAGTCTTCTCGGCGGCGCCGGCGATGAACCAGCGTCCGTTGCCAACCGCGGCAGCCCTGATCGGCTCACCGGCGGCACCTTCGGCGACGAGTGTCGCCTGCGGCAGCATCTCCCCCCGGTCGTTCATGATGGCCGCCCGCATCGTGAAGCCCTGGTCGGCGCTCACGGCGGCCGTACACATCAGAACAGCACACAAAACAGTAATCCGTTTCGTCCAAGCCATATCACCTCTCCTTACACTCTTAGAGAAACTGCGTTATGCAAGACCCTCTCGAACGTCAATCCATGCATCTCCTTTCTTTTGGTTTGGACGACCGCCGGGAAGCCCGCTTTGACAGGTGCGTGTCGAACTTCCCCACGCATCTTTGCCTTGGTGCGTCAGGTGCGGTTTGGCTGCGTTGATTGACGTGAGCGAACATCACTCGCGCGGGATCGTTAGCTAAGGAAACGACCCCGCACTTTGTGCCCGTGCAGACCGACCCTATCGCGCCAAGTGGCGGTCATACGATGACAAGTCTGACTTTCCAACCCTCCGCTACAAACTGGAGGACCGTTCGACGATGTGCGTACCATGCCCTACTCGCACTATGACGCATTGGGCCTATCAGGTCAAGGCACATGACCGTGAACGTGCACAAAACCGTATTCGACTAGGGGTTTGCGGCCGAACCGAGTCCACGACGCATATCCGCGTACAAAAAAGAAAGAGTGCGTGCCCTATTAATGCGGACACACACTCTTCCACTGAAATCGGTCTCACGCCTCGTCAGGGCAGGGCATAACCGTCCGTAAGGGTCCTCGGAAACGTGACGAGCGCGACCTCCCGCTTGGGAGTTAGACCGAGTTAGCCTGAGTCTTTGCTACAGCTACTCCACATCGACTGGCGATGGCCGCGTCAGGCAGCCACCTTGTCACCCGTTTCCCGCAACAGAAGGCCGTTGCCGAGACCGACCGCTCTGCCGTTAACGGCCGGCCCCGGACCGCGGCTTATCGCCGGCGCCAACAAACCAACCCGAGCAGCCCGAGCAGTGTCAAGCTGGCGGGTTCAGGCACCGGTGTCGGGAAGAGAGTCACGCCAAAGAACGACACGTGATCCGGGTTATCCGTGTATACCGAGAACGTCGCCGTCTCGCCCGGCAGAACCGGATCGCTGTAATAGAACAGGTCGATCGTCGCTCCGACGCTTACATTGTCGATCACCCACGTCAGCGGCGACTGTGAACTCGTCGGATCAAACCCGCCCAAACTCGCGTCAAGAAAATGCACGTTTGAGATGTCCTGTCCACCATACGGATCATAAATCCCGAAGTGGAAGTCACCCCACGCTTCGCTGCCCGTGTTGGTCGCCTCGACGTTAAACCAGCCCGCCCACGGCTCGGCGTCTTCGTGCACGGCGCCAACTGCAAAACCGGCTCCCGTACCGGCGAAGTCGCCGGACCAATCGATGTCGTCGCCCAGCGCCAACGGACTGAAAGACATCGCGAGCAGACAGCCACCTACAGCGAGCAGGCGACGCCCGCGACCCCCGATCTTCAAAACACCTGCCATGATAAGCTCCTCCTCCTGCCTCTACTCGCGAACCGCCGGACTCGCCAGGGTCCGTCTCGCGAACTGATCTCCTCTTTACCTCGATGATTATGTCACAATCGCCAAGGACATATCTATCGGCGTGACACCGAATCTCGTGTAGGACTATCAGTAGGCGCGACGTAGGACAGACACCTACGGCGGGCGCCGGCGTGCTGCCAGCGCCGCATGCACTCGCTAACGCTGAGTTGATGTGCGTGCGTGTCGGGCTGGGGGCCTAGTCAACCAGGCCGTGTTGAAGTGCATATCGTGTTAGTTCGGCGTTGTGGCGCATCGCCAGTTTTTCGAGCAACCTGCTGCGGTATGTGCTGACCGTCTTCACGCTCAACGAGAGGTCTTCGGCGATGTCGCCAACGCTCTTGCCCGAGGCGATCAAACACATCACCTGGTATTCGCGATTGGACAGGCTCTCGTGCGGCAGCTTGGCGGATGCCTTGTCCACGCGCGCCGCCAGGCTGTTGGCAACCTCCGGCGTGATATACCTGCGGCCGGCAGCCACCGTTCTGATTGCCTCGACAACCTCGTCAGGAGGTCGGCCCTTGTTGACATAGCCCGCCGCGCCGGCCATCAGCGTGCGTACGGCATACTGGTCCTCGGGATAGACGCTCAGAATGAGCACGGGCAATTCGGGGCGCCGGCTTCGAATGTCGTGCAGTGCTTCAAGCCCCGGCAGGCCGGGCATCGCCAGATCCATGAGCACCACATCCCATAGATCATCTGCGACCATCGCCAGCAACTCACGTCCGTCCGCGGCCTCGCCGGCGACGGTCATATCACCGGCGTCCTCGATTATGCGCTTGATGCCCTCGCGTACGACGGCATGGTCATCGACGACCAACACTCTGATCATGATCTCGACTCCGCACCGTCGTGTTCGATCGGCATGTGTAACGTGACACGGGTACCCTGACCCGGCTGGCCGGCGACGTCCACTTGGCCGCCCCAACGCAGCGCGCGCTCGCGCATGCCGACCAGCCCGACCGATTGCCGCCCGTCACGCTCGGTCGTGCCGATGCCGATACCATTGTCGGCAACCTTCAACACCAGCGTATCCGAGTGGACGGCGAGTGTCACGTTGACCTCGGTGGCGCGCGCGTGGCGGGCCACGTTGGTCAGGCTCTCCTGAAATATACGAAAGACGGCCGTCGTCTGCTCGGGCGCGAGCGTAAGTTCTGTTGATGGCAGCGTTGCCCGGCAACTCAGCCCCGTGCGAATCTGAAACTCGCGCGTCTGCCATTCGATCGCCGCGCACAATCCGAAATCATCCAGAACCGAAGGACGCAGGTCGGCGCAGATTCTCCGCACGGTTCGGAGCGTCGTGTCGACGAGCTCACACATGGACGCGATTCGTCCTTGCGTGACTTCAGGCTCCTTCCACGGGCGTCCCTTGAGCCAGTGCAAATCCATGTTAAGAACCGTCAGCACCTGGCCGAGTTCGTCGTGGAGTTCGCGGGCGATGCGCGCGCGCTCCTCCTCGCGAACCGTCTGCAAACGCTGCATCACGCGGCGCAGCTCATCGGCCAGGTCGCGGTAACGTCGCTCACTCTTACGCAGCGCCTGCTCGGCCTGCTTGCGCTCGGTGATATTGACCACCGTGCCCTGGATGACGGTCAGCTCACCCTCGTTATCAGGCAGGAGGATCACGTTCTCCAGGATGTCGATGGGCGTGCCATCCTTACGCCGCAACCGCAGTTCAGAGTTGCTCATGACCTTGGCTTGCTTCAAGCGCTTGAGAAAGGCCTCCCGCTCGGCGTTTTCCAAATACAGATCGGGCGCGTGGTGGGCAATCAGTTCCTCGGGTGACTCATACCCCAGCATGCTGGCCATCGCCGCATTGCAGTCCAGGATCGTGCCATCGAGCCGCGTTCGGTAGATGCCGGCCAGGTCGCGCTCGAACAGCAATCGATAGCGCTGCTCACTCTTGCGCAGCGCGTCCTCGGCCTGTTTGCGCAAGGTTACGTCGCGCAACACAATCGCCACGTGGCGCATCCGGTCGAACTCAATGGGGTAGGCGATCAGGTCGACGATCGTTGTCGGCGCGCCGCTGCCGCGCGTGAGCAGCAGATCGGAAACGCGAACACGTGCGTTCTCGTCCAAGACGCGCGCGGGCAACGTCGCCCAATCCACGCCGGTATCGTGCCAATGCGGCCAGACATCCAGGAGTCTGCGCCCGGCACACGCCTCCGATTCCTTACCCAGCAGGTCGGTCTCGCCATCGTGGCATTCGATCAGGTGGCCCTGGGCGTCGCAGATAATGGCGGCATCCCGCAGGTTCGTGAAAAGTGAGCGGTGCTTTGCCTCGGATACCTGCAAATCGGCCCGGGCGGCGGCCAGCCGTTCAGCCATCAGGTCCAGCGCCTGGCCGAGTGCTCCGAGTTCGTCGTTCGGTCGCCAGCCCAGCCGAAAGCTCAGATTCCCACGCCCGAACTCCTGCGTGGCCACGTGAAAACGGCGTAACGGCGCGATTACCCAGCGGTGTACGAGCGACGCGCCCACCGTCACCAGCGCGGTGCCGAGCACGCCAATGACCAGCGACAGAACCAGAACCTGTGTGTTGGTGGCGACGAGTTCGTCGACCGCCTGGCCGCGCGAATCGCCGAGCATCGCGCGCGCGTCGCGCAGCTTCTGCTCCAGTGCCGGAAGCAGTCGTTCCCCGGCGTCGTCGTGCAGGATGGCGCGCGCTTTGTCGCGCTCACCGTCACGCACCAACGCCAGGCAGCGGTCACCGGCCTGCCGCAATTGTGCCCCCAGTTCGAGGGCATCGTCGGCGATTGCGTCACCGCTGGCGGGCAACGCGAATCTGGCTATCTGACGGAGCTCCTCGAAGAATCCCTCACGGCGTACGTGATACGCTTCGTCCGCTTCGCGCGACCCTTCAATCACTTCGCGCAATCGCAGTTGTTGCTCACGCGCCTCCAGCCTCACCCGCGCGATCCAGGTCGCGTCATCCAGCGAGCGTTGCAGGCTGGTAATCGCGTCATCGATGTGCAGACGGATGGCGTAGATGGTGCCGAATGTGGCCAGCAAGGCATAGATCGCAAACACGCCCAGTAGCCAGGTCAGTCGTCCTTGAAGACTCATCGCGCGTAAATGCCGCCCGTACTAGTAACCAACGTGGGCCTGGAACTGCCAGTCCCAGTTCTCCTGCCCCGGTTGCGCGCTCGATAAGACATGGCCGCCCACGAAGGCCACGTTGGCGCGCCCACGGTGGCGGTCCGAAGGCATCCAGTAATGTCCGTCAGCGTACGGGTCTGAGGTGCCCGGCAAAGGTGGGGCCGTGTAGAACGGTGCTAGGCCGCGCGCCGTGGCGGCCCGGCCATCCACGTCGATCAGCAGGGGGGCATATGGATGATGCAGCACATCCGGCCCCACGCGCGTCGAGGCTTCAGGGGCCAGCACCGTATCCCCCATGAACTCGACCACGCCGCGGTACAAACGCATATTGACCGCCAGCGACACATCATTGGTCGGTCGTATGGCGTCACTGCACGGCAAACCGGCATGCTTGGTCAGCCGCAACGCGCCTGCCGGGCACAACATGATGTCAGATTTGGCCGAGAGCGTTGCCACGCCGCGGCCGGGCACATCCCAGAACTCGTCGATTCGGTAGAGATAATCCTGAAAATCGCTGATGAAGAAACGTCGCCGGCCGATGTCCTCGCTGTCACCCCAGCCTTCCTCGTTTTCCTCCTCAACGAAAAGCTGGAACTTGAAGCCGGCCGTCCGCATGTTGGACGAGCACTTCAGCGTCTTCATCTGGTCGCGCGCGCCCGCCAACGCCGGCAGCAAAACAGATAGCAACAGCGCGATCAGCGCTATTACCACCAGCAGCTCCACAAGCGTGAATGCCCGGCCGCGCACCGCGTTCGGGCGTCGGTCATCTGGCCGAGATTGCAGATATGGCGTTTGATCGCCGATCACTGGCCGCCTGTCCCCGTGAATGATCCCATGAAACGCTGCGTATCATCTCCGTCAATGTCCCCGTCCGCGTCGAAATCCGCAAGCCCGCAGACCAGTGGGTCGATTGGCACACCCGCGCCGCTGAAACATCTTTGCAAGCCCACCAGATCGAGCAGATCGATGTCCTCGTCGCCATCTGCGTCGCCCGGGCTGCTTACCAGCAGGATGTCCAGCTCGTCCACCACACCGCTGTGGTTCACGTCGAACACACTGAAGTCGAGCCCGAAGTCGAGCAGTTCGACGCGTCCGTCCGTCTTGCCGTCATTCGCATCCCTGTTTGAGATGAACTGTGCGATCAGCGAGCGATCCTGTTGATCCGCCTCGGTGTCGCCATTGGCGTCGCCGCGGAACACGTCGGGATAGACATCGGTCCACACAAAGTACTCGCCGGTTGCATCCGCGGCCGTGTAACTCGTGCCGAGCAACGCCGTGATCTGCCATGATACAGGAGCCAAATACTCTTCAGCATCCTTGCCCACCCACTCCGCGATAATGATTTCCTCGGGCAAGCCGGTTGGATAGGTCTCCAGAAAAACCGCGCTGTCATGAAGGTCCTTTAGCGCCTCGAACACCGAGAAGTGGTCGGACGGATCGCCGTTCGGCGCTTCGGGTGGCTCTCCCCACATCAGCCCCGCGCCCGAGTTCTTCAGCGGGAAGACCAGTGAGATCAGCGTGACATCCTCAATCGGGTCATGCTCGAACTGCACCGTGCAGCGCGGCGCGTATTCGCCGGCGTAGGCACCTCCCGAGGCCAGGCTGAATTGTTCATAGCCGTGCGCGCGGTGGAACCACGGCGCGTCGATCCACCAGACCTCGCCCGCATCAAACACGCCGTCGCCGTTGCCTGCTACTTCAAGGATGTCGGTGCTTTCGAACACGCTGCCGAGCAAGGCGAGGTGAAACTCTTCCCCGCTGCGATCGACGTATGGCGGGCTGAGGAAATCCCCATCGAACGCTGATGCATCCAGAGCCGTGCGATCTTCCAGGTCGGCCACGGGAGGCTTCCCGCCAAAGCGTACGACGTTGCCGACGTAACGGTATTCCGGCGCATCCAACTCGCCGCCCGTCTCGATGTCGCTGTCCATATCGACTTCGATGAAGCCATAAACCGGGTGCGCGCCGTACGTGAACGGATAGAATTGCAGCCAGTCCGTCGGTCCCGGCGGATTCATGAGCCCATCCAACACAACGTCTAGACGAGCGAACTTCCCAGCCGACGCGTACTCACCAATGAACAGATCGACCTCCGGCGAAAAAGGGGCCCACTTGCCCACGATTATGTCGCGCAACTCGACCAACCGATGCAACTGCGGATCAAACGCGCCATCAGCTCCGGGATCGGTGCGTCGCGCAGCCGAGTCGGGCAGTGCATCGGCGTACATAACGCAGAGCTCAGCGAGATCGTCGGCGGCGGACAACCGCCCACTGAGCATCAGCATACCCGCGGCAAACAGCACCGCCAGCCCGGTCGATCGCCGGCGCGCGGCGGACACGCTGGTGTGCCGGCCGCCGCCGGCGCCCCGCGTGCGAATCCAGCCAGTTTGATGTGCTGCCCGGTTCATGATATTGGAGTCGCACACCTGCCGCGAAGAGCATTGCGCAATCAGTCCACCTCGCGCCGGGTTATAATCTCGCGCACGGTCAGCCACCATCAGACGTGACCTGCGCGGACGGCGAGCTTGCCCTACGTCAATTGTAGCATCTGACGCGGCCCAGACCCATGGCTATGTCGCCCGGCGGGCGGGAAAGCCGGTCACCAGGCCGCCGCGCCACGCCAATTCGGACGTTCAGCACGGATTGTTGCCACCCGCCGGCTTCGGTTATTCTACCGTCTTCCCCGCCGACGACGGGTCGGTGGGGCCCCCGGATCTCGCCGGCTCATTCACACACAGGTAGCCATTATGCAACAGACCCCGCTGATGAAGTTACACGCGAAGCACGGAGCCCGGCTTGTGGACTTTGCTGGCTGGCAGATGCCCATAACGTATCGCGGTATCAAGGAAGAGCATCTGCACACCCGCGCCCATTGCTCGGTCTTCGATGTCTCGCACATGGGGCGTCTGTACCTCACCGGCGATCGCGCGGCCGAATTTCTCGACCAGATCTGTACTCGCCGTATCGATAATATGAACGTCGGCCAGAGCCGCTATAGCCACATCTGCCGGGAAGACGGCGGTATTCTCGATGACGTGATTGTCTCACGCATGGAAGACCGCTTCCTGGTCGTCTGTAATGCCTCGAATCGCGACAAGATCGTCGCGTGGCTCAATCAGCATCGCGGCGATTTCCGTGTCGATCTTGTTGACCGCACCGCCGAGACGGCCATGGCGGCTCTCCAGGGCCCCGAATCGATGGAGCTGATCAAACGCATCGTGCCGCTGCCGCTCGATGATCTGAAACGCTACCACTTCAAGGCCGGCAGCGTCATGGGCGCCGAGTACTACATCGCCCGCAGCGGATACACGGGCGAGGACGGTGTAGAGGTCATAGTCCCCGCTAATTTCGCGATGATGGCGGTCAACGCGCTGATCGACAAAGCCGCTGAGCTCGGCGTGGACATCAGGCCCGCCGGTCTGGGGGCCCGGGACACGCTGCGACTCGAAGCCGGCATGCCGTTGTATGGTCATGAGCTCTGCGAAGACTGGGACCCCATCTCCGCCGGACAGAAATGGTGCTGTTATCTCGAGAAGGACTTCATCGGCGGCGATGTTCTCAAGCGGATCGCGGCCGAGGGCCCGCAGCGCTGCATCGCCGGGCTCGAAGTCGAGGGCAAGCGCATCGCGCGTGAGGGGGCAAAGGTCTTCCACGACGGAGCCGAGGTCGGCTTCGTCACCAGCGGCACGCACAGCCCGACGTTCGACAAGGTCATTGCAATGGGGCTGCTGAGTACCGCGGTCGCCGAGCCGGGCACGATGCTCGAAGTCGATATCCGTGGCTCGCGCAGCCCGGCCAAGGTAGTGCCGCTGCCATTCTACAAACGCGCGTAGCCACCGCCTTGAATGCGGCAAGCGCATTTGACCACAGGCGACCAATCCGGCCGCGACCGACCAGAGGTCGCTCCCACAATCCCTCGTGGCCTCGTGGCCTATGGCCTCCGTCCGATCCTACCGCGCCAACACCGCCCGCGCCCGACTGAAAACCGCGTCCAACATTGGCTCGGTCAGGCGCCTCGTGAACGTGTTCTGCTGACTCGGGTGGTAAGACCCCAGCAGCGTGCGGCCGTCGGGCAGCAGGGTCTCGCCGCCATGTCCGAATTTGCCGGCTTTGACCTCAAGCATCCGTAACGTGTGCGTCCAGGCCAGCCCGCCGAGCGCCACAATCACCCGCCACGGCACGCGTGCCAGCGTCTCGCTCAGATAGGGGGCGCACTTGCCGAACTCCGCGGCGGTCGGCTTGTTGCCGGGCGGCGCGCAGCGGCACAGCGCGGTGATGAGGCAGTCCGTCAGCTTCAGGCCGTCGTGAGCGTCCGTGGAGTCCGGCTGGTTGGCGAACCCCGCTTTGTGCAGGGCACGAAAGAGCCAATCACCGCTGCGATCGCCAGTGAACATGCGGCCGGTGCGATTGGCGCCGTGGGCCCCCGGCGCGAGCCCGACGATCAACAGGCGGGCATGCGGGTCGCCGAAGTTCGCGACAGGTTTCCCCCAGTAGTCCTGATCCAGATACGCCGCCCGTTTGACGCGCGCGATTTCCGCGCAATGTTTGCGCAGTCGCACGCAGCGAGCGCATTCGGTAACCAGCGCCGCCTGTCGCGCGAGCCAATCTGGTGTGGCATCAGCAGTCATGTCATCCCGCCTGCCCCCAAAAACCAACACTCCCCGACGAAGGTGACCAGTTGTCGACCTTCGACGAGGAGTGGGGGATGTATCTGAGTCAGCGCCCCTGCGGCACTCATTCCGATTGCCCCAGGATGCACTAACGCACCTGCCGCAGCAGGTTACAACCACTTTTAGTCGGAATCTAGCTCAGCGGCCGCACTGACGTGGCCTTTGGTCCCTTCGGGCCCTCTGCAACTTCGAACTCAACGCGCTGCCCCTCGGCAAGCGTGCGAAACCCTTCGGCCTGAATGTCGCCATGGTGGACGAAAACGTCCTTGCCACCTTCGACACTAATAAAACCGAACCCTTTTGTCTCGTTGAACCACTTCACAACACCTTGCTGCATCTGATACGGCCTCTACTCGAATTGCAATACCCGGTCGCCGGGGCCCGTTAAAACACCATTGTTTCAAACCAAGGCGGATTCCCCTGGACTCGACGGGATATACAAACCAAGTATCGCTCGCGTGCGGCACGCTGTCAATGCCTGTTTACCGGAACTTGGCGATGCGGCTATGTGGCGGCGTTGAATTTGGAGACGGAGCGGGGTGTCGAACGCGGTCCGAAACGGGTCGTGCTCGACACCCCGCCGCCCACATGTTGCCAGCGCAGGCTATTCGTAAATGTGCGTGCTCTCGGTTTCATCGACCGAGCTCGTCATCTGGTCGCTGATCATCGAGACCTTGAAACGCACGTCACCAGTGGCAACACCCTTGACGTTCACGTGATAGGTGGCCCGCTCGCGCGGTGCGAGTGAGGGCAACGGCGCGAAGCTGATCGTCTTTCCGGCGGCCGTTGCATTCGTGGGGCCCGCGACGGAGACGAAGTCCTCCTCGGGTGGCAACTCACAGGTGATCGCTATGTTGGTGCCAGTCGCCGAGCCCTGGTTCACCACGGTGATCTGGTAAGTCTCCTGGTTGCCGACCTCGATCGGGTCGTGGACGTCAACAACCTCGATCAGAATCGCCGGAATACCCTTCACTTCCATCCGCACCGCCGCACTTGCCTGGGCGCACACGGCCTGCGCGACCGCCGTATTCTCGATGACACCGACGCGCGTCGGCTTGAGCGTCAGGCTGACTGACCGACTGGCTCCGGGCGCGAGCGCGCCGAAGTTCCAGGTGACCTTCCCGCCCCCATACGAGCCGCTGTCGGATGCCTCGACGAACTCGGTACCGGCCGGAATGGTGTCAACCAGCACGGTATTGGCGGCTACGGCGTCGCCGTCATTACGCACGGTCAACTGGAATGTCGCGGGTCTGCGAAGATAGCGGAAGGCCGGACCGGTCTTGGACAAGGCCAGCACCGGCTGGCGCACAACGGTCATAGCCGTGGCTTCGACTGTGAGGCCGCCGGCTTCCGTAGCCTTTGCCGTATTGAGATACTGTCCGGTTCGAGCCGCCCTGACGGTGGCGGAGAACTCGCGGGAAGCACCAGCGGCCAAATCGCCGGCGTTAAAGGCCAAGTCCTGGCGACCGTCCGTCGTGGTCAACCCGTCGGGCAGGCGGTCGGTGATTTGTACGTTACGCGCCACGCCCGTGCCGGTATTGGTGACCACAAAGCGCAGCGGGATCGGGTCGCAGACCAGCACTTCGGCTGGTGCCGTCTTGACCAGGGCCAGTTCAGGCTGGACCACCTTGGTGGTCGCACAAGTCTGCGTGGTGAATGTGACCTGTGCGCATGACGTCAGGTCTTCCATGCGTTCGGGCGACGCGCCGATTCGAAAAACGACCGATTGGCCGCCGCCGAATCTGGGAATCTCCCAGATGGCCTGCTGGCTCGCACGGCGTGTGGGCTCGGGCGTGATGCTGGTCACGTTCAGCGCTTGGGCGAACTGCTCTGTGACCACCATCCCCCGAAGCTCGGCCCGCGTCAGATTCGTCAGCTTCACTTCATACGTGAATGCCTCACCCATGCGGACATTGGCGGGCACGAACCTCTCCAGCAGCAAGATGCTCGTGGCCCGATCGCCGGTCGGGTAGGCCCATTCGGTTCTTCCGTAGGATGTCATGGCGCGTTGGGCGGGCGCCTGTGCCTCGGCCAGCGCGACAAAACTCATCGCGACCATCACGCCGATAAGCGGTCGCATCAGATGCGCGCGGAGGTTTCGTTCCTGGATCACTTGTTTCTCCTGTTTAGCTCGGTCCCCTTGAGGTTTTGTGTATATACGCAGGAGGGAGGCCGGATCTCAGATCCGACCTCCCTCCTGCTACTCGTTACCAGAGCGGCGCACTTACTCGTAAATGTGCGTGCTCTCGGTTTCGTCCACAGTACTGGTCATCTGGTCACTGATCATGGAGACCTTGAACCGGACGTCGCCAGGCTGTGTACCGCGCACCACCAGGTGGTACGTGGCCTTCGCTCGCGGTGCCAGCATCGGCAGAGGCGCGAACTTGACGGTCTTGCCGCTTGCCGTGCCGGTCGTCGGACCAGTCGAGGAGATGTACTCCTCTTCCGGCGGCAACTCGCACTCGATGGTGATGTTTGTGCCATCGGCGGAGCCCTGGTTGGTCACGGTAATGACGTACGTCTCGTTCATACCGACTTCGATCGGGTCGTCGATGTCGATGACCTCGAGCAGAATGGCCGGAATGCCCTTGATCTCCGTCACGAGCTCGGCTGAATCCTCGGCGCAGTAAGCCGTCGCGGTGACCGTGTTGCGGAGCTGGCCGCGGCGTGACGGCTTGATCGTTACTGACACGGTGCGCGACGCCTTGGCCTGCAGCGAGCCGAGGTTCCAGTTGACCTTGCCATTGGAGTACTGGCCGCCATCGCTGGCGTTTACGAACTCGACGCCACCCGGCAACGTGTCAACCAGAACGGTGTCACGCGTGGCGATGTCGCCGGTATTCGTGACCGCGATCTCGTACGTCACATTGCGGCCGATGTACCGCAGGTCCGGCCCGGCCTTGGTGACCTGAAGCACCGGCTGGCGTACGACAGTCTCGCACGAGGCTTCGGCGGTCAGGCCGCCGGCGCCCGTCACGGTCGCCGTATTCGCAAAGCTGCCTGTGCGGCTGGCCTTGCCCTGGAAGCGGATCTCGCGTGACTGACCGGCGCCAAGTGTCCCGATGTTCTCGGTCACCGCGTTGCGGCCGTCAGTGGTCGTGATGCCCGCGGGCAACTGATCGGTGACCACCACGTTGGTCGCCGGGCCATCGCCGGTGTTGCGGACGGTGATCGTGTAGTCGATCACGTCGCAGATCACGATCTCGGGCGTGCAAACCTTATCGATCGTGAGCTGAGGCGCGGTCACGGTGGTCGTCGCACAGCAGCGCGATGACAGGCCGTAATCGCCACGCACCTCGGCGCAGTTCTCAAACGTGCCGGTACGCGTCGCGCGGACCGTCATGTTGATCGTGCTGCTGCCGCGCGGCGGGATCGTGCCGAGCGACCAGTTGGTGCCCTGTGCCGGCGGGTTGGACGAGACCATCGTCAGGCCGTCCGGCAGCATGTCGGTGACTTCGATGCCGGTGGCATCAACGTCGGACGGGTTGGTGACGACGATGGTGTAGTTGAAGTCCTGGCCGGCGAGAACATTTGCCGGTCCCGACTTGTCACAGGAGATCTTCGGTCCGATCCAGGTCTTGCTGGTGAAGCCGGTTGCGATGTGTGCCGCCGGCTCGCAGCACTGGACGTTCTCCGGACGAATAATCTCGATCTCGACGTTGTTGGTGCCTTCGGCGGGCTGAGTCTGCCGCAGCGTGACGGCTGCGCGGCCGCTCGAGTCGGTTTCGACCATAGCGGTCTGGCCGCCCTGCTCGAAGGATCCCGCCGGCCCGTCAACAATGCGGTAGTTGACGATATACCCGGCCAGAGGCGTGCCGTCGGAGTGCTTCATGACCATCGTGACGAATTCGTGCGTCGTGCCGATCGGATTCGTCGCCGGCGGCGGGAACTCCCAAGCCACGTCATACCAGTGCTTGACGGCAAAGACCTTGTGCTTGTTCCAGTCGTAGATACCCGGCGCGTAGGCGGTGATGTGCGTGTCACCCTCGACCGGCGACGTAATCACACACCAAGTCTGGCCGGCGGTGAGCTCGATATCGTCCGAGGGGTCGTCATTACCCAGATCCAGGACGTGGTCGAAGTTGTTGGTGTGCGAGATGGCGTAGTGGTTGTCCACCTTGTAACCGCGACTGGCGCGCCAGCCGCTCTCGTCCACCTCGACGATGTCGCCGACGCTGCCTTCCGCGATCATCCACTCGACCCGCCGATTGGGCAGTGGCTTGCCGTCCTTGTCCTTGACGGTCGCGATCAGGATGTGCTGCGTGCGGACGGGGTTGACGTCTTTCTCGGGTGTGACCACGAGTTCGACCGCGTACGGATCCCAGTTTTTGTAATACCCGCCCTCTGGTGGCTTGGCGTGAGTCTGCTGGATGTCACCACCCGCCGGCCACGTTAATATGCGGTGGGGCATATGGTTCCGGCAACCCAACAGACCGACCATCCCGATGGCGGTTAACATCAAGATGATTTGCGTCGCTTTCCGTTTACTCATCACACTCTCCGTAGACTGGCCTCGGGACGAAAGTTCGACAGGAACGATCTTGCGTTCCTGAAAATGCCACAATCAACAACTTATCGGCTGTTCCGCCTGCGATCTATCACCCGCCTTCACTCCGCGGGCAAACAAATACGACATGATTCAGCGCTCTACACGCACCAATCCGTCCACTATTAAGGAGCACGCCAACCCACATGACCGTCTGGCGTTCCCGCGCAACCTCAGAGACTTCTCGGCCGCGATGCGCTCTGCAGCGTGGAATACTAGTAGCGCGCTCCCGCTTTGACAAGGGTTTATCCACGCCTTTATCGCGCCCTCTGCGCGAGCCACGCCGTCAAGGTTCCGGCTCCTCAGCGGCCTCTTCAGCGCTTTCAACCGGGATTTGCAGCACCGTGCCAACCGGCAATCGGTTAGGCGACGTGAGACGATCGCGGTTCAGCGCATAGATTTCCGGCCAGCGCGATGCGTCCCCAAGAAAGTGCATCGCGATATGCGACAGCGTGTCGCCGCGCTCGACAACATATCGGCGAGTTGCCGGTTTCGTTTGATCCGTGGTCGGCTGAACGTCGGCGTCCGGCGGCGGAGTCTTGACCGGCGGCGGGGACGGCGCCGTGGCCGGAGTCGGTGTTGGGGGCGGCGCCGTAACTGGTTGTGAATCAGCAGCTTGCGCGCCGTCGGGCGCCTCCGCGTCGGTCTGAGTGGCTACCGCCGCGTGGTCAGGACGCACCAGGTCACGTATCGCGCGGCTCACCCACGCCTCGGTACTGTCGTGCGCCGTTCGCAACAGGTCGGTCGGTTCCGTCGGCGTTGTCTCGGCTGCCGCGGACTCGGCCCCATCCGGCTCGTCGACCGCCCGAACCGCTGGGTCGGCGCCGCGCTCCGCGCGGGGCGTTCGCTTCCGGACGACGGTTTGCGACCCATCGAGTCGCGTTTCTCGATCCTGTTCCGGCGGGGCCGCTGCGTCAGTCGAGGCACGTCTGGCGCGCTTGATGCTGTACACCGGCAACATTGTCATTTCTTGAGCCAGACACTCGCCGTCAGGCCGGTACAACCCAAATGTCGCCAACACCGGGACGTCGTCGGCGTGAATCTCCAGCTCGGTTGCCGGAATCGTGACGCTGACGTCCTCGAGCACCCAGGGAGAATCGTGTACGAGCAGCGCCCGGCTGGCTGCGACGTTACCCGCCGTGTTCTGAAAGCGCTTGTTCGCCGACTTGATCGGTCGAAACGCCGAGTTGACCAGGCCGATTCGATAGACGACCTGCTCGCCGGCCAGGCCCCGAGTTCTGATGGTGGACCTGAACCGCACGGATTCAAGTTGCCGGCCTTTCTGCACGCGTTCGCAGGCGAAGCTGACGAACTTCACGCTCGGCGACAAGCAGCCGCTGAGCAGCCCCAAGCACAGAGTCGGCAAGAGCACCACGAGAACAGGTCGTAAAGCACGCCGAAATCGCCACATCCTGTGTGCCTCCGGTCGATCGCCCCACAATGCCCGGCTGGCCTCGTCGCGCATCCTGCCCACGAAGCAGGCGCATTAGACCACCAGCCGCGGACGTTTTCCATTCCCCGCGCAGCGGTTTTGTGAGCGAGCTGGCGTCGTCGGCGCTGGTGGTGGAAGGCCGGCGGTGTTGCGATATCATCCGGGGTTTACGGATACACTCGATGAACGCCGCTCTCGAACAGCCCGTTGTCGTTGCCCGCGACCTGCTGAAGGCGTATGGCGAGTTGCGCGCGGTGGACGGCGTCAGCTTCGAACTGGCCCAGAACCGCTGTGTGGGGTTCCTCGGGCCAAACGGCGCCGGCAAGACCACGCTGATGCGCATGATCTTCAGCCTGGTCGCCAAGACCGCGGGTGACTTGAGCGTCTTCGGCATGACGCCCATGCGTCAGCGCAAGCAGATCAATAAGCATGTCGGCGTCGTGTTCCAGGAGAACAATCTTGACGAGGAGCTTGATGCCACCGACTCGCTGCTTGTACACGGCCTGTATTGCGGGCTCGACCAGCGCACCGCGAAACGGCGCATAGCCGACCTGCTCGATTGGATGGGCCTGGCAGCCAAGTCAAAGAGCATGATCCGCGAGTTGTCGGGCGGGATGGTGCGGCGGCTGATGATCGCGCGCGCCCTGCTGAACCAGCCCAGGCTGCTCATCCTCGATGAGCCGACAACCGGCCTGGACCCGCAGGTTCGCCACGCCATCTGGGCGCTGCTGCGCGAACTGAAGCGGCAGGGAATGACAATTCTGCTCACGACCCACTACATGGAAGAAGCCCAGCAGCTCAGTGACCAGGTGATGATCATGGACCACGGTAAGGTCGTGATCAGTGGATCGCCGCAGGGGTTGATCGACCAGCACCTGGAGCGTTACGTGCTTCAAGCCTCGGGCCTGGGGGTGCGGCCGTCGTGTGACGGCGACGTGCGTCACGAGCGGGCCGGCGACGCGGACTATTTCTACGCCGACCGCGAAGCCCCGTTACAGGCGCTCTACGACCGGCTCGACTCGCGTTTTGCCGTGTTGCGGCACGCAAATCTCGAGGACGTGTTCCTGAAATTCACCGGACATGGACTGCACGAATGAGTGACGCCGCCGCACCGTCCTTTCTGACACCTGATCATCGAGCCACGCTGCGCACCGGGTTGCTGTGGAGTCTTTATGGCGTCTGGTTGCGCCACGTGAAGGTCTATTGCCGTTCGCTGCTGGCCAACGCGATGCCGCCGGTGCTCGAACCGCTGTTTTTCTTTACGGCGATGGCGTTTGGCCTGTCGAATTACCTGACGACGGACAAGTTTGACGGGCTGACCTACTCTGCCTACCTGGCCAGCGGGATTGTGGTCAGCTCGTCGATGTTCACCGGCGTGTTCGAGACCACGTACAGCGCGTTTGTCCGCCTGACCTGGCAGAAGACATACGACGCCATGCTGAGCACGCATCTGCGCCTCAATGAAGTGTTCGCGGGCGAGCTGATCTTCTGCGGCACAAAGGGGCTCACATTCGCCGCTGTCGTCATGCTGATCACGACTCTATTCGGCGTGAGACTCACGTGGTGGTGTGCGCTCGTGCCGCTGGTTGGTTTCGCTACGGCGTATCTCTTTGGGGCGATCGGCCTGATCGTCACCAGCTTTGTGAAAATGATCCAGAACTTCACGTTTTTCACGACCGGCGTGATCACTCCGTTGTTCTTCTTCAGCGGGACATTCTTCCCGGTCAAAGGCAGCGGCATGGTTGTGGTTGATGTGCTCTGGTTTCTGCTTCCGCTCTCGCACTCGGTCGAACTCTCGCGAGCGCTGTACAAGGCCGAGTTCGGCGCGATGACGCTGGCGCATGCCGGCATGATGGTGTTCTACATCGCGGTCTGCCACCATTTCGCGATGCGCCGCATGCGCATTCGCATATTTGGTTAGCGCAACCTGGCGCGCAGCAATTTGATTCTGTTGCACATATCGGGGATCTGGCACTAAGATCACGACAGACCCAGGTGGCAATGAACATCCGCCCGACGACATCTCCGGAAGCGCTGGCAGTGATCGAACAGCCGGTCACCGCCGAGTGTACGATCGTTGACCCGGCATCCACCACTCCGCGGACCGTAACACCTCGCCTGGCAGTTATTTATGCGGTCGCGGCGTATAGTGCCTGGGGGCTGGTCCCGATCTACTTCAACGCGGTCGCGCACGTTGGCCCCCTGGAAGTTCTGGCCCACCGCATCCTCTGGTCAGTGGTCTTTCTGCTGCCGTTTATCTGGCTTGGCCGGCGCTGGTCCGAAGTGTGGCAGGCCCTGCGCTCACGACGCGTTTTGCTGACCCTGTGCCTGACGACGCTGCTGATCGCCGGCAACTGGGGGATATTCATCTACTCCGTCGTGAGTCACCAGGTGATTCAGGCGAGCCTGGGGTACTTCATCAATCCGCTCATCAACGTACTGCTCGGCTTCGTGTTCCTGCGCGAGCGCCTCAGGCCATGGCAGGCCGTCAGCGTCGTGCTGGCCAGCATCGGCGTGCTCGCCTTTGTGCTCGCCAACAACGCGCTGCCGGGTATCGCGCTGGTTCTGGCGTTTTCATTTGGCTTTTACGGCCTGCTGCGCAAGACCGCGCCGGTCGAGGGGCTGGCGGGGCTGCTGATCGAAACGACAATTCTGTCGCCGGTCGCGCTTATCTACCTGATGTACCTCGGGGCCGTCGGACAGCGGGCTTTTGCCTCCGGTGACCTCGGGCTCGACTTCCTCCTGGCGCTGGCGGGAGTCGTGACCGCGCTCCCGCTGCTGTGGTTCGCCATCGCCGCCCGCCGATTGCGCCTGACCACGATGGGCTTCCTGCAATACCTCGCTCCGACGGGCCATTTCCTCTGCGCGATGTACTTCGGCGAGACGTTTACGTGGGGACACGCGGTCACGTTCGCGTTCATCTGGGTGGCGCTGGCCGTGTACTCCGCGGATTCGGTGGCGGCGGCGAAGCGCCGGCAGCCGCAGTAGGGCAGTAGCAGTAGGGTACGTCGAGCGCAGCGAGACCTGCCGCCTGTTTCCCGCGACGCGCCGCCCATTCTCCGCGACACGTCGCTCTTCGCAGCCGCTCCCTACTCCATCTTCCACTGCGGGATTCGTCCCGGCGTCCACGGCGCGCCGGCCTGCTCGAGTTCGGCCTCGAGACGTTTCAAGTCGGTTTCGACAAGGCGACGCAGCTCCGAAAGAACCTCGGCGAACTCAGTGCCGGCATACCGGTACGCATCCTGCTGCGTCTGCGTCGGCCCCGTTGTCGTGTACCACTGGTTCCAGGCGACGTCATTGATGCGCGCGCTGATCGATGGCGGAGTTGGCTCCATACGTTTGTTCCGCGTATCGTCGCCGCGCAGCCTGACGAGCAGCTTGTTCAGTTGCTTGTCGAGCGCATCGATCCTCGCCAGGAGTGCCGGGTCGGCGGCCGGCGTGTCGATGAGCGCCTTGCGAAGATGCGTCAGACGCGTACGGACCTCACCGGCGGTTCTCAACGCGCCCTCGACCGCGCCGCGCAGTCGGGCGACTTTCTGCTGAAACGCGACCGACTGCGCACGTTCCTGCGCTGTCTGTGTAATCGCATCCAGCGGGACGACCTCAAACTGCTCCGGGACCGCCAGCGCGGTGATGATCCCATCAACTTCGCGACAGAGCGTTACCGCGTACTTGCCCGGCGGCGCCAGGCGGCCGACCGGGTCATCGTCCCAGGGATCGGGTTCGGGCGGTTTGATCTCTGTTGGTGTGATCGCCGGGAAGCGCAGATCCCACGCCACGCGCTGGAAGCCCTTCTCACGCGGCCCGGTCACGCGCCGCACGACATTGCCCGCCGCATCGCGGACGATGAGCACGATCGAAGGCACCTTCTCCTCATCCTCAGCCCGCAGCTCTTCGATGGTCGGAACGGTCACCGCACGTCCTTCGGCGCGGGCTTGCTTTTCAGCCTCCTGTCGCCGCTCCTTGCGCGTGGTGAGCTTTTCCTTCAGGTAATAGGTGAACACGGCGCCGAACGGGGGATTGGGCGCGGCGAAGAATGACGCCCCCTGCGAGCCCTTGCCGTTGCGCCCGCCCAGCCGCGAACGTTCGATGTATCGCAACGCCGTCTTGACGGGGAACAGCACCACGTCTTGCGCAAGCAGACTTTCAGTGACCGTTCGCAACGGCGTGTAGTCGTCAAGAATGTAGATGCCGCGGCCAAACGTGCCAAGCACCAGGTCGTTCTCGCGCCGCTGGATAACCAGGTCGCGCACGGAGATAGTCGGCATATCGCCGGTGAGCTTGATCCAGCGCTGCCCTCCATCCACGGTGAAGTAGGCGCCGAATTCGGTGCCGGTGAACAGCAACGCGGCTTGCTCATGATCCTCGTCGATCGTGTAGACGATGTCCCGCGGCGGCAGATCGCCGGCGATCGGTGACCAGTTGCGCCCGCGGTCACGGCTGACCAGCAAGTAGGGCCGGAAATCACCGTTCTTGTGATTGTCGAAGGCGGCGTAAACCGTGTCGGCGTTGTGCCGCGAGGCGAGCAGGCAACTGATATACGTCATCTCGGGCACTCCGGTGAAACGCTCCAGGCGTCGCCAGTTCTTTCCGCCGTCCTCGGTCACCTGGATCAGGCCGTCGTCTGTGCCAACATAGATGAGCCCCTCGACCAACGGCGACTCGGACAGGCTTACCGCGTTGCCGAAGAACGACGTGTTCCAGTGTTTGGCGACGGCATCCGCGCTCTGGAT
Organism: Phycisphaerae bacterium; assembly: GCA_963675745.2. GTDB lineage: Bacteria > Planctomycetota > Phycisphaerae > UBA1845 > Fen-1342 > JAFGRR01. The sequence goes on from CAXXWX010000007.1 coordinate 45,322, forward strand.
GCGTCCCATGACCTCGAGCTGGTTGCGATCCAACTGCCGCGTCAGGTCGCCGCTGATTGCCGTCCAGCTATTGCCGCGATCGTCTGAACGGAACAGCCGATTCGCCGCGAAGTACAGTCGGTGGTGGTTGTGCGGGCTGAGTATCAGCGGGCTGTCCCAGTTCCAGCGATCCGGCGGCTCGCCCGGCGCCTCATGCGGCTTGATATCGACGCGCTCGCCGGTGCGCTTATCAAAGCGAATTAGCCCGCCGTATTGCCATTGACTGTAGACGATGTTCGGGTCAACCGGATCGATCTGGGTCTTGTAGCCGTCGCCGCCCACTGTCTCAAACCAGTGCTCGTTGGCGATGCCGATGCGGTCGCGCGTGCGTGCCGGGGCGCCCAGCGTGTTGTTGTCCTGCGTGCCGCCGTAGACGTTGTAGAACGGTGCGGCCTCGTCGGCGCTGACGCGGTAGAACTGCGTTACGGAGAGGTTGGCCTTGAAGGCCCAGTTCTCGCCGAGCTCGTGACTTTCATAGACGCCGCCGTCGCAGCCGACCAGCAGATGGTTGTTGTTATCCGGATCGATCCACAGGGCGTGGTCGTCCACATGCCGGTTGTGGCGCGGTACGCGTTGGAAGGTTTTGCCGCCGTCCTCGGTCCGTTGCATGAACGTGTCGAGCGCATACACGCGATCGACCTTCACCGGATCGCAGATGATCTCGTTGTAGTATTGCGGGCTGGTGGTCATATAGTCGCTGCGCTTCTCCCACGTCTCGCCGCGATCGGTTGAGCGGAAGAATCCGCCCCTGCCGTCGGCGGCCTCGATGATCGCATAGATCACGTCGGGATTCGGAGGAGAAACCGCCAACCCGATGCGCCCCATGTCCATCTCGGGCAGTCCGGTGGTGAGCTTGCGCCAGTGGATGCCGGCGTCGGTTGACTTGTATATGGCCGACTCCGGACCGCCGTCGATCAAAGTCCACACGCGGCGGCGGCGCTGATACGCCGATGCGTAGAACACGTCCGGGTCGCGCGGATCCATGTGTACTTCGTTCACGCCGGTATCGTCACTGATGCGCAGAACGCAGGTCCAGGTTTCGCCGCCATTGGTGGTCTTGTAGAGGCCGCGCTGTGGTCCGGGTCGCCAGAGGGGGCCCTGCGCCGCGACGTATACTGTGTCGGAGTCGCGGGGATCGACAAGAATCATGCCGATGTGCTCGGAGTCGTTCAGCCCCATGTTCTGCCAGCTCTTTCCACCGTCGCGCGTGCGATAGACGCCGTCGCCGAACGCAACGCTGCGCTGGCTGTTGTTCTCACCGGTGCCGACCCAGACGACCAGCGGATTATGCGGGTCCATCGTCACGCAGCCGATCGAGAATGAGCCCTGTTTGTCGAACACGGGTGTCCAGGTCGTGCCGGAGTTCACGGTTTTCCACACGCCGCCCGACGCAACCGCCACGTAGTAGTGCGCAGGATTGTCGGGGTCGACGGCAAAGTCCGCGACGCGTCCAGCCATCAGTGCGGGACCAAGCGAGCGCAGCTTGAGACCCGCGAATGTCTCGGCCGACATGAGCTCCTGTTCCTCTTCGGCCGGGTGGCTGGAAACCTGGTTCGGCTCACCGGGGGCCAGCGAGACGGTGATTGCACAGGCGCTGGCAAGGATCAATAGACCACGCATCGTTCTTCCTCTCGTTCGCTTGACGTATGTGGCGCACATACTGTGATTCCGTGATGTCAAGTGTAGCGGCCGGCGTTTGGGCCGAGCACGCGCTCGTCACCTTTTCGTTTCGTTATTCCCGCCGCGTCCAGCCGTTCGGCCATCGGCACGGCGAATTTGCGGGTTGTGCCCAGCAGCGTGCGCAGGGCGCTCATCGTCACGCCGCCGCCGTCACGAATGGCCGCGACCACGGTGCGGCTCAACTCTTCCCAGCGCTGCTCGTGCAACAGGATATCGTCGGAGATGCGCACCAGGCGCCCGCGCGCCAGTGCCCATTTAATCAGCTCGCGCGCGCGCCTGGAGTTTTTGGGCGTGATCGCGCTGAGTGACGCCGGCGCCGGCGGCTGAAACCCCGCATCCGCGAGTTCGTCGAGTATCTGCGAGAGCAACGCTTCATCGGCCGGCGGCAGGCGATCGCTGTGATCAACCGGCACGACCATTTCCTTGTCGAGTGCCACGCACTCCTGGGCAAAGAGCCACTCGATCAGCGCCGGATGCAGCCGCGCGGGACAGGCTTTCGGCATCCAGGCCGGCCACTCGACCCGCGGCACTCCCGCCCGGCGCGGGTTGTCCGCCAGGTATCGACCGAGCCGCTGCGCGAGTTGGGTCTGGAGCCTCTGCAAGTGGTCGGCGTGAATGTACGTTGGCGTGGACGACACCTCGATTACCTGAACCTGTTGTTTGCCGCGCAGCCGGCCAAGGAGATCGCGCAGCTCATCCAGGTCGCGCAGACCGGCGCGGGTGACCAGCCGCGGCTCGGCGCAGGTGTTCCACTCGGCGGCGCGTATTACTTCGGCCAGACGTGCTTCGGGCACATCGCCGGCCAGCGCTTGCAAGCCGGGCTGATGGGCGGGGTGTTTGGCGGTCCACGGCCGCGTAACCGGTCGCAGGACGCGCCCGCCGCCGAGCGTTCGCGCGCCGGCCTCGTCGCGCAGTATGAATCGCTGTCCCCACGCCGCCACAACCGGCTCGGCGCACACCGAAGTTGGCCGAAGGTCTTCTGAACACGCAGGTCGGCGGGTGGTTCGAGCAACCTGAGCTCGGCGAGCAGTTCACGCGTGGCCAGATGCAGGCGCAGGCGGATGTTCTGCCGCCTGGTTTTGCCCGGCATGGTGAGCCATTCGATCTCCACGTCGAGGAAACGCGACGCCTCCAGATACCCGGGCGTCGCCAGCTCACAACCCCGCTGAACATCTGTCAGCGGTATACTCGCCAGATTCGCGCCCAACCGCATCCGGCCCGCTGCCCGCCCGGCGTGTGCTCGATGCGTCTCCAGGTCGCGCAGGCGAACCAGCTTGCCCGCGGGCCAGAGCTCGAGCTCGTCCCCCGGCGCCGCCGCCCCGTGCATTACCGAGCCGGTGACTACCGTGCCGCGGCCGGTTATCGAGAATGCCCGGTCAATCGGCAGGCGGAACCACCCGCTTGTTTGCGGCTGGTCATCGGAGCGCGCCAGCGACAGGAGACAGGTGCGCAGCTCGTCAATCCCGCGACCGCTCTCCGCCGACGCGCGCAACACGCGCAAGGGCTCGAGGTTCAGCGATCCCAGCAGGTCACGCACCTCTTCCTCGACCGCGTCGGCCCATTCGTCATCGACCAGGTCCATCTTGTTCAGCACGACGACGCAGCGGCGTACGCCGAGCAGGCTGAGCAACTCCGCGTGCTCGCGCGTCTGCGGCATGACAGAGTCGTCAGCGGCCACGACCAGTAGCGCGACATCGACGCCGGTCGCCCCGGCCACCATGTTGCGAATGAAGCGTTCGTGCCCCGGCACATCGACGAAGTACACGGTTGCATCCTCGGCCCGCAACACGGCGAAACCGAGGTCGATGGTCATGCCGCGGTCCTTCTCCTCGGCCAGCCGGTCGGGGTCCGTGCCGGTCAGCGCCAGCACCAACCGGCTCTTGCCGTGATCTATGTGTCCGGCGGTGCCGATGACGATTTGCCGCGGAAGTACCATGATGTTGACTCTACCCCGCGGGCGCGCTTGTGACCAGCCGGCGCCCGGCACGGGGGAGGTGCATCAGGCCGTGTACCGCCCCATCCCCCGCGTTGACTATCTGCCCAATGCCCGGCTGCGCTCAAACGCGGCAACGACACCCGCAACGATGTCCTCAAAGACCGCGTCGTCGCGCAGCCGCGCCATGGCGGCGGCGGTCGTGCCACCCGGCGACGTGACTTTCTCGCGCAGCACACTCGGCGGCTCGCCCGCTTCGATCATCATGCGCGCCGCGCCCAGGCAGGTCTGCCGCGCGAGCAGGTTGGCGTGCTGCGGTGAGAGGCCGATGCGCGTGGCGGCCTCGATGATCGCTTCGGTGAAGAAGTAGTAATACGCCGGCCCGGTGCCGGAGACCGCGGTGACGGCGTCCATCAGGGCTTCATCCTCGATGTGTACGCTCTTGCCGCCGGCGTCGAAAATGCGCTGGGCGCGCAGCAAGTCGGCCTCGCTCGCGTGTTGCCCGGGATGCACACCGGCCATCCCCGCGCCGACATGGGATGCCAGATTCGGCATAACTCGCACCACCCGCGCCTTGATGTGCGGCAGGGCGGCCTCGATCGCCGCGGTTGATACGCCCGCCATGATCGACACCACCACCTGATCTTCGCGCACCAGGTCGGCGAATCCTTCGATCACCTCGCGATACAATTGCGGCTTGACCGCCAGCAGGAGGATGTAGCTCTCGCGCACCACGTGCCGGTTGTCCTCGGTAACCGCGATGTTGAAGCGGTCATGAAACACGGCCCGGCGCTGCTCGCTGGGATCGGCTGCAATAATCCGGTCATCCAGCAGGATGCTGTTCCGCAGGACGCCGTGAACAATGCCCTCGGCCGCGTTGCCGGCTCCGATCACGCCGATCTCGTATTGTGCGAGCATGCGCCTACTCCTTCGCGTTGTCTGGCGACCCGTATGCTATGAAGATGACGGGGGCGCGTAAACGGTTGCGCCGCTCGCCTTCATGCTACAATCAGCGTGGAGCAGCTTCCCTCGTTGGCGAGTTAAGTGCATGTCGAGGAATGGCCGAGTGGTAGTGGCGATGTCGGGCGGCGTGGATTCGTCCGTCGCCGCCTGCCTGCTGAAGGAGCAGGGCTACGCCTGCGTTGGAGTGTTCATGCGCGTCGGCGCCGAGCACGCGGCCGGCGAGGCGTGTGCGGTCCCGCAGACCGGTGAGCCGGCGCGCCGGTTGAAGCACGGCTGTTGCTCGGCGGCCGACGCACTCGACGCCCGGGCGCTGGCCGGCAAGCTGGGCATCCCGTTTTACGCGCTGAATTTTGAGGCTGACTTCAACGGCCTTATCAGCGAGTTCGTAGATGAGTACGCCCGCGCGCGCACACCAAATCCGTGCATTCGCTGCAATATCGAGCTCAAGTTTGGAAAGCTGCTGCGTTATGCCGACGCGCTGGACGCCGAGTTCGTCGCTACCGGACATTACGCTCGCGTCTACCCGCGTGACGATGGGCGCCCGGTTCTGGCCCGCGCGCGCAACGTGGCCAAAGATCAGTCATACGTGCTCTTTGGGATCCGGCGCGGCGATCTGCCGCGTTGTCTGCTGCCGTTGGGCGAGATGGCTGACAAGGCCGAGGTCAGGCGCGTGGCGGCGTCGCTGGGACTTGCCGTACACGATAAGCCGGACAGCCAGGAAATCTGCTTCGTGCCGGGCGGCGACTACAGGCAGCTCGCACGTCAGCGGCGCCCCGGCGTGCGGCGGGACGGGGAGATTCACGACACCTCAGGCAACGTGGTCGGCCAACACGAGGGTGTGTATGCCTACACGATCGGGCAACGGCGCGGGCTGGCGCTGGCCATGGGTTATCCGATCTACATCACTGAACTGAATGCGGACACCAACCGTGTGATCGTCGGTCGCAAGGAAGATCTGCTTCGCGCCGGTTTGGTCGCCGGCGATGTTAACTGGCTCGTTGATCCGCCCTCGGAAACCGTGCCCGCTGACATCAAGATCCGCCACCAGCACAAGCCGGTCGGGGGGAACATTCGAGTATTGCCGGACGGCGATGTCGAAGCACGCTTCGATCAGCCGCAGATCGCGGTCACGCCGGGACAGGCCGCGGTGTTCTATGACAACGAAGGTGTTGTGCTGGGCGGCGGGTGGATCCACCGTGCGCTTCGGGAACCTGTAGCGTCCGACGCCCCTGTCGGACGTGATTGACCGGCGTGCATTCTGTCAACGTCACGGCCGACTCTGGGAGCTGGCGACACTGTCAGGTGAAACGCCTTAAACACGAAGACTCGAACCGCTGCGCGCGAGCAGGCAGTCCGTCGCCGTGCTGCATCTGCGCGAGATGATGAAGCCGTAAACGGCAATCGCGCAGAGTGCGATGATGGCGAAGAAGGACGTATCGGCGTACCAGGCACCGGTGTCGAATGTCATTGGATACAGCAGGTATATCGAGCAGACCAGCACGCCGATCATGACCGGGAGCGGCCCGAAACGTTGCAGGGCCCATACGCCGGCGCCGATGCAGACCAGTCCGATCATCAGCCACGAAACAGCCGGGTTCGTGCCGCGCGGGACAAACATGGGCGCGATGAGCAGCACCGTCGCCAGGCTTGCCAGGGCGGGCCGTTTCAGCCAGACGCGCAGCATTACCAGCAGCAGGAGCACGAAGAGCCCCTCATAGATGGCATGGCGCAGGGCGTCGAGCCCGACGCCGAGCGCATAGCGCCCACTGAGCACCGCCAGAAACGCCTCGCGATCACGCCAGACCTCGCGCGCCCTGAGGCCGAGCAGATGTGTGACGTGCCAGTCCGACAGCAATGCCAGCGCCCAAAGCGACCCGAGCACGGCCCCCAACAACAAGTCACGCCCGACGAGCGGATCGGAAATTCTCCCGGCCAACAGGCGGCTCCATGAAATCAGCGTGTGCGGCCAGAAGCGGCGTACGTAAGGTTCCAAAGCCGCGTAAAACAGCCCGACCATGGTCGCCTCGCCCAGCGCGCCCAACACGGCCAATACCACGAGAGTCCACTCCTGGTCGAAGTCGGCCGCGTGGCGCGCCAACAGCAGCCAGGCCGTCAGGCGTATGCCGAAGATAGCCGCGGCCACGCGCAGCGCGCCGCGCACGTCGCCACGTCCGCTGCGCACGTTGGCGCGCGCCAGTGGCAGGGCCCCAATCAGCAGAGCCGCAACTATCAGCGTGCGTGAATAGTCGACCAGCCGCCGCCGAAACGTCTCACGCGATGATTGCAGCGCGCTTGCCAGACGCAGCTTGTCACTGAGCACGGCGAACAGCACGGGCTGATCGCGAAACGCGGCACCTTCGACGTACACGCGCTGCTCGGGCCGATCGGGATGCGGTCCGGTCCAGGCGACGCGCGTGTCGGCATACGTGCGCGGCCGGCTGCGCGGCTCGGCGGGTTGCATCAGCTTCAGATCCAGACCGGCCGCCGCGAACAATGACGGCCAATCCGGGGCGCGCGGCGGACCGTCGCGCTGTTCATACAAGTGTTGGATATGCTCGTATCCCAGCAGGCGGCCGTCAGGGTCTATCGTCAGGCGGCGCGAGCCCGGATACACCGGCGGCGGGTCGTCGAACAGCACCCGACTTCGACCGAAGATCAAATTCGCCGGCGAGTTGGGCATCAGCCGCGTTTCGCTCTGTCGATACCAGAACACCACGTCCGAACGCCCGGTGGTGGCGTAATCAACCACGGCGCGCTCGCCAGCGGGCGTGATCGTGTCAACCAGATCACACCGCAGGCCGGAAGACAGACCATACGCCGAGTCACCAGCATTCGCGCCGTACCCCAATGTGCTGAGCAACTCGCGCGCGCGGTGGGCCAGCACCGTGGGCGACTCGGTGCAACTTCGCCAGTCGGGTGTGTGCCCGGTCTGCGGCATGAGCACGATCGCCACCAGCATCGCGATGAACGCGGCCAGCGCATATATGCACCAGCACGTGCCCAGGCCGGTCACGCCGCCCGCGGCGGCGATCAGCTCCGGCGATGGGGTTTGCCCGGCGGAGACGGCGATCGCCAGCACATCGCCGCCCGGCAACGCCGCCGCCACCGCCAGGGCCGACGCGGGTCGGCGACGCGGATCACGCTCCAGACACTGCAAAATCACGCGCTCAATCAGCGGATCGATATCGCTGTGCAACGTGGACGGCGATGAGGGGATCTTGTGCTCATACTGGTGCATCAGGTCGGCCACACTCGTGGCTTCAAACGCGGGCCGACCGGTGAACAACTCGTAGAGCACCAGTCCCAGCGCGAACACATCGCTGCGCACCGAGACGTCACGGCCGGCAAGCTGCTCAGGAGCCATGTATGCCGGCGTGCCCGCCTGGACGTCATCGGCACCGATCTCCTCGCGATGCCCCGCCAGGCCAAAATCCGTGATGCGCACGCGGCCGTCACTGTCGAGCATGATGTTTGCCGGCTTCAGATCGCGGTGCAGCACGCCCTTTGCGTGGGCCGCGGCCAGACCGGCGCAAATCTGATGGGCAATATCCAGGGCCTTGTCGGCGGGCAAACGGCCGATGCGGCGCTGGAGCGCGGCGAGGTTCTCGCCGTCGATATACTCCATCGAAATGAAGTGCTCGCCCTCCCAATCACCAATGTCATAGACGCGGCACAGGTTCGCGTGACTGATCTGTCGCGCCACCCGCACTTCATGCCGAAACCGATCAAGCCAGGTCGCGTCGGCGGAGAGATTCGTCATCAGGTACTTCAGCGCCACGGGCTGATCGAGGGCAAGATCGTCAGCCCGGTAGACTTCGCCCATCCCGCCGCGGCCCAACAGCGCGCTGATACGGTAGCGATTGGCGATAACCGTGCCCGGCGTGAATCCGTGATCGGAGTCGCGCGCGATTCCCGAGCGCGGCGACTTTGGCCCATGCGATGCCGGTCGCGTCGGTTCGGCGACGCCGGCCGGAGTAGCGCCCGCGGAGGTCTTGCCGAGTGCCGCCCCCGATGCAGCATCGTTGTTGTGCCGCAACAGCGTCAACACCTCGTCGCGCAGGGCACAGTCGTCGCCGCTGGAAAGACGCACGTATGCCTCGCGCTCGTCGGGCGGTCTCTCGCACGCGGCGAGGAACAACTCTCTGACACGATCGTGCGGCTGGGGCATTTGTGTGGGTCCGCGCCGTTTATTACCCGCGAGACTCGCCGTATACCAGACAGGTGCCGGTGCCCGGCAGTGCCTACTTCTTGTCGCCGCGCTTGTCGCCGCGCGCCGCGCGTTTTCGTGTAGCGCGCTTCGGCTTAGTGGGCGGTGCCGTGGTCTCTTTCGTCGCTTGAGTGTCGCCCGCGGGGGTCGGTTTATGACTCGGGTGGAGCTTGGCAAACGCCAGCCGGTACGCCGCGTTGTAATTGCCGATCAGTCGCGTCCAGTCAAAATACTCGGCATGGCCCTCGGTTTTGTTGCGCAGGGCAATGCGTTCCCGGCGCGTCGTGCGCGTCAGTGCGTGGACCCAATTCACGATCTGTCCGACAGCGGTGCCCGTCGGCGCGCCGTTGCGCCTGGCCACGTATATCCCGCTCTCTTCATGCCGGGGGAGATTCTCCATGGCAAACGTGCCAAAGCCGCTGAGATCGCTGGTGATGGCCGGCACGCCGCGAACGATGCACTCCAACGGCGTGTAACCCCACGGCTCGTAGTACGAGGGAAAGACGCCCAGGTGACAGCCGCGCACAAACTGGTCGTATTCAAGCCCGAGCAACGGACTGGTGGCGGTCATGAACTCGGGGTGGAAGACGATTTTGACGCGGTCGTCCGGCAGATTCCAAAGCCCGCGGTGGCGCAGGTGCCTGAGCACCGGGTCGTTGTCCTGGTCGATCAGGTCGTGCGTGATGATGGTGGGCAGCGGACCCTGATGCAGAGCATACATCATGCGCTTCAGCCGCAGGGTCGCATACTCGTCGAGCAAATCGTCGATCGTCGGCATCTTGCCGCGGGCCACCGTGCGGAACAGCTTGCGACCGATCTCCGACGTGATCGTCTCGCAGGTGTCGCGCAGCTCATTGAACATGGCCTGCCGGTTCAACGTCTCGACATTCAGCGCATGATACCTGGCGCGTGTCACGATAAACGCGATGACCGTGGCCGGAGAAGACTCCGCTTTCATGCGCTGGTTCAGTTCGTGCAGCGCCTCAATAAACACGTCGAGCCCCTTGTTGCGATACTCATAGCGGCCGGACGTGAAGATGTAGTACGTATTGTCCAGGTCAAACGTGTAGCTGGGGAAGAAGTGCCCCATCACGAACTCATGAATCCGGTCGCGATACTGGCGATGCAGTATCTGGAATTCGTGCGGGGCGGAGAAACGCTCGATATTGAGCCCGTTCGGCAATAGTACGTCCGCGTTACGCCCCAGAAACTGACGCGCTTCCAGCGCCGTGATCCCCGACACGGTTGTAAACACGTCGGCGGATTGCGCCGCCGCACCCTCCAGCGCATGCCGGTGGGCGAACCCGTGCTGATACGCGACAGCGGCACCGTCGATGCTCCCCAGGTGCTCGTACAGATCCACATTGGCCGCGCTGATGTTGCGCCCCACGAGCGTCGCGTGCGTTGTGAAGACCGTCGCGATCGGCGTCTGGCGGTGTTTCAGCATCGGGACGGCGGCGGCACCTTGCCACTCATGAAAATGTGCCAGGATCGGCCGCCCGGAAATCAGCGGGCGAAGGGCTGTCAGAAACTCCGCCACGGCGTAGCCGAACGCGCAGCACTCGTCGAATTCGTACTCGTGATCCGGGCAACTGATGCCGTTGTCTTTCCAGAGGTGGTACTTGATCTCGCCGAGCTTGTGCGCCACGGATGCCAGGTCGACCAGCAGCACCTGCGGGCGCCCGGTGACCAGCCAGCGGCCAAAGTGCATGCGAATGCCGTGGCGACCGACCTCTTCGAGCGCGGCCTTGATCGGTCCACCCGGAGGGTGTGGCTCCAGCTCGACCTTGGCGGATGCCTCGCGGTAAGGTCCCATGAGATAGTACGAGTCGCGCCAACGCCGCACCGTGGCGGGTGCCTTGCTCCTCAGGACGGTGTAGATCCCTCCGACCTGCGTGCAGACTTCCCACGCAACCTCGAACAACATCGATGAGGCCGTGCGAATCTCCAGCAGGGCGGCGTCGCGCTTCGACGATCGTCCCAGATAGCTGCGCTCGTGCGGTTGCTTGGCTTGCGTCATGGCGTGCTCGACTCCCGTGGCACGACGGGCGGGCAGGCGCCGCCGCGTCGTCAAAACGCAATGTAACGCGGGGGACGGGGATATCAACGCGCGAACATAGATGCGCTGCACCGCACGGCGTTCGAGTTCGCGGCGTTTGCCCCGAGCGATATGCCGCTGACACGGGGTCCAGGCGGTCACGGCGGCCGCTGGAAACCGCTGTTTCTACTGCTGGCCCTCGTTGAGTTTGAGCAGTAGATCCGGCCAGCCGAAATTGGAAAACACGCCCCCGGTGTGCAGGAACACCGCCGGCCGCTCGCGCCCCCAGCGTCCCGCGCGCACACCGTCCACGACCGCGGTGAAGGCCTTCCCAGTGTAGACCGGATCGAGCACGACGGCCTCGGTGCGCGCCAGTAGACGAATCGTGCGCAGCGCCTCGTCATACGGGATTGCGTAACCCGGGCCGACATAACCGTCCACGAACCGCAGCATCTCGGGCTCGACCGCGACCGGACGCCCGAATTGCTCAACAGTCGCCCGACACAGGCTCAGTATCGAGCGCTGGTGAAAGGCAACGTCGTCACTGACGGGAACGCCCCAGATGTCGATGTGTTCGAGGCCATAGAGGCAGCGCCCGAGCAGCAGGCCGGCGTAGGTGCCCCCCGATGAGACGGCCGTGATCAGGTCGCAACTCTCGAGCCCGCTGTGGCGCATTTGCGCGTCCAGTTCCTTAATCGCGCGCATATACGCCCAGCATCCCAGCGGTTCCGATGCGCCCATCGGCGTAAAGCGGGGCCGGCGTCCGGCACGGGTTAAATCGCGACACACTCGCTCGACTATTCCCGCGCGGTCAGCCTCGAACCGCCCGCGGGGGAACTCCAGCAGTTCGGCGCCGAAGAGCACGTCAAGCAGATGATTGCCTTGTGGGCGGTCGGTCGCCTCGGGTCGCAGCAGCAGTGTGCAGTGCAGCCCCAGCTTGGCGCAGATTGCCGCCGCCGCGCGGCAGTGATTCGATTGCGGCGTGCCTTCGGTCACCAGCGTGTCCGCGCCGGAGGCCAGCATTTCGGCCGCGATGTACTCGAGTTTGCGGACTTTGTTGCCGGTGACTTCGAGCCCGGACAGGTCGTCTCGTTTCATCCAGAGGTGTACGCCACCCAACTCGCCGCTGAGACGATCCAGGGGCACCAGTGGTGTGGGCAGCAACGCAAGGGGCAGGCGGTCCGGCTCGTTCGTCGTCATCGGTAGCCTCCGATAGTCGGCCGCGAGGTAGTGTACCGCGCATGGCCGACTCTGGCGGCGCCGAGCGTCTGATGGGCACATGTGATCTGCCCGCCGCGCAGCCGTTCGGGGCTCGACCTAGAGAAATTCCCCCCCGGTTTACGCAGACCGTGCGCGATACGATAATACAGGTAGGCGCGATTGGGTAATTCCCGCTTGACGCGGGACAAGATACCGGTTAGTCTTCATTGTAGGAGTAAGTGTGCCCGTACTTATCGACGGCAATAACTTGCTCCACGCGGTGCGCGCAATTGAAGACCCCGAGCGTCTGTTTGGCCGGTTTATGCTGAATGACGCGCTGGGTCGCTGGGTACATTGCACAGGCAATCGGGTTCACGTCGTTTATGACGGGCCGGCACCGACGGAAGACCTGGCGCAACAGCTAGGCCACGCCGACATCCAGATGACGTTCAGCGGCAGTGGTGTAACTGCCGATGCCGTATTGCGTACGCTTCTCGAGAACGACTCGGCGGCGCGCAATCTGCTTGTGGTCTCCTCTGACCACGAAGTGATGCGCTCAGCCAGGCGTCGCAGGGCACGCGCCATACGCTCGAACGAGTTCTGGGACACCTTGCAGCGCGATTTGGCGCGCCGAACAACCAAGACTCTTGAGCCGGAGGAGAAAAAGCACGGGCTCGAGCCCGATGCCACCGAACACTGGTTGCGCGAGTTCGGGCTGGATGAGGGAACGGCAGACACGTGACGTGCGGTTGCCGCTTTGCCGACGGATCGGTTTCGTATTGAAACACCGCGCGCGTAGGAGATGTACCATGCTGTCGACTACCCAACCCCACACCGCCCTGGACGATCCGGTACTTGCCACCGAGCGCCGGCTCGAAACGCGCGAGCGCCTTCGAGCCGATCTATGGATGGTCGATCACAACGGCACAACCGTGCTGCGCTGCCGCTGTGTTGATGCCTCAGAACACGGGTTGCGCTTGCGCGTGCCGCTTGGATACGGCGTGGCCGAGGGGCAACGTTACGAGCTTCGTTCGCATTTGCCGGGTGTAGCGCCGACTCCTGGTTTCGGGATTGTCGGGCAGCGCTGGGCCACCGTCGTCAGGACATTGATACAGGTCGGTTTTGGTGAGGACCATCTCGAAGTGGGCGTGGTTCTCGACTCGAACGGCGCCGGTGCCTGGCCGGTCAGGGCAGCATCTGCCTGAGCGCACGTTTCAGAATCTTCCCCGTGGAGCCCCGCGGCAGTTCCGGCACGATCCGGATCTGCCGCGGTGTTTTATATCCCGCCAGATGCGCCCGGCAGTGGGCGTGCAGCTCGTCCGTACTGACCGCGCCTTCCTCGACAACCGTAACGAAGGCGACGGGCACTTCACCGCGCAGCGCGTCAGGCATGCCGATCACCGCGGCGTCACCGACCGCCGGGTGGGCGTCGAGGACAATCTCAACTTCGCGCGGCGAGACGTTCTCGCCGCCAATGATGATCAGATCCTTCAACCGTCCGGTGATCCACACAAATCCGTCGCCATCGACGTGCCCGATATCCCCGGTGTGTAAGACGCCGTCGCGCACGGCTGCCGTGGTTGCATCAGGCTGGTTGCGGTAGCCGCGCATCACGCAGTGGCCGCGGATGACGAGCTCACCATCCTGCCCCGCGCCAAGGCGCCACCCGCGCTCGTCAACCGCCCACACTTCCAGCCCGGGAAGCGGCCGGCCAACCGAGCCCGGCCGGTATGCATCCTCGGTGTTCAGCGCGACGACGGGCGATGCCTCGCTCATGCCGTAACCTTCATGGATGCGCTTGCCAAACCGCCGTTCAAACGTCTCAGCCACACTGCGGGGGAGCGGTTCGCCGCCACTGATGGCCAACTCGAGCGATGCTACGGCTTCGGGATCGGCCGATTTCACCCGCGCCAGCGCGCCAAACATGCTGGCGATCGTGATAAACACGCTGATCCGCCGCTGCGCGATCGTGTTGAGCACGGTGGTGGGTGTGAAGCGGGGGATGTAATGCACCGCCGCGCCGAGCAGCAGCGGGACAACCGTCAGCGTCGTGAACCCGAAACCGTGGAATTGTGGGATGATGCCGAGGAAAACGTGCTCGGGCGACAGCCGCGCATGCTCGATGCTGGCCAGTGCGTTGCGCGTGATATTGGCGAATGTCAGTTCGACGCCCTTGGCCGCGCCGGTGGTCCCGGAGGTGTAGATGATCACCGCGAGATCATCATCCCGCGCGTCGGGGGCTTGGCCCGCGCCGGGAATCAGGCTCTGCGCGTCGAGCACGAGCGTGCGCACACCGCCGCCGCTGACAGCCGGCGCGAAGCGTTCGATCGTGAGCACGAGGTCCAGGCCCGCATCGGCGATGATCGCGCCGAGTTCTTCGCGAGCCAGCATGAAGTTGAGTGGCACGGGCGTCTTGCCGGCGTACCAGCAGGCGAAGATGGCCGCCGCACACGCGGACGACGTGGGCGCCAGGATGCCCACGCGTGTGGCCGCCGTGTGAGCGCCAATCTGCCCGGCCAGTCCGCACGCAACCGCCCGAAAACCGCCGTAGTCAAGCTCCAGACGTTCGTCGCTGACGGCCGCGTGCGACGCGAACCTGGTTACGCTGGCCTCCAACCGGTCAAGCAGAGGGTGCATCGGCGCTGATCCCTGATTGCAAAATCCGCTGATCGCGGACCGGCCGATCTTCACCGGCCGACAGATATACCCGTGGTTACAGACCGTCGAAGAGAGCGTCGACAAACGCATTCGGATCGAAGGGTTCGATATGCTCGATGCCCTCGCCCAGCCCGACGAACTTCACCGGGATATCAAGCTGATCGCGGATGCCCACGACAATGCCGCCCTTGGCCGAACCGTCCAGTTTCGCGAGAAACAGGCCGGTCACATTTGTAACCTCGGCGAACGTCTTCGCCTGGTTGATGGCGTTCTGGCCGATGGTGGCGTCCAGCACCAGCAGCGTCTCGTGGGGCGCCTCCGGCAAACGCTTTTGCACGACGCGGTGGATCTTGCCCAACTCGCGCATCAGGTGGTCCTGCGTGTGCAGGCGTCCGGCGGTATCAAGCAGAAGCACATCCACCTTGCGGGCGATGGCGGCCTCCACGGCGTCGAACGCCACCGCCGCCGGATCGCTGCCCGGCTGGTGCTTGACGATTCCAACACCGGCGCGTTCGGCCCAGATGCCGAGCTGATCGATGGCGGCGGCGCGAAATGTGTCACACGCTCCCAATAGCACTGACTGGCCGTTTTGCCGGAGATAGTGGGCCAGCTTCGCGACCGTGGTTGTCTTGCCCGATCCGTTGATGCCGACGACAAAGACAACCGTGGGCGGCGTGTCAGCCAGCCGCAGCGCTCGATCGCCGGCGTTCCAGGTTCCGACGATGCGCTGCTTGAGGAACGGGAGGATCTCCTGCGCCTCGCTGATCTGGCCGTTTTTCCAGGCGTCCCGAATCTCGTCGTGCAACGCCATTACCGCGCGCGGGCCCATGTCGCCGGTGAGCATCGCGTCCGCCAGCTCATCCAGCAGATTCTCGTCAATCTTGCGGCCGATCGTGAGGATCCGTCGCAAGCCGCCGAGCACCTTGTCGCGTGTCTTGGTCAGCCCCTTCTTGAATGCGTCAAACAATCCCATGTGCCAGGTTCTCACTCATGTGTGGAAGGCGTCTGGTTAGCCGAAGGACCCGCTGCGTCCGCCGGCGGTGGAGCATTCGGTCCCTCGGGGGCCTCCGCCAACCCCTGTTCGCGCCGGATCCCATCCAGCACGCCATTCACGAACCCCGGAGAATCCACGTCGCCGAACCGTCGGGCCAACTCGATGGCCTCGTTGATCACCACCTGGTGCGGCGTTTCCGGGCAATCAAGCAGCTCGTGCAAGCCGATCCGCAGAATGTTGCGATCGATCGGCGCCATGCGTTGGACCGACCAGCCGGTGACTGCGGCGCTCAGCAGCTTGTCGTAAACACCTTGCCCCTGCCACGCGGCGCGGGCCAATTGACGGGCAAATGACAGCACCTCGGGTGGAAGTGGGCGTTTAATGCCCAGGTCGTGCTGGTTTACGGTATCGCGCAGAAACTCGTCAATCAGCTCATCGAACGTCGCCCCCAGCACGTCATACAGACACGCCGCCTGGAGAGCCAACATTCGCGCTTGCGACCGTTTTCGATGTGGCATATGCGAGTGTCGGCCGTGGTGAGGGAATCCCGGTCTACTGCGCGAGCGCCGGCAGCAGGTTACACATTTCGATCGCGGCCAGGGCCGCGTCGGCGCCCTTGTTGCCATGCTTGGTACCGGCTCGATCAACCGCCTGTTCGACCGAGTCAGCCGTGATGATTCCGAATGTGACGGGTACGCCGGTCATCAGCGAGACCTGCGCGATGCCCTTGGTGACCTCGTTGGCCACGTACTCAAAGTGTGGCGTTTGGCCGCGGATCACGCAGCCCAGACAAATGACGGCGCCGTATTTCCCACTCTGCGCCAGCTTCAGCGCCGTAAGCGGGATTTCAAACGAGCCGGGCACCAGCACCTGCGTGATCCTGGTCTCGTCGCCGCCGTGCCGGACGATGGTGTCCATGGCCCCATCGACGAGGCGGCGTGTGATAAAGTCGTTCCAGCGCGATACAACCAGCGCGAAGTTGCACTGGCCGGCATCGAGTTTCGCGGAAATCACGGTTGGCATGGCCTGACTCTGATCCTGGAGTTAGTTAATCCGAACAAGCCAGTTTACTCCACGCGTACCGCAGCGGCAACCACAACCGCCGACCCTGGCACGTCTTGCGGGTCACGGCGTGGATTTCATTTGCCTGTCTATCTACCCGTGCTATACTCCGTTTTGTACGAGTAACACCGTTCGCAACGGCGGGCCCGACGGCCTGCCGCTCAGGTCTCGAAGTTCGGTGTGAAGCGCGATACACGATCTGGTGTCGCCGCACCCTGTTCAAGGCGCGTCTTACGCACCACGTAGCCGCTATCGGGGAATCGCCGAAATCGAGGTCCGGGCGCCAGCGTGCGTTGTCGCACGGTCCAAAACGATGGCGACGCCTCGTGTCAGCGGAGCGTCGCGAATGCGCCGAGAAAGGGTACAGGTGCCGCGGGAGGGTGTGTCGCGACAACTTCGCGGCAGGCCGCGGCGCGAGTTCCTTTTCTCGGCGTTTTTTTGTGCCGCCGGGTGCGGGCAATCGTGATTTGCTCCGGCACGTCAGCCCGGCGACGCCGGCCAGCGCGGATCAGCAGTACAAAGGGCGCGACGAAGGGCCTGGCCCACGCCGCGACTAACAGACCGATGCCCAGGCTCCGGAAAGCCGTGGTCCTCACGCCAACGCCGACAGGTGCCGGGCCGGTCTACTCAGAATGTCGTGAGAGAGTCCTCTGCTGGCGCCGCCGTCCACTTCGCGCCGGCGGCACCGGTGCGCGGGCGCCCCCGCGCGAAGACTGTCGTCAGCGAGGGCAAAGCGGGGATGGGAGCGAGAGATGCGCGGTCGCGCGCGCCGCTGCAGCAGGAAGACTCCCCATTCGGTTGGGGCGCGAAGCCCAAGGGCTCCGGCGCTCGCCGGGAGCGCGGCCGACATCTCGCCAGAGGCGGGCAGGAGCAAGTCCTGCCTGAGGCCGGGCTGGCAAGTCAAACGCACCGGCCGCCGACGTCGCCTGTGGTAAACACCGGCGGCGGACGTTTCTCCGAGTTCCAGGATCGTTTAGCATCGTGTCACACAACGCTCGCCGGTCACGTGGCCGGCGACAGGGGTGACATCCAGCACCGCTTGGGAATAGGTGGGCACATATGTCCTCTTGCGAGACCATCCGCGAGTTCTTTCGGCACAACGACTGGGGGCGCGACAGAATCCTGGCGCTGGCGGATCCACTTGACGATGCTCAGCTCGATCGCGAGTTTGAGATGGGGCGCGGCTCGCTACGCCAAACAATCATCCATTTGTGGGGCGCCGAACGGTACTGGCTGAACTGCTGGCTAGCTCCCCACAACCCCGCCGAGATAGACCCGGTGTCACCCGCCGGCATCGCCGACCTGCGCGCGTTGTTCCGCGCCACCGCCGCCGAGCGCGAGCGGTTCTTATCGTCGCTCAGTGACGACGATCTGCGCAGCGAAGTGGTTGTGCGGCACTCGACTGGAGATGAGGACACACTCGTCCTTGCGGACATGATGCTGCACGTCTGCAACCACGGCGCACACCACCGCGCCCAGGCGCTGAACATGTTGAGGCACCTCGGCGTGGCCGTACCCAACCTTGGCTACCTGTTCATGAAGGTGGAGCATCCAACCGTCAGGTTCGAGCCAGAGTCGGCCGGGAAGCTGCGTGAAGGCGGCCTTACCGTCGGTGAAGAACCGCTGCCGCCGGTAGACTTCGACCCGGCACTGCTGTCCCGTGGCCTGGCATACGGCGACTGGGCCAGCAAGCGCATCGTCGCTTCCGCCGGGAAGCTCGATGACCAGCGCCTCGACCAGCCGTTTGAGATGGGGCTGGGTACCTTGCGCAAAACGCTGCTGCACATCGTCGATGCCGAAAGCTGGTGGGTGGATAACTGGACCGGCGCGGCGCAGCCTGAATGGGAGAAGACGGCTGAGACCACGGCGATTGGCGAGCTTGTGTCCACGTTTGCGGAGGTGCGCCGCCGGCGCGACAGCCACCTCAGCGGCATATCACCTGATGCGCTGCTGCGGGTTGTCCCCGTGTGGGCGACGCCCGAGCTCAAGCTGCACTTCCGGTTGGGCGAGTCCGTCGTGCAACTCATCGACCACGGTACGAATCACCGGGCGCAGGCCGTAAACATGTTGCGGCACCTCGGTGCGCCGGTGCCGTCACTCGACTTCGACGACTGGCTTGAAGAGCTCGATAGATAGCGTTTTTGCGGGCGCGATAGGACGGGGTGGCCGCACGTAGGCGCCGAGCGCCAAGGTGCCGACGTCCGTTCTCCCCCGCATGATCATGATCGGGTACAATAGCCCTCGGTGATGTTGCGCGTAACGCCGGCTGCCGGGGAGGTATGTCATGTCTTTGCTCGAGTGGAGTGAGGAGTTCAGCGTTGGTGTGCGGAAGCTGGACGACCAGCACAAGGAGCTGATCGGAACGCTAAACGAGCTTTTCGACGCGATCGGCGAGGGGTGTGAACAGGCAATCTTGCGCCGGCAGCTCACGCGCCTGATTGACTACGCGCTCACGCATTTCATGGACGAAGAGAAGCTCATGTTGCAGTGCAACTACGCGGGGTACCAGCAGCACAAGCTCGAGCACGATGAGTTCACTAGCAAGGTGCTGGCGCTTAATGACCGCTGCGAGGCCGGCGAGCCGGCGCTGATCGCCGAGATCGCCAATTTCCTCACCATCTGGTTCACCACCCACGTCCAGGGCACCGACAAGGACTATGTCGCGTGCTTCAGCGAGCACGGCATCTCATAGCCCCCGTTCCCCGTTCCCCGTTCCCCGGATGCACACACACGCTCCGCCCGCTACAATCCTGGCGTTTCCATAGCCGACAATTCGGGAGTCACGCATGATGACGAAAGACGAACTGATCGCACAGGCAAGAGCATTGGGCGAGGCACTTGCGCGCAACGAGGCCGTCAAGGCACACGCCGAAGCGCAGCGTGCCGTGCAGAACGACGCTCAATCGCAGGAGCTGCTGCGTAACTACAACGCGCAGGCCCAGCGCGTGCAGAAGCTGCAAACCGAAGGCCAGCCGATAGAGGCCGACGACAAGCGCAAGCTGGCTGAGCTTGAACAGCAACTGGCCGGTAATGACACGATCAAGGTTCTGATGCGCACACAGGCGGACTACATGGCGCTGATGAATAGCATCAACCAGGCGATGGGGGCGCCGTTGATGCGGCAACCAGAGGCGGGATCGGACGCGTGAGTGACGAGCGCGTCGCCGAGTGCTCAGAAGCTGAGCGAGACGGGCTGACCTCCGGCCTGCGCGCGGCGAGCTGTCCGATGGCGCCCGCGACGTGGGGCTGGCTGCTCGCGCTGGCCGGTTGGACCGTGGCGCTGTCTTTCTATCACCTGGATGGTGGGGCCGGGTTTGAACCGATCGATTGCTGGGTGGCCCAGACGGCGCGCGAGATGCACGAGCGCGGCGACTGGTTGATCCCGGTTTTTTCCGGCGAAACGCGCATGCAGAAGTCGCCGGGGCCGTACTGGGCCGTGATGCTCACCAGTACGCTGCTCGGACGTCCAATCGACGAGGTCACCGCGCGAATTCCGAACGCGATGGCGGCGCTGGCGCTGGTGATCACGATTTTCTGGCTGACACGGCGGATCGCCGGCGACCGCGCGGCGATATTCGCCGGTTTCGCTACCGCCAGCAGCGGCTTTATTCTTCTATGGTCGCACCGTGGCGCAAGTGATCTGGGGCTGGCTACATTCACAACCATCTCGCTGGCCGCATTGTGGGTGGCGTACAATCATGAGCCACCCGGGCGCAAGCGCACCGTCCTCGTGCTGCTGGCATACTTCTCCGCCGGGCTCGGCATGCTTTACAAAATGCCGATGCCGATCGTGGTGGTGGGTTTGCCCGCGTTCTTCTATATCTTCCTGCGCTGGAAGTGGCGCATCCTGGCCAGCCCGTTGCACCTGCTCGGGCTATTGCTCTTCGCGCTGCCGTGGCTGCCGTGGGCACTGCTGGTGCTTCAGGCCGAGCCCATTGCGCTGGCCAAGTGGAAGGTCGAGTTCGTCGACCGCTACACCGGCGCCTTGCCCAACGTCGAGGGGCAGAACCACTGGCGCTTCCTGCTCACCTACATCGAAATGCCGTTGGTCTACTGCCTGCCGTACACGTTGTCGCTGCCGGGGGCGCTGTGGCGCGGCTTGCGGAGAGATCCGCGCGTGAGTCGTGATGGCATGCTCTGCATGGTGATCTGGTTCGCGGCGCTGCTGGCGTTTTTCACTTCGTCGACAGGCAAGGAATGGCGTTATTTCCTCGTCGCGCTGCCGCCATTGTTCGTGCTATTGGGCGTGGAATTATCACTGTTCTTCGATCCGCGCCGCGCTATCAGCCGTATGTTGGTGAAACTGGCGGCCATCGCGACAATCGTGGGTGTCCCGGCCGGCTTCGCCGGCGCGATCTACGCTCTGCACAAGTACTGGTGGCCGGCGGTTGGCGCCCCGAATGGTCTCGAGTGGTCAACGGTGTGGCAGGCCGTGGCGATCGCCGGCGTGATCTGCTCGATCGGCACCACGATCGCCGCCGTGCTGTTCCTGCGCGGCAGGCGTAACACATCGTTTGCCGCTTTGGTCGGAGTGATGTGGGCGACCTGGTTGTGGGTATGGCCGAATGTCATGCCGCTGATGGTCACCCAGCGTGAGTTCGTCGATCTCGCGGACCAGATGAACGCGCGACTCGACGAGGGCATGGTTGCCGACCTGCACCAGATCGGCAGTCAGGACCCCCGGATCACCTGGTATGGCAACATCAAGTTCCCCCGACTGATCGACCAGTTGGAGCTGCTCGAAATGCAGGGCGGCGAGCGTTCGCTGCGGCGTGAACTCGAGCTCTACGTCGAGAGAATGGTCGCCGAGCTGGACGCCGATGATCGCATCCTGCTGATTGGTAACGTCCAGGATTACATCGCGTTTTTGGCACGGGTGCCGGCGGAGCTCGCCGCGCGCGGCATGGAGATGCCCGACACGCATCTCTGGTTGGTTCCGCGCGCGGGGCGGCTGGACCGCTACTTCGTGGTTTTCAGCAACCACGCGCCGCCCTGGGATGAGCCCGAGTTACCGGAGCCGCTTCAGCAAGTCCTGGCTAAACTCACCGCGAAGTTCAGCGGGCCGGCGACCCAGCCGGCATCCTCACACCCCGACAGCGAGTGAACCCGGCAGTGTATCGGCGGATTGGAGAACGATGGCACCAGACGCGCGCCGCCGCCCGGAGCCGTAACCAGGCCCTGCGCTTCGTTGTCGAGTTTCTCGCGCTGCGGCTGTGGATGCTCGTCATCGGCTGTTTTCCGATCCGCGCCAACCTGGTAACCGCGCGCATCCTCGGACGCGTCTGGTGGCTGCTGATGAAACGCCACCGTCAACGCGCGCTGGAAAATCTGCGACCGGCCTTCCCGGAGCGGAGTGAACGGGAATTGCGCGAGATCGCGCGGCGTTCGTTCGAGCACTTCGCCCAGCTATACCTGGTCGAGCTGGTGATGATGCCGCGGCTCGTTGACCATTGGTCCTGGGCCAGATATGTGGAACTTGGCAACTTGGGGCCGGCCCTACGCCAGTTGCTCACCGAACGGGGCGTGATCATGGTCACCCCCCATTTCGGCAATTACGAGCTCACCGGCTACACGATCGCGCGCCTGGGACTCCCACTCATCGCGGTGATGCGCCCGCTGGATAACCCGCTGATCAACGAACACCTGGTGACCTCGCGCTCGGCCGGCGGCGTTACATTGCTGTACAAAAAGGGGGCCAGCGCAAACGCCGGCCGCATCCTCGACAGCGGTGGGGCACTCTGCTTCATTGCCGATCAGGACGCCGGGCGCAAGGGTGTGTTTGCCGAGTTCTTCAACCGGCAGGCATCGTGGTACAAGTCCATCGGTTTGCTGGCGATCCAACACGACGCGCCGATCGTCGTGGGGGCGGCCCATCGCTCACGCAGCGGTTTTCACTACCGCATCGAAGTGGAGAGCATCATTCAGCCCGCGCACTGGCAAGCCGAGCCCGACCGGCTGCAGTGGATCACCGACCGGTTCGCCGCTGCCCTGGAAGCCCTCATCAGGCGCCACCCGGAGCAGTATCTTTGGATGCACCGTCGTTGGAAGACGCGGCCGAAGGGTGAGCGCTCGAATGATGCCCGATCCGTCGACGCCGCTCGACACCCGTAGGGAACGTCGAGTAGCGTAGGTCAGGCGCAGCGAGACCTGCCGTCCTGCTACCGGCGGCGCCCACGCTGCAGGCCCAGCCACACCGGCACGACCAGCAGGGGAAACAGCCCACCGCCACAAGCCGGCATCAGTGAAGGTTGTTCGTTGGGGGATTCAGCCGCCGTCGGCTGCGACCCGCCGTCGGCGCTAATGACCTCGGCCAGCAATTGAGCGCGAATCTCGGAGGCGGTGATGTACTGCCCGCGCACCTCGTCGACAAACACCGTGAACGGCGTGTTACCCTGGAGTTCGCCGTCATCGACAATCAGGCGGAAGAAGAACGTGCCGGCCTGGGTGGTCTGCCAGGTGATCTCGGGCGTATTCGTGCCGCTGAACGGCTGGAAGAGCCGGTCTCGATCCTCGGCGGTGAGGCTGTTGCCGATCTCGTCGGTTTGCGTCCAGCGGTAACTAAGCGCGGCGCCTTCCGGGTCAAAGGAGGCCAGCCCACTGAGCGTGACCGTGTCTCCCACCTGCACAACCGTCGTTGGGCCGGACACGATGGCGGTCGGCGGCGCATTGGGCGGCTGGTCAGGCGTCACCGTGATCGTTACGGTGTCGGTGGTCGGCGCGGAGTTTGCATTGTCATCGACCAGCAACCGGTAAACATATACGCCCGGCGTATCCAGCAAAACCGTTGCTAACTCCGGATGGACGGTCAAGTTTGGATAGACCGGTTCAACTCGCGCCGGCCCGCTGATCCACTCCCACGTAAACGTGAGGTTGTCCTTCACAAACACGTTTGGCAGTGTTGGCTGAAAGCCGAAGTTGAACGAATCAAACGTGCGAATGCCGTCAAGCTGCACGTCCGTGCCCGTGAGGACAATCTGATCGCCACCGGCATCAGCCTGCGGCGGCGCGTTGGGTGGCATGGCGGATGGATGCTCGATGGCAAACAGCGCCGGCGGGCAGAAGCCGGCGAAGCTCGAACGCTGGTAACGCTGGCAATCCGATGCCACCGTCCACGCGTTTTCGTCGCCCGTGTCATTGGTGGTCTCGAACCACAGCTCCCAATGGACGTCATAGTCAATCAGCCCACGCTCGCGAGCCTGATTGGTTCCGACAAAATCAGGCACCGTCAGGCTGAAGACGTAGACCAACGCCCGATCGCCACTCTGCGATGACGTTGTATTCCAGTCGAAACCGTCATCGGTGAAGAAGTCCGGGCTAGCCTCGGGAATCGGTGGCCCCTCGGGGGCGCGGTATCTGCCGAACGGTACCCACACCGCCTGGAGACGCAGGTAAACCGGGTCATCCTGGCCTTCTTCATCCTCCCCCGTCGGTTGCCAATCCGGATCGACAACCGTGACTCTGGCCGCGATGTAATCGGCTTCGCGGACGACATCCTGAGCCGGTTCGAAGGTATCGATCGTACTCTCGTAGCGTCCATCGATCCGGCCGTCAATGCTGCGGACAATGAACCACTCGATGCCCTCGAAGTACGGCACCGCGTTGCCCTCAGCCTGGGCGAAAACGGTCCCAACTCCCACGGACAATACCGAAGCGAGCAGCAGTCCTGTAATCACATATCTCATCGGGATATCTCCCACATCTGCGCGGTAATTCCGCGCCGAACCACGCTGGCCTACGGCTCTACCGTCGTGTCCTCGGAGTCGGTACCACTGAATGTCACCGTTGCGAAGGCCCCTGCCGCGGTGGGACCGGGATTGAAGTCGACGCGCACGGACTCGCCTTCGACATACTCATTCGACTCCCGGTTACCGCCGGCGGTGCGCAGGAATAGTCCGGGCTTAAACGGATCGCATTGATAAACGTCCACTTGCGCCAGTGTCTTGAAACCTCCCGTCGTCGTGGCGCCACCAAAAATGCCGAGGCTGCCGCCGAGCGGATCGCCCGTAATCACGTCGCCCTCGTCCAGATACTCGAAGGCAACACTGTCGCAGGACTCCGGCGGATCGAGAAAGAACAAGATGGCGTCCGGTGTGATCGTCTCGATCGAGGCTTCGTTGGCCGTCACGTTGTCGGCATCCTCGCCGCCGGCTGCGCGCAGGGAAACGCGGGTGAACCACGCATGTCCCTCGTCATCATGGACAAACGTGCCGGGGGCGAGCGTGAACGCCGATCCAATGGGCAGTTCAGACGTCAAACGTACGTAGCCGGCCTCGTAAAGCGCATCTTGTTGGCCGGCGGAGCGAATGCTGCTCGGATTGACCCACATGATGTAATTGAAGTTGAGATCGGCGTTGGCATTGTTGTTTGCAAAGGTGAGCGTGAGGTTCTGTCGGAACAAGGCCGTGGCCGCGGTTCCACTAGTCCCACCACTGCTCGTCTGGCTGGTTGTGTCGGAACTGGATTCGACCAGTCGCTGTTCGGCGATGGTGAGAAAGGGATTCACCGTGTCGCCGTCCGAAACGAGCGGACAGCCGCCGCACAGGATGCTCAAACTTGTCGCTATGGCTAAACCAATCCAGCGCATTGTCCTATCCCATTTCATTCTAGCCCTGCGGGCAAGTGTGCCGCAGTGTTATTCACCGTCGCCGTAAATCAGATAAACCTCGCCGGCCGCCACACGATCGCGCGGACTGGCGTTAATCGAGCTCAGCAAGATGTCGCCGTACCCATCTCCGTCCACGTCGCCGGCCGGGGCTGTACCGTGACTACGGTCGCCCTGGTCGCCCAGGCCCGCGCCGAGAAAGTCGCCGCTGTGGCGACCGATAAATACGACGCCGGGGAGTTTCTCGGTGCCGACGTCGGCTAGGCTTATCGTCCCACCCAGATCGGGGGCCCCGTAGACCAGATACACGACGCCGCAGTTTGTGCGGTCGATCTCGAGCTCCCCATCATCGTCGATATCGAGGCGCACCGAACGATTGGGAGCCGCGATCAGCAGGTCGTCGAAGCCGTCGCCGTCGATATCGCGCGCGCTCTTGACGCGGGCACCCGCCAGGTCGCCTTCGGTCTCCCCGGTGAAAATCACGCCCAATCCACGATCATCCAGCGCGTGATAAGAGATTTCCTCTTGCGTGAGGTTGATGACGTCCCGCGATCCGTAGAAAACCGCGGCGCCGCCGTGACGATTGGACGTGAGTGGCGAACCCAACACCACGTCCGCCACGCCGTCGTTGTTGAAATCGCCGGCGTCATCCTGAGAGTCACCCAGGCGCTCACCAATATCGCCGACCACGCGTATGCCGTCGTAGATACGGCTGGCGATCGCTGACGAAGCACGCTGCGGCAATTGCAGCTCTTCGATCTGCAACTCGGCTCCCATCACGAGTTCACGCAGGCGACCAAGAACGATGTAGCACGCCCCACGTCCTTCGTTCGCGAACGGTGCGCCGATCACCAGATCCTGAAGACCGTCCGAGTTGAAATCCCGGATACCGCGGACATTGCCCATGCGCGCCCCGACCTGTGATGACCAGAAACGCACGGTCCGGCCGTTCTGCGGGGCGTCCTCATCAAAGACGTATTCGCATGGATCGGTCGAATCGTCTGGATCGACCGAATAGCCGGGGCTCCCTCGTAGACCGATCGACGAATCGGGGCCCGCGCTGACGGCGAACGTCCGGAAATCGTCGAGGATGTAGTGATAAGGGCCGCCATGCGGAATCAACCGGTTGTCGCCAATCGTCATGCCGCGGTAGCCAGCCGCGTCATTGGCCTCGGGAGCCTGGACACCCGACCAGGGCGCGAATCCGGACGCCACGTTCACAAAGTAGAGGCTGATGACACCCGAGCCGGGCCGCGATACGCCGAAGCTGGTGGTCGTGGCCACCGCCGGATCGCGGTTGGGCGCGGCGATCATGAGCCCGTCAAAGTCGTAGCTCGAAATCGTCTCGCCAAAGGCATCGCCAAAATCATTGCTGGATATGCGACAACCCATGCGAACCGAGCCGAAGTTGGGCGTGCCCTCGACAGTGGCCCAGTGCTCATGGAAGAAGGTCGCGCCGCAGAAGGATTGCGGTGCCTTCGGGCCGTAGAAACCCTCTGGACACGGGCACCCATCGATTTCACAGGCAAGACAGGACCAAGGCACGTGCGCCAACGTGCCGATCTCGCCCAGCGAGATTACCTGGCGCCCCGGGAAGCCGAGGTCAGGACGCAGCACCACACCGGCGGCAATGATGACGGCTCCACTTCTGAAGTATCCGCTCGCGTCCAGCGGTGCGAAGCGTCCTTCGTCGTTATCGTTGATCACCTGGGAGATCGACAGTGAATCGGTGAATGGCAGGCCGAAGGCCAACTCGCGTACACCGTCGCCGTCCCAGTCGCTCATCAGGTCGAAGGCGGTGATGCCGCGGCTGGGCCGGATGGGGTCGGCCTGCTGGGGTGGTCCGGTGAATATCTCGCCGCGGAACAACGTCCCGGTCGAGTTGAGGTTGATCTTGCCGGTATAGCGGTTCGCACGCCCGTAGACGAGGTATGCCTCGCCGACGCCGTTGCGGCCGAAATCGGACTGGTAGTTGGGCTTGCCGAACTGTGCGAGGATCATCATGTCGCTGAAGCCGTCGCCGTCGGCATCTTCCAGCGTGCTGACAAAGCTGCCGGCGTTGTCTCCGGGATTGAAACCCTCGAAGATGACACCGGGGAGGCGCCCGCTGGCGGGGTCGTCGAGCTCGCGCAGGTCCTTCATGCCCGAGAGGCGCTGGCGCAGGCGTATCGATCCCGGCGCGGGAAACTCGCTGGTGTTTACGCCGTCGGTGACGACCGCCACGATGTCATAGACTCCCGCTTCGAACAGATCGGTTCGCAGTTCGAAGCTGAAGCTGTCGCCGGTCTGCTGATCGCTGTGGCGCAGGAGGATCTCATCGCCGGAGGCGTCGGGGTTCGGGTCAAGAAAGACGTCGACGCTGATCGTGCTGTCCGGATCGTAGACGCTCCAGGCCACATCGATGGTCGGGTTGATGCGGTTTGAGCGGTCATAGACGAAGTTGCCGCGCGGTGCGTCAAAAAAGAGCCGCGGCCGCTGGTTGACGATGATACGCCCGGGGGCGTAGTCGAAAGCGGCGATCCCGGTCAATTCGTAGACGAGCACGCCGACGTAGTACGCGCCGGCGTCGAGGCTGGACGTGTCGAGCAGCGCGCTGGTTTCCGTCAGCGGCAGATTCTCGAAGACCAGGATTTCGTTGTCGTTGTCAGCGATCGTGTCCAGATCGAAGAATATACTGACGGTGGCGCTGGGAGTGGTGCCCACGGCGCGATAGCTGGTTTCGATCGGCGTCCCGCCGGCCACGGCCAAGTCACTCGGCGGCGCGACCACGCCCACGGATGCCACCGACGCCACGGTGCCCGTGCTGCCTGCGGTGCCGGCGATAAACTCGGTGGCGGGAGACAACTCACACCCGCTCAGCGTGACCAGCCCGACCGTGAACAACACTGCAAAGCTCAAAACTGCTCTACGCATCTCCAACCTCGCCATCTGGGCAGGTCGCGCCCTAGTCGGCCCGCTGCACATATGCATACACCCGGTACCCGGAGACCGTCTCTTGCGAGTAGGTCACTGCAAACGTGATCCCGTCACCGCAGTCGTAGTTGGCGCCTTCCTTCATGATCACGCCGAACGGCTCAACGACGACGATCGGATCGCCGGCGCCGCCGTTGCCCAGCCGCATTGTCACGCCCGACAATGACGAATCGGAAAGGTCACCGACGGTCATCTCCTCGATCGGACAGGCAATCGCCTGGGCGGTGCGCTGCCCGGGCTCGACCGTGGCGGTGAACACCTCAACCTCGTTCTGGCCGGTCCGATAACTGACCTGGATTTCCGCCCACTCGGCCGTCTGGTTCTGGACCGCCAACAGGGCCACCGGCGCCACTCCGGGCAGTGTGGCGATATCCTTGCTACCGCCGATCGCGTCAATGAACTCCGAGTTGAGGAAGGTCTCCGCGGTGCAGCCCGCGTGGCCGCTCAAAACCGAAGCGGCGACGATCAGCACAACCGCTCGTACTACTGGGCCTGTCATTCAAGCACTCTCCTTGCCGGTTCAGCTACCGCGCAAGATTTCGACGATGAAATCATAACCGCCGTCAGTTGTGGCCGAATCCACCAGGCGCGCGTTTATCACGTCGCCACAGGTGTATTCCGATCCGCTCTCCAGGGCCGCGCCGGTGTAGTCGATCTGGGTCGTG
The DNA here is from genome assembly GCA_963675745.2 of Phycisphaerae bacterium. Taxonomy (GTDB): domain Bacteria; phylum Planctomycetota; class Phycisphaerae; order UBA1845; family Fen-1342; genus JAFGRR01. The sequence goes on from CAXXWX010000007.1 coordinate 74,336, forward strand.
CCGCCCGCGTTGGTCAGCACGTTGGCCGCCACGGTCGTAACCGAGTAGCTGGCGTCGATCTGCCCGAAGCTGATCAGTCCCACCGGGCAACTCAGGATCTCGTTGCGTTTTTCGCCCGCGGGGACCTCGACGCCGAAATTGCGGGCGCCGAGCGTTGGATCCTGGGCGTCGGATTGCTCAAAAGCCTGGAAGACGGCGGGCGAGCTGGTCTCGTTGGAAAAAACCACGGCGATAGTCCCTGACTGCGGCAGGATCGTGCCCGGGTCGATGCCTATTGCGCTGATAAAGTCAGGGTTAAATATGTCGCCCAGCAGAACACAGGCCGACAACGGCAGCAGCAACATCGCCGTCACCGCGATAGTCAGCAGGCATCGAGGACATCGCATCATTGACCAACCTCCCGGGCAGTCCGTAGTCCGCCCACTTTGCCACAGGCCGGCATAGCCCCGCCACAGCACGTCGCGCGGGACGCCTACGGCCGGCGCGCCCGCCGGCCGCGCGGGTGATGCTGTATTCTGGCGGCGGCGCCAAATCCCAGAGTGTCTCATCCCAAACGCCCCGGGCTGCGGGGTGTGGGAGCTAGTCGGTCAGCACGGTTTTTGACCGACAAACGGTACTTAGTACTTCAGGACGCTGTAGACCGGGTACTCTCGCAACCGTTCCCGGCCGTGCAGTGCCTCCAATTCGATCAATACCGCCACCGCCATCACGGTGGCACCGAGGGACTGGACCAGATCGCAGCAGGCGGCCAGTGTGCCACCCGTCGCCAGCAGATCATCAACAATCAGCACCTGCTGACCGGCCTTGGTGGCGTCCTCGTGGATCTCCAGGCAGTCCGTCCCATATTCAAGCTCATATTCGTGCCGTCTGACCTTTGCGGGCAGCTTGCCGGGCTTACGGATCGGAATGAAACCGACCGACAGGCCCTTGGCGACCGCCGTGCCGAAGATGAATCCGCGTGACTCGGCACTTGCGACTGCATCGACGCGCTGGCCGCGGTACGGCTGCATCATGTACTCGACCGCCAGCGCCAAACCGGCCGCATCCGCCAGCAAAGGCGTGATGTCCTTAAACAGGATTCCAGGTTTGGGAAAATCAGGAATATCGCGGATCAGCCGGCGTAGCCCGTCGGCGGCCGGTACCTGCTGGCTGCTTGCCGTAAGCACCATGGCGGGATCCTGGGTTCCGATATACTGGCTTCGTTACGTACCACCGTCGACCTTCCAGGATCGACGGCCCCGCCACGCCTCTCCCAGCGACCGTTACCATTCGGTAACCAACCGCTCGGCCGATGGCAGCAGCGTGATTTTCAGGGACATGCTAGTCCACGTGACCGTGACTAGCAAGCCAACGATGCGCGTTTTGAACTCGCCCGCGTTCCGCTCCGATACCACTTACGGAAACATCCGACCACACCCGTGGCGGCCGCGGTGCCGCGACGGTTTTCACCGCCCGACGCCCCTCCAGCCAGTCGGTGCCGAAGCGTGTCAGACCCCGAGGTGAAACGCGTGACGTGGTGGACGATGATCTTGTTCGCGGGCGGCCTTGGTGGCGCACTGCTGCTGCTCAACGGGCTCGCAGGCGTCGGCCGGGAGTGCCAGAACACGCTCGAGTCCTACTCCGAAATATTGGAAAGAGCACGGAGCGCCGAGCAGAAAAGCCAGGATAAGGCCAAATCCGCCAAGCGCGGCGACAGCCGTCAGCGCGACAACTCAACGGAGGAGTACGAAGCCAAGTAGCCGCGCCGCCGCCGGAGTCGTTGCGTCTTTCCCCCAGTCAGCTCTTCTTGCCGTGGCACTGTTTGTACTTCTTGCCCGACCCGCATGGGCAAGCATCGTTGCGCCGTGATCCCCAGACCCTGATCGAGGAGCGCTCGCCGAAGCCGGCCTATATCCCGAGCAAGCTGCGGATTGTCTGCGTGACTGCAATATCGATGGCCTTCTTGATGACGAACCGCACGGCGGCGGCACACACCGTCCACTCGGCGTACAACCTGACCTTCCACTTGGGCCAGCCAGCGTCGCGCAGCTCGTGGAGTTGCTCGTGCAGTGAGGCCATGAAGCCCTCGCGCTCGCGACCGGGGATGATCCACTGCAGATAGCGAGTCCACCAGGTGGCCGATGAGCCGGAGTTGTCGCCGTATTGCGCTGCGGCGTGCTTGGATTCTCGATTACGCACAATGATGCTCAGTGCCGCTACGACGCAGACAGCATGGAGGATCAACACCATGATGCCGCACGTCAGACAGAAGAAGGCCCAAGGCGTGATGCATTCATCCTCCATTCCTCGTGCGGATACAAGAAACAGCACAAACGCCCCGGCTGCGGTAATCGCGACGAATGCGAGCATGCCGACTTCTCCCATCATCCACCGGCACGCCACCAAAGCAATGCACTGAAGGACAAGGCACGCGGCGACTAGCAACCACTTGAACAACTCGCTACGCTGAATGAACCAACTGTCGGCTTCCCGCACCGCTGCCCTCATTTGCCTAAGCATGTTGCACCCCCGCGATCGCGAAGCCGAATCGCTCCCATACGCTCGCGCCCGCGGCGGTAATGCGGTAGTACCGCCGCCGGTGGCCGGCCGTCTTCTCCGTGCTCTCCCTGTAGCCACCGCGGATAAGCCCCCGGTCCTCGACGCGTGCGAGTTGGACGTATAGCGAGCCGAGCGGCATCGGTTTGCCGGCCCGATTGGCCGCGCCATAGCGGCGGTTCAACTCCGCGCCGTGCAACTCCTCGCCGCGGGCCAGGCAGTCCAGGATCCAGAACTCCCGTTGCGTTGGGATCTTGGCGAGTTCAGGCTGGTCGCCAGCGCTAGGTCTGTTTCTTGATGCTGCCGCCATTGCGTGGGCCTCCTTCGATGCTTACAGATTGTAAGCATCGCATTCCTCCTGTCAAGCCCCTCGCCATGGCCCGTGACACAGATCAGACGTGTTGCGGGGAACCGAGGAGAGCGTGTCACTGACAATGCCGACGGGTCAGTGGGACTCATCGTCCAGCGGCCACACGCGGTTGGACGGTGGGACGTTCGCTTGTGCGTGTCGCGCCTGGCCGGCTTCAGCCGGACGGTCACTGCCATCCGTTTCAACGGGTGGTGCACAGCGCTATTGCCGCCACTGCTGCCGGGAGCCGGGCCTTCAGCCGGCTTCTCACGCCACGCGGTTGTGGGAAGCCCGGCTGAAGCCCGGCTGGATGTTGAGAGAATCGGCACGGTCCCTCATCCACCAACTGAAGTTGGTGGCAACGGCTGGTCGGCTGAAGCCGACCGACGGCTCTTACGCAAATCGGGCATCTAGCAAGCCGCGATAGAGGTGTGACGCATCTGGCGAGCGGGGAGTCGAGGCCGGTTAGGAGTGGCCAGGATCTCGGCGATCGTCGGCGCGCACTGCTGACACAGCAGTGGCACACCTGTTGCCGCCGGAGTCGTTGCGTCTTTCCCCCGGTCAGCTCTTCTTGCCGTGGCATTGTTTGTACTTCTTGCCCGACCCGCATGGGCAGGGGTCATTACGGCCTACCTTCGGGAATTCGCGGCGAATGGTTTGCGCCTGGCCGGCCTCACCCTGCTTGCGCATCGCGGCATCCTGGTCGGCGGCGGCGGATGACAGGGCCATATTCGTGGCGTCCTGCTTGCTCGCCGTGCCGCTGGGCTCGGGCGGCGTGCGCGCTGCCACACCGCCACCCTCACCGCCGTCATCCGCGCCAAAGCCGGCGATGCGAACCTTGAAGATCAGGTCCGTCACGCGCTCGCGGATGTTCTCGAGCATCTCATTAAAGAGCCGCGTCCCCTCGCGCTTGTATTCGATTTTCGGGTCGCGCTCGGCATAGCCACGCAGGCCGATACCATGCCGCAGCAGGTCCATCGCGTACATGTGGTCTTTCCAGACGCCGTCGAGCGTGCTGAGCAGCACATAACGCTCGAGCTGTGTCAGCTCAAACCGCAGCATCTGATACCCGCGCTCCTGAAGCTGGGGCGCCAGGTCATGATCAAAGTCCAGCGGATTGCCGTCCATCACCGCGCCGAAACGCTCGCGGGCCCAGTTGGTCAGGGCGTCGCCCGTGTGCTGTTTCAGGGCCTCCTCGATCTCGCCATCGAGCTTGCCGTTGACCAGGTACTCCTCGTTGACCGCGCGCAGCTCGTTAAAGATCTGCTCGGGCGTCTTGCCCTGGAAGTGTTCGTAGGTCCAGTCTGCGCGGTACTTGCGGTTGGCCCACCTGGCGAGCAACTGGCAGACCTCGAGCGCGTTGGAACCGCCGCGCTGCAGGGCGAAGTCGATCACGGCGGAGACGGGATACTCGATTTCGCGCTGCCGATACGCTGCCCGCATTTTCTCGCGGATGATCTCCTGGGCGTTCTCACGCAGCGCGCCGGCGATGTCATCAAGCGGGATTTCCACGTCGAACTTGTCGCGCGCCCACTGCACCAGGCGGGTCTTGGGCAACAGCGGATCGGCGTATATTTGTAGCGGGGAGAAATCGGTTTCCGCGACCTTCGCGGCCGCCGCCTCGGTGATCTGGTCGAGCAGGTCGGCGGGGTCGCCCTTGCGGATCTGGTTCTGGGTCAAGTTCAGGCCATAACTGCCGGCCCATTGTGAGAGCCCGCGGATGTCCCAGTCGTCGGGCTGCGCATCGGTATCGACGTATTCGCCGAACGTACGCTGGACCAGGCTGCGCACCTCATAGGATGCCAGATCGCGCACTTCCTCGCTCAGCGTGGAGAAGTCGGACGGATCGATCTTGTCCTCATTGATGTTGGCCCCCAGATTCTGGCCGACCCATTCCGCCACACAGTGGGCGGCATAGCGCGGATCGTAATAGCGTTCGATGGCGTCAGCGACGGTCTCGTCGATCGCGTCCCAGATCAGCTCGCTCAGGCCGCGTCCTTCCACGACCTGTTGGCGCTGCTGGTAGAAGGTCTTGCGCTGGTGGTCCATCACCTCGTCATAGTCGAGCAGGTTCTTGCGGATACCGAAGTTGCGCTCCTCGACTTTCTTCTGGGCCTTCTCGATGCCACGCGAAAGACGCCGGTCCTCGATGGCCATGCCCTCCTGGAAGCCGATGAGGTTCAGCATCTTCAGCATCCACTCGCCCATGAAGAGGCGCAGCAGGTCATCTTCCATGGAGAGGAAGAACCGTGAGCTACCGGCGTCGCCCTGACGACCGCAGCGCCCGCGTAGCTGGTTGTCGATGCGGCGGCTCTCGTGGCGTTCGGTGCCGACCACGTGCAGGCCGCCCAGCGCCGCCACGCCCGGCCCGAGGCGGATGTCCGTTCCGCGGCCGGCCATGTTTGTGGCGATCGTGACGTTGCCGACCATGCGTTTCTTCTTGCCGCGCATCTCCTCGTGCTGGAACCCGGCCTTGGCGATGATCTCGGCCTCGCGCGCATGGTTCTTGGCGTTCAGCACTTCGTGATCCAGGCCGTAGCGCTGGGCCAGCAGCTTGCTGAGCTTCTCCGAGTTCTCCACGCTGGCCGTGCCAACGAGAATCGGCCGGCCCGAAAGCTCGCCGCCCATAATCCGCGTATACGCCTCACGCTGACCCTGTTCGTTCTCGCTATCGGCGACGGCGTCACTGATGATGGCGATCTGCTCGTCGATCTGCGCGTCGGTTTCGCCCTTGTACTTGGCCTCGCGCAGGGTGGAGCGCGCCAGCTTGAGCGTGTCCTCGAGCGAGATCGGGTCGGCCGGGCAGCCTTCCTGACAGTGCGAACGGATTTCCTCGACGATCGCGTCGTACTTGCTGCCGACCGATTTGTAGATCTTGTCATTGAAGTCGATGCGGCGAATGGGTTGATTGGTCGGAATGGCGATGACCTCGAGATCATATATCTTCATGAACTCGTCGGCCTCGGTCATCGCGGTGCCGGTCATGCCGGCCAACTCCTCGTAAAGCTTGAAGAGGTTTTGCAGAGTGATCGTCGCCAGCGTCTGCGTTTCCTGCTTGATGGTCACGCGTTCCTTGGCCTCGACGGCCTGGTGCAGGCCGTCGGACCATTGCCGCCCGGTCATCAAACGCCCGGTGAACTCGTCAACAATGACGATCGTGTCGTCCTGGATGACGTATTCTTTGTCTTTCTGGTAGGCCAAGTGGGCCCGCAGGGCGTTGTCGATATAGTGCGGCCAGTTCATGTTCTTGCTGTCGTAGAACGTTCCGATCGACAGCTCCTGCTGCGCGGCCTTGGCGCCGTGCTCGGTCATATGGGCGCTCTTGCGATCGAGCTCGACGACAAAATACTGGAGCAACCCGATGGCCTCGGCCTCGTCCGACGAAAGCCACAGCGGGTCGGCCCGGAACTTCCTCAAACCCGACTCGAACTTGGCGTCGCCCTTCAGGTGTGTCGGCGGGCTCTTCTCAAGCTCGGCCACGCGCCCGCTCATCTCGCGAATCGACTGCTGCTGCTTCTTGACCAACATCCGCGCGATGTTGTCGGCCACGCGATAGTTGTTCACATCGTCGTGCGCCGGGCCGGAGATGATCAGCGGCGTACGGGCCTCATCGATCAGGATCGAGTCGACCTCATCGACCACGACATAGTGCTGCTTGCCCTGCACCTGGTCGCGGACACTGTGTTTCATGTTGTCGCGCAGGTAGTCAAAGCCGAACTCGCTGTTCGTGCCGTAGGTGATGTCGCAGGCGTACGCCGACCGACGCTGCTCGACACCCGCTCCGAACGTGTCCATGTCGGCGCTGATGAACCCGACGCTCACGCCGAGCAATTCGAAAATCGGCCGGCAGAACTCGGCGTCGCGTTTCACGAGGTAGTCGTTAACCGTGACCATGTGGACCTTGAGATCCTGGAGCACCTTCATGTAGTTGGCCATGTAGCAGACGATAGTCTTGCCTTCACCCGTCCGCATTTCGGCGACGTTGTTGTCCTCCAACACCTTGCCGCCGATGAGCTGGCATTCGAACTGCCGGTGCTCGCGAGCGCGGCGTGAGGCCTCGCGTACGCAGGCGTAGGCTTCGGCCCGCACGGCCTCTATCCCCTCGCCGTCGGCCAGGCGCTGCTTGAATTCGGCGGTCTTGGCGCGCAGTTGCTCCTCTGAAAGCTCCTTGATGCGCTCTTCGAGCGGTTCGACCTCGGTTTGCACGATATGACGCAGCGCCAGCACCACCCGGTCGTTGCGCCCGGGCATGAATTTGAACAGCAGGTAGCCTATGTAAAGCAGCCATGCGACAGCCAGCACGGCGAAGATCGGCGCCACCACCTCGCGTTGCGCCCAGCCCAGCCCGGCGGCGTCGGGGCCGATGACCAGCGCCAGAATCAGCAGCGCGATCACCAGCGTGAAGACACCCGCGAGTCCCACCAGGCGCATGTGCCGGCGCAGGCGGTACCAGAACACGGTCGACGCGCTGGTCGCATCGCGCAGGACGTCCGTGTCACCGTAGTATTTCAACCAAAGCATGAGGCCGGTATCTCCGAATCCTGGGTCGCGGTCGCCGCGCCTGGCAGACCGCCGCAAGATGCGACATCGCGTCCGCCCCCCGTGGCGGACGTTGGACTTCGAGGCAGTTTCGCTGATCTACGTCGGCCACGGGGGGCCGACACTACCGCTGCGGTCGCTGCCATCGCGCTCGCCGCTAGCCCTTGGCCCGCTCGATGTACTCACCCGAGCGCGTGTCGATGCGCAGCACGTCGCCGATGCCGATGAAGGGCGGCACCTTGACTTGCAGGCCGGTCTCCAGGGTGGCGTCTTTGTTCTGGTTGGTCGCCGTGGCGCCCTTGATCGCGGGCGTGGTGTCGGTGACCGCCAGCTCGACGGTGTTCGGCAGTTCGACCGCGACCAGCTCTCCGTCGATGAACTGGCAAGCTATGACCTCGTTGCCCTTCAAGTACTGCTCGCCGCCCTCGATGACATCGACCGGGATGTTGATCTGGTCGTACGTCTGCTGGTCCATCACAACAAAGCTGTCGGCGTCGCGATAGAGATACTCAAACGGCTTGGACTCGACGTACGGCGTCTCCACCTTGTCATCGACCGAGAAGCGCGCGTCGGCAAGCTGGCCGGTCTTGATGTTCTTGAGCTTGGCCTGGATGTAACTGCGCCAGTTGCCCTTGGCCACGTGCTGCACGGTGTGGACGCGGAACAGCCCGCCCTCATAGCTGACGACCTTGCCCTTCCGCAGTTCGCTGGCTTTTATCATCTCGGTCATGCTCCTGTACTCTCGCCGATGTCCAACGCCACCAGCCCCGTGGCGGTGTGACGACCGGACGTGATCGCTCTTCTCATTTAGAACCCGGAAGTATACCACATCCCGCGTGCCGCGCCGACGCTGGGCGGAAGGCGTGTGTCGCACATTGGCGTGTAAAGCACTTGCCGGCGGTTGCCGCCGCGTCACCCCCGCGTGACTTGCCCCGCATTTAACTCCAGCCCGGCGCGGAATGCTCAGCAGCGTCGACGCCGGCGGCCACCATGCAGTTTCAGGCTTGTGCTGGTGCGAGATTCCTATCTCGCACCCACCCACGCGGGAATCCGTTCCCGCTTGCTCAGACTGCGGTCCCGCCGGGGGAACGTGCGAGAAGGGATTCTCGCACGAGCGGACATCGGCGTGTAAGGCACATGGCGGCGGCTTCCGCCGCGTCACTCCCGCGTGACTTGCCCCGCATTTAACTCCAGCCCGGCGCGGAATGCTCAGCAGCGTCGATGCCGGCGGCCACCATGCAGCTTGAGGCCCGTCAGAGTCACCGCAATCAGTGGCACTGCCAGGTATGCGCCGTCGCCGCAATTGGGCAGGTCGGCCATCAGGCCGTCGAGCGAATCGAGCAGGTACTCCGCAAGCACCAGCTCCAAGTAATCGCCGAACTGCTCCTGCGTCAGCCCGGTGCGCCCTTCATCCTCGGTGATCGGCCGCTTCACGCGGTCGAATCGTACCGTGGCGTTGATCGTTTCGGGTGGTTGCTGCACCGGTACCGAATTCTCGTCCAACTCGTATTTGATCTTCAGGAGGCTGATATCGGCGGAGAAGTACTCATCGGGCGTACTTTGGCAGAACGTGGCGTTGTTGACCGCATAGTGCGTCTCCGCGCTGATGTATGTACCGCCGGTGCCATCATCTTCCTGGTTCTTCCAGAGCCAATTGCCGGTGAAGCTCCTTTGCGAGGGGTCCAGGTTGATGACCTGACTGACCTCGGCCAGGTCGTCGGCGACTTCGGGCGAATTCGGCCGGGCCGTCGTGAATCGCATGATCTCGACAAACAGCAACTGCTCGTATTCGCTCTTGGCGGGATCGGGCTCTTTCGGCGGCAGGCCAAACCACATGCTGTCCAGGTCGCCGGCATGGTTGAACCGCAGCAAGACGTGCGCAACGTCGTCATCGGCGTCAAACTTCGTGTACCAGCACCCGGTCAGGCGGTTACACGGGTTGTTGTCCTGACGCTCGACGTACATGCGGATGGCCCCCCAGGATTGTGACCGGTCCTTCGCCGGACGCAGGAACACACCCGGCTTGCCTACCAGGCAGTCCGCTGCGCCGCAGTGTTGAATCTCCACGCCTTCGAACGTGCGCAACTGGCGAAATGCGTTGACATCCATCAGCGGCCACCAGAAGAGGTTCGTGTAGTCGGCGGGGGCGCGGCCCTGGTTCACATCCAGGTACTGCAGCAGCGGCGATGTTCTCTTGAGGTTGAGCGAGTTGCGCAGGTGCCACAGATTACCGCGCAGCTCGAGCGCTACCGAGTGCGCCGGCCGAACGAAGAAACGGTCGGGCCCGGCAGGCATTCCGTAGGTCTCCGGCCAGAAACAGAACGCCGCGTTGTATTCGTAGTCGTATTTGCTCTCGTCGAGCTTTTCCTCATTCATTCGTCCGACGATCAGGTTGAGCGCCTCGGCGCTGAGCAGGTTCTGGGATGGATCGCTGTCGGGGATTTTCTCGAATCCGCCGACGTCGTCGAAGAACGTTCCAAGCAGCGCCTGAATCTCGCGGTCATCGTCGAGATAGAGGTCCGAGGCGGTGCGCGGCGAGATCTTGATGCTGGGGTACTTTGCCAGCACACGTGTCTTGTACATGTTGAAGTCGCAACCGCGCGCGGCGAATTGCTCGAGCATGTAGTAGCGCGTGCCCACATGGCACTGCTGTGCCCAGAACTTGGGCTCGGCGACAGCGGTACCGCTGAAGTGCTCGATTTGAAACACTGCCGTCGCGCCGTCATCCTCCAGCGCGACCACACCACCGGTCGCGTACGCCAGGCTCGGATCGTCGCCGGGGAAGTACAGCTCGATCGGCGCATCATCTTCCGTCCACGGTTCGGGCAGCGGCACGCGCAATGTCAAAGGGCTGTCGAACGTCAGGCCGCTCGGCTGGAGTACGACACCGGCCACAACGCCCTCGGGCAGCGCTTCGAGGTGCTCATCGTCGAGCGGAATGACACCGATTGTGGCATCCTCGCTGAGCGCATCGGGTGGGATCTCAAGTGTCATGCCGGAGTCGTGCGTGATCGTCCCGCCTTCGGCCGCCGCAATGAACTTGCTGACGCCGTTATTAGGGTCTACGTCAGTCGGTGGCGGGTCGCCGGGAGTCGCATCGTTCGGATCGTCGTTCGGCGCGTCATTCGGATCGTTAGCTTGGTCACCGGGAGAGTCCGCGGAACCGTCGCCGTCACCGCCGTCAGTGCCGTCACCGCCGTCACTGCCGTCACCGCCGTCCGTACTGCCGGAATCTCCGTCCGGCGCCTGCGTGGTGGGTTCGTTCTGCTCGGCCGGTGTTGTGTCGCCGGCATCGATGCCATCGGGCGGCAGCTCGGTCGGATCGGCGCAACCGACCACGAGCATGGTGCCCAGGATCAGGATCAAGCCCAGCGCCAGCGGGCGCGTGACGGCGTGGTTGCGGGTAATACTCAATGACATCATTGTCCCTCCGCTACTCGAGTGCGCTGCGGGCTACGTGCGGTCTGTGTCGAATCGGATTGGTCGGAATGCAACATGAAGGCGAGTTCATCTGATTAGCCCTGGATCACCGCCGTTCGCACGACACCGATGTGCATCCCAGGTGCCATCGTACCCGCGATGGCGCGACGTTGGCAAGCAAAACTGTGCTGGTGCGAGATTCCTATCCTGTGCTGGTGCGAGATTCCTATCTCGCACCTACCCACGCGGGAAGGGATTCCCGCACGAGCGCCTTCACACGCGTGCGCTATGGGCCGAGCAAGTCGGCCGCGAAAGCCGCGAAGTCGCTTGCGTCCACGTCGGTGTCGGCGTCGAAACGCATGGCGGCACAGGCGGCGGTTGCTGGTTCATCGGGGCCGGCGAAACATGCCTGAAGCGCAGCGAAGTCGATGACGTCCACGTCGCCGTCGCAGTCACCGTCTCCCAGATTGCCGCACAGCACGTCAAAGACAACAAACGCCGCACCGCCGGCGACGCCTTCACCGGACGGCAGCGAGCCGGCGTCGAGCGCGTCACCGACCTCGCCATCCAACGCGGCGCCGCTATTGGCCGCCGTCAGCGCATCACTGACGGACAGCGTGTAGCGATCGGCCGGCAATGGGCTCGCGGCAGTCAGCGTGGCGGTATTGGTCGGGCTGTCATACGAGAACGAGACAGCCTGCACACCGCCCGCGTCGCCGACCAGCGTGTAGTCGCCGGACGAGGTGCTCACGTCCGTGTGAAACGTGATCGTCACCTGCGTCGGCGACGCGGCCCCCTCGACAACCTCCCCCGGAGCCGGCTCTGTCGCGACGATTGTCGGCGGGCCGGGCACAAATGCCGCCACGGTCCGCCCGCTGGTCAGAATCCACTCGTCCGGATCGAGCTGCACGCTGCTGGGTGCAGTGAAGACGGGGATCACAAAGTGCTCGGGGTCGTGATCGTTGAAGACCACGTATGTGACGCCATCGATCACGATGTCGATCGGCATGGTGAACCGCTGGATCGATGTGCTCTGCGTCTGGTCGATGTAGACCAGCACATAGTCCTGTCCGCCGACGTGGACGGTGTCCCAGCCCCAGGTGTAGTAGGGGACGTATTCGCCGTAGATCCACTCGCCGAAGAACCAGTCAAGGTCGCCGGACGGATAGAACTGCTCGCAGACAGTCTGAAAGTCCTCGGTCGTGGCGGCGCTGTACTCAAAGGCGGACCGGTAGGCGGCCAGCGCGGCGAAGAACTCATCGCTGCCGAGCACATGTCGCAGCATGTGCACGACCCAGCCGCCTTTGTCATAACTGGTGTTGCCGTCAAAGATGTCGTAGAGGCCGGTGACCTCGGCGTCGGTTACGTAAACGCTGCCGGCGCCGGTGTATTTCTTGGCGGCCATATTGGCCTTGAGCGCGGGCAATCCACTGCTGCCGGGCTTGAACTCCGCCCAGAGCGCTTCGGTGTATGTCGCGAAGCCCTCATTAAGCCAGATGTGGTTCCACGTCTTGCAGGTGATCATGTCACCCCACCACTGGTGGCCGAGCTCGTGGACGGTGACGCTTTCAGAGAACGTCCCCTGGGCGGTAAAGGTCTGATGCTCCATGCCGCCGCCGAACTCGCATTCATAGATACCGTATTTCTCGTTCACAAACGGATACTCGCCATAGAGGTCGCGCAGCGTGTACAGCATGTCGACAGCTTTGTTCCAGGCCGTGCGGTTGGCCGCGGTGTTGTCCTCGGGGTAGATGTAGAACTCCACGGGCATGCTGCCACCGGCGGCCGGCGTGTACGTCTGCGACCACGTGTCGTAATTGGTCGTCGAGAAGCAGACCAGGTATGGCGTGATGGGGTAGTCGCTGGACCAGCGATACCGCGCGCGGTTGTCGGGCAGCGGGTCGATACCCAGCAACAGGCCGTTCGAGGCGGTCACCATGTCGTCCGCGGCGCTGACCGCCAGCTCCAGCGTGAACTTGTCCGAGTTGTCGCCGGGTTCGCCCCAGTCGCCATCCTTGGTCGGCCACCAGGTATATGAGTAGTACGGCTCGCTGAGCGAGTAGGTGATGTCGCCGGTGCCGTGGCTGGTGAACTCGATCGAGCCAAAGCCGCGGGACTCGGCGTGGCCGCTGTAGGCGATGGTCAGCGTGAACACCTCGTCCATGGCGTACATGCGGTCGAGCGCCGCAACGCGCGTGGTGCTGGATGGCGCCGATACGGTGACCGGCGTGGTGCCGTTCACGAGCGCGCTGGTGATCGTGTATTGGCTGCGCAAGCGGAAGGTGCACTGGGTCAGGGCATCCGACTTGCTCTGGACGGTCATCGTGTTGGTGCCGGCGATGTTGTCGTAGAGCTCGGGCCAGAGCTCAATCTCCAGATTGCAGTGGAGCAGGTCGGTGTCCTGAAAAGCCTCGCGCAATCCCAGCGTCACCTGGGTGTCGTATTCCGTCTGCTCCGCGGCGCGGGCCGGCTCGGCCTGATAGCGCTGCTGGAGTGCGCGCGCTTTGCCACACCCTCTGACCCGCTCAGCCGGCAACTGGTTGGCATCAGAAGCACCTGGTTCCGCCGCCCATCCGGTCGCCACCACGAGCACGCTTAGTAATGCAGATGCCCCGGCTCGCGCCGCCTTGCCACCAAGCTGATCCCCACGCACCATGCCTGACCCACTCCGCTGAGTTGCTGCCGCGCAAGATTGTCCCAGCGCATGACGCGGCGGCAGAGAGGATCTCCGCTCGCGCTGACGATTCGCGGCGGTCGGAGATTCGCGCGTCAGGCGGCTGCACTGTCGATCCTATCGAATCAGACCCCCGTTAGTAAACGCCAAGTTCCACTGGTTCGCGGTTGTCGGAGGCGACTCATGGCGATGCGATCGTGGTTGCCCCCTTTGCGCGACGGAACCCTGCACCTATGATCTGCCGATAACTGATCTGGAGGACCGCATGATTCGCACACGAACAAAGCCCCACGTGTTGGTAATCGCATCGTTGCTCGCGGTGATGCTGGTGGTCGGTGGTTGCGTGCCCAGCCTTCCGGATGATCGCACACCAGTCGCCGCGGACTACGATGCCGAGTATGTCGTGCGCGGTACCGATGGCGCCACCGCCCTCGCCGCCTCAGAGGACGGGCACGTATTCTATGGCGAGAAGAACACGGGCGTCATCCGCGTGCTGGTTGACGGGGCGCTCCAGGCGGCGGCCTTTGCCGATCTGCCGGTGAATTATGCGCACGACCGCGGCATTCTGAGTATTGCGCTGGCGCCAGATTTCGAGGACAACCGGCGCGTGTACGTGCTGTATTCGCGATCCGACACCGGAGGCGACACGAACGTGGCCGAGGGAATCCTCGACAACCGCATCGTGTATTTCAATGTGGCCGCCGATGGTGGGCCGGACATTGTGGCCGCCGGCGGAGAGGTCTTTGTCGCTTCGCTGCCGGCGGGACCGTTGGGCGTCAATCCCGGCGGGCGCATCGCGTTTGGTACGGACGGGCTTTTGTATGTGGCGTTGGGTGATTTCGGCCAGCCCGAACTGGTCCAGGACGACGCCCATCTGCATGGCAAACTGTTGCGGTATAACCCAGACGGAACGATTCCGGATGACAATCGTGTGAGCGGCTCGCCGTTGTACGCCCGCGGTCTGCGCGACCCGCGCGGGCTGGTGTTTGACCCACTCTCGGAGAGTGCGTTTCTCATCGACCGGCAGGCTGACGGTCGCAGCGAAATCAACGTGGTGAGCTATAACGGCAACTATGGCTGGCCCGGCGTGACCGGCATGAATGACACACCCGAGGAACAGAGCTTCGTCGATGGCGTGTCCGCCGGCGATCCCGGCCAGGGCGACCCCACCTATATCGACCCGACGCTGGTCACCAGCAATAACCTGACGCGCGACCTCACCGGCATGTCATTCAACGTCGGCGGTCGCTACGGACCGGATACGCTCGGTGATATGTTCGTGGGCGACAGCGGCAACCGGCGCGTGGTGAACCTCACGCTTGACGCGACGCGCGGGCACGTCGTGAGCGAAGAGGAGTTTGCGCACCGCTTTCCATCGGCGATAACCGACGTGCTGGTAACACCCGCCGGCACAATGTACGTCGCGACGGAGACCGATCTCTTTCGGATAGTGCCGGCGCAGTGAGAGCGTGGGAAAACAGGGACTAAGGGAATGAGGGACTAAGGGATTAAGGCCTGGTAGCACAGCCTTTCCCTTAATCCCTCGTTTTCGTTCAGCGCTCAGACGCCGGCCTTGGCGCGCAGCTCGGTCTCGGCGCGATACCAGTCCTCGTTGGGATCACCCGGTGCATACCCGCGCTCGCGGTAAATCTCGTACGCGCGATTGCGCACCTGCTCCTCGTCGAGCGTTGCCGCTTTCGCCTTGCGCGCCGTGGTCGCGCCGGTTTTTGCTGGCGCGCGCTTGGTAGCGGTTCCCTTGGCGGCGGTGCCCTTGGCGGCCGCCTTCTTGGCGGGCGTCTTCTTGGTCGTCCTCTTGCTCGTCTTGGCCATTTCGAACCTCCGTGTCATGACGCTCTCGGCGTCGCTCCGGTTTATCGCGACATTCCAGCCCGACTCAGGGTCTGGAGCTGTCTTGCACATTCACGATTGTTTTGCCGGTTAGCCCCCGTGGCAAGCACCCGGCCTTCAGGGCGGGTTCAGAACCACCAGGCCTCGCCGGCCTTGTCCTTGATCATCACGGATCTCAGGTAGGTAACCGCTTTCTCAAACCCCTCTTGCACGCTCATCAGGCAGTCTTCATGCTCGATGCTGATGACGCCGTCATAGCCCTTTTGCCGCAACATGCTGACAAATGGCTTCCAGAATTCGTCGCCATGGCCGTAGCCGCACGTGCGGAAGACCCAGCTACGGCGATCAAGCAGCCCATAGCTCTTGGCGTCGAGCGTCCCGTTGATGCGGGTGTTGTGCGTATCGATCGCCGTGTCCTTGCCGTGGACATGAAAGATGCACTGCGCATCACCGAACACGCGCGCCGCTTCGATCGGGTCAATCCCCTGCCAGAAAAAGTGCGACGGGTCCAGGTTGGCGCCGAGCTGGTCACCGGCGGCGGCCCGCAGTTTCAGCAGAGTCTCCGGGTTGTAGACACAGAATCCCGGGTGCGCCTCGAAGGCGATTTTCACACCCGCGTCGCGCGCCTCCTGGTTTTTCTTGCTCCAGAACGGGACCAGCACATCGTCCCACTGGTACTTCTGGATCGCCAGATATTCGTCGGGCCAGGCACAGGTGACCCAATTGGGTTGCTTGTCGTCGGGGCTGCCGCCGGGGCAGCCTGAGAATGTGATCACGACATCGGTGCCGAGTTTGGGGGCGAGCTGGATGGCAACGTCGTGCTCGCGCGCGTGCTGCGCCGCAAGGTCGGCGTTCGGGCTGACGGCGTTACCGTGTACGGCCAACCCGATGATCTCCAACCCGCGCTGCTTCACGTCCTCGATGATTCTTTGCTGGGCGGCCTTGTCACGTAGCACCTCTTCCGGGTCAAAAAACGGCTTTCCCGGATACGCGCCGACGGGGATTTCTATCGCGTCGAGGCCCACCTGCTTGCAGTAGTCGAGCGCTTTGTCCCAGCCCATCTGGCCGAGGCCGGCTCCCATGACGCCCAGTTTCATCTGCCCGATCTCCGAAACACGTCGCGTGTGTCACAAACTCAAGCGGACACTTTAACCGCCCGCTCGGCTCACGACAACGGGCCGGAGTGTTGGGGGTCGCGGGGGTGCGTGACACTTGCGGCGGGACGTTGGCAGCGGTGGTCCGGTGAAGCTTGCCCCAGAGGGGCATGGGGCCGGTGCCACGGGTGCAGCGCAGCGTAACCCGTGAGCACGGTCTGCTCAGCCGCGACTCTTCGCCCTGAAGGGGCGCAGGCGCATGGCCACGGGTGCAGCGCAGCGCAACCCGTGGATAGGATGCGGGTTGACATGTCATTCCGCCCCGCAGGGGCGGGGGAGGCGCGCAGGCCGGGGACCTTCACGCGATTGCTCTATCACGTGGCCTTCAGCACCAAGCACCGCGCCGACCTCATCGCCACGGAGCTGCAACCACGCCTGTACGAGCACGTCGCAGTTCGGGATCGTGCGGCGATATATCCAAGTTCAGGCGGCGCATCATGGTCGACGAGGATTCGTGGAGGAGCCGAAGGCGTTGCTGGACGCACACGGGATCGAGCACGACGCGCGATACCTGGAGGGCTGAGCGCATCTTCCGCCGCCCCTGCGGGGCGGAGAGCTTGTGGTGGCGGACCGTGTCCACGGGTTCCGCTGCGCTCCACCCGTGGCTACGCGCCCACGCTCCTCCGGAGCGAAACGCTCGTGCCCGGGCCGCTGGCACGGATGACCACACGCCGCCGATTCTGTCACGGGCCCGCTCACGGGGAAGTGGTGGGACGCAACCGGCGGCGACTGCTCGCCTGCTGTTCTTTCACGATTGTCCCGGAGGGACATTTGACTGTAGCCCAGCACGCAGTGCTGGGATTGGATCGCGTAACCGCCCGCCAAGTCCCGTACGGGACGACTGAAAGTTCAGCCGTCCCGATGGGACTCGGTTTCTACGTGGCCGCAACTGCCCCAGCACTGCGTGCTGGGCTACGTTCACTGCGTCGCTGCGGGACGGCCCGGCTGCGACCAGTCGATTGTCTCACGCCCCTCGATCCAGTGCAACGTCAACGGATGACGGCGTGGCCGGCGGCGCACCCCTGCGCGTCCGGCCGGCGCCTACTCACCCGCCTCCAGTGTCACATTGTCCTGCTCGTGCAGGTGCCCCTGTAGAAAGACCAGGTGGTAGGGCAGGTCTGCCTTGTCGCCGGCGGCGATCCGGGACGTGAATTGCGGGCTACGGTAATCGTGGAGCACCGGGTCCAGGTCGCTGCGAAAAATCACGTGGCCGGCAAACGTCCGCCGCAGTTCCACGTCGATCGGCTTCGCGCGGTAATTGCGGATTCGCTCCACCCACAGCTCGTGCTCCTTCCAGCCCGCGACCTTGTCGTCCACCCTGATCTTGTGCCCACTGTCCGGGCTGTAATAGACGTTCATGCCGTTGCGGCGATACCAGAAGTCATCACGCCAGGTCTTCAGCCGGATCAGCTCATGGATGACCTCCGGGTCGACGCCCAGATTCAGCACGATCTCCTGTCCGATCGGCACATACTCGATCCGCTGTTGCGCCAGACACGAAAGTCCGTCGTGGCCGTTGTCGCGGTAAAGCCGCACGATTCCATCCGGCAGCGGGGTCGTGCCGAGGTCGCTGGCCTCGTCGTTGCGCAACAGGAACAGCCGCACCAGCGCTTCGCCATATTCCGCCGGTCGGTAGCGATACTGAATGTTAAACGGCACGCGTTTGCCCTGGAATGAGCGCATGCGCTTGGACCACGCGTGTTTGACGGTCTCGGTGCCGTCGATGGTGTAGATGAAGTACTCGCTGAGGCCCTCCTTGACGATCTCCTTGGGCGCCGTGGCGGCCATCCGCGCCGCGGCCATATCCATCAACTCACCACGGGCCACGCCTTTGAACTCGCGCGCCAGTACAACCCCTTCTCGATAGGCCCGTTCCTGTTCAGGCTGGATCAGGCCGCGCTGGGCCAACTCCGCGACTTTCTCCACGAGGTTGATCGTGCCGACGACCAGGCGAATCTGCGCGTCGGCGTAGTCCTCGCCGGAGTTATTCGTGATGCGCACGAATCCCTCGAAGTGCATGCTTTCCTCGCCCGGATCGGCGATGCAGACGTAGTCCGCCGACCAGGAGATACCGCTCGTGAAGTAGGTAATCTCCACGACCGCGTCGCCGTCGAAGCCGCTACGCACATTCCAATACAGCATCTGCGGCTTGTCGTGCGGAAAGGTCGTGTCGAGCAGGTCGAGGGTGTCGGCGTGAGTCTTGAAACGCAGATCCACACTGGTCGGGTCGATCAGCGTGTTGGCCCACGAGAACTGGAGCGCGTTGACGCCCACCTTGAACGTGATGTGCCGCGTCTCGCGAACCAGCGTGAGATCCTCGCTGTTGTAGATGGTCAGTTGCACCGTATCGCGCGGGGGGATCGTCGAAAGGTCGATGTTCTTGCCGGCGGCGCTCGATACCAGTGCCAGCACCAGAGCGCTTGAGACTGATTGACGCGTATCGCATGACGATTGCTCCTTTCTACCATTCGTTCCTGATGAGTACATGGAGCAAATGAACCTGCTTCTCGGCTTGCTGGTCGTCGCCGCGCGGCGGTAACGACACATGGCACAGGATGCGATCGGCGGTTGTTTTGTCGCCGTCCAACATCTCCGCCAGCGTGCTCTCGCCGCCCAGCTCCCACTGAATCCTGCGGTTGCCACCAATGCCGAGCTCCTTACGCAGCTCCGGCAGCCACTCGGCGACGTCGAGCACGACGGGCTGATCCTTGAAGTTCTCGATCTCGTACTTGACCACGATGTCGTAGTCGTGCAGATCGCCGAAGACGCGCCTCTTTTGAAAGCGATCGATGGTGCGTTTGACCACGATGTCTTTGGCGACGCCCAGGTACAGCTCCATCTCGTCATCGCGCGGCGTGAACTCGCCCCAATCCTCGCCGATGAAGGCGGTCGTGCCGCGCCCGTCGTCCTGGAAGATGCGCACCTTGCCAAACATAAGTGGAAAGCGACCCAGGCCGTGGGCGGCGTCATTCTTCAGCACGTAGTGCATCGGGATACGCAGTTGCTGTTTGCCGGCGTTGAGATATCCATGCACGGCCAGATCGGCGGTGTAGGTTTTCTTGATGGGGACGTCCACGAACTTGGCCGCGAGCATGCGCTTGGTTTCGTTGATACCGATCGGCCGCTCGAAACGCTCGCCGAAGCCGGCCCACATGCCCGCCGTGCCGAATTCCTCGTTGGCGTTGTTGTGAAGCTGGATGTACTGCCAGAGCGTGAGCGTCTTCTCGTCGTGGGCGGCGACGGCGCGATAGGCAAACGACTTATCGAGCTGCCCGATGATGTAGCTGATGCGCACCCGGGCCGGACCCGACGCGGGGGCATAGACTTCCCAGGTGAGGGCATTTTCGTTCGGCGGGTACGATGCTGAAATGACCTTGATGTTCTCCGGGTCGGTCAGACAGCGTAGCTGGATGCTGTGCTTGTCAATTGCGGCGATCGCCCAGGCGAAGACGACCTCATTGGCACCGGCCACCAGCGGCACGATGCGCTCCTCTTCGACAAGCGTCACCTGGGGATTATCAAGCTGCACCTCGACCCGCTCGCGCACCGGCAGCGTGATCAACTTGATCCCGGCCAGCGCAGGCGCCGCCAGGCCGACCCCGATAACCAAGACGATTGCTGCCGCTTTGGTAAAGCTGCAAGTTTTCATCGCCGCACCTCCGCACAAGCGTGATTGAAAAGCCCACTTGAAAGCACCTCGGCACACCGCCGCGGCTCCTTGGCGTGGCGTGCCAGAGGTTAGTCGCACAAAGGCGCTGAAGGTTCCCGAGATTCAGGCCGGGTGCTCCATGGGTGCCTGGTGGTTGCAGAGGGTGCCCCTCGGCTCGCCGTGGGGGACGGATGGCGGTCAGTGCGCGCAAAGACGCGGGCGGTTCGTGATCGAACCGCCCGCGCCGTGCTCACTGTCAACCCAGCAGGAGAAATCTGTCGAGGGCCTATCTCCGATAGCCGCGGATCACGGCCCGGCTTGTGCGGAGGTGTGCGCTGCGCGTCGCGCGGTAGTCGCGGGAGTGCGTGACAGCAATCACTCGCCCGTGGCCGGAGGTCTTGCCGGTGGCGATCGACGCGGCACCGGTGCGATGGCGGCTTGCATACGTGCTGCCGCTGGTGGCGACCTGCTTGTCACGCCCGCCGTTGGCGGCAGAGAGCCCGAAGCTGACGGAGTTTCCGCCGTCGCGATTGATGCTCATGTTGAAATTGGTGGCGATGGCGGGCCCGTTCTTGGGCGCGATGGCGTTGCTGACCGAGATGCTCAGGCCATCCCGGTCGGCGCCGACCGCCACGCCGCGGGCGATGTTGACGTTACCGGTGCGCGTGTCGGTGCGGGCGTAGCCTTTGTCGCCGGTATAGCTGGCGGTCGCGCCGGCGTTGCCGCCGCTGTAGCGGTTGTAGCCGGCGGTGGCGGAGGTCGAGGCGTCGCTGGCGTAAGCTGCGGATGCCGTCAGAAAAGCAAAGGTCGCGAAAGTGGCAGTCAGGCGTTTCATTTCATGGCTCCTTGTGGGTTGCAAGTGCTGTCGTCGGGAGGGGGCGGGCGTGGGCCGCCCCCCGAGGGCCGCGCCAGGTACCATTGCCCGACGCGGCCGGGCGAATCACCGGTTGAAAACCGGTGCCACATTACGCATTACGGTCGCACGCTGATCATCATCGCGCTGGAGTTGCTGCGGCCGAAACGGGCCGCCCGACTCTCCGCGTGTACATCAGCCCGGCTGTGGCGGTAGTAGCGACTGGAACTGATACCAACACCGTCAGCCGTTGCCCGGGCGCGGTAGCCGGCGTCGCTGAGCACCTTCACGCGACTGTCCGCGTGTCCGCCAACCGAATTCGAGAGCGCGTCACTGACGCTGCTCGCCCGACCGCCGAGGTAGCCGCGGCTCACGGCCCGGCTGTCGCTCGTCGCGACGCCATAGATGCTCAGCGCCGTCGAGGTCGACCGGCTGTGCGCCCGGCCGTAGAGCGTCCCTTCGGAGCGGGCCTCGCTGTTGCTGATGGCCACTCCGCCAACGGTCGCGGCGATGCTCTCACTGTCCGCGACGGCCCGGCCGCCGTACGTTCCACGGGCATCGGCAACGGAATTACTGATCGCCAGCCCGTGATCGGCGGTGGCGACCGACGTGCTGTCGGCCGCGCCGCGGCGATTGGCGTATGCCTGGCTGGTGGCGATCGCGCGTCCGCCGTTGGTGGCCCCGGAGATCGCCGTGGAGTTCGAATTGCCGGTGGCGGTCGCGATCGACGTGGCGCTGCCGCCGTTGCTGGAGACCGAGATGGCGGTGGCTTGACCAGCCAGCGCGGTCGTTGCCAGCATGCCCAGTCCGAGCGTGATTGAGAGGAAACGTCGCATGGTAGCACTCCTTTCAATGTGCCGCGGCTTGTCGGCCGCGTGGTTGCGTTCATCACTGGTGCAGACGCGGCTGATGGGGCGGGTATTCATCCGGGTGGGCGAAAAAGCGGTCGATTGGCGGTATTCTGATGTCCGTCAGATTTTTCCGCAGATTGTGTGAATAGTGTGAATCGCTCGATCGTCGATACGCCGGAAGTGCAGAGTCTCATCGCGGACGCCGCCCGCGGCGACCAGGATGCGCAGCGCGTGCTGTTTGAGCGTTATCGCGAAGCGGCGTATCGCGTGGCGTACCGCGTTACCGGACGCGACGCCGACGCCCTCGACATCGTCCAGGACAGCTTCATCAAGATGTTTCAACGCCTGGGCGATTTTCGGGGCACCAGCAGCCTGAAGACCTGGCTGCTGCGGATCGTTACCAACCGGGCGCTCGACGTCGTGCGCGGCCGCAAGGTGCGGCTGGCGGTCTCGCTGGACGGCGACGACGAGCGCGGCATCGAGCCGCCGGACCCGAAGGCGTCGCCCGCGCCGTCGCGCGGCATTGAGAGTCGCGAGACCGTTGAACGCATCCGAGCGGCGATAGATCGACTGCCGCCGGAACAGCGTGCTGTTATGGCGCTTTACGCCAGTGGCGAGATGACATACGGCGAGATTGCTGAAGTTCTGGGTATTCCCGCCGGCACCGTGATGAGCCGGTTGTATCACGCGCGGCGTAGGCTTCAGGAAATGCTGCCCGAATACGGCAGTAAGGACCAGCCGGCGTGACCTCGCAGCGGCATGAGACAAACACTGCCCCGAGCGTCAGCGACGGGCCGGATCGATGGATATGACTTCGCAATCGCGAAAAACCGAGGAGCTGCTGGAACTGGTGGCACGCGATCGGCTAGACGAGCTTACGCCGGACGAAGTGACGCGTCTGGAAGCTGTGGCGGATGCTGATCCGCGCGTTGAGGCTCGACTGGCGGGGCTCGCGGCCGGCGGCCGAGCGTTGGCTGATGCGCCGCTGCCCTCAACGGCGCAGTGGGAACAGGTCTGGCAGGCGATTGACGCGGCGCGGCCGGCGTCCAAACGCCGCGCGCGGTTCTGGTTCAGCCCTGTGGCAATCGCGGCGGCGATCGCGATGTTCGTTGTCTGGTCGTTCCCCTGGTCGCACGGGCACGAGGTTGGCTGGGCACTCAGGCTCGACGCGAATGCCGAGATTGTCGAACTGGAGACGTTTGGCGGCGAGTTGCCGTTCGTGGTATCGGCCGGTGACAACGGCGGGTTCCCCGTGATCTGGGTCATGGATGAATCTGAAGGAGTGTGATGATGAGACAGACGGCAACGATGCTCTGCGCCGCGGCGGTCTTGCTCGCGGCAGTTCCGCGTGCCAACGCGGCTGGCTCCGACACCGTTCAGCTTCAGGTGCTGGCCATCCAGGCCACCACCAAGAACAAGGATATCTCGCCGCAGCTTAAACAGATCGCCGCGCAACTCAAGAAGCAGTTCAAATACACCGGGTTCAAGCTGGTCGGACGCAGCACCGGCGCGGCGAAGCTCAGCGCCACGCACACGGCGAAACTCCCCGGCGGTTACGAGATGAAGCTGACGCCGCTCAAACGTGAAGCCACGCGGATTCAGATCAAGATCGAAGTGACGCAGGTGCAGCATGGCAAGCGCAGCATCAAGCTGCGCACCACCGTGTGGCTGACGCCGGGTAAGACCATGCTCGTGGGTGGCTGGCAGCTTTCCGGGGGAGACGTGCTCATCGCTGGTTTTTCAGCGAAGTAGGCGAGTGTAACGGCCTGCGCCTCGCAGGCCGCATGAAGCAGGCAGTGCTTCCTCACGCCATACGACCGGCGAGGCGCCGGCCGCCACAACGCGTAGCCGCGGGGCGCCGGCTGCTACGACGGGTAGCTACGAGGCAGCTTCTCGGTTTCGAGAGAGATAGGCGGGTGAGTGCAAAGTAACGGCCTGCGCCTCGCAGGCCGCATGAAGCAGGCAGTGCTTCCTCACGCCATACGGCCGGCGAGGCGCCGGCCGCTACAGCGCGTAGCCGCGGGGCGCCGGCCGCTACAACGGCAAGCCGCTGGGTGCGACGCGAGCGACTGTCAGGCTTTGCCCGCGCGTACCACGAGTTGCCCCGGGAGCCGCCGGATCAAGCCCTTGAGCTCCAAACCGGTCAACGCGGCCAGAACGTCGCCCGGGGGCAGATCGGCGGCGGCCATGACGGCATCCTGAAGCATGGCATCGAATCCGACCACGTTGAACACGCGCGATTCCGCCGCGGTCAGTTGCACAGTCGGCGGCGTCGATGCCGAGCCGGCCGGCGGGGGCTCCGCCGGCGCGCTGTCGGGCGGGTTCAGTTTCACGTGCATCATGTAACCGAGTTCGCCAAGCTCGCCCAGGATGTCTTCAAGGCACGTAACCAGCTTGCCGATTCCATCACGAATCAATACGTTCGTGCCGGCGGCGGCAGGTTCCTGAAGCCGCCCGGGGACCACAAACACCTCGCGGTTGTAATCGTTGGCCAGACGCGCGGTGATCAGCGCACCGCTGCGCGTCGGCGCCTCGACCACCAGTGTGCCCAACGACAACCCGGCGATGATACGATTGCGGGTGGGGAAGTTCTTCCGTTCAACCGACGACTGCATCGGCAACTCGCTGACCAGCGCGCCTTTTTCCATCAGCTTGGCCGCCAGGGCGCCATTCTCGGGCGGATAGATTTCGGTCAACCCGTTACCCAATACCGCGATCGAGCGGCCGCCCGCTTCAACCGCCCCGTGATGGGCGAGCGCGTCTATACCGCGCGCCAGACCACTGACCACCGTAAAGCCCGCCTGGGCCAGCAGTTCCCCGAAACGCCGGGCCTGCTCGCTGCCATAGATCGAGCAGCGGCGGGTGCCGACGATGGCAATCGCGATCGCATCAGTCCGGCGTAGCTCACCCTTGACGTAGAGGACGATGGGCGGGTCGGCGATGCGCTTGAGTGCCTCGGGATACTCCTCATCGGCGGCGCAGATGATCCGCACGCCATGTTGCCCGGCCAAGCTGATCTCGGGCTCGATATCAACGGTATGCCGCTGGCGTGCGACGTTGTCCGCCTTGTTCGGCCCGATCCGCGACACTTGTCCGAGCTGCTGCGCCGATACCCCGAGCGCCTGCTCGGCGTCGCCGAACTGCCGCTGAATCCGGTCGAACGTGATTGGTCCGACGCCCTCAACGAGTGACCAACGCAGGTGAACGCGCCCGATTTCGGAGATGATCTCACTCATCAATACCCCTCGCAGGCACGCTGTCAGTCAGCCTGCTTCCGATATGCGTGGCAGAAAGTCTGCCCGCCTCGTAGCGTAAACTTCTCGCCGGAGATCATAACCGGCAAGTCGATCTGTTGCCCATCGGCGACATCAACGCGGACTTCGTCACGGTTGAGCGCGACGCTGCACACAACGCCGCGCAGCACCAGCTTGAAGCGCAGACCGTGCCAGCATGGCGGCAGGTTGGGGTTGATTCTCAGCCCCTGGTCGGACAAGTGGACACCGCCGAAACCGAAGACCGCCGCCATCCACGCACCACCGGCCGCCGTGCCGTGCAGGCCGGCGTATGTGTCTTTGCGCCCGGTCAGGTCTTCATCAAGATCGGCGCCCGCGGTAATCAGGAACTCCTGATACGCGCGCTCGAGGTCTCCCATGTCGGCGGCCATGATCGCATTCAGAGCGTGGCTCATCGAGGAGAAGTTCATGCTCTTGTCTTTGTAGAACTCCCAGTTGGCCCGCCGCACATCCTCCGGGAACTCGTCGCGGAAGAGCACATGCGCCATTACCACGTCGGGCTGATTCAGGGCCTGGTATGGGTAGACCTGCTCAAACCACACCGCGCGCTCACGCTCGAATCGTGGTGGCACCGGCTTGAGCGCGTAAAACCCCGCGCATTGTTCGAAGATGTTGCTTTCCGCATCGAATAGCAGCGTCAGCCGACCCGCAATATCCCACCACGTGCTGGTTTCGTCAGGTGCGAGCGCGAGCCGCTCGGCGACGGCGGCGTAGGTTTCCGGGGATGAGCCGCGCAGGGCTTCCAACACATGCGCCGCCCAGCTCAGATTCCGCCGCGCCAGGTAATTCGTGTAAAAGTCGCTAGCGACCCCGACGTGTCCCTCGTCCGGGCCGGTCACGTTTTGCAGATCGTAGGCCTGGCGCGTCTTGTCGTGCGTGACACGCGATGCGTAAAAGCGCGCCGTCTCGACGAGAACATCCACGCCGCGCTCGTGCATGAATACTTCGTCGCCGGTCGCCTGGTGATACTGCATCAGGCTGTAGACGACGTCCGCGTTTATGTGGATGTTCGTGTGCGTGAATTTCCACCAGTCGCCCAGGCACTCTTCGCCGCACGGGCCCGCCTGCCAGGCGAACTTCGCCCCGCGGCAGCCGAGGGCACCGGCGATGGCGCGCCCCGCCTCGAGTCCCAGGTAGCGGGCGTGCAGCGCGCCGCGCGCCAGCTCGGGAAACGTGAAGAGATACGCCGGCGTGATGTACAGATCGGTGTCGTAGAACGTGTTGCCCTGGTAGTACTCCCCGGTCAGCAGCTTCACCGGCACGGTCAGCTTGTCGGTGTGCCACGGTGCCGCCGCGAAGAGATGGTAAAGGCAAAAACGCAAATGCTGTTGCGCCAAGTCGTCCCCGTCGATCTCGACGTCACCACGCTCCCACACCCGTCCCCAGGCCCGGCGCTGCTCGGCCAACGCCTCGTCATAACCCGTCGCATGTGCGTCACTGAGCTCCTCGGCGGCATCGATCAGGGCACCATGACGCTCGTCCTCGGAACACGACAGCACGACGGCGCGATCCAGCGTGATCGGTTGCTGAGTCGGCGTGAACACGTACTCGGTATACACGCGCCCGTGCTCGATTACGCCACGCACCTCGGGGGCGCCGTCGCTTACAAACGTGTGTTGAACCGCCAACTCGACCACATGGCCGCGCGCGGGTGTGCGCACGTTCATGATGCACCGGGCACCGGGCGTCGCCGCGCGTTCGGTGATGGCGAATTGTCGTTGCCCGGTGGTGTTTGAGTGCACCTCGCCGTCGATGCCGCTCAGCAGGCGGACCGGTGCCGTATGGTCCAGCGCGGTGACGGTGTAGCGCATGTGCAGTTGATGAACGCGTGTCAGCGAGGCGAAACGCGTCATTGAAATGCGCGTGGCGCGATTGTGCCTGTCACGGACATCCAGTTCATAGCCGTACACGCCGGTGCTGAGATCGAGCGTCTGCTCAAAACGCACTACGTCACAACGCGTCAGCGTCAGCTCTTCGTTGCCGACGAACAGACGCACGAAAAGCGGGTTTGGTAGGTTCGCCACGGCCGGGCTCGCACCGGCGGTATCGAACCTGGTCTCATCCAGATACGGCCGCGGCTGGTCCGACGGCCGAATCAGGCTGAACATGTCGAGTTCGTCATAGATCCCGGCCAGCAGGGTGACGGGGCAATAGCCGTCGCGGTCTTCAGCCACGTGGCCCTTTAGCCCCAGGTAGCCGTTGGAGACCGTAAACACGCTGTTGTGCTGCCCGAGAGCGTGGGCGTCGTGGCGGGTGTTCGTGATCTTCCAGGTATCAATCATGTCTACCACGGCTTTCCAGCTCCGCCTCGTCGTCGGGCAAACACAGGTTCTCCAGCAGGATCAGCTCGGGCAACCCGCCGTTGATGACCTGCGTGGCGGCCTGGTAATTCTGTCGGCTCGTATCATGATTGGGTAGTGCGATCGCACATCCGATACCGGCGGCCCGCAAGGCGACAATCCCCGGCTCCGTGTCCTCGAGGCCCACGACGCAGGGATACTGGCGGCGCGGGATGGAGATTTGAAACAACGCCAGGCTGTAGAGGTCGCGGTGTGGCTTGAGCCGCGTCTCACAGGCGTCGGACGCGCACACGAAGCCGTCAAACACCGCGCGATAGTCCGCCAGTTCGGCTGTCAGACGATCCCGGTGTTCCGCGGCCAGCGGCCAGTCGCTGATGCGTTCCTTGACGACCTCGATTACCTCGCGCATGCACGCACGCGTCTCATACGCGATCGACGCCGTGACCAGGGCCAGCTTGGCGGGCTCGCTGCGGAAGTGCTCGGCGAGGCGGGTCAGGCGCGGGCGGCTGCGATCGACCTCGGCCGCGTCGTACCCCAAGCCTGTCAGGTGTGTGCGCAACTGCTCGTACAGGGCATCCACCTCGGGGCCGAGCCAGCCCTTGATCAGCGCCAGAAACACATCATAGCCCGGCATCGGCTCAATCAGTCGGCGGTTGCTCGCGCCGAGCAGCTCCGCGCTCAACGCCGCGCCGCGGCCGGCTTCGATTTCACGCATGATTGCATGGTAGCGGTAGTAGTAGATATCCAGCGCCGCGCCGACCAGCGCGCTCTCGTGCTCACAGTGAAACGACGCCCCATCACGTTCAACCAGCGGCTTGACAAGCGTGCCGACGTTGTCGGCGGTTACGGACTGGCCTTGCGTCAGTTTGACAAACTCAGGGTCGCTCAGCAGCCGTCGCAGGCCCGCGTTGGTCGCGTTGAGCGTGATGTCGCGCCTGCGCTGAGGATCGTCCATACACGCCAGCGTCCAGCAGAGCGCCTCAAAATACGCCTGCGTGAATTCCGCGTGGTCAATCGCCGAGCGATAACGCCGCACCAGAAACTCGGTGTGCCGGAAATTGCTGTTGCCGATCACGAAGGGGTGGTCTTCGATCGGTTCAAGCCCGGGCCACGTGTTGCGATCCACGCGATTTGTCAGACGCCGTACCATGTACTCCAAAGCGTGCAGCGCCAGCGGCTCCGTCGTGGTGCTCGTGCCGTCCATGTCAACGGCAAAGGCGACGATGCGCTCCAGCGGCATGGAGACGCGGGGGGCCAGCGGGTAAATTTCGTATGGCGCGTGGGCGTAATCCAGGTTGCGCACACGCGCGAATTCGGTGGCTCCCAGCTTGGAAGCGGCTTCCGTCAGCGCGTCGCGCGCCTCGTCGATGTCGTGATATTGCACCAATTCAGACATTTATGCGGCCAATCCTGGTTGGGGGAATCTCGTTGTCGTGCTAGCTCGCGTTCGTGTGCGGCAGGTCGGCGAAGAACGCCGCCTCGCGGTCGCGTGCCTGGCGGATGATCGCCGGCATATCCACCGGGGCGTCCTGACGCGGACCGCCCCGGGTTGGCAGGTCGGCCAGATATCCCGCCACGTCTTCACACGTCGCGGCCCAGCGTTGCGCCGTTGGCCTTGACGCGGTTGTCAGCTTCGGCTCAATGCGGCGCAGCCAGGCACCCATGTGACGGCGTGCGGAATGCGCGCATGACGCCAGCACGCGGGTGTCAGCTTCGGGCTCGGCTGATTCGGCCACCTCTGCCCACGCGTCGTACGCTTGGTATCCAAACAGAGCGTCGAACATCGCGGCGTACGCACCGTTCCATGATCGCGTGGCCACTTGCAAGGCATGGTTGAACAGCCTGTCCGCAGTCAAAGCGCCAATGGCCATGGTGTTGATATCCTCGACCACGTAAACCTGCCAGGCCGGGCCGCCGAGTTCGATGAGCCTGTCCGCATGGCCGACGGTCTTGCCAAAAAGCCCGCCGTGGTCGGCCTTTGTGATCACTCCCCACTCGCGCTCGGCCGGCGTCGGCCAACCGCGCCAGGCGAGGCAAACTTGCCGCGCTTCCAACGCCCGCACCATCAGTGGTGCATAGCTGTCCCGAAAGTGCATCTCGAATTCGGCTGAGCTTTCAAGCCCGATGGTGGCTGCGGTGGGGTGCAGCTCGCGCAGGCGAAGACCAAATAGCTCGGCGGTCGCTGGCAGTGCCACATCGCGCGCGTGCGCCGGCCACTCGATCACCGGTTGACCCGCCAGCGCGACGGTTGCGGTGCCCAGTGCGAGCGTTCCGAGCAATTCGTCATATGCAGCTTCGCTGTCGCGAGTCGCCAGCAGTGCGCGCAGCGCAATTGCCAGCGACTCGTGCTCATCCGGTCCTTGAATCCACTTCAGATCCGCCACACGCTCACCTCCGCAAAGCAGCCGCGCAGCCTACCACACTACGCAAGCGCGATCATCAGCTTATGCGCGATTGTCGCGATTCGGCACGAGCGTTGCTCCTACCCATATGGCCCTGCCGCAGCGTGCGTTTTGCAGGGCACTTATAAGTGTCATCGCGAGCGGAGCTTACGATGAAAAAGACGCAATCGTCAGTGGTCGGAATCGGACGAAGATGCAGCACAATCTGCCGAGCGGGCGCAATGGCTGCGGTCGCGGGCATCTGTCTCGCCTGTGTCGGCGGCTGCCCGGATGCAGGTCCGGAGCTAGAGAAGGACTTCCGTGCCGCCGCCGCCGGTACCATGGAGGCCGGTCTGAAGCAGATCGCCGACGGCTGGATCTCTGGCATGTTCGCCATCTTCGAGCCGGAAGACAGCACGGGCGACACATCGACCACGTCAACGGCGTCTGAAACGACGGAATGAGGTCGCGACCGGCCCACATTCGCCTCAAAATCGAGCACTAATGCGACCTCAGCCGCGTATGCGGTATGCTCATGTCGCGTAGTACTTGCCTTGGTTCCTCCTGGTGAATCAGGCGTGATTGTGGCGCGTTGTGGTCGGGGGCCGCAATAAAGCTCTATTATGTGGCGTTTGCGGGTGCCCTCTGTCCTGGATTCGCTGTCTGGCGTGCTTCGTGGCGTAGGTGCCGCTGCCTATACGCCATAGTCGAGTGATTTATCGGGGTTTCTTCGTCGGCTATCAAATGGCCGATGCATCCCGATGGCCGCCCTGCGCGCGTTTCACAATCGATGGAATCCATGCGCTCATCACCTCGTGCCATTTGACCATCACTGCCTCTGGCGGAAGAATAGCCGACTCACCACGCCGTCGTGGTGGAGCGACCTTGATGCCCGAGGATAGCGGTGATGCGGATTCGACTGGCCCACAGCCCCGACCCGGATGATGCGTTCATGTTCTACGGCCTCGCCTGCGGTGCCGTTGACCCGGGGCCGTATGAGTTTGAGCACGTCCTTGAAGATATCCAGACGTTGAACGACCGGGCGACGCGCGGCGAGTACGAGGTCACCGCTATCAGCATTCACGCGTATCCGCACGTCGCTGACAAATACCGCCTGACCTCGTGCGGTAGCAGCATGGGGGACAACTACGGCCCCATGATCGTCACGCGCGAAGCGATGACGATCGAGGCACTGAGAGGACGGACGATCGCCGTACCCGGTCTGATGACCACGGCGTACCTGACGCTGCAACTGTTGCTGGGCAAGGGCGCATTTGAGCCGAAGGTCGTGATGTTCGACGAGATCCCGGACGCCGTCGTGGCCGGAGAGGTGGACGCCGGGCTGCTCATTCACGAGGGGCAACTCACGTATCAAAAACACGGGCTGCACCTGGTGGTGGATCTGGGGCAATGGTGGATGGAGCGCACCGGCCTGCCGCTACCGCTGGGCGGCAACGTTGTACGGCGTGATCTCGGCGAGGAGCACTGTCGCGAGATTACACGCCTGGTGCGCGAGACAATTCAATACGGGCTCGCAAACCGTGCGAAGGCTGTCGAGTACGCCCTGCAATTCGGCCGCGGGCTTGACACGGGCCTGGCTGACCGTTTTGTGGGGATGTACGTGAACGATTGGACCGTTGATTACGGCCCGCGCGGACGTGAGGCGGTCCAACGGCTGTTGAGCGAAGGCGCCGCCGCCGGTCTTGTCCCGGACCCCGGCACGATTGACTTTCTCTAGCGCGTTCTCGGCGACGTCGTATTTGCAGTGTCCCACGGCCGGCGAGGCGCCGGCCGTTACATTGGCCTGGCGGGCGACAGCACGGCCATACGCCGTGGATGACTGCCGTGCCGGGCCGAGGCGAGCCGCGTTGTCACAAGACGCGTGGGAGCATACGTGGTATAAGCACCGTCCATGAGCCAGCCGTTGCTGAGTACCGTAAAACGTTGCCACGCGCGATTGCGCGATGATGAACATGTGTACATGGTGCTCCTGGCCGCGATAGTGGGGGTGGGCGGCGGGTTTGCCGCGGTTGGGTTTCGCAAGCTCATCGGTGCCGGCCACGTCGTGGCCTGGACGCACAGTTGGCGCGAGCTCGACTATTCGCTTGACTTCATCCGCTCACTGCCGTGGTGGTGGACGGTTTCCGTGCCCGCGATTGGGGGACTGCTCTGCGCGCTGATCGTGTACTACTTCGCGCGCGAAGCCAAGGGCCACGGCGTGCCGGAGGTAATGGAAGCCGTAGCGCTGCGCTCCGGCCGCATTCGCCCGCGCGTCGTATTGGCCAAGATGTTCGCATCGGCGATCAGCATTTCCTCGGGCGGGTCAGTCGGGCGTGAGGGCCCGATTGTGCAGATCGGGGCGGCGTTCGGCTCAACGGTCGGGCAGTGGCTGGGGCT
Source organism: Phycisphaerae bacterium (assembly GCA_963675745.2). GTDB lineage: Bacteria > Planctomycetota > Phycisphaerae > UBA1845 > Fen-1342 > JAFGRR01. Next base: position 106,579 of record CAXXWX010000007.1, read on the forward strand.
CGACGAACGCCGCATGCGCACGCTGGTTGGTTGCGGCGCGGCGGCGGGAATCGCGGCCACATTCAACGCCCCGGTGGCGGGGGCTCTCTTCGCGGTCGAGATCATTCTGGCCGACTTCGCCGTCTTGCAGTTTTCGCCGATCGTGATTTCGTCGGTCATAGCAACCGTAATCGGTCGTGTTTATCTGGAGAGCACGCCGGCGTTCAAGGTCTCCGAACACCTCTACAAGTTGGAGAGTGGGAGCGAACTTTTCGCCTACGCCGTCCTCGGCATCATCGCCGGCCTGGTTGCCCTGTTATTCGTCAAGGTACTGTACCGCAGTGAAGATCTCTGGGATGCGATTCCCGTGTGGCCGCCCGCGAGGGCCCTGATGGGCGGCGCCATTGTCGGTGTGATCGCCCTGTGGTATCCGCAGATCTTCGGCGTTGGGTATGAGGGAATTCGCGAGGCGCTGGCGGGTCAGATCGGGTGGCAGTTGCTCGCCTCGCTCGTTCTGATCAAGATCGTGGCGGTCAGCATAACAATCGGCTCCGGCGGATCAGGTGGTGTGTTTGCGCCGTCGCTCTTCATCGGCGCCATGACCGGCGGGGCGGTCGGCACCGCCGTCAACGCGATCTGGCCGGCGGCCACCGCGGGGCCGGGAACGTACGCCCTGGTGGGCATGGTGGCGGTCGTCGGCGCCACGACGCACGCCCCGATTACCGCGATCGTGATCATCTTCGAACTCACCGACGACTACGCGATCATGCTGCCGCTGATGATAAGCTGCATACTGGCCACGCTCGTGGCCATGCGCCTCCAGCGGGCCTCGATCTACACAAAGAAGCTGCTGCGCCGCGGTGTGGACATTCACAAAGGACAGGATGTGAACGTGGTGCGGCATCTGCTCGTGCGTGACCAGATGCGCACGGATGCCGCCACCGTGCCGCCGGGCGCCACCATGATGGAGACAGTGGCCGCACTGGTGCGCCACCCGGGGGCGACGCTGTTTGTGGTTGACGATGATCGGCGACTGCTGGGGATCATCACCGCGCACCAGCGCCGAACCGTGCTCACCGACCCGCAGTCGTTCGAGGCCCTGCTGATCGCACAGGACATCATGCAGGAGACCGGCTTCCCGAGCGTTACGCCCGACGACACGCTCGCCGATGTGATGCGACGCCTGGCGCGCTATCGCGGCGAGGTTCCAGTCGTGGACAACGGCCGGCTGGTGGGAGTGATCTGGCCTGAGGACGTGCTCGAGCGCTACAACGTCGAGCTGATCAAGCGCGACATGGCCTCAGGGATGGCGTCCAGCATTTCCGGTGGCAGCCACGCCGCCCCGTTTACGGTGGCCGACAACACCAGCCTGATCGAGATCACGGTGCCGCGCGCGTTTGTCGGGCGCAGCGTGGGGTCGCTGGCGATCCGCAAGCGTTTTGACGCGTCGATTCTGATGGTGCGACAGAAGGGGGCGGCCGGCGCCGAGGTGGTCAATGCGGTCCCGAGCGCCGACTACGTGTTTCGGCACGATGACGTCATGCTGGTAATGGGGCCAAACGAGCAGTTGCGCCGGTTGGAGCACGGCGGCTGATCACGACGCTCCTTCGCACGCGCGGACGGTCGCTCACCGGCGACGTATGTCAGCGCAACGCCGTCCCCCACCGATGCGTGTAGGCCTCGTCGTTAATGATGGCCAGGTATCCCTCGCTGTCCACGTCGACAGCATAGACCGCGTCGGCGATGCCCTGGTGTGCGAAATAGAGGTTTAGCGCGGCGAGCATCTGGGCTTCGTTCGCGCCTTCCATAAGATCCAGATCTACCACACGCAGCTCGGTATAGTCCAAGCCTACTCGCGGAACGCAGCGAAATGTGGTGACTGTCTTCTTCATCCTACCAATCCTCAACACTACAACCTCGCCCGGTCATCGCATTATAGGCGGCGGTCGCAACGCATTCGACCACAAATCAATACGTCTCCGACAGGTGTGTGGTTTGTATAACGTTGCGCAGAATTTCGGACCTCGCAAAACCGAGCCGGACACTTGGGGGGGCCGCACATAAACAGGTTCAGTGAGTTGGCAGCGCCTCGACCAGTTGTCCGATCTCGTCGGCCGTGTTGTAAAAGTGCGGGCTCACACGCAGTCTCCCGAAACGATGCGCGACGATGATCCGAAATTCGTCACGCAGGTGTTTCTTGAGTGCGACGGTGTCGTGGCGCTCGGATCCGAACGACACAATCCCGCTCCATTCGCTCGAGGTCCGCGGACTGTACAGACGCCAGCCGCGCTGGCGCAGACCCTCAACAAGCTGGTCGGTCAGCGCCTTCACGCGCACCTGAATCTGATCGACGCCGGCTTCGAGCAATAACTCGATCGACGCGCCCAGCGCGCAAATCCCCGCCAGGTTATACACCCCGCTGTCGAACCGCCGCGCGTCGTGGTGGAGATCAATCTTGCGGATCGGCTCGGTGAAGCTGTGCCGCATGCACAGATAGCCCGGTTCGGTGGGACGCAGATGCTCGATCAGCTCGCGGCGACAGTAGAAGATCCCGGCGCCTTCTGGGCCGCAAAGCCACTTGTGGCCGTCGGCGGCTAGAAAGTCGATGTTCATCGCTTCCACGTCGATCGGATGCACACCCAATGCCTGGATTGCATCCACGACCAGCAAAACGCCTTTCTCCTTACACAGTTCGCCCAGTCGCGTCAGGTCAACGCGAAAGCCGTTGGTCCACTGCACCGCGGATATGGCCATGATGCGCGTGCGACGGTCAATGGCGCCCGCGAGGCGGTCAAACGGAATGCGACCTTCTTCCTCCTCGACCTGCTTCACCATGACGCCGCGCTGCTCGAGCGCCATCCACGGATAGGCATTCGCCGGAAACTCCATGGTGTTGATGATGACGTTGTCGCCGCGCGCCCATTGCACGCCGTTGGCAACGTAATTGATGCCCTCCGACGTGTTCTTGACGAAGGTGACCTCGAGCGGGTCGGCGTTGATCAACTTCGCGGCGACCTGGCGAACGTTTTCGGCCGTACGGAAGTATGTGCCCTTCAGGTAGGCGGCCTCGCACATCTCGCGGGCATAACCGGCCAGTGCGTCGGCGGCCGGTTTGGACAGCGGCGCAATGGCGGCGTGGTTGAGGAAGTTGTACTGCCGCGTGATCGGAAACTGTTCTCGGATGGTCTCGATCGTCATCGGACTCGTCCCTTATGTCAGCCGCGCTGCCGGCGCCCAATTGTAGGCGACCGTGCGACGCGGTGTGGCCAAAGCGCCCGGCCATTACGCTTAGGACCGGCGTTTGCCCGCGGCTAGGTGTTTTCACCCATCAGTGGCGCCCTCGATGCATACATTATCGGCGGTTCGCGCATGGCCGCTGATATGCAATACGCGAATTGTCGGATGAGGTTCACGTGCGAGGCAAGCGGTTTGCCATCGCCAGTAGCGGTCGGATAATATTCGGGTTTCACAGACGAATAGATCGGGCACCACCGCCCCGATGGCGGCTCCGCCGCATGAAGGACAATATCATGGATGACCTCACGCCACGGCAAATCGTGGCGGCACTCGATCGCCACATTGTCGGACAGGACGCCGCCAAGCGCGCCGTTGCCATCGCCATTCGCAACCGCTGGCGCCGCTTGCAGTTGCCTTCTGATATCAGCGAAGATGTCTATCCAAAGAACATCCTGATGATGGGACCGACCGGCGTCGGAAAAACCGAGATAGCCCGGCGTCTGGCGCAGCTCACCAAGGCCCCCTTCGTGAAGGTCGAGGCCACCAAATTCACCGAAGTCGGCTATCACGGCCGCGACGTCGACAGCATCATTCGCGACCTGGTGGAACGAGCCGTCGGTCTCGAACGTGTCGAGTTGGCGGAGAGAGTTCGCGAGCGCGCGGCGATCATCGCCGAGGACCGCATCCTCGATCAATTTCTGCCGGCCGGGGAAGCGCCGGCCGCTGATCCCGAGCAGGTCGAGCGCCGGCAGCGCACGCGTGAAAAGCTGCGCTCGCAATTGCGCGCCGGGGGCCTGGCCGAGCGGACGGTCGATGTGCGCATCGACGAGCGCGCGGTTTCAGGACACGTGATGAATGCGATGGGGCTCGACCAGATGGGGCCGGAGTTCGAGCAGTTCATGGATCGCGTGATCCCGCGGCAGACGCGCCGCCAACGGCTCCCGGTACCGGACGCACTGGAGTTCATCACCCAGCAGGAAATCGACCGCCTGATTGACCAGGACGCGCTCCACCAGGACGCCATTCGCCGTTGTGAGCAGGGCGGTATCGTCTTCCTTGACGAGCTCGACAAGATCTGCGGCGGTGCGCTCGACGAGTTTGGCCCGGACGTGTCGCGTAGCGGCGTGCAGCGTGACCTGCTGCCGCTGGTGGAGGGAACCGCGATCAGCACACGCTATGGCATGGTGCACACGGACCACATTCTGTTCATAGCCGCCGGGGCTTTCACCCAGGTGCGGCCGAGCGACCTGATGCCGGAATTGCAGGGTCGTTTTCCGATCCGCGTCGAACTTGGCGATCTGAGCGCTGAAGATTACGTCCGCATTCTGACCGAGCCCCAGAATTCGCTGATCAAACAGCAGGTGGCCCTGATGTGCGCCGAAGGCGTGACGCTGGCGTTCGCCGACGACGCTATCAAAGAGATGGCGGAGATGGCTTATAAGGCCAACCAGATGCTCGAGAACATCGGTGCCCGCCGCCTGTACACCATCGTCGAGAAGACAGTCGAGGAGATCGCGTTTAACGCCTCGGACGCGGCCAACAAGGAAGTGACCGTGGATATCGACTACGTTCGCATGCGCTTGGCGGACATCCTCGAAGACGAAGACCGCAGCCAGTTCGAGCTGTAGCCCCTGGCCCGCCGCGGTTGTGTAGCTTCTCAAAAATCCAGCATCATGGGGGGGCGGGCGTCACGGGTGGGGCGGGCGTCACGCCCGCCGTACTTGGCCATCAGGCTGGAAATGGCGGGCGGGACGCCCGCCCCACCCTCCAAGTAAGATGCAAACAGCCCGAGAAAGTAGACTAGCGAGCCACGCCTCGTCGGGCGCTGCTGTGTCCGCCGTCCTGTTCTGTCCCGCACGGCAAACCGTGGGGCACCCACCCAAGCCGTGGGGCACCCATTGTTGATCGACGCCGGCCGGTCGTTACAGAGAAGTTACAACTTCGCGGCCGTTTGTGCGTCAGACTTTCCACAGACAACTACATCTCTCAGGAACCTTGCGCTTCGGCCAGGAGGATTCGATGATGCGCGCTGTGCTAACATGTCTGTTGCTGGGTTCAATCGTGGCGTTGGCCCCGGCGACCGAAGTCTTGGAAACCGATGGCGTCATCGATGCCGTAACCGTCTATCGCGGTCAGGCATTGGTCACGCGCGTTGTCGACGTGCCCGGCCCGACCGGGTTGCGCGAACTGCTGATCGGTGCATTGCCCGAGCAGGTGTTGCCTCACAGCATTCACGCCGAGGCTTCTGACGGGCTAGAGGTCCGTTCGGTGCGCTACCGCGTGCGTCCGGTGCGTGAGGACGTGCGTGCCGAGGTCCGCGAGCTCGATGGTCAGATCCGTGGACTTGAAGACCAGGTCGAGGCGCTGGACCGCGCCGCGGAGGTGTTTGCGGGACGCAAGGAATACCTCGCGAAGCTCGAGAACTTCACCGCGGTAACCGCCGACACGGAATTGACGCGCGGCGTCCTGAACGCCGAGACGGTGCGCGAGCTGAGCGGCTTCATCTTCAAGACGCGCGACGAACTCGTTGAGAGCGAACTGGCACAGGCGCGCGAAAAACGCGCCGTCGTGGCGCAGCTTGACCTGCTGCGGCGCAAACGCGGCGAGCTCACCAGCGGGTCCAATCGTGTGAGGCGCGAAGCGGTGGTGTTTGTAAACCTGACGCGGGAGAGCGGCGCGCGGCTTCGCCTGCGCTACCTGGTGAACAACGCCAACTGGACGCCATCGTACAACGTGCGCACGGACGAGGCGCGGTCCGGCGTGGTCGTGGAGTACAACGCTTCGATTCAGCAGATGACCGGCGAGGACTGGCCGAACGTGCAGACCACGCTCTCCACCGCCACGCCGTCATTGGTGGCCAAGGCGCCGACACTGGACGCGCTCCGCGTCGCGCTACGCCGGCCGGGTCAGGGCGACGAGCAGCAGCAGATGCGTAAGGGGGGCAAGGCCTATCAGGACGCCAAGTTGCAGTTGTCCGACACGCGGCGTAGGGCGGAGAACCAGCGCGCGCAGTTCGGCAACGAGTTCTTTGATGTGCAGCAGACGGAGATGGGCCCCCAGCAGCAAGCCATGCCCGGTAATGTCGACGAGTTCGATCGCGTGCTGAACAGCATGGCCGTCGAGTTGCAGGTGCTCGATTTCAACGCCGGCAAGCTGATGCTGGCGGGAGGTTCACGGCAGGAAGCGGGCGCGGAGGGCATCAGCGTGACGTATGAGCTGGCCGCACGGACAACGCTGCCGAGTCGGTCGGATCGCCAACTTGTGCGCATTGCGGCCATCCCGTTGGATGCCGAGTTTTACCGGTTGGCCACTCCGGTGCTGACCAGCTACGTCTACGAAGACGCGCGCGTGGTCAACAAGAGCTCGCGCGTGTTGCTGGCGGGGCCGGTGTCGACATATGTCGGTGGTGAGTTCGTCGGGCACGGTGACCTGCCGACCGTGGCGATGGGTGAGAGTTTCACCGTCGGGCTCGGTATCGACGCGTCGCTGCGCGTTCACCGCGAACTCGTGAACAAGACCGAGAAGATCCAGGGTGGCAACCGCATAGTGGACTTCAAGTACGCGTTGGCGGTGGAGAATTTCGCCTCCGAGCCGACGGCTGTGCGTGTGCTCGAGCGCATGCCGACGCACCGTGGCGACGCGCTGAAGATCACGCTCTCCTCGACCAAGCCTGCGCTGTGCGACGCGGCGGATTATCAGGAGACTGATCGCAAGCGTGGCATTTTGCGTTGGGATGTCGTGGTACCGCCGGCGTCGATCGGCATGGATTCACACAAAGTCGAATATGAACTGCGGCTTGAGTACGACAAGGAAATGGCCATTGTCGGGGTGCCCGCGGAGGAAGATTGAGCACTCCGCGAGGCGGAATCTGAGCGGATTGGAGTCCGATAACACCTGCAGATGCCCGGGCGCGCTTGCCCTCCGCAAGCGCGCCCGGGCGGTTTTTCTGCTACATCGTCAGCGAAACGTCGCCGATGGTTGAAACGTCAATCAGTACCGCTTGACATGCGCCGATGATAGTACCACAATCCAGATGGTTGATTAATCAATCAGTTGCGTGCCAGTACTACCCGCGGCGTGGTTTGGAGCACTCCTGATGTCGTTGTCCAAAGTCTGTAACGGCGGCTGTGTGCGTGTGACTGGTGTTCGGCGCGGAGCGATGAGCTGCCGCCTCATGGAGTTGGGGCTGGTGACCGGCGCTGAAGTGCGGGTTCTGAGGCGGGCGCCGCTCGGCGATCCTCTGCACGTGCGCGTGGGTGATTACGAACTCTCTCTGCGCGCTGACGAAGCCGACCTGGTCGATGTCTGTGAAGCCTAGCGCACTATTCGCCACAACCGCGGGGCAACCAAAAACAACCCGGATCACGGGGATAGGCTGGCATCTGGATGTGGAATCACCGGATGGGCCGCCCAACTGAAACCAGCCGCGGCGATAATGCCGTCAGGCACACACCAATCGTTCAGCCGCGCCCGGTCCGCGTCGCCCTGATCGGCAACCCCAATACGGGCAAGACTACTCTATTCAACCAGTTGACCGGCTATCATCGCCACGTCGCCAACTATCCGGGTGTAACGGTGGAGATTGGGCACGGTGCCATCCGTGGCGCCGCGCGCCCGATGGAACTCATCGATCTGCCTGGGACCTATAGTCTCGCCGCGGCATCACCCGACGAGGAAATCGTCACCCGCGCGCTGTGCGGACGAGGCGGCGGCGACATCACGCCCGACGTCGTTCTGGCGATCGTCGACGCTTCGAACCCCTCGCGCAACCTTTATCTCCTGAGCCAGGTGCTGGAGCTGCGCATCCCCCTGGTTGTCGCGCTGAATATGGTCGATGCCGCCGAGGCGCGCGGTATCAGAGTTGACGCTGACGCACTGGCGGGCCGGCTGGGCGTGCGTGTGGTGCCGGTCGTGGCCACCCGCAGTTCGGCGGCAGCGCCGATCGTCGCCGCCCTCGAGCTGGCGTTGGATGAGCCGCTTTCAGATCAGCGTCCGGAGTTGCCGGAGGCGTTGGTGCGCGAGGCCGAGCAACTCAGGGCAACCGCATGTCCCGCCATGTCCTACTCCGACGCGGTGCGGGCCTTGCTCTATGAAGATGGCGTGGCCGAGGCGGCCTACGTGCGGGCGGGGGCCTGCGCCGCGCTGCTTGCCGAGGCGCGCCAGCGGCTCAAAACCGCCGGGATCGATGGGCCGCTGTCCGAAGTGCAGGCGCGCTACGCGTGGGTGAACAAGACACTCGATGGTATCGTGACGCGGCCGTTGCGTCCGGTCGTCACCTGGTCGGACCGCGTCGACCGCATTCTCACGCATCGCCTGGGCGGTGCCCTTGTTCTGCTGGCGGTGCTCTACGGATTGTTCTGGGCGCTGTTCACCGGAGCCCAACCTCTAATGGCCGGTGTCGAGACCCTGATCGGCTGGTTGGCGGCGCTGATCGAGCGCGCTTTACCCGAAGGCGTGCTGCAAAGCCTGATTGTCGACGGCGTCATCAGCGGTGTCGGCGGCGTGCTCATCTTTCTTCCACAGATACTGATCCTCTTCGCATTCATCGCGATTCTCGAGGACTGCGGCTACCTCGCGCGCGCCGCATACATGGTGGACAGGCTGATGCGCGGCGTGGGGCTGAGTGGCAGGGCGTTCATACCGCTGCTTTCATCTTTTGCCTGCGCTGTACCGGCCATCATGGGGACGCGGGCAATCGCCGATCGGCGCGAGCGATTCCTGACGATCATGCTCGCGCCGTTCATGAGTTGCTCGGCGCGGTTGCCGGTCTACGTGATTCTGATATCGGCGTTCGTGCCCGCGACGACATACGTGGGCGGCTGGGTGCGGGTGCAACCACTGGTGATGCTGGCGATGTATCTCGTGGGCATCGTGGTCGCGATTCCCGTGGCGTGGCTGCTGAAGCGCACGCTGCTCGCCGGTCCCGCGGCCGGTTTCGTCATGGAACTGCCGAGCTACAAGATGCCGCGTCCGCGTGCCGTGTGGCATCGCACGTTCTTCGCCGGCCGAGACTTTGTTGTGCGAGCCGGCAGCGTAATCCTGGTCGTCAACATCGTCATGTGGGCGCTGGCGTATTTCCCTCGAAGTCAGGCAACACTGGCGGCGGTGCAGCGTGAGGCGGCCGCCGCCGGTTGGGACGACCACCGATTCGCGAACGAGCTCAACGGCGCATACCTGCGTGACAGTTACCTTGGCCACATGGGGCATGCGATTGAGCCGGTCATCGCGCCGCTCGGCTGGGATTGGCGCATCGGCGTGGCGGTCATGGCCTCGTTTCCGGCGCGCGAAGTGATCATCGCCACCTTGGGCACGCTGTTCAACCTGGGAACAGAGCAAGACGAGACGTCGGGCTCACTGCGCGACGCGATGCGCGCGGCCACGGTCGACGACGGTGAGCGGCCGCTATTCACACTGCCGATTGCACTGTCGATCATGGTTTTCTTTGCGCTCTGCGCGCAATGCGGCGCGACACTGGCGACGATTCGCAAGGAAACCGGATCGTGGATGTACCCCGTGCTCTCGTTTGTGGGGATGACGACCATCGCCTACTTCGCCGCCTGGGGCACCGCCGCCCTGGGCACGGCGCTGGGGCTCTAGCGTTGCAATGCCGGTTGCACCCGGCTCGGACCGGCCCGATCAGGCGGCCGGACGCCGGCGCATCCGTGCCGCGCGTGTTGGCCAGACTGCGTGATGTCGGGTACAACTTGCACGGCGCTCGGGTCGGCGCTGCGCGCCACGCCCCGCGCTCGTGATTGTCGATGCGGGATGGATTGACAGATTGAGCGCCGCGGCGCTCCGGTGGGTCGCTGGCGAGGTGTACGGCGATGAAAACGAAGAACCAGGATTTCATGCTTGGGCTGGCCGTCATCGCGCTGGTGGCGCTGTTCCTGGCATCGTTCTTCTTCCTGTACGATTCCAAGATCTTCAAACCACCGACCCAGACCATCACCGTGCGTTTTGCGCTCGACAAGGGGATGGCGCGCCTGAGCGAAGGTGGCGAGGTGTTGCTGCGTGGCGCGCTGGCGGTCGGCAAAATCACATCAGTCGAGATTCAGCGCGGGGAGTCCGGCGAATCGCTTGGCATACCGTCAATCATAGTCACCGCCGAGATTCGCGAAGATGTGACGCTGTTCCAGGACTGTCGCATTACCACGAATGAGCCGGTCATCGGCGGCAGCGGATTCCTGGTGATCCTGGACGTTGGATCGCCGACGCTGGGTGCCGCGCCGCCCCTGATCGAAGGTGAGCGCCCCCAGAGCTTGTCAGCGGCGATCGGCGACCTGTCGGACTGGCTGTTGGCTTCGGACGGATTTCTGTCGAAGCTGGACCAGATGTTCGACGCCGGCGTCGAGGGCTCGGCGATGAACAAGCTGATGGCCAGCCTGGAAGATATCAACGTGATCACGCGCGAGATCGCCGGTGAACTCGATGCCGACGAGCAGGATGCCCTGATGTTTCGCATCCATCGCGTGATGGACAATGTGGCCGGTGTGACGGCGGCGCTGCGCATGCAGGTTGACGCGGAAGTGGACACGAGCCTGCTGGGCAAGGTGTTGACGACTCTCGATGAGCTGGATGCCAGCCTGGTGCACGTGCGACAGATGCTCGAAGAATCACGACCGCAGTTCGCCAGCACTGTGGACAACGTTGAGAGCATCACGCGCGCGCTGGACCAGGACATCATCGGCGGGCTGAAAGCTGAACTTGACCGCGCAGACCCAACCTCCCTGCTGGCCAAGATCCACGTCAGCATGGACCGCGCCGCCGACTCACTCGAAAACGTCCGCGTGGCCACGGAGACGGGCAAGCGCATGGTGGTTCTCAATCGGCCCGCGATCGATAGCACGATCCGCAACCTCAAAGAGACCACGGACCAGATGAAGGGGCTGGTGCTGGACATTATGCTCAACCCCTGGCGGATGATCGCGCCGGACAAGGCCGAGCAACGCCGCATGGAGGTTTTCCAGGCGGCACAGATGTTCGCGCAGGCGGCGGCGCGGTTGGATGATGTGGTCGCGCGACTTGACGCGCTGAACAGCGTGTCGGCGGAAGGCGAGCAGAGCGCCGCGGATGCCGCCGATCTGGCCGAACTGCGTAGTGCGCTGCAATCCGCCTTCGACCAGTTCAAGCGGGCCGAGGAGTATTTGTGGGAGCATGTGAAGTGAGCACGACGCGCCGGCCCACCCACCCTTCAGCGCGGGGCGCGTGACGATGGCGACGGATGAGGCCGTTTACGATCTTGTAATCGTCGGTGGCGCGCCGGCGGGACTGGCCGCCGCTATCCGCGCCAGGCAGTTGAAGCGCGAAGTGCTCGTGATTGACAGCCGGCCATTGCCCCGCGTCACGCGCGCGGCCGACTGGCTGAGCCCGGGGGCCATCGACCTGTGCGAGGCGTGCGGCTTGACGGCGAAGTCCGTTGGTGCAACGCCGTTCATCGGACTGACCCTCCATTCGTGGGATTTCCAAAGCAGTGCGTCGGTCGAAGATGATGAACTGTCCGGCTGGATTGTCGCGCGCGCCAAACTGGAGCAGGCGTTGCTGGCAGCAGCCACCAGCGCCGGGGTGACCGTGCGTGCGGGAGTCGCGCTGGCGGGGGTCGAAGCGCACGAGACGTGCGTACGGATTGAACTGGCCGACAGCGCCCCCGTATGTGGGCGGATCGCGCTGCTGGCCGGCGAAGATTGGGACGAAGTGGCGCGCTGGACGCCGGTAGCAAGTCGACCTCCGGCGGAGGTGGGTATGCGCTGCTTGCACGCGCGCGGCGCGTTGGCCAAACCCGCGTCCGCGTTCCACGTCATCCTGGGTACCGGCAGGGCCTGCCAGGCCGCCACGCTCGTCTGTGCCGAACGCGAGTTGCACGTCACCCTGATAGGACAGGGCGATGCCGGCGAGCTGGAAGGCGAACTGGAATCGCTGTTGCGGCGAGCCGAGGCGGCCGGGTTGATTCCGACGCTTGCCGGCGCGCACCGCGTAAGCTCGCGTGGGCTAACCGGGGCGGCGCTGGACATGGATGCGCACGTCGGCAAGCGGACACTGCTGATTGGTGGGGCCGGCGGGTTTTCCGCGGCGCTGAGCGCCGAGGACTTGTACCCGGGCATGCGTTCAGGATGGATTGCCGCCGATGTCGTGCACCGCGCCTTGGATGCGTCTGTCGCACAGGAGGAGTTGACGGCATTTGATGTCGAGTGGCGGGGTGAGTTGGCCGCGTACCTCCGTATGCCTAACGCGGACCTGTCACTTCTGCTGCCTCTGGTATTCAACAACGAGCAGATGTCGCGGCGCGTGGCGCGCGCGTTCCTGCTCGGGCAGGATTTTTGAGTGGGCTCCGTGGCCTGCCGCGCGGCGCCGATAAATCAGCGACCGGCGTTCGTGGGCGCTGTCGCCGAGTGAAACACCGTGGCTCGTCACGGTGTACGCCGGCTTGTGGCCGGTATAATGAGTTGTGCGAGGGGCTTGGTGGCCTTAGTGTGCTCCTGCTGGTCGGGATAGCCACCGACACCTGAACAGCACGTCGAATAACAAGAAACGAAAGAACCCGGACGCATGCTAACCGACGTTGAAACCGAGAAACTGACTATCGTCCACTACCCACACCCCGCACTGCGCAAACAATGTGCCCCGGTCGACGTGTTTGACGACCGGCTCAGGCAGCTCGCCGAGCGCATGCTGGAATTGATGCACGCACAAAAGGGCGTGGGTCTGGCCGCGCCGCAGGTCGGTTTGCCTATTCGCCTGATCGTCACCAACCACACCGGCGAAGCGGGCGACGACCAGATTTTCGTCAATCCGGTGATCCGCGATATGCACGGCAACGTCGAGGCCGAGGAGGGCTGTTTGTCGTTGCCGGGCATTAACGTCCAGGTTCGTCGGGCCCAGCGCTGTAAGATCACGGCGCAAGATCTCGACGGGAAACCGATCGAGCGAGAAGGTGCCGACCTGTTGTGCCGCGTCTGGCAGCACGAGACCGACCACCTTGGCGGCACTCTGATTGTGGACCGCATGGGGCCCTCCGACCGTATCGCCACGCGCAAGACACTTCGCGTGTTGGAGAGCACTTTCAAGGCCGGTAATGGCGCGTAGGCGAAGTGTGGCACAGGCCTGCAACCTGGGCTTGTATCGCAAATGTTTGCGGGTTGTGGGACTCACCGGTTGGAAACCGGTGTCACAGCCTTCTGTCTTTCTTTGCGGCATCAGTGACGCGGCGGGATAGTTCGCCATTTTGTGGGATGACCTACGATGAAGCTGGCCTTTCTGGGAACCGGCGCGTTTGCCGTTCCCGCGCTTCAGTCACTCGCGCGCTGTGGTCACGAAATAAGTGTTGCGATCAGCCAGCCGGATCGCCCCGCCGGGCGCGGCAAACGCATCATGCCTACGCCGCTGCGCACTGCGGCGGAGGCGCTCGGAATCCGACACATTCAGACCGCCGATGTCAACGCGCTCGACTTCGCTGACACGTTTGGGCTTAGCGAGATCGGCGTCGTGGCGGCCTTTGGTCAGAAGATCGGTGGTGCGATTCTGGAGGGGTTGCCCCGCGGCTGCCTCAACATTCACGGATCGCTTTTGCCGAAATACCGCGGCGCGGCGCCGTTTCAACGCGCCATCATCGCCGGTGAGCAACACACCGGCGTCACCGTTTTCCAGCTCGACACGCGCTGGGATGCCGGGCCAATCTGGGGTATGCGCGAGACAGCGATTGGCGACACTGAAACCGCCGACGAGTTGCACGATCGCCTGGCTTTGCTCGGAGCCGAACTCATCGTGGCGACACTGCCCGAGATAGAGAGCCGCGCGCGGCAGCCGACAACGCAGGACCTCTCAGCGGCGACCAAGGCTCCAAAGCTCTCAAAGGCCGAGGGTTGTGTGAGCTGGACCGAGCCGGCCGAGCGCGTCGTTCGCAGAATAAACGGACTCTGGTCGTGGCCCGGGGCGGCGTGTCTGTTCGCCGCGCATAGCGGTCGGCGCGAACGAGTTACACTCGCCCGCGCTGAGTGCGCCGAACGCGACAGCACACCAACCGACGACATGCCACCCGGCGCTGTGCGCAACGACCATGCGGTGCAGACCGGGCGGGGCAGCGTGCGTGTGCTCGAGATCAAGCCGGCCGGCAGCAAGCTCATGACGTTTGAGGCGTTTTCCAACGGTCGCGGCGTGCGGATACCCGATCGGTTCCTGCCGTTGGAGGAGTCATGAGCGCCGACTCCTCGAGCGCTGAGCTGGCAGGCCGCGAAGCCGCCCATGCCGCGATCCTGGGAGTTCTCACGCGCCAGATGTTCGTAAGCGAGACGCTTGGTCGGTTGCGCGATGAAATGCGCCTCAGCGGACGTGAGGCCGGCCTCGCGACCGAGATTGCGCTCGGCGCTGTTCGACACATCCACACGCTCGAGACCATTCTCTCGGCGGTGGCGCGTTATGAACCCACGCGTGTACAGCCGCCCGTCCGTGCGATTCTGCTTGCGGGTGCTTACCAGGCGATCTGGATGGACCGTGTACCGCTCTTCGCCGCGGTCAACGAGTCGGTCACTCTGGTGCGGAAGCTGATGCGCAGAAAGAGCGTCGTCGGAATGGTCAATGCCATCCTGCGCCGGCTTTCCAACGCGATCGGCGAACGCCGCGGAGTCTGGCAACCCGGTCACCGTCGTCAGGCGCGCGTGAGTTGGGACAGCGCGTGCGAATTCTCGCGCGACATATTCCCTGCATCGGACGGCGACGATCAGGCGTACACGGCGGCCGCCGGCGGGGAGCGTCCGGAACGATTCGCCATACTCGCCGATCGATTCGGAGCGGATGCCGCCGCGCAGATAACCTGGGCGTCTCAGGCCGTGCCGGCCGTGGTGCTGCACCGCAACGCCTTGCGCATCGACACCGACGCTTTTCAGCAGCGCATTGACGCGACCTATGGCCCGGACGTCACGTGCGAGACGGACCGGGTCTTTCTGCCGCCGGGCGCTAAGTTGCTCGACAGCGAGCTGTTTCGTGACGGGCTCATGTACGTGCAGGACAGCACGGCGCAGGCGGCCGCCCGGCTGGTTGACGCCCGTCCCGGTGAGCGCGTGCTGGATTTCTGTGCCGCTCCCGGTGGCAAGTCGGTTGCCCTCGCGGTGAAGATGGAAGACCGCGGCGAGGTAGTGGCGTGCGACACGGCGCCCCAGCGCCTGATCCAGGTATCCGCCAGTGCGGATCGACTTGGCCTGACGTGCATACACCGTCACCTGCTCGACGGCGACGATGTATCCGAAAGCCTGAGCGGCGGCTTTGACGCGGCGCTCGTTGACACGCCGTGCTCGAACACCGGCGTGATCGCGCGTCGCCCCGAGGCGCGTCTGGGTTTTACCGCCAGGAAGGTGGCGTCGCTGAATCAGCTCCAGGCCGGCATCATCCGGCGTGCGGCGCGTCTGGTGCGCCCGGGCGGCCGATTGGTCTACAGCACCTGCTGCCTTGAGCCGGAGGAGAACCAGCATATTGTCGCGGGGTTCCTGGCGGACAACCCGGAGTGGCGACAAGTGACGCCCGCGGATACGGCGACAACCTTGCCGGACTGGGGGGCGACGCCGGGGGCCTGGCGCGACGGTGGTTTCGCGGTTCGCCTCGAACGGACCGGCTAGAGCATTTTCGGAAATGGTCCGGTGTGCCACTGCTCTTGAGCAGTGCTTTTCCAACGCGAACCTCACGGCTCACAGAGCCGTGGCACACTGCCAAGTGACAAACCTTTCCCGAAACCGCTTTAGCCTCCCTGCTCGAAACCTCGCGCAATGTGGTGAAGGACTGTGAGGCCTTCACGAACCAGATCACCGTCGCCGGTGTTGTGGCCATAGGTGATTGTTACCGTGGCGTGGTAAAGCGCGCGGAACCGCGCCATGTGCCACGTGTCGATGTCGACCGCGCCATAGGTCGCGCGAAACGCCTCGTGAGCCTCGGGTGGCAGTAAGCCGTGGGCGATCGACAGATCCACGGCGGGGTCACCCAGGTGTGCATCTCCCCAGTCGATCACGCCGCACGGCCGACCCGCCGCGTTGACCAGAATGTGTCGCGCGTACAGGTCTCCGTGAACCAGGGCGATTGTCCGCGCGGGGCGCGCAGTGGGCGGGTGGTCGAGAATGGTCAACCACGGCCTCGAGTCGCTGATCAATCCGGCACGCACCAGCTTTGCAAGATTGTCGCGCGCCATGGGGATACGTTTGCGCGGATCGAGTCTGCCAAGCTCATCGCCGCGGAGCCCAAGGCGCGTTGCCTGGTCGCGCGGAAACGCGTGCAGTGCGGCAAGGAACCGCGCCAGGGGCTCGGCCATCGCGATGCGCTGCCGCGCGCTCAGCCCGGCGGAGCAGGCGATCCGCCCCGGCACAATCTCGTAGCCCGCGAATGGCCAGGGATACTCATCCGTCGGACATCCCGACATGGTTGGCACGGGGATTGGCATCGGCAGCTGCGGTGCGAGCAACGGCAGGAGCCGGCTCTCGGTATTCAGCAGCGGCACGGCGACCGCGCGCCGGGGAAAACGGAAGACAAGGCTCTTGTTTATCAGGTAGGCCGTGTTGTCCCAGCCGGATGCCAGCGGCTCAACGGCCGCCGGTGCGAGCTGGGGGAATTGCGTTTCAACGAGGTGACGCGCCAGCTCGACTGTGACAACAAGCTCGGCAGACCAGGGGGGAGCCGGACGCGACAATGAAAACCTACCGTCCGTCGAAGAGTCGATCGCCGAGCAGGTCGTCGAGGTTTGGGTTGTCCTTGATTTTCCGCGCGGTTTTCTCGATGTCGTATTCGACGCGGACAAACTCGACTTGCTCGACCGTGCAGTTCAGTGCCGCCTCGACAATGCTCTCGGAGCCGCCGTCGCCGGAGCCGTTATTGCGGCGCCGGGCGACAACGAAACTCGCGCGAGTGTCGCGATCGCGTGGTTGCCCGACGCTGCCGACGTTTATGATCGTGCGATCGTCCTCGATTTCATAGCAGGGGAAATCGGGAAGCTCCGGCGGGGGGTCAAAGTAGGGGTCGTCGAGGAAGACGCCGGGCTGATGCGTGTGCCCCACGAAGCAGATTCGCCCATCCAGCCGATCGAAATTGGCGATGACCTTCTGCGGATTCGTAAAGACATCCTCGGGGAAGATGTACTCGTTCATCGGGCGGCGCGGCGAGGCGTGTACCAGCAACACATCGGCCGTCTTGTGCCGGACCGGGAGTGTCCCGATAAAACGCCAGCGCTCGTTCCGGAGTTTTTCGCTTTCTTCGGCGTCGAGCATCTGGCGCGTCCAGTAACAGGCGCGCTCGGCGGGCGTATTAAAATTAGCGGGCTCATAAAGGACGGCGTGGTCGTGGTTGCCCATCAGGCAAGCCTTGCAGCGCCGCCGCACCAGGTCGACACATTCGCGCGGATTCGGACCATAGCCGACCACGTCACCGAGGCAATACACTTCCTTGATTCCGCGTTCGTCGATCTCGTCAAAGACGGCTTGCAGAGCTTCGATGTTTGAGTGGATATCGCTGATGACGGCGAACATACGTTCTCCAAGGCATCCGCATCGGGACGGGAGCACCTCGAGGCGGCTGGGTAATGCGCGGCGAGGTCCCAAAACAGCGGCGCGCCCAGCACAATAACGATGCCGACGTGATCTTACCAGTGGTCTCGCCCGGGCGGGCGCGTTAACGCCTTCGCTTACGTTCCGCGGCGGATGTGAGGCAATCTTCGCGGCTCTGGGCGACTCGTAGCGCGCGTGAAGGTCTGATCACGCGGCGCGGCGTTAGGCCAGCGACGGGCGGTTGGGGGAAGGGGTGGTGCAAGAAACTTTAGTCGAGGGAAGTGTGAGTTTGAAATTGACGATGCAAGCACACGGGCGTGAGAAAGCGCCGAGTGATAGCCCGATAATACTGATGGCGCCGGCGGGCTGATTCGATAGGTGGCGCGATATTATGCGACTGGAAATATCGTGAAACTTGACCCTGGACAAAGTGCGGAGAATAATCGGCGTGGAGAATGCGCCGCCGTTTGGCGGCTTGCACGTCTTAATGCGGATGAAACAGGTCGTGCCGCTGCAAGTTATCGCTCCTACCGGAAGAGGACATCAGCAAGTCATGGATCGCGCACCGGCACCAGTGGTATTCCGTCCCATACGTTGGGCTTGCGATCCTGGCGGCAGATGTGGTATAAAGAAACCGTGTTAGATTCCGCGCGACGATGCGCTGAAGGCGTGCGCATCCAGCGTGGGTTTGGCGGGTGATACCCGCGGTTGGGAAAGAGTGTGAAAAGGCGTTTGAGGCCGTTTACCCATCTCTCACGACATGAGTCTCGAAACGCCGAATTTCGAAAGACGGCGCATCAAATAGGGAGTGGTGGAAATCCGGCGCGTGGTCGGAAAGAGGCGTCGTTGTTGGGCTACTTTTGGGCGAGGAAAAAACCATGAAGAAACTATGTGTGGCAATTGGTGTGGCTGCCCTGCTTTGCTCGGCAGTCAACGCCGACCCTCAGATGGCAACGCCGATTCCGATTGATCCCGCCAAGGTGATCATGAAGACCGACGGTGTCAGCGGCCCCGATATGATCGGGACGCTTCCAGTGAAATACGGCCCCATGCACGCCGGCAAGCAACTGGAGTACAGTGTCAAGACGCATGAGACCACGGTTGCCAAAGAAGGCGACTTCGGTACCGCCGCGATCGTCGAGGTCTATAGCAACCTGTCTTCGCCAACCGCCTATTTCTCGCTGTTGGCAGGCGACAAGGTCGGTGACGTGATTGTTCCGATCCAGGGCGACGGCTCGCTCGAGTCGATCTCGTTCACGATCTACAACGCCGGCTTGGCTGATCCGAACGATCCGAACAACCTGCTCGGTGACAACCTGGCGACGCTCGATGTCGAGATCACGCTGTTCAACGATCCGAACATGTTCAACGATCCGAACGCCGCGATGATCACCTACACCGGCACGATCGATTTCACCGGTCCGAACGACCCTGGTCTGCCGGCTGGCTACTTCAGCACGCTCACGTTCTCGGATCTGGCCGCGGACCCGAACTTCATCGTGTATCCTGACTGCGAGTTCCTGGCGATTCAGTCCTGGACCGCCGCCACCTGGAGTGGCACCAGCCCCGGTGAGCTCGGCGCGCTCTTCATGCATCCGCCGGACATCGGCTACAGCGCTGACTTCGCCTTCGTTGACGAGGCTGCTGATCCGAATGACGCCGGCATGTACGTGTTTGGCGTATTCGCCAACTTCGGTTGGGCGATCTCTGAGAACGATCCTCCCACCGAGTGCCCGACGCCGGGCGTTGTGTATGCAAACACGATCAACGGCATCTGGGGTAGCGATGATGTGGTGCCTGGCTTCTTCGCTGACGAGATCGACCTCATCGGCGGTGGCCTGCTGACCACGTTGAGCACCACGTTCTGGTGCTGGCACCCGTCGGGCAGTGGCGTTGGTTCGGCCGCTATTACCAGTGCCGAAATCACGATCGAGCTGCGTCGCACGGCCGACGCCGCGCTGCTGGGCAGCTTCTCGCGCACGCTGGACTACAGCGGTCCTAACGAAGCGCTGCCGCACAGCTACTTCAGCGTCTGGACGTTCTCCGGTCTTGAGACCGAGAACATCAACCTGTCGTCGCGCAACATCGAAGCCCGGATGGTCGTCCACAGCCTCACGTATGACAATCCGGATCCGAACTCCTGGCCGGGCTGGGGACAGATCGTATACGTCGATCCGAACCACAACTACTGCCAGGGCACCACGTACGTCGCCCAGGAGAACCCGGTCGGCACGAGCGATCAGGGCTTCTCGAACAGCCAGGGTAACTGGTGGTACGGGCCTTGTCAGGATCCGAATACAGCGGTACCTATCCTGGTCAGGGTACCCCCGGTAACTTCTACTGGGAGCTGATTGTCGAGTCGATCGAGCCGTTCGGCACGACTGTCGAGCGTTGGCCCGAGTTCCCGGTTCCGGGAGCCCGCTACTGGTTTGACCCGGCCATCGTCGACTTCGGCGGCGGCTCGGGCAACTGGCGCACCGATCTGCCCGAGAACGTTCCGTTCCTTGACGGTTCGTCCTACACCCTCAGGCAGGATCCGAACGCGATACCGGGTCAGACGGCCCTTGGTTGGGTCTTCCGCAATCCGACGACCAACGTGCGTCAGGTGCAGGTCGAGACCCCGTTCCCGGGTATCGTGTGCAGCGACTACACCGACTTGTACATGCTGTACGAGACGTTGACCGTGATCAGTGCGACCGACGGCACCAGTGCCTTGAATCGCAACGTGACGGTCGGTAATCGCGACCCGAACGACCCGAACGGTCCGCTGATTCCGTTGCTTGACCGTCAGGGTCAGGGCAACGGCACCACGCCGTTCACTCGTTACTACAGCCCGGTTGTCGAGGTGGATCCGTATGATCAGCAACTCGCCGTGTTCGATATCGATGCCGATCCGAACACCGAGACGGTGACCTCGCTGTGGACGCGTTGGGATGACAGCACGCTGGCCCTCGACGGCAAGCGCAGCGGTAACATGGTCATGTACCGCTTCAAGGCTGGTGAGTTCACGATCACCAGCTCCGGCCCGCCTTGCCTGGATACTGGTGACGCGAACTGCGACGGCTTTGTCAACAACGGTGACATTGACCCGTTCGTGCTCGCGCTCAGTGGTGACCCGGCCACCTGGAGCGCGTGGCCACGCTTCGACGTGCGACTTCTTGTGCGCGAATGACGACAACAATGACACCTTCGTGAACAATGGTGACATTGATCCGTTCGTCGCGCTGCTGGGCGGCAAGTAAGGCTAGGCGCGAACACGCGCATAGCTAGCTGAGTAAGTACAGACACGCCGGTCGGCGAGATCCTCGCCGGCCGGCGTTCTTTTGGTGTGCCAGGCATGGCGTTTGACTAGGAGGTGTAAGTCCTCTGGGGGCCTTGATGGCAGGAACCCCTAGCCGAACAGCAAGGGCGTCGCCGCGAGGCGGGGTCTGAAGGAAGCTGTACGCAAAGCTCTGGCCTGAGGAACACGAACCGCATACGAGGCGTCGGTCGGTGGGCGAGCGGGCCAAAAGACGCAAAGCCCAATGCCATCCGGAACCGAACCGGCGTAGATGCGGCGGGTGTATGGAGCGAAAGGCAAACGCCTTACCCTGGGAGGTCTGCCCGTCTGCCGTTGAGGCTAACCAGCGCTGCGAGGCGTGGTGAGGGACGGGCAGAAGTCAGCCGAGGCCATAGTAGCCGCAGGACACGGCGGCGAAGGGCCGAACACGAGGAGCCGAACCGGAGTCGTGAGGTTCGATGCGTGAAGGAGACGCAGGCCAGAGGGCTGGGAAGCCCGAGCGGACCGGAAGAGTAGGCGACGGCATCGCCGAGGGTACCGGAACCGCGCGTCAAGCGCGCACGGCACAGCACGGACAGACCGGGGCCGAGGCTCCGATGCTCATCGATCAGGTCGTGTCACGTGAGAACCTGATCCGCGCACACGAACGGGTAGTGCGCAACAAAGGGGCGGCAGGCGTGGATGGCATGGCCGTCGACGACCTGATGCCGTACTGCCGGGAACACTGGTCCCGCATCCGGGAGGCGCTGCTCAACGGCACGTATCAACCCCAGCCGGTCCGGAAGGTGGAAATCCCCAAGCCGGGCGGGAAGGGGATGCGAACGCTGGGCATCCCGACCGTGCTGGATCGTCTGATCCAGCAAGCCTTACTCCAGGTCCTCCAGCCGATCTTCGACCCGACGTTCTCGGATGCGAGCTTCGGCTTCCGTCCGGAACGAAGCACGCACCAAGCGGTGCAACGTGCCCGCGAGCATATCGCGGCCGGTTATCGCTGGACGGTGGACATGGATCTGGAGAAGTTCTTCGACCGGGTGAACCACGACGTGCTCATGTCACGCGTGGCGCGCCGGGTCAAGGACAAGAAGGTGTTACTCCTCCTCCGCCGCTATCTACAGGCGGGGATGATGGAGGGCGGGCTGGTCTCGCCCCGGGCCGAGGGCACACCGCAGGGTGGGCCGCTATCGCCGCTGTTGAGCAACGTCCTGCTCGATGAGCTGGACAAGGAGCTGGAACGGCGCGGCCATCGATTCGTTCGCTATGCTGACGACTGCAACATCTACGTGCGGTCCAGGCGTGCGGGCGAACGGGTGCTCGATTCGGTGGAGCGGTTCGTGACGGAGCGACTGCGTCTCCACGTGAACCGTGAGAAGAGCGCGGTGGATCGGCCCTGGACCCGCAAGTTCCTGGGCTACACCGTGACCATGCACCGGCAGCCGAAGCTGAAGGTGGCCCCGCAATCGGTGCACCGATTGAAGGCCAAGCTCCGCCCCATGCTGCGTCGCGGACGGGGTTGCAACCTCGCCCGCGTCGCCGAATCCCTGACCCGCGTACTGCGGGGCTGGGTGGCGTACTACAAGCTCGCGGAGGTCAAGGCGAGCTTCGAGCAACTGGACCAGTGGTTACGACGAAAACTGCGCTGCATCCTGTGGCGACAGTGGAAGCGACACCGGACCCAGTTCAGGGAGCTGTGCCGGCGGGGCCTGGATCATGAGCGGGCCCGGCAGTCGGCGTGGAATGGGCGTGGTCCCTGGTGGAACGCCGGGGCCCGTCACATGAACCACGCCGTCCCGACCTCCGAACTGCGCGGACTCGGGCTGATCAGCCTGATGGACGAGCATCGGCGACTCGCGGGTTGCTCGTGAACCGCCGTATACGGAACCGTACGTACGGTGGTGTGGGAGCCGGGGCAGGGCAACCTCCCCGGCTACCCGATCGCGCTTGCGGCAACGTAACGGCCGGCGCCTCGCCGGCCGTCTGTGGTCGCGGAATCCGCCTGCGTCATGCGGCCTGCGGGGCGCAGGCCGTTACATGCTCCATAGCGGTGGCACGCCGACGTGTGGCGGCGAGCCGCATCTACTCTCTGTCTTCGGAGTCCGTGTCGGCTGGCTCTTCGAGTGGGGCCGCTTGGCGGACGACCAGCGTGCGGGCGAAGAGGTCGCCGAGACGTTGGCGTTTGGGCGTGAGCACGACGAGGGCGGTCAGCGCCCAGAGCGGCGGGACGAGCTCTAGAAACCGCAGCAGGTTTCGCAAGGCCAACTGCCAGCGGCCCGGGGCAATTCCCTGTTCGGTCGAGACCCGCAGTCGGGCCAGCACCTTGCCGACCGTGCGGCCGGTGGCCAGCTCCATAATCAGGCAATACAGGCAGTAACTGGCGGCGAAATAGAGCCACCAGATGAGGATCTCGCGTGCGGGCATGCCGTCGTTGGCCAGGTCACTGCCCATCGCCCAGCCTAAAGCCCCAGAGAAAGCCTCACCCACGCCGAGGCCGAGGAGTCGCGCAGTGATGGCCGCGAATGGCAGCAGGTCAATCGCGGCGGCGAGCAGGCGTTGACCGTGCCGCGCGATCGCCAGATGAGGCGGCAGCGCAACGGGCTCTACGAGTGCGCCTCGCCGAAAGAGAAAGACTCCTCCGATCAGCGAGAGCAACACGACAAACACAACCATGTTCAGCAACGGGCCCAGCAGCGAGCGTTCGTTGGCCCGCGCCAGCAGTGGCGCGATCAGGCCGCCGGGCTCTGAGGGGGCGGTGTCAAACCGCTCGAACCGCAGGTATGACCGCTCCTGCGTGTCCACCGCCAGCAGGCCGAGGTGCTGGTTGAATTCAAACGCATCCACGTAGCGCGCCGCGGTCAGGTTGGCGGCGGTGTTGTCGGTCGCGTCGGCGGCCCGCTGCCAGGGCTCGGTTTGTTCCCACTTGCCGGCACTCAGCGCCGACTCATCCGCCGCGCGATAGCACGTGAGCTGTTCCTCGCCCGGAAGATCGGCACGCGCCACGAGCAGCAGCGAGAACCGATTCACGCTCAGTGCCCAGAACGCGCGTAGCGACACCGGATCGCCCAGCGGGATGGTGGCTTGAATGGGTGCGTCGGCCGATTGGCCGCTGGTACCACCCTCAGTGTCAATCGCCTGGTATAGCAGGCGGTGCGAATCGGTGGCGAGCCAGAACACCCACAACCGTCCGGCCATCGCGGTCAGGCGCGGCCGCAGGCGATGCTCACTTACCGGGCTGCCGCCGCTCGCGCTGCTTGTGGGATGCGGGGCGGCGGTTCGGGCGACGGCGGTCCAACGGGCATGGTCATAGCGCGCAAGCCAGAGGTGGTCATCCGTGTCATCCACGGCGGCGCCAGCGCCGCTGTCCTTGGCGCGCATTGCCGTGGCGGCGGCGGCATCGACCAGGGCGTAGAGCGTCTCATCCGACACCAGCAAGTCCCACGGCAGCGCACGGCTCGGCAGCATCAGCTCGACGCGGCCGGCGCGCGCATCGGCGGTGAAGCTGTAGAAGCTGGAGTCGTCGAAGAAGGCATACAGGTGGTCGGCGTCGGCGGCCAGCATGACCGCGCGGCCATCGAGAGGTGCAGCGCTCACGTCGAACTTGTGACCGAGATCACGCACGTACAGGTGCGTCTGATCCGCGCCGATCTCGGCCAGCCATAACGTCCCTCCGGCGCTGGTCGCGTGAAAGGGCAACCCGGAGGCGGGCCGGTGCTGCGCCGCGGCCGATAGGGCAAACACCGCGGCGACCAGCAACGCGGTCGCCGCCGCACGGTGCAGTCTTGATCCGCGCGTGAGGCACCGCGCGGGCCGGGTTGTGGGAGAGAGCGCGTGACTCACGAGTCGTGCAGGGCCTCCACCGTGTATTCCGGTTCGGTATCGCGCGGCGGCAGTTGGTCGAGGTAGTCGGTTGTGCCTTGCCACTCCTCGGGGAAGTCGCACGGCACGTCGCTGGTTCGGTAGCCGACGCGACTGAGGTCAAGATCGAGCGCGGCGCGGCCGACCGGCCATTTGATCCGATACTCGCGCGGCGTGCGCGGACCATCGGGGCCGGTATCGTCGATCGCGCTGTAGCGTGACAGGACGGCGGTCATCACCTGCTCGCCGGACGGCTCATAATCGGTGATCCGCGCGGGCATATAGTCGGTCTCAGGCGTCAGCACGATCTCGCGCGCCACATAGGGCCAGCCGAGCGCGTCCGGTCGCGTGAAAACCAGCACGCGATCGCCGTTGTTTTCGTAGATCAGCGGTGGCGGCCCGTCGCGCAGTTGAACTGGAATGGGCTGGAAGAGCAGCACGGCCAGCAGTTGGTCCGGTGGGACCGCCAGCCGCCGCGCTTCGCGCCGCTCGAGGGCCTCCCAGGTGCCCCACCACAGCTTCTGGTTTTCGGCGTCGATATCGATCCAGAACCAATAGCGATCATCATTCGAGCCGACGTGGGCGACCGTGCCGCCGAGCGTGTGGCGGATGTCGAAGTACAGGCAGCGGGGGGCGTCGAACAGAATGCGCGCGGGATACCACGGGAAGACGTGTGGCAGGCCATGTTCATCGTGGAAGCTGAACGAAACCGTGGCGTCCTTGCAGACGAGTGGTTGGTCGAGTGCGGCGAAATTGCTGTTGATGCGCTCGACCGCCTCACGCGCCGAGCGCGGCGGATCGAAGCGGATGTTCGGACAAGCGCAGCCGCCGGCGCTCAGGAGCGCGATCGCGCCGGCCACTAGCAGGCGTCTATTCACCGGGATCCTCCTGTCGATCGGATTCGGCCAGGTTTGCGCTCAGCTCGGCCGGCGGGTCGGAGAGCAGTGTCTCGAGCTGCCGGCTCAGTGCTTCCATCTGGTCTTCATCGAGGTCGGGGCGCGCGACATGGAATTCATCATCCGTGTGCGGCGCGCGAAAGTGCCAGGTTTCACGGCCCGCCTCGGTTGTGCTGCTCTCGAAGCGCAAGACCTTCTTGCGCCACAGCAGCAGCGCCAGCACAAAGCGGAACTGGAGCTTCTGCGGTGTCGCATCATCCACATCCTGAGCGTCGGCATCGGGCAGGCGGCGGAAGAAGCTGAAGGTCGCGTCGCGATCGAAAGCGACAGCCTTCTGGGTTCGCGGAACGGGCCGATGCGTGACCCAACGCGCGATGGCGCCGCAGTCCTCGCCGGGGGCGTGCTCGCGGCAGTAGTCACGCCGTTCATACCCGTCCCTGGTTTCGAAGAGCAGCGCGCAGATTGGTTCGTCCACTTCAAACTCGCGTCCGCCGACGTGACAGACGTTGCTGCGGCGGGGCATGTCCCAGCTATCAGGCAAAGCAAACACCTCCGATTGCGGCGCGAGGCCATTATAGGAGGTGCGGGCGAAACTGCGAGCGAGCGCGGATGCGTTCGGCGACTGATGATGTCACTCGGCTCTTCGCCTCTCGATTCGGCCTGATGTGAGCACTCCCCGCCGAACCCGGTCATCAGTAGTCAAGCGTGAGGATGCGCCCCTTGGTGAATGCGAAGAATGCCTGTTTCTCGGCGACCTGGATGCCCGGCAGCAGGTGTTCGGGCGATTGGCCGAGCGCCTTCAGGCAGCCGGGGCAGGCGTAGACGGGAACCTCACGCCGGATCAGATCCGCGATCATGGTGTGCGACGACCCGAACGGCTCCATTTTCAAATCGGGCGCGCCTTCTGTTATGGCATTGATGCCGGCCACGTCGACGTAAACCAGCACGTCCCGGTCGTCGGCCATGACCTGCGCCATTCGCAATCCCATCAGCACTTCGTGGGGGTGTTCCGGTCCGGACTTGATGTGTACAAACACGCCGTCTCTGGCTCCGGTTGCCGAAGCGCAGCCGATCTGTGAGATTGCCAGAGCGGGCATCAGGCACAGGGTCATGCATCGTAGTGTGCGAGTGAACATGCGGTCCTCCAGTTGATGGCTCAGCCAGTGTTTCCCCAATCGCCAAACCTGTCTCGCGCGAATCGTAACTGTCTACACGCTACGTGCACAAGATGGGGGGGCTGAGGGATTAAGGGGGTGCTTGCCGTTGCCTGCTCGCTATTCGGCTGCGCGTTGGGCGTCGAGGAAGGATTGCAGTATGACTTGCGCTGCGATGGCGTCGCGCGCGTGCTTTTGCTTTGCGCGGCGGATGCCCGCCGATTGCATCAGCTCATCCGCGTGGAAGCTGGATAGGCGTTCATCCCACAGTTCGAGCGGCTCGGCTCCGCGCCGGCGCAACTCGTCGGCGAATTGGCGTGTGAGTCGCGTCTGCGCGGAATCGGTTCCGTCCATGCTCAGCGGCAGGCCGATGACGAATCCGTTGGCGTCGTTGTCAGCGGCCCAGCGCAGGACGGCGTCGGCATCGCGCGCCGCGTGGTTCGCGCCGGAGAGTGTCGTCGCGGGTGAGGCGATTAACCCCGTCGGGTCGGCGAGGGCGAGGCCGATACGGCGTGTGCCGTAGTCGATTCCGACGTAGCGTGTCAAAGCAGACCTCCAGCGCGGCGACATTGGGCATGGTTCGCGGCAGACATACTATACACCATGGTGGCGCCTGATAGGTCCGATAAGCAACCGGGCCGCTTGCAATTTCGTTGCCACCGCTGTCAAAAACCCCAAAAATCGTTGGCCGTCAGACTTGCGGCTGGCGCCAGGGCTCATATAATCACGGGTTACGACAGTATTAGGCGACGAGGCGTAGCAAGCGAGCAGGCAAGACCGGTGCGGCGCGTGGTCAGTGTTCCTACTCACTGAGGATGTGGTTGTTTCAGCGGACGCATGGAACTGATTTCAGCGTTCATGCTTGCGCTGAAGGTCTGCCCACCGAGCACACCTATGAGGGGGCTTATCGCCTCGGGTTAAACCACTCGTCCGCGAGGGCTATGTAGATGCTGGCTGAGAAGATCCGCGACTTTAGCCGCTTTGGCGATGCTATCGAGGTCCCAGACCTGATTTGCATTCAGACCGAGTCGTACGCACGGCTGTTGCAGGAAGACGTGGCGCCTGATCAACGCAAGCCGCAGGGTCTGGAAATCCTGCTGCGCGAGGTGTTTCCGATCGAGAGCTACGACGGAAACATGTCGCTCGAATACGTTGACTACACGCTCGACCCGCCGCGCTACACACCCGACGAGTGCCGTGAGCTGGGTCTGACGTATGGCATGCCGTTTCGCGTGCGCGTGCGCCTGCACCGCAAGGACCGCGAGGAGGTGCAGGAAGAGGCCATCTATCTGGGCGACGTGCCGATCATGATCGGCGGCGGCGAGTTCATTGTGAACGGTGCCGAGCGCGTGATCGTGTCGCAGTTGCACCGTTCGCCCGGCGTCGATTTCGTAAAGGAGTCGACCGACAGCGACCGCACGTTGCACGCCTGCCGCGTGATTCCAGAGCGCGGATCGTGGATCGAGATCAACGTCACACGCAAAGACGTGCTGGCCGTCCGTATCGATCAGAGCAGCAAGATACCGGCGACAACGTTTCTGCGCGCGATGTCGGAGAAGTACGGCTCGGACGAGGCGATCGTCAAGGCCTTTCACACGGTGAAGTCGACTCGCACGGCGAGCTTGAAGCCCGAGATGTACGCCGCGGCCCCGGTTGTCGATCCCGACACGGGTGAGGAACTGGTGCGTGCCGGCTGTCAGATCGGCGAGGCGCTGAACAAGATCCGTGAGTCATCGCTGAAGCAGGTGGATGTGATCAGCCGGGCCAGCGACCCGATCATGCTGAATACGCTGGCCGAGGATACCGCGCATTCACACGAAGACGCCCTGCAGAAGATCTACGCCCGCCTGCGTCCCGGGAACCCCGTGCAGCTTGATCGGGCCAAGAAGCTGTTCGAGGAGAAATTCTACGACGAGAACCGCTATCGGCTGGGCAAGGTTGGTCGTTTTCGCCTGAATCGCAAGTTTGAGCAGGGCATTTCTGAGAGCGAGATGGTGCTGCGGCCTGAAGACATTATCAGCGCGCTGCGGTATCTGCTGGCGTTGCGGTCCGGCGAGGGACAGGTGGATGACATCGACCATCTGGGCAATCGCCGTCTGCGGACGATTGACGAGTTGGCCGCCGAGGAGATGCGTAAAGGATTTCTGAAGCTGCGTCGCACGGTGCAGGAGCGCATGAGTCTGAAGGAGCCGGACTCGATCGGCAAGATCGCCGAGTTGGTCAACACCAAGAGCATCTCGAGCGCCATTGACTTTTTCTTTGGTCGCAGCGAGCTGTCACAGGTCGTTGATCAGACCAACCCGCTTTCGCAGCTTACTCACGAGCGTCGCCTGTCGGCGTTGGGACCGGGTGGTCTGAACCGCAAGCGTGCCGGCTTTGAGGTGCGTGACGTTCACATCAGCCACTACGGCCGCGTTTGCCCCATCGAGACGCCTGAGGGTGTGAATATCGGCCTGATCGCCTCATTGGGTATCTACAGCTCATGTGATGAATACGGGTTCCTGGTCACGCCATACCGCAAGGTTGAGCGGGGCAGAGTCAATGGCGGGGTGGAGTACCTGCGGGCTGACGAGGAAATGCGGGCCACACTGGGGCCGCCTGATGTAATCGACGTGCCTGAACGTGGATCCACGTTGCCGCCGATGGTGCCGCACAGCGAGGGCGCGGCGAGTCTGGCGGGCGGCAACGGGTCTCCGGCGGGCAAGCTGCGCGAGGGGACTTTGCTGGCCCGGGTGATGGGCGATCTCCAGCAGGTGAGCAAATCCGACATCGGTTATGTGGACATCTCGCCGAAGCAGACGGTGGGAGTGTCGGCTTCGCTGATCCCGTTCCTCGAGCACGATGA
Organism: Phycisphaerae bacterium; assembly: GCA_963675745.2. Taxonomy (GTDB): domain Bacteria; phylum Planctomycetota; class Phycisphaerae; order UBA1845; family Fen-1342; genus JAFGRR01. The sequence goes on from CAXXWX010000007.1 coordinate 136,329, forward strand.
TGCGAACCGCGCGCTGATGGGATCGAACATGCAGCGTCAAGCGGTACCGCTGGTGCTGGCCGAGCCGCCGATCGTGGCGACGGGCATGGAGCGGGCCGTGGCGCAAAACAGCGGCATGGTGATCAAGGCGCGCAAGGCGGGCAAGATCACCTACGTCGATGCTAATCGCATTATCATCGACGACGCCGACGAGTACATCCTGCGCAAGTACGTGGGGCTCAATGAGCGCACCTGCCTGAACCAGAAGCCGGTGGTCAAACCGGGTCAGCGGGTGAAGAAGGGCCAGGTGATTGCCGATGGGGCGGCGACGCTGGATGGCGAGTTGGCGCTGGGCAAGAACGTACTGGTCGCGTTCATGACGTTTGACGGATACAACTTCGAGGATGCGATCGTCATCTCGGAGCGGCTGGTAAAGCGTGACGTGTTCACCAGCATTCACATCGACGCTTATGATGTGGAGATCCGCGAGACGAAGCTGGGACGCGAGGAGTTTACGCGCGACATTCCGAATGTGTCCGAGCGGGCGCTCGCCGACCTCGACGAGCGCGGTGTGGTTCGCATCGGAACGCGCGTCAGCGCCGGTGACATTCTGGTCGGCAAGGTCTCGCCCAAGGGCAAGACGGAGCTCAGCCCCGAGGAAAAGCTGCTGCACGCGATCTTTGGTCGCAGCGGCGAGGACGTGAAGAACGACTCGCTCGAACTCCCCGCCGGCCAGGAAGGTGTCGTAATCGGGGCCAAGCACTTCAGCCGTCACACGCACCTCACCGACGAGCAGAAGCGTGACATCGACCGCCAGATGAAGGCGTTTGAAGCCGGCTGCGATGAAAAGCGCATCCGGCTCTTCCGGCAGATGTGCCAGGCGATTGAGGATCAGGTCGGCGAGCCCATCATCGACCGCGGTACGCGGCAGAAGGTCGGCAAGAGTGAGAATCCCGACGTGATCCTGGAACAGATCGGCGCATTCGAGGGAGGCTTCCCGCGAAGCTGGATCAAACCCGCGTCGATGCGTGATGCGGCGGAGAAGATCTACGCGAGCTTCTGGCCGCGCATCGAGGAGATCAAGGCCGAGTGCGAACGCCGCCTGGGGCACATGAAGCGCGGCGATGAACTGCCCTCCGGCGTGCTGGAGATGGTCAAGGTCTACATTGCGACCAAGCGCACGCTGGCCATCGGTGACAAGATGGCCGGCCGGCACGGGAACAAGGGCGTCATCGCGCGGATTGTTCCTGAGGAGGACATGCCGTTCCTCGCTGACGGGACGCCGGTGGACATCATGCTGAACCCGCTGGGCGTTCCGAGCCGTATGAATGTCGGGCAGATTCTGGAGACGCACCTGGGCTGGGCGGCGATGGTGCTGGGCTTCCAGGCGGTTACGCCCGTCTTCGACGGGGCCAGCGAGGCGCAGATCACGGCCTGTATCGACGAAGCCAACGCCTATGTCGAAGAGCGCGAGCGTGACGTTGATGTCGTGCGCAGCGCCGGCGACACGGACGAGTTACTCGTGCAACTGCCCAATACCGGGAAGGTCACGTTATACGACGGTCGCACCGGCGAGCCGTTGGACCAGTCGGTGACGACGGGCTACATCTACATGCTCAAGCTGCACCATCTCGTGGATGACAAGATCCACGCGCGCTCGACGGGCCCCTACAGCCTGATCACGCAGCAGCCGCTGGGTGGCAAGGCGCGCACGGGCGGTCAGAGGTTCGGCGAGATGGAGGTCTGGGGTCTGGAGGCCTACGGCTCGGCATACGTCTTGCAGGAACTGCTGACGGTCAAGAGCGATGATGTCGAGGGGCGCACAAAGATCTATGAGAGCATGGTGAAGGGCACCAACAAGCTCGACGCCGGCACGCCTGTTTCGTTCGACGTGCTGTGTAACGAGATTCGTGGGCTGGGATTGAACATTCAGCTTGAGAAGCAGAAGCTGATTTAGCAGTGGTCCGCCGGTCTGTGCGGGGCGTGTTGCTCCGCGTGTCAAGGAGTGCACCGATGCCTGACATAGAGTATGGCAGTGGTGAAAAGACGACGGCTGAAGAGTTGTCGGGTTTCTACGCCCGGCTCAATCACCCGATACACGCCTCGCCGGCGCATATCGAGCGGATGATGGCCAATAGCGCGGTATTTGTCACGGCGCGTGACGCGGGCAAGCTGATTGGCATTGCACGCGGGGTGTGCGATGGGTTGCGCGGCTACCTGACCGAGTGCAAGCTGGACCCCGCGTACCAAGGCCCGGCGGCGGTGACGCGCACCGATGGGCGCATCGAGCATGACACGCACGGCATCGCGGCCGAGATGGCCCGACGCGTGCTCAGCAAGATGTTTAACGACGACGTGGTCCGGGTCGATACGCTGGCCTGGGGCACAGAAGTTGATTTCACCGAGGAACTGGGATTCAAACGCTCCGGCGGTCTGGTGGGACTCACGCTGCGGGTCGACGAATGGGCCGGCGGCCGCGATGACGAAGTCTGAGCCGCACAACGGAGTTTGACGTGATTTACCCGGTCGGCGACCGAAGAGCACCTATTCGCGAGGTATAACCGATGGGCGACAGTGTATACGATCGGATTAATGACTTCACCGGCGTGCGGATTGCGCTCGCGTCGCCAAACGATATTCGTAGCTGGTCCTTCGGCGAGGTAAAAAAGCCGGAAACGATCAACTACCGGACATACCGCGCTGAGAAGGACGGTCTTTTCTGCGAGCGCATCTTCGGGCCGGAGCGCGACTGGGAGTGCTTCTGCGGCAAGTATCGCGGAATCAAGTACAAGGGCATGATCTGCGAACGTTGCGGCGTCAAGGTGACGCACAGCCGCGTGCGCCGCAAGCGGATGGGACACATCAACCTGGCCGCGCCGGTAGTCCACATATGGTTCTTCAAGGCGATGCCCAGCCGCCTGGGCACGCTGCTGGATGTGAAGACGTCCGACCTGGAGAAGGTGGTGTATTTCCAGGACTACGTCGTCGTGGATCCCGGCGCGTCCAAACTCGAACCCAAGCAGCTATTGACCGAAGAGGAGTACCGCCGCGCGCTTGAGGAATACGGCGACACGGGCTTTCGGGCGATGATGGGAGCCGAGGCGGTCCGCGAGCTGCTGATGCACATCGACGTCGAAGCGCTTTCGATCGAGCTGCACGACGCGATCAAGAAGACCAACAGCAAGCAGAAGATCAAGGATTTGTCCAAGCGGCTCAAGCTGGTGGAATCGCTGCGCGCGAGCGGCAATCAGGCCGCGTGGATGGTGCAGGAAGTGATTCCGGTCATTCCTCCCGACCTGCGACCGCTGGTGCTGTTGGATAGCGGCAACTTCGCGACCAGCGATCTAAACGACTTGTATCGGCGCATAATCAACCGCAACAACCGTCTGAAGAAGCTGATCGACCTGAACGCGCCCGAGGTGATCATCCGCAATGAAAAGCGCATGTTGCAGCAGGCGGTTGATGCGCTCTTCGACAACGGTCGCTGTCGCCGGCCCGTGCTGGGTTCGAGCAATCGCCCGCTCAAGTCACTGACGGACATGATCAAGGGGAAACAGGGGCGTTTCCGCGAGAACCTGCTGGGTAAGCGCGTCGATTATTCGGCGCGCAGCGTGGTTGTTGTGGGGCCGGAACTGCAATTGCACCAGTGTGGTCTGCCGAAGAAGATCGCCCTGGAGCTGTACCAGCCGTTCATCATCCGCAAGCTGCGCGACCGCGGGCTGGCGGACACGATCAAGAGCGCCAAGAAGATGCTCGAGCGGCGCGACCAGCAAATCTGGGATATTCTCGAGGAAGTGATTTATCAGCATCCCGTGCTGTTGAACCGCGCGCCGACATTGCACCGCATGGGTATCCAGGCCTTCGAGCCGGTGCTGGTGGAAGGCAACGCGGTGAAGATTCACCCGCTGGTTTGCAAGGGTTTCAACGCCGACTTTGACGGCGACCAGATGGCGGTGCATCTGCCGCTCTCGATCGAAGCCCAGGCGGAAACGCATGTCCTGATGATGAGCACGCACAACATTTTCGGTCCGGCGAACGGGCAGCCGATGATGACGCCGTCGCAGGACATCGTGATGGGGATCTACTACCTGACCGGCGATCATCTTGGCGAGCCGGGCGAGAAAGAGAAGGGCCACGAGCGGGCCTTTTGTGATACACAAGAGGCATTCATGGCGCTGACGCTCGGGCAGATCGGTATGCACACGCCGATTCGCGTGCGCATCGATAAGCCGGAGATTGTCAGCGGCAAAAAGGAGCCGCCGCGGCCGACGCCGGCCAATGGCCGCATCACCACGACGGTTGGTCGCTGCATCTTCAACGACATTCTCGATCCCCAGATGCCGTTCTACAATTACCCGCTGGGCAAAGACACGTCGCGCGTGATCGCCGACTGCTTCCGGCAGCTCGGTCGGCGCAAGACCGTCGCGTTGCTGGATGCCGTCAAGGAGATCGGGTTCAAGACCAGCACGCTTGCTGGACTCTCCTTCGGCGTGACCGACCTGCGAATCCCAGCGGCCAAGCAGAAGATTCTGGATGCCGCTCAGAAGGTCGTCGATCGCGTTGAGCGCAATTACTCGAACGGCGTGATCACGCCGATGGAGCGGCACAATCAGCTTATCGATATCTGGGTACACGCGCGTGAGAAGATCACCGGCGAGATGATGAAGACGCTCGCCAACGACTGGCGGCTGGCCGACGGGACCGAGGCCAAGCCCAGCGAGTGGATTGCCGGCGACGAGAGCAACGTCAGAGCAAAGTCGCGTCCATATCTCAATCCGATCTTTCTGATGACCGACTCGGGCGCGCGTGGTTCGGTGGACCAGATCCGGCAGTTGGCCGGTATGCGGGCGCTGATGGCCAAGCCGTCCGGCGAGATCATCGAGGCGCCAATCAAGGCGAACTTCCGCGAAGGGCTGAGCGTGCTGGAGTATTTCAGCTCGACGCACGGGGCGCGCAAGGGGTTGGCCGACACCGCCCTGAAGACCGCCGACTCCGGTTACCTGACGCGCAAGCTGGCCGACGTCGCCCAGAACGTGATCATCAACGAGGCGGACTGCGGCACGGTTGCGGCGGTGACGAAGAGCACGATCTACAAGGGTGAAGAGGTCGATATCAAGCTGTCAGAGCTGATCGTCGGCCGTGTTGCCCGCGATACCATTCGCGATCCGCGCACCGATGAGATCATTGTGCGTGAGAACCACCTGATCACACCCGACATCGCCGCGCGCCTGGAAGCCAAACCCGATGACGGCGGACTCGGACTGGACAGCATTCGCGTGCGCAGCCCGCTGACCTGCGAAAGTGCCCGGGGGGTGTGTGCCCTCTGCTACGGCACCGATCTCTCAACCAGCCATCTCGTGGAAGAAGGCTTGGCGGTGGGGATTATCGCCGCGCAGTCGATCGGTGAGCCGGGAACACAACTGACGATGCGCACGTTCCACACCGGTGGCGTGGCGAGTCGCGCCGTCGTGGAAAACCAGATCAGCACCATGCAGCCCGGGACGGTCGTATATCACAATCTCAACGCCGCGGAAATGGATGATGAACAATCGGGCCGCAAGATCTGGCGTGTTTTGAAACGCAACGGCGAGATTGCGATCAATGATGCCAAGGGTCGCGAACTGGAGCGTTACAAGGTTCCCTACGGCGCCGCGGTTCTGGTGCCCGACAATGAGGTCATCCCGGCCCGCACGGTGGTGGTCGAATGGGATACCCACTTCACACCCATGCTGGCTGAGGCCCAGGGCTTTGTCCGTTTCCAGGACATTGTTGAGGGCGAGACGGTCCGCACCGAGCAGGAGACGCAGGTCGAGAGCAAGTGGGTCGTCATGGAGCACAAGGGCGACAAGCATCCCCGGATCATTGTCGAAGACAAAGAAGGCAAGATCCTCGACTTCCACCACTTGCCGGCCAAGGCGCGTATCGAGGTCAAGGAAGGCGACCCGGTGCGCTCTGGCGCGCTGCTGGCCCGCCAGCCGCGCGAAATTTCCGGAACGCAGGACATCACCGGTGGCCTGCCGCGCGTTACCGAGATCTTTGAAGCACGCAAGCCGAAAGACCCCGCGGTCATGGCGGAGATTTCCGGAACGGTCGAGCTGGCGACCGACAAACGCCGCGGCAAGATGACCATCACCATCAGATCCGAATCGGGCATGGAGAAAGAGCACCATGTCCCTCAGGACAAACAGCTTCTCGTGCACGCGGGCGACTTTGTGGCGGCCGGCACGCCGCTGACCGAGGGACCGCTGATCCCGCATGACATCCTGCGCATCAGCGGCGAGGAAGACCTGCATCGCTACCTGCTGAAGGAAGTCCAGGTCGTCTATCGTCAGCAGAACGTAACGATCAATGACAAGCACATCGAGGTGATACTGGCGCAGATGCTGCGGAAGGTGCGCATCGATAATGAAGGCGACTCGACGTTCACACCGTACGAGGTCGTCGACAAGTTCCGCTTCCGCGAGGAGAACCACCGGCTTTCGCGCGGCGTCAAGGTGGCCGACCCCGGTGACACGGAGTTTCCGGTGAGTTGCGTAGTCTCGCGCGACGAGTTTGCCACAAAGAACGAGGCGGTCGAAGCCGCCGGCGGCGCGCCTGCCAAGGGACGCAAGCCACGGCCAGCCACCGGACAGACGCTGCTGCTCGGCATCACCAAGGCGAGTCTCCAGAGCGAGTCGTTTATCTCGGCCGCGTCCTTCCAGGAGACGACCAAGGTGCTCACCCAGGCCTCGCTCGCCGGTCAGCAGGACGAACTCATCGGCCTCAAGGAAAACGTCATTCTCGGCCGCCTCATTCCGGCGGGTACCGGCTTTGGTCGCTATCAGAACATAGTGATTGAGCGCCACGGTGCGCCGGCCGAGGACCAGCCACTGCGTATGGAGCAGGCGACGGATATCCTGTTTGGCAGTGGCACCGGCGTCGTCGCGCCGTCCACCGGCGAAACCGGCACCAAGCAACCAGTCGGCGATCCGGCCGCCTCATCCACGCCGTAAGCGAGGCGCGGGGATGGCGTCGGCAAGCTGCTCTTGGCGGCGTCACGTGGTTTTGCGGTCAGTGGCGACAGAGGGGCAAGCACGAAATGACGTGCCGCCCGGCACACGGGTGGATTTCGCACCGACGAGCAGCAGGGTACTCGCACCGCTCAATAGCAGCGGCACACCGGGGCGTTGCGGCGACGTAGGCGGGGGGTCAGCGTTGGTGCCAGCGCGAGAGACGGTACTCGCGGTCGGCCAGCCAGAGTATGTTCCAGTCGTGACTCATCTGCTGCAAGTCAGTGGCCATTACCTGTCGATACGTGCTGCGAACCTCAGTACCAGACTTCGTCTGAGTGGCACATCCGACGGCAAACAACAGGCCGGCTGCCAGGCCGATCACCGCGAGCAAACGCATCACGAACTCCTGTGCAAAAGCGTGTCCAAGCCCGCCGATCAAGCAACACGTCGCGCCAGCATGACATCGGCGCAATCGCAATGCCAAACCCGTCAATCGGGGGGCTCACTGTCAGCGTAGTGTCGGGCAGCCGGGGTCAAATGTCAACCGCCGCAGCGCTGTGCGACGCGATCGAGTGCCGCCACGAACGCCGGCGCTGTGCCCGTGGGGCCGGCGAGGGCCACGTGTCGCAGCGTCGGTCCCGCGTGGGCCAACTCGAACCACACCGCCGAGCTCGGGATGGCGTCAAAACACCGGTCGGCCCATTCGATCGCGACGATCGCGCCCGGCTCGGACCACATCTCGTCGAGGCCGAGCAGGGCCAGCTCTTCGGCGTCGCCAAGACGGTACGCGTCGATGTGATACAGTTTATGCCGGCCGACGTACTCGCGGACGAGCACGAAAGTCGGACTAACCACCGGTTCGTGTGTCGGCACCGACAGGCCGCGTGCGAGCCCCTTGACGAGTTGGGTCTTTCCGCTGCCCAAGGGACCGCAGAGAGCCAGCACGGTCCCCGCCGTGACCACCTGTCCAAGCGCCGCCCCCATCTCGAGCGTTTGTGAGGGATGCCGGGATTCCCAGGTGATGACAGTGCTCACCGGAAGTGCTCCCAGCCACGCCGTTCGATCGGCCTGCGTTTGCCATCCGTGGTCAGCAGCACCAGCTCGTCGCCGTCGATCACGCGCCCCAACGGCAGCAAGCCCAGATGCTCGCACGCCGCCGGCTTTACATCTGCCGGCAAAACGACCAGCAATTCGAAATCCTCACCGTCGTGCAGGGCGTGTTCGATCGCCGTGCCACCGTCCTGTTGCGCCAGGCGCTCGGCGTCAGGGTGGATCACGGCGCGCAGGGCGCGCTCGTCGATCTCGGCGCCCTGGTGTGACGCGTCCAGAACATGGGCCAGATCAACGGCGAGCCCGTCACTGATGTCGATCATGGCGTGCGGATCGAGCGTGCGGTTGATGGCCAGCGCGGTCGCGATCCTCGGTTGAGGGTCCATATGCCGCCCGAGGATCGATCCGCCCACTCGTCCGGTAACGAAGATTCTATCGCCGGAACAGGCACCGTCGCGACGTACGGGACGGCGTCCCGGCTCGGGTTCGCCGACGATTGTGATGCAGATAGCGGTCGGATGGCTCCAGCTATTGGTGTCCCCGCCGACCAGCGGGCACTCGAATCGCGCGCCGCAATCGCGCACACCGCGTGCCAGGGCGAGCGCATCGTCGATGGTCAGATCTTCATGAAGCGTGACGGCACAGAGGGCGCCGAGCGGCCTGGCGGCCATCGCGGCGCAGTCACTGAGGTTCACGGCCATGGCCTTGCGGCCGATGTCATACCAGGAGTGCCGGTGTGATTCGAAATCGACACCATCCGTCAGCATGTCGGTCGTGCCGAGCAGTGTGCCATCGCCGGGCAGCAGCGCCGCCATGTCATCGCCGAACGGGACAGTGTCTGCATGCCGCGCGCTGGACAACTCGGTCTGGAGGCGCCGAATGAAGGCCAGCTCGCCGCGCTGCGGTTCTTTTGTTGCACCCATGTCAGGCTTCCAGTGCGGGTTCGCTACAATGCGGTTGCGGGAAGTAACCGGTGTCAGGACACGCGTCCGAAGGTAACGATCGCGACCATGCTCCACATTGTAGCCACAGCTATTGTCGCCACCGCGCTCACGGCACACGCGGCGCCGGTGCCCGGGCGAGTGGATGATACGCCGAGCGGGCGCTCGAATGAAGGCGCGGCGGATACGGGGCTGGCGGGGACACCTTGTACGACCCAGGCTGTGCTGCGGACGCGTCTGGATGCCGTGCGGGAGCTGGGCCACCTGCTGGGCCGACACGCGCGGGTCGTCGAAACCGCGCACTTCGTGATCGTGCACACGGCACCGGACACCGATGCCGCGGCGCTGGGCCGGCGGCTGGAGGGTTTGTACGCGGCGAACATGAAGCTGGCGCGCGAGATCGGAATCAGGCCGCGCGCGCCGGAGTGGCGGCTGGAGGTCGTCTATTGCGGTCTTTGGGCGGAATTCGACGCCGTGCGCAAACGCCTGGGCGCCCCGGCGGAGTCGCGTGGTTTCTATGTGCGTTCGCTGAACCGCTGTGTCTTCAGTGCCGAGCCCCTCGGTCCGTCGGCGCGTGACACCTTTCTGGCGGATGAACAGGCACGTGGAGCAACGGCGGAAACTGCGTCCCTACGCTGGCGCGCTTACGCGGAGCGTGTTCGATCGGTGGCCATCAATCACGAGGCGGCGCATTGCGTGCAGTTCAACGTGGGGTTTTTCGATCGAGAATCTGACGTGCCGTTGTGGCTGGTCGAGGGCTTTGCCCAGGCGTTCGAGTTGTGGCGGCCGGGCAGGGAGGATGTCCTTTCACAACCACACGCGGCGCGTGCAGCGCGGTTTTGCAGAGACTATCCGGATGCCGCCGCGCTGGAGAGTCTCCTGCCGCGAATTATCGCGGATAATGCCGCGTGGGATGATGCCGAACATCAGGCGCTGGGTTGGGCTCTGGTCCACTATCTGTGGCGCGCGCGCCACGACGAGTTCGCACAATACGCTCGCGCGGTGGCATCAAGCGATCGCTCGGCGGTGTCGGCATCGGTCGCGGAGAGTCTGTTCACGGCGCACCTGGGCGTGGTTGACCGGGCGTTCGTGGAGCGCTTTCACTCATATCTTCGTCGCTACTGTGATGTCGGCCGCACCCCATCGAGCCAGACCCGGTTTTGCCTTTGGGCTGATCTGCCGCGATAATGCCGCGGATGACCGGTCCCGCACCTTCCACCAGCAAGCCGTCGCGCCCGCGTTTCGGGTTTGCCCGCTATTGGGAAGCGACGCAAGAGCCGCTGTATTGCCTGCTGTTGCTGTTGCCGCTGGTGGCGACGTACGAGTTCAGCGCGATGATGCTGCGGCCGGTGCCGAACGCGGAAAGCCCGCTCGTGGCACACTTGCTGCTGCACCGCTTTCTGTCCTGGTTCGGCGGCACAAGCGTCTGGCTTCCCGGCCTGGTGCTGCTGGGTGCCCTGCTGGCATGGCACGTGGCAACTCGCAACGCCTGGCGCGTACACCTGGTGTACTTCCCGATCATGGTGCTCGAGAGTCTGCTGCTGACGGTCCCGCTGTTTGTGATCGGGCGATTGGAGATGGCTGCGGTCAGGCAGGCCGGCCTTGGTGATCGCGTGGTGCTGGCGCTGGGCGCGGGAATATTCGAAGAGTTGGTTTTCCGCCTGTGCCTGATTGGCGCATTGCTGCTGTTCTTTCGTGATGCGCTGAATGTGCGCAAGTCGGCGGCCGCCGTGTTTGCCATCAGCATTGCGGCCCTGCTCTTTGCCCTGTGCCACTTCAAGCCCATCGGAAACATAGATTGGGCTTGGCTCCCTTTCACGAAGCTTCTGCTCGACGGTGTCTACCTGTCTTTCGTGTTTGTCGGCCGCGGGTTGGGTATCGCCACCAGTTGCCACGCCGCGTACAACATCATGCTGGCGTTCCTGGTTCGCGCACCTTAGCCGGCTCTTGATCGAGGTATTTGTGATGCAACGCGTATTCTTCTTCGTCGCCGGGTTCTGGCTCATGTCGTCTGTTGCGCTTGCTCAGCAGCCCGGTGCGCATTTCACGCAACAGGCCGGGCCGCACGGACAAGCAGCGGCCGACGTCGTCTATACGCCGATCGACTTGAGTGAGTTAATCGCAAGCGGCAAAGCGCGCGTCGATAGCACAAAGCTCGACATCGGCACGGCGGCGCGTGTATTCGACGCCGACCCGAAGACGCTCGCGCGCACGCCCGACATCAACCCGGCGTTCGTGCGCATCGAGTTTGACGAGCCGCGGACGGTGGAGCATTTCCGGCTGTATCTGATCGGTGAGGAGCACGAGTTCACCATCACCGCCGCTGACAGCCTGGCGGCACTGAGTGACGCCGACAAGCGTTTGTTCACGCATAGCGGGCGTGCCGGTCGTGGCGGTCAGACCGACATCCATCTCGACAAGGCCCTGACCGCTCGCGTGTTTCAGTTGGATGTGAAGCGGCTCACCGGTGATGGCTACGTTCATTTCTTCGATTGGCAGTTCTGTGAGCCGTCAGCAATATCGTCGCTGGAAGTCCGGGCGGTTCACGAACGCGCGCTGGCCCACAAACCCGAGGAGCTGGCGGAAGCAACCGGCAAGCTCGCTTGCCCGATCGACTCGGTCGTGATCTTCCGCGCCAGCGCCGTAGCCGACAACGGGGTGCGCATCGCCGTCGATGATCAGGTTGTCTGGGACACGCCAAGCGGCGTCGTGCCATTCGGCGATGAGCCCGGCCAGTTCCTCATAACGACCGCCGGTGACCACGAGCTCACGGCGCGCTACGGCACGCGCATGCAACGGGTTGTCGTGATGGGCACGCCGCGCGAAATCGTCAACAGTGCCGATGATGTCGAAGTCTGGTACATCGAGCGGCTGCCCCGAATCGACTATGACGGGCCCAACGGCGGCTGGCCCGCACCGGGCAGCGAAGTCACGTGGCGCGCGCACGTGTACAACTGGGCCACACGCGGCGTGATGGTCGACTACGAGTGGCGGCTCGACGGTGAGGTTGTCGGGCAGGGGGCCGCGCAGCTCCCGCCTCGGTCGGACACGTTGGAATCGACGCACATCGACTTGCGGCGGGCGTGGGAGCCGTCGCGCCGGGAGCTGACTTTCTCAGTGACGCAGCACCCGCCACATGATGAGCTGATCACGAGCAACAACATGCTTGCGGTTTTCACCGACGCATTGGCGGTGGGCATGTGGGTCGAGCGCTCGGTGTGGGACTGGCATCACGAGAAGCAGCATCTTCTGCCGCTGCGCGACAGCAACAGCTTTGCCGGTTGGGCCCAGCGTCACATGCGCCAGTGGAACGAGATGCTGGCCGCCGCCAGATACGCCGACGCGCCCGACGGAGGGCTCGATCGCGTGCGGCTTGATCGGCTCGTGGTCGTGCCGGATAACGCCTTGCCCCTCAATCACGGGTTGCCGTCGAACAATCCGGACACGCGTGACAAGACGGTTGATATGATGTGGGGCTTCCCGACCGGGCCGCAGCTCAACACCGACTGGTGGTCCGTTGACAAGGCCACCGAGAACATTGAAGCCGGCAAGCTCGAGGGCGCCGCCTTCTATCTTGATCTCGGCCTGATCCACGAGCTCGGCCACGCGCGGTACCTGGTGGACGCATACGGGTTTGATGTCCACGCCGGTGAGCGCATCCAGGTGCGCGACGAGCAGGGCCCGATTCTCGGCCGTTATATGCCCGCCGAGGGCATCGTCCACTGGCGTAAGTACACCGGTAATATGGGTGGCGACTACACGAGCTATTCGCTCTACGAGATTCTCATGCTCAATCGTGTCGCCGGACGGCGTGCCCGGGGCGGGAACTGCAATTCGCCGACCGTGATCGGTGAATTTCTGCAAGAGATCCCCGAGCGCATCGTCTATGCCTTCACCGACCAGCACGGCAATCCGCTGGCCGGCGCCGATCTGTACGTGTACCAGGCCCGCCGGCACGAGCCGGACTGGTATGGCAAGGCGTACGCCGAGCCACCTGACATTCTGACGCAGACCGACGAGCGGGGGCGGGTGTCGTTTGATCGCACGCTGTTCTCGAAGGACGGCCGCATCATACACGGCTGGGGGCATGCCAACAGCGTCGTGCTGATGCGGATCACCCACGCGGGCCGACACTATTTCCTGTTTGAGGAGGTCTCCGACTGCAACCTCGCGTACGTCCTGGGCCACACCGACGAATTCACGTTCCCGCGGCAGATTGAGCTGCGCTCAGGCGAGCCCGCGCCGGAGCAGTGGGACGCGCGTGCCACGTGGACTCCGCCCGGAGTGGGCTTCCGCACGACGGGTTTGGACTAGCACAACGGAAGCCACGGTGAGGCGCAAATGCCAGGCGACAAGGCACTGACTCTGTTCAGCATGACGCTGCGAAACCTGTTTCGGCAGCGTGTGCGCACGGCGCTGACGGTGCTCAGCGTCGGGCTTGGTGTCGTCGCGATCGTCTCGTTCGGTACGCTGGTGCAGGGCATCTGGTCCGCCGTGGAAACTGCCATCAAGGCCGGTGGGGCCGACATGATGGTGTTTCAGGCGGGGGCGGCGGCGGATATGTTCAGCACACTCGAAGAGGACGAAACGCGGGCCGTCCTTGTAGCCGATCCGGACGTGGAGGACATCGCCGCCGGCCTATTCCACGTCGTTCCCGTGCAGAATCAGCCGTTCGTGATTCTGTACGGCGTGCATTTGCACGAATTCATGGTCGATCCCAATCAACCCGGCACCGAGATTCGCGGGCAACCGCCGCGCGCCCAGGATGAGATCATGCTGGGCGTTATTCTGGAGCGGACATTGAAGAAGACCATCGGCGATGAGCTGATGGTCGGCGGTGAGCCCTTGAAGATCGTCGGAATCTTTGAAACGGACGTGGTCTTCTTCAATGGCGGCATCCTGATGGCGCTGCCAAAGCTCCAGGAGATGATCGGCCGGCAGGGTCTCGTCAACGCGTTCATGATCAAGCTGCGCGAAGGGGCCGATCTGCGGACGGTGGCGGACAGGATCGAGACGAACAACCCGAAGCTGGTCACGATCACCAACGCCGCCGAATACCGCAAGGTTGACCAGGGGCTCGAAGTCGCGAAGGGCATGGTCAAGGCGGTCAGCCTGCTGGCTGTGATCATCGGCAGCATTATCGTCATGAACACGATGTGGATGACCGTGTACGAGCGGACACGCGAGATCGGCGTGTTGCGCGCGCTGGGATGGTCACGCGGGCGCGTAATCATCATGATTCTGATCGAGGCCACCGGCGTGGGGTTGATGGCGTGTATTGTTGGCAGCCTGTTGGGGGTCGGCCTGGCGGAGTTGACTACCGTATTGCCGGTCGCCAGCCAGTTCAATCGCCCGGTTTATAACCTGCCCCCCTTTGTGCTCGCTTTCAGCGTTGGCATCGTTCTCAGCTTGATCGGGGCGATGTTGCCGGCGTGGCGCGCGTCACAGATATCGCCGGTGGAGGCGCTGCGCTATGAGTGACGATCAGGCTGCCGGGCAGGCGGTCATTTCCGCGACCGGCATCATCAAGCACTATGAAGGCGGGCTGATCAAGGCGCTCGACGGCGTGAACCTCACGGTGCGCGCGGGGGAATTCATCGCTGTCTGTGGGCCATCGGGTTGCGGTAAGTCGACGTTGCTCAATGTCATATCCGGCGTGGATCGGCCCGACGCCGGCCGGATTGTCGTCAGTGGTCGCAACCTGACCAGCCTGGCACCGAGCGCGCTCGACGGCTACCGCGCGCGGGTTATCGGCCTGGTATTCCAATTGCACAACCTGCTGCCCAATCTGACCGCGCTCGAAAACGTGCAGGTGCCGATGTTGTCGACGCGGATGCCGGCCGCCGAGCGCGTGTCCTGGGCGCGCGAGCTGCTGGCGCGCGTGGGGCTCGACGACCGGGAATACGCGCGGCCGCCCCACACTGTCGGGCGGCGAGCGCCAACGCGTGGCGATCGCGCGGGCGCTGGCAAACAAGCCCGAAATCCTCCTGGCCGACGAGCCCACCGGCGCGCTCGATTCCAAGAGCAGTGAGCGGCTGATGAGCCTGCTGGAGAGCCTGCAACACGACTCGGGCACGACGCTGGTCGTGGTTACGCACGAGCCCGGGATAGCTGAGCGCGCCGAGCGTGTGGCACACATGTTGGATGGCCGGATTGTCAGCGATGATTGACCGAATCGCGTGGGCTGGTCTGAGCAGTAACGCGCGCGTCGGCAACCGGCCGCCGCACACGGCGGGGACGCCCTGATGCCGGATGATGAGGGAATGTGTCGAGCACCCGCGCCATACCAGCGCAACGCGCGCCTGTTCGTCGTGGCTGAACGGCGCGAGACATGGCACGACGGCTCGCGCTCGCGCGACGTTCCCGTGAAAATCTACAAGCCGGACGCTGACCGCCCGCGACCGCTGGTTGTTTTCTCACACGGTCTCGGCGCCTCGCGTGAGTATTACGCCTACCTTGGCCGATACTGGGCGGCACGCGGTTACCTGTGCGTGCATCCGACCCACGTTGGTACGGACTGCGCGCTGTGGCGGGGTCAACAGCGGCCTTGGCCGTTGATGTGTGAGGCGATGGATGCGCCGCAGCATCGCGTTGATCGGCCGCTGGACATGATTCACGTTCTCGACCATCTGTCCGCGGACGCCGATTGGCATGCGACCGTGGATTGGCAGCGCGTCGCGACGGTGGGGCATTCGTTCGGTGCTTATACGGCCATGGCCTTGGCGGGCATGCGTATCGATCTTCCGGGCCGCAAAGATGTCAGTTTCACCGATCAGCGCGTGCGGGCCGTAATCGCCATGTCGCCCCAGGGGCCCGGTTTGTTCGGCATCCACGAGCACTCCTGGGACGCTATAGACACGCCGATCATGTTCCTCACCGGGACGCACGATCGCGGCGTTCGCTCGAAGTCGGTCGCCGACCGTTTCGTTGCGTACTCGCGGATTACGGGCCGCGACCAATTCATGGTGGTCATTAAGCGGGCGAATCACTACGCGTTCAGCGACGGTGCGGGGATCGGCTTGCGCCCGCCGCCGCGCGAGCCGGAGCACCACGGCTATATCCAGGCAGCCACGACCGCGTTTTTGGACGCGTACCTGGAAGACAATGCCGCGGCCCAGCGTTGGCTGGTCGGCGGCGGATTGCGGGATCTGTCGGGCGGTGTTTGTCAGACCGAGTTCAAGAACATCACGGGACTGCCACAAGATCAGCGCGAGCAGTCCAATGCCGAGGCCCCGTAACGGCCTGCGCCTCGCAGGCCGTCGAGAAGAAGTGGTGCTTCCGACGCCCCACGGCCAGGCGGGGCGCCGGCTACCACACAGCTTGCCGCTGCGATCATCTTCCGCACCGGTATGCAGGCGCGGGGATCACGGCGACGTACAATCGCTGATCGAATACACCAGACGCGAGGCCGGCGATGAACGTGCTCTACGACAAGGATGTGGCTACGGATCTGCTCCGCGGCAAGACAATCGCGATTATCGGGTATGGTTCCCAGGGGCACGCTCACGCACTTAACCTGCGCGACAGCGGGTTTAGTGTCGTCGTCGGAGCTCGCCCGGACGGAACGGCTCGCAGCGCGGCCGCGGCGGAACACTTTCCCATGGTTGATATCGCCGAAGCCGCGCTCGAGGCCGATGTGCTCATGCTGCTTACACCCGATGAGGTTCAGCCGGACGTGTACGCGCGGCATATCGCGCCCGAACTACGGCCAGGCGCATATGTCGGGTTTGCTCACGGTCTGGCGGTGCACTCGCGCAGGCTGGTGCCGCGCGATGACCTGAACGTGTTCCTAGTCGCGCCGAAAGGGCCCGGCCGGCAGCTACGTCAGCGATACACCGTCGGCGGGGGGCTGGCGGGGCTGGTGGCCGTCCACCAGGACCCTGCCGGCGACTGCCGGGACGTGGCCCTGGCGTACGCCGCCGGCATAGGCTGCGGACGCGTCGGCATCCTCGAAACCACCTTTCGCGAGGAGACCGAGACCGACCTGTTCAGCGAGCAGGTGGTCCTCTGCGGCGGCCTTGTGGAGCTGATACACACGGCGTACGAGACGCTGGTTGAGGCGGGTTACACACCCGAAAGCGCGTACTTCGAGTGTCTGCACGAAGTCAAGCTGATTGCCGACCTGATCTTCGAGCGCGGAATCTCCGGTATGCGCGAAGCTATCAGCAACACGGCGGCATATGGTGGCCTGACACGCGGCAAGCGCGTGATCGGCGCGCCGGCCCGGCAGGCGATGCGCAAGATTCTCTCCGAGATTCAGTCGGGAGCGTTTGCCAACGAGTGGTTCGATGAGTACGCGACGGGCACACCCACTCTTCACGCGCTGGCCCACGCCGAATCCGAGCACGCCATCGAAGCCGTCGGCCAGCGCTTGCGAACTCTAATGGCCGGCGGCGACGGGAACCGGAAGTCCCGCGACGGCGAACAACGCGCGGACAGCCCGCCGCAGTAGCGCCCGCCCACCCCTCAATCCCTTATTCCCTATTCCCCCCCTACCAACACAATTGAACGGCCAGCGGCGGCGTGCTAGAATCCTGTGTTCCAACGGTGAGTGTAGCTCAGTTGGTTAGAGCACCAGGTTGTGGTCCTGGGGGTCGCGGGTTCGAATCTCGTCACTCACCTTCCGCTGGCCACTGATCACATCAACGCTTTTGGTTCCAACAGGTCAGGTCGTGCCCGTTGTGTGCCCACTTGGTCGCGATGTCGTCCTGCCGCCAGCGCCCGGCCATGCTACGCTGCCCGGCAGGCACTGCGTTGGGATTGGCATGAGCTTGCTACTGCTCCAGGAATGACTCCGCCAGATATGTTGCTCTTCCGATGGCGCGCCGTGAAACAAGAAGCAGCACGAACGCGAGTATCCCCAGTGGCAAGTGCAGACAAGTCGTCAGCGGGTGAACGTAAAAAAGTACGTCACGCGCCAGTTGATCGATCGGGCGTGACGGGCCTTCAGCAATCTCGAACGTGAACATGATAACCGCCTCAAACAGCATTAGCCCCGTCGCGACAAGGAACAACAGCCCGACCCCGATGAGACAGCCCGACAGCTTACGCGCCGGGATTCTGCTTGTCAGAGCGCCGAGATGGTGGAACAGTACGCAGGGGAATGCAAAGTAAGCTGCGATTTGGGCAATTGCCCGCGTCACGTATACAAGAGCTATGTTCCACACGCCGGAGGGAACCATCAGGCTCCCCACCGCCAACAGCGCCAGGGCTTGCGCAAGAAACACAGCCCAGATCAGGACACGCGGCAACATGACATGTCCGTCGGCCGAGGTTGCTGACTGCCCCACATATGCCCTTCTGGTCAGTTGTTGTACGGCGACAAACAGGATGCCGGCCACGATCACGTGCGTGCATCCGTCGATGATGAGCGTTGCAACGAAACGCGGCGAGTTGAGTGCACCTGTGGTTCCCCCCGTCACCAGTTTGGCAACAGGTGTCGCGACCGACATGATTCCGGCAATCGCCGTAGCAACGATCGTGAGCGTAATCCCCCTCGTAGTCGAGCGAAGCTGATCATGCGGGGCGAGGCATAAGCGAGTGGTTCGAGCCGACTCGGAAACCTGCAGGCCGCACTCCGGGCACGGCGCGGCCCTCTTCAGCGTTCGCGTGTTGTAACCACACCTGGCACACGGCAGTCCGACGCGTATTCGCCCATCCGCGTCCACGATGCGCGTACGTGTGCTGCCTGTCTTGGTCGGCACGGCTTGCACTTGCCATCTATCCCGGCCCACCAGGGGGCTTGCGTGCTTGGCGGACGCTGTCGCCGCGTTCGTATTGCCCCATGCTTCCGTTGTTCGCGCTGGGCCCGCAACGGACACGGATTCGACGAACTTGGGCGTTGGCCGGTGGATCCCGGCGGTTCCCGGCGGTTCCTGTTTCGGTAATCCGTGGACTACGATACCGCGGCCGTCGCCGTGTGGCACGGCTCTACGAGCCGAGTTTCTCCGGCGGCAGCACAGCACGGCTTACAGAGCCGTGGCACGCGGCGAATTCGACGGCACAGGGTTGTTACTCCACCCGTGCTTGTGGGAACTTCTCGGCGACTTTCTTCAGGGCCGCCAGGGCGAAGTCGAGGTCTTCGCGTTCGTGGCCCGCGCTGATCTGGCAGCGCAGGCGGGCCTCACCCTTCGGGACCACCGGATAGCCGAATCCGCTGACGAAGACGCCTTCGTCGAAAAGGGCCTTCTGCATCTGGATTGCGGTGGGCGTCTCTCCGACGATAACGGGTACGATCGGCGTGATGCCCGCGACCGATTTGAGGCCCAATGCGTCGACGCCGGCGCGGAAGTGCTTCGTGTTCTCACGGAGTTTGGCCAGCCGTTGCGGCTCGCGCATCAAAACGTCGATCGCGGCCATCGATCCGTAGCAGACGGCCGGTGGCAGGGCGTTGCTGAAGAGCTGTGGGCGCGATTTCTGTACGAGATAGTCACAGACGACCTGCGAACCGGCGACATAACCGCCACATGATCCGCCGAGGGCCTTGCCGAGCGTGCTGGTCTGAATGGTGCCTTCGCCGATCACGCCAAAATGCTCGGCGGTTCCGCGTCCGGTTTCGCCGAGCACACCTGTGGCATGCGACTCATCGACGATCAGGGCGGCGTCGTATTTGTCGGCGAGCTCCTTGAGGCGTGGCAGTTCGGCGACGTCACCTTCCATGCTGAAAACGCCGTCGGTGACAACAATCCGGTTGCGCGCGGTTGCGCCCTTGAGCATCTCTTCGAGCTGGTCGAGATCGGCGTGCTTGTAGATAAAACGCTGGGCCTTGCTGAGCCGGATCGCGTCGATGATCGACGCATGGTTGAGTGCGTCGGTGAAGATCGCATCCTCTTTCGTGGGAACCAGCGTGGGTATCAGACCGACGTTGGCGTCCCAGCAACTGATGAATGTTGTGGCCGCCTCGCAGCCGATGAACTCGCAGACTTTCTGTTCGAGCTCCAGGTGGCAGGTCATGGTGCCGCAGATGAAGCGCACCGACGCCGTCCCCATGCCGAACTTCTCGATCGCGTTTCGACCGGCCGCAAGCACCTGGGGGTGATCGGCGAGTCCGAGATAGTTGTTGGACGACAACATCACGATGTCCCGGCCGTCCATGCGCGTGCGCGGCGCCTGTGGCCGCTGCAGCTCATTGGCCTGTTTATATTGGCCGCTGTCACGCAGCTCGGTCAGTTCGGCGGCAAGGGTCTTTTCCAACGTGGTTGACATTCGGCGGCCTCCTTCACGCGTTAGTGGGTTGGCCGTGCATTGTAGCGGTGGGGGGCGGTTGCGCAAAAGGCCCGGCGGGTCGGGGTGTGCTGTGATGGCACGTTCGTCTCGCGGGCCGGCGCCGCCTACAGGCCCTCAGTGCCCATCCCCGGAGGGATATACCCTAAAACTAGGGCATATGCCCCAAGTGGCGCCGCCGAAAGAGTCTTCAACCTCAGTGTATTCTGTATTGCCGTTTTGTTCCCGACTTAGCGGGGTGTCACCCATGTCAGCCGGCCCGTCGAATCTGGATTGGGGCTTTACAAACCCTAACATTTGCCGTACACTCGGTCATAGGATTCGCACGTGCGGATGCCGCCCTTCACGATTGCGGCCTGGGTCGGCCATGGAATTGGTCACCATGGAGGGTGCAGGGGCCGCTTACCGGCGGGAATGGAACGGCTGCTCACACGCGTTTGCGCAGCCAGGCGCTGGTTGCCGACAGCCGTCCCGTGGAGGAATTGGGCATGCATTCAGAGTGCAGTGAACGAGCGTTGTCGCAAGCTGAGCAGGTTACGAGGATCTCGCGCGTTTTGGCTTTTTTTTCACCCGGGGAGCTTTCCGGGTTGGCCGACTACCTCGAGCGGGAGCTTGCAGGGCGGCTTGGGCTCCGCTCACAAAGTCGCGAATCTGCTCAGGCGAAGCGTCGTCGTAATCGGCCTCCCAATCGCGCAGGCGCGCCAGCGCCTGTTGGCGGGCCGATGCGTCTTCGACCATGAGCAGAAAGCCGGCGGCACACAAACGCGTCACCCAGTGGCCTGAGATGCGCGCCTCTTCGTAGAGCAGTTTCATGGCGGGATCGACCTGGAAGTTGATTTGGGGTCGGCGGCGGGTCATGGGGGCTCCTGTCGAGGATGTCGTGTACTTCTAGGCTGTCTAATTATGGGCTTGACCAGCACGGCCGTCCAGTGCCTATAAATGCTAGATCGTCTATGCCAGCACGCGCCCGGGGGCACGCCGGGCCCCGGCGCTGCTGGGAGCCGATGCGGCTCTGGTGGTTCAGGCGTCGCAAGCCGCGACGGGAATAGCAGGTGTGGCAGGGCGCACCGTACGCCCGGGAATAGCAGGTGCGGCGAGCCGCATCCCTACACCTACGCCCGTGTGGGTGCGTCGCATCGCTGGGTGGAGGGCGCTTCGGCTTGCACGCGCAGGGTCCCCGCTCGCGCCGGACCCACCGCCGCCCGCCCAGCGGCTTTGCCCGCCCCAGCACCGTGGCGGCGCCGGGTTGCCGAACGCTCCTCATCGGCGCCCGCGCCGCCCGGTCCCACCTTGCCGTGGTCGTAGCAGGTGCGGCGAGCCGCGCCCTACGGTGCTCATCGGCGTCCGCGCCGCCCGTCACGCCTTGCCGTGGTAATAGCTTGCCGTGGTCGTAGCAGGGGATAACGAGTGCGGTAGGGCGCACCGCATGCCTGGCAGCAGCAGGTGCGGCGAGCCGCACCCTACGATGCGGCGCCGCGCAGGTGGGGGTGGTGAACCACGCGCCGCGGCGCCAGAGTGGCCATCCGGTCGACGAGGACAGCGGCCGCTACTTTGGCGGCGTGTCCTTGTATTGCTTTTGCAGGCGCAGCAGCTCGGCCTTGAGTTCCCTTACCGTGTCGGCATACGCCGGATCGTCGTAGACGTTCTTTACCTCATGTGGATCCTCGCGCAGGTCGTACAGCTCCCATGCCTCCACCGGGCCGTGAAAACGAATCAGCTTATAGCGCTGCGTGCGGATGCCGTAGTGGGGACAGACTCGGTGCCAGCCGCCTTTGCCCTCGTGGCCATACTCGTAGTAGCGGTAGTACATCGCATCGCGCCAATCCGCGGGGGTTTGCCCGTGGGCGACACCGCGCATCGACACGCCCTGGATGTCGCTCGGCACGGCTACGCCGGCGTAATCCAGGAACGTCGGTGCGAAGTCGAGGTTCAGCACAATATCCTTGCTGACTGTCCCCGGCTTGATTTCGCGCGGGTAGCGCACCAGCAGAGGCATGCGCAGCGACTCCTCGTACATGAAGCGCTTGTCGTACCACCCGTGTTCACCCAGGAAGAAGCCCTGGTCCGACGTATAGACCACGATCGTATCATCCGCCAACCCGGCGGCGTCGAGATAGTCCAGCAGACGCCCCACGTTGTCATCAACCGACGCGACGCAGCGCAGATAGTCCTTGATGTAGCACTGATACTTCCATTCCTTGAGCGCCTGGCCTTCGAGCCCCTCGGGTGGCTTCTTCCCTTTCAGATCACTGGTTGTCAGGTGCCGGTCAATCGTCATCGCCTGGTTGCGGGCCGCGTCACAGCGCGTCGCGTAGTCATCGTCAAACGTCTCCGGCGTGGGGATATCGATGTTTTCGTAGAGCTTGGCGTGTTTCTCATCCGGCTGCCAGTTGCGGTGCGGCGCCTTGTGCTGGCACATGAGCAGAAACGGCGCGTCGCCTTTGCGCTGCTTGAGCCACTTGATCGATTCATCGGTGATGATGTCCGTGGTGTAGCCGGTGTGCTCGACTTCGGTGCCCATCTCTATCATGCGCGGATTGTGATATGCGCCCTGACCCGGCAGCACGTTCCAGTAGTCAAACCCCTGCGGGTCTTCCTTCAGGTGCCATTTGCCGATCATCGCGGTCTCATAGCCGGCCTTTTGCAGCAGCTTCGGGAACGTCTGCTGTGAGGGGTCGAATGGCGCACGGTTGTCGATGGCCCCGTTGAGGTGGCTGTACTTCCCGGTCAGGATTGTCGCGCGGCTCGGCGCGCAAATGCTGTTGGTGCAGAAGCAGTTCGCAAAGCGCACACCCTGTCCGGCGAGTCGATCGAGGTTGGGCGTCTTGTTTATCCGGCTTCCGTAGCAGCTCATGGCCTGGGCCGCGTGGTCGTCGGACATGATAAAGACGATATTCGGGCGGCGCTTACCATCCTCCGCGGCAAAGACCCAACCGGGCAACGCCGCTGTCGCCGCGCCCAGACCGGCGGCGCGCAAGATGTCACGCCGTGTGAGAACCTGTTTGTTCATGCGTCACTACCTCCATTCTGCCCGCAGTGCGCCAGCTAGAGCGTTCCGGCCGGGCGCACATTGGTACCATCCACGTTGGTTAACGAATCCCCCAGATCGGCTCGCGCGCGCTCGGCGAGCGCCGTCAGCCGTTTGACTACCTCAGGGTGCTGTGCGGCGACGTTGTGCTGCTCACCAACATCGCTGCCCAGGTCGTACAGCTCCAGGCCGCAGGTCGGGTATGAGTATCCCGCAGGCTTTCCATTACGGCCCGGTGCGCCCGTCAGGCTGCGGTACTTGTGGGGAAACACCAGCTTCCACCGGCCCGAGCGCAGTGCTTCGAGATCATTCCGGTGGTAATAAAAGTACAGCGCCTCGTGCGGGGATTGCGCCCCCGGCGTGCCCGCCAGCAGCGGCCAGATGTCCAGCCCGTCGATTTTGTGTGGCGGCAGGGGGGCGTCGATGAGGCGCGCGATCGTCGGGAAGACGTCGATGGTCATTGCCGGTTCGCTGCAAATCGAGCCACGGGGGATCTTCCCGGGCCAGCGGGCGATGAGCGGCACACGCACGCCGCCTTCCCAGGTGGTGCCCTTACCCTCCCGCAGTGGCCCCGTAGTGCCCGCGTGGTTGCCGTAGGAGAGCCAGGGCCCGTTGTCGGTGGTGAAGATCACCAGGGTGTTGTCGTCGAGCCCCGTTTGTTCGAGTGTGCGCAAAATCTCGCCGACCGACCAATCGATCTCCATCATGACGTCGCCGTACAGCCCTTGTGCGGATTTGCCCTTGAACTTGTCTGACACGAATAAGGGCACGTGTGGCATCGGGTGGGGCAGGTACAAGAAGAACGGTCGATCGCGATTGCGACGGATGAAATCCACAGCGCGCTCCGTAAAGCGCGTGGTGAACTCGGTCTGATCGTCGCGCGTGATCCTTGCGTTCACGACTTTCTCGTTTTCAAACAGCGCGAGATCGGGATATCCGCGCTTGCGCTTGGCCGAGTCTGCCGGCAGGTCGGCATAATCGGGGTGCAGCGGCCACATGTCGTTGGAGTAGGGAATGCCGCAGAACTCGTCGAACCCGTGCCGCGTTGGCAGGAATTTCGGGTGGTGTCCGAGATGCCATTTGCCGTAGATCGCCGTCGCATATCCCTTGGACCGGCAGAGTTCGCCCAACGTAACTTCGCGCTCGTGTATGCCGATCTTGCTGCCGGGCCCGAGCGCGCCGGAGATCCCGATGCGGTTGGGGTAACAGCCGGTGAGCAATCCCGCGCGCGACGCGGAGCAGACCGGCTGCGTCACGTAGAAGTCAGTCAGGCGCACGCCAGCGGTCGCCATCCGGTCGAGATTGGGTGTTTCAAACCCCTTGGCTCCGTATGCGCCAACGTCGCCGTAGCCCTGGTCATCCGTGAAGATCAGTACGATGTTGGGCGGGCGTTTTCTTGCGTCGGCGCGGGCCGTGTTCCATACCGCGGGCAAAGTCAGGGCCGCCATCCCGGCGCCTGCCAGGAAATCGCGTCGGTTGCAGCTATGTTCACGCTTCTTCATGCTTCGTGACCTCGCCGTGCATGATCATCCTCTTGCAGCGACCTATTCGTCCGGCGGTTTGTAGTCCGGGTTCGGGCGGGGCATTTTGGCGCCGACGCGTTTCTGCCATCCGCTCAGCAACGCGCGCAATTCCGCGGCTTTCTCCGGCATCTCGGCGGCCAGATCGTGTTGCTCGCCGATATCCCGCTTGAGGTTGTACAACTCGACGTGGCCTTCCTCGTAGAACTCGATCAGCTTCCACTCTCCAGCGCGCACCGCGGCCCCGGGTGTCCAGTCACAACCGTGATGGTGTGGGTAATGCCAGAAGAGTGCCTCGCGATCCAACGTCTTGC
>CAXXWX010000008.1:0-5886 GCA_963675745.2 Phycisphaerae bacterium
CGTCGAAGATCTTCCCCGGGTTACAACCGAGCCACGCGAGTTTCGCCTTTCAGGGAAGCAGGAGGCTCAGACGGCGAACTGCGCGGACTGAGAGGAGAATTATTGTGTCCTATAAACAGCGCATTATGATGATCTCGACCCACGGTTACGTGGGCGCGGAACCGGAGTTCGGCAAACCCGATACGGGCGGGCAGGTCGTCTATGTGCTCGAACTGAGCAAGTGCCTGGCCCGCATGGGCTACTCCGTTGACATTCTCACGCGGCGCTTCGAAGGTCAGCCCGCCGTCGAGGAAGTCGATGAGCGTACGCGTGTGCTGCGTTTCCCGTGTGGCGGGGCGGACTTCATCCCGAAGGAGACGCTGTGCGATCACATCCCGGAATGGGTTGAGAACGTGCGGCACTACGTGCATTCGAAACGCCTGCGCTATTCCTTTATCGTCAGCCACTATTGGGACGCTGGTTTGGCGGGGCAGGCGCTCTCCAATCGGCTCACGATCCCGCACGTCCACACGCCGCACTCGATCGGCTCGTGGAAGCGCGACAACATGGATGGTGATCCGGCGGAGAACGAGCGGAAGTACAACTTCCGCCAGCGGATCCGCGAAGAGAAGATTATTTACGACGAGTGCGAGGCGATCATTGCCACGACGCCCGCGCAGCGCGATATCCTGATGGGCAACGACTACGGCATCCCGCAGGACAAGATCTATGTGATTCCGCCGGGCTACGACGACTCGAAGTTCTTCCCGGTGTCGTTTGCTTCGCGATTGGCGCTCAAACGCCAGTATGGCTATGAGGGCCCGATTGTGTTGGCGCTGGGGCGGATGGCGCACAACAAGGGCTACGACTTGCTGGTGCGGGCGATGCCGGTCGTGTTCCATCGGGTCGAAGACGCGAAGCTGCTGTTGGCGGTCGGCTCAACCCAGCCGAGTGAGCGTGAGCAAGAGCAGATCGCGGAGTTGCAGGACATCGCCCGCGAACTGGGCATCGAAGATCGCGTTCTGTTCCGCGATTTCATTGCGGACGATGAGCTGGCGGATCACTATCGCCTCGCGGACGTGTTTGCCCTGAGCAGCCGCTACGAGCCGTTTGGCATGACGGCGGTGGAAGCGATGGCCTGCGGTACGCCGACGGTCGTGACGACCGAGGGCGGCTTGTGGGAGCAGGTGACCTGGGGCCTCGAAGCGTTGTACGCGAACCCGTTCGATCCCGAGGCGTTTGGTCACGCGATCTGCACGGCGTTGCAGCATCAGCGCGTCGCCGGCCAGTTGGCCAAGTTCGGCTCGCAGAAGGCGCGGGCGAGCTTCACGTGGATGGGAATCGCCCAGCAGATGCTCAGCATCCTTCAGGGCTTTCGCATGCGCAAGGCCGCGGGCAAGAAACCCGCCGCGGGCCCCGAGAACGGCGAGCGCTGGGTGAACGAACTCGCCGCCGCCGGCGCGAAGTAGCACGACGACGAGACGGAGACAATAACAGGGCCGCGTCTCGCCAAGAGATGCGGCCCCTTGCGCGCTGCATTCGTGGAAGCTGTCCTTCGCCCCATTGGGGCGAGCGAGGGCGGCGCACGCGTTGGCCAACGAAGGCTGCGGGGGACGCGGCCTTGGCGGGGTGTGCGAGGCTGGCCTACGATTCGTGTTCCCCACCGCTGAAGCGGTGGGCCACCCACAGTGCATGCGGGTGTCGCACAGCTTGCCGTGGGGGACGGATGCGTGTCGAACCGTTGCGCTGGGGGCTCTGACTGCGGCGTCAACCGTTGCGCGCGAGTCCTTTCAACAGCACTTCCGGCCAGGCGAAGTTGGAGAATGCGCCGCCGGTGTGGATGTAGACGACCGGACGCTCGTGGCCGAAGCGGCGGCTGCGGATCGCGTCGAGCACGGCGCAGAATGTCTTGCCGGTGTAGACCGGGTCGAGCAGGATGCCTTCGGTCCGGGCCAGAAGCTGAATCGCCTCGATCTCCTGCGCGTACGGGATGGCGTAACCCTCGCCGACGTAGCCGTCGATGAATCGCAGCGCCGATTCGTCAAACTCGATCGGCAGGTCGAACTGCGCGATCGCCGCGCGGCAGAGTTGTGCTATCGCCGTCCGATGAAACGCGACGTCATCGCTGACAGGAACCGCCCACAAGTGCCAGTCTTCGCGTCTGTGCAGCAGTTTGCCCAATAGTGTCCCCGCATACGTACCGCCGGAAGAAAGCGGTACGACCACATCGCACGCGCCGACCCCCGCCGCCCGCAACTGTTCATCGAGTTCGGCGACCGCCCGCAAGTAACCCCAACAGCCGAGCGGCTCCGACGCGCCGGAGGGCGTGTAACGCGGTTGGCGGCCGGCGGCGCGCAATTCGTTCAGCACACCATCGACGATCTCCGTTCGGCGACGCTCGAACTCGTCGCGCGGGTACGAGCGAGTCTGCGCGCCGCAGAGCACGTCGATCAGCTCGTTACCCTGCGGCTCGCCGACTGCCTCGGGGCGGAACAGCAGTACGGCCTGGAGGCCGAGTTTGACGCAGGCTGCGGCCGTCGCGCGGCAATGGTTGGATTGTGCGGTCCCCTCGGTGACGATCGTATCGCAGCCCGCATCCAGCGCGTCGGCGAGGACGTACTCCAGCTTGCGCACCTTGTTGCCGGAGAGCTCGAGGCCGGTCAGGTCGTCGCGCTTCATCCAGATCTGCGCGCCGTCCAATTCTCGCCCGAGCCGCTCCAGCCTGGCCAGCGGCGTAGGCAGGCTTGCGAGCGACACGCGGCGGGGTTCGCGAATATCCATGCATGGCTCCCAGAAAGTCACCGCTGCTGACAATCCATTGCCGTAATCTACTTCTGGAGACAATCTATGGAAACCGGCGGCGGTTGGATGCGTGCGAGTCGGCGATGCCGAGATTAGAATGCGGGCATCTGGGCGGTCCGGTCCGATGCAGGCAATCACCGGAGAGATAACCGTGAACCAGCGCATGAACCGAATGGGTGTGCAGGTCGTGTTGTTTGGCGTCGCCGGGCTGTGGCTGGGGGCGCTGGCCGGGTGTACGGCGCAGCGAACCACGTACGCCGATGAGCTGACCGTGCGGGACGCGATCGAACGCTACCGGACGGGACACGTCGCCGACGAGAACGCCGATGCGCAGATTGTGGCCGTCGGGCGCGAACTGGCGGATATGGGCGTCTCTGCGCCGGCGGTGGACCTCGGAGCCGCTGACGGTCCATTGACGCTGGGCTCGTTCGACTTGTTCGAAGATGCGCCGGCGTCGCAGCCGATCGCCAGCCGGCCGGGGGTGCCCGCGGGGTACTGGCGCAAGAACGTGTGGCACCAGATGGGGCACGAGGCCAAGGCGCTGGGCGGACGCGATTTCTGGCGCGGGTTCAAGACGTCGTTCTGGGACCTGGAGAACGCGCTGGTGCTGACGGCGACGATGGGTGCGAGTGTCACGCTGCGCGAAACGGGCGTGGACGACGCCATTCGCCGCCGGACGCGTGGGCATCGTCAACTCGGCGATTTCGACGAGCCGCTCCAGTTGCTCGGCCACCCGGGCACACACTTCGCCGCCACTGGTGTGCTCTGGCTGACGAGCACGCTGACGCAGGATATGAAACAGCACGAGGTGGCCAAGTCGCTGACGCAGGCGCTGGCGGTCAATGGCGTTTCGACGCTGCTGCTCAAGGCGGCGGCCAACACGCGTACGCCGGACGGCGATAGCCAGGGCTGGCCGAGTGGTCATACGTCGAGCGCGTTTACCGTGGCGGGGGTGCTGAACGAGCACTATGGGCCGCTGGTGGGCGTGCCGTCGCTGGCGCTGGCGGGGCTGGTCGGCTATCAGCGGCTGGACTCGCGCGTTCACGACTTTTCCGACGTCGTTTTCGGCGCGATGATGGGCTACATCGTGGGTACGTCGATCGCGAAGGACGGGAAGGCCGAGTTCCCGGAGATCTTTGGCATGCAGGTGCTGCCGTTTGCCGACCCGCAAACGGGCGCGACGGGACTCGCGCTGTACAAGCAGTGGTAGTGCAAGTGCAAGGGGTGGCGCGATGAGTGCAGGGGAGCCGAGCAAGCAACCGACACCTACGAAACGCGGGCACTGGCGCTGGCTGCGGCTGGCGGCGTGGCTGCTCTTTCTGAGCTGGTTCTCATGGTTCGCCTACGTGCGCTGGACGACACCGCCGGCGGCGCTGCAAGAGGGCCGGGCAGCGGTCGAGGAAGAAAACGCGGCGGTTAGTGAACTGGTGAACGCAATGGCGGCGCTGCCGCCGTACGTGCCGATTGGTCGCGGGCCGCGGGGAGGGTGGGGGCAGCCGGATCCGCTGTGCGTTGCCCTACAGGGAGAATGGGACCCGGCAGCGCGGCGTGTGTTAGCCGACGTGATCAAGCACCTCACGTCCAGCAACGTCTCCGGACTGCTCGATCAGGTCGTTGGCTTGTGCGGTCAACTGCACGCGCCGGCACGATTGTCGCTCAAGACGGCAGCCGTCGCACATTTCGGCGATGAGTGGACCGCCCGGTACAAGGGGAATGCAGCCGTGGCGGCGCTGACCGCGCGGGTGCGGCTGAAGCACGCTGGCCGGCAGGATTTGGCTGGGGCGTTGTCTGATCTGCGGGCGGCGATCGTACTGGAATCGTCGGTGCAGCAATTCGGAGCCTTTGGCTACACGACCGACGCGCTGGCGACGATGGAGTTGTGCCAGTTGTCCCGGGAGGTTGATCTGCCGCGCGCCGTCGCGGACGAGATGATCCACCTACTGAGCGGCCAGTTATCGCTGTCATTGTCCGAGACCCTGCTTGATGCTGCGCTGGGTGGCGAAGCGGGGGCGTTGCTTGACCGTCACTATACCGACGACGGACAGGGCAACGGGTGGCTGGTGATCTCCAGTCTCCCGCGGTCGTCGTGGATCGGATTCTCAAACGCCTCAGAGACACGCTGCGGATTGTGGAATATCGCCTCGCCGTTGTTCAATGACCGGAGGACTGTGGCGGCCAAGCTCGCTGGCCTGGGTGATTCACTCCGGAGAGTGGACGATGTCGATCTCGACGAGATCGTGGCCACGCTGAAGCCAGCGCGGGCGCGATTGAGCCTGCTTGATGGTCCGCTTGCAGACATGCATAGCAACTCTGATTCCGAATGCGTGGCTGCCGCGGTCCTGGAACTGATGTGGCGACGGGCGGCCGTCGTGATGGTGTCACTGTCGGCCTACACGGCAGAGCACGGCGAGTATCCAGATGAACTCGCCGGACTCGCGCCTGAGTATCTTGCGGAACTGCCGATGGACCTTCTGACGAATGCGGACTTCGTTTACCGGTGTTCGGGAGTGGATGCGTTTGAACTGCGCTCGGACAGGATCCGCGAGCCAGACTGCATTTCGCGTTTCGGCGTCAGATTCACGAACACCGACGAAGGCCTGACCTACGAGTACACGCGCGACCGCCCGGCGGCGGATGAGTAGCTTATGGTAGATGCCGTTTCTGCGGGCATTCAGGAAGCACCGGAGATTGTGGCGGAGACATATCCACCGCTGCCGGCGGTTGCGTGTGTGCGCGCTCGGCGGATTCACTGGCTGTTCGCTCTGCCCGCGGGGCTGGTCGGGGTGTTCTTTCCCCGGCGGATGGGGCCGCACCTGGCTGTGTCGAGTTGGGCCGCGGCATACGTGGCGCATGCCTTGAGCCTGGTCTATTTCTTCGGGACGTTCTTCGCGACGGTGACAAGCGTCTCGCAGAGCAATATGCGCGACGAGGGCCTGCCGCCGTTGAGCTTGTCGGAACATCTTCGCGAACCGTTTGCGGCATTTTTGCTGCTGATGCTCGAGGCGTCCGGCGATTGGGCTGTGGTCCTCGGTCTGTCGCTGAGCGTGGCGATCTTTGAGGCTGCGCACTGGCTGGCGGGCATAGCCCTGATCCCGTTTTGCACGG
>CAXXWX010000009.1:0-21153 GCA_963675745.2 Phycisphaerae bacterium
CCGCTAGCAGGACCGAGTCCCTCAATAGTGGCGCACGCGGCGCGGCGTGTCAAGGGCGACAAGTCGCCCTGCCTCAAGTGCCGGAACTACCCGCCGACAACAAGCACGCGGGATCGGTCGATCAACGCCGCATCACGCCGTGGCGGTCTTGCCCTTGCTCTTGGCCGACTCCTCGGTCTCGGGGACAAACAGCCGCGCGCGGGGTGAGCGTGGCGGCAGGGCCCGCAGAATCAGAAAGCCGCCAACGCCGACCAGCGTCAGCGCGATGGCGAGTGCCTGGGATATGGTGAATCCCATGGTGTCGAGCGGATTGTCGTCGCGGATCACCTCGATCAGATAACGCATGATCGGTTGCACCAGCAGCAGCGTGCAGATCACCTGTCCATCGCGTGTGCGGCGCCAATAGAGCCGATCCAGGAACAAGGCGAGCAGCAGGGCCGCGACGACCGAGTAAAGCTGTGTGGGGTGAACCGGGGCCGAGTGATGGTGCGCCGCCCGCGCTTTCAGCTCGGGGAACGTCATCCCATAGTTTTTCATCAACGACCGGACATCGCCCAGATTCGACCGGGCCCGCAGACGCTCCAGTGACGCTTGTCGGAGTTGCCTTTCGAGGGCCGACTTTTCGGGTGTGCCGGCGGCAAGGGCCAGCTTGCGCTGAATACCGGCGACCGTACGCTCCGCCTGCTCCTGCTGGGTGGCGGCCTGCGCGATCTTGGCTTCACTGGCGCGCAGGCTCTCGCGCGACACCGGCAGGGCATACCCCGTCGGGTGGGCGTAGATCAACTCGGCGGGAAGTGCCGCCCGCGGTTCCATTTCCACCCATTGTTTGACCATCGGGGGACTGCCCATGGGGAATTCCATCGCCCAGGGCAGATCGCAGACACCGCCCCAACAGCAGCCGTTCAGAAAACACCCCACGCGCCCAAACGCCAGCCCGAGCATGGCCGACGGCGCGATGATGTCGATGTACCAGCGCAGCGAGTGTTTCCAAAGCACCATGTAGGCGACGACACCGACCATGGCCAGGATAAATCCGCCGTAGAACTCGAGCCCGCCCTGAGTGATGTTCAGGATGGCGATGATCGTTGAAGCCACGCTGCTGCGCTCGAAGTTCTCCCAGTAATGAATGACGTACATGGCCCGCGCGCCGACCACGCCGCCCACCAGTGCGACAAACCCGCAGTTCAGGATCACTTCGGGATCAGCGCCCGAGCGTTGCGCGCGGCGTCCGGCCCAGATGATCGCGGCGAGAAACCCCACCATCATCATGAAGCCATACGATGGGATGCTGAAGTTTATCCCCGGGATTGTGAATATGTATTGCATCATGGCGTAAACAGGCCTCCAAGTGCCGCACGTGCATGCCAGACCGTCAATCCTACCCGGCAGGCGCCGGAGCGTACAGGTGTGGGGGAGGCGGACAACTACGCAACTAGGCAACTAGGCAACGAGGCAACTAGGCAACGAGGCAACGAGGCAACGAGGCGGCCGGGGACTGGGCGGCCTATTTGATGTCGGCGTTGGAGTTGACTTGGATGTTGTCGATCAGGCGGGTGTTGCCGATGCGTACGGCGAGGGCGACTGCGGCGCGCGCGGGAATGATCCGCGCCGGTTGGACAGTGTCCGGCTCGACGACGCTGATGTATTCGATCGTGGCCGGCCCGGCCGCCTCGATGACGCGGCGAATCTCATCGGTAACCCGACCCACGTCACGCTCGCCGGCCAGGATCATGTCGCGGGCCGCCAACAGCGCCGTATGAAGGCAGGTCGCCTGTTGTCGCTCGGCCGCGGTCAGATACGCGTTGCGGCTGCTGACCGCCAGTCCATCGGGCTCACGAATGGTGGGACAACCGACAATGGTGATCGGCATATCCAGGTCGCGCACCATGCGACGGATGACCTGCAATTGCTGCAAGTCCTTCTCGCCGAAATACGCCACGTCCGGCTGGACAATGTTGAACAGCTTGGTGACGACCGTGGCCACGCCGTCAAAATGCCCGGGACGTCGTGGCCCGCAGAGATGCTCGGTGAGTGTTTCAACGTGTATATGTGTCACCGAGCCCGGTGGGTACATGTCCTCGACCCCCGGCAGAAACACAAGATCAACGCCGGCCTCAGCGCAGGCATCCAGGTCCTGTTTTTCCGTGCGTGGATACCGCTCATAGTCGTCGCCGGGGCTGAATTGTGTGGGGTTCACGAAGATGCTGACCACCGTGTAGGCGCCATCGCGTCGCGCGGCATCGATCAGTGAAACGTGGGCGCGGTGCAAGGCGCCCATGGTCGGCACGAAACCGACGCGGCTGCCGGCGGCGCGTGCCGCTCCCACCGCGGCGCGCACCTCGGCAATCGTCCGTGCGATGTTCATGTGCGGCATTGGACCCGACCGCCGGTCGATTGTCACGCGCGGCGGCCACGGGCGCCGGCCGGCACATATGGTGCGGAGGCACGCGGGCACGTAGGATACACGCTCGAAAGGAGGTCACCCGACCATGGCAGGACTCGGCGTAAACATCGACCACGTGGCGACGATTCGGCAGGCCCGGCTGACCGACGAGCCCGACCCCGTCTGGGCGGCCGTCGAAGCTCAGCTCGGCGGCGCCGATTGCATAACCTTTCATCTCCGCGAAGACCGTCGGCACATAAACGACCGCGACGCGGAGCTGCTCAAACAAACCGTCGCCACCAAGCTCAACATGGAGATGTCAATCAACCCCGGCATCGTGCGCATTGCTCTGAAGCTCAAGCCGACACAGGCCACGCTGGTGCCCGAGCGCCGCGAAGAGCTTACCACCGAGGGCGGGCTGGATGTGAAGAAGCTCCGCCGGCGTATCGCGCCCGTCGTGAAGAAACTCAAGGCCGCGGGCATCGAGACCAGTGCGTTTATCGAGCCGCTCGAGGATCAGATCGCCGTCTGCGCCGAGTGTGGATTCGATGCGGTCGAACTCTGGACGGCGGGATACGCCGACGCCAAAACCGACCGCGCGCGCACACGCGCCCTGGACAGGTTGGACCATTGTGTCGAAGTTGGCATCGACGCCGGGCTGATAGTCCACGGCGGTCACGGGCTGACCTACCGCAACATAGACCCGGTGGCGGCGATCCCGGGCTTCACCGAGTTCAACATCGGGCACTCGATCATCGCCCGTGCCGTCTTTGTGGGCCTGCGCGAAGCCGTCCGCGAGATGAAACGCCTGATCGATAGCCTGGATTACTAGTCGTCGGGGGCGAGTTTTCAGCTTTCACCGTGCAGGTCTCAGGGATAGATGCCGATACACGCCACAGCCATTGTTGATACCACGGCCGTCATCGACCCCACGGCGGACATCGGCGCCTACGCAGTTATCGAAGGTCACACGACGATTGGTCCGCAGGCGCGTGTCTGGGCGCATGGCTTTATCGGCTGGGGTACATCGCTGGGCGCTCGCGTCCAGGTTCATCCCTTCGCTGTCGTCGGCCACCTGCCGCAGGATGTCGCGTTCGACGGTTCGCCGAGCTACACCCACATCGGCGACGACACGATCGTGCGCGAGCACGCCAGCATTCACCGCGGTACGACGCCCGAGAGCACCACGCTTGTCGGCAGTGGTTGCATGATCATGTCTACCGGCCACATTGCGCACAACTGTGTCGTCGGCGACAGCGTGGTGATCGTTAATGCCGGCTTGCTAGCGGGGCACGTGCATGTCGGTGATCGCGCATTCGTTGGCGGGGGCGCCGGCGTCCACCAGTTCACCCGAGTTGGTGAGATGGTCATGCTGCGCGGCAACTGCCCGTGTGCCAAAGATGTTCCGCCATTCATGCTCGTTGGCCCGCGCGGCGTGACGGGAGTCAACACCGTCGGCCTGCGGCGGGGCGGGCTCTCGGCAGCCGAACGGTTGGAGATTCGCCGGTGCTACCACATTCTCTATCGCGGTGGGATGCACTTCCCGAAGGCGGTTGAAGAGGTCTCGCAGTTGGTGACGACCGGCCCCGGCCGTCGCCTGGTCGAATTCCTGCGGTCGGACTCGCGCCGCGGCTACCTGCGATATCAGGGGCCCCGGCGCGGGGCCACTGATAGCGACAGAGCCGAGTGAACATCCTCATCGCCCCGGACAAGTTCAAGGAAGCACTCGATGCACCGACCATCGCCGGTGTGATGGCTTCCGCCGCGCGTGAGGCGTTGCCCGCCGCCAACGTCACGTGTGTTCCACTGGCGGACGGCGGTGATGGTACCGGCCCGATTCTCGCGGCGCAACTTGGCGGACAGCCGCGCACACTCACTGTGCGCGACCCGCTCGGCCGTCAGGTCAGCGCACGTTGGTGGTGGGTCGCCGACCGCGCGCTGGCCATCGTCGAGATGGCCGAAGCATCCGGATTGCACCTGCTCACGTTGCAGGAGCGCGATCCGCTGCGCGCCAGTTCCTACGGGACGGGGCAGCTCATGCGCGC
This sequence comes from Phycisphaerae bacterium, assembly GCA_963675745.2. GTDB lineage: Bacteria > Planctomycetota > Phycisphaerae > UBA1845 > Fen-1342 > JAFGRR01. Next base: position 4,429 of record CAXXWX010000009.1, read on the forward strand.
CGCGATCGACATGGGCGCCAGGCAGATCATGCTCTGCGTCGGTGGCTCAGCGACCGTTGATGGCGGGGCGGGCTGCCTCCAGGCGCTGGGATGGAAGCTGCGCGACTCGCGGGGTAGCGAAGTTACCGTCTCGGCGGGCGGCGGCCAACTGTCACAGGTTGCCGCGATCGAGGCACCGACACCCCCGCCGCGCGTGGCGATCACCGTGTTGGTTGATGTCACCAACCCGTTGCTCGGCCCCGATGGGGCCGCGCCTGTCTTCGGCCCTCAGAAGGGGGCGAGTGAATCACAGGTGCGACAACTGGCGGCCAATCTGCGGCACTGGGCAGAGGTGTTGGCACAGTCCACCGGGGCCGATGTTGCCGACGTCCCCGGCGGTGGTGCCGTCGGTGGTTTGCCCGCCGGACTCATGGCCGCCGGCGGCGCTGCGATCGAGCGTGGTTTTGACGTTGTGGCCGATCAGCTCGATCTGAGACAGAAGCTCTCCGAGTCGTCGCTATGCCTCACCGGCGAAGGCCGCATCGATGCCCAATCGCAGCACGGCAAGGTCGTCGGCGCTCTTGCCGAACTGGCACGGACAACGCGGACTCCCGTCGTGGCGTTCGGCGGCACCATCAAAGTGGCGCCCGGGCAGACTCCGGCGGAATTGGCCGCTCGGCTGTTGCTGCAAGACCTGGTCCAGATCAGTGATGCCGCTACGCCGCTCAGCGTCGCAATCGCTCAGACAGAGCCGAACCTCCGGCGTGCTGTGCGAGACTACTTGTTGCATCACGCGTGCTGACGTGCCCAGCGCCGCGGAGAGACGTGCCATGCCACAATGTCGCGGAGCACCGCAGACAACAACGCCACAAGTCGCGGCGCGCATGCGCGGCGTCTGCATCCTGCTCGTGATGATCCCGGTCATTACCGTGTCCGGGCAAACAAACACGATCGAGCCCACATTCACACGGACCTTGGATGCCAGGATTGACTGGGCCGAGCTTGCCGGGCCTCACGACTCCCCGCTGCTGGTTGTCTGGGATCGGGATCGCCACCTGCACGTTGTGGATCCGTGTAGCGGGCGCCCGCTATTCGAGCGTAAGCTGAGCGCGGGGCCCGGGTTGAAGCTGGGACAGGGCTTCTCACCACTGACCGGCGGTTGGCGTTTCTACTGCTACGATCACTTCAGCCTGCACGCGTTTGACGTCACTGCGCCGCCAGGTAGCGGGGGCGGAAAGCAGGATCAGGCGGTGACACATCGAGCGTTTGGCCAGGCATTCCCCGGCGAGCAGTTTCAGCACGATCCGGAAGTTCTCAAGCGCATCATCCTGGTCGCCGCTCTTGGTGCGGATGTTGTTGCGGTGCGTGACGACGGGCGCATAACGCGATTCAACACTGATGATGCGGCACCACGCTACACCGTGTGGGTGGGGCCGATTGCCCGGTGTCTCTTCAGCGCAACGCCCACACGCGCTGCATTGCTTCTCAAGCAAGGTCCAGACGCGCGGCTGCTCTGGTTGGACGTGCGTGCCACAGGGCCGCCGCCATTGCCGCCGCGCCGCATAGCCCGGACGCTGCCGGTGTGGAGTGGGTCTTGCGCCGCGGGGTTGCTCGCGGTCTGGCTGGACCACATCGAGTTACATGCTGAACACAGCGCGTCGGTTCGTCAGTGCGCGCTGGCCGCCGCGCCGAGAGCCGCGACGGTAACGTTGCATCAACCCGTCGGGTTGCCGGAGTCAGAGCCGTTGCTGGTTTTTGCCGACCTCACTGGCGGCGTACACGCATACGGAGTGCAGAGCGCGCGCTTGGTCTGGACGCGGCCCGGCGATGCGGCACGGTCGGCGTATCACCGCCTGGCGTTGTTCACGGATGAAGTGCTGATCCGCGACGACCACCACGTGCTGCTGCTCCGCGCTTGCGACGGTGTTACGCGGCGTGAATACTCGTCGGTGGATTCGATATCCACGGCTACGCTCTGTAGCGACGTGATTCACGCCATCACCGAGACCGAAGGTACACTGACCTGGCGTGTCTTACCGACCGGCCCGCAGCAGGCGCCGCTGGCGGAAGCTCGTCTCCGGGCGCCCTCCCGCGATGCACGCCAAATGTGCCGGCTGCTGTGGGCACGGGATTGTCTGGTAGTTGTCTCCAGTGACTCACTGGCGGCCTACCATGCGCCCGAGCCTCCCAAGAGGCGCTCCACGAGCCCGTAATCAACACTACTACGGGGATAGTTGCGGCAAGTGGTTATACGGACCTCGCAGACGCGCCCGTTCCGGAACACAGGTCAGCGGCGACACGGGCGCGGCAGAGGCGGTCAATCTGGACTATTCAAACCGCAAATGGTATCCTCAGGTGTCCGAGGGCAGGACTGGGGTCTGAAGCCGTCCAGTCTCCATGCGGCACGTGGTGCTATTTGCGTGTGGCGATCGCGATGTTCATTCGCGACGTCGGTATCCGGCCTGATCAGGCTGGTGATGGTGACAACAGGGAAGAACAGCAATGTGCGAACGCGTCGGTGCGCTGATATGCCTGCTGGCCGTTGTCGGGGGGGCCCGTGCCACGGACATCGATATCTACTTCAACTCCTACGACATAATTCGTGACTGGGAACCTCAGGCACCGGAAATCCCCTTCACGCAACCTGGCATCAAACGTGTCTACATCTGGGCCAACATCGACATGTACGACAGCACGAGGTTCAACGGCATGGGGCTGGACTTCGTCGAGGTTGGCGATGTCACCGTCGTTGACGGCGTGCTTTACAACCCGAACATGGGTGCCGAAACCGGCAGCAAAGGGCAGACCTGGGAAGATTACAAGAAGTTTCGCTGGCAGAACGGCGCACTGGGCGGAAGTGAGCCGGACAACCCGATCGGAATTCAGCCCACAGGCAGCTTGGACGCCTACGCAGTCAGCGGGACTTGGCTGTTACAACTCGGCTATACGCCCGCCTATGGAGATTACGCGGCTGATCCGGGCGATACGCTGGCTTGGAGTGAATACGACGAAGGCGCGAGTACGTGGGTGGGGTCATACCTGCTTGGACATGTGGACGTCGAGACCGCCGGAGACGGGGATATCTACTTCGCCGTCAGCGCCGCGAAGATCACCGCCCAGGGCGGCGACGAGGGGGACATGGTCTACTTTGGTCTGAACCCCCCAGTACCACAACGCGTCGTCGGCGCCGGCGGCCCGGGTACCGGGCGCATCCCCGATGTCACCTTCGTCCCTGGACCAGACAGGGGCGACCTTGATTGTGACGGTTATGCGAACAACAGCGATGTCGACCCCTTCGTCCTCGCTATCACGTCGGCCGAGCTATACGCAATGACCTATCCGGACTGTGACATCATGTCTGGAGACTGCAACTACGACGGCGCGACTAACAACGGCGATATCGACGCATTCGTCCAACTGCTGACGGCCTCCCCGTCGGAGTGAATTGCGCCCGCTCACAGCGCCGGCCCCACCTATCCCCGAATTGCAGCCCACCGGTTAGACTGCGCCACTGTCGTGCGCCCATTTTGACCATGCCGCACAGGAGCAAACCATGCCCACAGCCGCGCAGTTTCGCCTGATCGACGCGTTCGCGGCCCGCCCGTACTCCGGCAACCCGGCTGGTGTCGTCATTGATGCCGATGAACTCGATGAGTTCCAGATGCAGGCTATCGCGCGTGAGATCAACGCCAGCGAGACCGCGTTTGTTAGCCGGACAAACGACCTGCACCGCCCCATGCACTTACGCTGGTTCACCCCGACCAGCGAGGTCGAGTTCTGCGGCCACGCCACGCTCGCCGCGATCCACGCCCTGGCGGATGCCGGCTGCGTCGACCCGAGCTTGGCGGCTTCCGACCGAGAAGTCGTCTTCGACACGCTCGCCGGTCAACTCAAGCTCTATTGCGAAGTGCTCGACCGGGCGAAAGACGCCACAGTCTGGTGGTTGCGCATGCCCGACGCGGGGTTGAAGCCTGACCGTGGTAACCTCAAGCGCACGTGTGAGTTACTGGGCCTGGCGCTTGATGACATCGTCCCCGGCATTCCGATCACGCGTACACGCGACAACGACGTGATCCTCACAATATCGAGCCGCCGGCGACTTTTCGACATGCAACCGCGGTTCGTCGAGTTGGCGCGCTGGAGCGCTGAGAACCAGGTGCGCGGGTACTGCGTGAGCACACTGGATACCGTGAGCCGCACGACGACCGTCGAATCGCGGTTCTTCGCGCCGGCGGTCGGCATCAACGAAGACCCGGTCACCGGAAGTGTGCACGGGCCGCTTGCGTCGCTATTGGTGTCCCAGGAGCTGGTTCCGTTTACGCGTGGACGCGCAGTCCTGAACTGCCTGCAAGGCGAGCCGGCGGGGCGCTGTGGGTTGGTGCGTGTGCTGGTCGAACGGGCTGACCCCAGCTACCGCGTCGCCATATCCGGCCAATGCTTCACTACGCTGACGGGTGAGCTGTGCGTACCCCCGCAGCGGGAGTAGCAACCCGCCGCGGCACCGACTTGCTTCCCCGCCGGACGCGTAATATCTGCGTTGGACCCTTTCCGTAGAGCCGGCCTTGCGCTCCGGGATAGCCACACGGCGGGCCCCGCGGCCGTGAAAGGGGTTGCTAGAATCGGCGATTCCGCTGAATATAGGCAGATGGCAGGGGTAGAATTGCGCTGACAGAAGTTGTCGCCGGCCAGGGGGGCGGGCTGCGCGTCTGCTGCTGTTGGCCCAATGGGCACGGGTGTCAGCTATGCCCCGGCCTCTTTAGCCGGCATATTCCAGGGAGGTAGGTTGCATGCGGGTCTGGATACTGACGTCCGAATTGCCCCACGAGTTCGCCGGCGGGATCGCGCGCTACGTGGACAACTTCGCGCGCACCATGGGGGCCGCGGGCCACGAAGCTGTCGTGATATACCGGACGGACAAAGCGGCTGATCAGCTCGTGGCGCCCGGGTTTCGGGCTATTGGCGTCGTGCCACGCTACGAGCGGCTGACCGAGGCCCCACGCAGCAGCCAACCGGACGAGCATCCGGCTTATCCATACAACATCATGGCGTACTGGCCGGCGTTCAGCTATCAACTGGCCGAGGAAGTGCTGCGTCTGATCGACGAGCTCGGTCCCCCCGACGTCATCGAAAGCCAGGAGTTCGCCGCACTTCCTTACTACCTGTTGCAACGCAAGCTGTCCGAGCGCACTCCTCTCAGCGAGATCCCGATCATCGCGCACATGCACAGCGCAATGTTCGACCTCATGCGAATCAACCAGGAACCGCGTTACCGCAATCCGGATTACTGGCTCGGCCAGATGGAGAAGTTCTGCCTGACGGCGGCGGACGCCGTGCTCAGCCCCAGCGAGTTTCTGAAAGGCTGTGTCGCGCAGACCTTCAACGGCGCCTTCCCGATTGAGCGAATCCCGTATCCCTTCATTGCCGACTACGAATGCCCGCCCGCTGAAGGCACGCCCGGCGAGCTCGTGTATGTCGGACGGCTCGAATGGCGCAAGGGCGTTACCGGCTTGACTGACGCCTGTGCGCGTCTGTGGCAGCAGGGCCGCGATTTCCGGCTGAACATGATCGGCGGTGACGTCATGTTCGCCCCGAAGGGCTGCACGATCGGCGACATGATCCGCGCCCGCCACCAGAAGTGGATCGACAGCGGCAATCTGAATCTGCTTGGCCAGGTCAAGTTCACCGACGTGCGCGCACACGTGCGCAACGCCTGGGCCGCCTTGATACCCAGCCATTGGGAGAACTTCCCCAACACCGCCATTGAGACCATGGCCGCCGGACAAGTCGCCGTGGTCTCCCGGCAGGGCGGACAGGCCGAAATGGTGGCGGAGGATGGTATCAACGGCTTCATATTCGATTGGGAGAAGCCCGGCGACCTTGATCGGCAACTCGAGCGTGTGCTCGACCTCGACGCGTCGCAACGGCTGGACATCGCGCGACGCGCCCCGCAGCGCATCAAGTCGTTGTGTGATCCAGCGCTTGTGCTGCCGCGCCGCCTGGAGCATTTCCAGCGCGTTATCGACAATCACAAACCGCGCAGTGTCTTCCCGACGACCTTCCCAACCAGCCGCGAGACGCCGCAGCCCGTGCCGGCCGCGCTGGTGGCGGACGAGCCCGAGACGCCCGGCCTGCTGTCTGTCGTCATTCCGTTCTACAACCTCGCCGAGTACATCGACGAAACGCTCGACAGTGTTCGCGCAAGCACCTATTCGCCGATGGAAGTCATCATCATCGACGACGGCAGCACGGAAGAGGCCAGCGTTCGGAAGATTGCCGAGATCGAGGCGCGCAATCTGCCCGGAGTGCGCATTGTCCGCACGGACAACCAGGGGCTGGCCGCGGCGCGCAACAACGCCGTGCGCCTGGCGCGCGGCGAATTCATCGCGCTGGTAGATGCTGACGATCTGATCGAGCGCGACTTCTTCGCCCGCGGCGTGGACGTGCTCAACCGGTACGGTAACGTGGGTTTCGTCTTCGCCTGGGTCCGCTACTTCGACAATACCACGGGTATCTGGCCCGCCTGGAATGCGGAATTTCCCTACCTGCTCGGGCACAATATGACCTGCGTGCTGAGCGTGGTGCGGCGATCGGGCTTTCTGGCGGCCGGCGGAAACAACCCCGCCTTTGCCTACGCGCTGGAGGACTATGCCGGCTGGGTCGGCATGCTCGAAGCCGGCTATGTGGGCGTAAGCCTGGCCGAACCGCTCGTGCATTACCGCATTCGACCAGGATCGATGCGCCGCAGTATGAACGATGATCAGGCCGTGTACTTGCACGATCTGCTCACCCAAACCTATCCGGATGCGTACCGGCGTTGGGGAGCTGAGCTGTTCAATCTCCAAAACGCCAACGGTCCGGGACGCTTGTGGAACCACCCGGCGATGGATTCGGCGGACGCCACCGGCTCGGAAACGCAACGCCGCGTCATCGACGAGTTGCGCGCCTGGACGCGTGACGTGGAACAGGCCAAGGGCTGGGTCGAGCAGCAGTGGGAGGCCTCGCGCGCGAAGGTGACGGCGCAGGAAAGCACGATTGCCGAGCTGCGCGCGTGGGCCGCCGAGCTCGAGAAGTCCAAGGCCTGGCTCGAGCAGCAGTCTGCGAATTGGGAGAGCACGGCCGATCGTGCCCAGGGCGTGCTGCGCGAACACAAGGCCTGGACCGCCGAGCTCGAAGAGTCCAAGGCCTGGCTCGAACAGCAGCGTGAACACTTCATGGCGCGCGTGGGCGAGCAGGAAAACGTGATCAGCGAGCTGCGCGCATGGATCGGCGAGCTTCAACAGGCCAAAGACTGGCACGACGGCCAGCGCCGTCACCTCGAGACCGTAACCCAGGAGCTACACGCCGCCCTTGAAAACCAGCGGGCCGAACGCTCCGGCGTGACCGGCGCCTACCTGAGCCGGCTGCGCAATCAGTGGTGGTGGCGGATGGGACGCGGTGTCGCGCGCGCCACCGGTGTGCGCGGCCGCGCGCCAACCATTGGCTCATCCGAAACATCTGACGCCGACAACGGGGCCGCCAAGAAAGACTAGAGTCCGCTGCCGGCTCGCGTCACTGAGGTGCGGTCCGCTGTTCTTAGCGGTTGAAGACCCGTGCCACGTCTTGGGGACCGCGTCTTGCTCGTCGGCATGGGTCGGCGCGTGCTTCTACGCCGTGGGCGACGCCTCCTGATATACGTGTACGTCTCGTTGCGGGAACGGAATCGAGACGCCTTCCGCGTCGAAACGCTCTTTGACCTGTTGGGTCACATCCCAATATACAGTCCAGTAGTCGGAGGTCTTGGCCCAGGGGCGACAGACGAAGTTCACGGATGAATCGGCCAGCTCGTGCAGCTTTATGACCGGGGCCGGCTCATCCAATACCAGCGGATGCGCGCGGAGGATATCCTCCAGGATATGTTGCGCCTTACCGATGTCATCCGCATAACCGATCCCGAATACGAGATCCACACGCCGCGTCGGCAGCCCGGTCACGTTGGTGACGACGCCACCCCAGATCGAGTTGTTGGGCACGATCACGCGCTGGTTGTCGGGCGTCTTGATCTGCGTGGAGACCAGGCTCATCGACTCGACCGTACCGAGGACGCCGGCCACATTCACCACGTCGCCGACATCGTACGGACGATAGGCCAGGATCATGAGCCCCGCGGCAAAGTTGCTCAGCGTGCCCTGAAGAGCAAAGGCGAGAATGAAACCACCAGCGCCCACTACGGCGACCAGCGGACCCACTTTGAACTCGAGCATGGTGGCGGCGAATAGCAGGCCGATCAGCATGATGGCGCGGCGCACAAACGTCCTGGCGAAGTCGCGCAGCAGGTCACTGGTGTTTCGCGAACGTTCCAGGGCTTTGCCGATGGCCTTGGAGATGAGCCGCGAGAGCACCCAGAAAACCACCAACACCACGAAGAACAGGATGATGTTCTTTGCCCAGCGAATACCGCCTTCGGGTGACTTCAGCCAGCCGAGGATCGCGGCCGACGTCGCCTGTACGTCGGAAACATCCATCGTGATGCCGGCGACGGCCTTCACATAGAGCTCGTATTCGCTGATGTCGCCGCCCTTGAGTTCGAGAGCGGCAAGCACCGTATTGACGCGGTCGATCAGTGCGGTGCGCTCCGTATTGAGCGTGTTAACGCCCTCGAGCAACTCCGCCCGTTCCTCCACTTCCGGCGTTGATTCCTCGGGTGTCTCCTGTTGCGCTTGCTCGATCCGTTTGTTCTTGTGCTTGACGCCGAGCTCGTACTTGCTGATCTCAGCCACTTTGGCCTTCAGCAGCGCCAGCCAGGCATCAGCTTCCACCACCAACTCATCCTTGGTCAGAGGGCGGAGCATCAGCTTCAGTTCCTCCAACGGGACAGCGGGATCGCCGGCGGTCTGCGCCGCAGGGGCAGCCGCGGATGGAGAATCCTGAGCGATGGCGCTGGGAGTCATGCCCGGTAACGCACCCAGCGATAACACGACCAGGCAGATGGCCAGAGCGCGCAGATTCAACATGTTCAACTCTCCTGTTGGTTCGGGTTTCGTGTGATCGGTACCGCCTGAGCCCTGAGCACCACGGATTCTACTGACATCATGCCCGCCGTCCACTGGTCGCGTCGCACACGGCGAGTTTACCCGCCGGTCCCGCAGGTCGGCTCGACACGCAAACCAAAGCTGGAGACGCTGGTGCGCCACGCCGGACCGGCGCGATCAGCGCGCACCGGGCGATGGGGGAATAGCACGGCGAGTCTGTACCATGAGGCCGCACGTGAACGATTGCGCGGCTCGGAAGCGGTTGCGGGCTTGCGGCCCACCACATTTGTACCGTGGCGTTGCCCCCGAAGACAGGTGAATGGCTATCCGTTGCCCGCGTGCCTCTGCGTCGTTTCGTTCGCCTGCTCGAGCGCAAGCGCCGTACGCACCAGCTCAGCTACGCTGGTGGCCTCAATCTTCTTCATTACGTGGGCACGATGGACCTCGACCGTTTTCTGGCTGATCCCCAGCTCGCCGGCGATCTGCTTGTTCGCCCGGCCAATGGCGATCAGTGCCATGACCTCGCGTTCGCGCTGGGTCAGGCGCGCGTAACGCTGCTCGACGTCGCGCCGGCTGACTTGCTCGGTACGCATCTGATTGTCATAGGCCAGGGCTTCGTGAACGTGGTCGAGCAGCTCCTGATCGCTGAACGGCTTCTCGACAAACCCGATAGCGCCGGCCTTCATGGCGCGTACCGCCGACTGAACCTCTCCATGTCCGGTCACGATGATGACCGGTATGGCGATGTTACGCTCAATCAGAGAAGCCTGGAGGTCGAGGCCACTCGTGCCCGGCATACGCACATCCAAAACCAAACAGCCCGGGCGCGCCGGGTCGTAGGTCTTCTGAAAATCCTCCGCCGACGCAAACGTCTCTACGCGCAGCCCGACTGACTCAGTCAGCCAGCGAAGCGACTTGCGCATCGCCGGATCATCATCGACAATGAAAACCGTCGGCGTGCTCATGGTCAGTGCTCCTCTTCAGCCGATGGCAGGGTGAACCGGAAAGTGATACCCCTGTCAGAATTGGGTGCCACGCAGATCCGGCCACCATGCGCTTCGATTATTGAGCGGCTGATTGACAACCCCAGGCCCAAGCCATCGGGCTTGGTGGACACGAAAGACTCGAAAAGCTGCTCATTGGAAATACCAACCAGTCCGGGCCCCACATCGCGAACCGCCACCTCGACGAAGCCGTCGTCTGCCCGGCGCGTATCCACCGTGACCGTCGGTGACGGCGTCGCGCTGGCGAGCATGGCCTCCATCGCATTTCGGACCAGGTTGACCAGCACTTGCGTGATCTGGATGCGGTCAACCTCGACGTGCGGCAGGTCGTCGGCCAGACCGAGGTCTATGGCGACGTGATGTTGCTGGGTCGATATTCCCGCCAGCGCCAGGGCATCGCGCACGATCAGGTTCACGTCCGCGGCTTCCCTGGGTGGTGACTGCTTACGGACGAAGGCGCTGATGCGCCGGATGATCTGGCCGGCCCGTTCGGCCTCGGCGCGCATCTCTTCGATCGCCGGAAGCAGCTCCATGGGCTCGCGGGCTTCCGTGGCGATGCGTCGCTCGCATCCACTGGCATAATTGATGATCGCCGATAGTGGTTGGTTTAGCTCGTGGGCGATCTCGGATGCCATCTTGCCGAGCGTGCTGACGCGCGAGACGTGCAACAACTCCTCTTGGCGTCGCTGGGCGTCCTCCTCCGCCTGTTTGCGATCGGTGATGTCCTCTGCGATGCCGATTCGCAACGGCGTACCATCAGTGGCAGTGCCCAGCGATGCGGTCCGCAGGGCTATCCAGCGCGTCGGGTCGCCGTTCATGTGGGCGTGGAATTCGGTGGTGACTTCGTCGATCGCCCCTTTGGCGCGGCGGAGATCGTTCAACACTCGTGCGCGATCGGCGGAGTCAATCCAATCGGTCCAGCCAAAGCCGGCGTGTTGCTCGTCGTGAACTCGGGCAAGCGCCTGGGCGCGCGGGTTCATGTACAGGCACCGGCCCTGGTCATCCAGCAGCAACATCGCGATCGGGGCCGAAGCGCAGCAGCGCATCATGCGTGCCATGTCTTCGGTCAGGCGCAATTCTCCGGCGTGGAAATCGGCCTGCCCGTTGGCACCCGCCGGCGCCCGGTCGTTCAACGACTGCCGCAATTTTGGTGGAGCCTCCACGTTGTCATTCCGTTTTGTGCCCGCCGGGCCGGTATACCGATGCACCCGTTTGGCGCACTATATAGTACTGATTTCCTCCCATTTTGGCCTGAGAATGTCAGGGAATATATTGTCGTCCGATAAACGCCGGTAGAGGTGGCTTAGTCCCGCGTTCTGTTTGGCCTGGAGTCGCCGGCTAAAGAGTGGCTTTATATCGCGACATGTTTCGGCGCAGTGTGTAACGGCCGGAACCTCGCCGCCGATCGCCAGCGAACGGAGCGCCGTCTGCGACACTGCAACGCTGTACGCGCCGAACGGCCGCGCGGGATAGCGACGTTAAAACGCCTCGGTGATGCTCTTGCCCTGCATGAAGAGCTGCAAGTAGTCGCGCCCGCCGGCCTTGGAGTCGGTTCCCGACATGTTGAATCCGCCGAAGGGCTGCACATCGACCAGTGCGCCTGTGCACTTGCGGTTGAAATACAGGTTGCCCACGTGGAACTCGTAGCGGGCACGCTCTAGGCGGCAGCGGTCGTTGGAGAACAGTGCGCCGGTCAGTCCGTATTGCGTTCCGTTGGCAATCGCCAGGCCGTCATCAAAGTCCTTGGCCTTGATCACCGCCAGCACCGGCCCGAATATCTCCTCCTGGGCGAGGCGCGCGTTGCGATCCACGTCGGCGATGATCGTCGGGGGAATGAAGTATCCGCCTTCGGGCACCGGCGTGCCGGCGAGCAGTGGCCGGCCCTCGCGCTTGCCGATTTCGATGTATTCGCCGATCTTGCCATGGGCGTTTTTGTCGATGACGGCGCCCATGAAGATGTTTTCGGGGCTGGTCGTATCGCCGATCGTGAGCAGCTTGGCGCGTTCCGCGACCATTTCGAGCAACGCGTCATATATGTCCGCGTGGGCGATCAGGCGCGAGCACGCCGAGCACTTCTGGCCCTGAAATCCGAACGCCGACGCCACAACGGCCTGGGCGGCGGACTCGATATCGGCGGTTTCATCAACCAGGATGCAGTCTTTCCCGCCCATCTCCAGCACCGATCGCTTGAGCCAAATCTGACCGGGCGAAACCTTGCCGCACTTTTCGAAAATGCCCAGCCCGACCTCCATCGAGCCGGTGAACGAGACAAAACGCGTGAGCGGGTGTTCTACCAGCGTGTCACCGATCTGTGCGCCCGATCCCGGCACAAAGTTCAGCACGCCCGGCGGCAGTCCGGCTTCCTCGAAGATTTCGGCCATTACCGCCGCAACCACCGGTGATGTGCTCGCCGGCTTCAGCACGACGGTGTTGCCGGTAACGATGGCGGCGCTGGTCATGCCGCAACAAATCGCCAGCGGGAAGTTCCACGGCGGGATCACGACGCCTACGCCCAGCGGCATATAGCGGTATTCGTTATCTTCACCGGGGAAGGGTGTGACGCCTTGCGGGCCGGAGAGCCGGATCATGTCGCGGGCGTAGAAGTCGAGGAAGTCGATTGCCTCGCAGACATCGGCATAGCCCTCGATCCAGCTTTTGCTTTCTTCGTGGCACTGCCAGGCGGCCAATTCGTAGAGACGCCGGCGCATGATCGCCGCCGCCTTGACCAGCACCTTGGCGCGGGCGTGCGGGTCGACGCGGCTCCAGGTCTTAAACGTCTCGGCCGCAATCTTGATGGCCTGCTCGGCTTGTGCCGCTGAAGCCTTGGAGACAAACCCGACTACGTTGTCGTAGTCGGCCGGCTTCACCGATTTGATGGTCTCCGATGTCTCGATCTTCTTTTCGCCGATCCGCAACGGATAGGATCGCCCGAGTTGGGACTTCACACACGCCAGCGCCGCGGCCATCTTCTTCTGTGGTTCAGCTTCGGCGAAATTGACGTACGGCTCGGGACGATACGGCATCAACATGGCGGCGGACCTCCATCGCGCGTGGTTACATGGTGAGCCGGCCGCAAATCGCGGGCCCCTGCCCCGATCCCGGCCGGAGATTGTGCTTGTAACACCGCCGGCGACAGGATTCAAGAGGCGGGAGAAAGTGGACACGCCGGGGCACGTTTAGACGTCATCCAAGCAGAGTGCCGGGCGCCGCGACGACGGCTGCTTGCGTCGGCATGCGCGGCGCCCGGCACCTGTCTGAACGGCGTTTCCAATCAGCTACCCAGCAACACGACGAACGGATCGATGTCGCCGTTGTTGACAAAGCCGTCGTCGTTCACGTCGCCGTTGTTGTAATTGCAATCGGGGAAGGCGGCGTTGTAGGCCGCCTCGTCGGTGATTGCGAGCACGAACGCGTCGATGTCGCCGTTATTGACGAAGCCGTCGCAGTTCATGTCCCCGGTGGGGTCCGTTGCCGGTTCGACGAACGTGCCGGAGCCGAAATTCACGTCAAACTCGGAGCACCAGACAGAGACCGCGTTCCATCCATCGAGCGTCTCGCCGGGTGGCAACTCGACGAACAGCGTCTCGTTGTTATAGGCGCGGGTCAACCTGGGCGTCGTTTCGAGCCCGCTGGCGAAGGCCGCGGGCGTGTCCTCCGTGCCGAGGTAGAAGTAGACCGACGGTGCGGTTCCGTCATAGCTGAAGTTGTCCACCTGCAACGAGTTCTCGTCGAGGATCGTCACCGTGCCGGTAACGCCATGGAAGATCGTCGAAAGCGACGCCGTCCAGCCGGCCCGCGCATAGGGCGCGGCGGTGATTACGCCGGCCGGCGTGGCGGCAATGCCGACCGTGCCGTCGGCGCGACCGTACGCGAACCGGCTCGCATCCGGCGCGAAGCGAACAGCCGTGAGCGCGGGCTCACCGGCCGCGATGCCGTTCAGCAGTGTGCCGTCGGCAACATCCCAGAAGCGGATGTAGCGCTCATATGAGGAATTGCTGCTTGCCGAGACCAGGACAGCACCGTCAGCGCTGAACGCAATTGACGAGATATAGACGTCATCGGCCGCGAGGCCACGCAGCAGTGTGCCGTCGGTGATGTCCCACAGCTTGATGTTGTTTACGCCGCCGGAGATACCCTGTCCCGCCGTTGCCAGAATCTCTCCGTCGGGAGAGAAAGCGAGCGCGCGAACCGGCCCGCCGTGGTCGAGCGTCCGGATGAGCGTCTCACCCGCCACGTCCCAGACATCGACATACCCGTCGTATTCACCGGTGACGACGATATCGCCGGCGGGGGCGATCGTCGCAGCGGTCACATAGGTCCCCGTGCTGATGTCGGCCAGCATGGTTGCGTCGCTGACCTGGTGGACCAGCGCGTCGCGATTGATGCCGTAGCCGGCCGAGACGAGCCGCGCGCCGTCAGCCGAGAACCCGACGTACCCGCCCTGGAAGGTGTTGACCAGCGACTCTGTCACCAGGTTCCAGACATTGACGCGTCCGTTGTGGATGGTGTAGCCGCCGGAGGTTGCCAGGTCGTCGAAGCCGACAGCGAGGCGCTCGCCATCGGCCGAGAACGCCACCGACAACACGCCGTCGTCGTGGCCCGGAAACGCCAGCACCGCCGCACCACTCGTCGCATCCCAAACGCGCAGCAGTGGATCGTTATCAGCGCCGGATGCCAGGCGCGTTCCATCAGCGGAGAACGCAACCGTGGTCGTACTCGACGCGTGCGCGGCCGACTCCCACAGTGTATCGGGAATCGCGGCGCCGACCGGGCTGGTGGTCCAGATGATCGTCAGCGACGCGGCAATGAGCAGTCTTGATTGAAGGGTTGACTTCATCGGTATTCCTCCTGAGGAAAGCCCGCGGCACGTGTAAACCAGATCAACACGCGGCGGGTTTGTCACAACACGTACATGTCCACCTGCGGCGCGGCCGGCGCCCCGCATGAGCGCCGATCCGCGCCAATTACAGTCTCAGCTAGCGAATGCGACGCAATCCAAACAGTGCGGCGAGCGCGAGCAACGCGGCGCTGGCCGGCTCGGGTGTAATCGTGATCAGCGCCACGGCGCCGCCGGTCCAGTCGCGATCGATCGGGATGTTGCCGCCGCCGGTGATGCCGGCGTGCGGGCGCAAGATCGTGCCGAACTGATCAACACTGCCGGCGCCCCCGAGTGCCGGGACATTTGCGGCGAGCTCATCGTTCAACTCGGTCCCGGCGTCCCATACGTCGTCGGGCATCAGCGTGACTGCGCCGTTAAACGCCGAGCCGCCCGGGAAGAGGTCAATCATGCCATCGCCGGACGTGCCGCCGATGAACGCGTCATTGCTGAACGCAAGCATGCTGGCGAAGGTGAGGCGACTGTGGGCCGGGTCGGCGTCGATCGAGACCGAAGCCGATCCGCCCGGACCAATCGGCGCCCCGCCGGCCACGCCATAGTCGGCGACCGCGCCGCCCAAGTCCGCGGCGGCCAGCCCTTCAACGCCTCCGGTCATGCCGTCTTCGGCCAGCGCCTCCAGCTCCGGCGACGCCGGTCCACCGGCGTCGAACAGGTCGAACCCGCCGTCGTGACTGATGAACACCGCCGGCGTCAGCACGTTCTGGCTGAGGTTTTCGATCGTGATGTTGAATGTCTCGGCGAGCGCTGCGGTCGAGCCGACCAACAACCCCAATCCCACCGCGACTGCGTGAATCAATCCTTTACGCTTCATCGTACCGAACTCCTTTCTTATCAATCGCAGACTCAGACCCGCCCACCGAGCGCGCACCGCCTCCGTGGCGCGTTTGCCGCGCGTCAATCGAAAGGTCATCCGCTGCGTTAGCTAATCCGGTCCAGCGCGGCCCGACCGCGTGAACCTGCCATCGTGGGCGGCACCGCCGCCCGTTCCCTCCCCCGATCTCACACTGCCACTGGTGACATGGCCACCAGGGCCTTACCGCTCAGCGGCCAACACTCGCCAGACGGCGTCCACTGCCTCGTCAACGTACTGCTGCGCCGGGCCCGCGAGCACACCATCGTTGATCAGCCGAGGTACGTTCAACATGATGCCCGTAAAGTGGCTCAGGGCCACCTCGGGCTTGAGTTCGCGCAGCTCGCCGCGCGCGGCGGATTCGCGAAACAGCTCCATGAACAACCGACCCTGGCTCAACGCCGCTTCCCGTTCCGCCTCCGGCGGGTCATGGGGTGTCAGCAGGACATAAGTGAAGGCCTCCGGCTGCCGGTCGTAGTAGTCATAGGTCAGCCGCACCCACTCGTGCACGCGTTGGCGAAACGGCCAGTCTACTTCGAGCAGGTGGCGTTTGGCGGCGGCCATCTCCTCGACGATCGTGGCATAGGCGTGCCAGATCAGGGCGTCTTTGCTCTCGTAGTGTCGATAGACAGCCCCTTCGGTGACCCCGACCTGGCGTGCGATCGCCCGCACGGTCGCGGCGCCGACACCGCCGTTGGCCACCAGGCTGACGGTGGCATCCATGATCGCCTGTTTGGTGTTCTTTGTTTGCATGATGCTCGATTGTAGGGGTGTCGGGAGCCGAGTGAAGTAAACGTTTACTTATCTCGACAATTTAGTCCGCCGCGACCGCCGGGCTAAAACGGCGACGCGCGCAACTGTCTATATATAAACAATTTATGCGCCATAGCGACAGCCAGTATCGCCCTTGCGCCTGCCCTAGTCATTTTCCCACCTTGATTTCGCAGCCCCGCCAGGCCTACCCCTCCCCGGAGACGCGTACCAGGC
>CAXXWX010000010.1:0-190562 GCA_963675745.2 Phycisphaerae bacterium
GTCAAAAAGAGCAATCCTGCTATCAATGGTCGGCCTGACTGTGATTGGAATGGGAACACTCGTGGCGTGGGCGGCCGGCGAGGAAGACTGTCACGCTGGACCAGGTGCCCGCGGCGGTAAAGGCCACAATTCTCAAGGAAGCCGCCGGCGCGAAGGTCAAGGAGATCGAGCGCGAGACGAAAGACGGCCAGACGGTCTATGAGGCCGAGTTCCTGCGCGACGGGCGGGAAATCGAGATCGCCATTGCGCCGGATGGTACGCTGCTCGGTCAGTGAAGCCGATGACGACGACGATGACGACGAGGGCGAGAACAACACGACGATGGACCAGATCCCCCGCACCGGCTCGGGCCGCACTGCTCAAGCTCGCCAACGGCCAGAAGATTGTCGAGGTCGAGCGCGACAAGGAGGGAGGCGCCCTGGTTTATGAGGCCGCTTGGATCGCCAATGGCACCAAGCACGAGGCGGCGGTTACGGCGGACGGCGCCTTGCTCGAACTCATGGAGATCGTGGCCATCGGCGACGCGCCGGCCGCGGTGCGGGCCGCCGTCGCGAAGCACTTCGGGGCCAAGGCGGAGGTAGTCGTCGAGAAGAAGATGATCGTGGTGTACGAAATCGAGGGCCGCCTTGATGGCAAGAAAAAGGAACTGGTGATATTCCCGACCGGCCGCGTTCACGGACACCATGGATGATGACGACGACCACGATGGCCACGACGGCGATGATGATGATGACGGTGACGATGACGATGACGATGACGACGATGATGACTGACGCGGGGCGCAATCTCACGGTGAATCGTCAGTCGGCGAATCACCAGCCTCTGATTTTGGCGGCGGAGTGCTCGCGGTCGGCGGTTTTACGCGGGCCGCGAGCATGGGCCGCTTTGACTGGGTGCCGCGATGCGCGTGCTTCTCGTGGAAGATTACAAACCACTGCGTGAGTCGGTGGCCCAGGCGCTCGAGGAGGCCGGTTTCGCGGTTGATTCTTCGGCGGACGGCGAGGAGGGTTGGTGGTGCGCGAAATCAGGCGACTACGATGCGATCGTGCTGGGACATAATGCTGCCGAAGCTGGACGGGGCTGTCAATCCTCCGGCGGCTGCGCCAGTCCGGTAGTCAGACACCTGTGTTGCTTCTGACGGCGAAAGATACGGTCGCTGACCGCGTAGCCGGTCTGAATAGCGGCGCGGATGACTATCTGGTCAAACCGTTCGCACTGGAGGAGTTGCTGGCCCGCGTTCGAGCGTTACTTCGCCGCAAGTACGATACTGCTGACCCGGTCATTCGCATCCAGGATCTCGAGGTGGATACCGTCAGCCGCGTGGTTCGCCGGGCCGGCGCCCAGATTGATTTGACCGCGCGCGAATACGCGCTGCTGGAGTTCCTGGCACACCGCGCCGGCGGGATCGTCTCCCGGAGTGAGATCTGGGAGCATGTGTACGACTTCCATTCCACGGCCGAGAGCAACGTGGTTGACGTGTACATCGGCTACCTGCGGAAGAAACTCGAGCGTCCCGGCGCGCCGCAGTTGATCCACACGCGCCGGGGCCAGGGCTACGTGCTCGAGTAATGGTCTCATGCGATCGCTGCGCACACAGCTTCTTCTGGGCACCGCGCTGGGCACAACCGCCGTGTTGGTTTTGTCCGGCGTCGCGCTCTACGCGCTGATCAGCCGGACGCTCTGGTCACGATTCGGACGAATCACTTGCTGATAAGGCTCGATCCTTGACCGCGCTGGTGGAACTGGATCATGGGCAACTTGAGTTTGAGCTCACCGAATACTCACTGCCGGAGTTCGAGCCGGCCGAGAACGCCGAGTACTACCAGCTCTGGGCGCCGGACGGCACCGTCAGTGCGCCGCTCTCCATCGCTGGCCGGAGGCAATCTTGACCGAGTTACGGGGGCCGCCGGGCGTTCCGGCTTTTCGCAGCGCGCCCGCTGCCGACCGGCCGGGCCGGGGCCGGGTCGTAGGTCTGACATTCACGCCTCGACAGGATGGCGCTACCGCCCCGGCGAACACCCCCGTAAAGCGTCACACTCGTTGTCGGCCGCGAAACGGTCGCCGACATTCAGGACGACGCTGGCGCGGGTACGCGGGCTGTTGATCGGGGTGGGGGCGGTCGCCGTGCTGCTGTCCGCCGGCGTGCTGGCCGGCATGGTTCGTCGCGGCCTGAGCCCCGTCGATCGACTAACCAGCCAGATTGCGGCTGTGGGTGAGGGACGATCTGTCGGCCCGGATTGATGACGCCGGCGTGCCCTCGGAGATCCTGCCCGTTGTCGATCGCCTCAATGACCTGCTCTCCCGCGTCAGCCGCGCGTTTCAACGTGAACGACGATTCACGGGCGATGTGGCGCACGAGTTGCGAACACCGCTGGCCGGTTTACGCGCCAAGATGGAAACCGCGCTTTCGTGTGAGCGAAGCCCCCGATGCATACCGCGACACAATCGGTGATTGCCTGGCGATCAGCCTGGACATGCAGCGCATCGTTGAGAACCTGCTGCACCTGGCCCGCGCCGATGCTGGACAACTCGAGGTCCGCAGCGAGACCATTGACCTTCCCGAACTCCTGCGCGCCGGTTGGAAACCGTGGCAAGATCAGGCTGCGACGCGCGGACTTGACTGAGCAATGGCAACTCGCGGAACCGTGCCAGGTCGAGGCCGACCGCGACGTGCTGGGATTGGCGCTGCACAACATCTTCAGCAATGCCGTCACCTATGCCAATGACAACGGCCGCGTCGGGATCTCCCTGGTTGAAGAGGCCGGCGACGTCGTGCTGGCTGTTGAAAACACCGGGGGCCGCTCTAACGACCGCGGATACGTCGCACGTGTTTGATCGTTTCTGGCGCGGCGACGCGGCCCGTTCGCCTTGCGGCACGCACTACGGGCTTGGGCTGCCCATCTGCAAGGTTGCAATCGAGCGGCTGGGCGGGACAATCGCGGCGTCGATCGCCCAGGGTGATGTCTTCACCGTGACGATCCGCCTGCCCGCGCAACAAACCCTGATCGGCTACCTGACCCGCAAACGCCATCATGCAGCCGGCGAAAACGCACACAACGCGCACCGCCTGCGAGCGCCGGCGTGGAATCCGGCGTCCGAGCGCAGGAAAGTGTGCATTGAGCATAGCTTACATCGCGGGTACACTTGAGGGGCACGTATTCGAGCGGGCTATTTGGGCGGCCCATCCGAGACACGGCCGTGCTCTCTGACGCGAGGAATCGAGTAATGTTATCTTCCGCAAACCTCCGGGGGTGGTTGGTGTTGTCGCTGTTCGTGTTGGGAGCGGTTTCGGCCGCGACCGGGCAGGACTTCGTGGTCTTTGTTGACGACGACGCGCCAATAGACGGAAACGGCCTTAGTTGGGATTCGCCGCGGAAGTACCTGAAGGACGCGCTCGCGACACCCGGAGTTGATGAAATCCGCGTGGCCGGCGGTACCTACTACCCCGATCGCGCGCTTGCCGACCCCAATGGCAGCGGCGATCCCACCGCCAGCTTTGACATCCCGAGCGGGGTCAGGGTCCTCGGCGGATATGGGGGCGTGACCGCGCCGCCGGGCGAGGAAAACCTGCGCGACTGGCAGGCGAATCCATCCGTGCTCAGCGGTGACATCACCGGCAGCATCAACAGCGAGCACGTCGTTACGATGCAGAGTGTGGGCAGCCACACAATCCTCGACGGATTCGTCATTGAGGATGGCGACGCCAGCGGCTACGAAGGGCCGATTCACGGGGCCGGGATGATCATCTGGTACGGAAGCCCGACCGTCCGCAACTGCACCATCCAAAACAACCTGACCGCCTCAGATGACGGCGATGTAAGCTGCGCGGGCGGCGGTGTGGGTGCCGGTGTGGCGTGCTTCGGAAGTGCCGGTACCGAACCAACATTCATCAATTGCACCATCAGAAACAACACCACCGGCGACGGCGCGAACTGCATCGAGTGCTCCACGTCCCCGGGCGGTGACGGCGCCGGCATGTACTTCGAGAGCTCCACCCCAACCATCATCAACTGCCTGATTACCGACAACATGACCGGCGCGGGCGGTGATGCCATGAATTGCGGCCGGAACTGGGTGGATGCGTCACGCGGCGGCACGGGCGCCGGCGTGTGTTTCGTCAATTGCCTCGACGTGCGCCTGGAGAACTGCATCATCGCCGGCAACATCACCGGGGATGGCGGTAACGGGCTCGGCCAGGCGCGCGGCGGGAATGGCGGCAACGGTGCCGGACTGTTCTTCGCGGCTTCAACCGGCACGATCACGAATTGCACCATCGCCGACAACTTCACCGGAATCGCGGGCCCCGGCGCACCGGACGGTGTCGGTGGCGCCGGCGGCGGTGTGTACGGCGACCCCAACTCGATCACGATCACAAGCTGCATCATCTGGGATAACTCCGCCGACAGCGGCGATCAGTTCGAAGGTGATATGACCGTCCTGTTCAGTTGTGTCGCCGGTATCACGCAGAGCAACGGCAACATCGACCAGGATCCCCAGTTCGCCGCTGAGAGCGACTACCACCTCACGCACACCTCGCCGTGTCTCGACGCCGGCAATCCCGCGGCGACAGTCGTGTTCGCCGACAACACGGTGGACATCGACGGCGAGCCGCGCGCGCTCAACTGGGCTGTCGATATGGGTGCTGACGAACTGCACTTCGAAGACTGCAACCTGAACCTGGCGCCTGATTCGGCGGATATCCTCTTTGGGTTTAGTGAGGACTGCAACGGCAATGGCATCCCCGACGAATGTGATCTGGCTCCCGAGTTCTGGTACACCGTGGTCGTCGCTGACGACCCCAATGCTCCCGTCGGCGAATACCTGAGCATGGCGATGCCGCCCTCGGGGCGGGCTGTGATGAGCTACGTCGACGGCGCGTTTGGCGATCTGAGATTGTCTCGACTGCTGAGTCTGGGGGGCATCTGGGACTTGGACACCGTGGATGAGAGCGGACTGGCCGACGGCCACACCAGCCTGGCAATCGAGAGTAGTGGGTTACCGGCCGTGGCGTGGATTCGCGACATGTCCGAAGAGGGGGAGGTCCGCTTCGCCCGGGCCGAGGATGGTTGGGATTCGTCGATGGTGGCCTTTACCATGCCGGCGCCGGGACCGTGCGGCCTGGCGTATGGTCCGAGCGGCGAAATGCTGCTCACCTACTTCGATCCGAACGACTCAACGCTCTACCGGGCATACTTCAGCGGCGAGAGCTGGTGGTCGTCGACGATTGCCTCGCCCGACGCCAACAGCCCCACACCAACAGGCCATCACAGCGCGGCGTTCCTGCCCGATGGCCGACCGATCGTCGCATACCAGACACGCCCCGGCCTGCGCGGCACATCAACGCTGCACATCGCGATCTTCAACGGCGAATGGTGGGAGCGCATCCCGCTCGACAGCGGCTGGGAGACGGGCTTCTTCCCACATCTCGTGCTGCAAGACAACGGCGAACCGGCTGTATGCGCAGTGCAGAGCGGTGTCGGACTGATTTACTACTGGCTCGACGGCTTTGCGTGGCAAAGCGAAGTAGTCGATATCGACGCCGCCGTGGCGCCGACCAGCATGGCCGTATTCCCGGGCGGTGGGCCGGCGATTGCATACCAGGGCAGCGCGGAGCAGCTCAAGTTCGCCTGGCACGACGGACTGTCGTGGCACACCAGCATCGTTGATCCCGGCCCGGGCACCGGCGCGCGCGTCAGCCTCGCGATCCAACCCGTCTCGGGCGTGCCGATGATCGTCTATTACGATTCCGTGGAGATGCAGTTGAAGTATGCCGTTCGGCTGACAGCCGCCGGGGATGGCCTCGACTGCAACCTCAACGGCATCCCCGACTCCTGCGACATCTCGTCCGGCGTTTCGGACGATGTTGATGAGAACGGCGTGCCGGACGAATGCCAGGAGGGGGCGTGCTGCGTGCTGGGCGAGTGTATTTTCGTCCTCGAGGAAGATTGTCTGATTGCCGACGGTGTCTGGCGCGGGCCGGATGTGCCGTGCGATCCGAATGACCCGTGCCCGCCGGCCGGCGCATGCTGCTATGGCGATGGGTCGTGTGAGTTCGTGTTATTGGCGGATTGCTTCGGCGAATCCTGGTTCGAGGGCGTCGAGTGCGAACCGAATGTGTGCCCACAGCCCGGCGCGTGCTGCTTCTCGGATGGGACGTGTGAGCTGAAGTCAGAGATGCAGTGCATGCTGGCCGGTGGCGACTGGCAGGGTGAAGGCGTCCAGTGCTACCCCAATCCGTGTCCGCAACTTGGCGCATGTTGCTTTGATGACGGCACGTGCAGCTTCCTGCTGGAGGTGGATTGCACCGATGCCGGCGGCGAGTGGCAGGGTGAGGGTATCGAGTGTGACCCGAATCCATGCCCGCAACTTGGCGCGTGCTGCTTCGCTGACGGCACGTGCAGCTTCCTGCTGGAGGTGGATTGCACCGATGCCGGCGGCGACTGGCAAGGCGACGGTGTCGAGTGCGACCCCAATCCATGTCCGCAACTTGGCGCATGTTGCTTTGACGACGGTACATGCAGCTTCCTGCTGGAAGTGGATTGCGTCAGCTTGGGCGGTGACTGGCAGGGCGCTGGAGTCGAGTGTGACCCCAATCCGTGCCCGCAGCTCGGCGCGTGCTGCTTTGACGACGGCACGTGCAGCTTCCTGCTGGAAGTGGATTGCGCCGACGCCGGCGGCGACTGGCAAGGCGACGGTGTCGAGTGCGACCCCAATCCGTGCCCGCAGCTTGGCGCGTGCTGCTTCGACGACGGCACGTGCAGCTTCCTGCTGGAAGTGGATTGCACTGACACCGGCGGCGACTGGCAGGGTGAGGGTATCGAGTGTGACCCGAATCCGTGCCCGCAACTCGGCGCATGTTGCTTCGATGATGGAACCTGTCAATTCTCGTTGGAGGAGGACTGCACCGACGCCGGCGGCGAGTGGCAGGGTGAGGGTATCGAGTGCGACCCCAATCCATGTCCGCAACTTGGCGCCTGCTGCTTCGACGACGGCACGTGCAGCTTCCTGCTGGAAGCGGACTGCACCGATGCGGGCGGTGACTGGCAGGGTGAAGGTATCACATGTGACGCAAGTCCGTGCGAGCCGGCCGGCGCGTGCTGTCTGGATGACAACACTTGCGCGCTGATCACAGAGAGCGCCTGCACCAGCGCGGGCGGCGTCTGGTGGGGGGCTGACGTACCCTGCGATCCCGCTCCCTGTGGACAACCTGACTGTAACGGTAACGGCGTGCCGGACAATCAGGACCTCGTCAATGCGACCAGCGACGATTGCAATGGCAATGGTGTGCCCGACGAGTGCGACCTGGAGAGTGGCACGAGCGCCGATTGCAACAACAACGGGCAGCCGGATGAGTGCGATATCGATGCCGGTCAGAGTGGTGATGTCAACGAAAACGGCACGCCGGATGAGTGCGAACCTGACTGCAACGGTAACGGCGCGCCCGACGACGTTGACCTCGCGTCAGGCGCCAGTGATGACTGCAACGCCAACGACGTGCCGGATGAGTGCGACATCGACGCCGGTACCAGCAACGATGTCAACGGCAACGATAAGCCGGACGAATGCGAGGACGACTGTAACGGTAACGGCGTGCCCGACGAGTGGGACATCTCGCAGGCGGCCGGCGTTGATTGCAACGACAACGGCGTACCGGATGAGTGCGAGACCGACGCCGACGGTGACGGCGTGATCGACGATTGTGACAATTGCCCGGAAATCACCAACGTTGATCAGACCGACTCGGATGGCGACGAGATAGGCGATGCGTGCGATCCGAACGACGACTCGGGGCGCCAACAGCCCGAGCCCGAACCGATCGAGGATCTTGATCCAAGTGCGATCCGCGCGCTGATCTATCTGCTGACCGGGCGGGAAATCGACTCGTCCGTGGACGACGTGGAAGAGCTGCGGGCGATCCTGCGCGCGGTTGAGGCCGGCCTCGGCGTCGATGGCTTCGATACCGGCGAATTCCCGGTAGACGATGCGTCGCGTTCGGTCGCCGACGTGGCGGGTGGTTCCCAATCCGCACAGGCGGCCCCGGGCGATCAAACCACCGATGGGACGAGCGACTCATCCGGCGCGGCCACGTTGGCCCTTTGCCCGACCGTGAGTGCCCTGCTGTTGTGTGTTACGTTGGTCGGCTTGCAGCGCACGCGGCGCCCGCGCCGGCGCGCATAGGCTCGCTGGGGCCCGCGGCGACAACTCAACGGGGGGCGGCGTCGAGTCCTCCCCGAGATTAGCGCGCCGCCCGGGAACTCCGCGCGAACTGCGGCGTCTAATGTCCCGGCACAAAAGCCGACTACGGACTAACAACATCGATCAGGGAGGCGCCCCATGCGAATCGCACTGCTGGCCACCGTACTGCTGACCGCCGTCGGAACCCACGCCGACGTCTTGGAGACGAAGCACGCCGACGTCACATTCACCGGTGTGGATAGGGCGTATGCACAGGCCATTGCGGACGTTCTGGCCGCCGCGCGCAAGATTTACCTCGACGAGTTCGCCGCCGATCTGCCGGAGAAGTTCTTCGTTCAGGTGACCTGCGCGCGGGGCGAACCAACGCGGCTGTATACCGATGGCCAGGACCATGTGTCCCTGTCGGTGCCCAGCGTGAAGAAGCTGGCCCAACCAAGCGCATCCGGCGTCCATAATGTCTATGGAATGTGCCACGAGCTGGGGCACATGGTGATGTACCGCGTGCTGAAAGACCGTGACTGGCTGACATCCGCGGCGGCCGAAGGCTGGGCGCACTACGCCGGCTCGGTCGTGGTTGACGGCGTATTCGCGGAGCTGGGGGCGGACGTCTGGCCCGACCCGCACGACTATCGCGATGACGGCCTCCAGCGGCTGGCGCAGCAACTGGCCGCCGACAAACCATCCGAGATTACGCGGGCCGCCGGCATGTGGCAGGAACTCGAGGAGTTGGTCGGTCGGCCGGGCCTGGTGAAGCTGTTTGGAGTATGGCAGCGATCCGACATCGACGCGACTGCGCCACAGGAATCCGTATTGGCCGGCATCGCTGAGCTGCACCCGAAGAGCAAGGATCGCCTGGACAAGTGGTGGGAGACCGCCGGCCCGTTGCTGGTCGAGCCGCGTGCGCGCAGCGCGAAGCAGGCGGTGCGTGCGCGGGCCACGCAATTGACCGGCAAGCCGCTCATCCTCGGGGCTGATGATGACTCGATGGAGGGGCGCAAGTCGATCGCCGGCGGTGGTCACGCCCGGAAGTTCGCGTCGCCGGGAGGCGGAGACTGGTATCTGCGCGCTGTGTGGGTGTACGGCGCCCGCTATGGACGTCCACGCGAAGCCAGCCGATTCGACGTGGCCCTGTGTGATACGGAGTTGAAATCGATCGCTTCCGCAAAGAAGCCGTATACGTCATTCAGTCGTGGCGACATGGAGTGGGTGCGCTTGGAGGTTACGCCGACGCGCGTCCCCGCGGAGTTTTACGTTTGCCTGAATTTCCGTCCGACGGCCACGAAGGGTGTGTACGTGGCGTTCGACGACAGCACACAGGGCAACTCGCTGGTGGGTACGCCCGGCAAGCCGGGCTCGTCTTTCGACGCCGGCGACTGGATGATCCGTGCCGAGCTGGACCAGCTCAAGAGCTCGGATGCCTTGGGAGACTAGCGCGCGGCATGGTAGGGGGGGTGCTACGATTCGAGCTCGAAGAACTGCTGTGTGCGCGTCATGCCAAGCACATGACGCACGGTATCTGATACGCCGCGCAGTCGCAGCGTCGGTTGACGGTCGCGGATCACCTTGTGGATGGTGAGCATCAGACCAAGCTGCCGGCTGCTGATGGCGGGCAACTGCTCCAGGTCCATCTCGAATCTGATGTTCTTTTCCAGCAGATCCGCCAACCGGTTGCGCAACTGGGATTCGTAGCTGTCAGGAATCTCCAGCGCGACCACGCTCGGCTCGGCCAGCGTGATGGTCGCGCGCTCAGCCTCCACATCGAGCAGCAGCGGTCCGATTTTGATTGGTTCGGCCACGTGAATCTCCGATGGGCCATGCCACGCTTATATTGACTCGCGCGACCCCGCTGTGTCAAGCGGGACCGCCCGCTATACTACGCGCCGGACACGGTGGCCGTCGGCTCGGCCATCACGGCGACAGAATGTGACGGACCTGCACGCTTACCCGTGGGTCGCCGTTACCATTCCCGGAGAGGATTGCTTGTGAGACCTGTTTTGAAGGTACGCCGCGAACCGGGCACCAGCGACCTGCCCCTGCCGCGATACATGTCGGATCACGCGGCGGGTCTTGATCTATATGCCTCGAACGACGAGCCCATCGTGATCGCGCCGGGCGAGATCAAGCTCGTGCCGACCGGCCTGTTTGTGGAAATCCCGGTTGGCTACGAGGGGCAGGTGCGCGCCCGCAGCGGGCTGGCGTTGCGACACGGCCTGATGCTGCCAAACGCGCCCGGGACCATCGACGCCGACTATCGCGGTGAGCTTCAGGTCGTGCTGGCCAACTGCTCGCGCGCGCCTTACACGATCACGCGCGGCACTCGTTTCGCCCAGCTTGTGATCACCAAGGTGGAACACGTTGAAGTCATCGAGACACAGGAACTGACCGCCACGGCGCGCGACGCCGGCGGCTTTGGACACACCGGACACTGACGTGAGGATCGCAAACGTGTGCGGGCGGCCGGCGATCAGATTGCGGACCGGGGCCGTATTCGCCGCGGTGGTCGCGATCACAGCCGTCGGCTGCCGGGCACCTGATCTCAGATTGCAGCATCCCAACGCGGGGGTCGTCTGGCTGTTCCCCGGCGTCGAGGGCGGCGCTCGTCTTCTGTACAGAGCCTGTAACGCGTATCGCGATCATGGTGTCGACGCCGAGCTCAGGATCTTTGACTGGCAGCGCGTCGGCGGCACACTGGCAAACCTGACCGATTACGATGGCAATCGCGCCAGAGCGGTGAAGACCGCGCGCGAGATCGCCGAGTATCAACGCCTGCATCCCGAGCGGACGATCGACCTCGTCGGCTACTCGGGTGGCGGTGGCATGGCGATATTCGTGGCCGAGGAGCTGCCAACCGACGTGCGCGTGCGCAACATTGTGCTGGCGCACCCGGCACTCAGCCCGGATTACAACCTGACGCGCGCCTTGCGTCACGTCGACGGCACGCTCGTGAATTTCCACTCGCCGGCGGATTGGCTGATACTGGGCGCGGGGACGACGGTTTGGGGCACGATGGACCGCAAGCACGTGGCGTCGGCCGGCAAGGTCGGGTTCGACACCAAGTTGGCCGTGCCCGACCGAACCTTGCGCGAACGTCTCTGTCAACGCCGCTGGAACAAGGCCATGCTCGAAGCGGCTCACTTGGGAAACCACATATCGATCATGAACTACGAATGGAACAAGCGTTTCGTAGCGCCATACCTTGATCGCTGACCAGGCGCGTGCGGCGGGTCTCGCCGAGCTCAACCTACCCTACGGCAACCAATGTAGCGGCCCGCGCCCGGCAGGCCGTCGTGCGTTGATACGCATGCGTGCGCACGATCGCCTCCAACACGGAATCAAGAAGCCGGCTGAAGGCCGGCTCTGAGTAACAGGGGAAGCAATGCGGACCGCCCACCACCAGTTAAAACTGGTGGCAACCACCGGTCGGCTGAAGCCGACCAACATGCGTGCGCGACACAATCGGCGGATGGTAGGCATGTCGTCCCCCAGGGACGCAATGAACATAGCCCAGCACGAAGTGCTGGGGCAATCGTGGCCACGTGAAAACCGAGTCCCGCAGGGACGGCTGAGCTTTCAGTTGTCCCTGCGGGACTTGCCAGCCAAACACGCGATCCAAACCCAGCACTGCGTGCGGGGCTATATTCAGATGCCCCTACGGGGCACATGACTCGGAAACCACAGGCGCGGAATTCCCTTCGCAAGTGTCACGGCCCCCCAACCAACGCGCAGCGGCCCGAAACTCGTTGACACCGACCGCCCAGCCCGGCGACAATACAGATCGGCCGCTACCGCGCCGGTCAACTCGCACAGGGGCAAGCCATCATGGTCACCGACGATATCCCGCAACCGGATGCCGGGCTCTGCACTTGGCATCAACAGCGGCTGAGTCGCTGGGCAGACTTTGTCGCCTTTGTCGAGAGCCTGGTGCTCAATGAGCAGGGGGACGCAGGTTGGTACCTTCGCGGGCAGAGCGACGAGTCATGGGGGTTGCGGCCATCCCTGCTGCGCTATCTTGGTAAGGTCGCTGTCGAGCGCGCGCTGGGGATTGAGTTCGGTGCATCGCGGCGATTCATATCGCAGTATCACTTGCACTCGGCGGCCCATAGTAGCGACATGTCCAAGTGGAGTCCGATCGCATGGTGGATGGTTATGCAGCATCACTCGTGTCCGACGCGACTGCTTGACTGGACCCTCTCACCGTACGTGGCGCTCTACTTTGCTGTTGATCAACTCCCAGAAAGTGACGGTGCCGTGTGGCTCTTTCCTTCCGCGGCACTCGGAAACCTCACGGCCACTCGCTACGGGAGACTACAGCCCGACTCCGGCAAACAGTTGGAGTCAAAAGACGTTGAGGCCGTTTACCCCGTAGAAGCAGCCGTACACAGTAGACGGTCGGCGACACAGCAGGCCGTGTTCACGGTTTGCACACATGTTCTAGCTGATCATGGCGACGCTATCTCTAGGGCGTTTGTCGGACAGGAGGATCGGCGTCCTCTGAACAAAGTCATCGTACCAGCAAGCCTGAAGAATGAGTTTCTCTCCAGGCTGACGGCTATGAACATCACGGCCAGTTCCCTGTTTCCGAGCTTGGATGGTCTAGGTCGAGCGGCATGTAACTACATACGCTTACGAGCATGGCGCACCCATGGCGAGGAATCGCCCGGATAGTGATGGTATTGAGGGTGACGGCGCAGAGCTATCACGCAAGCGCGCAAGGCAGTCACGCCACGTGGGAGGGCCATCAACGTGTTGTCGTCGAGGACCGCCCGCGTGCAACTGCTCGGGTTGGTGCTCTGTGGATCAAAGGCACACCTGACGCCGCAGCATGAATGGGATGGGCGTCCCGACCGCAAAAGCCACGCGCGGGACGCCTCGGCCGCCATATGTTGTACGAGCATCCGAAATTCTGCTTACTCGACCTCAACCGTTATATCGGCCACCACTACCGTGTCGGACTGGTCGCGGGCCAGGATGCGGGCCGTCTGCCGGGTTAACTCGTCGATCTTGTTGCCGGGCGAGCCTTCCGACGTCCACACGTCGTCGTTGGCCACCACGTCGGCGTGTGTGCCGTCGTTGAGCAGCCACGAGAAGTAGATCGGGTAATTGGCCAGTTCGTCGCCGACCTTCACCCCATCCAGCAGATCGTCCCGGTCGACCTGTTTCAGATCCGCCGGTCCATCCGGATCGGTCACCCGCGCGGTCAGCTTGACCCGCGCCTCGGCGTCGCCACGCGGCATTTTCGGCGGGTCCATGGCGATCTGCTCGATGACCGGCGCGTCGGCCACCGCGTTGGGTTCGTTGAAATAGCCGACGTAAAGCGAGAACAGGAAGGGCCACGAGTGGTACTCGTGCTTGAACATGACGCGCGTGCCGTCGTCGCTGAGTTGAATGACGGTCCGTGCGCCAATCAGGCCGAGCACCTCGCGCGAGCCGGAGCCGTCGGTGTTGACGAGCCGGCCGCTTGATGTGACGTCGGAGTAGAAGAGCTTGGACCCGTCGTGCGTGATCGACAGGCCGTTGAAGTTGTAACCCGACGGCGCGACCTGTCGCCGATTCTCGCCATTGACGCCCATCACCTCGATGAAATCTCCGCCGTCGCCCCAGCTTCGGAACGCGATGGTGGTGCCGTCGCCGCTGAGTGTGATGTAGCTCTTGCCGCGTGTGGCGCCGTCGGTCGTGAGCTGCGTGATCGTGCCGTTCTTCCAAACGAAGATCTCGTCACGGTCCCTGAAGGCGCCGTCCCAGTAGCCGGGCGGGATAAAGGCAATCGTGGCACCGTCGTCAGATACGGCAATCGGCCCGACACGATAGGCGCCGTGGCCGTTGTCGTAGACCACGTCGGTGTGAGAAAAGACGTTGGCGATCACGGCCCCGTCGTGGCTGACCTTCCAGACGCTGCGACTGTCCCAATCGTTGCACCAGTACACCCACTCACCGTCGGCCGTGCAGTAGATTTGATCGTACATGCCGGCCTCGTGGGCGAAGTCGACCGTGGTGGCAGTGCCGCCTTCGATCTTGGTCATCAGGCTGCCGCGCTGGGCGATGAACGCGCGTGAGCCGTCACGGCTGATCGCCGCCGCCGTGAGCTGCGGATCAGCATCCGGCAGGTTGAACGTCTGCAAACCGGTGCCGTCGGCGTTGATCAGGTAGGCGCGGCGATGGTCCGTTGACCGGCCGTTGGCAAACACGATCTTCGTGCCGTCGCCGCTAAAGGCGTTGAACGCGATTGCATCATAGTCGTCGCCGATGTCTTCCTGTTTGATCAGCTCGTCATAGACCGCATAGAAATCGAATGCCGATGCGGCGCCAACGGTGATGGTAACCGTCGCCGGCGCGCTGGTGCTGGTGCCATCGTTGACCGTAAACTCGAAATCATCCGTGCCGGTATAGCCGGCGTTGGGCGTGTAGGTGACAGCCGGCAGGTCGGTGATGTCGAGCGTGCCGTTCTCGGGCTGGGCCGTTATCTGGAAGGTCAGTGGGTCGTCTTCGGCGTCGGTGCCGGTCAGCGTGATATTGGCCGGCGTGTTCTGCGCCGTGGATACCTGTTGCCCGTTGGCGACCGGGGCGGCGTTTAGCGAGACGAACACGGCTCGGATCGACATGTCGCTGTTCATCGTGATAGTCGCCGGGTCGGCGTTGCCGGTCAGGTCGATTTCCCAGCGATCAAAGCGCCAGCCGCTCGCCGGGTTGGGATCAAGCTGCACCTGGGTGCCTTCGACATAGATGTTCCCATTGGGGTCGGGGTCGGCGGTGACTGTGCCCTGGCCCTCGGTGGTTAAGGTGAGCTCATAGCGGTCAAGCAGCGGCGTGAAGACGGCGGTGACCGTCTTATTGCGATCCATCGTAAGCGTGATCGAGCTGATCAGGCTGAGCGAGTCGCCATCCCAGCGGAGGAAGCCCCAACCGCTGGCGGGCGTGGCGACCAATGTGACCTGCTCACCTTCGGGGTAGGTCCCGCCCAGTGGGGCGACGCCGCCATTGCCCTGGATGTTCACCGTGAGCGTATAGGCGGGGCCAATGGGGTCAAAGATGGCGGTGATGTCCTTGTTGCCGTCCATGGTGAGTTCGACCGTCGGGGTGGTCTCGCCATTCACGCCGGAGCCCTCCCAGCGGACAAACTCCCAGCCGGTGGCGGGATCGGCGACCAGCGTCACGACGTCGCCATCCATATACTCGCCGTGAGCCGGGGCGGCGGTCCCCTGGCCGATGACGCCGACGTTCAGCTCGTACATCGCCGAGAAGATGGCGTAGACGAGCTTGTCGGAGTTCATGACGACGGTGATGGTCGTCTCGTCGCCGCCGGCGTCACCCTCCCAGCCCTTGAAGCGAAAGCCCGCGTCGGTGTCCGCGGTCGCCTGAATCACGACCTGGGCCCCTTCGTTGTAATAACCGTCGGCGTTCGGCGCATCTCCCCCCACAACAACCGCCGTGCCGCCCCCAACGGCGCGCACGCTCAGCGAATACCCGCTCGGCGGCGTCCCGATACTGTTTGGATCAAACGAGCCCCCGGGGCAGCCACCCATCACCAGCGTAAGTGCGATCACCGCCGTCAGCGCGCCCGCGCGCCCTAGCAAACCACTCGTATTATTCAGCTCTTTCGCCTTCATGGTCATCTCCCAAAACGCACCCGTGCCGCGGGTGAACATCGTTGCGCCCAGCAACATGACAGGGGGTACACCTGTGGCCGGCGTTTCTCACACGCCCAACCGCGATTCTCAAAAAAAAACACCGGCCTCTGTGAGATTGAGCGCGCCCATGGGTACTGAAAGACGAACACGCGTAGCGGTTGACCCCTGGTTCGGCCGTGCAGGCCCGAACGCCTCTCGGATTGTGGGCGGCTGCCGCGGGGGGGGGCGGCCGCTATCAGACGCCTGCCGGCAATCGCGGCCGGCGGCAGTGAATCCTTCGGACCCGGCCAACGGACTTTCTGGGAGCGGTAGAATGGTGCGCACAGGAGGTCCGCTTGGATACGACTCGCCCCAGTCTGCTGCTGCGCATCCGCGATCACGCCGACATCGGCGCATGGCAGACATTCGATGCGATTTATCGGCCAATGCTGTTTCGCTTCGGGCGCGCCAGCGGCTTGAGTCACGCCGATGCCGAAGACGTCGCGCAGCACTGTCTGACGGCGGTCGCCGACCATATCCAGGAGTTCAGCTACGATCCGCGCAAAGGCCGCTTCAAGTCCTGGCTGCGCACATTGGTGAACAACCGGGTGCGCAATCTGCGCCGCCGACCGATCGAGCATCAGGCGAACACGGCGGATTTCCGCGATCAGCAGCAGCGCGAGCCGGCGCCCGACGAGGTTTTCGATCGCATCTGGATGGAAGAACACCTCTGGCACAGTCTCGGCGAACTGCGCGCCGAGGTCGACGAAACCACGTTTCTGGCGTTTCAGCACTACGTAATCGATCAATGGCCGATCGACAAAGTCTGCAACGAGCTCGGGCTCAAGCCCAACAACGTCTACACGATCAAATGGCGGCTCACCGAGCGCGTGGCCGAGAAGATGAAGGACTCACTTGATGGCACCGAGTGAACACAAAGTTCACACCTGCCCCGACGACGCCGAGCTGCGCGGCTACCACGCCCGTGAGCTGAGCGACGACGCGGCCGATGCCATCGCCGAACACCTGGGCACATGCGCGGCGTGTGCCGAGCGCGCGCAGCGGATGAAACGCGAGCACAACGCCTGGATCGAGCGCATCAGGTCGGTGGGGACGGCGCCATCCGCCGCGGTCGAGCGCCCCGCCGCTCTCGATGAAACGCCGCGGCCACCGGAAATCCCGGGCTATCGCGATATTGAAGAGGTCTACCGCGGCGGCCAGGGCATCGTGTTTCGCGCGTGGCAGGAGTCAACCAAGCGGCAGGTGGCGCTCAAGGTGCTGCGCGAAGGGATCTACGCGTCGCCCGCCGCGCGCCGGCGTTTCGAGCGTGAGATCGAGCTCGTCGCCGCGCTCAGCCACCGTCACATCGTGACCGTGTTCGATTCAGGCAAGACCGCCGACGGCCACCGCTACCTGGTTATGGACTTCGTGCGCGGCCAGGCGCTGGGCCGCTTTGTGGCGGAGCGCGGCTTGCAGGATACAGAGATGCTGCGTCTGTTCGCCACGATCTGCGATGCCGTCAACTACGCCCATCAGCGCGGCGTGATCCACCGCGATCTCAAGCCCGGCAACATCCTGATCGACGAGGGTGGCGAGCCGCACGTTCTCGATTTCGGCTTGGCACGCCCACTGGGCCGGCGCGGCGCGACGCGGCTCACCACGGAGGCCCAGGTGGCCGGCACGCTGCCCTACATGTCCCCGGAGCAGGCGCGCGGCTCGTCCGACGCGGTTGACGTGCGCAGCGATGTTTATGCGCTGGGCGTGATTCTGTACGAGCTGTTGACCGGAACCTATCCCTACGACGTCGACGGCGACACGCTGGAGGTGCTCAGGAACATCGCCGAGGTGGAACCGGCGCCTCCCGGCCGTGAACGCGGGGCGCATCGCATCGACGGCGAACTCGAGACGATTGTGCTCAAGTCACTGGCCAAGGACCCCGGCCGTCGTTACCAGACGGCCGGCGAGTTGGCGCGCGACGTGCGGCACTATCTGAACGCCGAGCCCATCGAGGCCAAGCGCGACAGCCATTGGTACATTGTCCGGAAGACCCTCGCGCGACACCGCGTCGGCGTGGCGGTAACCGCGGCGTTCGCCGTTTTGGTATTGACCTCCGCGATCGCGCTGGGGGTGTTGTACGTCCAGCAACTGAGGCTGCGCACCGCCGCCGACGAGCAGGCCCGGCTGGCCCGCGCCGCGGAGCAGCGCGCCGAACGGCGATTCGATCAGGTGCGCCAACTGGCCCGGGCGGCGGTCTTCCAGTTCGATGAGGAGATCCGCTACCTGCCGGGATCCGCCAAGGCCCGAAAGCTGCTGGTGGAAACCGGCCTGGAATACCTGGATGGCCTGGCCGCGGAGGCCGGTAACTCCATCGCGCTCCAGATCGACGTCGCTGCCGGGTACGTCAAGATCGGAGAGGTGCAGGGCGAAATCGACGCCACCACACTCGGCGATCTCAGCGGCGCTGCCGAAAGCTACAAAAAAGCGCTGGCGATGCTCGAACGCGTCGAGCAGCAGGCCCCCGACCAGGCCACGCCGAAGTTCCTGATTCCCCTGACGTTGGTCAAGCTCGGTGACATGCAGGCCCACCTCGGCCACGACGACGAGGCGCTGGAGAGTTACCGCCGCGCCCTGCGGCGTGCGCAAGCGGTGATGGAAGCTACGCCGGGCGATTCTGAGGCCATATTCAACGCCGGCGCCGCCCACGAGCGCATCGGCGACATGCTCAAGCGTGCCGGCAAATACGAGGAGGCTCTTGAACACTACGAAGCGATGTCGCAGTTGTCGTCGAGCGCGGCGTCCAACGGCGCGGACCTGTCCACACGTCGCGCGGCGGCGGTCAAGTATGCCAACATGGCCAACGTCTATCACGCCCAGGGCGAGTACGACCGGGCGCTCGAGCTCTATCGCCAATTCCTGGCCGTCGCCGAGCAACTGCTAATCGAACACCCGGATCACATAGTGCCCCGGGCTGACGTGGGCACCGGGCAGCAGTGGATCGGTATCATCCTCGCTGACAAGGGTGAGCATGCGGCCGCGATCGAGTGCTACCGGGCGAGCATCGAGGTTTTCGAACGCCTGCTCGCCGATGATCCCCAATCCGTCGTCGCCCTGCAGGGCCTGGCCACGGATTATTCCAAGCTCGGCGAAGCGTGGCTGGCACTGGAAGATCTGCAACGCGCTGAAGACGGCTTTGAGCGGGCCGCAACCTATACCGAGGAGCTGGTGGGGCGGCATCCCGATCGCATCGAGGCGCGTCGTCTGCTCGGCGTCGCCTATTACAAGATGGCGGAACTCGCCCGTAAGCGCGGCGGCGATGATTCGCTGCCGGCCACACAGCGCGCGGCACAGCTCGAGAGCGCGCGGGCCTGGCTCGAGAAGACCCAGACGGTCTTTTCCGATATGCAGGCGGATGGCACGCTGCCGGCTGCCGACGCCGCCGTCCCGCTGTCGCTGGCGATTGAACTCAAGCAGGTTGACGCCGCTCTTGCCGAACTGCGCGAATAGCCGGTGCGGCGACCAGCGCCCAGCGTGGTCTTCCCGACAACACCCGACCCCTCCCGCCATGGCGCGGAACACGCCGCACCGCCGGTTTTTGGGCGGGCTGCTGGCCAGCCATGGGCGGTGTGGGCTAGAATGCCGTTGCTCTGGAACGTGAACACCACCGCCAACGGAGAATGTCCGGAATGACGCGAATTCGCTCGCTTGCCGCGGTTTTGGCCGTTTTGCTGACCACCGAGATCCTCTGGGCTCAAAACGCGCTGGCACCACTGCGCCAGAAAGCCGCGCTCACCGACGAAGACAAGAGCGCGATCCGCGCCTGGGTCGATCAGCGGATTGACGAGGTCATCGCGGCCGGCGGCGAGAAAACCAAACCATCCGCCCTGAATCTGTTGCGCGACGCACTGAAAGACTCGGGGAAGGCGTTCAGCGAGGCCTGCGCCGTCGCATGCGCGGACAAGATTGCGTCCGAACTGCGTGGCGCCCCGCTGACCGTCGCGCCGCGGCTGGTCACGCTGCTCTACGGTTTCAGTGACTCCGCCGCCGTGCGTGTGCTGGTCGAGGCGCTGCAGGACCAGCGCGAAGCCGTGCGCGCCAGCGGGGCGATTGGCCTGCGTCGGCTGGCGCCTGCATTTGCCGCGCAAGGCGCGGCGGATGTGAACGCCATCCTGACGACGCTGCGCGATGCCGGCCGGAGCGAAACATCCGCCAGCGTGCTCAAGGCCATTTACCAGGCAATGGACTACACGAAAGTCCCGGATGCCCCCGACGCGCGCGCCAACGCCGCCGCCGTGCTCGAACTGCTGGAGACGCGCGCGGGCACATACGAGGTTGGAAACCCCGCGCCCGCGCTGGGTGTGGATCTGGCGGGGGTGGAGATTCTCACCGGCACCGGCATTTCACTCGACGACGGACAGCGTCGCCGATTGGTGGCGTCCGTTGCGAAGATGCTGCGCTACAACGTCTGGCGCTACACGACCGATCCCGTGCTGCGCCGCGCCAAGGCGTCCGACGTGGCGCGCACGCGCAACCGGATCGAGCGCTTCATCGAAGAGGCCGAGACGCGTCTGCGCGGTCTGGGGGTCGGTGGCGCGACGCCGCCCGACATCGTCGGTGCGCTGCGCGACGGTGACCCGATCGCGGAAATGAACAAGTGGGCGGCGCTGCTCGGGAATCTCACCGGTGAAGACTACACCCTGCGAATCGACGCCGCGGCCGAGACCGAGGAAGCCGCGGAGGAACACAAAGAGCCCGAAGAACCCTGAGCGGAACAAGCCCCGGCGACAGTTTTCGCCGCTCGTGCCGTCGCCGCACGGCCCGCGCGCTTCCCGCACCGCACCGCGGCGCGGTTTGCGCTAACCGTGCCCTGGGCTATTTATTCTCGTAATAGGCCCGGTTCTTCTCGATGAAGTGATGCCACTTTTTCGGCAGGTCTTCCTCGGTGAAAATCGCCTTCACCGGGCACTCATCAACGCACAGCCCACAGTCGATGCAGGTGTCAGGCTCGATGAAGAGCATCTCGGCTGTCGCGAAGTCCGGCTCGTCCTTGGTCGGGTGGATGCAGTCCACCGGACAGA
The DNA here is from genome assembly GCA_963675745.2 of Phycisphaerae bacterium. Classification (GTDB taxonomy): domain Bacteria; phylum Planctomycetota; class Phycisphaerae; order UBA1845; family Fen-1342; genus JAFGRR01. The sequence goes on from CAXXWX010000010.1 coordinate 20,876, forward strand.
CCTCGACACAACCGGTGTCCTTTGTGCCGATACACGGCTCCGCGATTATGTGCGGCACTGCTGTCTCCTTGTCAGTGCGGGGAGGCGTCATTCGCCGGCCCATCGGCGATGTTGTGGATTATAGCGGGGGGGCAGCGCGGGAACAGACAATCGGCCATCATAAGAAGTCTGTACCGTGGGCGTTCACACCGGGAGGCGAGTATCATCCAATGGGTGCGGACGCCAGACGAAGGAGGCGCGTTATGCCACGAAAACTGCTCTGGACCGACGTTGAGGACATCGGCATTCAGCTCTTCGAGCGTTTCCCGGATACCGATCCGCTGACCGTTCGATTCACTGACCTGCTGCGCTACGTATCCGAGCTCGAGGATTTTGGTGACGATCCCGCCGCCGTCAACGAACGCAAACTGGAAGCGGTCCAGATGGCCTGGTTGGATGAGTACCAGGACGAGTCTGATTGAAGTTGACGCCTGCTACGCGCGAACATGGCGCGTATCACATGCCGCGGATGGGCTTATCGGTCGCAGTGCTTCGGCGTACGCCGCTGTCGCAGGGGTTGCCCACGGGATTAGTATTAGCTATATGGCGATCAACCGCCCGCGCCCGCGGGGTCCGCGAGCACTCGGCGGCTCACATGGGAAACACGCGTCCGCAAGGAGTTAATGATGCTGCGGTTGTCGGTCTTTTGCGCGCTGGTTGGCGTTCTGATGGTCTCGACAGTGGTCTGCGTGCCGGGCGTCGAGTTGCCCACGCCGCCGGTGGAGCGGACGGCGCTCACTGTTGAAGCGAGCACGTCGGCCTCGGATGCCGAGGTACATGCCGGGCAATGGGTGAGCCTGACGACACGCGTGCCCGACGTTGATTCGAATACGCCCATGACCTACGGCTGGGTCCAGATGAGCGGCACGGGCGTATCGCTGCTGAACGCCGAGACGGCCGAGGCCACGCTCGTCGCGCCGTCGCTCGAAGTTGACGAAACGCTGATGTTCGCCGTTACCGTCAGCAGCGGCGATGGTGGTGTGGGCCGCGCCGAGGTGTCGGTGACCGTGATGGCGGATCCGAGCGATGGAGGAACATCGGACACGGGCAACGAAATCCCGTTGCCGGTGGCGCGCGCCGGCGATGATATCTCTGTCACTGAGGCTGAAGAGGGTGTGTTGGATGGATCGGCCAGCAGCGGCCTGGGACTGACGTACCTGTGGGAGCAGGTCGACGGCGATTCGGTGCAGATATCCGACACCGACCGCGCGCAAGCGCGGATTCTGGCGCCGGCTTTCACACCAGGCGGCGTGAACCAGTATGAATTCGAACTCACCGTGACCGACACACGCGGGCGCGAATCGATCGATTCCGTCCTCGTCACGGTTATCGCGGTTGTGGAGGACAGTGACGAGCCGGTGGCCCGTGCCGGTGACGATCAGGATGTCGCCGGTGGCGCCGCCGTAACACTCAACGGACAACGAAGCACCGGTGACAGCCTCTTTTACGCATGGGAGCAGGTCGCGGGGACTGATGTTCAGTTGGAGGGGGCGAACACGGCGGTTGCCACTTTCACCGCGCCGGAATACAGCGAGCAGGAGGGCAACACCTTCGAGTTCCGGTTGACCGTGACGGATGCCGAGCAGCGCACAGCCACCGACGACACCATGGTTACAGTGCTGGCTGACGAAGAGCCCGACGGCCCGCCACGCGTGAAGATCACGACGACGCTGGGTGAAATCGTGGTCGAGTTGAATGAGGAGGAGGCGCCGATCACGGTGGCCAACTTCCTGCAATACGTGGACGAAGGGTTCTTCGCCAACACGATCTTCCATCGCGTTATCCCCGGCTTCATGATCCAGGGGGGTGGTTTTGAGGCTGGGCTGGTCGAACGGGAGACGCACGAACCGATCATCCTGGAGACGACCGCCGCGCTGCCCAATGAGCGCGGTACGATCGCGATGGCGCGCACCAATGACCCGAATTCGGCGACATCGCAGTTCTTCATCAACCTCGTTGACAACGATTTTCTCAACCCGGTGCCTGGTACGCCCGGCTACGCGGTGTTTGGCGTGGTGATCGAAGGCATGGCCGTGGTTGATGCGATCGCCGACGAACCTACGCATTCAATAAGTGGGCACGAGAACGTACCGGTCACGGACGTTGTCATTCTGAGTATCACACGCGTCGAGGATTGATCCCGGCGTCGATGGTCGAGCGCTCGCGGAAGAAGGGGCAAGGGCAATTTCCGCAGGCCCCGTCGCCTTCGCGAACGTGCTACGGGACGTTGGCGAACCCGCGCCACTGCCGGTAGAGCGGCCCGACATCCTCGCCGGCGGCCCGCGACATGTATCGCACGATTTCGTCCTTTGTCAGGTGCCGGCCGGGCGTGAAGTCGATCTCGCCCTTCTCGCCCGCCTGTGCGCACAGGTGAAAGAACCGCCGAAACACGTCCGGACCGTGCTTCACCCGAACCGCGTATTGGATCGCATCGATGCTGTCGAATAGCTGCTTGGGGTGGCCCAGCACCGCGCGCGCCTCGGAGACGCATTGCCGGTAGTACGGGCTGTCCTCGGGCTTCTTGTGTTCGGGAAACAACGCCGGAACCCAGTTGAACGTGGTCAGAGCCTTGACCGACGATTCGTCAAACCAACCTGGGAAGTGCGCGCAGTAGAACATATGTGTCATCTCGTGACACCAGTTCCCATGTTCGGTGGGCATCGCGTCGGCCCGGAAGAAGACACCCCACTGATTCTGAAACGCGGTCGCGCTGCTGTCCCAGCAAGCCTGCTCGATCAGGTGAATCGAGATCGGCGTGGTCGGCGCCCAACCCATGTACTTGCGGTAATGCTCATAGATCCGGTCGAAGTGGCCGAACAGCTCGTCAAGGTCCATCGTGAGCGGCGCGTTTGGCGTGACTTTCAAGACAAAACGCCGGGAGGGAGACGCCGCGACCTGCGTCGCGCGCAACGCCGGCGGCAGCGCGCTCGCCTTGCCACGGTAAAGCACGAAGCAATCCAGGTTCGTTGTTGCGTTCGCGATTGTGCTGACCAGCTTGAAGTGGTGTTGGCCGGCCGACAGCGGCGGAAGCGTTACCGACGCCAACTCAAACAGATCCCACCAGCCGGTGTCCGGCACCAGCACCTCAATGGGCTCACCGCCGTCAACGGTCAGAGACAGCGCGCGGCGCTTCGCTTCCGGGCCGCTGACCCGCCGATAGTGCTCTGCGGCATATGAGTAGCGCAGACCCAGTCGCGCGTGAGGCTCCGCGCGCTTCAGTTCCACGGTCCACTCGACCGCGTCGCCCTCTTTCCGACCCCAATAGGCCGGTGTGACGTCGCGCGCGCTGGCCCAGATCGTGTTCTGTAGCTCCGTTCCCGCCGCACACGTCACTTTGCACGCGCTGATCTCATCCACGCGGATTACCTGACCAGCCGCGGCCGCCGGCCACAGCGCGACGAGGGCGATTGCCAGCCGCCACGCCACTCCGAGAACTGACCCTCGCATGTTCCTTCTCCGCTGAAAACCGCCGGCGTGATCTGCTCATCAGGCGGTCATCGCCAGTGCCGCCTTGCGCTATCTTGACAGCGCCGTGACGCCGCGGTCAATCGGACACTGTAACGACACGGTAAACTGTCCGGTGGCTTGTTGCGGCCAGGTGTCAATCGCGCGGGAGGAGGCCTAAATGCGAGCCTCCGCGGCGCACGGGTGGTTGCCTGCACCCACCCGCGGCCGCGGAGGCCGTGTTCACCTTACGGCTTGGGTGTCATCGTGCTTCAAGCCCGCCGAGTATGCAGACCGTCGGCGTGTGCTACTGCCGAATGTACGCATCCCAGGCGTTGGCGGACGATTCCATGACGCTCTGGCGGTAGTCGACGGTTTCCTGAATCAAATCCGTGGGATCATAGAGGCCGTAGTCGGGATACGTGTTGTCGTAGCCGCCCCAGCCACCCCAATCGCCCCAGCCGCCGTAATCGTAACCCCCGCCGTAGTCATAGCCCCCGCTGAAGAGGCCGCCGTAGCTTGGGGTGTAGAGCATCGAACCCAGCAGGTCATCGCAGCCCGCTGAAGTTGCCAGCACCGTCAAGACCATCCCCGCCAATGCGATTTGCCGAATTCTGCCGTTGAGAGTACGCATAACTGAATCTCCTTGCCTTGCCTGGTATTCGTGAGTGCTCCCACAGGCACTCCACCAATACCTTGCCGCCCGCGGTGCCACTCTGACAAAGAATCTGGAGCGTTTGCCAGTCGATCGCCTGAAAACGCCGCAAGCGCGGCCCACGAACTCCGCAAGCATTCATCCTCCCCAGGTAGCAAATCGTGCAATCAGGCGCAAGATGCTGTTAATAATCAGCTTAGAGACAATATATGCGGTTAAGCTCGACACCGTGAAACAATTGTTTAATATGATCGTTTAACCACTTTGGATGGAGCAGCCCGTGAGCCTGAATGCCGACCACGCCGCCGACACCCGTCAACGCGTCCTCGACGCCGCCGGCGAAATCTTCGCCGACAAGGGCTTCGACAAGGCCACTATTCGCGAAATCGTCGACCGCGCCGGCGCCAATCTCAACGCGGTCAACTACTACTTCCGCGACAAGCACGGCCTGTACCTCGCCCTCTTCGAGCATGCCCATCAGATCGTAGCCGGCGAAGACCGCGACGAGTTCGATCACAACCGTGATCTCGCACCTGACCAGCGACTACGCGCGATGATCGCCCACATCCTGCGCGGCTTCATCCTCACGCGCCGCGCCCCATGGGAGGCGCGCCTGATCTTCCGCGAGATGATCGAGCCCACCGGCGTACTGGCCGAGATGGTCCGCCGCTTCATCCGCCCGCGTTTCGAGCAACTCACCGAGATCGTGCGGGCGCTGATACCACCCGATACACCCGACCTGAGCGCGCAGCTCTGTGCCGAGAGCATCCTGGCGCAGTGCGCGCACATCGCCCACCGCCGTGTTGTGGTTACCCAGTTGATCCCCGAACTCGAATACACACCCGCCGGCATTGAGAGCATCGCCGACCACATCGCCGCCTTCTCGATAGCGGCTTTGCGCAACCTGCCGCGTGAGGAGACCGCCGCATGACATCGCTTCCGTCCCGACGCAGCCTGGTTGCCCGCGTGCTTTCGGCGCTGGTCCGTGGTGTATTGCCCCTGATCGTCATCGTCGGTGGTGTGCTCGGCGCCGTTCGGTTCATCCAGACCGCTCCGCAAGCCCACCAGCGACCGCCGCAGCGCTCCGCCGCGCTGGTGCAGACCCGCGTGCTTCAGCCGGCTTCGGCCCACGTGGTCATCGAGGCCATGGGCACCGTCATCGCGGCCAAAGAGATCGTGCTGCAACCGCAGGTCAGCGGCATCATCCGGGCGCTGCACCCCGCGCTTGTCCCCGGCGGTCGAATTCAAGCCGGCGAACAGATCGCACTGATCGATTCCGCTGACTACGAAGTTGCCGTCCGGCAGGCCGAGGCCACGTTGGCTCGCGCCCAGGCCCAATTGCTGTCCGCCGACCTGGAGCTCAAACGCGTTGAAGGCCTGCGCGCCCACGAGGTCACCAACAAGAAAGAGCTTGATGATGCCCAGACGGCCCACGCGGCGGCCATCGCGGATGTGAGCGCCGCTGAGGCCGCTCTTGAAAGGGCACAGCTCGACCTGTCGCGCACGGTACTCAGCGCCCCGTTCAGTTGCGTGGTCGTTTCAGAGAGCGTCGACATCGGCTCACTGGTCACGCCCCAAACACAGCTCGCCACGCTTGTCGGCACTGATGAGTATTGGGTACGCGCCGCTGTTCCGGTCGAGCAGTTGCGTTGGATCCATCTGCCGAGTGCCGGTGAAAACTCCGGTTCGCCGGCCCGCGTCTATCAACGGCTGGGGCCTGATCTCAGATCGGAGTGGGCCGCACGCGTGGTGCGACTGGTGAGCGACCTCGAACCTCAGGGCCGCATGGCGCGGCTACTTCTGTCAGTGCCCGACCCGCTGGGCACGGCAGCCGCGGCCGGCGAGCAGCTTCCGCTTCTGATGGGGTCGTATGTTGATGTCGAGCTCGAGGGCCGCGAGTTGCACAACGTGTTCACCATCAGCCGGGACGAATTGCACGACGGTGACGCGGTCTGGCTCATGAACGACCAGGATTGCCTCGACGTGCGCCAGGTTGACATCGCCTACCGGGCGCGCAACAACGTGCTGGTCCGCGGCGGCGTCACGGCCGGCGAGCGCATCGTCACCTCGGATCTGCCGGCCCCGATCCCCGCCATGCCGCTGCGCGTTGCCGACTCGCAGACGAGCACAACGTCGCCCGCCACAAGTTCTTCCCAGGTTGTGGGGGATGCGCCATGACGCCCTCGCCTCCCGAGCAGCCCCTGCGCGGCCCCATCGCCTGGATGACCCGCCACTCGGTGGCCCCCAACCTGCTGATGTTGTTCCTTCTTGCCGGCGGATTTTTCACCGCACTGCGCATCAAGCAGGAGGTCTTCCCCGAATTCGATCTCGACATGGTAACCATAACAGTGCCCTATCCGGGCGCCAGCCCCGAAGAGGTCGAACAGGGCATCATCCTCTCCATCGAGGAGGGTGTACGCGGCATTAACGGTGTCGAAGAGGTGACCGCTGTAGCGCGCGAAGGTGCCGGCATTGTCACCGCCGAGCTCGAGGAGGGTGGTGACGAGCAGCGCATTTACCAGGAGATCCAACAGGAAGTCGACCGCATCACCACCATTCCTGAAGAGGCTGAAGAGCCCGAGGTGGTCCTTGCCACCCGCCGCCGGCAGGTGGTCGCACTGGCGCTCTTCGGCGATACTGACGAGGGCGCCCTGCGCGACCTGGCCGAGCAGGTGCGCGACCAACTCCTGCAAGACCCGCAGATTACGCAGATCGACATCATCCCCGATCGCACTTTTGAGGTCAGCATCGAAGTGCCGCAGGAGAACCTGCGGGCCTACGACCTGACTCTCGAAGCGATCGCCAATCGTATTCGCAGCGCGTCGATCGAAACCCCCGGCGGCAGCGTCAAGACCGAGGCCGGCGAAATACTCCTGCGCATGAAAGAGCGCCGCGATTGGGCGCGCGAGTTCGGCGACATACCGATCGTCACGTCGGCCACCGGCACCGAGCTGCGCGTCAGCGATCTGGGCCGCGTCACCGACACGTTCGAGGAAACCTACCAGATCTTCACCTACAACGGCCAACCCGCGGTGGGGATCGATGTATATCGCGTGGGCGACCAGACTCCGATTGGCGTATCCGACGCCGTCCGCGCCCAACTGGCTCCCATCACGACGAACCTTCCGCCCGGCATCCAGCTCGATATCGTCCACGATCAGTCGGACATCTATCGCCAGCGTCTGGAACTGCTCCTGCGTAACGGGTGCCTGGGCCTGCTGCTGGTGCTCGTGATTCTGACCGTCTTCCTCGAACACAAGCTCGCCTTCTGGGTCACGATGGGCATCCCCATCTCTTTCCTGGGGGCGTTTCTGCTTCTGCCGGGGCTGGGTGTCACGATCAACATGATCAGCATGTTCGCGTTCATCATCGCGCTCGGCATCGTGGTTGATGACGCCATCGTCGTGGGCGAGAACATCTTCGAGTATCGTCAGCAGGGCCTCGATCTTGTCGAGGCGGCGATCCGCGGCGCCCGTGATGTCGCCGTCCCCGTCACCTTCAGCATCCTCACCAACATCGTGGCCTTTGCGCCGCTGGCCTTTGTCCCGGGATTCATGGGCAAGGTCTTCGCGCTGATCCCGCTTGTGGTCGTCTCGGCGTTTGTGATCTCGCTGATCGAGTCGCTGTTTGTGCTGCCCGCACACCTGGCGCACTCCCGGCGCGAGCGTGGCACGTTCATCGGACGCGCTGCCCACCGTGTCCATGATCGTCTGAGTGCCGCCATCACGCGTCTGATCGAGCGGCGTTTTCGGCCGCTGCTGGATATGGCGTTGCGGTTCCGTTATCTCACCGCCGCCACCGCCGTTGCGGTGCTGCTGCTGGTGGGTGGCTTTGTGGCCAGTGGCCGCATGGGTTTTGTGCTGATGCCCAAGGTCGAAGGTGACGAGGTGGACGCCACGGCGGTGCTGCCTTACGGCTCACCACTCTCGCGCCTGGTCGCGGTTCGCGACGAGCTGGTGCAGTCCCTTCAGCAAGTCGCCGCGGATCACAATGGCGATCAACTCGTTCGCAGCGTCCAGGCCCGCATCGATGACAATCAGATACTCATCACCGGCTTTCTGACCGACCCCGACGTGCGCCCGATCACCACGGCGCGCACCACGGAGCTCTGGCGCGAGCGCACCGGCGCCATCGAAGGCCTCGAATCGCTGCGCTTCCAATCCGATCGGCGCGGGCCCGGTTCCGGCAAGGCCCTGACCATCGAACTGGCTCACCGCGACATCGACGTCCTCGATCGCGCCAGTACCGAGCTGGCTGCCTCCCTGGCCCAGTTCCCCAACGCGACCGACATCGACGACGGCTACACACCCGGCAAGCGGCAGCTCGACTTCAACATGCTGCCCGCCGGCCGCAGCCTCGGCCTGACCGCCAGCGGCGTGGCCCGCCAACTGCGATCCTCGTTCTACGGCGCCGAAGCGCTCCGCCAGCAGCGCGGGCGCAACGAGGTCAAGGTCATGGTGCGCCTGCCCAAGGCAGACCGTATCCGCGAGTACGACGTCGAGTCGTTCATCGTTCGAACCCCCACCGGGCTGGACGTGCCGCTCGGACAAGTCACCGAAGTCAAGCGCGGCCGCGCCTACACCGTCATCAACCGCCGTGACGGCCGCCGCACCGTCAGCGTTACCGCCGACGTCACGCCGCACGATGAAACCGAGCAGGTGGTGGCGACGGTTCGCGCGTCGATCCTGCCGGACCTGGTTGCCGAATACCCCGGGTTGAGCTGGAGCTTCCAGGGGCACCAGGAAGACATGCGTGAAAGCCTGGCGAGCCTGCGCAACGGCTTCATCCTGGCGGTGCTGATGATCTACGTGTTGCTGGGCATCCCGTTCCGCAGCTACCTCCAGCCGTTGATCGTCATGACGAGCATTCCGTTCGGCATCGTGGGGGCCGTGCTGGGCCACCTGATCATGGGCTACAGCCTGAGCGTAATCAGCATGATGGGGTTGATCGCACTGTCCGGCGTGGTGGTGAACGACGCTCTCGTGCTGCTTGAATACACCAATCGCTTGCGCGGCCGCGGGGCCGCGCCGCGCGACGCCGTGCTCAGCGCCGGTGTCCGCCGTTTCCGCCCCGTGCTTCTCACCACGGTCACGACTTTCGGCGGCCTGACGCCGATGATCTTCGAAACCTCGCGTCAGGCGCGTTTCATGATTCCGATGGCACTGTCGCTGGGCTACGGCATCCTCTTCGCGACGGCGATAACGCTGCTGCTTGTGCCTTGCCTGTATCTGATCCTCGAGGATCTCAAGGGCATCTTCGTCGGACATGCCACGACCATTGACAACGTGCCTTCACCCGCGGCGGTCCCGGACTGATGGACCGTGGCCGTCCCCACCGGCAGGCCTCTGCGCGCTCGCCGTGACCGCGGTTTTCGCGTGATCAGACATTCCCGAGTCGGCCGAGACCTTGAGAGAATGCATGCTGGTTGACCACGTCCGACTCGGGGTCGGACGCTACAGGTAAACGTCAATTGCTCTATTGGCCGCCGTCCGGATTCCCCGAAGTGGGATTCCCGGCCACACCCGGAGTAGCCGGCGGAGCGAATTGGTCGAGCACCTGCAGGACCGCGGGCACATACACCAAGCCCGGGCCTCCCTGCATCATGGCGGCGACAGCGGTGGCCTCGATCACCTGTTCACGCGTGGCGCCGGCGTCGAGACACCCACGCGCGTGCAGTTTGATGCACGCATCGCAGCGCAAGACCACGCTAATGGCCGTTGCGATCAGCTCCTTCTCGCGCAGTGTGAGCGCGCCGTCCTGCATGACGGCTTTGTACATCTCGCGGAAACCGCGACTGAACTCAGGCAACTCGCGGTTGATTCGAACACGATCAGATTTCCAGGTGTCGTAAAAAGCGCCAAGATCATCGGGCATTATTCGCTCCCATCGTCGTTGTTGTACGTCGCGTCGATATCCTGATGCATCCGTTTGAGATACTCAACGTCGCTCGCGCCGAAGGTGATGCTGTGGGCGCGGTCATTCGGTCCGGTCGGCAGCACCGCGTTCAGGAGCATCGCGGTGCGCGGTGCCATCAAGTCGCGGTGGAGACGGGCAGAGCGTCGAGCCCGGACAGCTCAGATCGGCGACGTGTGAAATCCAGCACTCTACCATGCACTGCTTGATCGTCGTGAACCAGGACGCAGCGCTGGTCATGTCACCACCGGGTTCAGGCTTCTTTCGTGCGATCCTCTGGTGCATTTGCGAGCGCAACCGCGATCTGCTCCGCCGCACGCCGGCCGGAAACCAGCATCCCGCCGAAGATCGGCCCCATGCGCGGGCCGCCGAGCGTGGCGCAGACGCTCATGCCGGCTACCCAGAGTCCCGGGTATGGCTCGGACACGTTTTCGACCACGAAAGCCTCACCTGCGCCGGCATTCATGGGGCCCTCGCCGGCGGCAGCAGCCGGAAGCAGACCGCGCCGGCGCAACGCGGCCACGACTACGGCCTCGTGTCCGGTTGTATCGAGCACGGCCGGGGCGGAAAACGTAATCGGATCCACCGGCAGCGAGTCACCGATGAGCGAGCGGTTCGCGACAAGGCCATCGACGCGATCGTCGTGTACGCACACATCCTCAACGGTCATCAGGTTCAGGATGACTGCTCCGGCATCGAGGGCCTGCACGCACAGCCGCGAGGCGAGCTCGATCGCGTCGACGGTGCGCAGTCCATCGTTGTAGGCCGAGCTCCGCATACCCAGTTCGTTCAGCAACGGCAGGATCTGCTCGGGAACCACCGCCTGGTTCATGCCAATGCCGCCGCCCCAGATGCCACCGCCGGGCGCCAGCCGCTTCTCCAGCACTGTGACCTTGAGCCCCCCGCGCGCCAGTTCGCGAGCCGCCATCAGCCCGGCGGGCCCGGCCCCGCAGATCAGCACGTCACCAACGAGCCGATCTCTGAGGAGGCGATGGTACGTATCGATAATGGCCAGTGAGATAGTCGCTTCATTAAGCTCGTTCATAGGTTCCATTTTCCCAGGTAAGAGACAAACCAACTTCAGAGAGCACGCAGCGTTCCGAAAGACTGCCCCGCAGCAACGCAAACGCGTTTGCGCCGGTGCAGTGGGCTGCCACAACCTGTCCGACCTCGCGGCGACGAAGTTCCGCGATCGTCCACTCGATCCGCTCGCGCGACGCGGCGCTGAGGTGCATACCGCCCAGCACGGCTCGCACCGGAGCGCTGCCCGTGAGCTTTTCGACGTGCCGCAGCGTGTTGATCACGCCGGCGTGGGCGCAGCCGAGCACAACGACGACGCCCCCGCCCGTGCGAATCACCAGCGCCTGATCATCGACCAGCGGATCGGGGCGCCCGCACGCCTCATCAAGATAGAACGGCCCGCCGGTATCTTCCAGGTCATTGGCTCGCGGTACCTCTCCCGTAACCTGGATTCCGGCGGCGATTTCCACGGGCGTTGTTGTGGGAACCAGCCGATCGCCGATACGGCCTGGCAGGTTGAGCCGATCGCCGGGCATGCCGATGTAGCGCGCGGGTTTGCCCGGTTTGCCTGAGTACTTCGCGTCAAAGGCGCCTGGGTGCGCGAACACCCGTGCGGCGGGGGCCAGGTCCAGCACTGCCGACAACGCTCCGGTGTGGTCATAGTGCCCATGGCTGAGGACGATTGCGTCTGTCGTTTCGAGCGAGATGCCCAACTCCTGGGCATTGTGCAATAGCGCCTCTCCCTGCCCCGCGTCAAAGAGCACCCGGCACGCCGGCGTTTCAACCCAGCACGCCCAACCGTGTTCGGCGAGCAGACCGCTCTTCCGAACGAAGTTGTCAACGAGCACGGTGGCCTGGACCCGGCCGACGCGGTCCGCACGTGCTGGCTCTGACGAGGACATCCTGATTGCTCCTGGCTCAGACGCGTACGAGACTGGCAATCGTCCCCAGACCGACCTTACACCGGCGTTCAACCGGCGTGTCGCCGACATTCTCACTGGTTACAAACCAGCGCCACAGTCCGGGGATGGCTTTCAGTCCTCTGCCGTCTCCACCTTCTGCGCGGTTAGTTCCTCGATCCGCCGCCGAATTCGGTCGGCGCTCTGCTCCAAACACCGCAAGTCGGTCTGTAACGCGCCAAGTTCCTGTTCCGGCACGCCGTGGCGCAGGGCTGGCACTTGCGCGCCTGTCGGGTCTCGCGCAGGCAGGTCGCTCGACCTGCGCAGAATGGCACTCCCGACATCACAACCCACCTCGCGCGCGATGACTGGGCACTTTGCCATGAACGCGAAAAAGATGTCCTTGGGCACGTCGGTGAGTGTTTCGAAGTTTCCCTGACCCTTGGCGATGATAAGATCAGCCGCGTCAAACCGCCGTTGAAACGCGGCGCTGCAATCCTCCAGAATTGTCCCGGGCGCGTCAGATCCGTTGTCGATCACCTCGACCAGTTCCAGCAGGCCGGCGACGCGGGCATCGGCCAGCGTCGCGTCATTGATGACCGGTGCGCCGCGCACCACTACCGTCACCTTCGCGAGCGGCAGTCGCTCCAGCAGTAACCGGTCAAAGACTAATTCGCCGGCGTTGTCCGCCAGGTACAGAATGCGGTCGACATCATTGACGGCACGTGCCAGGGAATCCACGTCGCCGTAAAGCGGCGCTCTCAATGCAGCGTCAATCGACGCCGTAATCCGCTCGTCGGTCAGTGTCACGTTGACACCCATGTCGATCACGTTCCCGGCAATTGCCAGGCGCACGGCCGCGACGAGCGGGGAATCGGACGCATCAACGCGTGTGCGCAGGTCGGGTAGCAGGCGCAGGGCCAACTGGTTGCTCCGTTCCTTCGCTGCCGCGTAGGGATCGCTCTGACCGACCAGTTCCCGGATGCGGCGATGAATGCGCTGTCCCATTGCGGGCGGTGGCTGATGCGGGTCCACGGCACAGGCTGCGTGCAGTATCTCGTTGAACAGACGCTCATGAGTGGCTTTGTTGTCGGTCACGAGGCGCACGGCATCCAGCGTTTGACGCAGAAAACAGGGGATACAGTCAAGATACGTCTTCATAATTCTGTCACCATCTCCACAGCCCAGGCTTCAGCCGCCCGGGCGGCGAAGCGCACGGGCGCATTAACGTCCCTCGCTCACTGACGCCGCAGCGCTAACTACTCCGGCGCCAGAAAACCGCGCTCCGTCAATCGTCCGGCCAAGTGAGCCTGGAGTCCAGCTTGGCCGTCGCAGAAACTTGAGCGGCGTGCCCCTCGCAGACACTTCGACCATTCGCCGGCTCGTGGGCGTCTTGCCGTCTATGCCCGCCACCCGCAGGCGCCGCGCCCGGCATCGGTGACACACGCCTCTCATACGCAGCGATTCCGAGCCGCGCGAAGGTGAGAGGTGCATAGTGCGTGCCGACTGACGGCCAGCGGGGCACCTGTGCTAAGATAGTGATGTGAAAGGCTTTACGCGTTGACGGCGGATTTGCCCGGTCTTGCGGCAATTGCAAAGTGCAACGCCGCCACCAGCGAGTGATCGCGAAATGCAAGGCCTGTTGCGAGGGCGCGTGCCTCAGTTCAACGCCGTCGGCCGGCGATCTCCGCCCCCCGCCGGCCCGCGGGCAGTCACCCGCGCGGGTTCGCCGGCTGTAGTGTCATAGTCCTGGGATGGCTTCCAGCTACTCGCGGGTCTACGTTGAATCCTCGCTGATGCCGGCCAGCCGTCCCAAGCCGTCAATGAGCATCTCCACATCTGTGTCGTCATAGAAATCCACGGCCCGCTCGGCACCGGTATGGCAACCGCCGCTGCGGCGAATCTGATCGCCTATCTCCGTGCGCCCGATTGCCGTCAGGATCGTGAGCCGGGCCTGGCGCAGCGGGCCGGTGGATGGGTCGGTCATCGTCAGCAGCGACCGCAGTCGCACGCCGATCCCACGCTTCTCCCGGCGCAGGTCTTCCCCGGCCTCCAGTGCGGCGTTCAGGTCAGCGAGAATATGGCGGGCAAGTGTGGAAGCCTCTGACATGGCTGACCCGGTCCTGGATGCGAGGGTGCAGGAGTCAACTGATCGTTGGCGGCTGTTTTGCCGTAGCGGTCGTTACGCGAAGAAGGCTTCCATTCTGTCGAAGGCCTTGTTTATCTCATCTTCCGTGACGCAGAACGACATCCGCAGGTGCCCTTCGCCGGTCGGTCCAAAGGCCACGCCGGGCGTTGTTGACACCCGAGCTTCCCTGAGCAATCGCTTGCAGAACGCGGCTGAATCCCTGCCAACATCGCTCAGGATTCGGGGGAACATCAGGTACGAACCGTGCGGCTTCTGGTACGCGAAGACCGGGGTCAGGCCGTCGAGTCGCTTGCACATGAGATCACGCGCGGCCCGGTAGTGATCACGGAAGCCGGCGACACAATCCTGCGAGCCCCGCAGAGCCGCCAGCGCGGCGTACTGCGATACCACCGGCGCGCAAATCGCAAACGGAATGTGGGCCTTCGTAATCTGCGGGATCAACTCTTCGTCGGCGTGCAGGTAGCCGATCCGCCACCCGGTCATGGCGTAGGTCTTTGTAAAGGTGTAGCAGCTTACGGCATGCTTGCGCATCTCGGGAATCGAAGCGATGCTGAAGTGCTGATGGCCGTCGAACGTGAAGTACTCATAGGCCTCGTCCGTAATAACCGCCAGGTCGTGCTCCAGCGCGACATCCGCCAGTTCGCGAAGCTGCTTCTCGCTGAACACCGTGCCGGTCGGATTGCTCGGCGAGCAGTATAGGATGGCCTTGGTTCGCGGCGTGACGGCCTTGCGGATGGCGTCAGTGTCCAGGACAAAACCCGCATCTTCGATGGTGGGAACCATCACAGGCCTGCCCGAGGCGATGACCACCTGGCGGATGTGCGTTGAATAGGTGGGTGTCGGCAGGATGACCTCATCGCCCGGGTCGACCACGGCCATGACCGCCGCGGCCAGCCCTTCGATGGCACCGACCGTAACCAGTACCTGCGCGACGTTGGCATCGATGCCGTTGTCTCGCTTGAGCTTCAGGACGATTTCCTCGCGCAGCGGCGGCAGACCGGACGTCTCGGAGTATCCGCCGACCTTGCCTTCCTTAATGGCTGAGATCGCGGCTTGGTTGATGTGATCCGGCGTGCCGGACGTCGGCTTGGCCCAGGATAAGAACGCGACATCTTCCACCTCTTTTGACAATCGGGTCATTTCGTGAATGGCGGATTTGCTGATTTCGCTGACCCGATGAGATGTCCTTGCCTTTGTCGTCATTCAGTTCTCTCCTCTGTCGAGACTTTTCGTCGCGGGGCGCGCAACACTCACTTGACCAGCGCGCGCGGCACAAGATCCGATGGACTCGCACACCCCGCCCGGTCGAGTTTCAGCGTCTCATCTGTTCGGCCTACACGGGGCCAGCGAAGAGTGTCGCAAGAGTCTCGAAGTCGGGCCAGTCGATCAGCCCATCATCACCGGTGAGGTTCCCGGGCTCGCACTCGACACCGGCCGTTTCGCCGAAGCAGCTCTGGAACGCCGCCGAGTCCGTCAGGTCGATGTCGCCGTCGGCGTCGAAGTCTCCGTCGCCATAGAGGATGCACGCCTGGCCGGCCTCGTCGCACCATTCCCCGGGCCCGCAGGGAGCGGTGCCTTCGAGACACTCCCCACCCGCGCAGGTCTCCAGCCCGTTGCACCAGACGCCATCGCTGCAATCATCGTCGTCGCCGCACTCACCCAACGTGATATCCAGCCGGCCGATGTCCCCGGCGCTGATTGTTGCGGCTACCGTCCGGTCCACATAGCCGGCCTGGCTGGCGGTCACCGCGTGGTTGGGCGGACTGGGGGGCACCATCGTCACCACGTAGTAGCCGTTTCCGTCACACTGCACCGCGCCCACGCCGGCAATCGTGACCGTGGTGTCGTCGAGGGCCGCGCCGGTGAACACGTCGGTGACACGTCCCCACAGCGTGCCCTCGGTCGCCGTGTTCGGGTCGCGCCAACTCATCCCTGGAACGGGTGCCGGGTTCACATACACGCCGCTTGCCACCTGCCCGTACCAATTCGTGCGCGGCTGGCCGTCATCGTTGGTGCCGTAGTAGGAGTAGGTACACATTCCGTCAGCGCCGGCATTGCGGGCATACAGCATCTGTGTCTGGCTGTTGGCGAAGGTGTTCAAGTAGATTCCGGGACCGGGGTACATGTGACGGTCGTACTTCCAGCCGATGGCGGCATCGACCCAATTGCGATACCACTGATCGTGCGGCGGATTGTGCTCCCGGTAGTAGCACATAGGGATGCCGGCGTCGAGGTAACCCAACTCCATCCACGCGCGCCAATCCTGGAAGAGACTGTAGGCGTTGGACGACGTGAAATCGCCGGGCGCATCGCCCCAGGTGATCAGCGCCGCCGTGTAGCGCAGCGGCTGGCGCGGGTTGCTGGATATGGAAGCGATCTCGGCCCGCGCACGGCGTACGAGCTCATTGATCTCGCGCCGGCGGAATTCGTCCCACAGCGCGTTGCCGCTGTACGGCGGGGTCCCGACATAACCCGCAATAGCCTGGAAGCGGGCCAGCCCCGACGCGATGTAGGACGTGTCCGCCGGATAGCCGGCGTTCGTGCTCCGGTAGCGGATAAAATCCCAATGAAACCCGTCGATCTCGTAGTTCGTCACCACTTCACGCAGGATACTGATCTCGTACTCCTGCACATCCGGGGAGCCGGGATCGAGCGTGTAGATGCCGTCAATCGGCGCCGGCCCGCCTCCGATGTCGCCCTCTGACACCGTCACCCACTCGGGCTGTATGACGGCGTTGCCGCTTGGGGGCCAGACGCTGCACGCCAGGTACGGCACGACCCAGGGATGCACCTCAATCCCGTTGGCGTGCGCCTGCTGAACGAGATACGCCAGCGGATCGATGTCGCCGATGATGTCGCCGGCTTTGGGCACGATGCTCGAGTTCCAATAGGCACCATGGCCACTTTCGGCGGTATCGCGGTAAACGAGCACTTCGGGGATCACGGCGTTGTAGTTGCCGATTCGCGCCAGCATGATCATCGCGTCGATATCGGCCGTGCTCTTGAAGCCCGGATTGAACGCGTCGGCCCAGAACGCCCGGAACTCCGGCGGATCGGTCTCGCCGGTGTCAGCAACAAAAGCCGCCGTCACCGTCTTGCTCTGGTCCATCAGCACCGTGGATGTCGCCACGGCATCCGGCACCGGCACCCCGGCCGATACCTCCCAATGGTCGAATCGGTAGCCCGGGTCGCCCAGTGCGGCGATGGGTACGACATCGTTCACCACTCGCACATACGGACCGCCCACCGCGGGCAGCGTGCTGCCCGTGTCGGGCGGCGACACCGCCAGGGTGAGCTCGACCGTGCTCGCGGGGCCGGCGAACCGCACCGCGTCGGCGATGACAACGCTCGGGTTGGCGTCGTTGCTCAGCGTGACGTACCCACCCGTGCCGGCATTGAAGTTGAACACGCCGAGGATGAACCAACTTTCACCGTTCGCCTGCTGATTGACCGGGACGGTCGTGGAGCCGCCCGCGTGATGCACGGTGAAATCTGAGTTGACCGATCGGTTTCTGCCTTGCACGTACCAGATGGCGACCTGGTACTGGCCGCTGACCGGCAGGTCAGGGCGCCACTCGGCCTCGGCGGGCGCGGCGCCGTCGGTCGTGAAGGCGTAGTTGTAGTCCGTACCGTGGGGAGTTCCGAAGGACCCTGAACCCCAATCGCCTTCCAGAATGGTGAACTCGGGATCGCTGTTATCCACGATGACAATCTGCGCACTGAGCGACGCGCCTCCCAGCAAGAGAATCGCGCCCACAGCCAAAATCCGCCGGCCGGGCGGCATGGGCCCATTGATACGCATCAGATCTCACCTCCGCCCAGATATGTGCCCCCACGACAAACCCCAGACCCCATGGTACACCCGTGTCTGTCCACATCAAATACCTGCACCGGCGCGGGCCGCCGCAGGCGTCGCTTGCTTGTGCGTCTCGCGTGACGGCGCTGGCGGAAGGCCTCGATCCACACCGAGATGACGCGGTCGCAAGTGGCTTTGCAGGGCAAGGTGCCGTGCGGCCCGAGGTGAGTGTAGCGGCCATTCAGCGCAACGACGGCTTGGCCACTGGCCTTGCGCTGACGATGTGTGGGCGGTTTATCGACAGAAAGCCCGGGCATCGTGCGACGTCCAGATCCGCTAAGACGGTATGCACCGTTCTTCTGGGATCCCCAAGCCGCACTGCCCAGGGCAGGCTGGTACGCTCAATCAAGCGTTCGGCGGAATTTGCGAAAATCGAAGTGACTGGGCGCGGTTGGGACTTCTTGCGGCCGGGACCGCTGACCCCCCACAGCGAGCCATCGAAGCGTTGCTCGCGGTGTGACAAAACCTCACGACTTGCCTGGTGTTGCCTGGTGTTGCCTGGTGTTGCCTGGTCCGTGCGACGCCGAGCCCAGTGCGCGCCGAAGATGGCAGGGGAAACGTCGCGGTACCGATCCAGGTGATTCGCGGTTACGGTGTCGCCGTCGCCGTCGCCGTGGAGGTTGCGACATCCCATCCGGGTCAGAGTCCGAACGCTTCCGTCACTCGCTCGAACAGCTCATCCTCGGTCAACGTCGTGTCAACTTCCATGGCGGGCAGATCCAGACGCTTCGTTTCCTCGCAGAGGCGGTCCGTGAACATCCGATCGCGCTCAAGCAGGTTGCGCAAAGCCCTCTCCGCGTCACTGGTTTCGCCGAGAAAGCTCCACGTCGTCCCCCCCCGACCATCGAACACGGCCTGACGGAACTCAGGCGTAGGGAGGAGCCAGACGGCGTGACCAGGCACGGCAAGGAGAGGCTTCACAAGGCGTGGCAACACTCGCAAGCCCTCGACGATCACACGAGATTCCCTCGGGAGGCGGAGGAGGTCATCGACGATCATGCTGAAGCCCTCACCTCGGAACCAATGAAACGTATCGAGCATGGTTCTCGGGGATCGGTTGACCCATCGCTCGTCCAGGTCCAGGTGCATGAACTGACGCAGGTAAGGGCACTCTTCGGGCGTGCTCCGACGGGCGTGCTCCGACATCGCCTTGTCGGTCACGTAGAGCTGCAGACTGTGCTGAGCCGCTATGCGACGAGCGACGGTCGACTTGCCCGCACCGCTCCCGCCACCAATCCAGTACACGTGCTGGAGATGTTCACGCACTGCTTCAGAGTCGTCTGTCTCTCCATGTCGTCCCGGTCGCATCCTGCAGCCTCACGAACAACCGCCGGTTCGATGAGTAACCACACCTGTCGACGCAGCGCCGCAGGGTAGAAGTTGGCGCACCAAGACGCAGCGCCGCTCGAATGTAGTCGGCCATAGCGATTTCGTCGGCGAAATCTACTGCTTTCTGGTAGACCGCCAGCTTCTCGAACATGAAGGGCATGCTGGGCCCCCCACATTGATCAGGTGAGCAGTTGAACAGGAGACCGCAGGTGAGCGGACGCGTTTGCCGGCTACGGACCCCAACAGGCAAGCGAAGGCCTCTTTCGCCTGCTCACCTGTTCTTATGCTCACCTGCTCTATCGCCGCCTGAGGCGGCGATCGGGGCGACAGGATTCGAACCTGCGACCTTTTGCACCCCATGCAAACGCGCTAGCCAGACTGCGCCACGCCCCGGTCTTTTAATAGCCTATGTTGCCTCGCCCGCCGAGTCAACCAATTCTGCGTCCGGCTCGGCGGCGGGTACGTGGCGCCGGCCGTCGCGCCACAGGTAAATCGCCAGCACGCCCACCCCGCCGACCAGCAGCATGTCGGCCACGTTAAAGACCCATGGCCACAGGTCACGCTGGCCCCAGAGCTTGGTGGGGATCTTGATGAAGTCGCGCACACAGCCGACCTTGTGTACATCAACGGGCCGAATCAGCCATTCGTGACTGCGCTCATGATCGACCGGATACTCGCGCATCAGCCAGGCGCCGTCGCGCTCGCCCACCTTCTGCACATACACCACCTGCCCGCTGGGCAGTCGATAATCGTAAAGCCGGACGTAAACGCGGTCATACATATTGCCCAGCGCGCCGGCCAGAATGGCTCCCAGGGCGATTTGCAGGAACCAGCGCCGGGCCGCGCCGCGCACGAACATCCAGAGCACCAGCCCGAGAGCCAGCATCGACGCAATCAGAAAGAGCGTGGTCTGTCCCTGCCCGATGCCGAACAGCGCGCCCTTGTTGAACATCGTCTGGAATTCGAGCACGCGGGGAATGATGACTTCGTGTCCGCCTTGATGATAACGCTGGAAAGCCCACCACTTGGACCAAAGGTCCAGCGACAGACCCAACACGGCGACGAGCCAGAAGCGCGCTTGCGCCGGGCCGTTGCGCCACGCAGGTTGTTCCGCAGTGGAAGTGACAAACAGCGCGTCCGGCTGAGCGCCGGGCACCGCCTCGTGTGTCTCGGGCTTGTTTGGGGAAACAGACAACCGCTTATAACCCGCGTCCGCGGCCCTTTTCTTGCGCCAGTGTGTACTCGTAGCAGTACTTGGCCCAGGGTTTTGCCCGCAGTCGCGCCTTGCCGATCGGCTTGCCGGTGGCCAGGCAGATGCCAAACGTGCCGTTTTCGACGCGTTCGAGCGCCTCTTGGATCTCCTTCAGGACCGCCTGTTCTCCCTCGATCAGGCCCAGGGTGAACTCGTGCTCGAAGTTGTCGCTGCCCAGATCGGCCATGTGCAGCGGCATGCGCGATTCGCCGCCGGCCTGCTCTGAAGAACCGAACGCCTGGTCCTGTAGTGCGGTAACGTCACCCAGAAGCTGGCCGCGCTTGTCGAGCAGCAACTCGCGAAACTGGGCCAGATCTTTCGGTGACAGGCCACTGCTGCGGCGTTTGACGGGTTTGTCGTCTGGCGAGGTGATCGCCTGCCGCTCTTCGCGTGCTTTCTTGGCTGCCCGCTTGGGGGCCGGCCGGGTGGCCTTCTTGCTCTTGGGGGTGCTGCGCTTCCTAGTGGCGACCTTCTTGGCCTTTTTGGCCTTTTTCGCTTTCTTAACGGCGACCTTCTTCTTGACCTTCTTGGGTGCCGCTATTTTCTTGCGCGCTTTTTTGACCACCTTCTTTTTGGTGGTTTTCTTGGTCGCCGCTTTCTTGACGCGGGCCTTCTTTGCCGACGTCTTCTTGACGCCAACCTTTTTTTTCTTCTTCACGGCCACCTTGCCTTTGGAGCCGCGTTTGCTGACCTTGGATTTGGCTTGTTTCCTGGTCACAGCGTACTCTTTCGGTTCGAGCACCGCGACTGATTTCCCCACCTGCCGCAAAAACCCACAAAAAGACGCGGAAGTGTACTAACGCGCGCGGATGGTGTCAATAGGGGGGTAGCGGATTGCGGCAGCGCGGAGCGTGGGTGCGGAATCCGACGGCCGGATTTGATCGCCGAATGTGGGACGCGTCCAACGTCCGATTCGGCGCGCGTACGCCACCACTCGATGGTGCTTACGCTACGCTCCCGTTGACGTCCGGCGCCAGAGCGCTAATGCGTGTCGCGCCGCACCGCTGTCAATTGCTTCTTTCGCGCGTGTCGCTCCATCCCGCCAGTCTCCCGCGAGGCCGGCGACCCATAACGCGGCCGCCGCATTGAACACGACGACATCGCGATGTGGCCCGGGCTCACCGTCGAGGATGCCCTCGATCACTTGCGCGCTCTCCTGCGGATTGCGTACGAACAGCTCAGCTACGGGGGCCGGCGTGATGCCGAGCGACTCGGGGTCGACAGTTTCGATCGTCCGGCGCCCGTTCGCCAAACGCCCGACGCGCGATGGTCCGCTGATACTCAAATCGCACAGCCCCTCGAGCCCGTGGACGACGAGGGCCCGCTCGGCACCCAGATCGCCAAGTGCCGCGAGCATTGTCTCCACCAGGTCCGGGCGGCACACACCCAGCACCTGCCGCTTGACGCCCGCCGGGTTGGTCAGTGGCCCGACCAGGTTGAATATGGTGCGAATGCCCAACGACTTGCGCACGGGGGCGGCATGCTTCATGGCCGGGTGCATCTTGATCGCGTACAGGAACGCCACGCGCGCAACGCTCAGGCAGCGCTCGATCGTCGCCACGTCGGCGTCAACGTTAATGCCCAACGCGGCCAATCCTTCAGCCGAGCCACTGGGCCGGGCGTTGCTGCGGTTACCGTGCTTGGCCACGGTCGCGCCGGCCGCGGCGGCGACAATCGCGACCGCCGAGGAAACGTTGAACGTGGGCTTTCCGTCGCCACCGGTACCGCAGGTGTCAATCGCATCGACCTCTGCTGGCACGCCGACCGGCACCACGCGAGCGCGCATGGCCTCGGTTGCGCCGACAATCTCGTCGACGGTCTCCCCCTTGGTGGCCAGCGCGGCGAGGACGGCCGCCAACATCTCAGGGGCGACTGAGCCCGACATGATGTCGTCGAACAACCCGCGCGTCTGCTCGCGCGTCAGCGCGGTTCGCTGTACGAGCTGTTGCAGCAGTTCAGCAGTCTCCATGGCCTGGTTCCTTGGCGAACTCGATGGCCGCACCGGCGCCGGGCCGACTCTGGATGATCGTCGACTTTGCGGCCCCCGCGGTGTCGTATTGTCTTCGCAGCTCCGCCGCCACATTCTCGACGCATGTTTCCGAGGCAATCGCGACTATGCAGCCCCCAAAGCCGCCGCCGGTCATGCGCGCGCCGACGACGCCGTCGACAGCGCTCACGATGTCAACCAGCATGTCCAGCTCTGCGCAAGAAACTTGGTAGTCATCGCGCAGTGAGCGGTGTGATTCCGCCAGCAGTGGCCCTACGGCCGCCAGGTCTTTGTGTCGCAGCGCGGCCGCCGTCGCGAGCGTGCGCTCGTTCTCCGAAGTGACGTGCAGGGCCCGCGCGGCTGCCGCCGGGTTCATTTGCGCCGCATGCCGCCGCACCATCTCGACGGTCACATCGCGCAGCGATTTGATCTCGGGTTGCAGCTTCTGGAAATACTCCAGCGCGACGCCGCACTCTCGTTGGCGTTTGGCGTACTCGCCGGCCGCGAGTTCGTGCCGCACGCCTGAATTGACAATCAGCACCGTGTGGTCACCCAGTGCCAGCGGTATGTGCTCGTACTCACGCGAGCGGCAATCCAGTAGCAAGGCGGCGTCTGCCTTGCCCAGCACCGAGATGTATTGATCCATGATCCCGCAGGGTACGCCGGCGAACTCGTGCTCAGCCGTGCGACATAGATCGGCCAGCTCGCGCGCGTCGATCGGCTCACCAGCCAGTTGTGCCAGCGCCAGCGCTGTCGAGACTTCCAGCGACGCCGAACTCGACAGCCCGCTGCCGACCGGCACCTCACTCGTCAACAGCATGTCAAAGCCGCCCAGACGCGCGCCACGCACGCGCAACAACGCGGCAATTCCGGCGACATAGCTGGTCCAGTGTGGAGCTGTCGCGCGGTCCCACGCGCTCAACGGCCAGGTCTGTCGATCATCCAGTTCGGCCGAGACGACACAGGCCGAATCGTCCTCGCGCGGCGCGCAGGCCACCCAGGTGTTCTGTTCGAGCGCCATTGGCAAGACATAACCGTCGTTGTAATCGGTGTGCTCGCCGATGATATTGACGCGCCCGGGTGCGCGGGTAACGACGTCTGCCGGCCGCCCGAAGTGGGCGGCGAACATCTTGCGTATTCGTTGTTGGTCCATCGGTCCGGGATCTCGTTTCCGCGCTGCGTAAATCGGCATTTACGAACACCGACACACTACGGCGGCAGCGTTGGACGGTCAATTGGACGTTGATACGCCAGCGGGCCGGCGTCGCAGCAAGTGTGACGTCGGCCCGCTGAGTTCGTTTCCGGGTTGCGCGTGTTGTCAGACGATTGAGTCGTTGGGATCACCGGAGCCGGTGCCGTCGGGCGTCACATCTTCGATGCCCTCCCCCGTACTCGAGCCATCGCTGGAGGATCCGCCATCGCTGCCGTCGCTGGTTGAATCTCCGTCACTGCCGTCGCTGGTGACGGAAGATGGGCGGATCAACGGGCGCAAGCCGTCCGCCAGCGTGTCGATGAAATCCTGCGTCGACATGCCAAAGGCCAGCGCGGTGAAAAATGTTCCGAGCATTGCGTCCGACCAGCGTATGCGGAACGGGGTCTCCTCGGTGGTGGTGGTCGTCTGCGCCGTTTGATCGAACTTGGGTAGTCGTGCGATTGCCCCGCTGGTTGAGGTTTGCTCGTCCGTCGTCTGGCTGCGGTTTTGGGGTTTGAAGACGGGGTCAATATAGCCGGTGTCGCGCAGGCGGATGAGGTCCTCGATCGTATATTGTGATCCACTGGTGCTGCTGGTTCCCGTTGACGCGCTGCCGGAGGTGGTGCCGGAAATCAGGGAACTGAGGCCGCTGGAAGACGATCCGAGCAGGTTGCCCAGCGAGCCCAGTGATCCGCTCAGCCCGCTCAGCGAGGTTCCCGTCGCCTCGCTGGCAAGGTCCAGTAGACCGGCCAAGCCGCTGCTGCTGGATCCCGACGAGCTGCTGCTTGCATCGTTGCTATATCCGCCGTTGAACCGGTCGGTCATGACGCCCTCGTGCCGGGCCAGTGCTTCGCGCACCCATGATCCCGGAGATCGCGCGGAAATCGCGCTACCCGAGACGTTTTCGGCCGGCGTATTCTCGGCGTAGCCGGTCGTGTCGGTCTGTGCCGAGGCGAAAGCGACGGCAAAGGCGGCAACAGCGGCGATGAGCAGGCTGCGATTCATAGAGGCTACCTCCGCAAACGGACGGATGTCATCCGATCCAGCTATATTATAACCTCTCGGCAAGATCCGGGCGCGGGTCGCCGACACGATTGTGCGAGGATTGCAGGGATGCCATTGTTGCCGGCCTATCGGACGTTGAAGCCGCATCTCGTCATGGCATTGATCGCCGTCGTCTCACTCACCGCCGGCCTCGGGTGCAAGCGCGATGCCCACGTGGGGCATCTGCCCGCCCGACGTGCGCTGGTGGTGCTGATCAGCCGATCGGCGGGTGACCCGCAGTGGCCGGCCATAGTCGGCGGTGCCCGGCGCACGCTGGAACGCTACCCTTATCTGGACATGAAAACGCTCACGCCCGCGCTCGGTGAGCGCGTCACCACCGCCGAACTCGTCCGCCGCGCGATCGGGATGGAAGCGACGGCGATTGCGATGTGGGTGCGCGATGAAGACGCGAATGACATTCCGCTTGGCGAAATCGAGCAGGCCGGCGCGATGCTGGTGACGGTCGGAGAGCCGGCCAGGTCGCTGCAGCGCGCGGCGCACGTCCAGGTCGACTGGGCCGGAGGCGCCGAGTTGCTGGGCCGTGAGTTGCCGGACATCGCCGACGGCAAACGCAGTTGCGTCCTGCTCCACAGTCAGGGACGAAACTCAATTGCCACGGCGTGCTATCAGCGGTTTGTCACCGCGGTCCGCGATCGGATCAACTTCCACATCCTGATGGAGAAGAACACGCTCGAATCAGAAGCCGCACCGACAGTGTTGGTCCGCCAGATGTTGAAGACGTTCAGGCATGCGGGCCTGGTGGTCACGCTTGAGCCGAACGTGTGGATCGGGCGGAATCCCCCGCCGGAATTGCCGTCCGGCACACGCTTCGCCACGCTGGGCGCTGTGCCGGCCCTGTGGCCGCGCGTGCTTGATGGAGAGGCGCTGGCGCTGGCCGGCACGGTGGATGGTGAGATAGGCGAGGCGGTCATCGAGCTGATCGCGGCACAGTCCACGGCTGAAGGAGTTCCGAGATTGTACCGGGTGATTGAGCCCGAACTGGTCACGCGCGAAAACCTGCTGGAGTTCGCCCGGCGCTACGCCGCCGCAGCCGGACTCGACCTGGCCGAGCTATCACCGGAACTGGCGGCGCATGAGCCGTAGGGCTGGGCACAGGGAATAATGAGTGATGTCGCCCCTCTTCCTCCGGCGGCAGCGTTGGCCGAGCCGATCAGCACGCAGACGGTACAGCAGCCCCTCTTGCTGGTTATTCTCCGTTGCGGATGCGCTTCTCGAACTCCGCGATGACGTGGTCGGGAATGGGCTTGATTAGACGGAATTGCTGATCGTTGACGTGCCGATAGACACCAGCGACGTAGACAGTTTGAGGCTCGATGGCGAACTGCTTGCCCTCTGGCATGCTGCGCGCGTCGGGGACCTCGATTGCATAGAGCGGGGACTCGGAACGCGCGTCGGCCACTCGAATCTCCCGGTTCCCATAGCGGCGGTATTGGGGGAGCGAAATAACGTAGTAGGCGGCTACGTGGTGGTCATCGAGTGCGTATGCCATTCGCCAAGTAGTGCGCAGCTCGCCAACGGCGCCGACCTCCAACCCCGAGGGACCGCCGCGCAAGCGCGGGATGAATGGCTCGCGTTTCTTCCGCACGCGCGATATTTCTGCTGACAGCTCTCTAATCCTGGCAGATCGGCTTTTGGCGTCCTCGGTGCGCTCGCGCCCTTTGCCGCGCGGCTTTGTGTTCCGAATGTTCTTAACGTCAGCTCGTAGCGACTCGACATGCTGCTTGCGTTTCGTTCGGCAGGCCTCGCACAGCTTCTCGACAACCTGGTCGTCGGTGATTGTGATTCTGGCAGGCGCGTTCGAGTTGGGCTCTTCGGCATAGGCGATCGCCGTTAGCGCTACGAGCGCGAAGCCGTGGCGAATAGGCTGCATAATGACCTCGAGTGGGTGGCGTTCGGGACAGCCACGTCTTTCACAGTCGTTGAGAAGCCTTCCTCTTTCGTGATGGGCCAATAGGTGCCGATAGGCAGCGCCGCTTGCACGGCGTCCTGGCTCATCAGGCGGAGCGTGAGCGGCGGCCGGCGAGGAGGCCTTCTACGCTCAGATCCTCGTCGATCAGCGGCCAATGGATCCCATCGCCATCGCCGAGGAGTTCCGACTTGCCACGCTGCTCCGGGGTGGCTCGCAGCAAACGCGGGAACCAGACCAGGGGCACGGACAGCCGCCGGCCGTCGACCAGACGGACGATCAACTCGGCGTCGGTCACTTCCACCGACTCGGCCCGTGGAGTTGTCTCAACTGCCGAAGAACTCACGCCAAGCCTCCAGAAATCGCTCCCGGTTCTCCACGACGAGGCTCTCGATCCGCGTCAACTCATGCGCCGCGAAGCCCTTCGACCCGCACAACGTGACAGGATCGAGCCAGAACTTTGCGAGCCGTCGATCGCGCTGCACGTGAATATGCGCCGACTCCAGACCCTCGTTGCCGTAGAAGAAGAACCGATACGGGCCAATACGCGCGACGGTCGGCATATTCGCACATGATCCACACGGATGGCCAATGCTCGTGTCCATCAGGCGGACGTCAGGGCCATTGCTTATTCTACCGCTGATCCAATCCTACTATTCCCGGCATGGCGGGGTCAAGGATCACAAGCGACGGGGAGGGGGAAAGAGAAAGGACAAGGGGGCCATTAACACCCTTCTCTAGGCTAGATCATTCACAATCAATCCCGATCTCGGTGTGAGCGGAACAACAGGCGGATCGGGACTTCCTTGAACGCCGTCACCTCTCGCAGGCGGTTTTCCATGTAGCGGCGGTAGTTCTCAGTGACGTTCGACGGGCTGTTGCAGAAGAACACGACTGTTGGCGGAGCCGTCGCCACCTGTGTCGCGTAGTAGATCTTGACTTGCTTGGTGCCGCGCTTCGCCGATGGGCCGCGCGCTTCCAGGATCACCTGAAGCACACGATTAAGCTGCCCGGTGGTCAGCCGCGTGCGCGCCTGCTTAAACAGGCTTAGCGCGGTCTCCACCGTGGCACGCACGTTGCGGCCCGTGCTGGCCGTCATGAACGTCAGCGGCGCGTATGGATACAGCGGCATGATCTCGCCCAGGTAGCGGCTGTAATCCTCCGCATCCGCGCGGCCCTTGACCAGGTCCCACTTGTTGATGCCGATCACGACCGGCCGGTATTCGTCGAGGATGGCGCGCAAGAGTTTCAGATCCACCTCGCTGACCGCCACCGTGGCGTCGATTAGATAAAGCACGACGTCGGCGCGGCGGATCGAGCGCATGGCGCGCGAGAAAGAGTAGAAGTCGATGCCCTGCATGCTCTTCTTTTTTCGCACGCCGGCGGTATCGATGGCCGTAAACGGCTGGCCGTCGATTTCGAAGTGTACGTCAATCGCGTCACGCGTGGTGCCGGGCACCTCGCTGACGATGACACGCTCGGCGCCGGCCAGCGCATTTACGATGGTGCTCTTGCCGGCGTTGCGCTTGCCCAGGATGGCGAGTTTCATTGCGGCCGCCGCCGGCGCTTCGCCAGCGCGGTCACCAAGCTGCTCGATGACCGCTTCAAGCAGCTCCCGCCGGCCGCGCCCGTGATGCGCCGAGACCATGAGCGGCGCCCCGAAGCCCAGCCGCGCGAACTGGCCGACCTCCGGTTCCAGCCGCTGGTCATCGACCTTGTTGGCCACCGGAATCACCGGGATTTCCAGCCGGCGCAGCATGTCGGCAATCGACTGATCCAACGGCGTGATCCCGTCGCGAACATCGACGATGAAGATGATCAGGTCGGCCTGCGCGATGGCGTACTGAATCTGGCTTTCGACGTGCGTTTCGAGGCTGTCGTCATCGACGATGCCGATGCCACCCGTGTCGACCAGCTCGAAGTAACGTTGCTCATGCTCCATGAGCACCGACACGCGGTCGCGCGTGATGCCGGCGCGCGGATCAACGATGCTGATCCGCTGGCGCGTAAGCGCGTTCAGCAACGAGCTCTTGCCGACATTCGGTCGGCCCACAATGACCACCACGGGCAAAGCCATGCGGGGAATATAGAGGACATTGCCGCTTTGTGCTGGTAAGCCCGACTATTTCTTACGGCGGATCGCGGGGCCGGCGTGTTCTCTACGCCACGATGCGCGAGGCGCGCATACGGGCCGGGCTCTTCAGACGTTGGGCGAGGCGGGTGTGGACGTATTCGCGAGTGCTGACCAGCGCGCACTCTTTGGCGCCAAGCTGACGCAGCGTCATTTCAGCTTCTTCCGCATCCCAATAGCCGCAGGCATCGTGAATGACCATCAGGTTGCGGTGGCGCAGCAATAGCCCAAGTGACAGCAGGCGAATGGTCACCTCCAGCGATACGCCGAAGATCACGAACCGCTGACTGGGTAGTTCGGTCAGCAGGCGGTCGAGCTTGGGATTCACGAACGGGTCGCGGTGGCTTTTGACAAGTATGGCCTGCTGATAACGCTTGAATACGTCCAGCGAAACCGAGGGTGAATTGTCGGTTTCGATGAGCACTCGTCGCGGCAGTAGCGTGTAGCCGGGCTTGCGTTGGCCGACCGATCCGAACAGGCAGTCCTGATGCGTGAGGGCGCCGATGTCGTTTGGGTGTCGGCCTTCAACGCAGGACAGCACGGGCACGCGCGCCCAGCGGGCGAACGCGATCAGGTGTTTGATGTTCTTCAACATCACCGGCAAGTTTTCGATTGGGCGGGCCCCCGCGGGATTCAGATAGTCTCGTTGTGTACAGACATCGACAAAGACTTCTTTGGGCGCGGCCCTGACCATGCGAGACCTCCTCCGGAGTTGAGCCGGATGGGCGATGTTGCGCTTCGCAGGGGTGCCATGCCATCAGACACCGGACGCGAGAAGGGTTGTCCAGCAGATGGCGGATAGAGGAGAAAAGGGATCGGCTGCCCTGCTTCTGTTCCGCTCCTAAGACGCCGAATTGTAAGCGCAGCCGGCGCAGGTCGGCAACTATAAATCTTTTTTGAATAAAGGGTTTACGTCCGATATTCAATCGGGCATCAAATATCGGAAACATGCCTGTGCGGCGGTCGGAGAATCAGTCGACGATCAGTCCGTTCACGCTCACGACAACGCCGAACCCGTCGCCGTCGCCGATGAACTGAAAGACGATCGTGTCGCCGCAATCGAACTCCTTGTCACGGCGGAGTATCTCCGTAACGCGCGCGTCGGCGAATGCGCCGAAGATGTCACGTTGCTCGGCGCCGTCGCTGAAAACCAGGCCGAGCTCATCGCAGTCGAACCGGAAGCTGATGTACTCACCAGCGGCGAGTCGGCCGGTGGCCAGCTCATCTCCGCCAAAAACGCCAGCCAGGAAGGCGTCAAAGCTGTTGTCGGATTCGTCATAGCGAATATGCGGGTCAACCGTGAAGTTCGTGTCGTTATAGACTTCGACGACGATCCCGCCGGACGACCCCAGGTTACCCAGGGCGCCTATGACGGCGTCCTGCAATCCGCTCGGACATCCGCCGATAGAGAACAGAGCCAGAGCGATAACGGTGCAGCGTGTGTGAAACCGGTTCATGGTTGAATGTCCTCGACGGCAATGGACCCTGATCGGATTCGACGTCATACTGCCGCGGCCGAGCGTATCGGGCGACGATACCGGCTGATTCTTCCTTGTTCGCCGGCTGCGGCAGTCTAGCGTTGGTAGCGGCGTACCACAATGGTAGACCACGCCGCACACAGTGAGGTTTGCGGATGGCCTTGATGATTTCGGTGAGCGGAGTGCGCGGGCTCGTGGGCGAGACGTTCACACCCGGCGTAGTGCTCCAGTTTGCTCAAGCGTATGGCTCGCTTGTTGACGGCGGACGCATCGCGCTGGGCCGCGACTCGCGCCCGAGTGGGCCGATGTATGCCGCCGCCGTGACCGCCGGACTCTTGTCGGCCGGTTGCTCGGTGACCGATTGCGGCGTTGTCATGACGCCCACTTTGGGGCGCGCGATTCGGGATGGGCAATTCGACGGCGGTCTGATGATCACCGCCAGCCACAATCCCGGCCAGTGGAACGGTCTGAAGTTTCTTGACTCCCTCGGGCTGGCGCCCGACCCGCAGCAGGTTGCGCGCATCAACGAGCTTCGCGACAGGGGGGGATCCCGCAGCATCAAGACCGGCTTTACGGTGCCCGACTCTGATGATGACGCCGGCGCACGCCATGTGGCGGCCGTGCTCGAGGCCGTCGAGGTCGATCTCAGTTCGTTGAAGGGCACGCGTGTGGTGCTTGACAGCATCAACGGCGCCGGATGCCGGCACTCGCCAGAGATGCTGGCGCGCATGGGATGCGACGTAATTCATCTGAATGGACGACCGACGGGCGAGTTCGCCCACCCGCCGGAGCCCATACGCGAGAACCTCGCCGACACGTGCCGCGCCGTCCGAGAGGCGCAAGCGGCAATCGGGTTTGTCCAGGATCCTGACGCGGATCGGCTGGCGATCATCGATGAAACGGGGAACTTCATCGGCGAAGAATACACGCTGGCCCTCGCGCTGGAGTCGGTGCTGGCGCGCCGCACCGGGCCGGTGGCCGCGAACCTGAGTTCGTCGCGCATGATTGATGACATAGCGGCCAGGTACGGCGCACCGGTCACGCGAACGCCGGTCGGCGAGAGCCATGTGGCGCGGGCGCTGCTGGCGGCCAAGGGCGTGCTCGGTGGCGAGGGCAACGGCGGCGTGATCGACCCGCGCATCTCGCCGGTGCGCGACAGTCTCTCGGCCATGAGCATGGTGCTGCAACTGATGGCGACCACGGGCAAGTCGATCACACAGCTTGTCGCCGACCTGCCGGTTTATGCCATCATCAAAGAGAAGGTCGAGTGCCCGCGCGAGCGGATCGTGGAAGCGGTCGACGCGGTGGGGCGGCGCTTCGCCGGCGAAAAGCTGAACCGCGTCGACGGTGTGCGCGTCGATTTCGCCGATGGCTGGGTGCATCTCCGCGCGTCAAACACCGAACCGATTGTGCGCATTATGGGGGAAGCCAAGGATGCGGCGGCCGCCGCCGCGCTGCTTGCGAGTGTGCGGGAGGCCGCGGGAATCTAGCGTCGTGGCTGGGCGGCGCGACCCGGCCACCTGGTGGCGGAACACAAGGACGTGTGCGGAGAAAACGAACCGAAGCTCAGCGCCGAGCGGTCCGATGCCCGTCGGCGATGTCCATATCCACAAATCACCTGACCAGGTGTGAAACCATGCAGCAGAACATACGCACTTTTGTGGTAATCCCCTCGCTTCCTGAAGAGCTCGAGCCGCTGCGCCAACTGGCGTACAACATGTGGTGGACATGGTCCCCGGGCGCGATTGACCTGTTCCGCCGCCTGGATGTCGACCTGTGGGAGGAGGTCGGCCACAGTCCGGTGGCGCTGTTGTGGCGGATCGGGCAGAAGCGTCTGGAGGAGGCGGCGCGCGACAAGGCCTATACGGCGCAGCTCTGCCGCGTGGCTGACCAGTTTTATATCTACCGCCACGGGCGCACCTGGTACGACGAGCACTATTCCGACCAGCAGCCGACGACGATCGCATACTTCTCCGCCGAGTTCGGCTTGCACGAGTGCCTGCCGATTTACTCGGGCGGTTTGGGTGTGCTGGCCGGCGATCATCTCAAATCGGCATCCGACCTGGGGATCCCGCTGGTGGCTGTCGGCCTGATGTACCGTAGCGGGTACTTCGAACAGCAGCTCACCGAGGACGGTTGGCAACTCGAGGTCTTTGCCGACCATGACTTTCACCAGTGGCCGGCCACCCCGGTCCTGAACGACGATGGTCGCCCGTTGGGAATCGAAGTTCGGATCGGCCAACAGGTGCTGAAGGCTCACATCTGGCTGGTACACGTGGGGCGCGTGTCGCTCTATCTGCTCGACGCGGATATCCCCGGTAACCCGCCCGAGCTGCGCACCATTACTTCACGGCTGTACGGCGGAGATACCGAGCTGCGTATCCGGCAGGAAGTCCTGCTGGGTATCGGCGGCCTGCGCGCTTTACGCGCCCTGGGGATCAAGCCGTCCGTCTGCCACATGAATGAGGGACACGCCGCGTTTCTGGCCCTGGAGCGCATCCGCGAGGTGATGAAAGACGAGCACCTCAGCTACGATGAGGCGCGTGAGGCGGTTACCGGCGGGAATGTCTTCACCACGCACACGCCCGTGCCGGCGGGTATCGACCGCTTCGAGTCATCGCTCGTTGAGCGTCACTTGGGCTGGATGGCCAAAGAGCTGGGGATTTCCAACCAGGACCTGCTGCGCCTCGGGCGCGAGGCGCACGATCAGGAGCACGGTGCCTTCTGCATGCCACTGCTCGCGCTGCGCACCGCCTACCGCAGCAACGGCGTCAGCGCGCTGCACGGTGAGGTCGCCCGCAGCATGTGGCGCAGTTGCTGGCCGGGCATTCCCGCCGAAGAAGTTCCCATCAAGCACGTCACAAACGGCATTCACCTTCAGTTCTGGACAAGCCCGCAGATGGCGGAGTTGCTCGACCAGTACCTGGGACCGACCTGGTCCGATGAGCCTGATGATCCGGCCAACTGGAAGCGTGTCGACGACATCCCGGACACGGAGTTGTGGCGAGTGCACGAGCGTCGCCGCGAGCGCATGATTGCCGAGGTTCGCATGCGGTTGCGCAACCAACTGAAACGGCGTGGCGCGCCGCCGGCCGAGACGCGCGCCGCCGAGGAAGTCCTCGACCCCGAGGCGCTGACGATCGGCTTCGGGCGCCGCTTTGCTCCTTACAAACGGGCGACTTTGTTGTTTCGGGATCTGGATCGGTTGCGGGCCCTGGTTGCCAGCAACGAACGCCCCGTGCAGTTCATCTTTGCCGGCAAGGCCCATCCGGCGGACGGGGGTGGCAAGGAACTGATCAAGGAAGTGGCCGGTGTGTGCAAGCGGCCGGAGTTCCGGCGCAAGATCGTTTTCCTTGAGAATTACGATATGGCTCTGGCCCGCAAGCTCGTGCGGGGTGTCGACGTGTGGCTGAACAACCCGTTGCGGCTGCACGAGGCCAGCGGCACCAGCGGGATGAAGGTGATCGCCAACGGCGGACTGCACCTTTCGTGCCTTGACGGTTGGTGGCCGGAGGCCTTTGACGGCGACAACGGCTGGGCCATTGGCGGCGGACGCCTGTTCGACGATCTGACCTACCAGGACCACGTCGAGAGCGAGTCGCTGTATAACCTGCTCGAACGCGAAATCGTCCCGCTGTTTTATGACCGGTCCGCCGACAATGTTCCCCGTCGATGGGTCGGGCGTATGAAGGCCTCGTTGCGCACGCTGTGTCCGACTTTCAACACGCACCGCATGCTGAAAGACTACAACCATGATTACTATCAGCCGGCGATCGCGCGACACGCCGCCTTGACGGCTGATGGCTTCGCGCTCACCCGCCGCCTGACCGCCTGGAAACAGCAGTTGCGCGGGCGCTGGCATGATGTGCGAATTGTCGAAGTCTGGTCGGAGCCGGCGGATGTGCTCAAGGTCGGCGATGAATTGCCGCTGCGCGCCAAAGTGCAGCTCGGCGAAATCTCCCCCGACAACGTCATGGTCGAGGTCTACTACGGACCGGTCAGCATCGATGGGGAGATCGTGGACGGCAGCAAGGTCCCGCTGGTGCACACCGAGGCGACGGAGTCCGGCGAGCACGTCTTTACCGGGGCCGTGCCGTGCATAAGCAGCGGGCGTTTCGGGTACGCCGTCCGCGTCGTGCCGGAGCATGAGGATCTG
This sequence comes from Phycisphaerae bacterium, assembly GCA_963675745.2. Lineage (GTDB taxonomy): Bacteria > Planctomycetota > Phycisphaerae > UBA1845 > Fen-1342 > JAFGRR01. The sequence goes on from CAXXWX010000010.1 coordinate 55,347, forward strand.
GACGACCGCTATGTCCAGGGCCTGGTGGCCTGGGGCTAGCGTCGTTAGCGGTTCCAGCGCGCACCCGCACAGCTCTGTGGCGACCTGTGCCTTGTAGGCCGTCAGTGCACGATGGTGTCAGCGCGGTCTCTGGTGACGCATTGGCCTCCACGCACAGGCTGGTTGCTCGGCGCTGCCAAGTCGCTACGATGCGCGCATGACGGATGCCGAGACGACAGTAGCGCAATTGCGGCAGTTGCTGGCCGAGTTTGTCGCCGCGCGCGAGTGGCATATCTACCACGATGCCAAGAATCTATCCGCTTCGATCGCGATTGAGGCGGCGGAACTGATGGAGCATTTCCAGTGGGTGCGTAACGAGGAAGTTGACGCCCTGCTATCGGACGCCGGCCGGCGCGCGGAAATCCAGGACGAGCTGGCTGATGTGATGTGCTACGTGTTGGCGCTGGCGAATGCGGTGAACATCGACATATCGGCGGCCGTTGCGTCCAAAATGGCCAAGAACGCGGCGAAATACCCAGTCGCCGAGTTCCGGGGGCGCTATTTCAAGCCCAATTCCATGTGAACGGCCCGGAAGCGTGGCCGCCGCGGCGCCGGAGGCGGTTCCGCCGCGGCGTCTGACGCCGTTTTGTTGGGCCGTGATTGGCGTTGATGCGCTGGTGTTGGGTGGCCGGCCGTGTTAGAATCTAGGTGTAGTGTATCGTGTGAGGTTATGCTGGCACCGGGAGTGCCGTCGTGATCGTACAGGTCTCAACTGCGCAAGCTGCAAATCTTTGCGAATACTTGGTGAGAATCGGATTGAGCATTTGCAGCAGTTTGGTACGCTTCGGCTGTGTGGATGATCCGCGGGGAGGATTCGGCAGCGCCGGCTTGGGCTGCGCTGCGGTCCGAACGGAATAACCGGCGGCAAACGAACCGGCGTTCGACTGTCGCGAAGAGAGAGTTCATTGGGAAGCCAAGGCAAGAAGACTGTCATAGCAGGTGTGCTGATCGTGGTGGCCGTGGGAGCGTATTTCCTGGTTGGTCGCAAGGACAAGGTTCTCACGTCGAGTGTGAATTTTGTGTGCGTGGCGACGGGAAAGACGTTTGACATTGATCGGAACAAGGTCAATTACCTGCCCTGGAAGAACCCTTCCACCGGCGAGAAGACCCTGCTGCCGTGTGTCAAACGTGACGGCAAGCTCTTTGTCACCGAGCACACCGGGCGCCTATTGTCGGAAGATGAGTATCTTCGAAAGGTGAACAAACATGTCGATCCGCGAACGCTCGAAGTTCGGCCGCAGCCGTAGTTGCTCGGCCACGCACACACCTGGTTGGCGCGAGGCCTTTACGCTGATTGAGTTGCTGGTCGTGGTGGCGATTCTGGCGCTACTCATGTCCATTCTGCTGCCAAGTCTCAGATGTGCCCGCGAATCGGCGCGCAAGGTGGTGTGCGGGACGACGCTGAACGGTTTTGGCAAGTCGCTGGCCCTTTACATTAACGACAACGACGACTGGTTCCCCGGCATCAACACCACGGGGGCGGCGCTGATGGTGAAGCAGTTCAGCGGCAACGCTGATCCGGACAAGATCCGCGATCCCAACCTGCCGGTTCAGACTTTCGACTGGATCACCCCGCTCGTGCGCTACAGCGAGGGCGGCCTGCCCGCGAATCGGGGCGAGCGATGGGAGCATATCTGGCAGAAACGCTATGCCTGCCCCTCGCGCGGAGCCCTGAAGTCGGTCATCTACGACATCAACGGCCTGCCGGACGAGGAGGACTTCGAGGACATCGAGTGGAAAGCGTGCAGTTACCTGATGCCCGCCTATTTCTCATACTGGGGCGACCAGGTCACGCGCCAGACACCGCGCATGGAGATGATGAACAGCGCGATCCCGATCTTCACACCGCAGGATAACTGGAATGTCCGCAGCGTTAGCTTTTTCAGCCGCATGGATCGCGTCGGTGGCGCCGGGCTGAAGGTCTTCGCCGCCGACGGGACGCGCTACCTGCCGGCCAACGACGAGCCGCTCGACCACCAGGCTACTCCCTGGGCGTTTACATTCGGCGCATTCACCAGCGGCGGGGCTTGGTGGGCCGGATCGACGGCGTATGGCGTCGGGGCCGGCTCGCAGAACTGGGATGGCACCACGATGAATGAGGGCAGCCCGGCCGACGGTGCCAACTTGGCGATGTCATATCGGCACGGTTGCGGCGAGTCCGGTACTTCCGCCCGCAGCAACGGCGGCAAGATCAACGCCCTGTTCTTCGATGGCCATGTGAGCGCCATGGGCGATCGCGAGTCGCGATCAATAACCCTCTGGTATCCCACCGGGTCGATTGTACGCAGCAACACTAACGGCCTGACCGATGTCGAGAACGGCTTCGTGATTCCGTAGCACGGATGCGGCGGTCTGGGCGGGCCGCGAGGTAAGGGGAATATCAACTCGGTGCCTGGCTGAGCATCAGCCAGGTGCCAGCGTCAGGTGGAAGGAAGCCGCTGGCACGCAACTATTCGCGGTCTCGAGTAATGTCGGGGCCGAACAGGATGAGCACCAACCACCACCGCGTCGGGCACGCGGATGAACTGGTCGGGTTTTAACGTCGCGATGGCTGACGGCGCGGCGTAGAGCAGGTAAATGCCTCGGCTAGCGAGAGCCACCGGCTCATAGACAATTCGTGAGGGTTTGGCACCGGTAACGTCCTGGAACGTTGGAGCGGAAAGAGAAAAGGAGATTGAGTTATGAAGCGAGTCCTAGGTCTAACGGTAATCGTCCTATTGGCGATGCCAGCGATAGCACAGGATAGTGTCGGCACGGGGGGTCTCCCGGGCGATGCACTGTCCCCGTACAGCACAGCTAATCAGTGTTTCGAGTACGACATCACCATGACGCCTTTCCAGGCCTCGTGGGGCACCGAGTTTGCCATTTGCCCGCTGATCAAGGCCAGCAAAGGGGATCCCAACTACTTCAACAACTTCCTGTCCGCCCAGTCACTAAGTCGGCTGCAGTTCTTCGGCGACGGATCTAACCAGTTTGCGGCGACGGCGGCGGAGTTCGGCGGTAATTACAACGGCGTCCTCGGCGGCATCGTTACGTACGATCTCTCTAATCCGCTCGCCCTGCACGTCAAACGCGTGGTGGCGGCCAGCAACGGCACAAACAACACCGAGAATTTCGCCGACCTCGGTATTGGGACGGTGGACGAGTACGGCAACGTGTGCTTCCGCTCAGATACGGGTCAGTACACCCCTAACAACATTTTCCTCGTCGACATGGCCGCGCGCAACTGCGGAGTACTGAACGTCATCGGCGGCACGTTGGACGCGCCCGCGACCAACCAGATTGTCACCAACCATGCCAGTGTCCACACCACGCCAAACATCGGGCCGGCCGGGCTGTTCGGTAGTGCTCACTACCTCGGCGCCAATTTCGATGGCAACTACGGCTACGGCATCACGAATCCGCCGACCTACACGAGTGCCCACCTGGATCCGAACGTAACGTCCACACGTGGCAACATGGCGTACATGACGCAGAGCCATCCCTGCCTCGGCGGAACCCATGGAACCGGCGCTCTGTTGGCCTATGTCGAGACGAGCGCCGCCTGCGACACGTTCAACCTCTGGGGCATCAACGCCGGCGGTGCCGTCGCCCTCACCCCCGGCCCGAAGGCCCTGACGCTACCGGCGACGATCACCGACTATGCCGACAGCGTCACCAAGACCGTCGGCGGGGCGGGGTTTGACCACTACCACAGCCAGGTGGCTTTCCGCGGTGGTAATGCCCAGATCGGGATGAACGTGGATCAGCAGGGTCGCCTGCTGGCGGCCGCGGTTGTGTATGAGCCGTCTGTATTCAACAACAATCCGGTCAACTACATCGCCGCCGCGCGTATGGATGCCTTCGACTGCGTCCCCGAGTGGTCGATCGTGGCCTACAGCCGGGCCGACTACTCCGTCCCGGCTCCGGGTAAGGCGATTCTCGATGGCCCCGGCGGCAACCAGATCGGCTTCCTGACCACGATGGACAACGTCACGGGCGGCACGCCGTTCGGTCCCTCGATAAGCGCTCCGATGATCGACTCGGTTGGTAATGTCTGGTTCATCTCCGCAGTCGGCCTCGACAAGCTCGATCCCAATGAGGTGCCGTTCATCGACTATGATTCGGCCCTGATCCGCGCCGTGTACGATCCGGACGCTGACGGCCTGGGCAACCCCGGCTGGGAGCTCGAGCTCGTCCTCGAACTGGGCGACGTCTTCGAGGGCCTGAATTCCGGCAAGTACTGGCAGATCCAGTTCATGGGTATTGCCGACAGTGACTCGGTCGATTCGGGTGGCGCGTGGTCCAGTAACATCGCCGAAAAGGCGTTCCTCGGCGTAGACCCCGTCGGCCTCGAGCCGGCCGATGCGCTCTCGCTCGGCGGATTGGTGGTCAACATCGACATCGTCTACGACGTCGATGAAGACTTCGACTTCGATGATCCGACGTCCTCGGGTGGTGATCCCAACAGCCTGGACGAGTCCTATCGGGTGCTCGCCTATGTCAGCGCCGCTGTGCCCCCGCAGGTGTGGGATCCCGGCGACATGAACTGCGACGGCGTCGTCAATAACGGCGACATCGATCCGTTTGTGCTCGCGCTGAACTCGCAGCCCGACTACGAGCTGGCATACCCGGATTGCGACTTCAATAACGGCGACATCAACGGCGACGGCTTCGTGAACAACGGTGACATCGACCCGTTTGTCACTTTGCTGAGCAGTTAGTCCGCACATTGGTAACACCGCCGCGGATCGCCGCGGCCAGATGACAACAGGCGCCGGTCGGCATGTATTTGCCGGCCGGCGTCATATTTTGCTTTCCTGCGTGGCGTGCTTTGGCAATAATTAGGGTACGTTGGCGAGGCCGCGTCTCTGCATGCCGCGGCGCCCGGCGACTACAATCAGGTTATCGAGAATGCCGGGCTTGATTCAGCCATGGCAACGTGTTTGGGAGAGACAAAGGAAATGAAGCTGCCGACACTAGCTTTCGCACTCGTACTCGTGGCACTCACGCCGTTTATCGGGACTGCCCACGCCACTTGGGATCCATCCAACGGCGACTGGGGCAAGACGCATCCAGACGATCTGCGCGTGATGACCTGGAACTGGAACAGCCGCATCTATCCCGGCGCCAACACGACCGACGGCCTCTACGCCTGGGCGGCCACGGCGAGAATCGTCGCCGACATGCAACCGGATGTGCTGCTCTTGCAGGAAGGCGGTGACGGCACGTCGCAGGCCGCGCTGCTGGCCACGCTGGAGGATTGGATGCACGGCGGCGCGGGCATAGATTCCTACGTGCAGAAATACGCCCCCGCCTATGACCTACCCTACATATATGTCAGCCCCAATACTGATAGCTATAACCGCAACGTGATTCTCAGCCGCTATCCGTTTGCCGATCTCAATGGTGACACTTGGAGCCAGCGCGGCGATATCCCCTACATCCTGCCCGACGAGTACGCCCCAGGCGGCACTGGTGGGATCCGCGGATTCATGTTCACCGAGATCGACCTGCCGGATTACACGTACGTCGGCGATCTTGTAGCCGGCAATGCCCACCTGAAGGCCTATGGCAGCCAGAGCGAGCACAATGAGCGCGTCGCGGCCGCCAAGAATGTCGCGTACTACATCGACTACCTTCTAAACGGTGCCGGGACCGGCATACCCGATCCACACAACAAGATCCAGGATTCACCGCCGGCCACCACTATCCTCGACGCAAACACGCCGGTTGTTATTGGTGGCGACTGGAACGAGGACGAGCTGTACAGCATGTCCAATTATGGCGAAAAAGGACCGGCCGGGTGGCTCACGCAGGCGGCTGTAAACGGTGGTTCGGACGGTACCGACCGCGACCGCAGCGATTCCACCTATGACTCGGCGGTTGAGCCCTACACCGGCAATCGTTCCACGCAATCATCGAGCAAGCTCGACTATATTGCCTGGCAGGACAGCATCGCCACCTACCGGCGGGGCTTCATCTTCAACTCGTCGGCGCTCGCAAGCGATCCCGACTGGTTCCCGCCGGCGGTCGGCTCGTCACCCTACCCGGGTGCGATGAGCGGGATTGCGTCGGATCACCGTCCGGTGATTGTGGACCTTATTCTGCCGCTGGCCAATCTGCCGGAATTCGACCTGAACATTATCACTCAGGGGCAGGGCAGCGTTGTGCTCGATCCGCCCGGTGGCACCTACACGCAATACACGCCCGTTCAACTGCTCGCTGATCCCGACCCGAGTTGGTATTTCATCGAGTGGCAGGGTGACTTGACCGGCTGGGAAAACCCGACCACGATTTTGATGGATGATGATAAAACGGTCACGGTTGTGTTCGATACATCGCCGGCGCCCGAGTACACGCTCACCGTCAATATCGTCGGTGACGGCGTGGTTACACTGGACCCGCCCAGCGGCCCCTATCACGTCGGGCTCACGGTCGAACTCACCGCGGACCCCGGAAACAACTGGTACCTCGATCGCTGGGAAGGGGATCTCACCGGTAACGCAAGCCCGGAATACTTGTACATGGATGCCGACAAGACGGTCACCGCTGTATTTGAGAAGCTATATCCCTGCGGCGACGCGAATTGCGATGGCGCGGTCAACAACGGTGACATCGACGCGTTTGTTTTGGCTGTCCAGTACCCCGCGTTGTACGACGCCACCTACCCCGGTTGTGAAAACGCGGATATGAACGGTGATGGTCTGTACAACAACGGCGATATTGACCCGTTTGTTGCCGCACTGGGCGGTGTGCCGTGTGATTGAGTACGGCGCACGCTGATGTGAGCGGCAGCGCCGTGCGCCGCCGCTCAATCTGGCGGATGTGGATATACTTGTGTGAACGACGGCGGAACCGCTCGTGAAGGGCGGTTCCGCCGTGACGTTTTTTGCCGATCTGCCGCCGTCTACTCCCCTGACAGCAAGGTAACAAACGCGTCGATGTCGCCGTTATTAACGGCAGTGTCGCCGTTACAGTCGGCCAGCACGATATCGCATTCGGGGAAGACCGCGGCATAGCCGGCCTGGTCGGTGATCGCCAGGACGAACGCGTCTATGTCACCGTTGTTGACGGTGCCGTCGCAATTCAGGTCGCCGAGCAGCCTACCGCAGGTGGACATGGCGGAGAGGTTCAGCTCGCCAAACTCCTCCGGGATGCCGTTGCCGTCGGATAGTCCCACCAGACCATCAAGCACGCCGCCGCCCAGGTAGCTGAGCCTGATTTGTCCGTCGAAGAACATCTCGATCTGGAAGCTGGCCAGATTGGCCGTGCCATGCTCGGGGACATCGGTGAACGTAACCGCCACGCGATCAGCAAGTTGCTGCCAGCCGACAGTCCCGCCCTGGTCGGGTCGCAAGTCATCAAAGAGGGCCGAGATGCGCGGCGTATCGTAGTGATTGTCCACGGACTCGGTGTAGTCCTTGTCACCCTCGGTGAAGGTGATGTACCCGTTGCTACAGACATAGAAACCCGGGTATGCCACGCCGAACAGGGAGACGGTCGCGCCGGTCAGATCGATGTACACATAGTAATCGTCGGGGAGCGTGATCGGCGTGTCGCCGGCGGGGTCGGTCGGGAAGGCCAGTATTTCCTCGCAGCAACCGCTGTAGAAATCGGCGGGGTCGTCGGGCGTGAACTGCAGGCTCAGGAAAGCCAGGTCGTTGTCGTCGGACGCGAATAGCTCGACGAAGTAATCCGGGGCATCGAGCGTGGTGAACGAGTGGCACGCGCCGCCGTTATCGTCAATCGCCACGTTACCCACTTCGTCCTCAGCCTCAACGACGAAGTAATAGGTCTCATCCGCGGCCAAATCGGTGATAGTGACCGTTGGCGATGTGTCGTACCCTTCGCCCACAACGCTGTCGGACAGCGCAGCGCAGCTCGTGCCGTAGTAAATGGTGCCGCGCGTGGGCTCATCGGAGTCATAGCCGAGGGTGACCTCACGGGCCTTGACCTGCACCATGTGGACATTGGAAATAACCGCGGGTGTGCAATCGACAAGCGCCGTGGCCACAACCGGCACGCCGACACCACCCTGGCCATCGTCGTCATCAATGTACGTGACGGTGACGGTATCGCCGGTGCTCACGCACAGGACGCCGGCGCTGTCGGTCGCGCTGAGGGTAATCGTGCCGTCGAATTCCGCCGAGCTGGTGTCGGTCTCGGTGAGCCACAGCACCTCGCCGCCGGGCTCAGTGTCCGATGCGACCGTGACCGCAACCGTGTCCAGCGCGTTGTCGTCGTGATTCAGACCGCAATCCGCGACCTGGATCGTGGCCGCGCTTTCACAGGCGTACCTCGTCGCATCGAGGGCGACCGTGCCGGCCTCGGAGCACGCGGCCGGCAGTCTGAGCGACGGATCGCCCATGATGTTGTACATCTCGAAGTAACGCCGCGTCGTCGTCGTGGGGCCGAAATGCGCCAGGTGACGCACCTTGGCCTCGTTCCACGCCGGGCCGGCCTCGCATTTGACCGCGTCTTCGGCGTCGAAGATGGCGTCAAAGAGCACCCGCTCCAGCCAATCATCTTCGGTCCAGTAGCTGTTGACCGACGAACCGATGGCGACGACCGCGGCCTTCTCCGGTGCCAGCACCCAGGTCTCCATGAAGCACTCGGTCGCCGTGTAGGTGCCCGTGATGCACGCGAACGAGCAGACAAAGGAGTACATGCCGGCGTTGGTGAGGTTATTGACGTCACTCTGGCTGAACGGCGGCCCGTCGGCCCAGGAGTAAGTTCCGCCGTGGCCGCTGTAGATGCCATAAAAGCGCCCGTCGTTGAACGAGTCGCTGACATCCTGCGTAGTGGCGCCATAGGTTACCTGGTAGAGCCGGTCACAGATGTAGCCGTTCGGTTCGAGGTACGTGTTGATGACGTATTCGTGCGTTCCCTCGCTGACCAGGTAATTGTCGACAGACGCCATGAATACGGCGCGTTTGAGATATGCCGGATCGACGAGTGGGCCATTCTCGGTATAGAGGGTTTTGTCGATGAGGGTATTCAGTTGGGTGGCGTTGCGCACGGGAAAGCGGCCGATGGCGATGTCGGGATACCAGTCGCCGGCTCCATCCATGCACGCATATTGCAGATCAGTGGCGGGGTTGCCCACACCGCCGCCGGTCCAATGTGGGATCGTGTTCGTATCGCCGACCAGCAGGATGTACTCCGGAGCGTCGGGGCCGCCCCACAGGCTCTCGATGTAGCTCTTGATGGTGGTGTTGGCGGTGCCGTCGGCTACGGAGTGTGTCGTAACATTGAAACCCTGAGCCGCCTTGGCCGTCGCAAACGGGGCAATCCCGGCGGCAAATGAGTTGGCGGTGATGATCAGGTAGTTGCCGGAGCCGCAGGCCCGCACGTCTGAGACCAGGTCCGGATTGAGTACGACGCGCTTGAGGCCGGGCAGCGCTGTCAGCCGGCCTTGAGTTGTCGTGCCGCCGACGAATCCCACGGTTGCCGTCAGCCGTGGGAACAGCGACAGTTGCCGGGTCGCCGCGTTGTAGGCGACCGGATGCATTTCCAGCAGCATAACGCGCTGGCCGCGGAAGATGCCCAAGTCGCTGACCGAAGCCCGCTGCTGCGGCCACGCCGCGTCGATTTCATACGCCGCCGCGTCTAGGTGAAAATCCGCAAGCTCCCGGGCGCCGGGAATTTTAGGGATGGGCGGCTGGACTGGCATGAGCACGACTTCGGCGCCGAGCGACTGTCCATCCACGACTTCCGGTTTGCCCTCCTCCACTGTGAGCACCACATCGGCGTCGAGCGGAGCGATTAACAACCGGCGCACGACCGGTACGCCCGGTGCCCCGACTCTCCCCGCCAGCGGCGCGCCCGGCCAGTCGAGCTCGACGAAAACGCCGTGCTTCGTCTCGCGAACGGCGGCCGTGAGCCCGGTGAGTTCCACGGTGACGTCAAGACCGCGCACGCCGTGGCTGACAACGTCCACGCGTGGCGCGGTGGTGTCGCCGAGCGTTTCGATGCGCACATCGCCGTCAGGTGTGCTCGCCAATCTGAGATCGCCGGCCGCGGTGCCGATAACGAGCGCAACCACCATAATGGCAAGCGCTGCGCGGTGTCGGCGGGATTGTGAAAGCATGCCCGTGCCCATTCATGACTCCTTGCGATCTACCTTGGATTCGCCGCGATACTCCCCCGCGCTCGACACTGACCTGGGGGTTGAATCTTGCAGCCTACCCTGGAAGGGACTGTTTCCATACTAACAAACCCGTATTGGGATTGATACCGCAAACGAGGAGGATGAACGCCGTGCGCGGCACGGGGAACAGGCGGAGGACATTGCGTCCGGCGAGGCACTATCGCAGGGGCTGTTTGCACCAGGTGGCCGGGACTCTGCTCAATGCAGGTCGATGCCGGTTGGTGATTGGTGTCGCAGCCGGTAGTATTCGCTTCATGCATGCTCCACGATGCCGTTCCGCGCTGATAGTGGTGTTGTTCACGATGCTGCTCGTGCCGGCCTGCCGGCAGTTCGGCGAGCGCCGGCAGGGCGAGGTCTCCCCGGATGACTCACCGGGTGGGGCGGCGTCCCCGGGGCAGGCACTTACCTGGCCTCGGTCTTCCGGCGCGCAGCCCGACCAGGGGGCCGTACGGGGCGATATCCTGATCGTCGATGACACGGTCCTCACCGTCGACGAACTGCTCTACCCGCTCGGCGAGTGGATCGAGGCTTATCACCGGAACCGCTCCCCAGAGCTGGGGCCCGGTCAATTGGCAAAGCTGATTCGCGGCCACGTCCAGCAGGAGGTCGGCGCGGTCCTGCTGTATCAGGAAGCCAAACGCGAGTTTGCCGAGAACCAACAGGATGCCGTGACCGCCTATGTTGAGGCCGAGACGAATCGGCGAATCACGACCGAGTTCGGCGGGTCCGTGGCGCGTTTTGAACGCCACCTGGAGCGCTACGGCCTGACGCTCGAGCAATACCGGGGATGGCTCGAACGCGGGAGCGTCGCGCGACACTATGCTCGTGAGCGCTTCCTGCCGATGGTCCATCTGCGCCGCAGCGAACTCCTGGCGTATTACCAGAAGAACCTGGAGCAATACACGACTCCCGGGACGCGCGAGTTGTACATGATCGAGATTCCCTTTGCGTCGATGTTGCCAAAGGGTGTCACGTGGCGGTCAGCGTCGCCCGCCGCGCGCGACCTGGCCCGCTCAAAGGCGCGGGAGCAGATCGCAGCCGCGCATAACGCTTTGCAAAGTAGGCCGTTTGAGGATGTGGCCCGCGAGTTCTCGCGCGGCCCGCTAGCCGCGCACGGCGGTGCGTGGGGCACCATCGGCAAACCGCTGAAGGCGCCCTACGACTCGCTCAGCGCGCGCGTATTCCAGTTTCACCCGGGGCAGTACAGCGCTCCGATCGAAACCGACACCGGCTGTCACATCGTGGGCTGTGGCGAGGTGCAGCCGGAGCAGCGTACGCCGTTCGTCGACATTCAGGACGAAGTCCGCCGACAGCTTGCGAATGAGCGGATTAACGAGCTCTCAGATCGCTACATGGACCGGCTGGCCGCCAAGGCGTCGATGACCTCTCTGGACGCGTTCATCCAGGCGGCCATGGAGCGCGCCAACGACCCGCGCTGGCCTGACACGGATTAATGCCGCCGTCTGGCGCCGAAGGTAACGGCCGGCGCCTCGCCGGCCGCCGAACATCGGAGGCGTTGTCCCGCGCCGACGGCCTGCGAGGCGCAGGCCGCTACAGCGCTGCACGGGCCGCTTTCGCGCTGCGCGTGCGAGACGAGCGAGCCGGGGATGGGGCAAGGCTGCCGCGCTGGGGTTCACTCCGCGGGTTTGAGCTGCACGGCGATCATGTGCAGACCATCAGGTGAGGTGCGCAGCGTGCCCAGCCCCACAGTCTGGTACTTGAGCAGCTTGCGCAACTCGCCGACATTCTCGCTGTCCATGCTCTGACCGTACTGATTGACCATCATCGTGGTAATGAAAGCGCCCATGTTCATCGCGGCTTCGGGGCCCTGGAGCAATTCGGGTTTCTCGACGAACGCCAGCAGAGCCTCGGTTATCTTGCGCGAGTCGGCATAGACCACGCCGCTCGCCTCGCGCGGTATCTCCTTAAGGATGGCCTTGAACTGGTCGTCCGCGCCCAGGCCTTCACCAGCCGCCTGAATGGCGGCTTCGACGGAGGGCGTGGTGCCGGCCAGCAACTGGTCATCGCTCAGGGCCACGGCGATCCCGGGCATCGGTTCGTACAACTCGGCCCCACGGAACTCGCGAGGCGGGAGTTGCGCCAGGGTCAGCAGCTTGAGCAGCGCCTCGCGCTGTCGATGTCCCAGGGTCAGCAACAGTTGCAGCGAACTGGCACCGTAGGGCTTTGTGAAGCCGAGGCTGATCGTCAACGGCGGACGCAGATGCGCGAACACGTCCTTCCGCAGGTCGATCGTCTCTTCGGGGCCGATCGGGATGGCCGCCAGGCTCGCGCGCATCTCGTCGGCCTCATCGGGGTCCGTCTGACGTATGATCCGCTCGATCTCATCGAGCATGTCGAGCAGATTGATGTTGAGGGAGCCGTAAAGGGCCGTGTGCTCGGGGATGAACTTGGGCGGTGCAATCGCCGCGTTGTCCATGCTGAAGATTTTCGCCAGGCCCGAACGCTCGCCGCGCAGCAGGGCGATGATCTCCATCTCGTACTCGAGCACGTCACCGCCGATGCGTGCGTGTCCGATGATGCTGCCGAAGGCATCGAGCCCGAGAGCTGCCTGCCACTTGTCGGCCTCGTCGCCGCCGTCCGCCGACGCCAGCTTGATAATGCGGGGAAGATTGATGAACAATCGTAGCGTGCCGGCCTCCGGCAGGAGGCGTTTCATTCGGCGATAGTCCATGTTGGCGAGCAATGAGCCCTTGAGTTTCTCGCGGCGCAGCACCGCCTTGATCTCATTGGCGGAACTCGACAGGATCAGTCGGTCGGACGTCAAGCACATTGCGAACTCTGGAGGCATCTCCTCGAGTGCGAACATCTCGTCGAGCGCCTTATCCAACTGCTTGCCAAACGCCGTCGGGTCGGATGGATCGAATCCCTCCCAATCGAAGCCGTCGTCCTCGGTCAGGGTTTCGTCGTCGGTGTCGTCGGTCGGGGCCGCGCCACGCAGGATATCGACGCGCTGCGACTTGTAGGACTTGGTGTCGCGCTCATCCGCCGCCTCACTCAGGCGTTTGAGCGCCTGGTCGTAGTAGCGCTTCATCAGCTCGGCGTTACCGACGCCGGCGACAAAGACGACCTCTCCGTCGTCATCGAGGTTTCCGCCCGTCGGCAGCGTGACATACAGCGCAACGCCGCCCGCAAACGGGTTCTCGAGCTGGCCGGCGCCGATATCGAGTGCCTCGGCGACGCGCGTCTTCAGCTTTTCGGTGAACTGCCCGAACACGTCCACCTCTGGCATGATCTCGCGCGCCTGCGCGTCGTTCATCAGCCGGTAGGCGCTCGTCTCTTTGACGCCGGCAACCGTCGCGTCAATATCGGTGACCCCGATGTAGAACAGGGCGTCATCGGGCACCCACGCGGCCGGATCGTCGGCTTCGGCCAGAGCGCGGCCCACCAATGGGGAAACGGCGACGAGCAGGACAGCAGTGGCCAACATGCGAAAACGTGTCATTGCAAAACCCTCGTGCAAACGGGAGGTGTGTGTGAACTATTCTTCTGTCAGATTGGGCGGAGTGGCATCCTGACGCGCCGGCGGCTGGAGGTAGCGATAACCCGCCTCCGAGCTCTCCGGGTTGTAAGCGAACGCGTCGCGATTCTTCAGGAAGTCGACCACGTAGCGAATCGGAATGGCGAAGTTCAAGCCCTCGCCCGCCGGGATGATCATGTTCGTCACGCCGATGACCTCGCCGCGCATATTGAACAGCGGCCCGCCCGAGTTCCCCGGGTTGATCTGCGTGGTCGTTTGTACGTATGCCAGCCCCTCCATGGCCCGATTGCGCCGACTGACGATGCCCCGCGAGACGGAACGCTCGAGGCCGAGTGGTGTGCCGATGGCAAACACATGGTCGCCGTCGCGCAGGCTGTCGTCGGCCCCCAGATAGACGAATGTTGGCGTATAGTCGTCGGGGAGGTTGACTTTCAGCAGGGCCAGATCGAGAAACGGGTTGGTCGCGACAATATCGACGTCCTCAAACTTCTGGTTCTTGAATTCGTTACCGATCTTGCGGAACAGGACGATCGCGATCTTGGTCTCGTCCTCGATCACGTGGAAGTTGGTGATCAAGTGACCCTCGCGGCTGATGAAGAATCCGCTCCCGATCGCCCCCGGCACCGAGACCTTGATGACCGCCTCGCCGATCTGCTCGGCGTGTTGCTTGACCGTCTGCGGCTTGAGCCCGGCATTGGTGCTGTACAGGTCGTCCGTGGTGTAGACCGCGTCGGTGGCGTCTTCCTGGCCGTCGTCGGCTTGCTCTTCGATGGCGCTAATGTGTGCGCGCGGGATTGAAAGCACGTCGTAGCCCAGGTCGATCACAATCGTATCCGGGTACTCGCGCACTACATCGGCCTCGATCGTCTGGCCGTGGTTGAGCACAATCTGCTCGCCGAGCAGCGGGGCCGCGGAACCCAGCAGGATCACCGCGATTGAGATCAGGCCGCGTGTTCTCATCTTGATCACCTCTATTCCCTGGGCTGGATGTGCGATATACGACGGATGTTAGGGCAGGCCGCCCGGCCCGACAAGGCCGAAGGCGCATGTGGACCTGCTCCGCGGGCTTTCCGTCCCGGGTCGCACGCGTTAGCCTATCGGCCATGTCACGATTGCTAACTGAATCACAAATCACGGAAACGCTCGACCGCATGGCCCGGGACATTGTCGCGGCGCTGCCGGCCGACGCCCCCCTGGCCGTGGTCGGCATCCGCCGGCGCGGCGAAACGTTGGCCCGGCGTCTGCTTCCGCTGCTTGAGAAGCACGGCACCGCGCCGGCGCACTTCGGCGTTTTGGACATCACGTTGTATCGCGATGACCTGACCGCCATCGGGCCGGCGGCAGTGGTGCGCGGCACTGAGCTGGACTTCGACCTGACCGACACGTGGCTGGTGCTGGTCGATGATGTGCTCTACACGGGGCGGTCGGTGCGCGCGGCTTTGAACGCCCTGACGGACTTTGGACGCGCGCGGGCGGTCAAGCTGGCCGTGTTGATCGACCGCGGCGGGCGGGAATTGCCGGTCTGTCCGGACTTCACCGGGCTCTCTGTTGAGGCCACGCCGGAGCAGGTCGTGGAAGTGCGTTTGCTGGAACACGATGGAATCGAAGGGGTCGAGCTCAATGACCGGCCTGCGTGAAAAGACGACAATCTGGTCCCGCAAGCACCTGCTTGCGCTCGAAGAACTGTCGCGCGAGGAGATTCTCTACATACTCGACACAGCCCGGGGCTTTGAAGAAGTCTCGACGCGCAGTGTCAAGAAAGTGCCCGCCTTGCGCGGACAGGTCGTGGTGAATCTCTTTTTCGAAGACAGCACGCGCACGCGCATGAGCTTTACGCTGGCCGCTCAGCGCCTCTCCGCCGACATCATCGATTTCTCCGAGCGGACGTCATCGACCAAAAAGGGGGAGACGCTGCGCGATACGGCGCGCAACATCGAGGCCATGGGCGTCGATATCATGATCATCCGGCACGGGGCCACCGGGGCGGCGCATGCGCTGACCGAGTCGGTCGATTGCTGTGTGATCAACGCCGGCGACGGGCAGCACGAGCATCCCACGCAGGGCCTGCTAGACCTGTACACGATCCGCCAGCGCAAGGGCCGCATAGCGGGCCTCAAGGTGGCGATCGTCGGGGACATCGCACATTCGCGCGTGGCCCGATCGAACCTGCACGCCCTGCTCAAGTGCGGTGCGGAGGTGACGTTTGTCGGGCCGCCGGCGCTGGTGCCCCGCTCGTTTGAACAGCTCGGGGCGCGCGTAACCGCCGACTTTGATGACGTGCTGCCGGAGATGGACGTCATCAACATGCTCAGGATTCAGCGCGAGCGCATCAGCAGTAATGCGTTTCCCTCGACGCGCGAATATGTGCGACTCTTCGGCATGTACGGCGAACGCTTCAGACGCTGCAAGCCGGACGTGCTGATCATGCACCCGGGCCCGGTCAATCGCGGCGTTGAGCTGTCGGCTGACGTAGCCGACGGCCCCAACTCGAGCATCCTGCAGCAAGTCACCAACGGGCTGGCAGTGCGGATGGCGGTAATGTTCCTCTGCCACCAGGCAGCGACCACCGGGGCATAGGGCATCAAGCCCGGAAGGCACGCCGGTTTGGGCGCGACGGCTCTGCGAGCCGGAAGCCGGTGTGCTGCCCGACCGGCTGTGTTACACTGGACCTACACCGTCTGGCCATTGAAGAGAGGGGCCTCGAACGACCGCCAGAGCGGTGATTGTGGGGGGTGGTCACGTCTCATGGTGCATAGCTTGATGGGGAGAACATCATGCCAACCGAGCGAGAACTGCTGAGTCAGTGCCCGAACCAAGCCTGCGGGTATCGTTATAGGATTCGACACGAGCAGGTCGGCAAGATAGCAACATGCAAATCCTGTGGAAGGAGATTCAAGCTGGCTGCCGGGATGGGGGGCGCGGCCGATGGTGAGTCAGAAGAACGCGCCACGTCCGCTGCAGTGATGCAACCATCTCGCGACTACACGGAGTCGACGGCTGACAAGCGTGTGTTGACAGTGTGCCTCTCGACGTTCGGTGTGGCCGTCGTGGCGTTGTCAGTCTGGCTCTACACCGCAACGCGCGATCAAAGCGAAGAGGTGAATGCTGCGCCGGTTACAGCGAGAATTGCTCTCGACGCCGAACAGCCTTCGCCCCAGGCTGCCACCGAAGTGCCCATAAAGCCGATCGCGAAGCAGGTTCCCAAGTGCGTTGTGCTCCGTGATGAGGTCGTCGCTGACCTGCCGGCCAGTGCGGCGATTGCGATCGACGTGCTGATTGACACGCCGCTTACCAAGGATCAGATCCTTGCGCTGTTGCGAGAGAAACTCGAGAACGCGCAGATTCGGCCAGCGTTTACCTATCTCGATTCCGCTGACTATGTCGACGTGTCCGCGTACATCTCGGCGGAACACCAGCGCACGACTGCGTGGCATCGACTTGCAAGGATGACATGGAACTCGTTCTACAACGAAGGTAAGATCGACATCAACTTCGACGAGTCGCTGCACCGGCAGTTATTTGACTCACCCGAGGTTCTTCACGGGCTAGATGAGCCCACACGGAAGAAGATATTCAAGGAGTACGTTCACGCGAACCACAGTGCTGACGATCAAGCGGAGTACGAATTCCCAAGCGATTCCGAGAGAGTCCTGAAGCCCGGTGACCGATTTACATTGACTGGTACGGTGATGTTGATGTCGCACAACAACGCTACCGAATGGCTTGAGAGTGGAGCAGGATCACTAGAGCTGCCGGCGGGCACGTCGATATATGTGATCCGTACGGAGGAGAATCCGCAGGGCACGTTGTACACGCAAGTTGCCGCCACGCTGCCAAACGAGGCCAATCCGTATGGCGGTTGGGTCATGTCGACTATGCTTGGGCTCCAGCATCCGACTATATCCGACCCTGACGTGCGATCCGCACAGCATTCGCGCCGGGATCAGCGGTTCCAAGAACTGCTGGAGAGATCGGTGGTCGACCTTATGGAGTATTACGGTATCGACCGCGATATGGTCTCGAGGAGATTCGATCCGAGGGACACGAAAAGAAGTGGCCGTACTAAACGCTGACAGAAAAGGCGTCGCTATTGCGCCTGTGCCACACATCGGTACACCCCACCCTTCGATACACACCCGGCGGGGCGCTATGTCATGCCGTAGTCTTTCAGCTTGCGGTATAGCGTGCGTGTGCCGATGCCGAGGCGCTTGGCCGCCTGCTCGCGATTGCCGCCGGTGATTTGCAGCGTCTTCTCTATCATCATCCGCTCGACCTCGGCCATCGTCAGGCCGATCAGGCCGCCGCTCAGCGGCACAATGTCGCGCGTGCCGCGGATGCGCTCGGGCAGATCGTGCGGTTCGATCTGGCGCCCTTCGGCCTCGACCGCCGCCTCGACGATCACGTTGGCAAGTTCGCGGACGTTGCCCGGCCACGGGTTCTTGGTGAGGAGCTCGATCACCTCGCTCGAAAATCCCGGACACTTGAAGCCGTGCTCAACCCGTGCTCGTTCGAGCAGATGCAACGCCAAGCCGGGAATATCCTCACGCCGTTCGCGCAGCGGCGGCACTCTGATCACCCACTGGTTCAGGCGGTAATACAGATCCTCGCGGAAGCTCTTGTCCTCGACCTTCTTCGACAGGGCGACGTTCGTCGCCGCGATCAGACGCACATCCACCCGCCGAATCTCGGTCGAGCCGACCGGCGTGATCTCACGGCGTTCGAGCGTGCGCAACAGCTTGGCCTGCATGCTCAACGGCATATCGCCGATCTCGTCGAGGAACAGCGTGCCACCATCGGCGGCCTCGAAATAGCCCTTGCGGTCGGCCACGGCACCGGTGAACGCGCCTTTAACGTGCCCGAACAGGTGGCTTTCGAGCAGGCTTTCACCCAGGCCGGCGCAGTTCAGCGGCAGCAGCGGCTTGCGAGCCCGATCCGAGCGCTTGTGAATCGCTTCGGCGATCAGGTCCTTACCCGTCCCGGTCTCGCCGAGAATCAGCACGGTGAGCTTGTTACGGGCGGCCTTCCTGATGCGCTCGATGATGTTCCTGATCCCCGGCGAAGTGCCGACGATCCCCTCAAAAGCCTCGCCGCGATGTTCGTCAATGGACTTGCGGAGCAAGCGATCGTCGCGGCGGCCGGCGGCGGACGTGGCGGCGCGGTTGATCGGCGCGACCAGGTCGGCGGGGTCGTCTTTCGCAGGCATGAGGATGACTTGAATATGCCGCGCACGCGCCGACACGGGGCTGTCACCGACGACGATCAGCGTGGCATCGGGTGCCGCCGTATCGAGCAGCCCGGCCAGCGGCGGAGCCGTCGCTTCCGAACCCACCACCGACTCGGCCACCACGATATCCGGCGCCTTCTGGCGGATCGAATCGAGCGCGTCGGACAGAGTCGCGACCGCGCGGCAGGAGTGCCCGGTCTCCCGGCGCAGCAACTCGTGCAGCCGCTCGGCGCGGTCCTGATCATCCATCAGAATCAGAATAAACGCGGTGCGTGGCATAATCTGGTAATTCTACGCGTCGCCGTCAGAGTTGGTAGCCCCATGCGGCCGGCGATCCCAGAATGACCGCGCCGGGCACTCGTTGACCGGCCGGCGGCGACCACGGCCGGTTCGATCGGTGACGCCACACGCGCATCCGGTCTGCCGTTGGCAAAGCTCGCGCGTGCCAGGGCGGGCCGAAGCGCGTATGATGTTGATAGGCCACGTCGTGGGCGTGAGCACGGGGGGGCGCAGAGGACGCCGCATGGGACGCTGGACGTATTATTCGCCGATTCTGATCGGGATCATCTTTGCGCTGCTGGCGCGCGAGCTGCTCGATCGCGCTGTGCCGCGTGAGCCGGCCTGGTATTACTGGCTGATCGTGTCAGGGGCCGCGCTGTTGTTTGGCTTGCAGTGCCAGATTCTGATGATTGGCGCACAGGGGGTGTCGGCGCAGGTGCTGCCGGTGCCGGGTGGGCGTTCGATTCGCGGTCGGGCGGCGGTCGGCACGGGATGGCTGCTGCTGGCCTGGTTCGCGTTTGTGCTGGTCGGTACGGTGTTGACGTGGGAAGGGGCGGGGCTGGTGGCCACGATCGCACTGTGCTTGTCGCTGCTGGCTCTGCTATCCGCCGTCATCACGTACATCTGGTGCTGGCCGACGGCGCTGCGTGATTTCGACACGAGCGATCGGTTTCTGTCCGCCGGTGAGCGCCCGGAGTGATCTTGACACGGGGGGAGTTCGCCATGATCATCAGCGCAACAGGAGGCGGGGTACGCTGAAAGCGTTCATTGTCAGGAGAAAGTGCAGATATGAATCCGGCCACACCCTCCCGCGTCGCGCGCCACGCAACCGCTCTGCTTACCGCTTGCTGGCTCGCGCTCAACGCGGCCGCCGCTGATTTGTCATTCCCCTTCGTTGACGAGCTGGATGCGTCCGCGGCAGCCCGCTGGCACGCATTCGCGGGCGAGTGGACATTCGACGACGGCGGTGCCCACCAGTCGTCGGCCAGTTACGACTGCGGCGCCGCCATCGCGGTCACACCCGACGGGCCCTTTGTTGTCGCCGTTAACTTCACCCCTGAATCAGGTTTCAACGGCGGCGGCCTGTTCTTTGCTCTGCCGCAACTGGACCGGAAGAACGGCGGCATGATGGTGCGCTGTGATCCGGGCGGACGCGTCTTGTACGGGTGGTTTGATGGGGCCGGCACGTTTGAGTATCACGGCGACCTGACCGTCGCCGACACGGCGGAAGCGCAAGAGCTCGCCGTGGCCGTCGATCCGGCCAACCTGGCCTTCAACGTATTCCACAACGGCAAAAAGGTCGGCACAAATATCAAGACCGACCATGCGCTGGGGTATGTCGGCATCCAGACCAGCGGCGGCCCGCACACGTTCACCCGCTTTGAAGTGCGCGCCGCTACCGAGAAGGAGCTGGCCGGCATCGAGCCGCCGGGTGAATACGGCCGCATCGTCGACATCATCGGCGATGAGCATGGAATCCTGGCGCTGCGGCGTTTGCCGGCGTTCCTGATGCGGTTTGATGAGCAGGGCGAGCCACGCGCCAGCGTGGTTGTGGGCGACCTGCCCGGTGTGGTCGGCGACGCGCTGGAGCCGATCGCGCTCTCATGGGATCGGCCAGACGCCGAGGGGCGCGGAGCGGGTGTGTACGTGCTGGCAGGTGGCGGTCAGCGTGTCTACCAGCTCAGCCGCGAGCTCAGGGTTGTCGGCAACGGTCCGCTGATCGATGTCGAACAGATGCGGGGGCGTGGTATCGCCGCCGATAGCGAGGGGCGCATCTTCATTGCTGATGACGCCATTCCGGGGATTCGCGTGTTCGCTGCGGACGGCCGGGAGCTGCTCAAGTATGGCGAAAAAGGGGGCGGTCTCTCGTACGATCGGCCGAACCCGGAGACAGCCGGTCGTTTCCAGCAGCCCCGCGGCATCGCCGTCTCCCCTGACGGGCTGATCGTGGTTGCTGATCGCGAAAACCTCACGTATGTCTGTTACCGCTACGATGCATCGGCCAACAAGCTGAATTGGGTGACCAACGGCCCGTGGCTCCCGCATCCCGAGGGCATTCGCTTCGATCGCAAGGGCCGCATCCTGCTGGCCGGCCAGTACGAATACTATCGCTCGAATGGGGCTCTGCGCATTCTGACAATCGACGGCATGTCGCAAAACGTATTCATCGGGCACGCGCTGCGCGACATGTCCGAGCGTGTGCGCGCCTGCGAAGGTGCGGGCGGCAAGCTGTTCATCGCCGACGCGGACAAGGGGCGTGTGGTTGTCCTGCCGCCGGATTTCGTCGAGAAGATGCCAGAGTTTGAGTGGCTGCCGGATGGGGGCGTTAAGCTGACGATGACCAAGGTTGATGGAAGTCGCGTGTCAACACTTAACCAGACTCGACTGCCGGACGATGAAGGTCGCATCGTGGTGCGCCAGCGCGAACCGGTCTGCGAGACCTGGCCGCCGGCCAAGCCCAACGAGCTGGTGTCGTACTTCGTTCCACCAGCGCCGCCCGCCGGGCAGAAGTACATCATCGACATGCCGGTGCTGGTGGCGGTGTTTACGAAGATGACGAACGGCAAGGGCGAGACAGTTGAGATCGAGGCCGGCGGCGTGGCCGAGCGCTTGAGTCGCGAATTGGCCCGTGATCGCCGGTTCTATTTCCAGAGCAGCCACGGCATTCTCAACAAGCAATTCGAGATCATGGTGATTGACGAAATCGTGCCTGAGAACGTCGGCGCCTGGATCACACCCACGGACGGCCGTCGTCTTGTCAACGATGTTCGGCGCAAGCGCGGGCTGGAGCCGATCGACGCCGACCACAGCCTGGTCTGCGTTCATCCGCTGGCCGGTTTCGACAGCGCGTATACCGACGACGTTGGCTACGTCGGCGGCGGTGGGCTCACGATGTACGCCTACAGCGGCTACGCGACCTGGAACCACGGTCAGGGCTGGCTGATGGGGCATGAGTGGGGGCACCAGCTCGATTCGTATTTCGATCGCTCGGGCATGACGGACTGGTGGCTGAATCATCCAGACGGCACGGTTCATGTGGGGCGTTACGGCGAGCACTGGGACTGTAACGCGTTTTTGTGTCGCCGCGTCGATCGGATGAACTGGCTGCGGCTGCGCAGTGGAAAGCTGCGTCTCGTGGCGGACGCCGACGAAGACGGTCTGGCCGATGATGATCCCGCGTTGCCGCTCGATGAAGCGCGTTTCGGCTCATCACCGACGTCGTACGATACTGACGATGACGGTCTCTCGGATTTGGATGAAGCGCTCGCCGGGACCTTCACGCGCAGTGATCCGACCAACCCTGATAGTGATGGGGATGGCGTCACCGACGGCACGGACACTCACCCGCAATTCGCCGTCGCCGATTCGATCCCGCAGGTCTCCGCCGCCGCCGCCGGCATGCGCCCGTCACTGAAGCGGATCGGCACGCTGCACGGTGCGTGGTGCGATACGGAGGTGCGTGCGGGTTACGACGCAGACGCGCTGCATTTTGAGCTGCGGCCGCGCAAGGCGGTGCGCACAATCTACCTGCCGATCGACTTCGACAACAACGGGTGGTTCATCGGGCGTGATCAGGTCTACCCGCATGTCGACCTGGCCTGGCCCGCTGACGGCCCGCCGACCATCGGGCGCCAGGCCGGCTGCGAGGCGACCTTGACAGTTGGTGATGATGGAACGGTCGTGGTCGCCGTCACAGTGCCCAGGCCCGCCACCCGCGCGCCACTGCGGAGCGGTTCAAGTGTCGGCGTGATCATCCGCGCGCAGAATGATGGCGGGCGCGTTCAGTTCCTGATCGACCCCTGGCAAGTCCTGGGACTCGAACTCAAGTGATCCGGGCCGCGCTGCCTCGCGTGTCTTTGGGTAACAGTCTGGTGTGCCACTGCTCTTGAGCAGTGCGGTTTCAATGCGAACTTCACGGTGCGCACGGCCGTGGCACAGTGCCAACTGGCAGATCCCGTTTTCAGTCGCTTGAGCCGCGCGATGCGGCCACGATTCTGCGCAGCGCGGCGGCGTCATAGGCCAAGCTGACACCTTCAGCGGCTGCGAGATACTCGCAGATGCGGTCTTCGGTGTGGTGGCTGTACGTTTGGATCAGGCCTCTGACAATCGTTGCTAAATACTCCGGGCTCGGGGCTTGCAGCACGCGGCTCGCCATGCTCGACCTGGATGTGAACGTCAGCATTGGCGCGTTGTCCAGGTTCCCGACTTTAATGACGCGGCTGTACGGGAGATCGGGTGCGGCGTGTTGCCTATTCTCAGCGCGCAGATATGTATGGCCTTCGGCAATCGCGCGGCGGATATCGACGTCGAGCCGTGTTTTACCGGGGTGCTCGCCATTCTCTTGGCGCAGCACATCAGCGAACTGTTGCTCCGTGATCAGATAGGCACGCGCCAGGACAGTCCGCCCCACGCCGTTCGGGTCGATAAAGGCCACGCCGCCCCACCATTTCGACCCAATATCCGCGAAATACAGCGCGGCGTTCAGTTGAACCGGCTGGTCCGCACGAGGATCGCGCCGGTCACGACATCCGACGTGATGCCAGGTTACACCAGAGGGCGATCCGCCTCGGAGATAACCGAGAAAACGTTCACGCCGCAGGTTTGAACCATACGCCGCGTACCAGATCAGTTTTTCGTCAGTTGCCATGGACCCGCCAAAACGTATGTTCACGCGTAACTGTCGCAACCAGCGGCGGTCATTGTCACGGATTGCGCCGGCCCCGCAAGCGTGTCAGGCGCCCAGCGGTAACGCCGGCTGCTCAGCAACGTGTCGCGGTGCCCTGTCGCCGCTGACACGTTCGGCGTAGCATGACGTGCGATCATGATGGTGAGGCTACCCGACTATCGCGCGATCTGGCGCCGGCTGGGCCGGCGCCTGCGGCGGGTCGCGACCATGCTGGCGCTGGCGTGCGTAGCAATCGCGGGCATCGCCGGCGGATTCGCTCTGCGAAGCTGCATGGCGCCCGATGAGCGTACGCAAGCCACGACAGCGCGGCGGTCATTGCGGGATCCTCTGCACACCCCCGCTGGTGAATACACCTGGACTGAGCTGCCGACGGCCGAGTTTCCGATTCCGCCATATGCGCGCTACCTGGCCGGCGTTCGGATTGTGGTCGATCCCGGTCATGGCGGTCGCGCGTACAAGCAAGGTTGGAAGGTGGGGCCGACGGGGCTGCGCGAAGCACAGGTAAACCTCCGCGTGGCACTGATGTTGAAGGAGTTCCTGGCCGCCGTCCACGCCGACGTGATTCTCACGCGTGAGCGGGACGAATTCCTCGCCAAGAGTGAGTCCGACGATCTGGCGCGACGCGCCGCGCTGGCCAATCAGCGCCGCGCGGACTTGTTTCTATCAATTCATCACAACGCGGCAGGCCGGCCCGAAGCCAACCGCACGGAGGTTTATTATCACGGTACTCCCGATCACAGCCCGGCGAGCCTTGATGCGGCTCGCTACTTGGTCAGCGGACTGAATCAGGCGCTGCGACTCGAACAGCACCTGCCGTGCCCGTTGTTGAGCGACACCAACCGTGTCGCGAGCGGTGGATTCGCCGTGCTCAGGCTCAGCGACGTGCCCGCGGTGCTCGTCGAGTCGTCCTTTTTCACGAATCCGCTTGAAGAGCAGAAACTGCGCGATGGCGCTTACAACCGGCGCGAGGCGTATGGGTTGTTTGTCGGGTTGGCGCGCTGGGCCCACGCCGGACTGCCGCGGGTAAGCCTGTTGGAGCCGGCCGACGCACGAGCCGGGCGCGGCGACGTGTTGGTGGTTGAACTTGCCGACGGTCTCAGCGATCGGGCGCTGGATCAGGGACATGCGAAGATCCGCTTCGACTCGATTCTCGTTAAGCTCGACGGCGCTGCGCTGGCCGGCGAAGTTGATCAGTTGCGCCGACGTTTATATGTGCCGGTCCCGGGCGACGCGCGGGTCGGCGCGCACGAGTTGTACGTGAATTTCGCGACCATCACGGGGCAACACGTGCTGCATCCGCGCCTGGGTTTCGAAGTAGTCGGGCGCTGATAGCGTTTGGGCCGGAGCGGCTTCGCGATCTCCCGCATGGCTTGATGGGCGGCGCAAAAAGAACGGCAGCCCGGCGATGGCGAAGTGCCGGGCTGCCCGATTGACGAATCAGCAAGCGAGCTTGTCCGCGTCCGCGGACCGTTCTACTTACCGTAGCGCTGCTACTTCCAGGTGTAATTCTTGAAGGGGCCCTTGTTGATGTTGGTGGTCGTCGCCACCAACCAGGTGCTGCCGCGGCCATGCGCGACCGCCTTGATGGATCGGCCAAACTTCTGGCGAAGCCAGCGCGTCGCATTGGTCGGCGTGAAGTTGGGATCCCACTGGCCCCCAAACGCCTTCGTGAACTGGGTGCCGGTGAATTTGTAGACCTTGGCGCCGTTGTTGACGTAGTTGGTCCACTGCATCGCCATCCGCGGCGAGAAGGTGGTGACCATACCGGGGCCGGTGACCTGCGAGTAGATGTTGCGGTACGAACCGATCTTCCACTTGATGTCCTGGCGTAGTCCGTGTACTTGTTCGCAGTCCAGGTGTTCCTGTTCTTGGTGGTCCACGAACGGTTGGTGTTGGTGGTCCGCCGCGTCGTTGTCGTGTAACGTCGTGCTGTAGGCATAAGTCTCTCCCTAAGCCTGCTGTTCGTCGGGACGTTTAAACAAAATCCGCTTGAGGTTTTGGTATCGGTCACAACGGCAACTTAGTTGAGAGTTTGGTGATGATAAGTTGTCCGAAAACGAGTTGCCGGCGGCGATTAGTGGCGGTCTTGGAGCGATTACGACCGCCCCCTCGGCGCCCGAAACCGCTCCCGCAGCCGCGACGACGCGCGGGCTATACGATTCCAGTGCCTTTCTAGTGGCCCAAAACCGCCCAGCGGTGGACAATTGTCTTAGGAGCGTATCACACGCACAGGAGTAAGCGCCATGAGCTGTTGGTCTACAACTCGAAGTCGGGCGCGAAACAGGTCGCCGTGGGCGCAGACGCGTCACGTTGTCCTGGCGGCCGCCATGCTGCTGATCGCGGCTGCACCGCTGGCCGGGCAGGACGCGCGCCCCAGCACCAGCGCGGCGGTGATCCCCATCCGCGGCGCCATTGATGACATCATGTACGGCAGCATCGAGCGCCGCATCGATGAAGCGCGCGATATGGGCGCCAACCTCCTGATCTTTGAAATGGACACACCCGGCGGCGGCGTCATCAGCGCCATCGACATCTGCCGGCTGATAATGCGCCAGGCTGACGGAAATATGCGCACCGTCGCCTGGATAAATCCCGAGGCCTACAGCGCCGGAGCGATGATCTCCGTGGCGTGCAACGAGATCTGGATGAGCACCGGATCGACCATCGGCGACTGTGCGCCGATCATGATCGGTGCCGCGGACTTGGGCGAGGCGGAGCGCGCCAAGGCCGAGAGTCCGGTCCTGCAGATTTTCCGCGAAGCCGCCACGCGTAACGGCTACGACCAATTGCTCTGCCGCGCGATGGTCCAGGCCAACATCGAAGTCTGGTGGATCGAGCGCGTCGATACTCCCGAAGGTGCCGAGCCCGAGCGCCGCTTTGTGCGTGGCGATGAAAAGGCGCGCCTGATCGACGATGTTGAAGAGCAAGACCTGCGCGAATGGCGGTTGGTGGAAGCTGATGGACTGCTCCAGCCCATCGACGACGAAAGCACCTTGCTGACAATGTCCGCGCTGGAGGCGGTCGAGTTTGGTCTGGCCCGTGGGCAGGCCACCAGTCTCGCCGATCTCGCCGATAAGCTCGAATTGTCGATGATCCCCACCGTCCAGGAGATTACCGTCTGGGAACAGTTCGTCATGTGGCTCAACAGCCCGTTGGTGCGCGGCGTGCTGTTCCTGATCATGCTGGTGGGCGGCTATCTGGAGTTTCAGTCTCCCGGGCTGATCCTGCCCGGCAGTGTCGCGCTGGTCGCGGCCGCGATTTTCTTTGGCGCGCCGTACGCCGCCGGATTGGCGGACATCTGGACGATCGTGTTGCTGGCGGTTGGCGTGGTGCTGCTGATTGTCGAGATTTACTTCATTCCGGGGTTTGGCATTTTCGGCATCCTGGGACTCTGCCTGATTTTTGTATCGCTGATCGGGAGTTTTGTGCCCGCCGAGCCGATCGCCCCCGACGGGCCCTGGTGGCGGCCGGTATGGCCGGCGCAGCCCGGCACCTGGCAGGCGATCCGGACGGGCATCACAGTGTTGAGCCTGAGCGTGATCGCGTCATTCATCGGGCTGATCTTCCTGGCGAAGTATCTGCCTCAGTTGCCGATAGCGCGGCGACTGACGCTGGGCAATCCGGAAGGGGTTACGCTGCCGAAGCTCGGCGCGGATGCGACCGTAGCGCTGGTTGGCGACGTGGGCATCGTGGTGGGTGATCTGAAGCCCGGTGGACAGGCGCGCTTCGGCAACGATGTGGTGGACGTTACCACTCAGGGGCAGTATGTTGACGGCGGAACCAAGGTTCAGGTCATTCGTCGTGAAGGCATGAACGTTTTCGTTCGCCCGCTGGTGGACGAAGCATGAGAGACTCTGAATACAAGGGGACCTAAACGTGCCATCTGGAAATCTCTTGTTGGTGGCCCTGGGCGTTATCGCGGTCATCGCCGTCATACTGGGGTTCATCTTCCTCGTGAACTTCGGCCGGCTCTACATCATGGCCCTCGCCGCGCGGGCGCGCGTCGGCATGGGAGAGCTGATCGGTATGTGGCTGCGGGGTGTCA
The DNA here is from genome assembly GCA_963675745.2 of Phycisphaerae bacterium. Classification (GTDB taxonomy): domain Bacteria; phylum Planctomycetota; class Phycisphaerae; order UBA1845; family Fen-1342; genus JAFGRR01. The sequence continues at coordinate 83,252 of CAXXWX010000010.1, forward strand.
GCTCGAACGTGATTGTGCGGGCCAAGATCCAGGCGTGGAAGGCTGGCCTGACCGAGATCAGCACTGACGATCTCGAAGCGCATTACCTGGCGGGCGGCCGGGTCATCAACGTAGTCAATGCGCTGATCTCGGCGGAACGGGCGAAGATTGCCCTGGACTTTCCGACGAGCTGCGCAATTGACCTTGCTGGCCGCGACATCGTGGACGCCGTCAACACCAGCGTGAATCCGAAAGTGATCGAGTGCCCTAACCCGTCACTGGGCCGGCCGACCATCGACGCTGTCGCACGCGACGGCATCCAGCTCAAGGCCCGCGCGCGCGTCACCGTACGAACGAACATCCAGGGCCTCGTCGGCGGGGCCACCGAAGACACAATTATCGCTCGCGTGGGTGAGGGCATCGTCTCCGCGATCGGCTCGGCCGACACGCACAAGGCTGTGCTGGAGAACCCCGACCGCATTTCCAAGGCGGTACTCGGCAAGGGCCTTGATGCCGGTACGGCGTTCGAGATCCTCTCGATTGACATTGCCGATATTGACGTGGGCACGAACATCGGTGCCCAGCTTCAAGCCGACCAGGCCGAGGCCGACAAGAAACGTTTTCAGGCCGAAGCCGAACGGCGCCGCGCGATGGCCATCGCGCAGGAGCAGGAGAACATTGCGAAAGTTGCCGAGAATCGCGCGCTTGTGGTCCTGGCCGAGGCCGAGGTGCCCAAGGCAATCTCCGATGCGTTCCGCAGCGGCCACCTCGGTGTGCTCGACTACTACCGCTTCCAGAATATCCAGGCCGACACGAGCATGCGCTCGCGTGTCGCGGGCGGCGAAGAGGAAAAGAAGGGCTAGCCGGCAACAATGCACGAGCTACTGGCATTTGACCTGGACGAACGCGCCATTGTGGGGATGGCTATCGCCGGCTTCTACGGGCTGGTCTATATCGCCAACGCGCTGAAGAAGCGCAAGGAAGAGCAGGAGCCGAAACGCGAGACGCGTCGTCCGCGACCGGTGCAACAACAGCCGTCAAAGTCAGGCAGCCCGCAGCGACCTGTGCGTCGTCAGGGTGCGATTCCGCCGCGACCGGCGCGCCCGACGGGGGCCCCGCGGCCGCCAAGGACGGTTCAGCCGCCCCCGCAACAGCCCCACGCGCCACCTCGACCAACGGCCCGTCCGGCTCCGCGTCCGGCTCCGCAACCGCAACCAAAACCTCAGCCCGTGGCCCGCGCTCCCGAACCACAGCCGCGCCCACATCGCCCGGTCGAGCCGATGCGCGGACATCACGGCCCCAGGGAGCTGCACGATCACATCGCCGAGCGGCACGTGAAGACGCACGTCTCCGCCGATGAAGCTGTTAAGCGCAAAGCCACCAAGCCGGCGCAACCACGATCCATGCCCGCTGAATCGCGAACTGAGGCGTCGATTACAGCGCTACTGGAGCGCAAGGTGCGGCGGCGGCGTGCGGGCAACGTTGTCGACAAGCTTAACCGCGTGCTGCACAGCCGCTCCGGGTTTGAGGGCGCGTTTCTGCTCTCCGAGATCCTCGGTCCGCCCGTCGGCTTCCGCAAAGACCACCTCGAACCGCGCATCTAGAGAATGCTCCACGGAATGGTGGCGTCCGGTCACGAACCTCGTTGCCGCGTTACCTTTCCATTCCAGGGCCCGCGACACGATCGGCGGACGGTAGCGATGTCGTCCCGCAGGGACGCAATGAACATAGCCCAGCACGCAGTGCTGGGGCAATTGCGGCCACGCAAAGACCCAGTCCCATCGGGACGGCTGAGCTTTCAGTCGTCCCGTGCGGGACTCGGTGGCCAGGTGCGCGATCGAACCCAGTACTGCGTACTGGGCTAAATCCAGATGCCCCTGCGGGGCGGACAACTCGGAAACCACAGGCGCGGATTTCTCGCCATCAGTGCCACGGCCTTTCACTCCCCTCGGCGCTCGCGGGAGCGGGACTTTCCGCACTCCTGCCGCTAAACTCACACGATTGCCGGCCCGCGAACGGTTGATGTAGCATGCCGTGGCTGGTTGCGCTATCTGAATGCGGCGTGGAGAATCACTGATGAGTACAGGCGGTAGTTACGACCCCACAGGTGTGGAAGCGGAAATGTACGGACTCTGGGAGGCCGGCGATTACTTCCACGCCGAACCCGACGAGACCAGAGAGCCCTACTCGATCGTGATTCCGCCGCCCAACGTAACCGGTGCGCTGCACCTGGGCCACGCGCTCAACAACACGCTCCAGGACGTGCTGATCCGCCGCGCGCGGATGCGCGGCTTCAACACCTGCTGGCTGCCCGGGACCGACCACGCCGGCATCGCGACGCAGGCGGTGGTTGAGAAGCGGCTGAAGGAAGAGGAGAACCAGACGCGGCACGAGATCGGCCGCGAGGCGCTGGTCCAGCGCATCTGGGACTGGAAGGACGATTACAACGCGCGGATCATCAACCAATTGCGCAAGATGGGCTGCTCGTGCGATTGGCAGCGGACGCGCTTTACGCTCGACGAGGTCTGTGCGAAGGCCGTCTACGAGACGTTCTTCCGCTTCTTCAAGGACGGGCTGATCTTCCGCGGCTTGCGATTGGTGAACTGGGACGCGCATTTGCAGACCGCCGTCGCGGACGACGAGATCGTACACGAGACGGTCAAGGGCAGCCTGTGGCACTATCGTTATCCGATTCTGGAAGGGCACGCGGCGGCCGAAGAACATGCCGACGCGAACAGCCGTCGGCATGGCACCCATGACGTGGCGGCCGATGCCCGTGGATTGTCGGACGACGATGCGAAGGCTGCCATCGCCCGGGCGACAAAGCCCGATGCCCAGCTCGGCGTCGATTACCTCAGCGTCGCCACCACGCGCCCTGAGACCATGCTCGGCGATACGGCGTTGGCGGTACACCCGGACGACGAGCGCTACAAGCACCTGATCGGCGGGCGGGTCATGCTGCCGCTCCAGAACCGGACGATACCGGTCATCGCCGACGGCTTGCTGGTCAAGCAGGAGTTCGGCACCGGCTGCGTAAAGGTCACGCCGGCCCACGACCCGAACGACTACGCCTGCGGCCAGCGCCAGGGTCTGGAGATGATCAACATCCTCACGCCCGAGGGCCTGATCAACGACAACGGCGGGGCGTACGAAGGCATGGACCGCTACGACGCGCGTAAGAAAGTCGTCGCCGATCTCGAAGCGCTGGGCCTGCTGGAGCAGACCGAGCCCTACGAGACCGAGATCGGCCATTCCGACCGCAGTAAAACGCCGATCGAGCCGATGCTGAGCGAGCAGTGGTTTGTGAAGATGGACGAGCTGGCGGAGCCGGCGTTGGAAGCCGTCCGCGACGGCCGCGTGCGGTTCTTCCCCGAGCGCTACGCAAAGACCTATCTCGACTGGCTAGGCGAAAAACGCGACTGGTGCATCAGCCGGCAACTCTGGTGGGGGCACCGGATTCCAGTTTGGACCGTGCCCGCGGCTGTCGCCGGTGTGTTTGACGAAGGCCGGGATCAGCGCAAGCGGTCGACGATTGACGAACTGGGGGCCGCGTTGCGGGAGTACTTCGCGGCGGCAGGGGTGACAGAGGACTCGTACGTCGTGGAGCAACCCAACGAGTTCACTTTTCGCGTCTGCGGTGGCTCGAATCGAGCCCGGCGCGCGCTCGCTGCACTTGAGGAGTTTTATGAGGGCTTCAGATTGGAGAAGGTCGAGCGAGGTCAGGCACCGAAGACCGCTCCTAAGTTCGTTGATGGCTTTCGCGAGGCGACGCCGGCAGCGCATCGGATACTGACGAAGAGCTACTTCGTTCGCCAAGACCCCGACGTCCTCGACACCTGGTTCAGCTCCGCCCTCTGGCCACACAGCACGTTCGGGTGGCCGGGAGAAGAAGAGGGATTAAGGGAATCAGGGAGTAAGGGACTAAGGGAATCAGGGACTAAGGGATTAAGGGAGGGTGACGCCAGCGCACCCTCAATCCCTCAATCCCTCAATCCCTCAATCCCCACTCTCAACTACTTCTACCCAACCAACGTCCTCTGCACCGCCCGCGACATCATCTCGCTCTGGGTCGCGCGCATGGTCATGACCGGGCTGTACAACGTCGGGAGCGTGCCGTTCCCGCACGTCTACATCCACCCCGTTATCCAGGACGGCCAGGGACGACGGATGAGCAAGTCGCTCGGCAACGGCGTCGATCCGCTCGAACTGATTGAGATGTACGGCACCGACGCCATGCGCTTCACCCTTGCCCAACTTGCCGGCGAGACACAGGACATCCGCATCCCGGTCAAACAGCTCAAGCTCGACGACGGGCGCATGATCAACACGTCAGAGCGTTTCGAGCTGGGCCGCAACTTCTGCAATAAGCTCTGGCAGGCCGCCACCGGCTTTGTCATGGGCAACCTGAGCGGCTACGCGCCCAAGCCGCTGACGCCGGCGGATCTGACGCTCGAAGACCGCTGGATTCTCTCGCGGCTGACGGCGTGCATTGAAGAGGTCGATCGGCGGCTTGAACAATACCAGTTCAGTGACGCCTGCAACGCGCTTTACGCGTTCTTCTGGAGCGACTTCTGCGACTGGTACGTCGAGCTCGCCAAGCCGCGCCTGTTCGAACGCGACGAGCAGGGCGAGTTCATCACGCGCTCGGATGAGTCGGCCCAGGTGGCGCGGCAGGTGCTGGTGTGGGTGCTCGACCAGACGCTGCGTTTGCTGCACCCGGTCGTGCCGTTTATCACCGAGAAGCTCTGGCACATGCTCAACGAGGCCGCTCCGGTGCGTGGCTTGACGCAAGTTGGCGAGCACGGGCCGGCGCTGATCGTGGCGGCGTGGCCGGATGCTGCCGCCTGGCCGCGCGATGAGCAAGCCGAGACCGACATCGAGGCGCTGCGCGACGTGATCCGCGCGCTGCGCGACACGCGCAACCGCGTGAACGGCATTCGCGCCGCCGCCCGGCAGACGGTGCTCAAGTCGCTGCCGAAGGGCGTCATCAAGGCGAAGATGGCGATCGCCGAGGCGCTGCGCGAGTCCAGCGCGATGATCTGCCGGCTGGGCCAGTGTGATGAGGTCGAAATCGGCCCCGATGCGACCAAGCCGCCGGACGCCGCCACGCAGGTCTTTCACGGCATCGAGGTCTACGTATCACTGACCGGCCTGGCGGACTTGGCCATCGAGCGCAAGCGGCTGGGCAAGGAGCGCGACGAGACCGCCACACAGATCCAGCGACTGGATGGCAAACTCGCCAACGAGGGCTTTGTTTCTAAGGCGCCGCCGGAGGTGGTCGAGAAGGAACGCGAGCGTCCTGGCCAAGCTGCTGGAGAAGCTGGCGGCGGTTGATCGGAACCTGGCGGAGATCAGCGAGTGACACGAGCCCGATATCGAACAAACCGTCGTGTGCCACGGCTCTGTGAGCCGTGCTGTGCCACGACGGGAGAAGCACTGCCCACAGAGCAGTGGCACACGTCACGCTGTGGGACCGACCTCCGGTCGGTCGCGTTCCGACAGTCATTTATGCTCAGACAGGCCGGAGGCCTGTCATCCATGCTGTTGATCGGCGTCCTCTGTGTTGTAACCGCGGCGGCGGACGAACCCCAGTCGATCGAAACACTGCTCCGCGGTGTCGGAATCGAACCGCGCGACGTCGCGATCAACAACAACGACCTGACGCTGATGGTCGGGGCCCGGCCGCGGACACCGTTGGCGCAGATGCTGATGACCGAGCCGCTGCGCGCCGATGCGCTGGGACAGGCCATCGGCGACCTGCTGGTTGACGCCGCCGCCAACAAGCCGGTCAATGTCCTGTCGACGCTGTCGCGTTTTCAACGGTCGCACATTGCGGCGTGGGCTCGTAGGCGATCCGACATCTGGCTATCTCGCCAGCGCCCGGCAGCCCGATGCTCTGCTGGACGTGTTGCGGCAGTGTGGCGGGCGGCGCATTTCCACCAGCGCCCTCGCGGACGTGCCGGAGTCGGTGCAGCAGGCGGCGACCATGTTGCTGCTCGCGGCCCCTCGACGCGGAGCCGTGGATCGAGCGGGCGCAGCGCGCCGCCGGCGACGACCGCTGGTGGTCCCGCGTGGAGCGCGAGCTGCGCAAACCCCTGCCCGATGCGAAATCCGATGAGCGCGAAGAGACGCCCGACGATGAGTATCAACTCGAATACAAACTGGCGCTCGAGAAGTTTCCGGCCCAGTGGATGATGGTCGCCGGGCAAGACATGTTGCTGACACTGATCGCCGCGCGCGAGTTGCTGCTCATCGACGAGCAGCTCGCCGCGGCCACGTTTGACCTGCGCGTGAACACGCGGCTTGGCTGGGTTGCGCTCACGGGCAGCCAGGATGACGAGCACGACTATCGTGGCCCGGTGGCACTGATCATCGATATCGGCGGCGACGATACGTACACCCAGGCCGGCGGCAACGCGGACCGCAAGCACGCGGTCAGCGTCGCGCTCGACTGGGCGGGAAATGATCTATACCAGGCGCTGCCGGACGAGTTCGCCAGCTTCGGGGCCGGGGCGCTCGGCGTCGGTATTCTCTGGGACGAGGCCGGCGACGATATCTATGACGCCGACCGACGCACGCAGGGTTGTGGCGTGTTCGGCGTGGGTGTGCTTGTCGACCGCGCGGGCCGCGACACCTATCGCGCGATCAGCGATGCGCAGGGTTCAGCGACGGGCGGGTTACGGCGTGCTGGTCGACATGGTCGGCGACGACTGCTACGAGTCCCTACATTGCCTCGCAGGCGTTCGCCCGCGCCAAACGCCGCCGCCACACTTATCGATCTGGCCGGCAACGACGAATACGTGGCGAACGACAGCGAGATCCGCTTTCCGTCGTCGCAGAACGCCGAGCACAACACCTCGATGTGCCAGGGGGCCGGCCACTGGTGAGCGGGCCGACTATCTCGACGGAGTGAGTATCAACGGCGGCGTGGCCGTGCTGCTTGATGCTCAAGGTGATGACAAGTACACGTGCGGCCTGTTTGGCCAGGGCGTGGGCTATTGGCTCGGCACCGGCATGCTTATCGACCTGGCCGGCCGCGATCGCTATCTCGGGCACTGGTACGTGCAGGGGGCCTCGGCGCACTTCGCGGTCGGCATGCTTTGCGATCGCGACGGCGACGATCGCTACACCGCCAACCAGAACATGTCACAAGGCGCCGGCCACGGACGTCGGCATTGGGATCCTGATCGACGACGCCGGTGGACGATGTCTACGAGGGTTCGACGCTCGGCCTGGGGCGCGTCGAACGCGGCGGGCATCGGAATCTGCATCGACAAGGCCGGCGACGATCAATACCACACGCCGCCAAGCATCTGCCTCGGCTGGGTGAACCCGAACACGGCGTACCGGGGGCTGTTTCGATCGTACGGCCTGTTCTTCGATCTCGGGCGGCACCGACACGTACGCGGGACGCGATGACGGCGCCGGGCGTGAAGGACCGAAAGCGTCCAGCATCTGGTCCTCGCCGGCGAACACCGGCACGGCCGGGCGTTACATCTACGGCTTCGGCTTTGACGCGCCGTTGGCTGGCGCGGCCGCGGCCGGGCTTCCGACAGACCAGCCGGCCAGGCGTGTCGCGGAGCCGTAGTCGGTGACATGCAAGGACGAGGGCCCGGCCCGGATCAGCCCCGGCGGCCGGGCAGACGTCCGGAAACTCTGCGGCGACCGGCGCTTGAGCTTACTCGCGTGGGCACGCCAGATTACGGGACGGCTGATCACGCCGCGCAGGCTTGTCTGAGGGCTTTCGCGATCGATTTGGATGTGCTAACATTAGGAATTGCTCGCCGCCGGCGGCGCGCGGGCGGAATCGCCACGGGCGTGGCCCAGTCTGGTAGAGCGCTGCGTTCGGGACGCAGAGGTCGTAGGTTCAAATCCTATCGCCCCGATTCGACAACCCCCTGCATAGCGGCAGTAATCCGCGCATGTTTTCAGCCCGCCACGGGATTCTCCGGTCGGGAGGCGATTCCTCGCGCTACTGCCGACTCCTCCGTCCCGCAATTTGGCCCGATCCTGTCCCAGGTTCAGCGTCGGCAACGGGCCGCGCGGCGAACCATCAGCCGACGCAGCATCCTGGTTTTTGGCAGATCTCCGGCGAGACGATTCCCGCCCTGCGCCGCGACGTTCTGAGCGAGATCCTGCGCAGAGGCGCGCAACGCCTGTTGGCGCAAGCGATGGACGCCGAGGTGAGTCAGTGGATTGACGCCGCCGCCGGTTCAGGTCGACCGTTCGCCCGCCCATTCCCTCAGCCAGCACACCTTCGAGGACCCGCAGGAAATCCTCAATGTCCTTGAGGTCAATCGTCAAACTCGGATCGATACGCAGCACTTTGACATCGGGACGCCGCCCGACGATGAAGCCACGCCGTACGAGTTCGCGATGCACCCGCATCGTAAACGAGTTTTCCGCATCATCGTCCATTTCCAGCGCGACCATCAGTCCCCGCGAACGAATGTCCTTGATCCGGCTTGTGCGATCCCTGATCTTCTTCAACCCGGTCATGAGGACATGCGCAATCTCCTTGCCTCGCTCGATCAGCCGTTCTTCCGTGATGACCCGAATGACCTCCCGCACAACGGCCGCCCCCAGCGGATCATTCTGGTGAGACTGGGCGTATTTCACCCGCTCGCCCTTCAGCCGGCGTATGACGGTGTGCGAGAGCGCCGCCACACTCACGGGGTAACCATTGCCGATGCCCTTGCCCATGGCAACGATATCCGGCGCAAACCCATAGTGCTGAAAGCCGAACCAACACCCAGTTCGGCCGACACCAGTCGTCACCTCGTTTACTAGAACAAGCCCATCGCTTTCCTTGACAACACGAACGATGTTCCGAATCAGCTTCTCCGACGGAAAACGAACCAAACCGGATGAACTGCCGGGTTCGAGAAGAAAACCCCCGATCTTGTCAAATGGGATCGTCGCCCATCTGTCGCAGTGCCCGCCGCAGTCACCGGCGTGCGGGCACGCGGCGCATGCCTGCCAGTCGAAACGGAACCACTCGTCGTCCTCGCCCTTACTCGCAGAACCGTAGGCCCCGAAGTAGGAATCCGTCATCGTCATCAGCAATGGTCGATAAATGACCATCTGCGCGACCCGCACGCCATACTCGACGGCTTCGCTGCCCGAACACAGGAAGACACATTTGCCGTCCTCGAATCCGACCAGGGACAGAATCTCCCGCGCTGCCTGCTCCACCACGCCGCTCGAGTAACAGAAGCCCGTGTGACCGATCCGCGCGGCCTGTTCCGCAATCGCGCGAAGCACGTTTGGATTCCCTTGACCGATCGGCGTACACCACACGCCCGATTCAAGATCGACGTACCGCTTGCCTTGGGCATCATAGAGAGAGCAGTTTTCTGCACGGACCAAGTCCGTCAGAAGCAACTCGTGCCCAGGATACCATACGATGTGCGTCATCCGTTCCTCCATGACGGTTCGGGAGCGCGGCGTTAGTGCTGCCATCACGGGTTATGTGCCCGAGTTGGCGGCATCTCGGGATACAGCCGAACGTTCCGGCGTCGTTCAGTTCTTTATGAAGGGGATCGCCGTCGCGGATTGCCCAACTCCATTCACCGGAGCAAGTTACCCGACACAAAGCAGGGTATCGTGCTTCGCGTTCCACATCAAGCACGTTCTCCGTTGGCGTGCGTGAGCAGGCGCCGGGCCTCGGGGCAAGTTTCGTCTTGCATGGGGGCGTTGGAGGCGGCCGACATCGTCAAGAAGAACATGCCACGCGGACCGAGGTTCGGTTCCTGACGACGCGACGGAGCAGCGTGGGATTTTCTGCTCGTACGCTGTAGGCCGGCGCTGCTGGCAACGTATCCGCAAGCAACGACTCGATCGGGCTCGGTGAACTCACCGGGCCCCTCTATGTCCCCATGCGCGGGACGTGTGCCCAACTCGACTTGGGCGTCGCCCATTTGGAGGATCTGAAACGCGCCTCGGTCTTGCACCGCTATCCGCATAGAAGGTCGAGCGATCGGCTGCTGCGGATCTGGATGACGTTGCTACGCGGAGGAATCGAGAATGCACTCTCTTGATGACGCGTTCTTCTCAACCGATCGCGCACCCCGTTTGCTCGTCATGCCGCACTTTGGTGGGGGGCTTGACGTTGGACCGCGATTGGCGGGTTCCCACCGACCAACGATGGCGCTCAATCACTGGCACAGGTACTCCAGAACAACGCCTGGGGGCAAAAGAGGGAGGGGCTTGAGGTGCGACTTTGCGATCAGGATGAGCAGCTGCTTGCGACCTTGTCGGTCGACGGCGGGCGATGGACACGTGAGGATCCCTGCGGCGGGATGCCTCCTGTCGGTCGCGGCACACGCTAACTCACTGTCATGCAGCAAGTAATGCCTCGACGACTCGCGGCGATAGGTGACTCGCCGCCTTCGCAAAAAGTTCTAACCGTGTCCAGTCACTTCGAGTTCTTAAGTCCTTTTTGGGGAACAGCTTACAGAAGCCTCGCCTGGGGCCGAATGAGCGGAAACGCCCCCATACGCAAGTCGTACGCAAGTCGCTGCGCCGGAGCCTCCCAGAATCGCCTCGTATCTCGACGCCGCCGCGCGGTCGTTTGCGTCGGCGGACTGGAGATAGAACTCACGTGTGGTCGTGATGGACGCGTGGCGACCACCCACGACTCATCGTGGTCGTAGAGATGTCGCCGATCGTCCCCGAGGACCGTCGTCGCGAGTTCGCCGAAGCTGTCGTGCGTGCCAACTACACGTTGATGTTGGGCCGGTTTGATCTGGACCTGCGCGACGGGGAGATGGAGTTCCACAACTGCATGCCCGTGGCCGGCGGTGAGATCACAACTGAGCAGTTTGGAGACTTGCTGTACAGCTCGATCGTGACCGCGGATCGTTACGCCCGGGCGTTCAATCGCCTACTGTACGGCGATGACCTGTCGCCGGCGGAAGTGATCGCCGAGGCGGGAATGGCCGCATGACTCAGCGCGGCATCCGTGTGACCGAGCCGTCGGACGAGTTCGAATCCCTCGGACTGCAGCGAGTCCGCGACCTGGGAGAAGAGACCCCCGCAGTTTACTGAAAGGGCCGACGGGGAGGGTGTTATGAACCGCACGATTGTCATCGGTGACATTCGCGCATGTCACGACGAGCTTCAGGATCTCCTGCAGCGTGTCGGCCCGACAGTGGACGACCGCATCATTGCGATTGGTGACGTGGTCGACCGTGGACCGGACAATCGCGGTGTGCTCGAGTTCATTCGCGATATGCCCAATGCAATATCGCTGATGGGTAGTCACGAGCGCAAGCATCTACGGTCCGCGCGGGGCGAAGTCGAGCCCGCCATCGCGCAGCGGATCACCCGGCACGAACTCGGCGACGCCTACCAGGAGTGGCTGGCGCTCATGGCGACATTCCCTGTCCACATTGAGCTCGCTGAAGCGCTGCTCGTCCATGGCTTCTTCGAGCCCGGTCTACCGCTGAAACTGCAGCGCGAAAACGTGCTGGTGGGTACAATGTCCGGCGAGGGACATCTGCGCCGCACGTACGCACAGCCTTGGTACGAGCTGTACGACGGGGATCGACCGCTCGTGGTCGGACATCATGACTATCTTCGCACCGGCGAGCCGCTGATCCACAACGATCGCGTGTTCTGCATCGACACCGGAGCTTGTCGCGGCGGTCGCTTGACTGCGCTCGTGCTGCCGGAGTTCCGCATCGTGCAGGTGAATGCCCGGCGTGACCATTGGGCGCGCGTGAAAGGCGACCACGTCGTCGCGCAGCGCGCTGTTGCGTCGCACAACAAAGGGAGGTATCGGCATGGCACAGCAACTACACGAGCTCCTACCGGGACTGGAAGTCGTCGCCACGGAGTCGGTTGGACCACTGCAGGTCTTCGGCCTGCGCGGGCGGCCAGCGTCGCGATTGAATTACTTGACGCTGGACGAGGCACTGACCACCAAGCACTTCCGCGTGGACGAAATCAGCGAATCCGGCAGCGTGCCGCAGCTCAAGCTGCAGAACGACGTGGATCAACGGGTGTTCGTTATGGCCGGCGAGCAACTCATTGGCGCCAAGCAGAATCGCGTCCTGAATGCGAGCCTGCTGGTCGAACGCAAGACGCAGATGCTGGCGCCGGTGAGCTGCGTTGAGCGGGGCCGCTGGTCGTATCGCAGCCGCTCGTTTGGCTCGAAGGGCTCGTCCTCGCATGGCTATCTGCGGCGGAAGATGTCCAAGGACAGCTACGAGGGCTATCGCAAACACTCGTACCCCAGGAGCAAGCAAGGCGAGGTCTGGGCTGAGGTGGATCGCAAGATGTTCGCGATGCAGAGTGCGTCCCCTTCGGACGCGCTCGATCAGGTCTATGACGACTATGCCGGCCAGCTTGATGACCTGCTCAGCCAAGTCAACGTGCCGGACGACTGCCGCGGCGTGGTGTTCGCGTTCGCGGGACAGATCGCCGGCGCAGACGTGTTCGACCAGCCGGCGACCCTCAGCAAGCTGCTGCCGAAGCTGCTGCGCGCCTACGCCCTGGACGCGCTCGAGGCGAACTCGGACCAGCAGGTTGAAGCCGATGTCGTGACCGCCTGGCTGGGCCAGGCGCGGGATGCGCAACTCGAACGCTTCGACTCGCCGGGACTCGGCCACGACTACCGGCTGGAGACGCCGCAGCTGGTCGGGGCGGCCCTGGCCTTCGAGAACCAGGCCCTGCACATCGAGCTGTTCCCGAGTGACGATGGGCCCGGCCGAGGGAGTCGCCGGCCGCAGCCGTCGCCCGCTCCTGCGCCCCGCGCATCGACGCCGGAAGGCAGCGGTTCCGGCGCCGTAGCGCTCAGTGCAGCCATCAACGAGGCGCACGTGGTGGCGTTCGCGACCTCCGAAGCCACGTTGGCTGCGTTGAGCGAAGCGGTCCGCGCTTTAAGGCCCGGCATGCGCGCCGGGGCCGGACTGCAGGTGGCGCGGAGCGGTTTGCTGATTCGCGTGGACCGCAGTGAGCACGACCGCTTCGACGCGACAAACCCGGCGCTGAACCATGCCGCGGAGGCGGCGCTAGTGTACGCCGCGACGCAACGCGCACCCCAGGCCCGGCATCGGCTCGTGGTGACGGGCTGCGGCTTGGCGGACAATTGGTTCTCGCACTGGCACGCTGAGGCACGCACGACAGTCGTATCGCTCTTCGATTGGCACCGTGTGGCCGCCGTACCGCCCGCCGCCTTCGTCGCGTGCGAACTGCTTGTGCATGGCCTGCAGGCCGCCTCGGACGACTATGACCCTGAGCGGCTGTTCCACCGGTCGACGCGCAATTGTCTGTTTGACTTCTGCGCGAACAAGCCGGACATCGAGGCAAAGCTGACGACCGGGCGCATGTGTGACGAGTGCCGGCGCGCGCTCCGGCAACACGAGGTGGTGGAGCGAACATTGATGCAAGTGCTGCCCATCATCGCTCGTTTGTGCCAGTAGAGGGGCGTCGGAATGATCGGCCAACGCGTGGCGGAGTATGGCTGCGGAGGAAGGTGACGTGGGAAAGCCGAAACGCCAGCTCCGCCGCGCGTTGGGTCTGGACGACTACGGCGAGCTCTGGCTGCCCAGGAAGCGCAGCAGTGCCATCCTCGCCGGCATTGAGCACCATCGCGAACGCGGCTGCTGGTTCGACTTCCGGCACGGGCGAGACACCAACAACGCGACGCTTCTCAAAAACCGCCGCTCGTGAGAGCACCATCGCCGGCAGCAGTGGCGAATTCGGTGAGCCAAAGGTTGTTTAGGCGGTCCCGCCTGGGGTCGCTGATGTTTGCCACACGACCGGATTGGAGAATCAGCGGCATCCTCGACCTGGACACGTACAAGATTGGCAAGGGTCCGGCGGACCCCGTCTTCAATCTGGCGGCGTCTTGCCGCACGATGCCTCCGCGAGAGGAGGCCTGGCGCCTGGGCAAGCTTGCAGTGCGAGGTTTGCGGAAGGAAGCGGTGTGGCGGCGCAGCCTGAGTCGGCAGGCCGAGAGCGGACAGTCAGTCTCAGGCTGGTGTCGCGAGCGCGGAGTCGCGGAGACGGCGTTCCAATGGTGGCGCAAGGAACTGGTTCGGCGTGTCGCTGAGATCCGGGCGTCACTGAAGAGAATGGTGAGCTGAGTGAGAGGGTACGACATGCGTCTGATCTTGGCGGCTCAAGACGCCGATATGCGGGCTGCCTGGGCCGAGCACTTCGCTGTAGAGGTGGACGTCACGATCAGAGACACGGATGTTGGTGACGTCGCTTGCGATGCAGTTGTAATTCCGCTTAACGGTCCGGATCCGCGTGCCGACGCGATGAACTCGCTTCCGAAGGCCCCGCTGGATACCTGCTTGTTGTCGGGGACCTGTACATTGGCGGTGATGTTCGATGCCCGGTGTTCATGCGCGATGCAGAAATCCCACCGGTCGTTGCGGCAGTTCAGATACATCCGGACGGGTTATACCTCACAAAAGCCAGGACTGATGTACGATTACGAGTTGATGACAGAGACATTGATTCGGGACAATCGGAACGAATCGAGCTTCCCGTGCAGTTGTCGTGTGGCCGTTACGCGTGCACGATGCGTGTTGCGAGCATCAAGGACTTCACGGAGTGACATGAAGGCGGCGATCTGATGACTGACGAACGTGCTGAACTTCCTTCGGACCCGCGGACCGATCAGCCATCGCATCTGACTTCGGAAGGCTGTAACCGGTGGCAGAGCATCGGTGACGAGAAGACGCTTCCGGACGAAGGGCATCTTGACAGCGATCGCCTGACGCTGATCAAGCAGCTTGGTGAAGGCGGGATGGCTGTAGTCTGGCTGCTGCAACGAGACGAGGGATCGATCGCAAGGATGTGACGGCGCTGAGAGCGAATCATGAAGAAGCACGCACTGCTTGTCGGAGTTGAGGAATACCGGGATTCGATGATCTCGCGGCTGCAGTTTGCGCGAGCGGATGCGCCACGCTTGCCGAGCGGCTCGAGACCCGTTGCGGGTTCGACCAGGTTCGGGTGCTGGCCGACACGAACGGTGAGAACGAGCCGGCATTAATCAACATCGTGGCCGCTTTGCGTGACACGGCCGGAGAGCTGCGGAGCGATGACCTGTTCCTGTTCTTTTTCGCCGGCCATGGCGTGGAAAAGGAGGGCCACGGCTACCTGATGGCGCGCGACAGTCTGCAGGCCTTCCCCGAGCACGGCAGCCTGTCACTGGAGCTTTTGCGCAAGACATTTGGACAGTTCGGCGCGGGTAAGCCGTACGGAGAGAAATGCCAGTAATTCGGGCAGCAGTTGTTGCGTTCCTGGCTGAGTCCGACGGCGCTCTTGTGCTCGCCCAGCACGAGCGTCTCTTTTCCTTTCCGATGCGCGGTCAGCGGATCTGTGCAACCAAAATCGACCCGATTATGCGGGCGGTCTTCTTGCTCCCAAACCCGCGCCTCAGGGTAAATATGGCAAATGCGCTCAACGATGCTCCGACGCTGCGGATTGGACCGGCTTCCCTTCGTCAGAACGATCCGCTTTCGGGAAATAATGGGGGGACTTCGGGGCATGTAGTGTTCGGTGTACGCAAAGAGCCCGCCCATACTCTCTTCCGCAGCCCTCATTCGCATGCCGCGTCTCCCTGGCGAGTGGAACTGGTGAACCCTAACACGCGGCTAACAAGCGGTCAATCATGTCGAGAAGGACCAGTGGCTTTCTTCACCCGCCATCGGATTCGAGGTGCCGCCATAGCATTCGGGATTCTCCCGGCAACTGGGCCGAATGCTACGTAACATCCTGTTATGCCGCCAGTAACGCCTCGGCGACGGACTGCGGCAGGCGAACGGCGCCCGCGGCAAAAAGTCCTAACCGTGTCCGGTCACTTCGATTGATCGCAAGTCTCGCCGAGCGCACGGATTGGCGAACCTGCCCGACGCCGGGCCGTGCGGCACGATGCCTGACTCCGCGCGGACCATAATCCACGCCAGGTACACTGGCGCGGCACATGGCGAAAAACCGCAATTCCTGAACTACCGCACACACGCCGTCCCGGCATGAACCCGTCGATGGCGGCGTGCGCGACTTGGCGTTTCATTACAACGGCGATGCGGCGTCTGACTGCTCTGTGAGCCGTGGCACACAGCGAGGCAACGCACCACAAGCGATGGTAGGCTAGCTCCGTACCCGCCGACACAGCGCTTCGGCCAGGCGCTCCGCGGCGTTTGGACCATGGCGGAAGAACAGCGACGGCTCCACCAGCTCCAGCTCGCTGAGCCGCAGCTCGCCGTGGGCGTCGCGCAGGAAATCGACGCGCGCGTATAGCAGCTTGTCGGCGTCGTGAGGCGCAGGTGTCTGTCTATCCGGTAGCCGGCCGGCCATGGCTTCGGGCACCAGGCCGACGATTCGCCGGGCCGCGTCGAGCCCGTCGCGTGCCATCACGGCGGGCTCATCGCTCGCTCCAAAATCGTCCTGAACACGGTAATCGCCGGGCACGGGAATCTTGCGGACGGTGTGCGTGATCTCGCCGTCGATGAAGATAACCGACAGCTCGCCAGCCGTTTCGACGCTTTCCAGGTATGGCTGGATCATCATGTCTTCATGCGCGAGCAGTCGCTTAAGGTGCGACTCGGCGGTGGCGAGGCCGGCCGGCGTGGCGTCAAATCGCAGTGTTTCGCGTGCTGTTGCGCCGATCAGCGGTTTGAGAAACGCCCGGCGCCAGCCATGCTCGGCCAACACGGTCTCCAGATCGACCGTCGCGCCGCGCGCGAGCCAGACGGTTGGCGTCAGCGGCGCGCCCAGTGCCTCCAGATCATGCAAGTAGCTCTTGTGTGAATTCCACCGGACGACGTCGGCCGCGTTGAACAGCCGCGTCAAGCCGCCGACGCGTGCGGCCCAGTCCGCAAACGCGTCGCGCTTCTCCTGATAGTCCCAGGTTGTGCGAATCAGGCACGCGTCAAACGCCGTCCAGTCCGCGCGCGGGTCATCCCACACGAGTTGGGCGTACTCCACGCCGCGCCGAGCCAGCGCGGCGTGCAGCGGCCGATCATCGACCTCCCAGTCGGGCAGGTTCGAGCAGGTTGCCAGCGCGATTCGCATGGCCAAAAGCCTGATCGCGGGAGCACGCGGTGTCAATCCGATCTGGCGTGACGCTGCCGCGCCGACACGCTAGCGCAGTCGATCAATCCAGCGGGGCGATCCAGAGGTTGCGGAAGCGAACGCGGTTGCCGTGGTCCTGGAGCAGCAGCGGGGCGTCGTTTGGGGCTTCGGGCAGCCCGAAGCCGGTCTGCTTGGGGATTTCAACGTTGCCGTGGATGCGCGTCCCGTTGTGGTAGACCGTGATGTGTGCGTTGGCGATTTTCGTGCCTTTCGCATCCCAGCGCGGCGCGCGGAACTCGATGTCATATGTCTGCCACTGACCGGCGGGGCGGGCCATGTTGAAATCGGCGGCCTTCACCTTGTAAATCGCGCCGCAGATGTCATCAGCCGGTTCCTGGCCGCACGAATTCAGGATCTGCACCTCGTAGCGTCCCTGAACGTACACGCCACTGTTCCCGTTAGCCTGCCCCTGCTTCTGGTTGTCGTCTACGCAGAACTCGATGTGCAGCCGGCAATCGCCGAACGGCTTTCGTGTCACGATGTTGCCGGTGCCGGGCTCGACCTCAAGCGCCCCGTCGGCGAATCTCCATTGGACGCGCGAGCCGGGCTTGCCCGCGTGTTCCCACTTGGAGAGGTCGCCGCCGGCGTCGAGCAGCGTCACAGCGCCGGTGGACGGCCGGCACAACGGATCGCCGAGGTCCTTGATGCGCAGCTTGCGCCAGCGCACCTCCATCGGCTCGGCTTCGTTCGTGCCGTGTACCTGGAGGCCGACAAAGCCGCTACGAGTCAGATCGTCGCGCAGGTCCGCCGCCGCCACGCCGTTCAGCCACGTGCGGATGCGATCGCCGTGGGCTTCGACGCGCACGTGGTTCCATTGGTTCTGGCGCAACGCCCGGCGTGCCGACTCGTTATCTTTCAGGTCACACAGCCAGCCGCGCCGGCCCTCGTCATAAATGCCGGCCGTCCAGGCACGCTCGGACGGATCGATCTCAATCTGATAGCCGTGTACCAGGCCGTTCTTGTATCCCGCGACGCTGTTGCTGCGAATCTGCACGCCCGAATTCAGCTTCGGGTCCACCTTGAATTCGTATTCGAGCGTGAAGTCGGCATAGTCGCGCTCGGTGCAGAGAAACGAGTTGGGCGTGTTCGGGACCGAACGGCCGACGATCTGCCCGTCCTCGACGGCGTATTCCGCCTTGCCGCCGCGCTGTACCCAGCCGTCAAGCGTCTTTCCGTCGAACAGCTCCCGCCACCCCGGCTCTCCCCGCTCGTCGGCGAGTGTCGGCACGTGTGAAAGAAGCAGAGTACAGGTGATGCACGCGAAAGCGAGGGCTGCTCTGAACATGATGTTGCCTCCTGCCGCGTATCGTACGACGCGTGGCCGATCAGGTCACCACGCCGGCAGCTCGTGGCCGCCCGCCAGCATGGGCTCAGTGACGTCCGCTTCGTCCGCGCGAACATGGGGCTGCCGTGCTGTAATCGAGAGCAGTCTCGCCCTCCGGGTTCCGAGCGCATGGGCTGATCGGTACCGGCCGCGCTATCAATCGCCGTCATGCTCCTGTTCGTGTTCAAGCTCACCGAAGACAGTCGCACCGGCGGTCGGCGGCGGCGGCGTCTCGGCGACCAGCGCCTGCACGCCGAATTCATGTACCAGCCGGCCGCCTTCGTGGGCGGCGTTTGCCAGCAGGATGATCCCGCCGCTGTAGATCAGCAGGTACGCGATCGTGACAATCGTGCCGGGCAGGCGTTTGAGAGGCCGCCGCACCGCGTGTGGAATCAGAGTGATTGCCGCAAAGAGCAGCGTCGATCCCAGAAAGACCCACTGCGTCGTTTCCGCGAGCTCCTCATGCCTTGCCAGGACCGGGTTGATCTCCGGCGAGCGCATCACGAGCTCCGCGCCGGCTTCGCCGGTCAGAACCGCAACGAACGCCGCGGCCGTGCCGAGTGTCATGATGGCCAGTGCGGCGATCGCGAACCACAAGTATTGCCGGTACATGATCAAACCCAGCACGACAAGCACGGGGGCGACAATCAGCAAAGCGATCGGAAAGTGCACCACGAGCGGGTGCAGCCCGTCCCAACTCGGCATTGGCGGAAACAAAGTACCACTCCTTGTTGTGAGAGAAACTAGCGCAAGAGAAACGCAACGTGGCGGTCGCGGTTCCCCCGGACGACCGCAATCACGCTGCGTTACCGAGGCTGGCTACTGAACCGCCTCGTACTTCTCCTTTGGATCGAAGCAGGACGGGCACTTGTCGAACGTGAAGTCCTTCTTCGCGACCGTGTAACCGCACGTCGTGCAGACCATGTAAGTCGCCTTCTCGGCGCCCTTGAACTGATCGAGGTGATCGGCGGCGTACTGATACAGCTTGGCGTGTTCCGCCTCGGCCGTGCGGGCGAAGTTGAACGAGCGCATCGCATCGCGATTGCGTTCCTTGCGCGCCGTCTTCATGAACGCCGGATACATCTTGTCGCGCTCATAGCTCTCGCCGGCAACGGCGGCCAGCAGATTATCCTTGGTCGTTTTGATCTCCGGCAGTTTGATCTCCGCTTTCGGCGTGCCGCCCAACGCCTTGATCACCTTGGCGTGGTTTCCGGCGTGGATTTCCTCGGCTCGCGCCGTTGCCCGAAACAGGCTGGCGACGGGTGCGTAGCCCTCCTCTTCCGCCTTTTTCGCATACGCAAGGTACTTCGCATGGGCATTGCTCTCGCCGTTATAGGCCTCCATGAGGTTGTCGAGCGTCGAGTTCTTCTCCCAGCGTTTGGCGTCTTCTTCGCCGGCCAGGACAGCGGCGGGAATCAACAGAGCGACGAGCATGGTGGGTACGAGTTTCAGCATCACAGCATTCTCCTTGGAGCGAGTCGTGGTTGTTAGCATGGTACGCCCTCGCTCACCCATGTTGCACACACCGTGCCATACTGGTGCTAGAAACGCAAATAGTTGATATCAAAGAACTTATGGGCCTCGTCAAAAAGTGCCCCTGATGCGGCGGTTCAAAATCTGGAACCTATCACGCTTGCGCAGTTCAAAAATTCGAACGGCGGTCTGGGCATTCAGCCGTTCGGCTCGCCCAGCTTCCTGAGCTTGTAACTGAGGTCACTCTTGGAGATGCCCAACTGCCGAGCCGCCTGGGCCTGCACGCCCGCCGCCTCATCGAGCGCCCGGCGGATCAGCGTCGTTTCAATCTGCCGCAGCGCGTCGCGCAGCGTCCCGTCACGCGGCAGAAGCTCGCGCCACCACTGCGGCACGTCGATACACGGCGGCGAAACGCCGCACGCCCCGACCGCGGAATCCTCGGCAGGGATTACGAAGTCGCTGGCGCCCAACGTGTCGCCGCGCGCCAGGATATAGGCACGTTCGATGAGGTTACGAAGTTCGCGCACGTTGCCTGGGAAGCTGTATGCCGTTAGCCGATCGATGGCGTCTTTTGTGATCTGGCGATAGGGCATCTTGAGATCGGCCGCAACACGCCGCGAGAAATGCTCCACCAGCGCCAGCAGATCCTCCCCGCGGGCGCGCAACGGCGGGATCTCCAGGGGTATGACCGCCAGGCGATAGTACAGGTCTTGTCGGAACTCGCCGGCTTTCACGCGCTGAGCCAGGTTGCGATGGGTTGCAGCCAGGACACGGACGTCAACCTTGCGCGCCGCCCGCGCACCAACGCGCAGCACCTCGCCGTCCATCAACACACGGAGCAGCTTTGCCTGCAACCCGCCGGGCATCTCGCCGGCCTCGTCCAGGAACAAGGTTCCGCCGTGAGCCGTTTCAAACAGGCCGGGGCGGGCGCGGTCGGCGCCGGTGAACGCCCCTTTTTCGTGACCGAAGAGCTCGCTCTCTAGTAGCGACTCAGACAAGGCGGCGCAATTGATGGGGACAAATGGTTGCTCAGAGCGCGGGCTGCCTCGGTGAATCGCCCGGGCCACCAGTTCCTTACCGGTCCCGGTTTCGCCGCTGATCAGCACCGTCGCATCGGTTGGGGCGACGCGTTCAATCTGCTGGCGTACGAGTTGCATCGCCGGACTGTCGCCGACCAGTCCGTCCGCCGCGCCGAGGCGGCGCACCTCATCCCGCAGCCGCTCGTTTTCGCGTTGGAGTGTCCGGCGTTCGCAGGCCTTGCGTATCACGGACAGCACGTTTTCCGGCTGGAATGGCTTCGGCAGGAAATCGAACGCGCCCCGCCGCATCGCCTCGACGGCCAAATCGACGCTCGCATACGCTGTGATCACCACTACCGGGATCGTGGCATCGGCTCCCGCGACGGCGTCGAGCAGCGTGAGTCCGTCGCCGTCGGGCAGCTTCTGGTCGGTCAGCACCACATCCACCGGTTCGGTGCTCAACAACTGCCGAGCGGAGGCGAGGTCACCGGCTTGCAGCGCGGCGTGGTCGCCGGCCGCCAGCAGCGAGCTCAGCACCTGCCGCATCGAGGGTTCATCATCGACAATCAGAATGCGCGCCATCGTCATTCTCTGTGCGAGTCATGCTCGCCGCCGCCCGGCAGCAGTAACTCGAATCCTACTCGACCTGGCTCGTTGGTGGCCAATCGGAGCGAGCCGCCGTGCGCCGCCGCTATGTTGCCGGCAATCGCCAATCCGAGCCCCGTGCCGCCGGGCTTGGTCGTGAAGAAGGGCTCGAAGATCTGCGTGGAGAGGTTCTTGGCGATGGGCTCACCTGTGTTTATGACGCGGAAGGCGACACCGCTCTGAGGCATGGTCTCGGCCAGCAATACGACCTTCCCCGAGGTGCCGGCGGCCTCTACTGCGTTCAGTGTCAGATTCAGCAACGCCTGATGTACCTGAAAGGCATCGAACTCGGCTTCGAAATCCCCGTCAACCTGAACGTCCACGTCGACCATGAGCTCGTCCGCGCGGGGCCGCGCCAGCCCGCGTACATACTCCAATGTCGTTCGGACCGAAGTGGGCTGAAGCAGCGGCGGCTTCCGCCGGGCATAGCTGAGAAACTCATCCGTGAGCCGCCCCAGCCGACTCGACTCCTTCTCGATAATCTCGCACATCTCATCCCGCACCGGAGGTTCGAACTGGCACTGCTTCGCAGTCGCAACGGCGCTCGTGATCATCGCGACCGGGTTGCGAACCTCATGGGCGATCGCGGCGGAGAGGCGTCCAACCGCCGCCAGCTTCTCCTGCTCGACCAGACGATCGCGCGTCTCGGCCAGTTCGCGCAAGCTGCGCCGCAGCGCCTGTTGCTTCTCCCGGAGACGCCGCGCGACCAGGTGAACGAAAATGGCAACCGCCGCGTACACCAGCACGACGGTGGCGGCTTCGAACATCTCGGCCGTCCGCGCGCCTTCGGGGAACTTGGCGTAGTGCATCCGGACCTCGAGGAGGGTGTTCGCGCTGGCGATCAGCGTGATGGCGGCCGTTCCGAGCCAGCCAAAACGAAAGGCCGCCGTGATTGTCGGCAGGACGAATAAGACGACGTAGTGACTATGTTCAAGGCCCGAGGCCAGTGATGCGGCCGACGCGAACGCGAGGTGGGCGACCACGGTGCCCACGCCGTACGTGCGAGTCAGAGCCGCCGACAGCGGACGCGTCCAACCCTGTAGCCATACCAGTTCCAGCGTCTGCCAGGCGAATCGCCCGGCGAACAACCCGACAATCAATGCGGAGGGCTTACCCGGCTGCGACTGAAAAAGCACATGGATGACGACGAGCGCGGCCAGGATCAACAAATTGAGCAGGATGAACACCGATTCCTGGCTGCGGATCTCGTCGAACAAATCCACCGCACCAGTTTCAGCGCGGATGCGTCCCGGCGGATCGACCGTACCGCCGGCCGCTGGTTCTGCGTCGGCGAGGGTTTCGTGCTGCAAGCTGACCGGGCCTTTCGCGGGTTCCGACATGCGGGCGAGCATCGCCGGAGCGCCCTGGTTGTCAAGCCATCCAGACCCGGTTTTGGGTACCTCGCACGACGATCGCGTAGCCTCACGTCTTGCGCCGCAGCCTTGAAACGTGGTTCCAAGCGGCGCGTTTTCCCTCCCGCCTTCCCTCAGACTGGCGTTATTGGCTTGATCCCGTCACGGCCGCAAGGCGGTGTTCAGCGGTCGGCGAGTGTGTTAGATTTCTGCCACGGCGCGGCAAGTGGCCACTGGTCGCCGCCTCGCCAATGTCCCCGGTCCCGAGCCCACTTCGAAGTCACGTGAGGACACCTGGCCATGACCTCCATTTCCAGCAGCGCCTTCATCACCGCCGTCGCGTTCGCCACGATCACTCTGCTTGGGGCCGGCTACGCCGCAACCGGTCGGCAGGGCCAGGCCGGCGGACATGAGTACAACGGAGCCTACGTCGGCGCGCACCTCAACCGCGTCGCATTCCCCATCGGCGGCATCGGTGCCGGAATGGTCTGCCTGGACGGGACCGGCTCGATCTCGCACGTCTCCGTTCGAAACCAGATGCAGTTCTTCAACGAGCCGCATTCGTTCGCCGCCATTTGCGTCCGAGGGCCCGACGGCAACACAGCCAAAGTTCTTGAAGGGCCCGTGCCGGACTGGAAGGTCTTCGGCGGCGCCGCGACCGGCAACGGGGCGGCGGGCACGACGTACGGGTTGCCGCGTTTCGACGAGGCGACGTTTTTGCCGCGTTTTCCGTTCGGCACGGTGACGCTCAGCGATAAGGAGATCCCACTCCAGGTGGAGTTGACCGGCTGGAGCCCGTTCCTGCCCGGATGTGCTGATGACTCGAGCTTACCCGTCGGAGCGCTTGAGTATCGCTTCAAGAACGCCGGCCGAGAGACCGTCGAAGCCGTCTTCTCGTACAACACCAAGAACTTCATGGCCACCGGCGGCAGCGGCGACACCATCCTGCCGATCGACAACGGCTTCGTGCTCTGGCAGGCCGGTACCGAAGAAAACCCGGAACACGAAGGCGGATACGCCGTGTTCGTCGACGATGCCAAAGCCGTCGTGGATCATTGCTGGTTCAAGGGCGGCTGGTGGGACGCGGTGACGCTCGCCTGGCGGAACGTCCAGGAAGGGCGACTCGTGGACAACCCGCCGCAGCAAGGGCGATGTCCGGGCGCATCGCTGTTCGTGCCGTTCACACTGCGACCGGGCGAGGAGCGCACCGTTCGCCTGATGATCGCCTGGTATGTTCCTCGCACGACGTTGCGTCTCGGGCGCGACGCGCCCGGCCCGGCGTTTGCCCCCGGACCGTCGCACGGCACCGCGACAGGCCAGCAGGAAGTCACCGGATTTGTCGGCGCGGGACTGGTCAACACGTTCGATCCGTCGGGCGACGAGGCGATCGGTACACTGACCTCACCCGTGTTCGAGCTGACGCGCGACTACATTCAGTTCCTCATCGGCGGCGGAAGCCACAGCGGCAAGACTTGCATCCAGGTGCTGATCGGCGACGAAGTCGTCCGCTCCGCCACGGGCAGGAACACCGAGGGGCTGGAATGGACCACGTGGGATGTCGCCGATCTGAAGGGGAAGCGCGCCCGCATCCGTATCGTCGACCAGGAACGCGGCGGCTGGGGGCACGTCAATGTCGACCAGATCGTGCTGACCAACAAGCGCTGGCTCGATGCCGACGAGCTTATGAAGAGCAAGGCCGCATGGGATGACACCGTCACGGTGCTGGCTGATTTCGAGGCCGCCGATTATGGCGAATGGGTCGCGGAAGGGCCGGCGGCGCCGGATGCGACCACGTGCTGCCCGGTCGCGGAGCATCACTCGCCCTGGTACGCCGGCCGCTTCAAGAGCATCAACGAAGTCGCGAAGTACTGGCGTGATGACTATGACCGGCTGCGCCGCGAGTCGGCACTGTTCCGTGACACGTTCTATGACACGACGCTGCCCGCCGAAGTGATCGAGGCAGTGGCCGCCAACCTGACGATTCTCAAGTCGCCGACCGTGATGCGACAAACCGACGGTCGCCTGTGGTGTTTCGAAGGGTGCAGCGACGATCACGGCTGCTGCCACGGCTCGTGTACGCACGTCTGGAACTACGCCCAGGCCATTTGCCACCTGTTTCCCGACCTGGAACGCTCGCTGCGTCAGACCGAGTTCCACGAGAGCCAGGACGAGCGCGGGCACCAGATGTTCCGTTCCTGCCTGCCGATCCGGCCCGTCGCCCACACGTTCCACGCCGCCGCCGACGGCCAGCTCGGCGGAATCATGAAGGTCTACCGCGAGTGGCGCGTATCGGGCGACAGCGCCTGGCTGCGGGCAATCTGGCCACAGGTCAAACAAAGCCTCGACTATTGCAGCAAGACTTGGGACCCGCGCGGGCGCGGCGTTTTGGAAGAGCCGCACCACAACACGTACGACATCGAATACTGGGGCCCGGACGGCCATTGCTCGAGCTTCTACCTGGGAGCCCTGACCGCCGCGATCGAAATGGGTTCGTTCCTCGGCGACGACGTGTCACACTATCGCACGTTGCTGGACAACGGCCGCGCGTTCATGGAAACGAAGCTCTACAACGGCGAGTATTTCTACCAGCAGGTGCAGACCGAGGGGCTCGACGCGAAGTTCGACGCGCTCGATGTGTCGGCCAACGGGCCCGGCTACGGCGAGATCATAGCCGCGCTCAACGAGCAGGGGCCGAAGTATCAGTATGGCACCGGCTGTCTTTCGGATGGCGTGCTCGGCTTCTGGATGGCGCGGGTCTGTGGCCTGGATCAAGACATTGTCGATGCGGCGAAGGTGCGCAGTAATCTGCTGGCGATTCACCGCTACAACCTGCGGCGTGACCTCTCCGATCACGCCAACCCGCAACGGCCCGCGTTCGCCCTCGGCCGCGACGGCGGCCTGCTACTGTGTACGTGGCCGCACGGCGGCACGCCGGCATTGCCGTTCGTGTACAGCGACGAAGTCTGGACCGGCATCGAGTACCAGGCCGCCGCGCACATGATGATGGTCGGCCTGGTCGACGAGGGTCTGGAGATCGTCCGCATCGCGCGCGACCGCTACGACGGCCGCGTGCGCAACCCGTTCAACGAGTACGAGTGCGGCCACTGGTACGCGCGGGCGCTGTCGAGCTATGCGCTGCTGCAGGGACTGACCGGCGCACGCTACGACGCGGTCGACAAGATTCTGTACATAGACTCGCGCATCGGCGACAGCTTCCGCAGCTTCCTCGCCACCGCGACCGGCTTCGGCACAGTTGGCCTGGAGCGCGGCAAGCCGTTCCTCGATGTGAAGCGCGGGCACATCGACGTGGAGAAGGTACTCGTCTCTGGCCGACCGAGTTCGCTGAAAATGAGCCAGGGGATGGCGGCGCCAGCGACGCGCCCTGGGGAGCCCGGTCGGTAATGCAGGCGCCGGTCAATCGCCCGCGTCAACGCTTGAGCTTCTATCGAGGAGATCTCCTGGTGGGTGTGTCTCGCCGAGCGGCCCGCAATCACCGAATGCGCGAGATCAGACTGTTGAAAACGGGCCGCCCGAGGTGTGTGGCGTTGGTCCGATTGGCGAGCTTGGCGAGATTCCCGGTATCACGTCGTCACCACGGCTGAGTCTCATCGCGCGCTTTGGAATCGCCTTTGATGATGGCATGGATTTCGGCAGGCGGCACGACCACGCCTTCAGCGAATCACCGCGGTTCGCTTTTCCCTCTCCCCATTCACCCCGTCTGTTGCACAGCAATTTGACAACGCTACACTTAGTCCATCGCCACCGTAGCTCAATTGGCAGAGCAGCGGTTTTGTAAACCGCAGGTTTTCGGTTCGAGTCCGATCGGTGGCTATCCTGCCGTACGCCGCGCCGGTTTGCTCGGCTTCGGGCTCAGATTGCCGGGGCCATTGCCGGGCGTCTGCGGGGGCGCGTTTGGGGAACGTACAACTTGAACGCAACGCCCCGACGTCCCTGTTCCAACGCAACTTACTCTCGGTCTTATGGTCCCATCTCAATCCGTATGCCGTCACCGGATCGGCGTGCCATTGTTGCTCCAGAGCTCATTTGGCGTGCTGGAGATTGGTGCGTTGTCATCAACAGTCAAGTTGGAGGGCATGAGTCGTCCACTTCACCACTGTCCATACCCCGTAGATGCTGCTCGACTTCCTCCGCGAACGAATACGGATTAATGGGTTTCTCGATATAGCCGTTGCAGCCGGCTGCAAGAATCCGCTCGCGATCCCCAGCCATGGCGTACGAGGTGACCGCGACGATGGGGATTCCGTCGAGGCCCGGGTTGCTGCGCAGGGCGCGCGCCACGGCGTAACCGTCCATCACGGGCAATTGTATGTCCAGCAGGATCAAGGCCGGCATGATCTCGCTCGCCAACGCGATGCCCTCGCGACCGTCCCGGGCCGGGACAACCTCATGACCGTTCTTCTCGAGAATCCGAGTTACCAGGTAGAGATTCTGCTCATTGTCTTCGACGACCAGGATGCGATGAGCCATCACATACTCCCCGTGTTTGTCACCGGAATCGCAAAAGTGAACGTGCTGCCGATGCCCCACTCGCTGTCGACTTCAATGTTGCCGCCGAGCATCTCGACCAATTTCCTGCAGATCGACAGTCCCAGACCGGTCCCCTCGGCCTTGCGGGACAGTCCGTTGTCGAGTTGGTGGAACGAATCGAAAAGGCGGCGCATATTCTCGCGTTTGATGCCGATGCCGGTATCGGTGACGCGTGTCTCCAGGCGATCTCCTTGAATGGCGCAGGTGATTCGCACGCTGCCTCGTTGGGTAAATTTGATGGCGTTGTTGACCAGGTTGATCAGGATCTGCTCGACGCGCCGCGCGTCGCTGCAAATCCGCTCGACGCCCGGCGCCACGGCGCCTTCCAGCGTCAACCCTCTCTTGTCAGCCAGCGGTTGCAGGGTTTGTACGACCCGGTCCACGATCTCGGACACATCAAACGGCTCGATACGCAGTTCCACCGCCCCGGCTTCGATCCTGGACAGGTCGAGGACGTCGTTGATCAGACTCAAGAGGTGCTTGGCACTGCGCTCCACCATGCCCATCTGTGTGGCCTGTTCCTCGTTGAGCGGGCCGTCAAACTCCTGCAACAGCATCCCCGTGAAGCCGATGATCGAGTTCAGGGGCGTGCGCAGCTCATGTGACATTGCCGCCAAAAACGCTGATTTGAGCCGGTCGGATTCCTCGGCCCGGTCCTTGGCAACCGCCAGTTCCGCCGTGCGCTCCTCCACCAGATCCGCGAGATGTTCACGATGCCTCGTCAGCTCCTCCTCCGCCAGCTTGCGCTGTGAGATGTCTGTGACGAACGCGAGTAGCAGCTCCTCTCCGTCAAACTCGAAGTAATTCGTCGTTATCTGTACGGGAAACACGTGGCCGTCCTTGCGGCGATGGCGCGACTCGAAGTCCAGCACGCGGGCGTCTTTCAGTTTCCGCCACCCCGCGGACCAGTAGTCGGCCGGCCAGTCCGGATCGAAATCGGGAACGGACAGGCTGAGCAGCTCTTCCTTCGTGTATCCCAGTTGTAGACACGTCGCCTCGTTCGCGGCCGACAGGCTGCCATCCGGGCGAATCAAGTAAATGGCCGTGCCGCAGTTGTCAATGGCGTACTGGGTCAAACGCAGCGCCTGCTCCGCCCGCTTCGCGTCATCGAGCAGGTTCAGGGCAGCCTTCCGCTGCGACTCAAGCTCCCCCTGTTTTCGCCGCAGCGCTGCCAGGCTGTTCTCCGCCCGCAGCCTGGCGACGCCCAACACGCCCGACACTTCCGCCACACTGGTTAGAAACGACAGTATCGGCGACAGCCGCTCGGCCGTAATCACCGGCGCCTCGCGCACGGCGCGGAGGTAGTCGCTCTCGTCGAAACCGTATTCCCGCGCCTGCGAACGGAACATCTCCTCATCCGGTTCGCTGCTGTGGAACTGCCCGACGAAGGCGTTGGCGACGTGACGTCCTTCCACCATGATGGGCGCCGCGGCGTCCGTCATTCCGTTGCGACATTGGTACACCGCGTACGGCTTGCCTTCCTGGACCAGGTTGGCGAGGCAGGTGTCGCTCTCGATGCACCTGCTGCAGGTGGCCTCGTTCACTCGGTGGTAGTCCGTGCAGACCCGCTGCCAGTTGGCGCTGCACAGCACGCTCCCATCCAGGTCAATGATGGCCGACGAAACGCCGACGACCTTGCAGAAGCTATCGAGGACGTGCTGCAGGGCGGTCACGTTGAGCCAGTTCTTGAGCTCCGTACCCACGGCACCGGAGGGTGGCGCGGGCGGCCTCTCCGGGTCGGCCGGCCTCTCCGGGCTCTTGTCGTAGACCGGCCCTCGGCCCAGTTCGACGGACAGCGCGTTCACCTCTTCCTTCATCTCCAACAAGCGTTCTTCGCGCCCGACCATCGCCCGGTTGAAAGCGGCGAGATCCTCCTCGGCCTTCCTGCGCTTGGTGATGTCTCGCCCCGATTCGATGATCTGAACCACGTTGCCGTTCTCGTCGAAGACCGGCACCGCGACCAGCTCGACCGTAGCGGGTTTGCCGCCGACCTCATGGTGGACGTGCTCCACCACGACTGAGGCCTTCGTCGCTATGACTTCTTCGAGCGGGCAGGGTGATTGGCTGCCGCGACACGGAGTCTCGCTTCCATGGCACAGTTGATGGCACTTGATGCAGGAAGAAAGCGTCTCGCCCGTGGCGCACCGGCTACGTAATATGCGGTTGGCCATTGCGATTGTGTGGTCGCGATTGATGACCATCAGGCTTTCGGGCAGACCGTCGATGACGGTCTGCATCACGGCCGCGGCACGCTCGCGCTGCTCGCGCGCCAATACGGACTGCGCCAGTCGCGCTTTCAGACGCACCATCCGCAACGAAAAGAGAACGATCAGGATCATCAGGAGAAAGATGCTGAGCAGCCAGAGTCCGTACTGGCGCAGCATATTGCTCAGCGTGACTTTCCCGTAGTCCTCGTAGGGAGACACACGGAGGTCCATCAGGCATTCGCGGACGGATTGGTAGCTTTGAGGGATAGTCCAACCTCCGCACTGGGCGGCCTGAGCCGCCGGGCTCTGCGCCGGCATTTGCAGCAAGGCGACGGTGACCTGCTCGGCCAGACTGTCCCGGGTGTATGGCGATTTGGCCATTGGCCATTCCGGGTAGTGCGGCGTGGAGTGTATGAACTTGACTTCCCCGTCGCAGCCCTCGTGACGCATCAGGATCCGAAAGTCGTCCAGCCGGATGCTTCCCTCGTGCGCCATTCGCTCCAGAGTATCGCTGCGCACGCAGCCCGCATCGACTTCCCCGTCACTTACCGCGTGGACGACGGCGTCGTGGGTGCCGCCAAAACGCAGTTCCGCGAAAGCGCTGTGTGGGTCGATGCCGCGCCGTTTGAGCTCACGCCACACCATGTGCCAACCGCCGAGCGAGCGCGGATCGACTGCCATAAACACGCGGTTGTTCAGGTCTTCGATTTGCTGGAGGTCATCGCGGTCGGCACGACAGAAGATAACCCCGGCAAAGAACTTGTGCGTCGTACCGGATGAATGCAGATTGCGCAGCGTGGCGATGCGCCTGGCGCCGAGGCGAACCTCCATGTCGACGTAGTAGGAGGGGTTTGCCAGAAAGAACTCCACTTCCTCTCGAATCACTGCGTCGCGAATCTCGTCGAATTCGAGCGGGACAATGACAAACCTGTGGTCGGGGATAGCCGCGGAGAGATACTCGGCCGTAGGCCCCCATTGCGTGAGACACCGCGCACTCCCCCGTTTGGCAAGCACTCCAATCCGGACGGGCTGATCCGGCCGCTCAGCTTTCGCAGCGTCCTCTTGTCCAAGTGCGCATGCGTGACTCAATGCGAGGCAAACCGCGGCGGACAGCACCGTGGCTCTCGTCCTCGTACGATTCGATGGCGATCCCACGAGTCTCTCCGTATGAGCCGCCGCGCGCGGACAAACGGTCGAGCATTTGGTGTGGGCCGAGAGGGTCTCGGCCGGGAACTCGCCTGGTCCCTGACCGATCTTCGGTCCCGCATCCCCACAGCAAGGCTGAATCTCAAATGTGGACACCGAATCGCGCATGTGCGTCATGTCCGACACCCCCTTGCGGCTCGACTCCAGTTCATCGTCGATCGGCTCGACAGGGCGAGCCGCCGGCACTTCCTACTCGAATGCTGCAACCGCCAGGGGGCAGGGGAGTCGCCGGACCGAATCGTGCTATGCAACGCAAGCGTGCACGCCGTGGTTCAGACGTCGCTCGCGGTCGCACCACCGATGGTTCGTTGGCTTCCCGCTGCCTGGTCCGAGGGTGCTGTCACACGCTTCGGCTCGTCCAGTGTTTTACGTACGCAACGCAGGAGATCTCGGCGACCAAACGGCTTATCGAGGATCCTGACATTGTGAGCCAGCGCCCCCATATCGGCAAGAACGTCAGACGCGTACCCTGACATGAATACGGTCTTGAGGCGCGGGTACAGAGCTTCCATTTCCTCCGCCAACTGTCGGCCGTTCAATCCCTGCATAATGACGTCGGTAAGCAGGAGGTCGATCGGCTTGGTACACGTTCTGGCCAGTTGTAAGGCCGGCTCACCTCCCTCAGCGACAACGATCGTATAGCCCGCCTCCTGGAGCATCTGAACCGTCAGTTGGCGTACGAACTCGTCATCCTCACAGACTAAAATCGTCTCTGTGCCCCCTTGTACGGGCAGTTGATCGCGGGCCACTTCCCCTTCGTCTGGCTGCGTCTCCGAAACGGGGAAGTAGACCTTGAATGTGGTCCCCTTGCCAGGCGCTGTATCGAACGTCATATGACCACCAGCCTTGCTGATGATGCCGTAGACCGTCGCCAATCCCAAACCCGTTCCCTCGCCAACCGGCTTGGTGGTGAAGAACGGCTCCAGAGCATGTACGGC
Source organism: Phycisphaerae bacterium (assembly GCA_963675745.2). Taxonomy (GTDB): domain Bacteria; phylum Planctomycetota; class Phycisphaerae; order UBA1845; family Fen-1342; genus JAFGRR01. The sequence continues at coordinate 115,037 of CAXXWX010000010.1, forward strand.
CGTTGCCTCGCTCATGCCGTCGCCCGTGTCGGTTACCGTGAGTAGGACGCGCGGCCCTACACGCGCTTCGGGATGGGTGCCGGCATATGCATCGTCGACCACTACGTTCGACGTCCGCAGAGTCAGCGAGCCGCCGCTCCGCATGGCGTCACGAGCATTGACGACAAGGTTCATGATGACCTGTTCAACTTGTCCCGCATCGGCGTATATCCGCTTGAGGTCCGACGCGCACACCATCTCGAGCGAGATTGCCTCGGGAATCAGTCGCCGAAGCATCGGCTCGAACTCCGTGAGAAGGCGGTTGAGATCCAATACTTCAGGACGAGCGGTATCCCGGCGGCTAAAGATGAGCAATTGCCGTGTTAACGACGCCGCGCGTTCAGCACATAATTGAATCTGCTCAAGCCCATTGCGCACCACGGCAGGGTCTGGATCAGAACAACGCAGTATGTTCAGAGTAAGTTCCGCATTGCCGAAGATGGCGGTCACAATGTTGTTGAAGTCGTGGGCGACACCGCCGGCCAGGCGCCCGATGGCCTCCATCTTCTGCGCGTGTCGCAGTTGCGCTTCCAATTCGGCGTTCTGTTCTTCGGCACGCTGGCGTTCACGTATCTCGGACTCGAGATCGCGGACCTTCTTCTGGAGCTTGCGTGCCAGGCTCGCCGCGTGTTGCCGCTCAAACTCCTCCGCGCCGCTTGCCTGTGTGCCCGGAGCGGATGAGTCCGGCCGCCCGCTTCCAGCGACGGTTTCTTCGATGAGCGCTAACAGTTTCTCGGGAGGTTCCGGCTTGATGACAAAGCGATCTGCTCCGAGGCTGAGAGCGAACTCCTCGTCTTTGGAATCCGTGTATGTCGCTGTGTAGAAGACGAATGGCGTGCCCCGTAACAGTGGATCGGTCTTCCACCGGCGGCACAGCTCGAAGCCGTCCATCTCCGGCATGAGGATGTCGGTGACTATGACATCCGGTGTGTCGCCCTCCGCCCGCGACAGCGCTTCCACGCCGTTCGATGCCGTGATCACCTGGTGCCCATGCCCCTCCAACAGCGACCGCAGCATGTACCGACTCTGCTCGTTGTCGTCCACAATCAGTATGCGACTCATTCCGTTCCTCCCTCGACGTGCTGGCCTACGGGCGCGTAACCGCGTGGTAGCTCTGCTCGTTGTCGTCCACTGCCCCTATCCTGTCCGCCTACTTCATTCTGATTGCTGATCAGCCCACACTTCTGGAAGCGAGAACGCGAAGACACTACCGACTCCCCACTCGCTTTGCACCTCGATGTGCCCCCCCAGTTGCGCCACGAGTTTCTTGCAGATCGACAGTCCCAGACCTGTTCCATCGCGCCTTCGCGACAGCCCGACGTCAATCTGCGAAAAGGTCTCGAACAGCCGATCCATGTCCTCATCCTTGATGCCGATCCCGGTATCCGCCACCTCAACATGGATCATTGCACCGCTGCCTTCGCCGCCGGCGCGGCGTTCGGCGCGCAGGCGGACGCCGCCTCGATCCGTGAACTTCACCGCGTTGCTGAGGAGGTTTATGAGGATCTGCTCGACGCGCTTTGAATCACTCTTGATTTCGCGCACTTGCGCCGCTATTTCGGTCTCCAGCGTGAGACCCTTTTGGCTGGCAAGTGGCGCTACAGTGTTGATCACCTTTTCAATGCTCTGGCGAAGCGAGAACCGGCGTGGCAACATCTCCAATTGGCCAGCTTCGATCTTCGAGATATCCAGCACATCGTTGATCAGATCAAGCAGGTGGGTTGAGCTTCCCTGCACCATTCCGAGCTGCTTTTGCTGCTCCGCATTAAGCGGCCCCGTCAAACCCTGGAGCATGATCCCGGTGAATCCGATGATCGAATTGAGCGGGGTGCGCAGCTCGTGTGACATGGTCGCCAAGAACGTGGATTTGAGACGGTCGGCTGATTCGGCCCGTTCCTTCGCTTTCTTCAATCGCGCCTCAACCTGAAGCCTGCGATTGATCTCACGCCGCAGCCTGCGAGCCCAGAGCAGCGCTGTCAGCCCCCCGATGCCCAACAGCCCGACAATTGCGGCACTCCACTGTAGCACACGCCTCACATCTTGGCCGTGTTCAAAACGCACGGCAACCCACTTGGCTCGAATCGCGGCAGCCTCATCTGGCGTGATGGACCTCAGGCCCTTGTTTAGGATACTCACGAGTTCGGGCCAGTCCTTGCGTACCGCCATGCGAAAACCCGCGGTTTCCCCGTCCAACGGCGCGGCAACTTTCAGATTCGTGAAACCAAGCTGTTCGATGGCGTACGACCCCTGAGCCAATGTGTCGACGTATGCATCGGCGCGGGCAGTCGCCACCGCCTGCAGCGACTCGTCCGTTGTCGAGAACAACTTCAGCCGGAGTTGCGGATAGTCGCGTCGGAGACGGTCAAGCTGATGCGAATCCTCCTGCAGTGCGACGGTTTTGCCGGCAAGATCCAGCGCGCCACCAACAAACGGCGCGCCTTTTCTCGTAAAGATCATCATTGGTGACGTGACGAAGACGTCGGTGAATGCCAGATACGCTTCACGCGGATCGGTTCGCACAGCCCCAGCCAGGACGTCTGTCTCACGCCGCCTCGCCAGCGCCAGCGCATCGTTCCACGTGTCGGCGGGAACCACCTCTATGCTGAGACCCACGCGCTGACCGATCAGAACCAGGTAATCCCCGGAGATCCCGGCCAGTTCATGGTTTTTCGTGATGAATGCAAATGGCTGATGGTAGGGATCAGCGCTTGCGCGTATCGTGGGGTGTGCCGCGATCCAGGCACGCTCGCGCGGCGTCAAGTCGATCGTCACTTCCTCCGCTTCACGGTAGCGTGCTTCAACGTCAACAAACCAGCGTCGCTCGATCTCCGCGCGTTCGTCCGGAGTAATGCGCTCTAGACCGGTGTTAATCTGGTGGATGAGGTCAATGCGTTCTTTCCGTGTCGCACCCCGGTACCGCCTCACGAAGAGCGGCTTTGCCATGACGTAGTGAAACAGATCGTCGCAATCGTGCTCATTGCAGTGGTAGAACAGGTTGACGGCTGGCGAGACGAACACACTGAGTTCACCCTTGATAACGGCGTCGTAGAGCGAGGGATAATCCGGATAGAGCCTCAGATCGGCATCAGGGAACTCGCGTCTCATGAACGACTCGGTGAAACCGGCTGCCGGCGCACCCACCGCGACCCCCCGCAAGTCTGTCGGGTGGTCGGTGTGTCGATCGCGATCATGCACGATGACTCGATAGGCGAGGTCGCATATCGGTTCTGTGAAATCAAGTTGCCCATCTCGTTCATCAGAGAAGAACAGCCCGGCGTGGAGATCAGCCTCACCGTCGCGCACCATTCGGACCGACTCGGCGAAATCCGCGGTGCGAAACTCGACCGGAACACCGGTCTTGTCGGACCACAAGCGCCACACGTCGATGAGCAAGCCGGCGGCCTGGCCGTTCTCGTCACAAAACTTCAGCGGGGGGTTGTTCCGATTGCTGGCGATGATCAACCGCTCGAGCCGCGGAACCTCCGGCGCGTATTGCTGCGATGGTTGCCGCGTACTCGACTCTGTTGAATCCGGCTGGCCAAACGCTGCCAGCGGGGCCAAGAGCAAGATGACCAGCATGCTCGCGACAGCGCCGGCGGATGCCACGTTGGCCGGCATCAAACGACGTTGCACAGCAAAGGGGCCTGCGCCCGTGATCATCGAGACCAGAGATTCAGCGTGATCGAACCAGCGTGTCATTCCGTGATTCCCGAGGAGCCGTCAGCAGTCCAGCGACAGGCATCCAGCGGAGCCGTGCAATAGGCCCTCTCCCTATCACCTCGAATGACGAGCACATCTCGATCGCGGCCACCACCTCGACCGGTTAGGGGAACGACGCATCGCTGACGGCATGTGCGCAGATCCGCGACCCAGGGCTCTCAGACTTGCCCAGCCAACCTCCCAATCCAAGCGACAGGATCCAACCGGCTGTAGCCGGCATATCAGTATTCCGATCCCCCGATGTGCGTCCACCCCGCTCGTCGCACCTCGTGCGAACACCGTCACCTCCTGTGACTTCGCAGTTTGCCAGATGGGCCGGCTTCGGTACCGCGATCGGCAATTGCTATCCATAACTGCCGAATATGGCTTAGTTTATCGTCTGCCCGCCAGCAGATCAAGCCGCCCTCGGGGAACCGCGGGTCAGACTTGTCAGCGCCCGCCCTGTCCGAAAGCGCGTTCGATGAAGTGCGTATCAACATCTCCCTTGACGAAATCAACGTGCTCGAAAATCTTCATGTGCAAGGGGATGGTCGTCTTCAACGGGCCAATCACGAATTCGCTCAGCGCTCGCCGCATCACCTTGATGGCTTCCTCGCGCGTCGGCCGGTGTACGAGGAGTTTGGCGATCATCGAGTCGTAATGGGGGCTGACGACATAGCCGGCATGGGCATGGGTGTCGACGCGCACGCCCGGGCCGCCCGGCACGATGTAATGCTCGATTCGCCCGGGGCAAGGGCGGAAGTTGTCGTCGGGTGATTCGGCGTTAATGCGACACTCAATGGCCGAGCCGCGGGATTTGATGTCGGCCTGCGCCAGGCTCAGTTTTTCGCCGGCGGCAATCCGCAATTGCCATTGCACGAGGTCGAGGCCGGTCACCAACTCCGACACCGGGTGCTCGACCTGGATGCGTGCGTTGATCTCCATGAAATAGAAGTTCTCATTCTCATCGACCAGGAACTCACACGTCCCGGCGGAGAAATAGCCGGCGGCCTTGGCGAGCCGCACCGCCGCGTCGCACAAGCGCCGGCGCGTGCGCCCGCTGATATGCGGCGAAGGTGATTCCTCGACCAGCTTCTGGTGTCGGCGCTGGAGCGAACAGTCACGCTCAAGCGTGTGGATCGTGTTACCCTTCTTGTCGGCGAGCAACTGCACCTCGACGTGCCGCGGCCGCTCGATGAGCTTCTCGATGTACAGCGTGCCATCTCTGAACGCGGCCTCAGCCTCGGCGTGCGCGTTGCGAAAATTCGTACGCAGCGCGGCCTCATTGTGCGCCGGGCGCATCCCGCGGCCCCCGCCTCCCGCGGCGGCCTTGATCATCACCGGATAGCCGATCTTCGAAACCAGTTCAACGGCCTCTTCCTCATCGGCAACCGGACCATCCGTGCCGGGCACAATCGGGACGCGGGCCTTCTTGGCCAGCTTGCGGGCCTCGACCTTGTTTCCCAACAGGCGCATCGACTCGGCGCTCGGGCCAATAAACTCGATGCGGCAGTCCCGGCACATCTGCGCAAACGTTGGGTTTTCGGCGAGAAAACCATACCCGGGATGGATAGCCTGTACGTCGGCGATCTCAGCGGCGGAGAGAATCGCCGCGGGATTCAGATACGAGTGTGAGGCCGGTGCCGCACCGATACAGATCGCATCGTTTGCTTGATTCAGGTAGGCGGCACCCTCGTCGGCCTTGCTATAGACCGCGATCGCCTCGACGCCCAAATCGCGACACGCGCGGATAATCCGCAATGCGATCTCACCACGGTTGGCAACCAGTATTCGGCTGAACATCCGGATCGGATCCCCAACGCCGCGCAGCTCAGGCGGGCTCGATGGCAAACAACGGTTGGTCGTACTCGACTGCCTCGGCGTTCGTCACCAGCACCTTGGTGATCCGGCCCGAAGCCTCCGCCTTGATCTCGTTGAACACCTTCATCGCCTCGACGATGCACACGACCGTTTCGGGATCGACGACGCTTCCAACGGACACAAAAGGCGCCGCCTCGGGCCCGGAAGCCGCATAAAACGTGCCCACCATTGGCGAGCGAATGAGTGTCTCATTCGACTCGGGCGGCGCTTCCGCCGATGCGCCTGGCGTGGGAACCGATGCCGTGGGCGTGGTGGCCGGTACAGGTGGGAGTGAGGCCGGCGGCAGGGGGCCGGCCACCACCGACTGGCCGCGCTTGAGCAGCACGTGCGATTCGCCCTCTTGAATCTCGATACGGCTGAGGTCGTTTTCAACCATCAGCTCTATGAGCTCTTTGATGCGTTGCGTGTCCATATGGATCTCGCTGGCGTCCGCTGCGGGACGCCCGTCGCTCCCAGGTGATCAGCGTGGCAGATCGAGCGGTAGATCTGAGAGCACTTCGCAGCCGGTTTTGGTCACCAGCACGTCGTCCTCCAATCTCACGCCGCACACTCCGGGGATGTAAATCCCGGGTTCGATTGTCACGACCATGCCGGGCTTCAACTCGCCGGCCGCGGTGCGTCCAAGGCTTGGCGCCTCGTGTACATCCAGCCCGATGCCATGTCCGAGGCCGTGGGTGAACTGCTTGCCGAAACCCGCCTTGCGGATGATGTTTCGGGCAACCTTGTCCACGTCTGCCGCCTTGACGCCGGGACGTACGGCATCGATCGCACCATCGTGCGCCGCTCGTACGACGTCATACAGCTTCCTGATGCGGCGGGGGATGCTACCGATCCACAGCATGCGGGTCAAGTCGCTGACGTACCAGTCAACTCGCGCCCCCCAGTCGATAAGCACAGGTTCGCCGTCACGCAGATTCCGACTTCCAGGCTCGTAATGGGGTAGCGACGCGTTGGGGCCCGATGCGACGATGGGCGTAAAGCTGGGGCCCTCGGCTCCCAGCGCCTGCATCTCGTAGATCAGCTTTGCGGCGACCCGGCGCTCCGTCAGGCCGGGACGAGCCCATTTCTCGATCTTGCGGAACGCACGCTGGGCGACGTCGATGGCGTGGCGGATTCTCTTAACCTCTTGTGGCGACTTGATTTCTCGCATCGCGCCGACGAGATTGCCGGCGGCCATCAGCCTTGTAGGCGCGAGCAGACGCTTGAGGCCGTTGAACACCTGCACGGTCATGTGGCCGGGGTCATACCCCACGCTCCGTAATCGGTAACGGTGGATTTCCTGGACGGTTGCTTCGGGGCCGCGTTTTTTGCGGATGATTTTCTTTGCAAAGGGTGCCTCGCGGGTGGCCGTCTCGCCGAACCGTCCGTCCGTGAGCAGGACGATCGCGCGAGGCGTCAGGAGCACACCACCGTCCTCGCCGGTGAACCCGGTCAGCCAATACTGGTCCTGGCGGTTTAGAATGAGGTAGCCATCGAGCTTATGCCGCTGCATCTGCTCGCGAACCTGGGCGATTCGCTTGGCATACAGGCTTGGGATTCGCGCTGGTTTCTTGCTCATATGCCTCGCTCAATGGTGTCTGGATATGCCGGCGACTCGCCGTTTGCAGCGGGCAGTCTACCACCGGACGTCCGATACTGCCAGCATCCGCGAGTTGCAAAGCTGCCCCCGGCGATTGACCGGCGGCGGCTTATCTGGTAGCGTAAGTGGCTCGCATCTGTCGGCGGCAGATGCCGTTAGTGCGTAAATCAACGAGGAAATACTCATGGCTCGCATATGCCCTTTTACCGGCAAGCGGACAGTGGCGGGACGCTCGATCGCTCGCCGTGGTAAGGCGAAGTACCTGGGCGGTGTCGGCCGCAAGGTCACCGGCATCACCAAGCGGAAGTTCAAGCCCAATATCCAGAAGGTCCGCGCGGTCATCGACGGGCGCATTTGCCGGATCCGTGTGAGTGCCAAGGCAATCCGCATGGGGTTGATCGTCAAGCCGCCCCGGCGTCAATGGTCAAAGCCGGAAGAGCCGACCGAGTCCTAGTGCTGTCTCACCGTAGTGGTACCCGGTCGCGCGGCTTTTCGGCTCAGGGCCGATTCGCATCGACCACAGCGGGGCAACGTCATGTCACAGGCGATCGACGAAGCCCGTGTACGCCACATCGCCAAGCTCGCCCGACTCGCGCTGACCGATGACGAAGTGCGGCTCTTCTCCGGGCAGTTGGCCGAGATCGTCAACTACTTCAAACAGCTTGATGAAGTCGATACGGACGGGGTCGAGCCGATGGCCCACGCCTTGTCTGTGATGGATATCCAGCGCGATGACTGCCCGCGCGCGTGGCTCGATACGGCGGCCGCACTGCGCAACGCGCCGCAGCAACACGAGTCGTTTTTCCAGGTGCCGCCGGTCCTCGGCGGCGGCGGCGCATAGATGATGAAGCGCGCCCGACCATTGATGGCGCGCCGCGGGCCTCAGCCCGCGCGGCACGTCGATTGCGAGCGTGGTGCCCCAGAAGACACATGAGCACACCTGATTCGGCACAACTGATCGCGGCGGATGTGGCGGCGGCACGCCGGCGCGCTGTTGACGTCTGCGCGGAAGCGCTGGAGCGCATCGAGGCGTGTGACAGTGCCACGGGGGCCTTTATCGAGGTGACGCGCGCTCACGCGCTGGACGCGGCCGCGCGCATCGATGGCGATGTCGCAGCCGGCAAGTCTGTCGGGCCGCTGGCAGGCGTGCCGGTCGCCATCAAGGACAACCTGTGTACGCGTTTCAGCCGGACCACGTGTGGGTCGAAGATGTTGGCGGCTTTCGAGTCGCCGTACGACGCGACCGCTGTCGAGCGACTCGAACGCGCCGGCGCCGTCATCGTCGGCAAGACAAACCTCGACGAGTTTGCGATGGGTTCGTCGACCGAGACCAGCGTGTTCGGCCGCACGCGAAACCCCTGGGATCTGCAACGTGTTCCCGGCGGCTCATCGGGTGGTTCGACCGTGGCCGTCGCGGCACGCATGGTGCCCATAGCGCTTGGAACCGACACGGGCGGCTCGATACGCCAACCTGCCTCGTTGTGCGGCGTCGTCGGCATGAAACCGACCTACGGGCGCGTTTCGCGCTTCGGCCTGGTGGCGTACGGCTCCAGCCTTGACCAGATTGGGCCGCTGGCGACGTGCGTTGACGATGTGGCGGTTGTACTGACGGCGATCAGCGGGCATGATCCGAAAGACTCGACCTGCGTGGACCAGCCCGTGCCGGATTACCGCGCGGCGCTGATGGATGACAATCTCGCGCAGCGCGCATCAGGATTGCGGATCGGCATCCCGCGGGAATACTTCGGTGAGGGGCTCGACGCGCAGGTCAGCGACGCTGTCAAGCAGGCGCTCGACGTGTACCAGACGCTCGGTGCAGAGTTGGTCGACCTCTCACTGCCACACACCCGATACTGCATCGCCGCCTACTACGTGGTCGCGACGGCGGAAGCGTCCAGCAACCTGGCGCGCTTTGACGGCGTGCACTACGGGCATCGGGCTGAGAAACCATCCGGCATCGTTGATCTCTACAGCAGATCGCGCGAGGAGGGCTTCGGCCCCGAGGTCAAGCGTCGCATCATGCTGGGGACCTTCGCGCTGTCCGCGGGCTACTACGACGCGTATTACAACAAGGCACTCAAGGTCCGCCGGCTGATCAAGCAGGACTTCGACCGGGCGTTCGAGCAGGTTGATGTGCTGGCGTGCCCGGCGTCGCCAACGCCGGCGTTTCGACTGGGCGAGAAACTCGACGACCCGCTCCAGATGTATCTGGCCGACGTCTACACCATCGGCCCGAACCTCGCCGGCCTGCCGGGCATCGTCGTGCCGTGCGGATTCAGCGGTGGGGGGTTGCCAATTGGATTGCAGTTGATCGGGCCGTTGTTCGGCGAAGCGGCGCTTCTTCAAACCGCGCGATTACACGAGCGCGAGACTGATTGGCACACGCGCCGGCCGCCCGATATCGGGTAACCAGCGCCGCCTCAATCCAACCGCCCCGTCAGGCGTCCGAGTCGGGCCGGTTTCACCAGCGTGCATTCTCGCGAAGTCACGGCCGACTCGGGGGGCGGCCGCTAGAGCGGTTTCAGTAAAGACGCGGTGGCTTACACTGTCGGGGTGGGTCGGGCGTCTCGCCCGACTTCGACGAAAGCAGTACATGGGCGGGTGGGACGCCCGCCCCACCCGCGTATGGGCAACGGATTGTTGTTGAAACCGCTCTAGGCTATAAGGCAAAACGCGCTATCGACGAATCGTGCGCAGAAACTCCTGCACTTCCGGTATCTCCCCCTGGTAGATGAGGTAGCCGTTGTAGGGTTCGCGCTCGGTGATGTCGTTGCAGATCGGCGTGAGCATGATCCGTTGGACTTCGGCCGGGTCGGACGACTGACCCAGGGCCCAACAGAGTTTCATATACGCGACTTCCGGCAGCATGTTCGCCAGGGGGACAACGCCGAGCTTCATGATCTCGCGTCCCGTTTCATAGACGTACATCTGCACATAACCCCAAAGCGTTTGGACGGTCATGTAGATGTGTACGCCGGCGTCCGTCGCGCGCTTTAACGCCGGGTACAGCGGTTTGTTTACGTGGCCGAGTCCGGTGCCGGCGATGACGATGCCGCGGTAGCCCTTCTCGACAATCGCATCAACAATGTCGGGCTGCATCCCGGGGTAGTAATAGAGGATCGTCACCTTCTCCTCGAACGTCAGTTTCAGTGTCACGTTGCGGTCGAGACGGCGGCGACGGAAGTCGTCGCGCAACGGCGACACTTCCTTGGGCGAGATCATGGCCAGAGGCACATCACCGATCGTGCGAAATGTGGACCGGTAGCTCGAGTGCATCTTGCGCACGCGCGTGCCGCGGTGCAGCAGGCAGTATTCATCCGACGTCGGCCCGAACATGCAGACCATAACTTCGGCAATCGGCCCCTCGGCGGCGGCTTTGACCGCGTTGATCAGATTGATCGCCGCGTCGGACGACGGACGATCGGAGCTGCGCTGCGAGCCGACCATTACGATCGGAACGGGTGAGTCCTGCACCATGAAGCTGAGCACTGCGGCGGTGTGGTGCATGGTGTCGGTGCCGTGCCCGATTACGACGCCGTCGACGCCTTCCGCGATCGCCTCGCCGACCCTTTTGGCCAATGCCAGATAGTTCTCCTTGGCCATGTTCTCGCTGAACACGCCGTAGAGCTTCTCGGTGCGCAGATTGCAGATGTCGGCGAGCTCGGGCACGGACCCGTAGAGCTCGCCGGGTGAGAACGCCGGAATGACGGCGCCGGTGCGGTAGTCGAGCCGACTGGCGATTGTGCCGCCGGTGCCGAACAGGACCACGTTCGGTTTGGCCGGGTCGCGCGGGAACTCCTTCTCGGGGATTTTGTAGTGCGCCTCGCGGCGGCCGATTTCGGTGATGTTTGTAATCGAATCGGCGGCAATGCCGACGTTGTAGCCGCTGCTCAGCTTGATCACGATATGGCGGTCATCGGCGGTTTCGGAGCGCGGCAGGATGATACCCGCGAAAATGCCGTTGTTTGAGTCAAGCTTTACTTCACTCCACACGCCGACATTGTATTGCTCGAGAACTGCGGCGCCGGGGCCGCGGTAGCTTTTGCGTGGCGAATCATCGTTCGACGCAGCCCGACGTGCCTCGGTGGTAGCCTTGTCAGAATCCATTTCCAGATCATCCTGCATTTGACCAAGTACTGCATTGTCCGGCAGGCCTCCGGCCGCCCACGCTGACTTGCGGATGGAGGCGACCAGGTCTGTCGGAGTCCACGCGAGCGATTACACCGTTGAGTGCTCAGCCGGGCCGGGTGTGGTACTGCAATCCAGGCGCTGCCGCACCAGCGCCGCCAGGTGGCGCCCTTCGACGCGCCCGATCAATCGGCTCATCAGCCGGCCCATCACCCAGCGCTGCCGCGCATCGATCGGTTTATCGGTGCGCGGATTCGCGTCGAGTTCTCGAAGCGCCTCGTCGACTTCCGTTTGGACCACCTTGTCGTTGACCGGCTCACAGGTAAGCGCGCTGGTGACTTCGGCGACGCGCGCCACGGGGAACTGCGCTGCCTCACTGTCGCTCAGCACTTGTTCGATCACCAGCGTAACGCCATCGCGGGTTATCCGTCCGTCTGCATGCGCCCGAAACGCCTCATACAGGCACTCGTCACATAGCCGTTGCGGTCGGAACCCGGCGCGCCATAGCGCTTTCATGCGTTGCACGAGCACAACCGCCGCGAATGTGGGGTCTATCTTCAGCTCTTGCACCAGCCGATCAAACAGGCCGATGCGTGGCGAGACCATCAGGGGCTGCAGTGTGTCATGGGGGACGCCCAGCCTGGCGAGCTCGGCCTCGCGCTCCCAGACATTCACGGGTAAGAGGGATCGGATCTGCTCGAGCCTGGGACGCGTGATCTCCAATGGCGGCAGGTCGGTGTCTGGGTACATACGCTCGGCGCCGGGGAGCACGCGCTCGAATCCGGTTGTGCCGTCGGGTAGCGCCTGGCGTGTATCATGCGGCACGCCTTCCGTCGCCTCGCGGGCCCTGATCACAATCTCTTCACACGCCGTCTCGGTGTCGTCACGATCGCCCCACACCAATACGAGCGCGTCGCCGGCCTTGGCCCTGGTTATGCGATACAGCTCTTTCCAATCGCGCGCCGTCAGGGCCTCGGTCGCCGTGTCTGAGTGCACGATATTGGGCATCTTCGACAGGCAAGCGACCACGCGCACGCGGTCGGCGAACTCCTTGGCAAAGGTCGTGTGCTCCTGCGTGGTCTCGTTGAGCAATCCCGCGAAACCACGCAGCGCGACGCACATGACGCGCAGCCCGTCGGCAAGCGCCGCGCGGATCGGGTCATAGCGCACCTTTGTCACCGCGCGCGTGACCTCGTGTTTTGAGTACGCGAAGGAGTCCGGGGTAACTCCGCGTTGCCGCAACATCTCCCGGATGCGCAGCAGGGCGCATTGCCGCATGGCTTCGTTATAGGTCAGACGCGGGATGCGCCAGATCTGCGGCACGCCCTTGATCTCGACGCGCGTACCACCCCGCACGCTCACGTTGACATCCTCGCGCGCGGCGCCATACCCCGTGCGGACTTTGCCCGTGCTGCGGGCCAGCATCCGCAGGATCTGGCAAACCTCGGCCGCCTCTTGCGGCGTGCGCATATCGGGGTCGGTCACGGTCTCGGTCAGCGGCATGCCCAGCCGGTCCGTCAACAGCACCCGATCGTGCCCGGTGTCGGAAACCTCGCGACAGGAATCCTCTTCGATCGAAAGCTGGGTGATACCGATGCGGCGGTCCTTGTAGGGAATCCACCCTCCGACGCCGATGATCGCCGTACGTTGAAAGCCAGTGGGGATCGATCCGTCCAGATACTGCTTGCGCGCGATGTGCAGTTCGCCGACGATATTCAATCGCAGCAGCAGCGACAGTTCGAGGGCGATATCGAGGGCGTGGTCGTTGATGAAGAATGGAGGTGTGTCGTCAAACTCGTATGTGCAGACGGTTTCGCGGTGCAGGCGGTAATAGATGTTCTTCCGCGTCTTCTTCTCCATCAATGCCGTGCCGTCATACTCGCCGAGCTCGGATAGTGTCGGGCGCATGTGGCGCAGGATCTCGGCATCGTAATCGTTGCTGTAGTGGCCGGCGGGGCAACGGCAGAACAGCTTTGTGTTGGTCAGCAACTGCTGGTGGATTTCGAGGCCACACTTGAATCCAAGGCCGGCGTAATCCTCTGCAGTCATCTCGTTGAACGGTTTCAAAGGCGGCTGCGTCACGCGCTCTCTCCGATCCTGGCAGTCGAAACCCCCATGTTAGAATAGCCATCGGGGCCCCGCAACCTGCCAGATGCTCGACTCGCAGGCACCCGGCCGGGGCACGTCTGCGTGGGCGGAAGCCGCCGGCGGCGAGGAGACAAACGTGCGCACGGGAGGCTATTCCGGGGGGGATAGCCGGGAGATGCGTTCGACGGCATCCGCGTACCAGACTGGCGGCGGCGAGCCAGCCAAGTCTACCGCCCGGCGCAACGCACTGACCGCTCCCCCCTCGTCGCTGAGCTGTTCGCGCGCCAGACCCAGGTGATAGTGCGCGCCGGCGTGCTCCGGTGCGATGGCAACGGCTCGCCGTAGGTGCTCCAGAGCGTCACGCGGGCGGCCGCCCCAGCTTAGCACGCAGCCCAACGTATCCCGGAAATTCGCGTTATCGGGCTCAAGTGCTACCGCGTGTTCCGCGTGTCGCAGGGCCGCTTCAAGATTGTCGCCCAGCTCATAACAGGCCCAGGCGGCGTTGTTCATGGCAACCGCATCGTCCGGGTCGCGCCCAATCAACGTCGTGTATACGGTGAGGGCCTGAGCGTAATCGCCGCTGAGTTCCAGTATCTCGCCGAGTGCCAGCGCGTATTCACGGTTTGCGGGCGCGCTCCGGCAAGCCCGTCGGAGCAGCGGCAGGGTAACGTCCGGTGCATTGCCCCGACGCGAAAGGGCCAGCGCCAGATAGAAATTCGTGCCGGGGTCATTGGGATCCACCCGTCGTGCCCGCTCAAGCTGTTCCTCCGCTTGTGCGAGTTCATTCGCCCGCAGCGCGGCGACGCCCAGCCGCAGGGGTACCTGCAAGTCAAGCGGCGACGGCAGGCGCGCCGGGGCCAGTTGCTCCAGCACCCGGCTGATTTCACCCCGCGCGTCCGGCTTGGTCAGCAGGTGCAGGCTGAGTTGGATTGCGCGGCCATTACCCGGATCGGCGGCGAGCACGCCCCGCAGGAGCTGCGCAGCGCTCTGTGGATCATCGGACTCGATGGCCAGCCGCGCTCGGTCAATCTCGCGATGCAGCGCGACCATGTCCTTGGGGTCGGCCAACTCGCCGGCCGGCGGCACGCTCCGCGGCTCTCCGCCCACATACCCCAGGGCTTCGAGCTTGCGGCGCGTCTCATCATCGACGGCGAGCCGCTCGGCCGCCAGGGAGGGATAATCCAGCCTCGAATCGCGAATCAACGATAACTCATCCCGCAACGCCGCGCTCCGCGCACTGCCCGGTTCGTACAGGTTGTTCGCTTCCAGCGGATCGGCATCGAGCGCGTAGCGCTCGGGACGTGGCGCCTCGATGAACTTCTCGTTTCCGAGTAGCACGCCCGCAAGGGGGCTCCAGCCATACGCCTCCAGCGGCAACTGCGACTCGAAGTACAGGGCGCGCGCCGCAGCGCTGTTGGCATCTGCATCCGGCGTTTCTCGCGGCAGAACGCGGCCGCGCGTCTCGTGCGGCGGTGCGATGCCCAGCCACGCGAGAATCGAAGGGTATATATCGACGAGCGATACGGGTGTATCAATGATGCGGGCGCGGCTCGGCGCGTCGGAAGGAAACCGTACGATCAGCGGCACGTGCAGCGTGTCGTTATAGGTGAATAGCCCGTGCGTCGGCTCACCGTGATTCCACAGGCCCTCGCCATGGTCCGCTGTGAAGACGATGAGCGTCTCGCGGCCAGTTTCCGCGTCGATCTCGCGGACGCGCGCGAGCAGCCGCCGGAGTTGCTCGTCGGCGTAGGCGATTTCCGCGTCATAGGCCGCCGCCCGGCCCGGACTGCCCTTGTATCCCGGTGGTTCATATGGTGCGTGCGGGTCGAAATAGTGTACCCAGAGGAAGTACGGCCGCGGCCCGGCGGTGGCGAGCCAGGTTACGGCGGCGTCGGTCACAACCTCGGCATTACGTTCAACATAGAAAAACGAGGACTGTGCCGAGCCGGATGAAAAGTCCTCGTCATACGAATCAAAGCCCTGATCCAACCCGAATTTCGAGTGCAGCACGAATGCGGCCACAATGGCGGCGGTGCTGTATCCCTCGGCTTGCAGCAGTTCCGCGAGTGTCGCCGCGCTGTCGTGCAGCCGACCCGCGCCGTTTATGCGCAGCGTGTGATCAAACGGATACAATCCGGTCATGATCGATGCGTGGGCCGGTAGAGTAAGCGGTACCGGGCTGTAGCAGCGCGAGTAGCGGATGCCTTCCTCGGCGAGTTGGTCTATGGTCCGCGTGCGGGTGTGCTCGTAGCCGTAACAGCCAATACGATCTGCACGCGTGGTGTCCAGGGTGATCAGCAGTACGTTCCAGCGCGGGGGCGCCGACTCGAGCGCTGTCCATATCTGCATGTGCGTAAGTACCGCGATGAGCAGCACGACCACGGCGAACACGGCCACGGCTCGCCACGACAACTGTCGTCGCGGCCTTTCAGTTAACGGGCCATCCCGCGTCGTCGATGAGTTCACGGTCGCTCCCCGGACTCGATCACGCCGAGCTGGAAACGCATCTGCCCCGCGTCCGCCTGGGTCGGGTCCAGTTCGAGGCTTGTTCGCAGGTGCGTCATCGCGGCCTGGGTCTGCCCCATATCCAGCAGCGCCGCACCCAGGTGCTTGTGCGCGAGCGCGTAATCAGGCTTGACGCGGACGGCACGACGCAACAGTGCGCAGGCATCCTCCACGCGGCCGTCGCGTAGGTAGTACGTGCCAACGTTTGTCAGCGCGATGGCGTTGCTGGGATTGACGCGGATCGCCTGCCGGAACCGGGCGATCGCGTCATCTTCGCGCCCCTGCATGAGATACAACTGGGCGAGGTTGACATACGGCAGATCCAGCCGGGGATTGCACTCAATCGCCTCTTCGTATTTCTCCTCGGCCAATTCGAGTTTTTCCTGGCGACGGTAGGTGAGCGCCAGGTTGTTTAGCGCATAGCCGAACCTGGGGTTCATCTCGAGGGCGCGTCCCAGCAGTGTCAGTGCATTATCGTATTCTCCCTCGTCGCTCAGGATGCCGCCGAGAGTCGCCAGGGCGCGCGCGTTTGCCGGCTGAAATCGGAGGGCGAGGCCCAATTCACGCTTGGCGTCTTCGTAGTTGCCTTCCTGAATCAGGATGCGCGCCAGGCCGTCGTGGGCGTCACCGTTCAAACCGTCGATTTCGATGGTCCGGCCGAACGCAGCGCGGGCCTGCTCGAAACGTGCGGCCTGGAAGTGAATCTCGCCGCGAAGGTTGCAGGCGTGTGGCCCGGCTGACCCTGGGTCGAGCTCGACCGCGCGTGCCAACAGCGCAAACGCCTCATCCTCGTTGTTCTGGTACCAGGCCAGGCGCCCCAGCAAGACGTAAACATCGCCGTGCTCGGGGTCCAGTTCCTGTACGCGTTTGGCCGTCTCGTGTGCCTTTTCCAGCCGGCCCAGGGTCATGTACATGTTGGCCACCCCCATGTACAGCCCCGTGTCGTTTGGCGACAACTCCAGCGCGCGTAGAAACGTCTCGAGCGCCTTGTCGGGTTCGCCGTGTGCCGCGTAGGCACCACCCAGGATCTGCATGGCGAAAACGTCGCGCGGCACGGATTCAACACACGCGGTCAACTGTTTGATGGCGCCGGCGATGTCGCCGAGGTTGCGCATGGCGACGGCCTTCTGTACATCCTCCCAGTGGTAGATCATCTCTTTCGGGTCTGGGAGCTGCTCTAGGCTGTCCGCCGGTCCATCATCTGTCGGCGTCGAGGATACATAGCCCAGTGCTTCCAGGCGGCGGATGGCGTCCGGCTTAAGCTCGGCGTTCTGCGTGGCCCGCGCCGCCAGCCAGGGATCCTCGCCGACAAACGTAATCAACTCCGCGCGCAGGTCCATCGCCGGGTCGCTGTGCGACTCGTACAGGTTGTCGAGCTCATGCGGATCGGCGCGCAGGTCGTAAAGCTCCGGCTCTGGTGCCAGGATGAACTTGTAATCGTCACGCCTGACGCCCAGCAGCGGGGCCCACCCGTGCAGCGTCATGGTGGATAGGGTCTCGACATAGACCGGGCGCGGCGTCGACGGGGCCGCCTGGAGCAGACTGCGGCCGTCGAGGTTGCCCGGGGGATGCACGCCCAGCATCTCGAGCAGCGTGGGCATCACGTCAACGAGCGACACCTGGCTTTGTAGCACCTTGCCGCCTGGAATGGCGCCGGGCGCGCTGAAGATCATGGGCACGTGCAGCGTGCCGTCGTAGATCAGCAGCGAGTGTGTCTGTTCGCCGTGCTCACCCAGTCCCTCGCCGTGATCGGCGGTAACGATGACCAGCGTGTGGTCGCGTATGCCGAGCTCGTCCAGGTAGCTCAGCAAATCGCCGATCTGAGAGTCAACATATGCGATCTCGCCGTCGTACAGGTTCTGGCTGTACTTGCTGCGAAACGGCTCGGGCGGGAGATATGTGGCGTGCGGATCAAAGAAGTGCGCCCAGTAGAAAAAGCGTTGATTGGCGTTGTCCTTCAGCCAGGCCTTGACCGCCACGTTGGTCAGCTCGGCCGGGCGCTCCCGGAACATCTGCGGCGCGTGCTTGACCCCCATGGTCAGGTCGTCGTGATACTCATCAAACCCCTGGTTGGTGCCGAACTGTCCATCGAGCACGAAGGCCGAGATTGCCGCCCCCGTACGATAGCCCTGTTCCTTGAGCACCTCGGCCAACGTGACGTTCTTCTCGTCGAGCTTGAATGTCCCGTTGGCCCGCGCGCCGTGGTTGAACGGATAGAGCCCGGTCAGTAGTGAGGAATGTCCGGGCAACGTGGCCGGAGATGGCGTTACGGCCTGGGCACACAGCACGCCGCTACGGGCCAACTCGTCGAGCACCGGCGTCTCGATGCCGCGGTTGCCATAGCACGCCAGGTGGTCGGCGCGCGTGGTGTCGGTCGTGATGAGCAGGACGTTCCAGCCGCGCAACGCGGCCGGCTCCAGTTCGATCCGCTCGCAGGCAACGAGTTCGGGCATGATCTCGCCGGTGATCGCACCGCTCCCCACATCAATCCAGCGGAACCAGGACATGCGCAGCGCGCCGAAGAGAAAGAGAATGATCGCCACGGCATAGATGAGATACTGTGACCAGCGAGAGTGGCGGGGGTGCTTGGTGGACGCGTCGACTTTCTTCTTCACTGAAGCCGCCTCCCGTCAATTGGAGCAAAGCCGGAGGCTCGCACAGCCTGGCACGCGAGCCCTCGCCCGCCCCATGCCTCCGTGTCATGCCGCCGCCACCACACCCCAAAGTGAGTCCGGCGACGTTACCTGGTGGCAACGTCGCCGGTTGATGATACCCTCAAACACGTTTTGTTGAACGTGTCGGTGCTACTCAGGCGCGCCGACGGGCGTAGATCAGGCCGCCCACGCCCAACAGCATGCACGCGGCCGCCGCGGGCTCGGGCACGTGTTCGATCCCGACGCCGGCTACGTTGTTGATCCAGTTGTTGGTGGCCACAAACGCGCTGGCGGGAATGAACGTGGTTCCGTCGGCGGGATTGTGGAACCAACGGCCCTGACCGGGATACGCCCAATCGATGCCGTTGACTGTCTTGTAGAAGTAGTCGCTGGCGGCGATGTTGTACGACGCCGACTCGACGATGTGCAGAATCTGCCAGACACTCGCTGTGATGTCGATGTCGCCGTTGTTTGCAATGGTCGTGTTCTTTGCATGGAAGTCCAGATTGAACAGCGGATACATCGAGCTCGAATTGACGTTAATCCCTGACGCGGCGGCCCCGGGCACCCAGACCG
Source organism: Phycisphaerae bacterium (assembly GCA_963675745.2). Lineage (GTDB taxonomy): Bacteria > Planctomycetota > Phycisphaerae > UBA1845 > Fen-1342 > JAFGRR01. Next base: position 134,186 of record CAXXWX010000010.1, read on the forward strand.
CCAGCGGAAAGACCACTTGCCAGTCACTCTGACTGCCGGGGAACTCCCAACTGTCATACAGCCCCGTCGTGTCCGGCACCTCCAGCTTGTTGTGCGGACCTGCTGGCGAGACAATGACTTGGCTCAACTCGTGGCTGTCATACTGCAAATCAAACAGCATGCCCGCGTAGTTGGTAAACGCGTAAGTAACGTGCATACCCCAGGTCGTTGTGTACCAGTCCGAATCCTGTAGCGGGGGGGTGTACACATCGTCAAACGAGTCGATGCCGTCATAGCCTCCCACCGGACCGGTCGAGTCCGCCAACACGGGTAACGCGCAAAGCGTCCCGGCGGCGAGCACGACAATGAACTTCTTCAACATGATATCATCTCCTCCTTGCGCCTGACTCCAGACCGGCCCGAACACGACTGCCACAATGCCTGGATTCTCAGGCAACTCAGGATCTGTCACCCCCGTAACGCCCCGCCGGTTACCTACCTCCTTCCTGGCCGACGCTTGGATTTCCCTCGTTCCGGTTTACGTCAGTACATGTGTCGCTCTGGAGCAAGCCCTCGGCCCCCGCATTGGCCCTGCACAACTGCTGACTGGTCACAACGCCGATGTGTTACGTCTTGCGGCACTCACATCTGCGTCGGGGGCACGCTCCGCCTCCATTGCGATGGTCGCGCGCGGGGGGACTGCAGGTCAATAGGTATAATTCGAGCGCCGATACAGAAAGTGTCCAGGGTTTGCGATAGCACGAGTCGCGGTCTGTTATGTCGAGTCACACCAAGGGCGTACGCGCGGTTGGATTGCTGTGCGATGCCGGACGCCATTACGCGTTTCCGCCGCCTGCGCCTCGGCCACGGCCCGCTACGGGGCGCGATACAGAATCAGGTGTGATTCGGTCTTATGAAACGGAGCCCACGTCTTGCCGCGCCCTTCGTTGATATACGGGTCAAGCGTGTACTCAATCTTCAGCTCGCGCCGATCATCGATCAGCCGCGTGACTTCAACTTCCCATGGGCGGACCACGTCGCCGGGTGCCCAACCGGCGCGATCATACTTCCACGTGCCGCCTTGTGGCCGGCAGGGGTTCAGATAGTTGTCCGTCTTCCACAACACATTCTGGTGCGCCTCGCCGTTGACTGTCAGCGTGCGTCCGAGTGGCATGAATTCGCCGGCGTTGTTCGAGTTTGGAAACATCCCGTGGCCGGTGACCACTGAGCGGACCTTGGCAAACGCGGCCTGCTCATCGAGCGGCACGACCCGCGGGGTGTAAAACTCCTCGACCGGTTTGTCGGGATTGCCAATCTCGGGGCTGCCTGACCAGAGGTTGACGATCTTGTACGCCAGCCGGTCGGTCTTGCCTGGATAGAAGTCGAACTTGACGGTGACGACCCACCCTTCTCCCTGCGTGCCGCAGGATTGCTCGATGCGCCGCTTGCCGCGCAGCAGCGGTCGGAAATCGGTCACGTCCATCATCCACTCGTGTCCGCGGTGGTACGGCGTGATATAGCGCAGGATCTCGAAACGCTCGCCGTCGTCGGCGTAGGCATTGATCTCCGCCAGCCGATCCCACGGGTCGAAACGCGTCTCCGGTTTGTCAAGCCGCAGCGTGCAGATGATGCGGGCGAAGCGATCCGTGTTCTCGGGGAACTCGACAGTCGCTTCGTTCTTGGCGTGTTTCGCATCATTCAACTGGTGGTCTATTGCCACAACCGAAAGCGGTGGCTCGGGCGTTGGAATCGGTTCGCTGCATTGGATGCGCAGGTCGTCGATCAACACATCCCCCGCAGTGTCCCCGTTGCGCCCTCCAAAGGCGGGGCGCCCGACGTACGCAGTCATCGAGGGAATGAAATACCGCTCAAAGACGGGCGTGGCATCGATCCGGATGGTGACCTCGGCGCCGCCGGTCACGAACTCGACGCGCACTGCGACATCGTGAGGCTTCTCGTCGCGGAAGTCCATCGGCGTGGTGCGCTTGACAATCTCCATGCCGTTCCAGTGCAGTGAAACTTCGTGTTGCGGGCGATCGTAGGCATTCCCGGAGCCGCGAAAGGGGTCGCGATTGGGTGGGTTGGAGGCATCGAAACCAACGGCGAACGAGGCCGGAATGCCTGGCGCCTCCCATTGCTCGACGGCGGGGGCTTCGCCGCTTGGGCCGTGCTCCGCAACGTTGAGCCAGGCGAAGCCGGCGCCTTCCGTGCCGGTATTCATGGTCATCTTCCACGACACTTCGACAATGCGCACGGTTGTCTCGGTCGGGGCGGGAAAAGCCGCCGACGTGTTGAATTTCCACCAGGATTCCAGCAGGTAAAGCTGCCCGTCGGCGATCTTGGGTTTGGAGTCGTGGCGTGTGCCTTCGCCGGTGGCGGTTATGGAAAACGGCAGCGGTTCTTCGGGCGCGTCGAAACGGTATTCGGTGGTGGTCTCAGGAGCCGCGCCGATCGCTTGTGTCGCCGTCAAGCATAAGACCACTACCGACAGACAGATCACTCTGATGATCATCGCGCTATCCTCGCCATGCGCCAGGTTCATGTGAACGCCGTTGCGCAAGAGTACGGCTGTTCGGACAACGCTGCCAGCGTGGCGGTGCAAAAGGGACAGCAGCGGCTTTCATGACGGGTTGCCAGGGGGGGGAGATTGCGCTATGCGAATATCCCGTGTAGATACCACCTGTTTTCATTAAGCGCCCGGAAAATCCAGAATTGCTCGCCGGTGTCGGTTTCAACACGAAAATAGTCGCGACGAACATCGGAGCTACGCCACCAGGCTGTTTCAACGCGTTCGGGGCCCACCGATCGTGTGATGATGTGCTCGCGACCCTGATGACAAAACCACGTGGGCGGACCGGCGGGCATCAAGGCGATCACGCGTATTGGAAGCGGCTTGGAAAAGAGCTTCGTCGGCCGCGCCCCTGCGGCACCCGGCCCTCTGGGATAAGGTGTTGACGTGGGTGATGGCACCATCACCGGTCTCCCGCTGCGGGCCGCGAAGCCGGTGGCCGGCCAGCGGTCGTAAATCGCCGGGGATACTCCACCCGTTCGGAGGGTTGGGGACGGAATCGAAGGTGGGAGGTTGGCTTAAGGAACAGTCCGCCCACCAGCCCTCGAACGGATGGGGTACCCTCTGTGCAATGGCGGTTTTCCGGATCATCCGGCGCAGTGACCGCTGTTTTCTCGCTGATCTCGGGCGGCGTGTCGGCGGCGCCGTCTTCAGCCGAATCATCTCGAGCTTTGCAACCGGCTACCGACACCGGGACGTAATTGAACGAGAATTCGGGTTGGTGATCATCGACCAACTGTGGTCGAACAACTGCATCAGGTCCCAACCGGTTCGCCAGTCGGTCAATCAGGCAGCCCAGATCTTCATCGGCTCGTGGATCGTGGTACTCGAAAAGGTCGCCCTGGCCGGGTTGCCATCGGGCGGTCCGGCGTGCGAGCAGTAAGAGACCGGTGATGCCGGAGCCGAGATCACTCGACTCGATCCGACCGCGTATTAACTCGTCGATGTGCTGCCAGGCGCGCGACGGGCGGGACAGATTTACCCGCAACGTAACCGGTGGCGCATGTTCGTGATAAACTACCAGCTCCAGGCACTGCACGCCCAATCCGCATCGCTGAAGCTGGTCGGCGATTTCATCGAGCATCTGCCGTGCCAGCGCGGGAAGCGGGCGCGCATCTGTGATTGGAGCTTCGAAGCTCAATCGCGTGGCCGGTAACGGTTTGTACGGCTGGGCGACAAGTGGCTCGATAGTCTCGCCGAGCGCTTGCCGCAAACGCTTGACCAACCCTTGACCAAAGCGGGCCGGCAATGATGCGCGGGGCAGATCCAACAAGCCGCCGATTGTGCGAATGCCCAGCGTAAGCAGTTTTTCGAGTGTGCCGTCATCGAGACGTAAGGCGGCCGGCGGTAACGGCGCGAGGTGGGCACTGATCTGACCCGCCGACACAACCGTTGTCTCACTCGGGCCGGTAGTCGCCAGTGCGTACGCGGCGCCGACGGTGTCGGCGATAGCCACCCGCGCGCTGAACCCCCGGTGTGCCAGGCCGTGGTACGCCTGATGCGCGATGTTCTCCTCTCCTCCGAAGAGCTGTTTACAGCCGGTGATATCGACCAGCACACAATCAGGCTCATAGGGCTGAACGGTCGGGCTGAAACGCAAAGCCCAGTTGGCCAACCCGCGAAGCTGTTGACGATCACGAGCGGGGTCAAACGGCAGTGCCATCAACTGTGGCACGGTTGCCTGTGCCTGCCCCAGTGAGACGCCGGCTTCGATTCCGCCGGCACGGGCCCGCGGGCAGCGACGCGCCACCACCTGTGACTGGTTGACCCGCTCGACAAGCACCAGCGGGCGTCGCGCGTCAGCCGGCGCTATGGCGTTGTCGCACCGCAACAGGTCGGTCGACAGGTATGGCAGATGCAGGCACAGCACCCGGCGCATCGGGAAACTCCATCGCAAACGGTTCGCCGGGTATTCCTTCCCGCAGCTTGAGCACCGTTACCAACATGCGGCGCGCCTCCGCGCGGCCTTTCAGGGGATCAAACCGCAGTCGAGTGGCGGCGAACGTTTTCCCACCAACATCATTACAGCGCAACAACAAGCCCAGGCCCGCGCCGGCCTCGGCGGCCAGTTGCAGACGCCGGGAAAGCCGCATATCCAGCTTGCGAACCGTGGCGACCACGGCACCGAACGCGCGGCAGCGCAGACTCTGTTCACAGACCCACAACACATCGGCGTGACGATGCGCGCGGATGATGAGCAAGCGCCCCAGCGGCATTCCAAGCAGTTTCGCCGCGGGCGGGTAAAAATCCTCCGCGGCATCGATGTACATGATCCAGCGTCCGGTTGGCGTGGCCTGGATCGCGGTGTGCAGTACCAGCGAGTGTACCGCTACCCCGGCACTACCAGCGACGAACTCGTGGACCGCTCCGCGGACAAACCCACCACCAAGGACGGCGTCGAGCGGTGGAAAACCGCTGGGGCAACGCTCGGTTGACGGACGATAGTGTTCCCTCAAACGGTCAATCCGTCGCTGTAGTTCGGCAAGCTGTGAATCACCCGGCTTGGTGATCCTGTGCGTAAGCCCGCTGGCGGCTGACGGGGCGGTGGGTCGAAAACCCGTAACGACCTGAGTCCCTGCAACGGCCGATGTCTTTGTCGGACGTGGGACGCCGGTACGCGCACGAACGCGCGGCGGCTTTGGATCGCACTGCTCAAGAGCAGTGGCACACGTCTCAGTAGCGGCCTGCGCCTCGCAGGCCGTTGGCGTTAAGCAGGCTTTCCCATGTTCGACGGCCGGCGGGGCGCCGGCCGCTACATTTGTGGGACCGACTACATTTGTGTGGCCGACTGCATTTGTGGGACCGGCTACACTTGTGGGACCGGCTTCCAGCCGGTCAGGTCGGTCAGGTCGGTCAGGTCGGTCAGGTTGGTCAGGTTGGTCAGGTCGGTCCAGTCGGTCAGGCCGGCCAACGAGAATGTCGGTCGCTGCATTACCTTGCGCCGTCCGCGATTTCCGCGCCGGATTATTGACGATGCGCGAATCGCTCAAATTGTCAGCGCACCAGAGGCGCTTGGCCGATTGTCGGCACACAGACGACGACATGATCAGTTCCCACTGATAGAAATCAGCAAATCACGTGGCATCACGCCCGATCACCACATACCTAACATAACCCGAAAATAAATGGAAAGCAAATGCAATTCGGAATTTGTTAGGTAAATCGTCTCGCGGATTATTCCACGCCCGCTAGAAAGGGAAAGTTCGCCCCCAAAGCGCCTATCAACCGGCTATTGAACGCTTTTCAAGTCGGACATCGGCGGTGCCGGGCCGGCGATCAGTGATGATCCTCATGCCCCACGCCGGCCGGAGCAACCACGTAAATGTAGCGCATGATCTCGGTGCCCGTGTTGAACACGTTGTGCCGCGTTTGCGGCGGATTGTACGCGTATTGTCCGGCGGCAAGCGGGCGCCGTGGGCCGTCGCCGCACGCCACTTCGCCGGCACCGGCCAGGCAGATAATCATCTCTTCGTAGTTCTCGGTGCTGTGCCAGCCGCAATCCTTGCCCGGCTCCAGAACCACGAATCCGGATCGCATCCCGACGGTGTCCGTCTTGCCCAGCAGACGGGCCGGTTCCTGCGTGTCCGGCACAGACCGGACAAAGCCCTCGCGCTGAGGAGTCTGGCTCATTTGTGGTCCTCTTTCCGTACAGCCCAAAGCCGCCACAATCGGCAGCACGCCCACGATACACAACAAGCACTTCCCACGGTTCATCTGCCAGCCTTCCCGCACTGCCCGGTCTTTCCGCACCCAGCGGGCGCGGCTTTCGTTCAGCGCAAAGCCTCTCCTGTTGTTGCCATACTCACCGATGCGTGGAGTACGCCACGCTGTTTGCCCATTTCGTCGGCCAGCCGCTGGATGCGGGCGCGCTTGCCGCGCACCATGATCATCTCGGCACACATTTCGTGCGACAGATGCACATGCGTCGAAGCGAGGATGTGCTCGGCGTGCTGGTGCTGGATATCAACCAGACGATCGAGCAGTTCACGCGCATGGTGGTCATACACCAGCGTGATCGTCGCCACGACGTCCTGGCGCGCATCCGCCCACTCCTGCTGGACGACGCGCTGTCGGATGAGGTCCCGCACGAATTCCGAACGGTTGGTGTACCGGCTGCCGCGGGCCAGTCGCTCGAGTTGCTGCGCCAAGCTCGCTTCCAACGAGATGCTGATACGCACCAGATCGGACATCCACCTATCCTCACACGATCACCCGCAACCTGGTCGCGGCGCAGCCCGATGACCAGGCGTCTAATACCACCCACGCGGCAAGCACACATCGCATCCGCCGAACGGCGCCGCTGCTTGACTAGAGCCGGGCATAATATTACGATTTTGAAGTACGTATTACCAGGGAATGGTCCGCCGTATTCCGGATCTGCGCCGCGCACGCCCCGGGCGGGGCTGTTCGCGCACCCTTCAGGGTCGTGTTTGACCCTGTCGTGGTGGTCCGGCTTATGAGAAACCCCACAATCGAAAAGGTGACGCCGCATGCACATCCCCGATGGCTTCCTGGATGGTAAGACGGCCGTGGCGACCGGGGCCCTGGCTGTGACGGGGTTGGCGGTTGCACTGCGGCACGCCCGGGTACACCTGCCGCCGCGCAGCGTACCGCTGCTGGGTCTGGCGGCGGCTTTTGTGTTTTCCGCTCAGATGATCAACTTCCCTGTGGGCGGTGGCACCTCGGGCCACCTGATCGGAGGCGTGCTGGTGGGCGCGCTGCTGGGGCCGAGTGCCGCCGTCATCGTCATCTCGGCGGTACTGATCGTGCAGTGTCTGATGTTCGCGGATGGCGGCATCTCGGCGTTGGGCGCCAACATCTTCAACATGGGGCTGATCGGCGGCGTCGGCGGGTGGGCGATCTATAATGGCGTGAGCCGCACGGTCAAGGGGCTTTTCGGCTGCGTACTGGCCGCCGCCTTCGCCGCCTGGTGCAGCACGGTGCTGGCCTCTGTTGCCTGTGCCGGTGAACTGGCTGCTTCTCACACTGTTGGCTGGTCGGTGGTTCTGCCGGCAATGGCTGGTACTCATATGTTCATCGGCATCGGCGAGGGGCTGATCACGGCGCTGGTGCTGGCGGCCATCGCGCGCACGCGCCCGGAGTTGCTCCGGCCGGCCGCCGCGCCGGAGCTGAAGCCGGCTTACGGTACACTGGTGGTTTATGGTGCGCTGCTCGCATTCGGGCTGGCGTTGTTCGCCTCGCCGTTTGCTTCGCAATCGCCGGACGGCTTTGACAAGACGGCGGAAGTGCTCGGCTTCAGCGACCGGGCCGCCGAGTCGGTCGTCCCCGCGCCGATTCCTGATTACGAGATGCCCTGGATTCACTGGAGTGTGCTCAGCACGGCCGTGGCGGGGGCCGTGGGAACGGCGGTTATGTTCGTGCTGGCGTGGTTGCTGGCGCGCATGCTGGTGCCGGTGACCAACCGCGGAGATGCCACCACGCCGCAAGCGCTGTAATAGAGCACCGGATGCGACACGACTTCCTGGACCGCTACAGCCGGCTGGATTCTTCCATCCATCGCCTGCACGCTGGGGTGAAGCTCGCGGCGGCCCTGGCGGTGGTTGTGACGGCGCTGCTGGTGCCACCCTCTCGGCCAATCTGCTTGGGCGTCGTGGCTGTCTTTCTGCTCGCCGTTGCGGGATTCAGTCGGATTCCGTGGGTCTTCCTGCTCCGCCGGTTGCTCCTGCTGGAACCCTTCGTGCTGGGTGTGGCGCTGCTGGCGCTGTTCCAGCCGGACGGATGGCGGCTGTTCCTCTTCCTGGTCGCCAAGTGCACCCTCTGCCTGCTGGCCATGATCCTGTTGTCCAACACGACTCCGTTTTCGGATCTGTTGCGCGTGTTGAAGGCTGCGCGAATGCCGGCGTTGCTGGTGACGACGTTGTCGCTTATGTACCGGTACCTGTTCGTGCTGGTGGACGAAGCCCAGCGCATGAAGCGGGCGCGGCTGAGCCGCACGTTCTCACCCCGCCAAAGCCGGAACTGGCGCACGCTTGCCACCGTCATTAGCCAGTTGTTCATTCGCAGCAGCGAGCGCGCCGAACGAATCTACGCCGCCATGTGCGCCCGGGGGTGGCGGTGAGCGCGGCCATCGAAATCAGAGACCTGCACTTCCGCTACGGTGAAGGCACGGCCGCGCTGCGCGGCGTCAGCTTCTCTGTCGCCGAAGGCGAGTGTGTTGGGCTGATCGGTCCCAACGGCGCCGGCAAGAGCACGTTGCTACTGCACCTGAACGGTTTGCTGCCCGAATCCTGGACGGGCGTGAGCGCCGTGCTGGTGGGGGGGCGCGCGCTCACCAAGGAGAGCCTGCCCGAGGTTCGTCGCCAGGTGGGGCTGCTCTTCCAGGATCCCAACGATCAGCTCTTTTGCCCCACGGTATTCGAGGACGTCGCGTTTGGTCCTCAACAACTTGGCCTTGGCCGGGCCGAGATTCGTGAGCGCGTCGGGCGAGCGCTCGACCAGGCCGGGCTGCCGGGGTTTGAGGAGCGTGCTCCCCACCACCTGAGTGTCGGCGAGAAGCGTCGCGTTTGCCTGGCGGGTCTGTTGGCTTGCGATCCGTCGATTCTGGTGCTGGACGAACCCACGAGCAGCCTCGATCCGAAGGGCCGCCGGGATATCAAGGAGCTGCTGCGGCGGATTCCCATCACCAAGCTCATCGCCACCCACGATCTGGAGTTTGTGGTTGAGTTGTGCTCACGCGTGATCGTGCTGGACGGGGGCACCGTCGTGGCTGAAGGGCCGACGGTCGAGCTGCTCTCGAATGAGGAGCTGATGCGGCGCCACAGCCTGGAATGCCCCCACGTCCTGCGTCATCTGCACCCGCACTGAAGCGAACACGTGACCCAAGTTCCGGTGAGCTTGGTCTCCGGTTGCCCTATTCCCTTACGTGATTGAGACGTTGCTGGAATTCCTCGTACGCGACCGGCTCCACCGTGATCAGTCCGGGCACGCGATCAAAGAGTGCGTCCTGGACCATGGCCAGCATCGCCATGCGATAGCGCTCAGCGTCGGCGGCGCTCACCGAATCCGGATCATGATCGAAAGCCAGCTCGATCTTCCACAAACTGTCCATGGCGTCATGACCGATCAGCAGGTGCTTGCGATACACGACACGGACGGCGGCTCGCGCCGGCGGGTAGGCAATGTAGTAGTGGTATTCACGCCGCGGCGCCGTGATCGAATCGTCGATGAAATACTGGCTGCGCTCAGGGTCCGCGCGGCGGCTACAGCCGAGCACGAACGCGATCACATCACTGACCGTATGATCACGGCTGCTGATCAACAGAAAACCGCCACGCTCCGGCGGCGCGTCGCCCTCAGAAAGTGCATCAACGACTTTCCCGGCGATGCGAAAGCCGCCGGCGCCGCACAGGCACACATGCCCGAGCTGGGCACAGACGTCGTCGAACTCAACCGCTACCGTTTCCACGTTTTCAGGATAGCTCCCCGCGAGCACGCCGTGGTCGTAGTGGAACGTGATCGGCGGCACGGTACTGACATAGGCGTGTCGCTCGTGCCAGCGGGTGGCAAGCGCCGGCCGCGGCGTGTGGCAGCCGGCCAGGCAGATTGCCGCCATGACGACCACGCCGGTGCAAGCTGTCTCCATTGCTCTTGTGATGTGGATTGGCACGCATTCACCTCCTGTCGCGGCCTGTGGCCGGCCGCTGGGGTCCCGTGTGGTGGATCATGGCTACGATAATGCCGCCAACACGAACTCGTCAAAGGGGGGCGAGTGGCATTGCGAGCACTGCCACGCGGCGCGTGCCAACATGTCATTGTGCGGAGGTGTGTTACAATGTGCGCACGCGCTCAAGGAGGTCATCATGTCCCGCGCACGATCCCGCAACGTATTACGAACCGGCAAGCGCCCCTCTGTTCACCGGGTATTCTGGCTGTTGCCAGCTCTGGCCATGCTCTGGTGGTCGAGCTGTGTGTCGCTGCCGCCGGAGCTGATCGACCAGGCCGAGGAAGAGCTGCGCCGCGAGCTCGAAGAGATGAACGCCGAACCCGAGCCGTTTATCCCGCCCGCGCCGACAGAAATCACGTTCCACGCGGTCTACCAGAACGTCATCGACGAAGATCGGCTCGGCGACACGATCGGGCCCTGCGCCATGTCAACCGACGGGCGCAAGATCGCCTTTCGCAATCGCGGCGGCATCGGCGACGAGCTCAACCGCGTCTATCTGATGGACACCGACGGCACCGGGCTCGAGGGCTTTGACGTGCATGGCGACCTCGGCCCGCTCTCATACGTCGCGATCAGCGGCGACGGCACGCGCGCCTATTTCGCCACCTCGTTCAACCAGACTATTCTCAAGCTCGAAAGCGGAAACATCTCAACATACGATCTTACCGGCGATGATGGTCCCGACGGAATCGACACGCTGCGAACCACCACCACCGGCGACTATGTGTACTTCCACGGTAATCGGGACAGCAACGTCTGGCGGCTGCGCCACGACGGCACCGGCTTGCAGCGCGTCGTCGACGTGGACGATCCCGCCATGCCGCCCAATGGCGCTGCTGCGTTCGACATTTCGGCCGACGCATCGGTGCTGGTCTTCAGCCGCTCAATGGGAGGCGAGATCTACAAGCTCGCCGGCGGCGGGATCACGCAACTCACCAACGAAGGCGGCTATGGCACGCCGCGGATCACGCCCGACGGCAACACCGTCTACTACCGCGCATCGGCCAGCGCCGACCAGCCGGGCTGGTGGTTGATGAGCGCGTCCGGCGGGGCGGCAACATGGATGTCAAACTGGCCCAGCGGCCTGAATCTCGCCGCCAGTGAGGACGGGGCCACTCTCTTCGTGGGTGACACGCGCGCCAAGCCGGACAACACTGCTTTCGCACTGTTTCCCTCGACCGGTCTCGCGGACTTCTCCTACTCGATGAGTAGCGACGGGGCATTGATCTGTTTCCGCCCGGACTTCGGCAAGATCTACGTCGGGCACATCGCAGCGCCCGACGTCGTGCTCGACGTGCCGGTGGTGGAGTCGATCGGGTTTGATCCGTCCCGCGTGCCGCGCGGCGACCCGAATGCGCAGGTCGTCGCTGTTGTGAAGGCGTCGGCCGAGCACGGCCTGGAGCCCGCGATGCTGGTCAGGGTCGCGGAGCTGCTCGACGGTCGCATAGCGCGCGAACACGCGGCCCCGATCGTGTTTCCAGACCTGTACGACCACAGTTATTCGCCGGACGGTGTGGCTGATGACGGGGTTTTCAGCGGCATCGGGAGTATCGCGGACGGCATCGATGCATACGACTCGGTGACCGTGCGCATCTCGGCATATGACACGATCGGCAACATAGTCGTTGCCGACGCCGTGTTGCCGATCGGGGGTTAACCAGGGGCGGCAATTGTGCGCAAAGATACCGCCCGGCCGCGTGGTTTGAGCGCGACCGGGCGGAAGTGCTTGCTAGACAATGCCTCACGCTGCGCGGCTTACGGCTCGGTCGCGTAGTCGTGGCTGTCGGTGGCGTCGGTGAACGGTGTGGCCACGCGCACATCCGCGTCCTGGGTCCACGACATTATCCCGAACTTCAGGTTGGTCGCGTTGTAGCCGAGCATGTTCAGCGCGGTGGTCGCCAGGCCGCCGGTGTGACCGGTGTAGCAGTAGACGACGATCGGCTGATCCGCGGGGATCTTCTGGAGGTTTTCAACCAGGGCGATCGTCTTCCACGGAATGTTGATCGCGCCCGGAATGTGGCCCAGCGCGTAATGCTCGGCCGAACGCACGCTGATGATGAACGGATCGTTAGTGGCGTCGCCATCATTCAACAGGGCGAACAGATCGGCGGCCGTGGTCGTGGGCGGCGTGCCCGCATCCAGGTACGCCTTGCCGGCGGCCCGGACAATCTCCATGTCGTCGGTCGAGGTGGAGACATCCAGCGTCGGCAGATCGTTTGTCGCCGAGCCCGGGTTGTCCGTGGTCTCGACGTCGTAGTCGTGCGAGTCGACAGTGTCGTCGAACGCCGCGGCAACGCGGATATCCGTGTCGCGCGTCCAGGCGCCCATGCCGAACTTCATGTTGACAGCGTCATAGCCCAGCGCGCCCAGGAAGCATGTCGCGACGGCGCCCGTATGCCCGGTGTAGCAATACACCACCACTTGCCGGTCGGTCGGCACATCGGCGAGAACGCCTTCATCCGCGACCGTGCGCCAGGGAATGTTCACCGCGCCCGGCACGTGCCCCAATGCATAATGCTCGGCCGACCGAACGCTGATCACGTACGGCCTGTTCAACTCGTTGGCGTCATTCAACGTCTCAAAGACCGTCTGTGCCGCGATCGCCCCTGCCGGATCGCCGGCAAAATACGTCGCCAGCGCCGTGCGCACGACCTCAAACTGGTCGATGGTCGTGGTGTTCGGATCGACCGTATTCGGATCGACCGTGTTCGGGTCAACCGTGTTCGGATCGACCGTGTTCGGGTCAACCGTATTCGGATCAACCGTATTCGGATCGACGTTGTTTGGATCGTCCACCGGCACCGTTGGGCAGCCACCCAACATGCACAGGCCGATGCCTGTGAGGATCAGCAGCGTTAGATAGTTCTTCTTCATAGTGAGTCTCCATGATCTCGTGAGTAGCAATCCCAAATGACCAAAGCCACCTAGTTCATCTCCGGCGGCTCATTGACGACAACAGATTCGTTGGCGGTAATCTCCGCCTCGACCATCAGTCCTTCGTCCACCAGCTCGGCCAGGTATGCCGAGGTCAGGAACAGATCCAAATCGCCGTGGCACTCGGCGCATGATGCCGTCTGCGGCGTGCTGCGCTGAATGTTGTGCGGCGTCGCCGGCCGCCAAGTGGGCTGGTCGGCGAAGTTCGCCAAATCGATGTCCCAGTCCTCAAACGTATCGGGCGCAATTGGAATGTGCCGCAGCAGGACATACGTGTACGGTTGTGTGGCCGTCACGTTTGGATTGCGGCCAATGCGGAAGTCCATCTCCGACGGCAGTTGCAGGCCCTGCGTTTCCAGCTCCACGTGGCACTGATAGCAGTTCTTGTATGACATCGAGTGGCAGACCTGGCAGGCCACCGTTCCGGCGTGGCTGCTGTGGTATATCGAGCTCGACGTTGTCGACGCGGCGTCTGCGTGGCAATCCGGGCACTTCGGGCCGGCATCATTCGCATAGCGGTGGGCCGGCGTGGTGCCGTCGCCGTGCAGCTCGATGTCGTCGTGGCAAGCCATGCAGTTCATGCCGCTGCGCCAGTGGACGTCTTCAGCGATACCGGCGTTCTTTCCGAGGAACTCGTCACCGACGCGACTGCCGTGACAGGACGTGCAGTTGTCGGTGAGCGACGGCGTTTTGTAAAAAGTGTGCCCGCGCGTCAGACCGCCGCGCACGGAACTTGGCCGGCTGATATGGCATTGGCCGCAAGTGCCGTGGCAGCTCTCGCAGCGCGCGGCAAACATCGCCGCGTACTGGGCGTCGTCGGCACCGGCGTCGCTACGGTTGGCGAACGCGGTGAAGTAGCCCATCTGTGTCGCGTGCAGACTGTTCTGCACCTTAGCCGCAATCTCGGCGTGGCAGCCTTTGCAGGCCGGCGCGTCGCCGGCCGAAGGGTCAATCACCATGCCGACGTGGGCCGCGGCCTTTTCGTTCACCCCCTCCGCGCCTCCGTGGCACGTGCGGCAGCCGATCGCGCCGTGAGTGGTGCTGGCAAAGCCACTGGCAATCAGAACACGCTCCCATACCTCCAACTGAGGTACAGAGCCACCTCACCCCTCGCCCGTGTCTTCGACCTGTGCCTCCTCCTCGCGAGCGACGGCCTTCAGCAACGTCTCATCGGTGTGACAGCCGATGCAGTCGCGCGCCAATGACGTCGGGTCGCCAGGCTGGTTGGGATCAGCCGGTGTATTGGGGTCAGCCGGCGTATTGGGGTCCGTTGGCGTGTTGGGGTCGTTTGGATCGCCGGGCGTGGTTGGTGTCGTCGGAGGGCAGCCGACGATCAGCAGCGTCAGCATCAGCAGCGCCAGCATCGGCGGCGCGCCGGCACGTGGACAGCGTCGTAGCGGATAGGGTGGTTTCGGCGGGTGCATCGTGAACCTCCAAGGACGGAACGCACAGAGATCGGTCATTACCGGTTCAGCGACAGATGACGGTACAGGAATGTAGACCGTCGGCGCCATTCTAGCGAGCGAAACGACAGCGACAAGGTTAGAAACGGGAGCGGATGGAGGCCGGGAATCAGCAGCGAGAAATCGAACGTCGCCGTGCGCGCCATGGGGCGTGCGGATCGTCGTTTCCATCGGCAAACGTGTCTTCTAATCAGTATCATGAGTGTACGATATCGACGCTCGAATCAGCACCGCAAGCGACCGGCATGCTGCCACCCAACGCCGCATGCTTTCGTGCAGGACGCTCCGCCAGTATCCTCTCAACATGCAAAACACCGCCCGCCTGCTGATTGCCTGTCCCGACGGTCCGGGGATTGTCGCGGCCGTCGCCGGTTTCATCGCCGAGCACGGCGGAAACCTGCTCGATGCCGACCAGCACACCGACAAGGACCACGGTGAGTTCTTCATGCGCTGCGCGATCGAACGCGAGGGCTTTCACCTCAACGTGGACACGTTTGACGATGCGTGGCGGCCACTCGCCGATCGATTCCGCATGAACTGGACGATTCACTGGGGCACGTCACGTAAGCGCATGGCGATCCTGGTCGGCAAGCAGGGGCACTGCCTGTCGGACTTGCTGTGGCGCTGGAAATCCGGCGAGATTGAAATCGACATCCCCCTCGTCATCAGCAATCACCCGGACCTTGGTGATGTCGTTCATGACGCCCGCGTGAACTTCGCCGTCTGCCCCGTGACGCCCGAAACGAAGGCGCAACAGGAGCGCAAGCTGATCGAGCTGCTGCACGACGCGCGCGTGGACTTCGTGGTTCTGGCGCGTTACATGCAGATCATCTCGCCGGCTTTCATTGCCGAGTTCCCCAACCGGATCATCAATATCCACCACAGCTTTCTGCCGGCTTTTGCGGGGGGCATGCCTTATAAGCAGGCTTACGACCGCGGCGTGAAGATGATCGGCGCGACCAGTCACTACGTCACGGATGAGCTCGATGCCGGCCCGATCATCGCCCAGGAGGCCGCACCGACCAGCCACCGCGATACGGTGCGCGACCTGATCCGCAAGGGGCGTGACCTGGAGCGCGTCGTCCTGGCGCGCGCCGTGCGCCTTCATGTGGGTGACAAGATCCTCGTCAGTCAGAACAAGACCGTCGTCTTCGAATAGCGCGCCGCAGCGTGCGGCCGCGCAAGCGAGGTGAACAATGGGCCTGCTCCGCGGCGTCTTTGGTCCCAGCCGGGATGAAATCTGGCGGCAGCTTGCCGATCAGGTCGGTGGGCAGTTTGTCGAGGGTGGATTCCTCGGCAACAGCAAGGTGACCGCCAGCGTTGGCGAGTGGATCATCACGCTCGATACGTACACCGTTTCCACGGGCCAGGTGACGGTGACCTACACGCGCATGCGGGCGCCATATGTCAACGCCGACGGCTTCCGCTTTCAGATATCCCGCGCCGGCTTTTTTACCGGGCTCGGTAAGCTGCTCGGCATGCAGGATATCGAAGTCGGCCATCTCGACTTCGATCAGGCATTCGTCATCAAGGGCAACGATGAGGCGAAGGTGCGCCGGCTCTTCGCCAATCGCCGCATCCGTCACTTGCTGCGCGAACAGCCCGCCGTGAGCCTCACCGTGAAAAACGATGAAGGTTGGTTCGGCAAGCGTTTTCCAGAGGGCGTCGACGAATTGCACTTTCAAAGAAGCGGCGTGGTCAAAGACCTTGATCAATTGCACGGGCTATTCGAGCTCTTCGCCGAAGTGCTCAACCATCTCTGCCACATCGGCTCCGCGTACGAGGATGACCCGCAGATCGAGCTGTAGCTGGCAGCGCGCGACGAGGGATTCCACGTGCGTCTGCACGTCGAATCCCTCGTCGCGTTTCAACCTCTATGCCCTGTCGCGCTTAATCCTCGTCAGGAATCGTCTCGGCCCGCAGGTCGCCGTAGATCACCCGCACGTGCTTGGCGTCGAGGTGCCAGGTCAGCAACACTTCGTCAGCGTCGCCCGGCAGGACGTAGTCACCGTTGTACTCCGGTTCGAGGCCGTCGCGCACCAGTTGACCGAAGAAGACGCAGCCCTGCGTGATGCCCATGACCGACTGGGCCAGCCCGCCGGCAAACGGATTCTGCGGATCGATCTCCATCTGCTCCGACGTCGCCAGCTTGATCGAGAACTGGGCGCCGACTTGCGTCGGGTCGAGCGCGGCGGGGTAGCTGCCCACCACCTCGGCGAACTCACGCAGCCCGTCGATCAGCGTCTGCTCGGTCGGCGGCGGTACGACCATGTCCACCTGCCGCGCATCTTCGGGGATGTCTGGATCAAACAGCGCCGCGTCGAGTCTCACGTCCCACTCGAACCGATCCTGCACGACCAGTATGTGCATATGGCCCACGCCGAACGTGTGCGTGACCAGCTCGACCTCGATACGGGCGGGCAGGCGCGTGTCAATGTCTACCCAGATGCGCATCGCGGCCCGCGGCGTGTCATCTTCGCCCGCCGGTGGCGGCGCCAGCACGAGGCCGAGCTTCTCGGCGCCGAGTTCGAAGCCCTCCACTTCGCGCCCGTCGATCACATCGCGACCCAGGCGCCGATCGGCATCACCCGTCAGCTCGCACAGACGCCGGATATACTCATCGGGCGAGTTTGTATCACCATCGGGGCTGGAGTTCTCCATGCCCTCCACGCGCATTACGGTGTTGAACTGTGGCATGTAGATCAGCGCCGGCCCTGAGGGGCTGCGCCAGATCGTCTGCTGCTGGCCCGGCAGACTTTCCATGTCGATACGCGAACCGAACGTGTCCGACATGCGAATAGTGCCGGTCGTCATGGGTTCGTCGGCATCGTTCATGTATGTTTCAATCTGGCAGACGATCGTCTGTGCCGCGCGCATGCGCTCGATGACGGCGGCCAGGGCGATATTGTCGCCGGGCATCAGGAAGAAGAGCACGCCGGCGAGGATGCAGGCCGCCGGTACGATCACCGCCGCAATGCGCCTGGTGGCAGTCGTGTTCAGACTCATGGCTAGTTCTCCACAGCGACGCCACACCCGCAGAACCGGTCCGCCTCTCGCGGGGGGATCCGCAGGCAACGCCGCCATCAGTTGCTCGCGCAAATCATCGTGGTCGCGGTCAAAGGTCTCATACATGCGCACACGCTCGGCATGTGCGCGGCGAGCCGCGAGAAACTGTGCGCGGCAGTTTTCGTCGGTGCGCGCCAATTCGAGCAGCCGCTCCGCCGCGGCGTCTTCAAGCGCTCCCATGACCAGGAGATCCCAATCTTCGGCGCCGGGCGTCTTCATAGCCGCACCTCCTGCACACACATCAGTCTCCGCAGCCGCTTCACCGCGGACGACAGCACGCGATAAAATCCCGATCTTGACAGGCCCAGCACCACGCGGGCCTCTTCGACGTTACAACCCTGTAGGTAGAAAGCATGCAGGGCCACGCGCTCGCGCGACGAAAGCGTGTCCCCGGCGCTGTTTCCCCGCTCGTTGGGGACGGCGATGATCTCTCTCAGCGCAACGAGGCGTGGATCAGGGGGCTCCTGTCGGGTTGTCCACCGATCCTGCCGTGCGGCCAGGGTCGCCGCACGCCGCTCGTCGCGCAAGTGTCGCCGTCGCCATTCCCGGCACACCTGGCGGGTAATCCCCGTCAGCCATGCCGCGAATCGATCCGGGTCTTTCAGTTTTCCCAGGTTTCGAAATGCGCGCAGGAACGACTCCTGGGTGAGATCGGCGGCGGTGTGAAGGTCGCGACACGCGTCGTAGCAGACCGCGCGGATCAGGCGTGCACGGCGGTCGTACAGCTCGGCAAAAGCCGACCTGTCGCCGTTGAGCACGCCCAGCACGAGTGTTCCATCCGTCGGACCCACGATACGTCCTCCAACCGCTGATCACCGGTCATATTACCAGTGGCCGGTCACGACGAATCGTCCAGCGAAAAATCGGAATTTCCCCCCTCGGAGCATCGACCCAGATGGAGGCAACCCGCCCGCTCGCGCAACAAAACGGGGATCGTCCCCGGCCACCTGCCGAAGACGATCCCCTGAAAGCTCAAATCAAATGTGCTGTTACTTGGCTGCCTTTTTGGCGGCAGCCGGTTCGGCGTCAGGCTCCGGCTGGCTCTTCAGCCGGATTGCCCGCCGTATGCCGGTCGCACTGCTGTCACCATCCTTGCGTTTAGGCATCGTGACGATGCGAGGTTGCCCGATAAGATCGTCCTTGCCGCGTGGGTCGGCAAGCCAATCCAGCACGCTGTCCTCAAGGCTCTTGGTGACCGGGATCTTGAACTTCTTGCCGCACGATTTACACCGCGCAGACCGTCCCTGAGCTTCTTGTGGCAAGCGGTACTTGGCCCCGCAATGCGTGCAGGCACACTTGATGTATTCGCTCATCAACTCACCTCACTCGCCAGATTTCGGCTGGACCCGGGCGCAAAACCTGCTCCCGCGGAGCCGAAACCGCTCCAAAACACCGTTTTCACCAATTGTCGGCTGAGGACAAACGGTATGAGCGAGATGAGTGCCGTCAAGACCGTTATGATATTATGCGGATAGGTGTTCAGCCTTACACCTTCCAGTACATAGACTATCGTCCGTCAGACACTATTTCAAGAGCCTTTCGCGATCGCCAGATGACGGATATTCGTCACCGGAGGCGCGCGATTTGCGCTCAACTCGGCAGGTCACGGACGGAACCACTCGTGGCACGCGGCGCACCGCGGGTAGTCGGCCAGGTCGAGGCTCCGCTGCGCCGCCCGCAAGTCGCCGAGCGCCGCTGCCGACCAGACGCTCTTCAGATCCTGTGTGTGCCAGTTGCCCACGGGGTGGTCGCCGGTGACGTCCTGGTCGCACGCGGGCACGGTTCCGTCCGCGAGCAGCACCAGGCGCCGATCCAGCCGTCGGCATGCCTCGCGCACGGGGGGGGTTGTTTCCATCAGGTCGTCGGGAGGCAGCGCCCCGCCATGCACGCTGTAGCCCTCGATCAGCGCCCAGCCGCCTGCGGGGATCCAGTGGTCGTAGAAACCCTCCATCTCGGCCAGCGTTGCGGCGCAGCGCGTCAGCGAGCAAGCGACAAGTGGCCGCGGCTTGCTCTGTTCGGTTCGGGCGCGCAGCAGGCGGTTGACGTTGGCCGTCACCTGGTCGTAGGTATCCCGGCCGTGTACACGCATATAGCCCTTGCGGCTGTGTGCATCCATCCGGACCTGCACCAGATCAACCGGCACGCTGAACAGGCTCTCGAACTGCGTATCCGTCAGCTCGACCAGCGATGTTCTGACCGCGAGCCCCAGCACGCCGGCGTCACGAATGATGCGGCAAACCTCCGCAAACCGTGGGTGCAGCAGTGGGTCACCGTGCCCGCCCAACACCACCAGGCGGTCATCATACTCGGCTAACTCGCCCGCGAGCTGAGCAATGCGATCCACGTCGGTGAGCTGTCGCGGCGGAACACGCGTGCCGCGCGGCCTGACGACGGTGTCCGGCAGTGGATCATCGGTGGTCAGCTCGAGCTCGATTTCGAGCGGCAGTGGGCCGGCCACGCCTTGCTCGTGTCCGCCCAGCCATTCGCACAGAGCGACGGCGTCCGCATCTTCACCCAGAGCGTCAAAGGCCGCCGTAATCAGCTCGCGCGAACGCCGCGTATCGCCGGTCAGCCGCGCGGCGGTCTGTGAGAGCGCATTGGCAACCTGAAAGCAGGGGGGGCGGTTGAGCGGATCGCTCTGCGGAATCTCCGGCCGATAGGTGAGGCTGATACCCAACGGCAGGTTCTGTTCAATGAGCTCCTGGAGTTTGGCGCGTGTGAGGATCACGCCCGCCGTTCCCGGCGGCGCCTGCGAAAACGTGTAGGACGCCTCGGATTCGCGTTCTACATGCTGCTGTACCATCTGTGTGGCCAGTTGTGGGTCGAGCGTGGGCTGGTGACCATCAAGGCACAGGACCGCTTCGCAGCCGTAGTGTTCGGCCACGTGCGCCACCAGCGGCGGATCCACGAACTCATCAAACCAGGTGGTCCCGAGAGGGCTTCCGCGCCAGGCGTGAATGTTCCAGATACGTCCGGCACTCAACAGCTCGCGCCGCGGGTTGGGACGCGCGTTCAAGGCGAGCACTTCGATCCGCTCGCGCAAGCCGCAACCATCAACCGCGGCCGTTGCGGCCGGCACATCGCGCTCGCTTACGACCACGGCGCACTTGTGCAACCCCTCGACGCGCGCCAAGCGCGCAAGCGTGTGCTCAAGGACGGTGCGCGTACCGAGCGGCGTCGTAAGTTGCGCGCGGCCGCCCAGAAATGTGCGTTCGAAATCGGCAAAGACGGCGGCACAGATCTTCATGACATCCTCTCGCGCACGCGCTCAATCGACTCGGGCAGGATGCTCTCGAGGTACTCGCACCCCTCGATGAACGCGCTCACAAACTCACGGTCGCGTTTCAGCCGTCGCAGTGCGGTCTCCGCCGTCTCCTGTTTCACCTCCCCCAATCGCCGATCGGCGGAGTAGCGGCGCAGCTCGGCGAGTTGCGAGACGCCCACGACCACCTTGTATGTCTGGTCGTATTTGCGAATGCGCGTGCGCGAATCATCGACGCGCGCGACCAGGCGATTGAACTCCCCCGGCTGCTCGACCAGGCCCTCCAGCCGCTGAAGCACGGTAACGGTCGCGCGCGCGATCTCACGCATCGCGCGAACCTCATCCAGCCGCGTTTCGAGCTGGGCGATGGCCCGGTCTTTCAGCCCGGCTGGCGTTTCGCGCCCGGGCCCAATATCGAAGAGGTCGCGGGGAACGGCACGCGTGCAGAACTGCGCGCCGGCCTCGGCCAGTGTCATGATCTCCATGCCTTCAATCCGCATTCCGCCCTCGCAGGCATGGATGATCCGCCGATCGCAGCGGGCGAAGTCCGACTCGAATTGCTCGGCGTATGTGAACATCTGATCGTCGGTGTACGCCGGTCGGCCGTGAATGTCCTCGGCGGGGCGCAGGATGCCGCGATTGCGCATCACGCGTTCCCACTGCTTCATTTCCAGTGTGTTGAACAGGCCCAGCTCCGGTTGCCACATGCGTTCCACCGGCATGCCCGGGCTGTAATACAGCCCCTCGGTGAACGATAGATCCTGCCCGAGAAAGATGACCGGATCGCACCCCAGGTATTCCGCCAGGTAGAAGCACAGGTGCGCGACCGTCGAGCCACCCTTTATCGCGTCGTGCGGCGGCGCGTCGCGGCGCAGCAGATCCTCGTGCAGCCGATGCCGCAGGAGGTGCATGCGCCCCGGGAACAGGTCGGGCACATACCAGGTGGCCTTGGGCTCGGCGACCAGAATCGACCGGCCGACCTCGCTGATGCCGCGGAAGAACTGCGCCGAGATCTCGTTGTAATCCAGGCTGGTGACGAAGTGCGGGGGCATGCCACGGGCCAGCAGATTGCGGAACACCGTTTGGACCGCGATGACCACGGCCCGGTCGGACCAGTGCGGCAGTTGGTCGATGTTGCGCGCCAACGACGGTCCGGCCGCCACGACAATCGCGGGAAACCCGCGGGCCCGGTCCTTCAAGACTTCAACGCCGGGATTCGAAAGGTAGGCCGCCAGGTTGAAAGCGATGTTCTTGGTCGTCACGCGCGCGTTGCGCAGCACGGTGACAATCTGGACCTTGCCGAACGCGATATAGTCGGTGATCAACTCGCGAATCTGTCCGTGAAACTGCACGTGGCAGCGCGTGCCGAACGGGGGGACCAGGTAGTGCAGCCCGAGCATGAGATCGGTGTTGATGCGCGTCAGTCGTTCGTGCAGGTGCGCCTTGTTGGCCATCGTTAGGAATGTCAGCCGCCCGTCCCCCAACGCCGCCGTCAGGTCAACCACGCAGAGTGCGGCCTTGATGAGCCGCAGGTCATCCTCGGCGACGATCAGCAGTGGGTGGTCATAACGCTCCTCCAGCGCTTCCAGGTGGTATCCGAGGCCTATCCCGGTCACCAGGAATGCGGGCAATTCGAGCGGCGGCTGGGCGTCAACCAGCCGCCGGGCTTCCTCGCGCGGGTGGTAACGGCTGTGGGCGTAAAGGCCGCGCTCGTCATCGGCGACCAGCTTGACGGTCAGGTTGCCGTCGCGCGTCCGCTCGAGCGGTGGAAGCTGTGCGAACGGCAGCTCGTCCACGCGCAGGGCCAGTTCCGGGTCGCTGCGATACAGCCGCGCCAGATTCGCCGCGTAGCATGACGTCAGGCGTTCGATCGAGCCGGCGTCTTTGGAGGCTTCGAGTTCCTTTTCAGCCATGCGCGCCATTGACCCGCCTGGACCCCGCGTCGTCAAGGGCAAAAGCCATACATCATCACGCGCATGATCGGCGCCGCGGGGCCGGCGACCGCCTGATCCGCGTATTCGACGTGGGGAAATTCCCGCCCGATTTCCACTCAAAGGAATCCGCCGTCCTGCCGATGGGATATACGTCGTATTCTCTCACATGACGCCGCACGGGGCGTGTGCGCAGTGCGCCCGATCATTAGTCACTGCCAGAGACGACCGCTGGAGATCAACGCGATGACGACGGGAACGCCGACGGCCGGATGCATGCCGGTCACCAACGTGGGTGCCACGATACCTTTTGACGCGATTACCACGCCGGGCGCTTATGTGTGCGACTGGAGCGGTCACCTGTTGCGTGTTCCTGAAGAAGGCGTGTCGCCGAGCTGCACACCGATGATCAACATCATCGGCAACGCGCCACTGACCGTGACCAAGATCAGCGACAACCCGTTTCTGACAATCAGCAAAGCGAAGCTGATCGCGTCGAATTACCACCTCAACGTTGATTTCTAGACACAGTCCTTCGCCACAGGCTCCCCAGCTGTGGAGTGGCCGGACGCAGGTTGGATCGCGTCCGGCTCTTTTTATGCGCGCCGAGCCCGTCTCGGCGACGCCGAACGAGCCGGGGGCCGGCGCCTTGGCGGTTCACGTACGACGGCCTCGGCCGGCTGATCGAGGCCTTGACGCCGCGCCGGTGTCCGCTGAGTGTCCGTTTTTGGGAGTCCAAAACAGTAAAAACCGTGTGAGAGTAGTAAACCACGGAGACTCGCCAAATCCCGATAGCCACGCGATGTAAGCCGTAAGTGGCGCTCCAGGAACAACTTAGCAACACGGGCCCGATCGAATCCCGCCCACTCCGATTACGTTTTGGGAACGCCAACCGCAGCGCGAAATGCCCGCACCGGGCATGACTCGCCGGCGTGATTCCGAGCTTGCCTCGCGCCAACGATGCTCCGTCGATCTGGTGCCCAAGGGGGTTCAATTCCATGGCACGCCGTCGGATCGCGAAGATCGTGTACAATTGGCACACGTCCGCGTCGGCGTGGAACGCCACGGCGACGGTGCCGTGGGACCCGAACGCCGGCTGGGCCATGGCCTGCAGCCGTTTGTTGGCGCCGATGCCGAACGTGTACGTCAGTCGGTTTTTCTCGCAGATTTTGTACATCGATGGCACGCCGAAGCCGCTGTCGCCGCGAACGTGAATCGCAAGGTCGCCGCGGGCGGCGTGCAGACGCTCGACCACGAATTCCAGGTCATCGTCGGCACCGTGAGCGGCGTGCACACTGCCCGGCCGCAGGGTGGCGTAGAACACGTGCTGCGTGGTCGGCTCGCTGATCACGATCGGGAAGTACTGGTGTTGCTCGTAGTAGCCGTGGAACAACGCCAATTGCTGCTGCCCGTGCGCCGGATCGTCGGTGGCGTCGAGATCGAGCGTGAGGCGATCGGGCAGTTGGCCTTCGTTCTTCTCGCGCAGCCGCTCGATCCCGGTCGCGACCAGGAAGTCGAGCGTTTGCCACAGCGTGTCGATCGTGACGGCGTTCTCGAAACGCGATAGCGTGGGCTGGCTGGCGAGCGGATCGTCTTCGGGCAATCGATCGGCGACGATCTTGAAGATCGGATCATCACGGAGCGTGTCGTGATCATTGCAGTCTTCGTAGTCGGCCAGGATTCCGTAGAGCCGCTGCCGCAGCATCTCGAGTTGCGTGTGCCGCGGCTCATGGCGATCGTCACGTAACCCCGCCGCCAGCCGCTGCGTAAACCGAAGCCGCTGATCCAACTGGCGAACCGGCAACAGCCCGGCGTCCGACGAGATTTGGCCGACATGACGCTGGACAACCAACTTGCGATCGGCGAAAAACGGCAACGACAACTGAGCATCACTGTGTTCAAACACCGGCGGCCTCCGTGCACGGTTCAACTCGTTCGGGCAAAACAAGTTAAACCACACGAAGGCCGCTCTTTCAACTCAACCGTGAATAATCCGGGTTAGTGTCGTTTTCGGTCGAGCGTCTCGCGCGTGCGGCGTAGCGGCCTGCGCCCCGCAGGCGGTCGCTGTGGAACAGTGTCACCGACAGCCCAAGGCCGCCGTTGTGACGCAGCGTTCCCGACACCGGGCGGCCGGCTAGGCGCCGGGCTTCAGCTCCCCCTCTGGACCCGTGCGCCGAAATCCACTATCAAACGACACATGTTCACGCAGACTATCGCCAGCACAATGACCGCCGCCGCCAGCTCCGTGCCCGCGCATGCAGATGAAGCCTCACGGATCTTGATCCAGAATCCCGCGGGCGTTCTGGCCGCACTGCTGACCTGTCTGGCGGTGATTTTCTGGCTCACTCAGCACCGGGTCTTCGGCAAAGTCTTCAAGGTTGTGCCGGCACTGGTCTTCTGCTACTTCGTGCCGACAACGCTGACCTCGCTGAGCATCATCCCCGCCGAGTCGCCGCTGTATAAGTGGATCAAGGCATTCGTGCTGCCCGCCGCCCTGTTGCTGCTGATCCTCGCGCTTGACGTACCCGGAATCCTGCGGCTGGGCCCCAAGGCAATCATCATGCTGCTGGCCGGGACGACCGGCGTGGTTCTGGGCGCGCCGTTGGCCCTGCTGATCTGCAAGGGCATATTGCCTCCCGACGCTTGGCGCGGCATGACGGCGCTGTCCGGAAGCTGGATCGGTGGGGGCGCCAACTTTGTTGCGCTGGGCGATATCGCCGGCGCAAGCAGCAGCATGATGGCCATCATGGTCATTCCCGATGTGCTGGTTGCCAGTATCTGGATGGGTGTGTTGCTGTACCTGTCCGGGCAACAACACACGATTGATCGCTGGACCGGGGCAAATGCCGCCGCGATTCGCGACCTGGAGACCCGACTCACCGACTTCCAGGAGCGCGTCAACCGCGTTCCCAGTCTGCCCGACCTGATGATCATCGTGGCGTTCGGTTTCGGAGTGAGCTGGATCAGCTACGCGCTCGGCGTACGGCTGTTTGACGAGACCTTCGGGTACATGCAATACGTCGCCGCGGACATTGTGGCCAACCCCGCGGACCTGGCGCCCATGAAGCCGCACCAAGTCAACGCGGCCGTCGTGGCGGCCTTGAAGGCGGATGCTGGAGCACTCGACGCACTGTCGGTCTGGCAGCGAATGTGGTTCGAAACGTCGCGGTTCCTGGCGGTCAATATCGGCTCGGGCACGTGGAAGTACGTATTGCTGACCACAATCGGCGTGGGCCTTTCATTCACGCCGGCGCGCAATCTTGAAGGCGCCGGTGCGTCGAAGATTGGCTCGGTGCTGTTGTACCTGCTGGTGGCGTGTATCGGAGCCTCGGCCGATTTCCGCGAGATCATCAAGCAGCCGCCTTATATCGCGATGGCGGCAATCTGGATGTCCGTGCATATAGGCTTGCTGCTGTTGGTCGCCTGGCTGATCCGCGCGCCGATTTTCTTTGTTGCCGTCGGGTCGCAGGCGAATATTGGCGGGGCGGCCAGCGCGCCGGTCGTGGCGGCGGCGTTCCACCCCTCTCTGGCCCCCGTCGGCGCGTTACTCGCCGTCGCCGGATATGTGCTTGGCACCTACGCCGGCCTGGTCTGCATGCGGATGCTGATGGCGGTCGCGGGAGCCGCCCCCCCCGGCTGACCCGCGCAGTTGATCTGTTCCCAGTTCCCCGTTCCCGACCCCTCAATACATATCCTGCGCGCCCTGGGTGGCCGGGTCGAGCGCGCCCAACTCGACCAGTGCGGTCTGGGCGGCCTTTTGCTCAGCCTCCTTCTTGTTTGGCCCCCAGGCGCTGGTGAACTGCCGGGCGCGAATGCAAACCGCCACCTCAAAGCACTTGCTGTGGTCGGGGCCTTTCTCATCCAGCAATTCGTATTGGGGCGCCGAGTTGAAGTGGCGCTGCGCGTGCTGTTGAAGCTGTGATTTGAAATTGAACTGGTGTTCGGAGCGCGTGGCGCGCTCGATCTCCGCCGACATGTTCGCCAGGATGAAACGTCGGGCCGGAACCAGGCCACCGTCCATGAAGATGGCGCCGACGAACGACTCAAAGACACCGGCGGCGAGCGATTTCGGCAGGATCTCGCCGAGGCGCATCCCCTGCCCCAGAATCAGCGGTTCCGTCAGCCGCAGCTTGTCCGCGACTGACGCGCAAACGCGGCGAGAGACGACGGCGGATTTGATCTTGGTGAGCTCGCCTTCCAGCGCCTCCGGCAATCGCTGATAAACGGCCTGACAGACCACCAGCCCCAGAACCGCATCGCCGAGGAATTCCAGCCGCTCGTTACTGTCTTTGCGGTGGTCGGCCGAAGACGCGTGCGTCATGGCCTCGCGCAAGAGACGCATGTCTGAAAAGGTATACCCGGCCCGCTCCTGGAGATCCTGTAACGCCTTACCATTACTACACATACAGCCCTTTCATACGGCGACCGCCGTCGCAAGACGTCCCGTATCCTGCTGATGGGCGAGGCGTGTTGCGGCAACGATGGCTCAGCGAGACGCGCCCGCGGCGCGAAGTGAAACCGCTATCAGTAATCGTCAAGTATACACGATCGGCTCAACGCGTTCACAGCGAAAAACTCCCACCGCCCCCGGGCCGGCCGCGCGTTCTCCCCCGGCCGGCCCCTTGGAATTCTGCCGCTCGGGTGGTATAGTTGCCGGACTGGCGCCAGGTTGTGCCTGATGGGTGAATTCGACGGAGTCAGATATGTCAGTTGATCGTACATTACGGATACAGAGCTCGCTGGCACGTCATCGCAACGTGCTGTCGCGTGCCGAGCGCGTCGCGAAACTCGAGGCGCAGGAGCTCTGGACCGAGGATGCAACCGTCCTGAGCATGCCGAAGGTCGCCAATCGCAAGGTCAAGGCCGGCAAGAAGAAATCAAAGAAGGAAGAAGCCGCAACGGAAGAGGCCGCCAAGTCAAACGACTAGGCCGGCCGCCGTGGCCTTGCCCGATTGCGAACACGCGGGCAGCCTAACGGCCACGTTGGGTGCGCGTTGTGGCCGCGCCCTGTTGCCGCGCCGGTTACAACCGCATCGGCGATGGTGCCAAAAACGAAATCCCCGAACCAAAGCGCGATTCACTCGTATGATACGTCGCGGCGCGTCCGTGCGGTTGGCGTGTGCGCGACGGCAGCCAATGCCCGTTAACTACTGTCACAACAATACTTACAATCGCGGCCCCACACCACGGCGCGTCCCGTGGACGGGTGCCTTGCCACCGAGATCAGTTGCGACGCTTGAATGGACTGAGAATTCTGTCGGCTAATACACCAGCACGGCGTCCCGCACCCGACGCGAGTTCGGACGATCGCGCCCGCGCGCAGCGACCACGTTCACCCCACCTCGCGTGTCTGAAAGAGCGCCACGCCCAGGAACATGATCCCCAGGGCGTAGACGGCCGCATAGCCCGACGTCTGAAGCACCAGCGTGACGGGGATCGCCTGCTCCTGCGTCAGAGCATCACCAACCCAGAAGAACTGGAAGTTGGGCAGAACGGAGTAAACCAGGGCGTAGACGAATGCCTCGTCCTGATGCTGGCCGGCGTAATAGTCGGAGAGCAGGCCCAGCAGCAGGATCCCCACGCACATCATCAGCGTCACGACCTGGCTGAAGCGCGTGGACAAGGCCACGGCAAACGCCGTCAGGATCAGCACGGCACAGAACATCATCAGGACGGCATAAATCAGTTGCATATCGTGCAGGTCGGTCCAGGGCGGCTGGATTTCCCACTTCGAGCTGACACACATGACCAGCCCAAACGCCAGCGTCGTGGTCGGCACCGCCCAGGACGTCAGCGTGGTAAAAAAGTTCCAACCGTAGAAGTAATTGCAGAACCCGCCGGCCAGGATGCTGATACCGACGGCAGACAGGCCGAATACCCAAACCGGCTGATCGTAGGGATCGGAGACGGTTTCGATGGTGCCGTGCCGGGCCGCAAGCAGGAAGAACAACGACACCACGTAGAATCCGACCAGGATCGCGAGTACGACGCCGAGGTACTTACCCAGCAGGAACAGCCAGCGCCCCACCGGCTTGGATACCACAGTCAGGACCGTCTGCGACTCTATTTCACGCGTGATCACGCCCGTCGCGCTGAAGACGGCGGCCAGCAGACCATAGAGCAGCATGGTGGCCAACGAAACGTCTTTCATGACCTTGGCATCGTTCCCGATTTCGAGCGAGAAGCCGGCCACGCTGGGGCTGACGAACGCCACCCAGAACGCCGCCACCCAGATCAGGATGTTGTAAATGGGCTGGCGCACCGTTTCGGTGAACGTGTTAATGACAATGGCGAGCAGCTTTTCTACCATTTGCAGGCTCTCGAATTACGGTCGGCGTCATCCCACCCGGGTCGGCGAGGTTTGACGAACGGCGTCGATCATGATCCTATTATGCGAGCGCCATCGAGAATGGACAAGCTAGCGTACGTTCGGCGAGCATTGCAGTTCGAGAATCGAGAGATAAGCAGACCGCAAGAGGGAACCCGGTGACCCAGATCAAACACGGACGGAGCACCCGCGCCGCACTGCTCGGGCTGTTTCTGCAACTCTTTGCGGCCGGCGTCGTGCTGGTATTGGCCTACACGACCGCCGGTTATGAGCGCACCACGACAGACACAACGCCTTATGTCCACGCGCTGCTGCATCTGAGCTGGTATATGCTGGCCGGCGTGCCGATCTGGTTCATCGCCGTGCTCGTCTTCCGTCAGCGCCAACTGGCCGAACTGGAAACGCTCGACCTCGAGCAGCTCAAGCGAGAAAAGGAAGCCAGCGGGGCCGGTCAGGCGATCTTCGACGAGGAAGGCCGCGGATTTCGTGTCGCCGAAGCCCGACTGGTCTGGATGCAGAAGTGGCTGATACCGACGTTTGGGCTGTTGGTGGCCATCATTGCGGTTGGCGGCGGTGCCTGGCTGTGGCGCTCACTTCACGTGGCGCAACTGACGCTGAGACACGACGTCGAGGCACTGCGGGCATGGGGCACGCTCGACAACGTTGAAATCGGGATGGTTGTGCTGGGCATCGTGATGTGCTGCACGTTTGCCTATTCACGCTACGCGTCCGGTATGGGCCGAGTGCCGCAGTGGCGACTGCTGCGCGGGTGCGGGTCGTACCTGCTCGGCAACAGTGTGGCCGCCGGCGCGGCGCTGGTCGTGCTCGGGATCGCCATCTACGCAAAGGACGCCTATTGGCTGAACGTGTTGGCCTACGTGATCCCGATTGTGATGATCGTTCTCGGCCTCGAAACGTTCATCAACTTCGTGCTGGATGTATATCGGCCGCGGACCCCGGGTGTGGAGCCGCGCGCGAGCTTCGACAGTCGCCTGCTCGGACTGGTTGCCGAACCGGGCGGCATTGCACACTCGATCACCGAAGCGATCAACTACCAGTTCGGCTTCGAGGTGTCGCAGACGTGGTTCTACCAGTTGCTGCAACGCGCGGCGGTGCCGCTGCTGATCTTCGGGGGCTTGACGCTATGGCTGCTGACCTGCCTGGTGGTGGTACAGCCGGACGAGCGCGTGATCGTGGAGCGCTTCGGCAGGCAACTGCGGGCCGAAACGCCGTTGGGCCCGGGGCCGCACCTGAAACTGCCATGGCCGATCGATGTCGCGCGCAAGTACAACACGGGTCAACTGCGCGAATTGCACATCGGGTTCAAGATTGTCGACGCCGAACCCGACCACGAGGCCCGCGCTAACACGGCTCTGCCCGTGCTGTGGACGGACACCAAGCACCTGGGCCAGGAGCACTATGACTTCCTGGTCCCGCTGCCACCGAAAGCCGAGGGTGAGACGCCCGCGCCGGAAAGCCAGCCGGCGGAGGACTTGCTGGACGAAGATTCGTCGCAGCGTGAGGAGAGCGCCGCCGTCCCGGTCAACCTGATGCGTATGGACGTGGTGGTGCAATACCGGATCCGCCCGAAGGAGCTGCACCTGTACACACGATCGACGAACCGGCCCAAACACATGCTGCGCGATCTGGCCTGGCGCGAGGTGGTGCGGTTGAACGCCTCGCATCACGTCGATGCGCTGTTGGGCGAGTTGCGCAGCAAACTCGGTCGCCAGGTCAAGAAGAGATTGCAGGACCGGGCGGACCACTTCAAGCTCGGCGTCGAAATCGTCTATTGCGGGCTGCACAACATACACCCCGAAAAAACGGTGGCGGAGGCGTTTCGCAACGTGGTCAACGCCGAGCAGGAGAAGATCGCCTCGATTCGCGAAGCGCTGGTCGGCGAGAACAAGCGGCTCTCGGCGGTCGCCGGCGCCCCGCGACGGGCCAAGCGGCTGGCGCATGCGATCAACAAGCTGACCGACAGCGATGTGCGGGTCAATGACGCGTCCCATGCGTTGCGCGACGTGGATCGGGCGGTATGGGAACCCTACGCCCGGATGCTGGATGAACTCTCGCCGCTGTTTACCGAGGCCGAACGCGCCGGCTGGCGTGCCGACCTGGCGGCGGCGCAACGCGACCAGATCGAGCGTAACTACCAGTTGAGCATGAGGTACTCACAGGGTGATCGCATCGCGGCCGAGGAACGCCTGGCCAGCGCCGACGCCGAGGCCGAGGCGGCCCAGGCGCGGCTTTCGGAAGCACTGGAGCCGCTGCGCGAGCAGATGCGCGCCGCATTGACAGAGCCGCAGAGCAAGGCGCTGATCGACCTGGCCGGAGGGCGCGCCGCACTCGTATTCTGGAATGCCGAACTCGAAAGTCAGCTTACTGATTTGCAGGGGGCAGCGGCCGTGCGTCTGGCGGAGGGGCGCGCGATGCGCTGGGGACTCGAACTGTCGGCGGCCGCCGAGGTCACGCGCCTCGAGCGTGAGCGCGAGGCTTTTCACGCGGCTCCTAATGTCTACAAAACGCGGTTGTGGCTCAGTCAACTGGCCGAACGCATCGCCACCTCACGCAAACTCTTCATGGCGTTTGACGCGACCGGCCGCGATGTACACTTACGTTATCAGGCCGAGGAACAGGCCCGACCTGATGTGGAGTTCATGGAGCCCGAACAGGAAGGGCCGTGACGAGTAACCGAGAGCAGATAATCTCCAGGCCATTTCACGCTGAGGAGTCCTGATGAGAAGGTTCCCGCTTCCAACTATTCTGGTGGCCTGCGTACTGGTGCTGATCTTCGGCATCTACGCATGCACGTTTCAGGTCCGTTTCTCCGAGGTGGTCGTAAAGGTGTGGCTCGGACAGGCGGACGACTCGAGCGCTTTCACCAGCGCCGGCCTGAAATTCAAGTGGCCCTACCCCATCGAGCGCGTCGTCAAATACGACC
The DNA here is from genome assembly GCA_963675745.2 of Phycisphaerae bacterium. Taxonomy (GTDB): domain Bacteria; phylum Planctomycetota; class Phycisphaerae; order UBA1845; family Fen-1342; genus JAFGRR01. Next base: position 166,346 of record CAXXWX010000010.1, read on the forward strand.
GTCGCCTGCGCACGCTGGACACGGCCGAAGGCGAGGTCAAGACGCGCGATGGCAAGAACGTGATCTTCGGCGCCTATGCCCTCTGGCAGATCGCCGATCCGCTTCAGTACTATCGCAGCGCGCCCAATGAGGTCGAAGCCATCAACCAGATGCGCGCACGCCTCAATCAGGTGCGCGCCGCGGTTGTCGGCCGTCGCGAGATGGTGGCGTTCGTCAATCTCGACGAGGAGGCCTCGGATCGCGCTTACGACGAGATCGAAAAAGAGATGCTCGACGAGGTGCATGACAGCATTCTCGCGGACTACGGCGTCGAGATCGTACGGTTTGAGCTGCGCCGCAACACGCTGCCCATGCAGGCCACGCGCACGGTCTTTGACCAGATGCGCAAGGAACGCGAGATCAAGGCGACGCAGTATCGGCAGGAAGGTATTTCAATCGCCGATGCCATCCGGGCCAAGGCCGAAGCCGACGCTACGCAGATCGAGGTTTTCGCGCGGCGCCGGGCTCAGGAGATTTCATCGGCCGGCGTGCAGGCCAGCACGCGGATTCTCGCGCGCATTGAAACCGAGGATCGCGAGTTCTTCGAATGGCTGCGCTGGCTGGAGGCCATGGACAACTCGCTGCGCCAGCGCACGACATTCTTCATCGACACGAACTCACCGATGTGGCAGATCTTCAACAATCCCACGGTGCCCAGATCGCTGTCGCCACTCGAAGACGAGATGAGGGACGCCGATGTCGACGAATAACCTCGATCCCAACATCTCCGGCGGCGGGCCGCAACACCAGCCGGAGATCGACCCGGCCCAGGAGTCGCTCAATAACGCGATGCGTTCCGCGTTCAGAGTGCTCGGCGTGGTCATGATCGTGTTGGTCCTGCTGTATCTCGGCTCCGGGCTGTTTCAGGTAAACACCGGGGAGAGCGGGCTCATCGCCCGTTTCGGAGAGCTGCGCGTCAACACCGCCACCGGCACGCGCGTCTTCGAGCAGGGTCTGCACACCGCCCTGCCTGATCCATTTGACGAGAAGATCCGCATCCCCGGCGAAGTCCAGAGCCTGGTCATCGACAGCTTCTGCTTTCAGCGCCGCACGGAGGATCTCAACAAGCCGCTGGCTGATTCGCGCGGCGGCGAGCGCCTGACCACCGGTGTTGACGGCGCGATGTTGACCGGGGACAAGAACCTCTCGCACGGCCTGTGGACCATCCAGTATCGCGTAACTGACGCCGAAGGATTGGTCACCAATGTCGGCGACACGGTGGAGGCGGTGCGCCCGATTTTGCAGCGCCTGGGAGAAACGGCCATCTTGCGTACGGTATCGAGCAAGATGATCGAGGATGTTCTGCTCAGGCGTCAGACCGAAGTCGCCCTCGAAGTGCAGAAGCGTCTTCAGGACGAGATCAATGCCCTCTCGCTGGGCGTCGAGATAGTGAAAATCGCGCCTGAGTTAATCGAGCCGCGACCAGTTCGGCAGGCGTTCGTGAATGTTACACTCGCCGAGGGCGAGCGAGAATCACGGATCAACGAAGCCCACGCCAAGGAAACTGAGATCCTCACAAAAAAGGCCGGGCAGAACTACACCGTTCTGCTCGAACTCATCGGGAAGTTCGGCGAGGCCCAGGCACTCGGTGCGTCTGATGCTGAACTCGCCGAACTCAGTGCGCGGATCGATGAGGAGCTGGACGGCGCCGGCGGCGAAGTTGCCGTGATGCTGCGTGAGGCGCGATCCGAGGCCACCGGCACGCGTGAACAGATCAGCCGCGAGTATGAAGAATTCAAGTACTACCTCGAGCAGTATCGCAAACACCCGCGGATCACCACGCTGCGCATGTGGGTCAGCCTGCTGCACAGCACGCTCGCCAGCAAGGACAATGAGGTCTTCTTTGTACCATCCGCCGGCGAAATCGAGATCGTCATAAACCGCGACCCGGTGCTTCAGATTCAGCGCGAGCGCGAGCGGGTGAGTCGTGAAATGGGGGGGCCGCGCTAGGGCCACGTTCCACGTGGCGCCACAGCGCTGATTTGCCATTGAGGATGACTCGTGAGTGATCAGGCTGTCATTACCACCGTCGGACTGACCAAGATCTTCCGTGATTTCTGGCAGCGCGCCCGCGTATGGGCCGTGCGCGATCTTGACCTGGAAGTCCGGTCGGGAGAGGTCTTCGGCCTGCTGGGGCCGAACGGGTCGGGCAAGAGCACGGCGATCAAGATGATCCTGGGCTTGCTGCACCCCACCCGCGGGCGCGTCACCGTCTTCGGACAGCCGCCCGACGATGTCCGCACCAAGACCCGCATCGGTTATTTGCCGGAAGAGTCGTATCTTTACCGATTCCTGAACGCGCGCGAAACACTGGATTACTACGGCACCTTGTTCCAGCTCCCGCGGCGCGAACGACGACGACGCATCGAGGAGCTGCTCGAGATGGTCGGGCTGCGCTCCGCGGCCCGACGTCCGGTCGGCGAGTACTCCAAGGGCATGGCCCGGCGAATCGGGCTCGCCCAGGCGCTCATCAACGACCCCGACCTGCTGATCCTCGACGAGCCCACCAGCGGGCTTGATCCAGTCGGGGCCAAGCTGGTCAAAGACATCATCGTGCGTGTTGGGCAGGTCTATCACAAGACCATCGTGCTCTCGAGTCACTTGCTTGCCGACGTCGAGGAAGTCTGCGGGCGCGTGGCGATCCTGTTCGGCGGGCGCGTGCAGGTCACCGGCGGGATGGAGGACGTGCTCAGCCGTGAAAACATGATGCAGATCACCTGCGAACGCCTCTCGCCGGAAACGGTCGGGCAGATCGAACAGCTCGCGCGCGAGCGTGACGGCGTGTCGCTCGACATCTCAACGCCGCGCGATCGCCTCGAAGAGCTCTTTCTGCGCATTGTGCACGAAGCCCATGCGCGGCGGCTGGAAACGTCGGGCAGCGGCGAGGGCGGAGAGATCGCGAAGTTTCTCGGCGCCCAGGCCGAGCGTCCGGAGGCAGTCATCGCGGCTCTGGTCAAGCCGACGGAGAAACCGATCGAGGTCGAGCCGGTCACCCCGGCCCCCGTGGCCGATGACGCGGTGCTCGCGGATCTGACGCGCAAGAGCCCCATCGTTGATCCCAAAGATGCGCCGGATGCAAGCACGCCGCCGCGCGATGACGACGTGGACCGTGACATGCTGTCCGACCTGACCGGTGATAAAGAGGACACTCCCCGCAGATGATCAGGACCTGGGCCATCGCCAAGCTGGCATTCTGGGACGGCATCCGCATGCGGATTGTCATCGTGTTCCTGCTGGTCCTGGCGTTTCTCGTGCTGCGTCTGCCCTTCGCGCTGACCGGCGACGGCACGCTGACGGGGCGTCTCCAGAATTTCCTCGATTATGCCCTGGGTGCGGTGGGGACGTTGCTGGCGCTGAGCACCGTCTTGCTCTCGGCCGCCACGCTTTCCGGCGAGTTCAAGACGAATTCACTGCACATGGTGATCACCAAGCCCGTCGCGCGCTGGCAGATTCTGCTCGGCAAGTGGATCGGCGTGAACCTGCTGAACCTGCTGATGCTGATTCTGTGTGGCGTGTCGATTTACGGGTTTGCGCGGCTGATCGTATCGCGCCCCGAAGCGACCAGTATTCCCGATCACCAGAAGGTCCACGAGGTGCTCTGGACGGCGCGAAAGTCGGCCAGCGCCACTCGCCCTGATGAAGAGATGGTCAAAGAGGCGGCGGCGCTGGTCCAGCAGCGCATCGAGCAAGGCGTGACACCATCGCAGGCCGGCTCGACGGAACTCGAAGAGCGTTTTCAGCAGCTTGATGCGATATGGCGCACGATCGGGCCACAAGAGGACAGGGTCTACCTGTTTGAGAACCTCCCGCCGCCGCGTACGGAAGACGAGTATGTCCAGGTGCGCTTCAGCGTGCGCGCGCGCCCGTTGCCGGTTGATGAGATGATCGAGCTGGGGTGGGTGTTCCTGGACCCGGAGACCGGCGCGTGGCTGCATGAGCCGCGGGTGGAGCGCCGCCGTTCGGCGCAGATTCACCAGTTCCTGGTGCGTTCCGAAGTTATTCGCGGGGGCAAGGCGTCGCTGCTGGTTCGCAATCTGTCGATGCCCGAAAAGCCCTACCGCGTGACATTCGAGCAGAACTACCCCCTCCAGATTCTGTATCACGTATCAACGTTTGAACAGAACTACCTCAAGACGCTGGGATTCATCGCGTTGCGCCTCGGGTTCTTGAGTGCGCTGGGCGTGTTTCTGGGGACGTTCGTGTCGTTTCCCGTTGGCGCCTTTTGTGGGTTGACCTGGCTTCTGGTTTGTCTGGGACGGCCGTTCTGGATGGAGGCCATCGGCGCCAACATGACCCGACGCATCGCGGAAATCGACCCATACGGCCCGCTGGGACCGATCGTGCGGCCGATTCTCACGTGGGTCCTGCGCATTCTGTTCCCGGATTTTGCGGAACTCAGCGGGAACTCCAGGCTGATCGACGGCCTGTACATTGCCAACGACGGCCTGCTGTGGGGCACCGCGCATGTGTTTGTGCTCGGTGGTTCACTCTTGCTGGTCGGCTGGTTGATTTTCCGTGAGCGCGAAGTGGCCGAGGTGACCGTCTGATGAAGATGGAGACCGGCGTCGCGTCGCGCTCGAGCAAAGGTATCTGATGCATCGCCCACGCATCATTCAAGTGATCGCGCTGCTGACGTGTGTGGCGCTGCTGTTCGGCGCCTCGCGCTTGATCGCACCGATCAACGAGACCCGCAGCAACCTGAACATACTGGGCAGCAAGTCAGACTTGAAGAACGCGCCGCCCGAATACGCCTTCGCCATTCAGGCGTTCGGCGCGTTCCGCAGCATCATCGTCAACATCGCCTTCATCCGCGCCGAGGACTACAAGAACCAGGGGCGCTATTACGACGCGATGCAGCTTGCCGAGTGGATTTGCAACTTGCAGCCGCATTTCCCAGCCGTCTGGGAGTTTCAGTCCTGGAACATGGCGTGGAACATCTCGGTAACGACCTTCACGCCGCAGGAGCGCTGGCAGTGGGTGTATAACGGCGTGAAGCTGATCCGCGACCGCGGGCTGGACTACAACCCACGGGCGGTGAATCTGTACAAGCAGGTCGCGTGGATCTTCAACAACAAGATGGGCGCCGATGTGGACGAGTTCCACCGGGCTTACAAGCTGAACTGGGCGTGGCGCATGCACCTGCTGCTCGGCCCCCCGGCACCGCCGCCAGCCCACTACGACCCCGACGAGCTGATGAAGAAAATCGCGTTCGACCTGCACAGCGATCCGCTGTATCAGGCGGCACGCATTCAGGGCGAACAATTCGAAGAGGCCTGGCGCAAGCAGGAGCTCGCGCGCGGCCACGAGGTTGCGCCGCGCGATCCGAATGAGCCCGAGAAGACGGCAGAGGATTTCGAGATCGTCATGGACGCCTCGCCCGCCACGAAGTTGGCTCACGCGGCGGCGATCGAGTTCATCGAGGCCATCGCCGATTCACCCGACACGCTCGCCGAGTTGTACGACCGGGTGCCGGAAACCGAGAAGATGGTGTCCGAGTTATGGAAACTTGGCGCGCGGATCACTGACGATGAGCTGACCGAAGAGGCGTATGAGCAGTTGGATGGGCTGGCCTTCACCTTCTTTTCGCGCTATCGCAGGTTGGCCGATCCGACGCTGCGCTCGAAGCTGACCCTCCCTGACGAGAACGCCGACCCGGAAGATCTATCCGAAGATCAGCGTGCCCAGGCGCGATTCGACGAGATTGTCGGTGTGCGTGAGCGGCGTCCGGCCGGCGTGGCGCTGGTGCGTTTCCTGCAAAAGAAAGTGCTGCGCGAAGTCTACAACAATGATCCGGCACACCTGGTCCGCCTGGTGCGGCAATTCGGGCCGATGGACTGGCGCCTGGTGGACTCGCAGAGCCTGTACTGGGCGACGCAGGCCGTGGTGGCCGCCGAGGGGGTCGAGAGCAAATTCGGCAACGACAAAACCAATACGGCGCGCATCATGCTCTTCAGTCTTCAGAACATGGCGCGCCGTAACAAGCTCTTCTATGATCCCCACCCCGATCTGTTCAAGGGAAACCTCTCCGACCCGATCTACGAATCGTATCTGAATTACACTCCCGATCCCAGCTTCATCGAGTCGATGCACCAGGCGTATTTGAAATACGCCCCCGAGTTTGATCCGCAGCGACGCGGCGACGCGGGCGTCGGCAGCCTGTTCAGCGGCGGCCACATCAACTTCCTCAAGGAGGGGATTCGCACACTGTGGCTCTCAGGCCGCACGGAGGCGGCGGCCAAGTACTATGAGTATCTGCGACGCGTATATGGTCACCACCCGGATGGGCGCATCAGAGAGCAATACCTTAAACCGCTGCGGGACTTCGTTGTCGATGACTACCACCAATCAGTTGGGCGCGAGGTGGACGCCAAGCGCATGATCGCCGGGCTGATGCGCTGGTCATTCGAGTCGGCGGCGAGCGGCGACCAGGTAAAAGCCGCCAACCTGATCCGCCAGGCCCACGAGGTTCACAAGAGCTTCAATGAGATGAAGGAGCGCGTCACAATCAAACGCCACCAGCTCCCGCCATTCATGGAGATGTACGCCGACGAGTTTGTGCTCCACATGATGCAGCGTTCATTCAATGACCTTTCCACGATCCACAAGTCACGGGTCTGGGCCGCGGCGCCGGTGTTCCTGCAACAACGGGCCTACGACCGCGTGCTGGCATCACTCCAGACAGAGTGCGAGGCGTTCGGACTCGATGTGGAAAAGGCCTTCCCGGAGCCGCCGGGCATGGCCGAGTTTCGCGAGCGGAATCCATCCCGTTCACGCGAATTGGAAGAGGATGACGATAGCGTCACGCCGGTGCAACCGATCGACCCGGGCGGGTAGTCCGTCCGGAGCCCTCAAGCAACGCGGTAATTCGGCAACAGGAATCGAAACATGGCCGGACATTCTCACTGGGCAAGAATCAAGCGGGCCAAGGCGGTCACCGACGCGCGGCGCGGCCGCGCCTGGAGCAAGCTCTCCCGCGCGGTCATCGTTGCCGCGCGCATCGGCGGCGGCGACCCGGACGCCAATCTTCAGTTGCGCTACGCGATCGACGATGCCAAGGCCGCCAATATGCCCAAGGACACGATCGCACGCGCCATAAAGAAAGGCACCGGCGAGCTCGGCGGCGAGGAGTTTGTCGAACTGAGCTACGAGGGCTATGGCCCCGGCGGGGCCGCCGTCATGTGCGCCGCCCTCACCGATAACCGCAATCGCACCGGTCCGGAGATCAAGAAGATCCTCGAGGCGCGCGGCGGAAATCTCGGCGCCAGCAACTGTGTCGCCTGGATGTTCACCAAGCGCGGCGTGATTTCCATTCCAGGCACACAGACCGATGAGGACACGCTGACCGGCATCGCCCTCGAAGCCGGCGCCGACGACATTCAGCGCGAGGGCAGTGACTTCGAGCTGACCTGCGAACCCGCCGTCTTCGACGATTTGCGCAAAGCGCTGGACGAGGCGGGTATCAAACCCGACAGCGCCGAACTGTCCATGATTCCGCAATCAACCGTCAAGCTCACCGGCGATGAGGCCGAACGAATGCTGAAGCTCGTCAGCGAGCTTGAAGAGCATGACGACGTACAGCACGTCTACAGCAACTTCGATATCTCGGACGAGGAGATGGAACGGATTATGGCGTAGCCTGCCGACTTCCACCCACAACGCTCGTTCGACGACAGACCAACAGGAGGGAATGCATGTCCGCAAAGCGCCCGGCGATAGTTGTTGGATTGGCCTTGATCTTGCTCACGCAGACCGGTTGCCTGTCCGTTGTCAAACACGCCTATTACGAGGCGCGCGGCGCGAAGGCCGAAGTCAAGGTCAACGGGGCGACCAATCACAACCTGCTGGCGTCTTGCGGTGACGTCGAGTTTGCGCCCGCCACAACCACGCTCGACGCTGAGCTGTGCCCGCCTCGCGTCCTGCGCTATTATGACGAGCACGCCCGCAAACTGGCGGAACGTTTCAATGGACGCAATGGCGGCGGCTCAAGCGCTCTGAGAATCACCAGCGATATTCAGTACTTCGCGCCGAAAGGGCTGCTGGGCTCGGCGATGATGCTCACCCGCGTGAAGCTGACCAGCGCGGGCAGCCAGGTGCTCGACGCGGTCGTGGTCGCCGAGAGCAAGTCATTCCGTGCGGGCGGGGGCAATGCGCTCGCCGAGGCGTCAGTCAGCGGCCTGGGGAAGTATCTGGGAGAATCGCGCGACGATGGCGGGGATGCTGACGAGGACTGACGGCGGACGATCCGCTCACCGGACCTCAGCCGTGCCGCGCATAGGCGATCGCGAAGCCGCCACCCACGATCATCGGTACGGCGTTCAGCGTCAGCAAGGCGTACGGATGACACCACTGCCAACCGATCAGGTCGCCGCCCTGCTCGGGTACCACCTGCGCAATCACCGAAAGCGGAATCAGCCACCAGTCGGCGTCCTGTTCTGAGAACGGCACGCCGTTGATTGCAAAGATGACGTGGTTGGCCGCCAGCACGACCAGGCCAAGTGCGAGCGCGAACCATGCGCAGTGTGGACCGCCCATCCCGGAGCCCCATTGCGTGATCTGGTAGATCAACCACACGATGCCGAAGGTGATCGGGATACGCATCCAGAGAATGGTCACGAAATTGGGGATGTACCACGCCAGCAAGCTCAGGCCCAGTCCGATCGCCACGGCGCCGCACAGGGCGCAGATAGCCCCGCGGCAAATACCGCGCTCGGGCGTCCACTCGTCGGCGCGATCCTTGTCGTAACCCAGTGGGTCGTTAAGCGGGCTCACCGACAAACTCCCCGGCCCAACCGGCCGCCGGCCGCTCAACCGTCGAGCAGATCGGCGATGGTCTTGATGTCCCTGATCGACTCCGCCTGGCCCTGGCCGTCAAACCAGACACAAAACGCGCAGCGGTTTGAGAAGAAGTACTCGAGCACGAACCCGTTCGGCAGTTTGCCGCGCGAGAGATCACTCTTGATCAGGTCGAAGTCGAACGGCATCTTCTGGCTCGGCTCGCGCGTTTCGAGCACGTTGCCAAACGGGTCGGTCGTCTTCTTGATGATGAGGATCTGGTATTTGGTCGGCTCGGCGATGTCGACGATCTTCGTCCAGGACATGCCGACCTTCATTTTGGCCTTGGCGTCGAGACCCTGCTGTGTCGGGTCGAAGGTGCTGACGCCGCCGGCATAGTAAACCAGCGCCAACGCAATGCCACCGATGACGATCAATCCCACGATGACTTTTACCATGATGTGTCACCTCCCTGTCGATGATGTGATCGAGACGGAGCCGCCTGCTGGTTTGACAGTGCAAGGAACCCCGACGCGCGGCATTCTACCCACGTGCTCGGATGTTGCAATCGCCGGGCTGACGCTTTACCGCCGGCTATCCGCCTGATCCGGCCCGTGCGGCCGCCAGCGCCGCCTGGCCCAGGCTGACGCCGCCGTCGTTAGGGGGCACTTCCTGGTTGGTCCAGATCGTCGCCCCCGGGATGCCAATATCGTGGATCATCTCGAGCAACAACGCGTTCTGATACACGCCGCCGGATAGTACGACCGTATCCAGCTTCTCGGATCGACACAATTCCCGGCCGATCTCGCGGACGGCGTCGGCCACGCTCAGGTGGAAACGCCGTGCAATATCCGCCGGCGAACGACCCGCGCCGCGGTCGGCTATGATTGCCCGCAACAGCGGGCGGTAATCAAGTTTGGCGAATGGGTACGGCGTATCACCGGCCCCGCGACGTGCAAGCTGCTCCAGCCAGATCGCCGCCTGCCCTTCAAACGTGATTTCACGCGTAAACCCGACCAAGGCGGCGACCGTGTCAAACAACCGTCCCATCGACGTCGTTTCAAACGTCCGCACGCGCTTGCGCGCCAGTTCCAGCGCGGCGGAAAAACGCGACGGCAGTTCGAACGGCTGCCGAGTGACATCCGGCAGATCATCAAGCGCCGCGAGAAAGCCGGCGGCCGCTTGCGCGGGACACCGCGCCGCGGCGTCTCCACCCGGTAGCAACGCCGGGTGAAGGTGCGTGACGCGCTCGAATCCGGCGTGCAGCCCGCCGACAAACACCTCCCCGCCCCAGATCGTGCCGTCGTCGCCGTAGCCGGTGCCGTCAAACGCGAACCCGACCACACGTTTGTCCCACGCACCGCGCTCGGCCAGCACTGAGGCGATGTGCGCGCGATGATGCTGAACGGCGTGTTTCTCGCCGGAGAGCTCGCGCGTGTAGCGTGTCGAGGCATATTCCGGGTGCGCGTCGTGCGCGACGAGCAGCTCATCGCGGCGCACGTCATACATGTCGAGCAAATCGCGGACCGTCTCGCGAAACGCCGTCAGCGACTCGCCGTATTCCAAATCCCCGATGTGCTGACTTACGAGCGCCTCGCCGGCGACGACCAATGCGATGGTGTTCTTCAGGTCCGGGCCGACCGCCAGAATCGGCCGCTTGGTCGGTATGCCCGCCACGGCGCCGGGGGCGTACCCGCGAGCTCGTCGCAGGATCACCGGCCCCGCCGGCCCGACACGCACGACCGAGTCATCCACGCGGCGCGCGATCTCGCGTTGGCCGATGAGGAACGCGTCCGCGATGCCGCCCAGGTCACGCAGCGCCTCGTCGTCACGGTAGGCCAGCGGCTCATTCGAGCGGTTGGCGCTGGTCATGACCAGCGCCGCCGGCGCGCCGGCGTCAAACAGCAGGTGGTGCAGCGGCGTATAGGGCAGCATGATGCCCAGCTCGTGATTGCCGGGGGCGACACCGGGCAGCTCCTGACGCGCCGGCGCCAGCACGATCGGCCGCGCGATGTCCATCAGCAGGGCCGTGCCCGTGGCGTCCAGTTCGACTACGGTGTGCGCGACATCGAGGTCGCGGACCATCAGGGCGAAGGGCTTCTCTTTGCGATATTTACGCTCGCGCAGTGCGGCGACCGCCGTCGCGTTATGCGCATCACACGCCAGGTGGTAGCCCCCCAGACCTTTCACCGCGCAGATACCGCCCGCGCGCAGCAGCTTTGCCGCCGCCGTTATGCTGGCGGCGCTGCCCCGTGTCACATCCTCGCCGGCGTGCAGCTCGAAACCCGGCCCGCACGCCGGGCAGGCCACCGGCTGGGCGTGAAAACGTCGATCCAGCGGGTCGTGATATTCGCGCGCGCACTGCGGACACAACGGCCAGTCCTTCATCGTCGTCATGGGCCGGTCGTAGGGCAGCCCGAGGATTATGCTGTGACGCGGGCCGCAGTCCGTGCAGTTGATGTACGGATAGCCCTGGCGGCGAGCGCCGTCTTCGCGCATTTCGTCCAGGCACGCTTCGCAGACCGGTAAGTCCGGCGAGATGCGCACCGTCGGCTGATCTTCGCCGCGGCTGAGGACGATCCGAAAATCGCCGAGCCCTTCAGCGGGCACATCGCGCGTGGTAAGTTCGGCGATGCGCGCTGCGGGCGGGGCATTATCTCGCAGGTCGGCTGCGAACAGGCGCAACGGCTCCTCGGCGCCCTCGACGTGAATCTCCACGCCGCGCTCACCGTTGCGTACCCAACCGGTCAACCCGCGCGCCATGGCGGCGCGGTAGACGAAGGGTCGAAACCCGACGCCCTGCACCACGCCACGAATCTGGATGTATCGGGCCAGGATCGGCATACGTCAGGCCATGGTATGCGAGCAACGGCGTGCGCCAAAGGGGTACGCGGCTCGCAGCCTGACATCCCCGAGCCGCGATCAACCGGCCGAGGCCGTCGTACGCGAACCGCCAAAGCACCGCCCCCGGCGCGTTCGGCGTCGCCGCGCCGAGGATCTTGCCGCAGGTCGGCGAGTTCGGGTCGGCGTTGAAGCACGCCGCCGTCAGGCAGGTGTTCGGGTCGTAATTGTACACGCCCCTCGGATCGACGCGCGCGTGTGCCACGGCTCTGTGAGCCGTGTTCTTTCAGCGTCCTGGATGGCGCCAGGCGGTTGAAGGCGTCGTATTGATAGAAGTACTGGCCGTCGAAGACGAGATTGCCCGCCGGCGCCGTATCCCTGTTACACCGAATCGGTGCCCGGTGACTCCGATTCCTTCTGGGCAGCATTGACCACCCCTATGGCGCGCAACCTCATGTAGTCGGAGATATCCAAATAGGAGGAGAGTATCGGAAACTCATCCCGACGCGCCAATAGCCAGTCCATGAGATCCGGCTGTGCTTCCAGCGCGAGTTTCTCCAGTTCGGCTTTCCGATCCTGCAAGTGCGCAGGATCACGACTATCGGCAATGGTCTTAACGTGGCCGGCGATGTCATCGCTGAATAACTCGACCGAGAACATAATCTCGTCGCCTGGTGGATTGTTGTCCAGTGCGAATCGTTCGTGGCCTGCGCCCTGATAGATTTTGATCGATTGCTCCCACAAGCCGATGAGGTGTTGCTGCAGTTGGCTACGGTATTCCGTAATGCCATCGCTACATCCCATTCGCCAGATTAAGGATTCCATCCGTAGGATACAATTCGGCCTCCACGTTCGATTATCCACTCACCGTTGTTTTTCAGCCACTTGATACTACCATCGCTACGGATCGTTCTCCTCGCGCCACGTTTGTTGAAGTTCGCGGCCTTTCTCAAGTACTTGAGAACATCTCCACCATGTTCCGCGGCATGGTATCGAATACTCTCCGCCAAGGTTCTCGACGTCGATTTGTCCCACAAGCTCATCAGCTTCTTCATTTCGCGAAGGTTCGTGCGCCCGCCGCTGCCGAGCAGCCCTTTCACTGGCCCACTGGCAAAGTCCGCGAATTGGGCGCCGGCCGTGAGGATACCGAGGACTAGAATAGCATTTCGCGCGGCCTGGGTGCACTGCTGCATCTGGAGCGCGCCATCCTGATTACCTGCGGCGCTCATGTCGGCGAACAGCTCGAGCTGGAGATTTCTCTCCTCCATGAAGCCGGCGATCCCCCCAAGCGCATCCAGCACTGAGATGCCGTGCTCGGCGGTATCGGTGGCCATGTCGGTAGCCCAAGGGTGTGCAGATAGCGTACCCGCAAAGCTGAACAAGCCAGAGGATCTTGTGCTCTGACCGGGTAGCCGGTCCCCGGGCAGTACAGGTTGAGGCAATCATTCAAGTGCAGCCATACGTCGAGAGACGGTGCGGCCGATTCCGGCGTAAAGCCGTGCATCGTAAAGCCAAGCGGCAACGGCAGCCCCGACTCGTTCATATCCCGCTGCACAAACCGCCCCAGCGCGGGGCTGTACCAGCGCGCCCGATTGTAATACAGCCCAACCGACGCCGGCGTCAGGGCTGCGGCGGTTCCGTCGCCATCAAGCCGGTAGAAGAACAGGCCCTGGTGGCCCATGGCGGTTTCTGGTGCGTTTGGATCGAGATCGTCGCGTACGATCGGTTCGCCGTAGGGCGTGTATTGCCACTGCGTCAGCACCACGCCGTTGGGATCGACCAGGGCCACGACGTTGAAGTTGGCGTCCTGGAGCACGAACGTCGTGACGGCGTTCGGATCGTCGGCGTTGTCGATCACTGCCGCGAATTCGTCCACGTAGCCCGGTCCGTACACGTAATCACGCCTCGTCGCGGCGGCGTAGTTCGGATCAGCCGGCACATCGAGCGTCCGCGTCTGAATCCGCCGCACGCCGTCGTAGTAATACGCCGCCGTCATTGTACCGCCATCGGCCCGCGGCCGCCGGGCCTCGATCAGCCGGCCAAGGCCGTCGTTCGTCCCGTTCAGTTCGCCGAGGTACGCCGCGGACGCGCACTACTCGCCAGCCGGCACACCTGGGCACATCATACGATGCGTGGCCAGTCGCGCGCGAGAAGCGCCCGCCCGCCGGCGACGCCGGCATTTGCCGCCGGCGCGGGTTGACGCGCTGCGCGTGTGCCGCCATAACGTTACGCGCGAACGCCCCGTCGGGTCGGCCACCCGACGCACGCCGCTCGGAGGAATCAATCATGCCACGTAGACCGCTCGCCGCCGTCGTTGCCGTTGTGACCCTCACCGCTTTTACCTCCACGTTTGCCGATGCCGAACAACGCTACACCCTGCGGCCGCGTTTCGCGGTCGGGCAGCGTTGGAGCGAGCAACGCACGAACACCGTCGAGATGACGACCGCCATCAAGGTGGACCAGCAGGTCTTCGAGCGTCATGAGCAGTCGTCACGCAACACGCTGGAAATCGAGTGGGAGGTGCTGGCACTGGACGACGGCGTCCCAACCGCCGCCCGCGTCGCCTTCGGCCCCAATTGCGGCACGCAGGTTCAGCAGGACGGCCAATCGGAGTCGATCAAGTTTCCCGCCGCCGGCACGACCGTCACGGCCCGGCGACTGCCGGACGGCAACGTCGAATACCAGCCCGCCTCGGCCAAGACGCCCGAGGTCGAGGGCGTCTTCGAAGACCTCTTCGAGGTGGACGAGGGCGCGTATCCGCGGCAACCGATCGCCGAAACTGAGCTGATTGTCGGCCGAGGAGTTGATGACGGCGTGCAGGATCGACGGCAGATGGGGCGGAAATGCCATGTTCAGATATTCCCAGACGGCATTGGTCTTGAAATGCTGCCGTTCCCAGAAAAAGTCATGGTGATGCGCGATGGTCTTGATGCCCGTTTCCGAAATCACCTCGGTCAGCGCCATCCCCAACGGAAGATTCAGGGGGATGGTCAAGGCGTTTTCCGGCACCAGCAGATCGATGTCGAACGACTCGATGAACCGGTAGAGCTGGTCCTTGAGCGCTTCCTTGACCGCGTGGATCTGCCGGGTCACCGACCGCTCCCGCACCCGTTTCCCGAAACATTTCCGGTAGATATCCTGGATTTCAGGATGCTTGAAATGGGCCTTGGGAACCTGAAACGATCGCTCCGGCGGCCGATCGACCTCACCGGCAAAGTAGACGCACCTGAATCCCTGCTTTTCGAATACCTGGGCCCATTTTTCCGTCTCGAGCGAGACGCCGTCGGTGCCGGCGAACCGGGTCGAGATGAAGCCCGCACAATGCTCACGCTGACAGTCGCTGCAATACGCCATGGTCGACTCCATCGGAGGATCGTTCACCGCCACGAACAACCCTTCATAAAATTTGAAATGCTCAGCCTGGGTCTGTATATATCGACATGTATCGTCGGAAACGGCGCTTTTCTTTAATTGCGGGAACGGTTGGACGGGCCGGCGGCGTTGGCCGGCGATCCTGTCGAATTATGCCGGCCGCCGGCCGCGTTGTCAAGCACCGACGGGCGCCGGCCGCCTTCGGCTGTAGGGACAGGCCCGGATGCAAATACCGCAGATCGGCGCCCCCACATGCGCCAGGGCCGCAAATGCGGTGACCTGACTGACACAGCGCTCGAAGTCAAGCGCTTCCTCCCGGCTGGCATAGTGACGATCGGTGGAAACGCCCCGGATGGCACCGGCCGGGCAGGCCTCCCGGCATTTCATACACGGGCCGCAGCGGTTCTCCAGCGGTGCATCGACGGTCAGCGGTGCATCGGTCAGCACGGTGACCAGCCGCACGCACGATCCGAAATCAGGGGTGATCACGAGAAGGTTCTTTCCCTGCCATCCCAGGCCGGCGGCGATGGCGACGGCCTTGTGACTGATGGCGCCCATCCAGCGCTGTTTATCGAGCACCTGCGAGGCCGGAATCGGCAGCGCTTCGAACCCCATCGATTGCAGCATAACGGCCGACTGAAGGGCGATGTCGTCCAGCCGCCGATTGGCGGTCTGGTAAAGAGCGGCGTAAAGCGGTGTCGGCCGGTCATCGATCCGGGCAAACACGCTGAAAGGAAGCTGGACCGCAATGGCAACGGCCCGGGTATAGGCATCGAGCAGATCAGACGGATCGACCGGCAGGGTTCGCAATACGTCGACATCGGCAACACCGACCCGGTCGGCGCCGAAAGCACGGATCTTTTTTTTGACGTCTTCGGTGGACGGTACCGGCATGTAAATCCTCCTTGGCATCAGGGTTGCAAAGACGACCGGTCGATCTCACGATGGCGGAAGCAGTCGATCAGGTGGTCGTTGACCAGCCCCACGGCCTGCATGAAAGCATAACAGATCGTGGGACCGGCAAAGGTGAAGCCCCGTTGTTTCAGATCACGACTCAGAACGGCCGACAGCGCCGTTTCGGCAGGCACCTGGTCCGGAAGCCGCCAGTGGTTCGTCAACGGCCGTCCATCGACAAATCCCCACAAATAGGTGTCAAAACTGCCGCAATCGGCCTGTACCTTCAGGAAAGCGCGTGCGTTGGTTACCGCCGAACGAATTTTCAGGCGATTGCGAACGATGCCCCGATCGGACCGCAGCCGTTCGATTCGCCCGGCGTCGAAGGCGGCCACGTGAACCGGATCGAAGCCCTCGAAGGCACGGCGGTAATGCGCCCTTTTCCTGAGAATCGTCAGCCAGCTCAGGCCCGCCTGGGCACCTTCCAGCACCAGAAATTCAAACAACCGGCGGTCATCATGCAGGGGGACCCCCCACTCGACATCGTGGTAAGCCACGTAAAGCGGATCATTCCCCGCCCACGGACAACGATAACGGACTTCCATCTTCACCTCCACCCATCGATCGGCGGCGAGCCATACCGGCCGTTGATCCGGCCCCGTCCGACCCGGTGTCGCCGGGTGTCACCCCCCGACGCTCAGTGGGCTTCATCCCAGGAATCTCCCCAGGCGATGTTGACCTTGAGCGGCACCTTGAGCTGCCAGACGGACTCCATCTCGGTCCGCACCAGCGACTCGACGATATCGGCCTCGGACGGCGGCACCTCGAATACCAGCTCGTCATGGACCGACAGCAGCATGGCGGCGGCAAGTCCCTTTTCCCGAAAAGCGCGGTCCACGTGAATCATGGCCATCTTGATCAGGTCGGCGGCCGACCCCTGAATCGGTGTGTTGACGGCGGTTCGCTCGGCGAACTGGCGCACGTTTCGGTTGCGGCTGTCGATGTCCGGCAGCAGACGGATCCGGTTGAGCAGCGTCTGGGTCTGTCCGCTGTCACGGGCCGACGCAATGGTTTCTTCCATGAAGGTTTTGACACGGCGGTACCGGCTGAAATAATGATCGATATAGGTACCGGCCATCTTCTGGCTGATACCGAGCTGCCGGGACAGGCCATAGGGGCTCATGCCGTAAATGATGCCGAAATTGATCGCCTTGGCCTGGCGGCGCAGCTCGGGCGTGACGAACGACGGAAAGACCTGGAACACCTCGGTGGCCGTGCGCGTGTGGATATCTTCACCCTCCTGAAAAGAGCGGATCAGGAGCGGGTCGCCCGAACAGTGCGCCAGCAGCCGGAGTTCGATCTGGGAATAATCGGCCGACATCAGCCGCCATCCCTTCCGGGGCACGAAAGCGCTGCGGATCCGGCGGCCTTCCTCGGTTCGGATGGGAATATTCTGCAGGTTCGGGTCCGAACTGCTCAGGCGGCCGGTCGCCGTGACGGTCTGGTTATAGGACGTGTGGATCCGTCCGGTGGCGGGATCGATCAGTCCCAGCAGGGCATCGGTATACGTTGACTTGAGTTTGGCCAGCGTGCGGTGCCGAAGGACCTGCTCGGGGAGTTCGTGGTGTTTCGCCAGAACGGTCAGCACATCGACATCGGTGGAATAACCGGTCTTTTTCCGGGTTTTCTTCTGCACCGGCAGTTTCAGTTTGTCGAACAGGATGTGTCCCAGCTGCTGGGATGATTTGATATTGAATTCTTCACCGGCCAGTATGTAAATGTCCCGTTCAATCGTGTCGAGTTGTGCCTCGAAGTCCGCCGACAGCCGGCGCAGGCAATCCCGGTCGACGGTGATGCCGTTCATTTCCATCTGCATCAGCACCGGAACCAGCGGCATCTCCACCGTCTGCATCAGGTCGCTCAGGCCGATATCGTCCAGCCGTGGCGTCAGGATCTGACGGGCCTTCAGGGTGATGTCGGCATCCTCACAGGCATAAGGGGTCGCCTTCTGAATCGGAACGGTCTCGAAACCCGCCGCCCGTCCGCCATCGCAGACATCCGTGTACTTGATCTTGCGGTAATCCAGAAAATCGAGGGCAATCTGATCCAGGCTATGGGCCCGTTTGGACGGGTTCAGCAGGTAGGACGCCAGCATGGTATCAAACACAACGCCGGCCAGATCGATGCCGTGTCGTTTGAACACCATCCAGTCGTATTTGATGTTCTGGCCGACCTTATGGATCCGTTCATTCTCCAGCAGCGGCCGCAGCAGCCCCAGGACCGTGTCACAATCCAACTGGCCGGCGGCATCGTCCCCCTGGTGCCCGCAGGGAACATAAAAGGCCTCATCCGCGCGAACGGCCAGCGAGATGCCCACCAGGGAGGCCCGCATGGGATTCCGGGAAGTGGTCTCGGTATCGACGGCCAGTTCCGGTGCCTGCTCAAGCCGTTCGATCAATTGCTGCAGGTCCTGCCGGCGGGTGATCGCCCGGTAGTCCTTACGGCTGCGGTCCGATGCCGTGGCGAAGCGCTGCTGCAGCTGACGGAATTCAAGCTCCTTGAACAGCGCCGACAGGCGATCGTCATCCGGTTTCCGAATCCGGTAGCGCTCCGGATCGAAGGTCAACGGCACGCGGGTGTCGATCCGAACCAGCCGGCGGCTGAGAAAAGCCTGCTCCCGGTAGCGCAGCAGATTTTCATGCAATTTCTTTTTCTTGATCTCGTCGATCCGTTCATAAATCCGCTCCAGGCTGCCGTAGGTCCGGATCAGATCGAGAGCCGTCTTCGGGCCGATGCCGGGCACCCCGGGGATGTTGTCGGCGCTGTCTCCCGACAGCCCCATCATGTCGATGGTTTGCGACGGTTCGATGGCACGGGTCCGGCGGATGGTGTCGATGTCGATGACCTCGTCCTTCATCGGATCCCAGATGTGCGCCCGCTCATCGACAAGCTGCATGAAATCCTTGTCGCCGGTCACCATGACCACCTCGAATCCCGCCGCCTGCGCCTGCCGGGCAAGGGTGCCGATCAAATCGTCGGCTTCGAATCCGGGCATTTCAACCAGCGGCAGGTGGAATCCGTCGGTAATCCGGTGAATATAGGGGATCTGTACCACCAGGTCCTCCGGCATCGATGGCCGGTTGGCCTTGTATTCGGCAAACAGGTCATGCCGGAAGGTCGGTCCCTTGGCGTCGAACACCATGGCGGCAAATTCGGGCGCACGGTCCTCCAGAAGCTTAATGAGCATGCGGGTAAAACCGAACGCGGCATTGGTCGGCAGGCCTTTGGAATTGGAAAGGCTGCGGATGGCATGATAGGCCCGGTGAATGTAGGCACTTCCGTCTACCAGATAAATCGTTTTGTCTGTTCCCATCGCATTTCCATTTAAGACGCCATGGTCGTGAAAGTGGCCGCCGATTCATGTCGGTGAGGACCCGGCGGCGGCCGCCGGCTTGACAAGATCTGGCGCGGGTATTAGTTTCCCGGTATAAAAAGGGCTGCCTGATGCTATCCATGACAATTGGGTTTGATGATATATTCCCAATCACGACCTTAACCGGGTGTTTCCGATAACGACAGTGAATACTGACTCTAACATCAATGCCGCCGAACGACAAGGACCCAACTGGCATGCCCCATCCACATCCGGCACCTGAGCCCAAACCGGGATACCGCAAACGATACGGACACCGAAAAGAACGGGTCTGCTCTTGTTGTGGCAAAACCGTACCGTTTTGCTGGCGCTGCCGTTGTGGCTTCAACATCTGTCAGGACTGTATGCTGGAAAACTTCTGGGGAATGTCCTGCAACGGCATTACCTGGCAATGCCCCGATTGCGGAGAACAGAACGGGTTCGGCAACCAGTAGCCACTGTCGGCTTTGCCTTGGCCGAGTGGAGCGGTGAATGTCCATCCGCAGCGCTGTTGATGAAGCCATGACCCATAACATTCAACATATGGTGTCCAAAACGTATTGACACACTGAATATGGGTCTGTATAGTCCATATCGACAACTGACGGATCTTCGCCATGACCTTTTTTCATCTGATCATAACCCGGATCAACCGGTTCGGTCTGAACCTGCAGCGTGATGCGCCGGTAAAATCTCTGCGGACCCGATGGCGCCTGGCCGTTCTGGCAACGATTCTGGCGGCCGGTCAGCTGATGCCCGGCCCGCTGGCGCTGCAGACCCCGGTGTCTTCTCCGGGCAAGGCGGAAGCCTTCGAACAGACCATCGAACTGAATGTCCGGCTGTCGGTTCCCTCCGATCGTGACACCCGGCCGTTTCAACTCCCTCCACCGACACTGATGGTGCCCCTCCGGCGCCCGTCGGACGCTGCGGCCGGCGGCTCCCAACCGCCCGCCCCCGGACGATCTGCCGACCATTATTTCCTGGCCAAGAAACAGCACCTGTTCCATTCGATCATCGTGACATCGGCCCGGCGGCATCAGGTTGATCCGGCACTGATCAAGGCGATCATCATGGCGGAATCCGGTTATAATCCCCGCGCCGTCTCCAGAAGCGGCGCCAAGGGCTTGATGCAGCTCATGCCCACCACCGCTGATGCGCTGGGGGTCGAGAATATCTTTGATCCGGCCCATAACATCGACGGCGGGGTCAGATATTTCAAACAGCTCAAAAAAATTTCGGCAACAACCTCGAACTCGCCCTGGCCGCCTACAACGCCGGTAGCCGCAAGGTCAAAAAGCACGGCGGCATCCCGCCCTTCAGGTCCACCCGGTCTTATATCCGCAAAGTGCTGAGCTATTATGCGTTTTTCAAGGAAAATATGAAACCTGCCGGACGGGTGTGATGGCATCCGGCGCCCTCTCTGCCCCCGGGTGTTGCTGCAGACGGGGGGGGTATCCGGTGCTTCGACGGGCATGGGCGGCGGTTCTGGCCATCCCATTCATCCTGGCGGCGCCGGCATCCGGGGAGAACACCATCCTCACCGGAGGACAGCAGTCCCGCATCGATTATCGGCTGACCCAGCGGATCAACCCCGGTCGCGCCACCGGCCGTCTGGAACTCAGCTGCGTCCTGCCGGCATCCTTTTCGTCCCCGACCTATCAGCAGCGCATATCGGATGTGGCGTTGCGGGCGACGCCATCACCCGACCACCGGCGACAACATACGGACCGGCGGGGTAATCAGGTGGTGTCGCTGGCCTGGACGGGCGCACCGGCACCGATCACCGTCTCCCTGCAGTTCAACTCCCACTGTCGGGTCGACCTGGCCCGTCTGGAGACCACCGCCCCCTTTCCGCTGCCGGAACCACCCGACGCCATCCGTCCTATCTGACGAGCACCCCCCTGGCCCCGGCCTCGGATCATGCCATCCGCTCACGTGCCGACGCCATCACCGCCGCCGCATCTACCCAGTTCGATGCCGTCCAGAAGATTCTGACATGGGTGGTCGACCATATGCACTATGTCCTCGATCCACCCCGTAACGACGCCCGTTATTCCCTGTCCACCGGCCGGGGCAACTGTCAGAATTACGCCCATCTGGCAGCCGCCCTGATGAGGGCGGTCGGCATTCCCGTCCGCATCGTCAACGGGGTGGTGCTCGACAGGCCTTACGATATCGATCTGCCCGGCGAGGTGCTGACCATGAAGATGGCCCGCGGCCGGCATGCCTGGATCGAAGTCTACTTTTCCGATCTTGAATGGGTCCCCTTTGACCCGGCCGGCACCGAAATGTTCGTGAGCAATCGATTTGTCAGGATCGAGACCGGCCTGGACAACGACGAAACCAAGCAGGACGGTCTCCTGCGCTGGTCACCGCCGGCCCCTGCCCCCCGATTCGAGGAAAGTATCGAAGCGTCTTTTGTCGATGACAGCACCCGCCTGACGGCCCGCCGCACCGAGTACGGCCCCCGGGAGCTACTGCTGTGCCCGCCGGTCGATGCCCCCTTCGAACGTCTGAAACGCCCCCCTGTTCCCGGGCCGCCCATCGGCCTGACGCCGACACCGTTTGAACGGCTGGCTTTTTCCGTTCCGATCCGCCTCGGCAACCTCGAATTTCCACGGCGCATCGATTTTTTTGAAACCCGTCGGGAGATTCGGCCGGGACCGGAGGGCACATCGGAAATGCGCAAAACCTTTCTGGTGGAAACGGCCGAATATGTCACCACCCAGGGCCGGCAATACGCCCAGGTCTTCATCCTCGACCGGCCGATCCGTCTGCAGAAAATTGGTCTGGCGCTGCACCGTTTCGGCGGTCACGGTCAGCTCTGGATTGAACTCTTCGCGGACCACCGGCAGCAACCGGGACGTCAAATCGCCACCAGCCGCATGACGGATCTGGCGGAGATTCCTGTCACGGCCGGATATGACTGGTTCGATTTCGACTTTGACGAAACCGATTTGAAGCTGTCGCCGGGGGCCTACTGGATCACACTCGGCTTCACCGGCCGTCCCATCGTCAACTGGTTCTTTTCCTATGGCAAACCGGCCGGCCCCCTGTACGGCACCCGCTACAAGACCCTGTTCGATGCCGACTGGAGCCGCAGCCTGGCCTATGAATTCAACTACCGTGTCATCGGTGATGCCCCTGCCGCATGGCCGGCTCTGGAGAAACACTCAGACCGATAATATGGATTCCAGTTCCTTCAGATTCCCGATATGAAAATCCGCATCGAGATGCGGGTTGCCGAAGGCGGCCAGAAAAACACCGGCCGCCCGGGCCGCCAGTTGATCCAGCTCGGAATCTCCCACATAGAGGACCTGATCGGGCGTTACCCTGAAATGGGATATGATCTTCAACAAGAGGTCAGGCGCGGGTTTGGGATGTGCCACATCGAGGGAATTGACCACGTAGTCGAAATCGTCCGCCAGATCGAACGTATCAATGACCATGGCGATGGAGTCACTCCGGTTGGTGGCGACAGCGGTGTGGTAGTGAGGACGCAGCCGGCGGAGCAGCGGTTTGAGATGGGGCTCCATCTGCATGTGTTCGATAAAGGGTTGATACCCCATCCGGCCGCGACAGGACTGGGCGGTTGCATACATGACCGGATCCGGAAACAGATACGCGAGGACCTTGTCGGCCGTATGCATGTTGGCATAAGCAAACTGTTCGGCCGTCATGTCCGGCATACCGAGATGATTGAGAATCCGGTTGTAGAACGCCTTGTTGGCCTTTTCGGTATCGAACATGACGCCGTCGCAGTCAAAGGCCACGACCTTGAAGGGTGTCGCCATCTTCAGTGCTCCCTTGCCTTATACTGAATCGATATGCGTCCAAAAACCGGCACGGTGATGCGGGGGTGGACCGGGCTGTCCGTTCTCAGCACGATGACATCTTCGTAATGCCCTTCGGGCTTGACATTCTCGACGTGCAGCCGATACACCGGCCGGCCCGACCGCTCGGCCGTTTCGACGCGGTAGCGGAAATTCCGCCCCTCGTGCCGGTCGGGACCGATGAGACGGAATGGATACCGGTCACGGGGGACGATCTCGATGGTCGCCCGCGGCTGCCGGTCGGCACTGCCCCTGAGCACCGCCCGCCGTGGTTGAATCGACACGAAAGATTCCACCCGGCCGCTGACCGTCAATTTGAGAAATGGTTTCTCGGATCCTTTGGCGAAGACCCGGGCCTCCTTGCGAAGGGGATAGCCGCCATAACCCGAAGTGTTGATTCTGAGCGTCAATGTTTCCTCGCCGCCGGGCGGGATGGGGTCCGGAACCCGGACCACGGCGCAGCCTCAGCCGGTCCGGACCCGATCGATGACCAGCGTCGTTGCGCTGTCGTTGCGCACGCTGAAGTCATGGCGGACCTCGGTCCCCTCGAGCACCACACCGAAATCATGATGAAGATGCATTTCCGTTGCCCCGGCGGCCGTCGGGCTGCCGGTATCGGCTGCCCCGGCAGCGGCACCGATGAACAGCATCCAGAAAAACACGACCCTTGTTGACATCCATCTCATGAGGCGTTCCTTTGTCGAGGCCCTTGCCGGGCGGTCTGTCGGGGCCGGATCACAAACGCCGGCACGGTTTGCCGTCCCCGATGCCAAACCGTGCCGCCGAAGCGGAATGTAATGCAGGCAGGGCCTCATTTCAAGAGCTGCGGTATATTTCATCTCCGGACGGACCGTCCGCATAAAAAACGATTCCGCGGACAGCCGCTTGCAATGTATCGCCGGGATCTGGTAGTATCACAGCGATCGGCCATCGGCCGGAGCCGCCGGTCGTCGCCCGTATCATTCCGTCAACCCGATCGGTCATGATGTCGGTGAAAGCCTTATGTTCCTGAACACCATCAGAAAATGGAACATGCCTGTCATTCGTGATATCC
>CAXXWX010000011.1:0-44718 GCA_963675745.2 Phycisphaerae bacterium
GGCGCCGGCGAGTTTCGTGAAGAGGCCCTGTGGCTGCTCGGGCCCGACGCCGCCGACAGATTCGATCGGCTGGCATCACGATCCCCCGAGGTCAACGACAAACCCCACGACATCAGCGGCCACTACACCTGGCGCGGCGGCTGGACCGAACAGAGCGAGTTTGTGCTGTTCCGCTGCGGGCGCTTCATCCTGCACGCGCACTGCGACAACCTGGAGGTGCTGTATTCGGCCGGCGGCAAGGACTGGCTGGTCGATCGCGGCACGTACATGTACAACGATGACTGGCACTGGCGCACGTATTTCCGCCACTCCAGCGGACACAATGTCGTGTTGGTTGACGGGCGCGGCGCGGCCATCGCGCACCGTGCGTTCCGCTGGCTCCAGCGCCCCAAGTCCACGTTCTTCAAATATCACGCCGATGAGCGGTTCGGCTTCGCCGCGGCCACGAGCCAGGCCTTCGGCCATTTGCGTCCGCGCGTGCATCATGCGCGTTGCCTGCTGCTGAAGAGGGGGCGGTATCTGCTGGTGCTGGATTCGTTTGACGCGCATGTCGCGCACAGCTATTCGCAACTCTGGCACATCGCGCCGGGGCACGACGTGGTGCTGGATGGTCCGTGCGCGGCGCGGACCACCGATCCACACGGGGCGAATCTGCACGCGTGCGGCCTGGCGTCAAACGGTGCCACGGCGCACGTAGCTGTCGGCGAGACCGACCCGATCCGCGGCTGGCACAGTCGCGTGTACGGCCGCAAGGAGCCGGCGCCGACGCTGACGTTCACGACGCGCTCCGCCGAGCCCACTATCATGGTTGCGCTGTTTGCCACCGTGGCCGAAGCGAGTAAGCGACCCGCGCTGTCGCTGACCTTCGACGCCGACTCACCGGCGTGGGGCAAGCACGTGCTCGTAAGAGCGTGCGGTCCGGGTTTTGACGATCAGTTGTGCTTGCCGAATCCGGGGCTGCTGACGGCGCGGCGCTTTCCGGCTGATCTGTTGTGGGTCGCAAGCGAGGGCGATAAAGTCCCGATATTGTGACAGCCGTCGGCCGCGAGCCTGGAACCGCTCCCGGCCGGGTTTGACCTGCGCTGTAGGAGTCTGTCTCGATGCGGATCGCGATTCTCACACAGTATTTTCCGCCGGAGATGGGCGCTCCCCAGGCCCGGCTCAACGAACTCGCAATCCGCCTGCGCGCCTGCGGCCACAAGATCACCATCCTGACCGCCATGCCCAATTATCCGACCGGCAAGGTCTTCAAAGACTATCGCTGGAAGATCTTCAAGCGCGAAGAAATGAACGGCATGCGCGTTATACGCACATGGATTCTGCCGTCAAAGTCGCAGAATCTGCTGGTGCGCCTGGTCAGCTACATGTCGTTCGTGTTTTCGTCACTGCTGCTGGGTACCTGGTTCGTTGGCAAGCAGGATCTGCTGGTCCTGGAGAGCCCGCCGCTCTTCCTCGGGATGGCGGCCGCCCCCATGTCATGGTTTACCCGGTCAAAACTGGTCATGATGGTCTCCGACATCTGGCCCGATGTCGCCGTCCGCATGGGTGACATGATCGGCGGCAGCCAGGTCAAGATACTCGAGGCCCTCGAGAGCTGGTGCTATCACCGCTCGGCGTGTGTAGCGCTCACGAATCCCGGAGCCGTTGAACAGGTCAAGTCGCGCTTCCCGAAAATCCAGTGCAGTGTCATCTCGAACGGCGTCGACACCGAGTTCTTTCGGCCCGAGCTGCGCAGCGAGGAGATTCGCGCTGATTTCGGCATTCGGCCCGGCCAGTTCGCGGCGGGTTATTGTGGCCTGCACGGGATCTTCCAGGGGCTGGAGGTGGTTGTCGAAGCCGCCCGGCTTTTGCGCGACCGCGACGATATCCGATTTGTCATGGTTGGCGACGGCCCGACCAAGGAAGGCCTGGTCAAGCTCGCCGGCGAGTACGGCCTGAGCAACATCGAGTTTCATTCCCGCCAGCCAAAGGACCGCATGCCCGGGATTCTGGCCAGCATGGATGCCAGCCTGATACCGCTGGCCGCTTCGTTGCCCGGGACGATGCCTTCCAAGATGTACGAGGCCCTGGCCGCGGGGGTGCCAGCGATCGTCACCGCCGGTTGTGAGGCCGAGCAGCTTGTGAAGCGCTACGACGTCGGGCGGCTCTTTGAGGCCGGCAACGCGCAGCAGGTAGCGGATGCCGTCCGCGAACTGGCCGACAATGAGGATATTCGCGCCAGAATCCGAGCAAATGCGCTCGAGCTCGCTCAGCGCTTTGATCGCGGCAAAATCGCGCAGCGCACCGAACGCATCTTGCTGGCCGTTCACGCGCGTGAGCCAGTTCCGCAGGTAGAATGGTAGATAGCGACGCCGATACCCGGCGCGCCGTCGCTCTCGACCACCAGGACACCGAACCATGCCCAAGCAATTCGATCCCGACAAAATCGAAATCCACGAGATGCGCCGTGAGGAGATTGGTGAGCTGGCGCGCTTTCATGAGGAGATGTTCCGCGAGTATTTCCTGACGGCGCTGGGACCCACGTTCCTGTACCGCTTCTTTCGCGAGTTTCTCTATCACCCGACCAGCCACGCATTCCTGGCCCGCGACAAGGCGAGCGGGCGCATCGTCGGCTACGTCGCCGGCGCCGGCGACACACAGCGGCATTTCCGCTTGTTCTATCGCCGTAACGCCGCGTTGTTTATCCCCTTGCTCGTGTGGCGATTCTTCGTGAACTCGATGGTGCGGCAGAAGGTGTGGCGGCGAACGGCGCACCTCAAGACCGCGCTGCGCTCGCTCTTGCCGGGTCAAAAGGGCGGATCGAAGCCCATCAGCGACACGGGCCCGCAGAATCTATGCCAGGCGCGCATGCTGGGGCACGCCGTCGATCCCGAGTATCGCGGCGGCGGGGTCGCGGCGGCGCTCGTCGATGAGTTCATGATCTACTTCAAACGCGACGGCTTCGATCGCGTTGGGCATTCGACTCAACCAACCAACGCGCGTACCATCGGCTTTTACAAGAAGATCGGCTGGAGAATCGTGCACCAGAACGACACGGGCGTCTGGTTCGAAAAGGAAACCTGATTACGGTGGGCACCGATTTAGTCAGCATCTACCCGCGGGCATTCGCCGCCGCTTTCGGGCGCGAGCGTGCCTTCGGTTTCTGGAAAGGACGAGTGGCGCTCCATGCGTTGCTCAGGGGGCTCGGCATCGGCGAAGGCGACGAGGTCATCATACCCGGCTACACCTGCGTGATGGCCGTCAACCCGATCACGTACGTCGGCGCCAAGCCCATCTTCGTCGATATCGACCCCGTCACGTACAACCTCGATCCCAATCTGATCGAGGCCAAGCTCACGCCCAAGACCCGGCTCATCATCGCCCAGCACACCTATGGATACCCGGCCGATATGGGCGCGATCATGGACATCGCCCAGCGCAAGGGCCTGCCCGTGGTCGAGGACTGCTGTCTCGCGCTCGGCTCAAAATACAAAGGCCAGACAGTCGGCACGTTCGGCGTCGGCGCCTACTTTTCATTTCAGTGGAACAAGCCGTACACCAGCGGTCTCGGCGGCATGGCCCTGGTCTCGGACACGGAGCTCGCCGACAAGATCGCGGCCCTGTGCGAGCGTGAGCTTATTCAGCCGAGCGCCAAGGAAGTGGCGCTGCTCCGCGCGCAGCTTATGGTGTATCGCACAGTCATCTATCCGCGCACAACCGCTTTGGCCCAGAACCTCTTTAGATTCCTCACGAAGAAGGGCCTGGTTGTCGGCTCATCGTCGACCTGCGAGTTTCAACCGACGATGGAGCCGGATTTCTTCAAGGGCATGAGCGCTATGCAGGCGGCGGCGGGGGCACGCCAATTGCGCAAACGCGACCGCGCCGCTGATCACCGCAAACGGCTGACGCGCATATACGATGAACTGCTCGCCGAGTGCGGCTGGCCGCTGCCGCACTTGCCGAAGGACATCGACCCGGTGCTGGTGCGCTACCCGGTCAGAGTTCGCGATAAGGCCAAAGCGCTGGCGACCGCCGCCGGCCACTTCGTCGAGCTCGGCAGTTGGTTCGAATGCCCCCTGCACCCGATCGAAACGCCGCTCGAGGCCTACGGCTACCACACCGGCATGTGTCCCGAGGCGGACCGCGCCTGCAACGAAGTCGTAAACCTCCCGGTTCACCCGCGCGCCAGCGCCGCTACCGCCCGCCGCAGCGTCAAGTTCATTACCTCGATCGGTCCGGCGGAATAGCGCCGCTGCCGCCGCAGCGGCTCCGGCGCAACCCCGCGTGCTGTAACGGCCGGCGCCCCGCCGGCCGCCGTACGCAGCGTGCACCACCTCGCATCGACAGCGCCATCCATGAGACCCCGCAGCCGTCGTCCCATAAACACCAGCCGCCGGGCACCTGTATGCCCGATGCGCGGGCGGAAACTCGGTTCAACCTTGAACTACGCAGCCGTCGCCGGTAGCCTCGAATGAACAATGCGGCGGGTTCTGGACGCCGCGGGCATAAACGCTGCTGAAGGAGCGTGTGTGAATCGGCTGTTGTCAGCCTGGAGTGCGGTAGGTGGCCATGTTGTGGTCAGCGTGACGGTGCTCGCGCTTGTCGGCCCGGGAATCGCGCACGCGGCTGATCGGTCTGTCGTTGCCGAAGACTTCATGAGATCGACCTGAGGGTTCTGCATCTACGCCGGCCGTGCGCTCGGCATCATGATCGACGCCCACCCTGACGACTTCATCGCCCTGCAAGTTCACGTCGGCGATGACTGGGACACGAGCTGGGGCTATGCGCGGATGCACGAGTTTTACGGCGCGCCGGGCACGCCGGACGTCTGGTTTGACGGCGTCACCCACGTTCTTGGCGGCGTGCTCGATCTCCAGGAGATGATTCGGCTCTACGAAGATGAGTACACGGCACGTCGGGACGTCCCCACCGACGTAACCATGCAGTTGACCGCCACGCTCCTGCAAGAAACGACATATCGCGTGAGCGCCCGCATCTGCCTGGAGAGCGACGGCGCGGCCAAGGACGTGCGCGTTTATCTATGCGATGTACTCGACCTTTGGCCGACCGGCGGCGCGCACCATCGTAATGGCCTGCGCCGCGCCCCGTACGAGCAGATCATCAACTTGACGCCGGGCGAGTGCGTGATCGTCAGCCACGCGTTCGAGTTTGACATGACAAGCTGGATAGAGCAGGAAGACATGAAGATCATCGCCTGGGTTCAGCAACCGCTCGCAAGCGGCCCGGCGGTGATTCACCAGGGCGCGCAAATGGCCTGGCCGTTTGCCCCCGACTGCAACTGCAACGGAATCCCCGATGTCAACGACATCGAGAGCGGATTCTCATCCGACAATAATGGTGACGGCGTCCCCGACGAATGCGCTTTCACAGCCGGCGACATGAACTGTAACGGCGCGATCGACAACTCCGACATAGACGCCTTCGTCCTCGCGCTGACCGCCCCTGAGGCGTATGCGACGATGCACCCCGAGTGCAGCCGCCACCTGGCCGACTGTAACCGCGACGGCCTGATCAACAACGGCGACATCGATCCATTCACCGACCTGCTCGTAAGCCGCTGACACGCCTCACGCAACGCCGCATAATAAACCGCAGCGTCCACGTCAAGTAACGTCCAGGTTAAGTAGCGTCCACGCCACGTAGCGTCCGCGTGCAGTAGCGTCCGCCCCCCGAGTCGGACGTTTTGTTTCTCAAGCCCGCGCGCTCACAGAGCCACGGCCCCCATCCCCGTTGGCCGGAGCCCTGTAGCGGCCTGCGCCTCGCAGGCCGTCGACGCGAACCGGCGCTGCCGATCGGCGGCGTCCGGCGAGGCGCCGGCCGTTACACTGATTCCCCTGGCCGATTCGGCGTAACTTGGAATGACCGCCGAGCCTCACGCCGGGCTTGCGTGAGATCACAGACGGCAGTCCTAAGAGGCGGGATCTTCTGGACTTTGAACGAGACTTGTCCGCGTCCTGCACTCGGGGCAGCGGCCGCTCGTATTGCCGGTGAGGTTGTAGCCACAGCGCTGGCAGTGGCCACGAGGATAGCCGTGGCCTGCACGGCGAAGGGCGATGATCATGATCACACCGGCGAGGGCGCATGGGCCGCCGATGGTCGCAGCCCAAATGGCGCCGCTGAGCGCGGCGACGGCGGGCCATGGCGTGAGCAAGTCGTCAGGCTCGTGCGGTTGAATGGCGTCCATCGTGTAGCCGACTACGCCGTGCAGCAGCACCCACACCAGCAGGCCGACGAGAAGCACGCGTGCGCGCGGGTGATACCAACTGGCGCCGAGGAAGAGGATCAGCGGAAGAAGGTAGAACCGCAGGGGCGGTAGCGCGGACATGAAGGTGTAGATAACTAAATAGCCGACCACGCCGCTGATGATCGCCGCCGCCGCGTAGGCGATGAGCACAGGTACGGCGCGGACCGGGCGGAGTCGGCGTTCGAGCCAGCGGGCCTGGGTGGTTCGGCGTACCATGCCGACATTGTAATCCGCATCGGTAACCCCGACCGCCCAAGTAAGCGCACGCACGCCACTCGCTCGGGCCGTGCTTGCCGCCGGGATCATAGCGAATCCCCGGGGTTTCTGATCGAAATCAGCAGCCCCGGGCGGTACACTCGGTCTGGGCGCCTGGAGGTGGGCCGCTTCGGCCGCAATCTGGCGCGCAGATGCGGAACGCCGCAACGTTGGGATTCCGCGAGTAGTCAGTTGCTCTCGTGGGCGGCCGCCGCGCAACTGAATCAACCGGCGCTGCCCACACCAATTCCGCCTGTTTGGGAGCATGGCCGGCCCCCGCCGCGATCGCGGCAATACATCCAGGGTCGCCGCTCCATGTGAATGTTGGGCTTACAAAACGGGTACGTGGAATAGGAGTCGGACGATGTACTATCGACGAAGAGCCCGTCGCACCTGGTTGCCGATGGCCCTGGCCGCGGCAGGCCTGCTGAGCGTTATCATCATCGGCGGGTGTCCGCCGGCCGAGCAGGCTCAGAATGATGACGCCGACGATCCGGCGCAGATCGAGGCTGATGCGGATGAACTCCTGTCAGAGATTGAGCGGAGGATGCCCGATCCGAACGCCGTGCCCACCTATACCGTCGCCGGAGCCGAGGGGCCGCCCGGGGCACTCTTCGGCGTGGGTATGGGCAATACCACGATCGGCTGGGTGCTTGGCGACATGTACGCCGACAGCCTGCAAATCACCGGCGTAGCGCTCACACGCGCCTCGGGCGGGATGATCCTGCAACAGGACATCCGTGAAGACGGCACCAGGTTCACGTTGCCCGCCGGCGATACGCTGGATATCGCCGAGAACGGCGACGGCCTGCGCATCACCATGCAGCTCGAGGCGACCGACCCGCCATCGGTGATCGTGGCCGACGTTGATGCGAACGGCGAGCTGACGATCAACGAGGCGGAGTCGATCGTATATCTCACCGCCACCGCCGACTACGACCCCTTGCGCATCAAGCCGTACGGCCCGAACCCACTCGCCGAGAAGGCGTTGACCTGGGAGCCTGATCAGGGCTGGTGCACCTATCTCGGTAACGAACTGGAGTGGATCCTCGGCAAGGGTTGCGAAGCGTACACGCTCGTAACCGGCAAGGCGCCGACGATTGCGATTGATCGTCTGTGCGTTGCGACCTCGAATTTCATGGACGGCTTTCAAAGCCCTGACGACCCCGTCAATTTCCGCCGCGCGGTCGCCGGCATGAAGATCACGATGTTGGCGATGTGTGAGTTGACCAAGGCGGGCTGGTCGGTGGCGCGCTTCTTCAAGGGCCTCTCGCCGTGGGAGCTCGCCTGCCACGTGTTCACACTGGTGTCGAACGCGTCGGTGAGCTATGACGGTCGGACACTCGCCGATCGCGCTTGCGGACTCTGGGGAGTCGGTCCCGACGGCGTCGGCGCGGGGGGATCCAGCGGCGACGGTGACCCGGGAGGCGGAGATGACGACCCCAACGACTCGTCGGATCCCGGCGGCACCGGCGGCGATACGATTCCCTTAATCGGCTCGCTCGAATACGTGTACTACGAGAACCGGTACTCCGAAACGGGCGACTACTCAGAGACCTACTACATCGGCGATGATGATTTCAACCCGCAGAACGCCGAACTCCAGGTCTATGCACAGGGCGGCACGATGTATATCGATTGGGACGCCGGTGCCATCGACTGGCGCGGGCGAGAGGTGAATGTCGAGCGCGTGTCGGTCTACGACGGTGATCCGAGCATCCTGTGTGCCGGCGAGGTGCTCTGGAGTGCAGATGTTGCCGCCGGCGCCGACGAGATCCAGCCGCCGGTGCGTTACGGCGATTGCGCGCGTGGCGACCTGGTCTGCGACGACGCCCCGCTACCACTGGATCCGCCGTGTGGCGACCAGCTCGACGTGTACATCACCTGGTCGGTCGACTGGGGCGGCGGCATATCCAAGCAGTACCTGGCGGCCGCAAACGTGCGCATTATCGAATAAAGACCCGAGCGGCAGCGCCGCGCCGGCTTATGGCATCGGCGATAGTTGTGTTGCCGGGTGCCATGTCGATGGCTGTTCGCATCGACATGCAGTCCGCGGAAAGGGCCCCGTCGGTAGGTGCGAGATACGAATCTCGCACCAGCGGACGGATGCTGAAAACGTGTGCCACTGCTCTTGAGCAGTGCAGTTCAGGTAGACAGGTCATCCACGCGAACATCAGCGTATCCCGGCACGTCCCATCTGTGACGGTCCTCGCATGGTCGCGTGCCCGGCGTGCGTGTGGGACAACGCCGCTTAACAGCAGAGGCACCCACCAGAGCCGATCCGACTTCCGCGGGTTCTTCGTAGCCGCAAGTGAAACATGCACGCGTAGCAGCACTGCTCAAGAGCAGTGGCACACGGCGATATCTGCCGCTAGAAATAGATGACTGTCCCTTGCCGTCCCAGAAATAGGTGACTGTCCCTTGCCGTCCCGTCCCTTGCCGTCCCGGCGCGGCGTGCGTGTGGGACAACGCCGCCTAACAACAGAGGCGCCCACCAGAGCCGATCCGACTTCCGCGGGTTCTTCGTAGCCGCAAGTGAAACATGTACGCGGAGCAGCACTGCTCAAGAGCAGTGGCACACGGCGATATCTGCCGCTAGAAATAGGTGACTGTCCCTTGCCGTACGTGTCCCTCGTCGTACGCACATTAGGGCGCGAAGGACTTCATTGCCGCCACGATCTCCGGCCCCTTGATTTCCTTGTTGCTCGAGCCCTCCCTGCGGTACGCCGCTTCGCCAACGAACGACAGCGCCGCTTGTTTCGGTATCCGGATGCGTACTACAGTAAGGCCGCCGGTAGTCACCGGCTCCGTGTTAGCCAGTATGTCACCCTTCAGGGGCTCACTCAATCCGCAATTCTGAAATATGCTGACGATCCGCTGGACGTACTGCTCAAGCGATATGTTTTGGATCGCCGCTTCTCGTTCGAGACCTACGATGTACCGGTCGCCGACCGCCTTAGCAGTGACTCCGTCGAGCGTTTCGATACGCTTCGCATCATCGTCCTTGTCAGCAACTCCTATGTAAATGAACCCATCAGCTTCCGGCCCAATGTTCGCGATGGCACAGACGGTTTGCACGAGCTTCAGCGGAAGCTCCGCGTCTTGATCCCTCGCCTCGTCTAGGCGGAGCAAGCCCTGTTTGAGCTCATAGCGGGGCGCCTCGATGCGCGACCTCCGAATGGCATTCTCCAGGTCAAGAACGAGTGAGGGGCCATGGCCCAACGCTGGGGGCTCCTTCTTCACGAAATACCTTGCTATAAGCCCCTTCGTTAGATCAATATTCTTGGTACGGTTCTCCGTCGTTTCGTAATGGGCTCCCTTTGTGAGCTTCGTATCAAGTCCGTCAAGCGCCTTCAGGATCGCCCTGGCATCGTCCGGAGTCTCCTGCTGTCGCACGACCAAGTCAAAAAACGCCATGAAGATCGCGTAAAAGGGAGCCTTGATTGGATATGCCGTTCCCGGTCGTACTGTTTTTCGTAGGTAGTTGCGATCCGGTGAGACCGCCTCTATGACCTCGCGTAGCACAGAAAACGTCGCTTTGATCTCATATGCAAGGCGATCCTCACCATAGGACACAAGGCACTGCTCCAAACGCTTGCCGTCGTCGGAGTCGGAGTCGTATAGAATGTCGAGGAGCTCCTTGCTCATGGCGAGTGGCGCCTCAAGCAGGACAGACGCGGCGATATCCGCAAGTGTCTGCTCGTCCTCGCTTTCCTTGACCTGCTTTACAGAGAGGATTCCCTGTTTGCACCATGGCGTATCTTCTGCCGTGATCCCATATCCGTGCGGCTCCTTGGCAGATTCGACACTGATTTCTGGCATGTCGGGTAGAGGTACTATGTCCTTCGACACGTCACCGCGAATCTCGCAGGCTAGCGAGCGAATTAGTGAACTGAATCGCGTCGTAACGCCAGCCTGTCGCTGCTCCTGTGCGCTAAGTTGGCGGCCGTTGGCGTTGATCCGCCCAAAGACCTCAGTAACAGCCGTGGAATCGGAAGTGGGGTAGACGGTGATTGCAAGTTGATAGTCAAGGACGGACGATCATTCACGCTGTGATAGGAATGGACCATCCGTCTGAGCCGTGAAAACGCCCTTCTCTGCAAGCTGGCGTGCCCTGGCAAATTCCCGAACGTCGAAGTATTTGTCGTCGATAGCGAACCCGTTCTCAATGAAGCCGAATACGGCATTGAAGCGCTGAATGCCGTCTATTATTTCATAGCTCTTCGAACCGCCGGCGTTTGGTCGCTCTGCGAGTAAGATCAGAGGAATGGGAAAGCCCCGAAGTATGCTATCGATGAGGCGCTGTTTCTCCTCAATCGACCACACGAGCTTACGTTGATAGCGTCTGTTGACCAGAAGGCGCCCGTCGCGATATTCGCCGTATAGCGTCTGTACGCTCTTGCCCTGCGGTACCACGGACATTCCGCACTCCTCGTGTGGCAACTGCCGCATTCACTGGTCGCTGGGCGCGAATCGCGCAGCGGCTCGCGGAGGTGCAGTCTGATGGTGAAACGAGATCGTAGCACAACATGACCGGGCAGGCTACTGCGCCGGAACCTACAGGGCCGCAGCGTTCGGGCGGAGTTGCTGGGAGTCCCTGCCGTTTGATGGTGCTGATCGCGCGACGACAGACGGCGCGAACGCTATGGTCTCACCGCCCGCACGCAATCAATCACCGTCCCGTCCACCCATTTGATCGCGGCGATGATTTGGTCGCTTAGCTTTGGCTTGGCCGGCGGGCCGCCGCACATTTTGTCTACTTCCGCTTTGATCTCTTCGATCGGGCGGATGGGCAGGCCGCTACCTTTGGTGGCGTCGAGCAGATCCTGGCGGCGGGGGTTGATGGCTATGCCGCGTTCGCAGACGACCACGTCTATAAGCTCGCCGGGGCCGACCAGTGTGGTCACCTCATCGACAATCACCGGGATGCGGTCGCGGACGGCCGGGATCGGCAAAATCACGCAACGGCCGTGCAGGCAGTTCTGCCAGCCGCCGATGCCGTGCAGCAGTTGACCGTCGGAGTGGGTCACGACATTGGCGTTGAAGTTGACGTCGACTTCGGTAGCG
The DNA here is from genome assembly GCA_963675745.2 of Phycisphaerae bacterium. GTDB lineage: Bacteria > Planctomycetota > Phycisphaerae > UBA1845 > Fen-1342 > JAFGRR01. The sequence goes on from CAXXWX010000011.1 coordinate 11,567, forward strand.
CCAAGCACAACCGCGTCGAGAAAGGTCGCGAAACAGCCTTTGCCGTGCCAGTTGTAGCTGGTGAAGGGGCTGGTGTTTTGATGGGCGGCGTTCTCGCGCATGCTGCGCACGCCGTCGAGGTCGAACGTCTGCCCGTCGAGGATGTAATCGGTAAGGCCCTCTTCGAGCATCTCGACCAGATACTTGGTGCTGCCGCCGCGGACGAAACGCGCCTTGACGCCGGCGTCTTTCATCATCTCCTTGAGATAGATCGCGAAAGCGAGCGACGTACCGCCGGCGCCGGCCTGGAACGAAAACCCGTCGCGCATGATGCCCGCGTCACGAACAAACTTCGCGGCGAGCTCGGCGATCAACATGCGGTCCGGGCTGCGCGTGAGCTGCGTCGTACCACTGACGATCTGGGCCGGCTCGCCGATTTTCTCCAGCACGACCACCTGATCGACGTTGTTGCCCTGAAGCTGCCACGGGATGCACGGGAACGGCACAAGATTGTCCGTCACGGCGATGACGTGGTCGGCATAGAGCGAGTCAACCAGTCCAAACCCGAGCAGGCCGCACGCCGACGGCCCGGTGACGGCGTTCGCGTTGCCGAATGGATCGCACGTGGGGCAGGCCAGCACCGCAATGTCGATGTGGATCTCGCCGTCCTGCACGGCCTGCCAGCGCCCGCCGTGCGAACGCAATACACCCATGCCGCGCATCTTGCCCGTCGAGCAGTAATTGCCGATCGGTCCGTTCATCGAGCCTTCGACATGGTGAAGAACGCCCGAGTCGAGGTGCTCGATCAGCGGCTCGTGGCAGGGAAAGCATGCGCTGGGAAACCAGATCAGATCCTTGACGCCGAGTTCGGCGGCGGCCTGAAACAGCGGCACGGCGACGCGATCGCCGTTGCGAAAGTGATGGTGCGAGCTGATGCGCATGCCGTCGCGAATGCCGGCGTTCTTCAGCGCCACCTTCAGGGCTTCAACGGGAGAGTCGCAGCGTTTGGCACGGCCGGGAATCGGCGCTGTGCCACTGCTCTCGAGCGGTGCTTCCTGCGCACCGGCGGATTCGCACTGACCGGGAGCAGTGGCACACGTTGGCGCCCCATCGCGCATCGGCTGATACGACACAACCTTGTTCCCGTCTCGTGGATAGTCGTTGCACGACCGGACGCGCGGGGCGGCCTTGTTGCCGGTCGGGGTAAACTTGCCGACGCCTTGAAAGGGAACCTGCTCCTGACCGTTGACAACGCTCGGGACCATGCGTCCGGCGGCGTTCTTGACGAGTTTGGTTGCCATCTAGCTGTTTCCTGCGTGCCACTTCCCGGTTCGGCGCGAGCCCTGTCGCGCCCCATTGGTAACAAGTCGCCACATTATTGCGTCAAACGCAGGATTTCGCACGAACGCCCCGACCGCCCGTTTCTGACTTCTGACTTCATGCTTCTGACTTCTTCGCCCCCTGCGCGCGCAAAAAAGCAGCCCGCACCACCCGGGAGGAGTCGGTGGATACGGGCCGCATCTGGCGATTCGCTAAGGCAGGTGTGTCATAACACCTGTTGCCTGGCTCGTTACGCGGCGAGGACTTCCGCCTCCATCGCCGCGCGAAGTTTGTCCAGCGCCTTGTTCTGAATCTGGCGCACGCGTTCCTTGGTTACGCCGATCAATTCGGCAACCTGTTTGAGTGTCTTCGAGCGAACGGGGCCGTCTTCGCGCGGGTCGCGGTTGAGATCGAAGCGCGCCTGCAAGACGCGCTGCTCAACACAGCTTAGACCCGCCGCGTTCAGCATCAGAACGGATTTTAGCCCGGTAACGCAATCATCAATGTCGTCCGCGCGGCGACGCTCAACACTGTCACTTTTCTCGAGCGCGGGGTCATATTCGGTCGGGAAATGCGCCCGGTAGCGGGCGGATTTGGCCGACGAACTGGAGAAGCTGCTGAGAATCGCCCGGCAGGCGTATGTACTGAATTTGAAGCCCCGCGCGCAGTCGAACTTGTCGACGCTGCGCACCAGAGCGAGGTTGCCTTCGCAGATCAGGTCGGAGATGTCCACGCCGATGGTCCTGCTGCGCTTGGCCATGGCCGGCACGAGCGACAGGTTAGCTTCGACGATTCGCGTGCGTACGAGCTGCGCGGCCCGAGCCCACTTGATTAGTTGCCGCGCCGCGCCAGCCGTTAGGCGCCCAGCCCCACTATCTCTGACAACCCGCATGGCGCGGTAGCGGCAGTAATTCAGGCACATGAACAGTCGCTGCTCATCGGCGGCGGTCAGCGACTTCGTCGATGAAGCTGCGGGCACGCGCGGATCGCCGCCAATCACGGGGCGGGGATCGTCGTCGTCCTGCAACGGTCCCAGGAACAGCTTCTCGGCGTTGACCTTTGGAAACGCCTTGTTGTAGACGCATTCCATTGGTTCCGAGAGGACCTTCTCGAGAATTTTGACATCGCCGGCCGGCATGCGGCGTAATGTGCTTGGTATCGGCAACTTGGACTTCGGATCAAGCCTGCGCAGAGCGGCGCCGCGGGGCGGCGCCGCCTTTGCGGAGACGGTTTTGTCGGTTGCATCCGTTCGGCGTCGATTGCCCGCCGACGCCACCCGAGGATCACGCAGACCTTGTGTCCGTATAGCCTTGCTCATGCTCTACTCCTGCCTTTCAAAGACGCTCCTCGGCGGGGAGCCGTACCGGTGTGGCCTGGTCGGCTACTCCCGCGCCAACGCCGTGGCGGAATCGAGACCAATCATGTGCTATTTCGGGTTAAATAAAATATCCCCGAAAGACCGGTCGCATCTCCGCTAGCGCCGGCAGAGCGACGAATATTGCTGGAGATTTTCAACCAACTGCCCATCAGGCGTCTCCACCTACGCTGATAGTCATACGCACTCGGAATCCCCTGGTTCGACGCCCCTGAATATAACTCGGGGTCGATTATGGGGCCCGAGAATTAGTACTACAATAGTACTATAACCTAAGCCCGTCAGCTTGCCAACAGGTTTCTGAGAATATTATTGGCAAGAACCCTTAGCTGGTGTCGGACCGGGCTCTGGGCGTCCTGAGGGCGGTTGAGGCGGTTTGGCTGGCAGTTTGGCGTTGCGCAAGGCCAATAGACTGCGGCCGCCTCCGCGGCAGTCATGTTCCGATAACTATTGCGCTCGCCGCTTACGCCACTTCGCACTACACTGAGCAGCCAAACCTGCGACCCATCCCGCTCCTCGGAGGCAACACTCATGGCGAATATGTTCTCACTGCCGCAAACTCCGCTCCGCAAATACAACTGGTTGCGTTTGCTGGCACTGCCGCTGGCCTTCTTTCTGGTGCTCACGCCCGCATCGACCTACGCCGCTGAGAAGGTCAAAGGCACAACCAAGCCGCTGCTCTGGCAGATAGAGCGCGATCCGCCGGCCTACCTGTTCGGCACGATCCACCTGCCGGACAAGCGAGTTCACGCGCTGCCTGATGTTGTCTTCGAAGCCCTTGATGGCGTCGACGCGCTCTACACCGAGCTCAAGCTCGACTCGATGGTGACGCTCAAGCTGCAAAACGCCGTCATGTTGCCGGGTAACAAGACCCTGAAAGACATGCTGCCGCGCGATGTATACGAACGTACGGCCCGGTATACCGAGGCCAAGGGCTATGACTTGAGCATGTTCAGCAAGCTCAAGGTCTGGTATGTCACCGCTCAGCTCGGCTTGCTCGACTATCTGGGTGAATTTGCCACCACACCGGCGCTGGACAAGCTGTTGTATGACCGCGCTGAAGCGGCCGGCAAGCGCCTGGGGGCGTTGGAGACGATTGAGCAGCAGGTCGAGGCGCTCGAGATTCTCGACGATAAAGAGCAGGTCGAAATGCTGAAGGACACGCTCGACTATCTCGAAGCCGGTTTGAAGTCGGGCGAAGACCCGGTTCAGGAACTCGTGCGCGCTTACTTGTCGGGCGATCCGGAGAAGCTGGTCGAGGTCGAGCAGAAATACCTGGACCTGAACAACCCGATCCACAAGAAGTGGCTGAATGCGCTGATCACGGTGCGGAACAAGCGCATGGCCGAGCACATCGACCAACTCCTCAAAAAGCACAAGACGAAGTCATTCATGTTCGCCGTCGGGGCGCTGCATTACCCGGGTGACGATGGGCTGCTGAAGCTGCTCGACGCCGAGGGCTACAAGATCCGCCGGCTCACCGCCGACGACGCGGGCAAGCTCCCAACGGCCGATAAGGCCGAAAAGAAGCCGAAGGAGGCTGAGCCGGCCGAGGTGAGCCCGTAGGGCGGTCCGCTCGACATGGGGGCATGGATGGATTGCGTGTCACATAGCGAGCGGGCGCGTCTATAATGGTGGCAGCGGCGGCGACCTCACTTCCACCGCCGCGCCCGAGCCACAAGGGATACCGGCATGTCAGGCCACCGCAATTGCCAGTGGTTGACCGCTCGGCTCCGCCGTGCCGAGGGCGGCCGGCATGCGTTTACGCTGATCGAGTTGCTGGTTGTCGTCGCGATAATCGCGCTGCTGATCTCGATCCTGTTGCCCGCGTTGCAGAATGTCCGTGAACATGCGACGCGCGTGAAATGTGCGACGAATCTGCGGCAGCACGGCGTGGCATGGACGCTGTATCTCAACGAGAGTGACGATCAGTTTCTGACACCGCCCTATACTCGGCTTAGCAACGGCAACTGGGTGGTGAATCCGCAACTCGTCTACCAATATGGCGGAAAGATAGTCACGGAGTACTGGGAAGAAATCGGCGGACGCAGAATCGGTGCGCGGCCACTGAACTTCTACTTCGGCCTCGATCCGTACGGCGTCAAAGTCGCCGAGATCTTCCATTGCCCGGGAGACAACGGCACAAAGGGCACCTGGGCCTTTGAGACGTTCCCCGATCTACATTCGGTGTACGATTACCAGGGGAATTCATATCCGCTAAACGGCTGGCTCGCCGGGATGTTCTCCAACTTCACCGGCGACGCCGCTTATCTGGCGGATGTGTATCCGGATATATTCGCCGGGCGCAGGACGGCGTTACGTTTGGCCGAGATCGAGGTTCCCTCATCAAGCTATATCGTCAGCGCCGACCGCCAGTGGACATTTGCCAACCGTGAGAGCACGAATTACTCCGCATTATGGCACGGGGATGATCCGCGGCGCGTGAATACTCTGTTCCTCGATGGGAGCGTCGAGTTCGTGCGTTACGAGATCAACGTCGACCAGACATCGCGCTACAGCTACCGCACCAAGTGGGAACCGCCGCCTCCGCCCGAAGAGGGTGGCTGACCGTTCGAATCTACGCGTTGGCCCTGATCCGCTTCCGCGCCGTTGGGCGTTGATCCACGCCTGGTGATGTGAAAGATGCGGGCTTTGAGCGTGCGCTTATCAATCGCGTCCGCTCGCGGGATCGGCTTGCACGTTATCGGCGTCGTCAGACAGTCCAGCGTTGCGTCACGAACCGCATCGACGAAACTGTCGGCACCACGCCGATTCATGTCGCTGAAATAGCCGCTGCCTCCGGGTGACAGACACGTGGCCAGCAGTGCGGCGATCGCGGGTTGCGCCGCTCTGGTGTAAGCGCAGTCCGCCGCGACGATCGTCGGGAAGTGGTCAGCGGGGGGATCGCGCCAATCCAGCAGCTTGACCTCATCCAGCCGTACGTCATTCAGCAGCGCCGACGCCTGAATGAACGCCAGCGCATCTTCGTCGTAATCGCTGATGACGACGCGGTGGCCAAACAGTGCGAGGGCAAGGCCGGTGATGCCCAGACCAGCGCCAATCTCCAACACCGGATCGATGATGCGCCGCGGCGGGGCCAGCAGGTAATCGGCCAGCGCTATCGGCGACCGGCCACGGCTGGGCCCAGTAGGGCATGTATGCATCATCACGACGAGACTCGCGCAGGCGATCATTGGGACGCATCCCGAGCGGACTGGCCGGCCCGAGAACGCGCAGCGTGCGGCCGGCGATCGTGAATCGGTATTCGTGTGCGGCATGTCCGGCGATAGTCGACATGCGCCTGTCATAGCGGCGGCCAACGGGGATTGTCCAGAGGCCGACCGGCACATCGCGGTCAGCGCAGATTCCCTGCATCCGGGTGGCTGCAGGCGTCTCGCCTGCGTGGTCCCCAGGCGCATGGTCTCCTCACAGGCGAGACGCCTGTGCCACCCTTGGTTGCGCCACCCTTGGTTGCGCTAACGCTTGGGCTCTGCGTACATCGCCTCGATATACGGGCGATAGGTCGGCCCGCAGTTGATCGTGCAGAACGGGTAGATGCCGTCGGCGGAGCTGTAGAGGATCACACAGCGGCGGATGCGCTCGGTATCGAAGTTGTAGCGGTCCATGAAGTGCATGCCCGCGGCCAGCAGCGTGCGGTAGTTCTTCTCGCCGGCCCTGCCGCGGCCCTTGCCCTTGTGCGTCATACCCTGGAGGGCGCGCAGAAACGTGAACGGGCCGATGCGCCGGTCACGCTCGGTCCAGCGATAGCTGCGCAGGAACGTCCAGACGATTTCGAGCTTGTCTTTCCAGTTGGCCAGCTTGTCGGGCCGCCGGGCCTCGATCTTCGCCGCCAGCTCGTTGAAGCCGCGGAAGAGCTTCATAGTGTCGAACAGTTTCGGGATCGGGATCGCCTGATGATCGGGGGTGACGAAGAAATAGGTGCCGAGCGAGCAGTCGCTATGGCAGCTCACGCGCACCTTGGGCTTGCCGTCGAGTGTCTGCATGATGCGCGAGAGCGGCACGACATGGTTCAGCGGGAAGAAGTCGCGCTTGAGACTGGCCCCGCTGACCTTGGCGATATCATGGGCCATGTCACCCAGCGTATAGCGCTTGGCCTCGAGCTCCTCGTGGTCGATGCGGCCGCTGAAAGACACCGGCTGATACGCGATGCCGGAGATGACGTCGGCGTTTTCGCAGGCGAATCGGAAAATGGGCCCAACCTGTTCCTGGCTGACGCCCTTCATCACCGTCGGCACCAGGCAGATTTTCAGGCCGACCTTGCGGCAGTTTTCGATGACTTGCAGTTTCTTCTCGATCAGCAGTTGTCCGCGCAGTTGGAGATAGGCGGCGTCGTCCACGCCGTCGAATTGAAGGTAAAGCGTGTGTAACCCGGCCTCGGCGGCCTGCTCTGCAAATTCCAGGTTGGACAATCGCAGGCCGTTGGTCGCGATCTGGACATGGGTGAAACCCATGTCGTTGGCCGCGCGGCAGAGGTCGAGAAAGCGCGGGTGGATTGTGGGCTCGCCGCCGGTGAACTGGACGGCCGTACTGGCGACCGGTTTCATCTGGCGCAGACTGCGCAGCATCTCGACGACCATCTCGTACGATGGCTCGGCAACATAGCCGGCCTGGTTCGCCGACGCAAAGCAGACCGGGCAGTTCATGTTGCAGCGATTGGTCAGATCGATCTGCGCCAGGCAGGCGGTGCTGTGGTGTTGGTTGCAGATGCCGCAGTCCGTCGGACAGGCGTGGCCGGCGGTGACGCGCGGATTGCTCACCCCGGCCTCGTCCTCCCAGCCGGTGGTCGTCATCCGCAGATACAGATTCACATCCGAATTGATCTTGTCACGAAAGTAGCCGTGTTCCGGACAGGTCTTCTCGATACAGACGGCGTTGTCTTTGACGAAATAGCGGCCCAGCAGCAGACAACTGCACTCCGGGCAGAGTGTTTCGACGGTGCGCGGCAGGCCGGTGAGGATCGGGCGCACCACAAAACCGCTGTAGGTCGTCTTTGGCTGGCGTTTCAAACCGTCGCGTGTCGGGATGTTCTTGACGAAGAGCACATCGAGGTGTTCTTCACGATACTGTGCGCCGTCCGGGCCGTCATACTCGAGGAATATCTTGTCTTCGTCGCGGTCGTACAGCAGGCGACCGGGCACGAGGCCGGCATACTCCTCGGAATACCATTGCCCTTCCCACGGCAAGCCGGCGATCCCCTTCTGCACCGGCGCGTATTTGCGCAGTCCGGCCTTGTACTGCTCCAGGGGCGTGCGCGCGTCGGCGGTGTCGACCGCCCGGCGCGAGATCTCATCAAGCGGTCGGTGCAAACAGCCGGAGCGCTGCACGTTGTCGCCACGCGGCGGGGTGTTGTCGGCCGGCCTCGCTTCATGCGCCAACGCGCCGAGCGTGCCATCCTGAGGTGGAACGTCGCCGATCCCGGCAGGTGGCGTGCTGGTGTCAGGGGGCGGCGTGTCAGCGCGAGTCATTTCAAGATCCTCTGGTCTCAATAACGGCGGGCCACCCATGGCAGCGCGGCTGGTACGGATGGGTGACCGTTGCGTGTTCTGGTCGGGCAGACAGGCCCGACGTTACAGGTTGCGGACGCCCGCTGCTACTTGAAGTAGTCCGGGTATACCCGCTGGTGTCTCTTGCGTTTCTGATACGCCCGCGTGAGATCCAGGAAAATCTCGAGGTCGCGGTCTATGTGCGTGTTGATCTTATCAAAATACAGCGATCGAATCGGGATCCCGTCATGATCGGCGCTGACCGCCGGATAAACCGCCTCGGCGGTAATGCCATTCATGCACGTGAAAGGACTGATGTCGATGATTCCATCGGCGCCCTTGTCGTGCAGATAGATCGCCTTGCCGACACTGAGTGTCATCTCGCCCAACGCCCCGCTCGCGGGCAGGTAGGGCTCGGCCCGCTTGAGCACCTCGGTGACGTCGTGGGGTTCCTCGTACCCCTTGAAATCAGCATGGGACGGAGCGGTTATCACGTGTTCGTAGTGGTGTTGAAACCGGTTCTTCAGCTTCAGCTTGAGCAGGTGGAGGTTGAGGTAGCCGCGCGTGCGGATCTGGTCGAATTCGCGCCACCAGTTGGTATACCACACCCACTCGGTCAGGTCCGAAAGCCAGCACTCGCCCCCCAGGTTCTCGATCCGTCGTGCGGTTTCCTCGTTGGCGAATGTGTTCATACGGCAATAGATCTCGCCAACCAGGCCGATGAGTGGCCGGCCCTTTTCGTACTGAGCCGGCACTGATGAATAGCGCTCGCGCATCCGCCGCACGCAGTCGGCCAGTGCGGTGAGGCGCTGCTTGGTCGGCAGGTCGGGTGTTGCCAGAACGGTGCCAAACTGCTCGAGCGAGTGGTGAAAGACCTCGTCGGAATCACCGGCGGTGGCTTCGTACGGCCGGGTCTTGAGCAGATAGCGCGTGGTGAGGTCGGCACAAACGATGGCCATCCAGACAGTCTTCCTGAGCTGGGCGGCATGGGCGCCGATGCCGTCGTAACCATCACTCGTGGTGGGCGCGACAACGATGGCGTCGCCATAGCCCAGCTCATCGAGTTTCTGTTTGAGATATGGTGCATATTGCCCGAAGCGGCACGGGCCGTTGGCCATCGGCATGAAAAAGGCGTTTTTCCGCGGGTCAAACCCGGGCTGCTGGCAAACGCGCAGGAAATCACCGAGTGTGATCTTGTGCGGCAAGCACTCTTCACCGCTGCTGTGCAATCCGCCGATCTCGAGCGTTTCTTCGTCGGACGGCGGAGTGGTCACGCCGTTGACACCGACCGCCTGAAACGCCGACGCTGTCAGCCGGGCAGCGGCGAAGGACATCGGGGGGATGTAGAGCGTTCGTCCGGCAAGACTTGGTCGGCCGGTTTGCTCTTGCACGTCCGCCACCATCGCAGAATCCCTTTGCTATCGAGGTAGGCCTCACAGCGCGTCAACATGCCGGCGTCGTTCGAGTGCCCGTCAAACTGGAGCGTCAAGAACGGCTTGCCGGAGTGTCGGCGGATGAAGCTCTTGAGGAACGAGTCAGGTCCACACTTGAAGTTGGTCACGTAAATGATGTCGAGGTTCGAACGCGCACCGACCAGCCGGGCGGCTGCCAGAATACGTCGGCCGTAAGCCCAGTACATGTTCTCGTCAACGTCGGTTATGTTGATGTCGTCGAGCGGCAGGGCGTCAATCGGGATCACGTTCACGCCGTACAGTTCGCGCAGCTTGCGCGCCACCGACAGGCTGACACCACCGTCGTGCAGGTTGTACGGCCGACCGATCAGCACCATGCCGTGCTCGCCGGTGGCGTCGAGTTGGGCCAGCGCCGCCGCCCCCGCCTGCTCGTACGCGGCGCGGAAACGTTGATGAGCGGCAAGCCCGGCCTCGACCGCATCGCGGGCGCGGACCGTGCGAACGCCGAGGCTGTTCGCATGATCAACCAGCGTCGCGCGCACGGCGTCGTACCCGTCGTCAAAGCGCAATGAGGGGCAGAGGATGCGCCCCTGCCAGGATCTGAACGCCGGCGCCTGGCGCACGACGAACGGCAGGGTCATGCCCCACGGGCAGTAGAAGCTGTTTTGGGTCTCGTCATCGCGCTTGGCCGAGATCAGGTTGGGCACGAAGATGTGATCAACGCCGGCTTCAACCAGCTCCGCCACGTGGCCGTGCGCGACGATGATCGGGAAGCACGGTTCGGCGACGGCGCTGTCCAAGCCCCTCTGCACCGTGGCACGGTTGGTTTCGCCCGATACGATGACCCGGAATCCGCACGCGCGGAAGAAAGTGCGCCAGAGCGGCAGCAAATCCCACGAGTACATCGCCATGGGAATCCCGATGGTCCGCACGGCGTCCGGTGGGTCACCGCTGGCGTCATCCGCGTGCAGCAACTCGTCGCGCAGCTTGCCGAGATCCTGAATGACCGCTTGTTTGCCACTCTTCTGCTGCTTGCGGAATCGCTCGGAGCACTTGTCGCCCCAGTAGGTCTTGGAGTTCTCGACACTGAATTCCTGGATTGCACAGTGGTTGCCACACCCCGCGCACGTGAATTCGCGCAGGTGGTAATCCACCTGGTCGATGTCGTAGCCGCGAAAACGCGTGCCGCTGTGCGTCGTGCTCACTCGTTCTTTGGCAAGCAGGGCCGCACCGATCGCTCCAAGGACGGCGTTGTGCGGCGGAACGATAATCTCCTTGCCGGTGATAATGCTGAAGGCGGCGGCAACGGCCTTGTTGTACGCCGTACCCCCCTGGAAGAAAACGCAATCACCAATGTGCCGGCCACGGACGACGCGGTTGATGTAGTTGTAGCCGATCGAGTATGCCAGCCCGGCGATGATATCCTCACGCCGCGCGCCGCGCTGCATGCACGTGCCGACGTCACGCTCCATGAATACCGTGCAGCGCTCACCGAGCTTGATCGGTGCCCGTGACTTGAGCGCCTCGGCGGCGAATTCATCTTCGATTGCCACGCCCAGCTCGGCGGCGCGCTCTTCGAGAAAGCTCCCCGTCCCCGCCGCGCACGCCTCGTTCATCGTAAAATCGACCACAACCGTGCTGGTCGCATCGGCGCCTTCCGGTTCGAGGCTGATGAATTTGCTGTCCTGCCCGCCGATTTCGAAGATCGTGTCGGGTCGCCGGCCGAGCAGCTTGTCGCCGATGAACGTGGCGCCGGTCTTGTGTGCGGTGATTTCGTCGTTGATGCTGTCGGCGCCGACGAGCTCACCGATCAACTCGCGACCGCTGCCGGTGGTCCCGACGCCGCGGATATTCACCCCCCAGCCCACCGCTTCCTCCAGCTCTTTCAGAATGCGGCCCACCACCTGGATCGGACGCCCCTCGGTGCGCGTGAAAATGCTGTGAATGACGTCGCCGGCGTCGTCGATGAGTGACAGCTTGGTTCCAACCGAGCCGATATCCAGGCCCAGGTAAGCATCGAGCGGCGTCTTTTCGGGAAGGAGCTCGTAGGGCCGCTCGTGGTGATGCAGCACCTGCACGCGCTCGAGCGAGAGCGGCTGCGAGCGGGGGAACTCGTATGATTCTGAATCCGCGTGATGCGCCAGTTGTTCGAGTCGCTGGGCGAGATCATTCGCATCGCTATCGTCGTCGGCCATAGCCGCGGCGCCGATCGCACCCACCGAAGCGGCGCCCGCCGGGACAAACAGCTCCTGGTCAGAAAGCTCGAAAACCTCGCGCAGCCCCGTTACGACAGCGCTGTTCTTTGACACGCCGCCGACGAACGCCACCGGCGGGACAACTTCGTGCCCTTTGACGACGGCGGATTTGAAATTGGTGGCGACGGCGTCACACAGGCCGTGCAGAACTTCGCCCGGGCCGTAGCCCTTCTGCTGCGCGTGGATCATGTCGCTCTTGGCGAACACACTACAGCGGCCCGCGATCTGCGCCGCACGCTCTGTCTCGGCCACGATCGCGCCGATATCCTCGACCGCAAATTGCAGGCGCGCCGCCTGTTGGTCGAGGAATGCCCCGGTGCCGGCGGCACAATCGCCGTTGGCGCTGTAGTCCAGAATGCCAAGTTGGCCGCTGCCCGGATCAGGATCAAGGCGCAGATAGCGGCTGGACTCGCCGCCCATCTCAAACACGGTTCGCACGCGCGGTTGAATCAGATCGATACCGCGCGCACAGGCCTGAAACTCGTTACAGCTCTGGGCCGCGAGTTTCGTGGCGACCAGCACGCCCCCCGAACCGGTGCAAGCCACACTCGTGATGTCACCGGCGGGCACGACATGCAGCAACTCGTCGAGCAACGCGCGTACCGCATCGAGCGGCCGCCCGCGCGTGCGACGATATGTTGTTACCAGCACGGCGACGGGGGACTCGTCCGGTGTGGGTATGCATCGCAACAACTCGCCGGCCCCCGGCCTGGCGAGCAGGCCGTCGACATCGCCGCGCTTCAGCACCAGCGCGATCTTCAGGCCGACCACACCGACGTCAATCCCCAGCTTCATGGATATCACCTGTTCTCCGGTTTGACCCGGTATAACCGAACAGCCAGAAATCGCAATGCGTCGTCCGGGCTAGACCGAACCCGTCGGAAAAGGTTTGTCGGCGGAGTCCCTTCCAGCCCATTTACGGTCACAAACTACCGAAATAATAGTCAGAGTTCAATTGCCACACGGGTGGCCGGCCAAAAACCGCCGGCGGCAGTCGCGTGATACGGCGCGGCTACTAAGGGTCATCCCCAATGCGCATGGTGGCCCGCCAGCGCGGAAGGTACTCTCGCGCCGCGACACGCGCGCATCAGCGTCGTCATTCAATTCGGACAGTGCTACGGGATCGGGCTGACTGTGGCAGGCGGATCGATACGGGGCGTCTTAACCAGCTTCGAAGCGGAGGGATACGCAACGGACGATTCAAACACGACACAGCCCACCTGCTCGGCCACGTGGTTGCGTTCCTTGTCGCGAACCTGATCCTCATCAATCGACAGGTAGAGATTAGTCGTGGTGGCGGCGGTCGTGCCGTGCGTCTGGGCCCACCCGCCATTGCCGCCGCGCATTCCGCCGAGACTGACAACGGCGATGTTTGGCTTCTGGTCGAACTTATCGGCAAAGCTGTACGCATACGGCGGCTTGTCGCCGGCACCTTGGATCGCGGTAGGGCCGAGCAGTGCCTCGAACTCCACGCCCGCGATACTCCCGTGGCCGGCTTCGAAGACGATGTAACCGACGGTCTCCGCGGCGCGCGTCCGATCCGGATCCTCACAAACGGTCTTGCCTGTCCAGAGCGCTGTGCGGGTGGGTGGTTTGCGGCTGCGATTGTGACACCAGAACACGGACCAGTCGGCGTCGTTCTCAGTCATCACTTGTCCGATAACGACGGGGTTGGCATAGGCGTTCTCATACACGCGCTGCTCGCCCACCCAGCTCGCCGACGAATCCGTCCGGTTTGAAGTGTACGTGTAGGCTTCACAGTTGACGCCCTCGATCGTCCAGGCGCCTTCTTCCATCACAATGTAACTGATGTGGTCCCCGCTCACCTTGCCACCGGACGGGTTAACCAGCCGCACGTCAAAACTCTCGGAACCGACGTTGCTGACGCGCGCTACTATTGGCGTTTTGTTCGAGTGATACCGCGCCGAGCAAACCACGACCGGACGGTTATACGTGTTGATGAGTTTGACGGTCTTCCGCTTGCTACTGCCCGTGACGGTGCCGGTCTCGAACTGGGCGCCACCAAGCACGAGCGGTATCTGCGTCCACCGAACGTAGGACACCGCCCCCGCTGACGCCTGACTGCGCACGCGCGCCATGTCCTCACCGGGCCAGACATCGACCGTGAACGCCGCGCCCAGCAACTCGCCATCAACCGTGATCAACGGCGTTGTATCGAATGATGTGTCGTCTTCGGCGACCGACCGTGCGAGGCAATTGGCGAGATCGCTGTCGTTGCCGATCTGCCACAATGCCAGGTGCGTGCCCGCCATGGCGGCGGCCTCGGCGCGCAGCCGCTGCACGCCGGCCTGCTCGATGGAAATCTGCGCGGCGAAGACGCTCAGGCAGAGCGCCGAAAAAGCGGCGACTATGAGCAGTATCGCAATTGCCGAGATCAGGGCGGCGGCGCGACGGCCACGGCCCCGGGGCCCGCCGCGACTCATGGCCAACTCCCCAGCGGCAATTTCACCTGCCGCTCGTAGTCCTTGCGCTTGTAGGGCTTGGACGTGTCGGGCGGCGCCAGTTCGAGCAGGCCGCCGGCGAATTGCCGATCCGGCATGACCGCCAGCCCACCCCGCTTCTGTCCGGCGTCAACGTCGGTCCAACTGGCGCGAATCGCAAGGACCGCGTCAGTCTGCTGCGCATCTGGGTTGGAAACCCAGGTTCCATCGTCCAGGAGATATTGAAAGGTGAACGACTCGATCGGCTCCGCCAGCGACACGCGGTCGTCGTTCTGCCAGCGCTGCTCGAAGCTCTGTTTGTGGGCGCGCAGCTCCCAGTCACCCACGCGCAGCCGGTCAGCGCGCGCCTGGTCAAGCGTGGCATAGCCAGCCGGCGGTGACTTGTCGCGCCAGACCGTGCCCGCCACCTGCATCGCACGCACGCCGGCCATCCATTGAAGCGTAACGGTTTGCAGGTTTAACTCGGCCTGCTGGTACGAAGCCATCGCGCGCGTGGTCGGGATGATCGACGACGCGAACACCAGGCCCGCGATGGCGAGTGCCAGCACCATTTCCAGCAGCGACGATCGCAACTCGACTGCACCTCAGTCAGACATTCCGGGTACGTCAGTAACAAAAGACTCGATGGTCAACGCCTGTCCGTTTGGCCCGCTGGTAATGATCCGCAGGCGCTTGATCCCCGAGCCCGGCTCGGCGGTGATGAAGTCCTTCGAACTCACTTCGCGGAGTTCTGTACGCCGCTCATAGCCGGTCAGCCCATCAGGGGCCTTTTCGTCGGGATACGCTTTACCGATGATGGCGTCATAACCGCGCGTGGGATCGGCGTGGGCGGCGAAAACCTCCCAGAGGCGCTCCGATGCCAGGTGCGTCAGGTTCTGCTGGACATAGGCCATCTCCTGTTGACGCACCGCGCCGCCGATCTGGATCAACAAAGGCGGGATCGCCAGACCCAGGATGACGATCGTCACGACCACTTCGATCAGCGATAGCCCGCGGCGACCGGTCATGGCCAGCTCACCTCGCAGATTCCTGATCCGGCGCTGATCGTGAGGATCGCGCCCGAACTGAAAGTGACTGTCTGATCCGCGCCCAGAACGTCTCCGCCCAGGTCAATCGGCATACCCGCCGCACTGAACCCCACGGCGCCGCCCTTTGCACTTGGAACCTTGCTGATGCCGAGCCCGGGAGCCAGCGCCTGCGCGTCGATCAGCCACGGCTCGTTGGTCAGGGGGTGATTAAGTGTGCTGGCGTCAATCGGGCCGCTGCTCGGCGTGGTCTCCTGCTGCAGCTCGTATGTGTTCTTGGCGGCATCGAAGGTACATAGTGTTCTCCGCCCGGAGAGCACCGCCAGGTGACGTGCATAGAGCACATCCGATCGCACGCGTCGCACCGCCGCCGCCGAGCGCCACTCGCCGGCGCCGCGCAAGCTGCCGACGGCAATGCCGGCCAGGATCATCGACAGCGTCATGACCGCGACCATTTCCATCAAAGTGAACGCACACCTGGCGGTCCCGCGCGCAAATCTCTCAGGTCGCCGGCCCGCAATGTAGCGCCGGCGCGCAATGTAGCGGCCTGCGCCTCGCAGGCCGTCGAACACCGGAAACGCCACCCCTGCGCGACGGCCTGCGAGGCGCAGGCCGCTACTGAGGCGCAGGCCGCTAGTGGGGTGCTGGCCGCTACTGAGGCGCAGGCCGCCGTTGAGGCGATGATCGTTACCGGGTTCACACACGAGGCTCGCGGGCATCAGCTTGCGGCTCCCATTGCCGCCGGCGCCGCTCGCACCGCGCCGGTTACGGTTATCTCAGTTGGCGGCGGCAACAGTCGATCGATCGCGCTGCGCACCGCGGCCGCATCGACCCGTTTCGCAAGCTCCAGATAGGCCACGTGCATGGAGAGGTGTGCCAGACGGTTGACCAGGCGGGGCACGCCGGCGGACCATTCCGCAATGACCTGTGCCGCTTCGTCTGTGAAGATCGGTTCGGACTGATTTGCGGCCGGCGTTTCAGCCGCCGTCGCCAGTCTGTGGTTGAGGTAATCTGGAATCGCGTTCGCCGTCAGCGGGCCGAGCGCTACGGTCGCAAACAGACGTTGCGACAGCCACTCGGGCCACCGCTGCGTCTCAGGCTGCGCGGCCCCCGCGAGCAAGACGCACGTTCGACATTGCTCGATATCCAGGTTGAGCAGCCAGCGCAGCGCTTCGAGCGTTTCACAGTCAGGATCGGCCGGCCACTCGTCGAGCATCACCACCAGCGCGCCAGTCTCGCCATCAACGTCGGCCGCGGCGCGCAGAATTGCGTCCATGGCCGCCGGTGTATCGGGCGCGAGCGTGTGCGTGAGGTGGTACGCGACACTTTGCAGCGGATTGACGCGCGCCAGAGCCACTTCGGGAACGAAGGAAACCAGATACTGCTCGCGCGGCAGCCGGCGGCGCAGGGCGCGCAGGATCAGCGTCTTGCCGCAACCCGCCTGTCCGTAAAGGGCCACCGGCTCTCCGCCTTCGCAGGCGGCATAGCTGACCGTGGCCAGCGCCTGCTCGACCGGCGCCGTGGCAAACAGGAACCGCGAATCCGGGCGGGCTTCGAACGGCGCGTGTTTCAGGCCCCAGTGACTCTGATACATGATCGACCGCTCCTCTATTGCTTGAGCATCAGCGTGTTGGATTCCCACATCGGCAGGAATACGGCCAGCGCCACGCCCATGACGACGCTGCTGACCAGCAGTGTCAGCAGAGGTTCCAAGGCGGTCATCACGCGTTGGATGCGCACACGGATGACTTCCTCGTAGTGCTCCGCCGCCGCGCCCAGCGTCTCATCCAGTCTTCCGGTTTCCTCACCGACCGCGATCATCTGCTCCACCAACTGTGGCAGCGCCTTACCTTCGCTTACGGATATGGTCACGCTGCTGCCGGTGGCGACATCGCGGCGGATCTTCCCGGTCAGGTCGCGCACGGGCCCCGGCATCAACATCTGCTCGATAACCTGAAGCGTCTCAATCAACGGCAGGCCGGACCGCTCCAGCAGGGCCAGCATGCGCGAGAACTGGGTCACGGTTGAGAGGTAGTAGATTTCGCCCATCATCGGCAGGCGATTGACCGCGCGCCCGACCGCGCGCCGAAACGTCGGATTGGGACTAAGCAGCCAGATCGCGGCGATAACCGCCGCCAGTCCGCCGAGCAATTTCCAGGGGTGCCCGGTCAGCAGGTCGCTGGCGCCAATCAACACGCGCGTCGGCAGCGGCAGCGCGGCCCCGGATGCCTCGAATATCGACTGAAACTGCGGCACGACGCACGTGAGCATCACCACGCAGGCGCCGATCAGCGTCAGCACCACGATGCCGGGGTACAGGAGCGCGCTGACGATTTCACGGCGCAGGCCGGCGCGACGTTCATAATACTTGATCAGCTCATCGAGCGATTCTGTGTGTACACCGGCGGCCTCGCCGGCCCGAATCGTCCCCACGTAGAACGAGTCGAAGGTGCGCGGGTGGGCCGCGAGTGCCTCGGAAAGCGTCGTCCCGCGCTGAATGTCAGCGCCGATGCGGTCGAGCAACACGCCGTAGTTACCCTTTGCCCGCTGGCGCAGCAGGGCCAGCGTTGTCAGGATCGAAACGCCGCTGGCCAACATTACCTTCAACTGTCGCGAGAATTCGAGCAGCTCAGAGAGACGCAGGCGAATATTGGTGGTTCCGGCCGTGGCCCCGAACTTGTCCGTCGCGGATTTGACCAGCCGTGTCTTGAGCGGCAGCAGCGCGCGCTGTTCCAGCGCGCGGATGGCCTCGGCTTCCGAGGTGGCTTCGAGCAGGCCGGTCCGAACGTTTCCGCCGGCGTCGGCCGCCTGATAGGTGAAGCTCGGCATGGTCTAGTCCTCCACGCCGCAACACTGCTCGCGCGGTTGCAGCCAGCGCCTCAGCAGATGCTCGTAAGCGCCGACGCTGAAGTCGGCGCGTCCGATCTCGGGCACTTCCGCCTGTCCGCGCGCAAGTTCCGCGGTGCGATACTGGCTGGGAAGCGGTTCAAGATCGCCGACGTCAAGCTGTCCGGCGACGCGCATGAGTTCCTCGATGGTCGTCAATCCCTGGCCGACCTTGTCGATTCCGTCCTCCTGAAGCAGGCGCATGCCGTCTTTGCGGGCCAGCGCTACCAGTTCGCGCTCGTTGGCACCCGCCGGTATCGCGCGGCGCATCTCATCGGTGATCACCAACAGTTCGTAGATTCCGGCTCGGCCACTGTATCCGGTGTTTGCACAGCGTTTGCAGCCCCCGGCTTGCATCAGCTCGCAGTCCTCCAGCAACGTGGCGGCTGACTGTGGCAATGCGGCCAGCGCCCGGGCGCGTGATTCGACCGGCCGCGCGCAATGCGGGCACAGACGCCGGCAGAGCCGTTGGGCCAGGATGCCCACCAGGGCCGACGAGACCAGGAAGTTGGCGATGCCCATGTCGAGCAGGCGCACCGGGGCGGCGGCAGCGCTGTTGGTGTGCAGCGTGCTGAGCAGCAGGTGGCCGGTCAACGCCGCCTGGAGCGCGATTTCCGCCGTCTCCAGGTCACGGATCTCGCCCAGCATGATCACATCCGGGTCTTGACGCAGGATCGAGCGCAAGCCGCTCTGGAAGGTCAACCCGGCCTTGGGGGTCACGCCCACCTGTCGAATCTGCGGCAGGCGGATTTCGACCGGCTCTTCGAGGGTCACAATGCTCTGGCGGACCCGATCGATGCGTGTCAGCGCGGAATAAAGCGTGGTTGTCTTGCCGCTGCCGGTCGGGCCGGTGACCAGCAGCATGCCGTGCGGCAGGTGGATGAGCCGGTCGAAGGTGTTCTGGGTCCGCTCATCCATGCCCAGCTCTTCGAGCGTGAGCAGGTGGCCACCGCTGTGGAGCAGACGCAGCACCACCGCCTCGCCGTCGGCCGACGGCAGCGTGGAGACGCGCACGTCCAGCTCTTTGCCGTCGATGGCCAGCTTGAAGTGGCCGTCCTGGGGCTTGCGGGTCTCGGCGATGTCCATGTGCGCGATCACCTTGATGCGCGAGACAACCGCGGGCAGGAGCTCTTTGGGAGGCGCGGGCACTTCGCGCAACACGCCGTCGATGCGGAAGCGGATGCGCATGGCGTGTTCTTCGCCGTCGATGTGTACGTCGCTGGCCTTGCTGCCGGCGGCTTGGTCGAGCAGGACATTGACGAGCTTGACGGCCGGGGCGTCCGTGACGTCTTTGAGGATTTCCTCCCAGGCGATGGTGGCGGCACTCTTGGTGGCTTGGTGATCGGTAAAGCCGCCAAACGCCCATTCGATCAGGTGATTCAGGTCACGGTGGTTCGTGAGAACCTGGTCGACCTCATAGCCGGTGTGCAGGCGGATCTGGTCCAGCAACGGCAGATCCAGCGGCCAGGTGACGGCCAGCGTGATGATGCGGTCGATCACGAAGAGCGGAAACAGCTCATGCGTGCGTATCCACTCTTCCGGTACCAGCAGGCGATTGTCGAGGTTGATGCGGAAGTCGCGCGGCTCGACGAATGCCAGTTCAAAACACTCGGCCTGGATGGCCGCCAGGTCGCGCTGCGTGACGCAGCCATGTTCGACGAGCCATTCGCCGGCTTGGCGCGGCTGGCGCCGACTTTCATTCCATGCGGACTCAAGGACCTCGGTTGTGACCAGCCCGGCTTGTTCGAGGGCCCCGATCCACGCCGGTTTGACGGCGGTCGAACCCTGAGAGGTTGCTGACACCGCCTTGCCGCCAGCCGTGGATGTGGTGCTGTTGCTCATCCTTCCGCCTCCCGCGTGGCCGCCTGTTCAAGCACCTCGGAGAATTCCGAGTTGGCATCATCAAAACGCAGGCCCACCCCGTAACGCGGTTCGCGGTCCACCATCTGGACGTTCATCACACGCGCGGACAGGCTGCCGGCCGGTAATGTGCCCCCCGGCGGTATCTCCAACTCCACCTGGGCGGCACGCGGCAAGTAAACCGGTACGACCACGAATGCCCCCCCGCGGCTCGCGTTCTTCAGGCGACCGGGAACCGATGGGCCACCGGTGGGCGCAACCTGCTTTCGGCTGCTCTCACGGATCACAAGTTGAACGCGAACGTCGATCGCACGGCGTTCGTATTGTCGGCGATGAGTAACGTGTTGAGCCATCGGGCACCGGGCGTAGCTGGACCATGGGCCGAGACCAGGTCGGCTCCGGAGGATTCATCGAACGAATCGGACGTGGTGATTAGCAAGCCCACCGCAGTTATCAGACCAATAGGCGAAGCCCCGGATCATGCGTTGCCGGCGACGTCACATCGGACCTGCAAAAACGAAAGCGATCGCGTGCCCCACGTGCGGCGGTGGGTCACGCGATCGCGGCAAGGAGTCCGGCGGACGCCGGTCAGCGGCTAGTCGCTGTAATAATCGTACGAATAGCCCGCGTCGTAATAACCGGCGTCCTGGTAGTAGTCGTTTGACTCGTAGTAATCCCAATGACCCGTCTGATCGTAATACTCCTGGTCGTAGTAGTTATCGTTGTAATAGTCGTCGGCGGACGGGTAGTCCGTGTAGTACTCATTGAAGTACGCCGGGTCGTCGAAGTAGACGTCGTTGTAACCCGTCGTGTTCCAGCCGGAGCCGGTCCCGGCGTTAGATCCGCCTGACCACCCGCCACCGTAGGGCGACGAACTCATGGCCGGCGCGAAGCTCGACGCCGCATTCACGGCGGTGGTGTACGGGTCGCAGCCCGTCGTGGCGCACAAGAGCGAGATCAGCGTGACAGCGGCGAGTGAATGCTTGCGGGACATGACTGCTCCTCGGTTGGGGGTCCTGCTCATGGTCCCGGTCACGACGACCGGTGCATCAGCTATTCACGCCCCTCGGCCGGATGTGACAGACGGCGCCCAAAAAACAACCACGGCCGCCAAGGCGCGGGTGCCCCATGGCTTGCCACGGGGGACTGACCACACTGCGAGTTGGAAAGCTATATTCAGCGCCAGCGTGCCAGCAACTCACCGACGCGCGCATCGCCGTCGCCGGCGGCGATGCCGGCCAACAACTCGGCGGCACGGGCGGTCTGGTCCAGGCGCGCGTGGCTCAGCGCAGCGAGCAGGCGCGCGTCGCGCTGGTTTGGATCGCGTTCAAGCACCCGCTGGGCCGCGGCCAAGGCCTCGGCGGGCTTGCCGCACGCGAGGCAGGTAGCGCTGAGGCCGAGTTGGGCCGCTCGATCGTCAGGGTGTGTGAGCGCAATGATGTTGTAGTTCTGCCGGGCATCTTCATACCGTCGCGCGGACACCTGGCATCCCGCCAGACGGTGCCGCAGCTCGCGTCGCTCATCGGTATCCGCGCAGTCAGCGATGAGATCACGCCAGAGGTCCGCGGCGCGCGCGTACTGGCCGGCGGCCTTACAGGCATCCGCCAGTCGGCGGCGTACCACGCGTGAGCCGCGTTCGGCGAGCGCCGCCGTGTCCCACTCGGAAAGCGCCCCATCGACATCGCCAATCTGTTCGCACAGCCGCGCCGCCAGCACGTGAACCGCCGCATCGCCCGCGTAAGCGCGGCGTTCACGGTTCAGCACTTCCGCGGCCTCTTGCGCGCGATCAGCGAGCACCAGCGCGTCAATCCACCCGCAGAGCGACTCGACGCTCGGCCGCCGTCGATACGCGGCCTCATACGCGGCGGCGGCCTGGGTGTTCTGACCCAGACCTTCGTAGGCGATTGCGCGCAAGTGGTCGTAGCCGTCCACCGGCAACGCCTCTGCTGGTACTTCATCGAGTGTGCTCAGCGCTGACTCGTAGTGCCCCTCCTCAATCTCGACGCGTGCTTTGGCAAGGGTAACGCGCGGGTCCGGCACCTGCGCGATGGCTTCGAGCGTGCGCCGGGCGTTGTCAAACTTGCCGGCCGCCATGTGTTCGTCCGCCACCTGTAGCGTGGCGCCCACCCGTGCCCGGTCCCAGCGGGTCAACTTGGGCTCGCGCTGCTGCATGGACTGGCAGCCGCCGGCGACGAGAAGCACGCCCGTGGCGGCAACGAGTTGCAGCACGAGTGGCACGGTTGTGCGGATCTGACGTGGGGCGCTGCTGGTCATGGTCTGGTAGTCACTCCGGTGTGTCGTTATTTCGTTCCAATTCCGCGTCAATCAACTCGCGCACCAGATCGTGCACAACACTCGAGTCGGGCTCGGCGGTGGCCCGCCCGGTGAGTTCAGTGCGTAGCCAGTCGGCTTCGATGAAGCGCGGATTCAGGGACAGCGCCAGATCGACATCCCAACGCGCGCTGCCGAGGCGGCCCGCGCGTTGGTGCTCCAGTGCCCAGCCGTAGTGAGCCTGGGCCAGACGCTCGCGTCCCCACGGCATCAGGCCCCGGTGGGCCATGACGCGCCAGCGTTCGATCTCGCCGGCCATCCACTCGGCGGTTTCATGGCCCTGATCACCCTCGATGATGTGCGGGGTGATCAGCACGATGACTTCCTCGCGCACGGCGTTGTTGTTTTCCCCGCGGAAGAGCGGACCAATGAGCGGAAGATTGCCAAACCAGGGAATCTGGGTGGCGGTGGCACTGGTGACCTCGCGGAACAAGCCGCCGATCACCAGCGTGTGCCCATCCTTGACCAGGACGTTGGCGGTTACCTCGGTCGTGTCCTTGAACGGCAGGTTGTCGGGCGTGAGGCCGCCGCTGCTGTCCTCGGGGTGGATATCCATGCGGACATAACCGTCATCGCTGATGAACGGGCGAAAGAGAATCTGCGTTCCAGTCTCGATGAACTCGACCGTTTCGGTGGCGACGGTTTCGGTGACCGTGGTCGTCAGATAGCCGTCCTGGCGTCCCACGATTACGCGCCCGGGTTGCTCGTTGACCGTGAGCACTTTGGGATTGGCCACAATTGTCAGATCAACGGTTTCTTCAAGGGCGCGCACAAACATGGCCACGTTGTTCGTGATCACCCCGAGGCTCAGTCCGCCGGGTGGCACCTGCACTCCGAAGTCTGTCTCCAACGCGCCCAGCCCGTTGTCGAACTCCGGTTGCGGTACGTCCTGCGGCGTCAGATTGGTGCCGCCGGTGCTGGTGGCGTCGATCGTACGGAAGTCGATCCCGGCCAGGACGTTGAAGTCGATACCCAGCGCGTTGGTTTCGTTGAGCCGGGCGCGCAGGATGACCGCTTCGATCAAGACCTGACGCGGGCGGACGTCAAGCCGGTTGAGCACCGCGGCGATCTCGTCGAGCACCTCCGGGAAATCGCGCACGACGATCAGCTCGCGCGACGCCCGGCTGCGACCGCCAAGACCGGCGTTCAGGGCCGCGTCAAAATCCTCCGCCGTAAGCGCCACCCCCTCGACCTTCGATGGTCCCGTGTTGGTGATCATTCCCTGCGGACCGAGCAGCGACGTGACGATCGGTACGGCTTCAGCGGCGGTAACATGGTTCAGTTCGAAGATGCGCAGCTCAACGGCGCGGTCGCTGTTGAGGATCGTGTCGCGTTCGGCGGCCGGACACACGCAGATCAGCTTGCCGCGCGGAAACCACACATAGCCGCCGGGCGTCAGCAGAGCGTCAAGCGCTTCGTCAAAGGTCACCTGGTACAAATCGCTCGTAATATGTGCGGTGACACTTTCGGACACGCTGATATTGCGCCGCGCCCGCTGGCTGAGCAGCCGCAATGCGTCCGGCAGCGGAATATCGCGCAGATGAATGTCCAGCAGCCCGGCCTCGTTGACCTGCACCTCCTGCCCGGTGAGCGCCTCAGGTTGGGCGTCGGGCTCAGCGTCGGGCTCGGCCACAACCTGGGCGTGTGTAAGTCCAGCGAGCAGAATCAGCGCCGCGGTGCCGAGGGTCAATCTGGGTGCCATCCGCGTATTACCTCCTAGAAACGCCGGCGCGCGAACGCCGACATGAGCCGCCGGCGCCGTACGCAAGGGGACGCCATTATGTTTTCGGGCACTCGGTGGTCATCGCTTTATCGGGTCATCAGGCTGGTCGCCGAGCGTGGGCAGTCAGCGTCGCGGCACGACGGCGCGGGAATTGCGCGACCTCGTGCCCAAGCCCCCAAACGCAGGACAGCGTGCCGCGGCGTATGAATCGCGCGGCGTAGCCGGTACAATGCGCCGCCTGTTGGAAGCGGGCCGGAACAGCGCCCGCGAACGCACCATGCCACAAACACCAGGAGGACTGCTCGTGGCCGAGTTTGATCCGACGACGCGTCGCATGTTCCTGAAGGCCGCCGCCACCACCGGCGTCGCCTTGGCCGCCGGCTTGTCCGGGTGCGCCGGCCCCGGCCGGCGTGGGAGACGACCGGTCCCGCTGAAGCCGCGGGATACGTACGCCCCCGAAACCGACCTGTTGCGCGTCGCGTACATTGGCACGGGGGGCATCGGACGTTGGCACCTGGAAACCACGCGCGAGCTCGGCGTAACCTGTCCCTGCTACTGTGACGTCGACACCGCGCGCATGCAGACGGCCGCCGAGATGTACCCCGAAGCGCGCCGCTATCAGGATTACCGGGAGATGTTCGACCGCGAGCACAAGAACATCGACGCCGTCATGGTCGGCGTACCCGACCATCACCACTACCCGGCCACGATGATGGCGATGCAGCTTGGCAAGCACGTCTACACGCAAAAGCCGCTCACGCACACACCCTGGGAGGCGCGGCAACTGGCCAAGGCGGCCATGAAGTACGAGGTCGTCACGCAAATGGGCAACCAGGGCCACGCCGGCGAGGGTTGGCGCCTCGTATACGAGTGGATTCGCAGCGGCGCCCTCGGTCACGTCAAAGAGGCGTATAGCTGGACCGACCGCCCCATCTGGCCGCAGGGCATCGAACGCCCGGAAGACTCAGACCCTGTGCCGTCAACGCTGAATTGGGATGTCTGGCTGGGACCGGCCCCCGTGCGCCCCTACAAGAACGAAGTCTATCACCCCTTCCGCTGGCGCGGCTGGTGGGACTTCGGCGCCGGCGCGCTCGGCGACATGGCCTGCCACACAATGGACGGCGTCTTCTGGGCGCTCGAACCCGGCTATCCCACCTCCGTCGAGCCGATTGCCATGACGCCGGCCACGACCGAGTGTTTTCCGAACGCGTCCGTGGTCAAATGGGAGTTCCCCGCCAGTAACTGGCGCCTGGGCTTCACCGCGTATTGGTATGACGGCGGCTTGCTGCCCCAGATACCACCCGAACTCGAACTCAAGCGGTCCCTGCCGCGCGCCGGAAACCTCTTCCTGGGAACCAAGGCGGCGATGCTGATCTCCGGTGATTATGGCGAGTCACCGCGCATCATCCCGGAAGCCAAAATGAAGGAGATCGGCAAGCCGGCCAAGACGCTTGAACGCAGCCCGGGCCACGCCGAGGAGTGGGTCATGGCGTGCAAGGGCGAGAAGCCGATCGACTTCCCGAAATCGCGCTTTGCATACTCCGCGCCGATGTCCGAGACGATTCTGCTCGGCAACATCGCCATGCGCATGGGCCGCCGGCTGGAATGGGACGGCGAGAACATGCGATTCACGAATGTGCCCGAGGCGGATGAGTTCGTATCAAAGACGTACCGGGAAGGTTGGCGGATTTAGCCGGTCACCGACCGTGGCGGCCGGACAGAATGCTGAATGCCGAGTGCGGAATGCAGAAACCGAGAACGTGAGGCCATGGCGGTTTCCGCAATCTGCATTCTGCACTCTTCATTCTTCACAACGAACCGACACAACGGCCGACTTGCACGTGCGGCCGCCATACATGGCCTGGAAGCATCATGAAACCACTGCAACCATCGCGACGGGCGTTTCTTCAGAGTGGCATGCGCGTGGCCGCCGGGCTGACACTCGCGCCGACACTCGCCGCCGCAACGGCCGCACAGCGGGAAACAAAGATGAACAAGAAGTTCGAGATATCTCTGGCCGCCTGGTCGGTCCATCGCATGTTCTTCGCCGGCAAGCTCAAACAGATTGACATGCCCGAGTTGTGTCGCAAGCAACTCGACATCGGCGGCCTGGAGCTGGTCAACAGCTTCTTCCCCAGCCCGCAATACACCTACTGCCAGGAATTGCTCAAGCGGGCCCGCGACCATGACGTCAAAATCCTGCTGATCATGTGTGACGGCGAGGGCGATCTGGCCCATGCGGACAAGGCCCAGCGCCGGCAGGCCGTCCGCAATCACCGCAAATGGCTCGATATTGCCCAGGTGCTCGGCTGCCACTCGATCCGCTGCAACATGGGCAACGGCCAACCCGGTGACCAGGACGCGATCAAACGCTGCGCCGACAGCTTCGCCGAACTCGTCGATTATGCGCGGCCCGACAAGATCAACGTTCTGATCGAGAACCATTGGGGCTTGTCGTCCGATCCGGATTCGGTAATCGCCATGATCAAACGGGTCGATGACCCCCTGCTCGGCACGTTGCCGGACTTCGGCAATTTCCCGCCCGAGACCGACCGCTACGAAGCCGTGCGCAAGCTCATGCCGTTCGCAAAGGCCGTGAGCGCGAAGTGCTATGAGTACGATGCCGACGGCAACGAAAAACGCACTGACTACGCGCGCATGATGCCGATCGTGCTGGAGGCCGGCTACCACGACTGGGTCGGCATCGAGTACGAGGGCCCCGACGACGACGAAATCGCCGGCTCAAAAGCCTGCCAGCAACTGCTGCAGCGGTTTCAGGCGTAGCGGCGTTCGCCCCTGACCGGATCACTTGTCCCGCAGCGCCGATTCGATGATCGGCGTCAGGACGCCGGTCCAGAGCTTGTAGCCGGTGCTGTTGAGGTGCAGACCGTCTTTGACGAACAGCTCCTTGCGCGGCTTGCCATCGTCACCGAGCATCGGCGGTGCGATGTCGGCATAGAGCAGGCGATCATCATGCCGCGTGAGCTCCCGGATCAGCGCGTTGGCTTCGTGCATGCGACCCCATTGTTCCCAGCGGCTCAGGCTGGGCTTGATCGCGATGAAAATGACGCGCGTCGCGGGCAACTTCGCGCGGACCAGCTTGACGAAAGCCTGGTAGTCATCACGCACCTGCTCGGGTGATTTGCCGTCCGCGATGTCGTTGTCGCCGGCATAAAAGGCGATTACGCGCGGCTTGTACGGAAAGACGACGCGCGCGGCGAAATGGTTCACGTCGGATATGTGCGACCCGCCAAAGCCGCGGTTGATGACCCGCATGGTGGGGAAGTATTCGCGCGTGGCCCACCCGCGGATGCTGGAACTGCCGACGAACAACACCGCATTATCGGCGAACGAATTCTGTCGGTCCCAGGCCTCGAAACGGCTGATTGCCTCCTCGAACCGCGCGGGGTCCGGATTGGGCGCAGCGCGACCGCCCGCAAATGCCAGGGGCAGGCCGACCAGGGCCAGGGCGATCAGACGCGTGGTGAGTGGGTGGAATCGTGGCAGCCGAATGGACCGTGACATGTTTCTACTCTCCCCGCCGAGGCCAATGCGAACAAGTGTTTTCCTGTGGTCGGCGACAGGCAAAGCGTCGCGGCGCCCGTTCGCCTTCGCAACACTCTAACACCCCGGTGGGACTTCGGGAATCACCTGGCGGGCTCTGACGCTGACCGTGCGTGTGTGGCGCCCAACAGGCCTCGTCGGTGGATCGCTGCCGCCGGCCACTGGCACCGCAGCGCGGGCCGGCGCATTTTCAATTCTTTCTTGACGGAATACCCGTGCGGGAAATAGGCTCTAGCTGGCCGGTTTGGCTCATTTGCGGCCAAGTGGCCCAGGTCGAGGATACAAAGGCGATGCCAGCGGCGACGGCACAACCCGAGGCGCACGTTGATCGGCGCACACATCAGCTCCCGCCGTTCCGGGTTTTGCTGCACAACGACGACGTGAATACGTTCGACCACGTCATCCTGACCATCCTGAATCTGACGCACTTGGCCTTGGAGGAGGCTGTGCAGCGCGCGCTGGAGGCGCACGAGACGGGTCAGAGTCTGCTGCTCGTCACGCACAGAGAGCGTGCCGAGCTCTACGTTGAGCAATTCCGCTCATGCAGCCTGACGGTCACCGCCGAGCCGGACGACTAGCGCAGGCTGCCAATGCAGAGTGCAGAATGAGGAATGCGGAAAACGGGCCGGAGGCCCATCCGCCGACCCGATAGCCAACTGCCCCCCTACTCTACCGTCACCGATTTGGCCAGATTGCGTGGCTTGTCCACATCGCAGCCACGTAGCACCGCCGCGTGGTACGCCAGCAGTTGCAACGGAATGACGGTCACCAGCGGTTGCAGCGGCTCGGGCACATCCGGGACGTAGAGCACGTGTTCGGCAAGCCGCTTGATCTGCGTGTCGCCCTCGGTGGCGACCGCGATGATGTGTCCGCCGCGCGAACGAACCTCTTCGATGTTGCTGATGATCTTCTCGTACCAGT
This sequence comes from Phycisphaerae bacterium, assembly GCA_963675745.2. Lineage (GTDB taxonomy): Bacteria > Planctomycetota > Phycisphaerae > UBA1845 > Fen-1342 > JAFGRR01. The sequence goes on from CAXXWX010000011.1 coordinate 40,184, forward strand.
GGCCGCGTGGCGCGATCACCACGACCGGCATTCCCTGGTTGATCAGCGCGATGGGCCCATGCTTCATCTCGGCGGCCGGAAGCCCTTCGGCGTGGATATAGCTGATCTCCTTGAGTTTGAGCGCGCCCTCGAGTGCGACGGGGTATTGCACGCCGCGCCCGAGATATAGCCAGTTGCTGCGATCGACATAAGCCTCGGCGATCGCCTTGGTGGGCGTGGACATCTCGAGCGTGCGCGCGATCAACTCTGGGATCTTGCTGAGCTCGGTGAGGAACTCATGGCACGCCCCCTGGCTCATGTGCCGGCTGCGCCCCATCATCGCCGCGATCAGCGACAAGACGGCCAACTGCCCGACGAAGGCCTTGGTCGAGGCGACGCCGATTTCGGGACCGACATGCAGATAGACGCCGGCGTGCGTCTCGCGCGCGATCGTCGAGCCGACGGAATTGACGATGCCCAGCGCCAACGCGCCGCGCTCTTTCGCCTCGCGCAGGGCGGCCAGCGTGTCAGCCGTCTCGCCGCTCTGCGAGATGGCGATGACGACCGTGCCATCCTGGACGACCGGGTTGCGATAACGAAACTCGCTGGCGTATTCCACCTCACAGGGAATCCGCGCGAATTCCTCAATCAGATACTCACCGGCGAGGCACGCGTGCCACGCGGTTCCACAAGCGGTCAGCAAAACGCGCTGCGCCTTGATCAGCTTCCTCTTCACGCGGGCCAACCCACCCAGCACCACGTGGCCCTCGCGCAAGTCGATCCGCCCACCCAGACAAGTGCGCATTGAATCGGGCTGCTCGTAAATCTCCTTGACCATGAAGTGTTCGTGCCCACCCAGCTCCAGCTCTTCCAGGCTCAGTTCAACCTGCTCGACGGTCTTGCTGGTCGGGGCGGCGTCCAGCGTTGTCGTGCGAAAACCGGTGCGCGTCACAACCGCCACTTCGTTGTCTTCGAGGTAAATCGCCTGCGAGGTGTGCTGGACGATGGCGGCGGCGTCCGATGCGATCAGGTACTCGCCCTGGCCCACGCCGACGATCAGCGGGCTGCCACGCCGCGCCGCCACCAGCACGTCCGGCTCGTCCACGTGCATGACCGCGATGCCGAACGTCCCGCGGACTTCACGCAGCGCCTGACGGACGGCATCCTCGAGCTTGCCTTCGTAGAAGTGACCGATGAGCTGCGCGAGCACCTCGGTGTCGGTATCGGTCTGGACTTCTATTCCCTGCGAGCTCAGATACTGGCTCAATACGCGATAATTCTCGATGATTCCGTTGTGAGCCAGAACCAGCTTGCCGGTCTGGTCGCGATGCGGGTGGGCGTTGCTCTCGGTCGGCGCGCCGTGCGTGGCCCACCTGGTGTGTGACATCCCGATCGTCGCGCCGGCCAGCTTGTCATCGAGCTTGCTCTCCAGCGCCGATATTCGCCCCACCGAACGGCAAACCTGCAACCGACCGTTGTTGATAACCGCGATGCCGGCGGAGTCATAACCGCGGTATTCCAGCCGCTTCAAACCCTCAATCAGAATCGGGACCGCGTCGCGAGGTCCAATATACGCAACAATTCCGCACATCCGCAGTCTCCTTCTGGTAACAGACGCCCTCACAAGCACGATCGGCACATTGGGCCAAAGCGGTGAATCCGCCTGCCAGGACGTACGTGCCCGTCCGGCGTGTTGTGCGGCCCTTCGCCTTATTTTCTCATCCGCAACGCGAACCGTCACCCGATCAAGCCGATGAAAACTCGGAGCCTGACCCCGTAGCTCCCCGCCCAGCGCCGTTGTATGGACCGGGGATGACCACTAAGAAACGAGTGATACGAGCGCCATGTCCCAGCATACCCTGATATCGCAACTCCTGCTCGAAGACGAAGACCTGCGCGACATCGTTGAGGAGTTCGTGGAGAATCTGAGCACACGCCTCGACGAACTGCGCCAGGCCTACGACAAGCTCGACTGGGAAATGCTGCGAATGTACGCGCACCGCCTGAAAGGTGCCGCCGGCTCCTATGGTTATCCGGACATAAGCCAGCTCGGCGCGACCATGGAGCAGTGCTTTCGCAGCCATGACGCGACGAAATTCGATTCATGGATACAGCAGCTCAGCGACCTGACCGACGCCGCGCGTCAGGGGCTTCAAGACAGATAGCCCTCAGCCACACCCCCACTGATCGGTTGCCGCAGAGCTCCACGCGCGATCTGCCCCGCGTGGACGCCCACAATCCTCCCCGCTATAAACGTGCAAGATCAGGCTGTCAGCGGGCCCGCCGCGCACACGTATGCGCGGACGCCATTGACCAAGCAGTCACCGGCACACCACGGATCGAGGAGAACCGTCGCGGGATTGACCGGGAGTTGGCCCATGAAGACCTCGCGCGGATCGATAGTCTGTTTCCCGCAACCGGATACCAGCTCGGCATGACCACCAACGCGTTCTGGCGGGATAAGCACGTCATCATCACCGGCGCCAGTTCCGGCATCGGGTGGGCGCTGGCAGAGCATGTTGCCGGCTTGGGCGCGCGCCTCGGACTGACCGCCCGCCGCAAGGAGAAGCTCGATGAACTCGCCGCGCGCCTGCGGGCTCGCGGACACTCGGTCGTGGTGGCGGCGGCGGACGTGCGCGAGCTGGGTCTGGTGCGATCCGCCATTCGCGCGTTGGAGTGCGATCTTGGCCCGTGTGACGTGTTGGTCGCAAACGCCGGCACGCACCGCTACACACCGGGCAGCGATTTTCGAGCGGAGAGCTTCGAGGACGTCTTCAGCACCAATGTCCAAGGGGTTGTGAACGCGTTCGACGCGGTGCTCGGCGGCATGGTTGCCCGGCGGCGCGGTCACATCGCGGCCGTGGCCAGTATCGCCGGTGTGCTCGGGCTTCCCCACGTCGGGGCGTATTCGGCGAGCAAGGCGGCGTTGATCACGCTGCTCCAGAGCCTGCGCGTGGATCTGGCCGGCCACAATATCAACGTGACGACCATCTGTCCGGGGTTCATCGACACCCCCTTCATCGCCAGCCACGACCGCCGCGTATTGAAGTTCATGCTTTCAGCGTCAGAGGCGGCCGGGCGCATCGCCTGGGCCATCGCACGCGGCAAACGCGAATACTACTTCCCGCGGCGAACCTGGCTGCTGGCGCGGATCGCGCGGGCGTTACCGTTCCCGGTGTATCGCCGAGTTGCGGCGCGCGTGCCCCCGCCCCGCCAGGATTCCTGACGCGGGCCCGATCCCCCACCCGCCGTGGCGGCGTTGCGCCAAGAGGCCTGCCAGATTGGCACGGCGGCCCACCTGAGCCTCTGCAGTAATCCGGCACCGTAATCCCTTGATTACACGCGACTTAGATAAAAACGCCCCGCCGGCCCGCGTTTGGTATCGGCATTGCCTTTGTCAGTGACAGACGCGTTATGCGCCGGCATTGAGTGCAAGTGAGTGAACTAGGAGATCCGAATGTCCAAGATCATAGGCATCGATCTGGGAACCACGAATTCGGTGGTGGCTGTCATGGAAGGCGGTCAGCCGAAGGTGCTCGTCAACGAGCAGGGTAGTCGATTGACACCCTCAGTGGTCGCGTTTACGGACAAGGGCGAGCGACTGGTCGGGCAGCGGGCACGTAACCAGCAGGTTACGAATCCGCACAACACCATCTTCTCGATCAAGCGATTCATGGGACGCCGCCACCGCGAGGTGTCCGCCGAAGAGAAAAACCGTGCCCTACGAGATTGTCGGCGGTGCGGACGAGCTGGTACGCGTCAAGGTCCGCGACAAAGACTACGCCCCGCCCGAGATCTCAGCTATCGTGCTGCGTGATCTGAAGGCCACCGCCGAGCGATACCTCGGCCAGAGCGTTGAGCGCGCCGTGATTACCGTGCCGGCGTACTTCAACGACTCCCAGCGGCAAGCCACCAAGGAAGCCGGCCAGATTGCCGGCTTGAAGGTTGAGCGCATCATCAATGAGCCCACGGCCGCCGCACTGGCCTACGGCATCGCCCATGTCGACCAGAAGACGGCGAAGAAAATCGCCGTTTTTGACCTCGGCGGCGGCACGTTTGACATTTCCATCCTCGATGTGGCCGACAACGTGTTCGAGGTTTTGAGCACCAGCGGCGATACGCATCTGGGCGGTGACGACATCGATCAGGTGCTGATCGACCATCTGGCCGAGGGGTTCCGCCAGAAGGAAGGCATCGACCTGCGACAGGATCCAATGGCACTCCAGCGCCTGAAAGAGGCGGCCGAGCGCGCCAAGTGCGAGCTGTCGGGCAGCATGGAGACCACCATCAACTTGCCGTACATCACCGCCGACGCCGGTGGGCCCAAGCACTTGCAGATGACCATGACCCGGGCCAAGTTCGAGCAGCTTATCAACTCGCTGGTGGAGCGCTGCCGGGGCCGGTCATGCAGGCGATCCAGGATTCCAAGCTCTCGCCTTCGGATGTGGACGAAATCGTGCTGGTGGGTGGCTCAACGCGCATCCCGCTGGTGCAGCAGTTGGTCAAGGAGATTTTCAGCCGCGAACCCAACCACACGATCAACCCGGACGAGGTTG
>CAXXWX010000012.1:0-82968 GCA_963675745.2 Phycisphaerae bacterium
CGGACATTGCGGTGCTGTGGGTTGGCATGCAAAGGACACCGGCAGGGGAATGCGGCTTATCGGCCTCCTGCGAAATCGCAGTCGGCGTCGGCCCCGCGAGGATAACCACGGTGAAGAGGAGTAGCTGTACGCGCAAATGCATGGTGGCTCCGTTGCTCCATTCTGATTGTCGCACTATTCCCTTTTGTCACCAATCGACGGCTGCGGACAGAAAAATCCCGCTTCGGCTCGATTTCTTGTCCGCATGGCGTCGGCGTCCGACAATAAGCGAGAGAGGCGATCCTGGTGAGTGTGGACAGCGGACAATCTGAGTGGCTCACGCCGACGCCAGCGGTCGAGCCGCGGGCTCTGTTCGAGATTCTGGTGCGCGAGAACGCGGACTCGCTGACAGCATTCCTGCGGGCATCGCTCGACGATGCGGCCGCGGTCGATGATCTTTTTCAGGACACCATGCTGACAGCTTGGCGCAGGCTCAACGACTATGGCCGCGACCGTCCGTTCGGCGCCTGGCTGCGCGGCATCGCGAAACGCCTGTTGCTTGCACATTATCGCAAGGCTGCCCGCGAGATGCCCGCTCCCATCGAGCGGGTGCTCGACCATCTCGATCAACGCTTGGCGCAAGTGAACCGCCAATCCGGCGACACATTCGACGAGAAAATCTCCGCCTTGAGAGACTGTGTCGATCGATTGTCACATTCGTATCGTGAACCGATCGACTGGCATTATCGCGGATGCAAGACAACCGCGTGGATCGCCGATCACATGGCGACAACCAAGGACGCGATCCAGAAGCGTCTCCAACGAGCGCGCCTCCAGCTGGCGGAATGTCTGGAACGGAAGGCGGTACTGGACGCGAAGGCTAGAGCATGATGACAGGGCCGCACGAGATTCCACCTGATGTTGTCGCCGAACGAATTGCCGACGAGCAACTCGTTCATGCCCTCCTATTGCATATCCATGATGCGGACGGCGCAGCGCGTCGGGAAGCACGTCTGCAGCGCGCCATGCAAGCCATACGGGCGAACGCACCGGCGCTACGCGACCGACGACGGCGAATACCTGTCGTCCTGAGGCGGGGATCATGGGCTGCTGCCGCAGGGATTCTGATCATCGCGGGCGTCCACGTATTCACCAGCAGCACAACGCCGGCCATGGCCTCCATCAACGCCATGATCGACGCCCTTAACCGCCCGGGCGACCGAACTTACCGCGTCCGTGTGACACCTCGAGACGGATTGAATCGTCCGGGATTGGATGGTGCAACGCTGTATCTGCGCGATGGGCAGCAGTTCCTGTTGGCCCGGATCGACCCCAGGGGTGGGGAGTTGTTTGATGGATTTGACGGCCAAGAGAGCTGGCGCGTTCGCGCTGGCGAGGTCGTAGAATCACAGGATGGGCCGGGGGCGGGCCGAATCCCACTGCCCCAGATTATGGCCGAGGTGCCGTTTACCGACCTCCGGCGGACGCTGGAGCGCATCCACGGAGACTACTCAATAGAGCGACCGGACGGGGGACCATTGCGCCCCGCAGAAAAGCCCCTGATGCACATTCGTGCCAAGCGCAACTCCCCCGCCGTGAAGGGACCCCCAACGATCGAAATCTGGGCCGACCCCCAAACCGGACTGCCACGCCGCATCGTGTTCCGCGAGGCGAAGTTCCAAGGGAGCCAGCGCCCCCGGCTGTTGGAACTGGAACTCACGACCGAAGCCAATCTGCCGGAAGATTGGTTTTCACCTTCCGCACACGTCCAAAACGTGGCTGAGGGGCGCCCCTGAATTCAGGTTCGCATGTATTGCGGTGCCGGTGGAAGTGACAGTCGCGATTTTCGCCGCGTTGTGCGATGGAACATGCAGATCACGTCGTCCTCCCTGGGGCTGTCGTGCCGCATCCAGGATTCGGGCGGCGTCATTTCCAACCCCCACCGGCGAACTGAAATCGCCGGTGGATTTCTGCCGCTAGATGGAGGGAGGTCTTTCGAATCGAAGCAACTGGACACGGTTAGAACTTTTTGCGGCAGGGGCGTCCGGCCTCCCACAGCGAGTCGCCGAAGCGTTACTGGCGGCATGACAAGAGTGTAGCAGACGTCTTGGATGTCTTCCCAGATGGCCGCGAAGCTGAAATCGCCCCCGGTTGGAACTACGCGGGACACCGATCGTGTCGGGGCCGGTGGAGCCGGAGCAGATGAGCGAGGCCTGCCGGACGTCGAAGCGGCGCTGAAGACGGATGCGGAGACTGTAGATCGGTCCGAATGATCAACTGTTGACCAACTCCGGAATCCGGCATTCGCTATGGGCTCTCTCTCAAGCGAGAACGCCCGGACTCGTAAGCCCAGGCCTCGCAAGCAGTTCCATCAGAAGGCTGGCGATCGGATTCGAATCGACGACGTCCAGCTTGGGAATTCGGTGCTCGGCGCGCAAGTGGCTATGGCGCGTGCACTTACAGCGCGTTTTTCGGCCAAAAACGAGGGTTACAGCTGGCTCGCAAGTCACTGATAACTCGATAACAAGTCACCACCAAGTGACGACTGACCAACTCGGTGACCAACTGGCTCGCCCGCCCTGCGTGCTAGGCATGTGTATGAGGGACACTTGTTCTAAACGCCGGTTGAATATTGCAGCGCCTGGCGGGTGAAAAGTGCAGCGCTGATGGGGAGAGGATACGAGTGGGGGTGAGGGTTGTCGAGGGGGAATCACGGGTCAGGATCTTGCGAGGAAGCTACGGGGGCGCAGCGGGCCTCTTCGGTGGAGGGGAAGAAGCCCCAGGAGGGGGTGTGGGGGAACCTGCGGAGCCGGTTCCCCCACGGAGGGGGGTCTGGGGGGAGGATTGCCATTGGTCTAAACGCCGGTTGAATATTGCAGCGCCTGGCGGGTGAAAAGTGCAGCGCTGATGTGGAGAGGATAAGAGTGGGGGTGAGGGCTGTCGAGGGGGGATTACGGGTTGGGATCTTGCGAGGAAGAGCTGCGGGGGCGCAGCGAAAGGCCTCCGTCGGTGGAGGGGAAGAAGCCCCAGGAGGGGGTTTAAGGGGGAACCTGCGGAGCCGGTTCCCCCTTGGGAGGGGGGTCTGGGGGAAGGTTTCAGGCGGCGGGCTGAGAGCCGAGCGATGTACAACAGCGTGCCGCCCGTGGCGTGGTCAGCCCGACCTACTTCCGTCGTCGTCGCCGTTTGGCGTCGGCGAGGCGATAGCTGGGGCCGTTGCACTCCAGGATATGGCAGCGGTGGGTGAGGCGATCGAGCGTGGCGCCGGTGAGCCGTTCGGAGCCGAGCACCTCGACCCAGTTCTCGAAGGGCAAGTTGGTAGTGACGATCAGACTGGTGCGTTCGTAGGCGGTGCTGATAACGTCGAAGAGCAGCTCGGCCCCCAGCTTGCTGGCCGGGCACGTAGCCGAGTTCGTCGAGCACCAGCAGGTCCAGGCGAGACTGAGCTGCTTCTTTAGTCGGCCGAGTTCACGCTCCTCGCGGGCTTCCATCAACTGGGTGATCAACTCGGTGACGCGGAAGAAGCGAACGCGTTTGCCACGACCACACGCTTCGACGGCCAAGGCCGTGGCGACATGCGTCTTGCCCGTACCGGGATTGCCGACCAGCAGCAGGTTCTCGCGCTGGTCGATCCAGGCGCACAACGCATCAACTCGCCGACCAGCGTCTTGTTGATCGAGGGCTGGGCGGCGAAGTCGAAGTTCTCGAGCGTCTTGTAGGTCGGGAACCTGGCGGCCTTGAGCCGTCGTTCGGCGGCGCGCTTCTCGCGATCGATCAACTCCAGCTCGCACAGTTGCAGCAAGAAGCCCAGGTGGTCGACATTGTCGGTAGCGCAGCGGCCGGCGATCTTCTGGCACTCGGCCAGGATGGTCGGCAGCTTGAGCGCCTTGAGATGGTGCTGGAGGAGCACGAGGCTCTTGGTCTCAATCTTCTTCATGACACCCCTCCTGCCAGGATGCGATAGGCGCCCAGGTCCGGCGATTGCACGTGCACCAGCTTCAGATGTGGGCGGTCATCCAAGATTGAACACGCCGACTGGCTGCTCACGGCGGCCTTCCAGGATGACCTGCACGGCGTCGACACTGAGGGCGTTGATCGCCAGGGTCTGTTCGATGGCGTCGGCCAGTTGCGGGATGGTCACCTTCTCCAGCAGCCGCAGGACCTTGATGTACTCGCGGGTGCCGTGGTGATCGAGATCCGCTTCCAGTCGGCGACGCAGGATGTCGAAGCAGGCCGGCAGCTGCCAACCTTCCAGTGGCCGGGCGAAGTCCAGTGCTCCCGGCTTGCGTTCCAGCAGCGCCAGGTAGTGGACCGGATCAAACTCGGTGTGTTCGCGGCCCCAGCAGCGGGGATGGGTCGCGGCCAGTTGATCGCGGCAGACGATTTTGACCTGATCGACGCCACCCACGATTGTGACAGTCCTGGTGCGCGTAGGCGGTCGGCACGGAGTAGCTGTTGCGATCGAAGCGGACCAGTGACGAGCGAATCGACCTGACCATGGGCCACGCGGCGGGCCTCGAACGGCTGCTGGGGCAGGTTCCGCAGCGTCGGCCGCTCTTCTTCGAGCAACACCGCCTTGGTCGCCGTGCCTGGCCGCGCAGGCGACGCTCCAGATCGGCCCGGCAACGCTGTTCCGGAGCTCATCGTTGAGCGTCTCCAGACTGGCAGTCCGCGGCACGGGCACCAGGAAATTGCGGCGCGTGAAGCCCACCAGGCCTTCGACCTGGCCCTTCTCGTTGGGCCGGCCGACCAGGCAGAAGTGACTCGTCGAACAGGTAATGGCTCTGCAGGCGCAGGAAGTCACGTGTCAGCTCCCGCTTCCGCTGGGCCGACGATCTTCTTGATGGCCGTCCTGGTGTTGTCGTAGGCTGATCCGTCGGGGTACATGCCGCCGAAGAACTCGAAGGCCCGGCGATGACCGTCCAGGAAGGTCTCGCTGCACTCGCGGGGGTACACGCAGCAGAAGACGGCGTCACTGTACATCAGCGTCATCACGAAGAGGGCCACCTTGAATCTGTTCGCCATTGAGCAGATCACGTAGGCGTAGCCGAAGTCGACCTGGGCCTCACCGGGCCGGTGGATCAGTGGCATGTACGCCTCGGCGTGCTGCTTACGCCAGGCCCGCACGGCATCCTTGATGATGGTGTAGCCGCCATCGTAGCCGTGCTCGGCCTGCAGGCGGTCGAAGATGCGTTTGGCGGTGTGGCGTTGCTTGCGTGGCGCCTGCTGGTCCTGCTTCAGAATCTCGTGGATGATCGGCAGGAACGGTTCGAGCTTGGGCTTGCGCCGCGGCCCGGCCCGCCGATAACCCGGCGGCTCGGGATGTTCCAGGATCTTCGTGAGCGTGTGCCAGTGCAGGCTGTACTCGCGGCAGGCCTGCCGCTTGCTGAGTCCCTCTGCCAGTACGCGTCGTCGGATCGTCGGTCCAGAGTTGCATGTCGGTGTACACCCTCGGGGACCTCGCCGGAGGCTGGCTTCGACGTGACCCCTCCGGAGTCCACCTGCGACTCCATCAGAAGCCCACCATCGTCGCCGCCACCCGGCCGGCCGGCCAGGGCGCTGCACTTTTCAACCGACCACCGGCAACCCCACAGGCGCTGCACTTTTCAACCGGCGTTCATACTCACCCGGTCAGTGAACCGACCGTGCCCTATTGGGCTCCGCGGAGGACGATAAAGCAGACCCCTCGCTAAAACTTTTGGCGAAGCCCTTGCCCCACCGGGCAGGAGAAGCTTTACGAAAGGCGGTCCACGTTACTGTCGTGGACCGCTCGATAAAGCTTCTGGCGTTAGCCCACCTGCCCGGCGGGGAAAGCTTTACGAAAAGCGGTCCGCGTTGTTGCCGCGGACCGCTCGATAAAGCTTTAGGCGTCAGCCGACCCGACCAGGGGAAAAGTTTTACGATTGGCGGTCTGCGTCGAACTCCGCGGAGATCGATCGACTTACTCTCTGCTTACCTGCATCCTCTCCCCATTTCTCCTTTAATTCGGATTTGGGCACGCCGCGCAACGCGTTGCATGAACGGAGCTTGAGACAATCTGCCCTTTGGGAATATGGCACTCTGGCCGGATGCCGAAGTCGATTTGAGCCACCGTGGGGGGCCACTTATGGCACCCTCGCTACGTATTTAGGGTACCTGTGAACATCATTCCCAGGAGAGACGCTTCCGTGCGGAACAGGTAGCGACTCCCCGGGGGTGGCGTCCCCGCTCATCGGCTCCGTGGCGAGGATGCGGTGTGCTCAATCAGGAAGAGGGATGGCTCGGAGATTGACGAGGTAGCTGGCTGCCCAGAATGGAGATCTCGGACTGACCGAGCTTGCCCCCGGCTCGCCATATGGCGGACCACACACCGCAGGTCAGCATGTTTTCGCGGTCCGCGACAAGGACAAAGTCGGCCGTTCCAACATCACGCAGCAGGCGCGAGATAGCGGCTGCCCGGGCCCGCGTACCAGCCAACATCAGCACTCGGAAGCGGCGTAGCTGGCAATCCCAGATCTTCTCGTACCGCTTGTACACGTCGCATCCGTAGTACGCCTGGTACGTAGCCAACTTGTGCCACAGCGCGCCGCGATGCCCCCGCGGGGCTCGTCACCGGCTCCGAGCCCGTGTCAATCTCGACGAAGAAGAGCAGCGTCTTCTTTAGTGTGGCGTGACTGAGGGCCAGCACGCCATCTGGAATGAGAGAGCATTCGCGTCCTTCCGGCGCGCGAAATCGATCAAAGGTGATTGGCCTGCCCTGCGCCCAGGTCGGTAGAAAGGGCGAGGTGGACGACAAAAAGCGCACCGACAATTCTGTGTGCATGCGCGGTATCTGCGACAGCTGTGCACGCAACTCGTTCATCATCGTCAGGTGCCGGAGGTGCCGGTCCGCCGGTCGGGTGGCGCGTTCAGTCGGTGCGCGCGGATCCAGGATTCCACGGTCCTTCAGCAGATCAACGCCGGCGGCCGAGACCGAGATCATTCGCTCAGGGCGACCGCGGGGAGCGCGCTGATATCGTCGGTCGGCGACCAATAGCCCCAGGTCAATCAGCGCAGCCAAGCGCCTCCGTAACGCACGTACGTTTCGACTTCGAATGGTGGCGAGCATGAGCGCCGTCAAGACACGGTGCTCCGCCAGCGTCTCCATCAGCTCCAAGTCTCGTCGCGTTACCTTCGCATCCACTGGGCCGCTCCTCGGGATTATGGACAGTCTGTACCGGCATGTCCCAGGAGAAAGCGGCTCTGTAGATCACTCGATTTCAGTGCGCTTCGGCGGACGCCAGCGTAAAGACGGATGATCACGATCGGTCCGGCGGCAGGCTGCAGGGTATAGCTTATGCTGCTGGCATGCTCGTGGCGCGCAGAATATGGACGCGCCCACCCTCGTCACCGCCAATCACCGTTGGGCCGTCCGGCGTGATAGCGCAGCAGCGCATGGAATGATCCCCATAGAAGCAAGCGACCTGGGCCGCGTTCGCCAGAGTCCCATAGCCGAAGCGTGCGGTCCCACGACGCTGACACAACCCACTTTCCATCGGGTGATGCTGCGACGGACGAGATCACATCGGTATGGCCCTGTCAGGCACGCGATTTGCTCTCCGCTGTCGGCATCCCAGACTCTCAGCGTCCTGTCCGTCGAAACGGAGACCAGTCGCGCTGACCCGGGCACGTGTGCCATATCCATCAGCTCATGCGCGTGGGCTCTGATTGCCAAGACCTGTTTGGCTGTCTCAAGATCCCACACGCGTATCGAGCCTTCCGATCCGGCCGACGCAATACGGCGCTCATCCGGTAGAACCACCATGGTACGAATATCGCCTTCGTGCTGCGCGATCACACGATGACCGGCGGCACCATCCACCCTCCAGGCGTAGGCCGATGTGCCGGCCGCCAGTAGCACCTGCCGACCGTCCGGGGTCAGCAAGACGGCGCGTGGCAAGTGTGTTTCACCGCCGCAAGTAAGCGACCGCAATCGCTCTCCCGATGCTACGTTCCACTCTTCAACGCCGCTGCGGACGCCAACGTAGGCCGACTGGCCATCCCCCGACACAGCGAGGCCCCGGTACTCATCCCCTGCGTTCCCAAACCGCCGTAACGGGGAAATACTCTCAGCGATTCCAGACTGCAATCGTCCCTCCACGACCCGCCGTCAGCAGTTCGCCTTCTCCGGCCCTGAATGCCATGCCGGTGACTTCGTCCAGAGCCCCCCAGCCTGGTGACGCGTTTCCAGATCCGTCCGCAGGGCTCCAGAAGCCCACTTCTCCCATTTTCGCTCCAGTCGCGACACATCCGCCGTCCGGCGAGATCACGATCTGTTCGATGCGGCTCGAACCGCGGCGTCCTCCGTTCGAGGTCCCAGATCCCGCAAGCTCGGCAAATCTGACGCGCGACTCTTTTTCACATGTCGTTAGAACGGTATTGCCGTCCCCGCATAGCATGACCGCCGACACATCCCCGGCCTCAACCGACACACATCGCCGTTCGTCCCAACTGGCGGTGTCCACAGTCGCAACATTAGGTCACTTCCGACCGACGCAGCATGCTTACCATCGCGCGTCACTGCAACGGCCCTGATGCCACCGTAATGCGCCACGAGCGATTTGATCAGTTTGCCATTCATAACGTCCCATACCTGAAGGCCTCCCGTACTCCCACCTACCAGGTACACGTGTGCCGGCGCGACAGCGGTGCAACAGGCAGAACCAGAGATCCCACACTTCACCTCGATGATCGGCTCTGCGTTCACTAAGTCCCACGTTGTCAGCACGCCGCCTCTGGATACGGTGAGCACGGTGTGGCTATCACCGATCCAAGATACGGCTGTTACCCAATTGCGATGCCCGAGAGAGTACACTCTCCTGTCCTCCTGGCGTTGTCCCAAACGAACGTTGTTCCTGACCAGCTGCCGAAGGCGAAAAACCGTTCGTCATTGCTGACTGCAACCGACAGGACCGCAGAGTCGCGCGTTGTCCACTCAGAAATCATACTGCCGGCGACAAGGTCCCACTCCCTGATCACGCCATCGTCAGATCCTGTCACGGCACGCGTTCCCTCGTCAAACACCGCAATTGCGGAAGTCGATTTGTTCGGGCCGTATCCAGTCGACAGTATCCGACCGGTCGCAACCTCACATACTGAGATGATCCCCTTATGCCCCCAAGTACCGCGGCTACGGCTGCGAGGATGCAGCCGTGCAACCGTTTTGTGATCCAAGTTGTCGTGTTCGTCATCACGACGCCCGTTAAGTGAGTTGCAAACCAGGAAAACCAGATTCACTCGAAAGGAGTGCAGCGATGCCGTATTCAACAGCCAACCAGCCGTTCAAGGAGTTTCGCGCCCGTGGACTCACGGTCACCATCTGGCAGAACGAAAGTACCACGCGCGATGGGCAACCAATCATGCGGCACAGTGTTACGCTCAACAAGCGGTACCGGGACCAGCAGACCGGCGAATGGAAGGATAGCAACTCGTTCTTCCCGGACGACCTGCCGCGCCTTCGGCTGTTGATCGAGAAGGCCTACGAGTTGATCCTCCTAACGCCCCGCCAAGACACCGAGCCTTCTGAACGGAATGGTATCGATACGTCGACAGAGTGAGGAAGCCAGAAGTGCCCGCGCTACCCGCCAGCACCGCTCGAGATTCGGGAGACGGCTTCGTCAACCAGGCGGAACTCGCCCGGCGACTTGAACTCCACCCGCGCACCGTGCGTCGGATGGTTGAGCGAGGCGAGCTCCCGAAGCCCTGCCTGAGCACGGGCGGACGCCCGCGCTGGCTGTGGGACTACGTTGTCGAGTTCTGCCGTAAGCGTCACGAACGCGAAGCCGGTGTCGACCGGAAGCTGCGCAACAAGACCAAGTAGCGGTCGTGTGCACCGCAAATCGAAGGCGCCACCGGAGGCGTCTGTTCCACCGGTGGCGCCGTTCCCTGTATCTCGATGATCAGAACAGCGACTCGAGACCGCCAACCGATCGTCCGAGTTCGGCCAGCGTCGCCGGCACTGGCAGGTCCTCAGCATCGTCAACGTGGACCGCACTCCTGCCGATAAGCGCCATTTCGATCATCACTCGCGCTCTCACCGAGTCCTCGTAGGTCAACCGCTCTGGCACTTCCTCTTCGGCCCGCGAGGGGAACTGCGCCGGCTGGCGGGGCGGTTCGGCACCAGGACGGGCGATTGCCGGTTCGTAGGGCGCATACAGCCCAGCCCCCGGCATCCCGTAGTAGTGATGGTCCTCGGTCGGTTCGTTATACGCTCGATGGAGCGGGCCTTCCCCGCGCTTGCGTACGCCGGAACGGTGGATCGTAACCCGGACCCATGAGATTCGCTTCCAGTGGACTCAGGGAGCCGAGCGGTTCAGACGTGTCCCGGTGATAGCCTTGATGGCGGTCTAGCATGGGCATGCCTTGGCTGCGAAAGTCGTAGTTCCGTGGGTCGAGATCGGATCGACGCATCGACTTATCTCCCAAGGCTCGTGGGCGGACTGACGGATTTCGACACAGCGTCTCCCGTCAACCAACAGGCGGCTGTTCCGGGGAGGCGATTTCAGTTCACTACGCCCGCAATCCCTGCGGTCTGCAGGTTTGCGACGACAGGCAGGGGATCGCCGCCACCGACTGGAGGTGCCTGCTCCTGCCCGTCAGCCAACATGCCTCTGCGGGAAGGGGATGACCTTGAAGCCGTGGTTTTCCTGGGCCTCAGCAACTTCTCGGCTGTCGCGTCGGCCTCGCAGATTCCCGGTTGCCCCGGCCAGCTCGTAGTCGCTCGTGTGCACATAGTAGCGCAGCGTCGTGTTGACGTCCTCGTGACCGAGGATCTTCTGCACCAGCGAGATGTTCGACGTCGAGCGCGCCAGCCACGTGGCAAACGTATGTCGCAGGTTGTGCGGGTTGACGTCGATCTTCTCTTCGCCACTCGGGGCCAGCTGCGACCAACTCCGACGCCAGCTGCCGCACGTTGTAGCGTTCGCCCGCCGGTGTCACGAATAGGGGCCCGCGCGTCGGGATTGCCGCGGCTGCGGAGGTGCAGACGCACGGCCGTCAAGGCGGGCCGATTCAGTGGCACCCAGCGCTGTTTCTGGCCTTTGCCCATGACGTAGAGCAGCTGCTCGTCGTGATCGGCGTGGAGGTCCTCGATGCTCAAGCGCGCAGAGCTCCCCGTTACGCAGCCCGGTGTTGAGCAAGAAGATGGCCAGCTGGCGCTTGCGGCGGACCTCGTCCCACGAGCGCGGGCCGCGTTCTCTTGGGCGTCTTCCGCAGCTTGATCGACCAGCAGCCACCGGCCGGCTTGCTGGCGGGTCAGCGGCACGCCTTCCTTCTTGTTGACGAAGCGGGGTCGGGTGATGCGATCGACGGGTTCTCGGTGAGGAACTTCTCGAACACGCACCACTGGAACAGGGACGACAGCGTGGCCAGGTCATTGGCGACCGTCTTGCGGCCGGCCTCGTGATCGAGCCGGTGATCGCGCCAGCGGACGAGATCCTGCCGGCAGGCGAGGTCACTGGATCTGCTGGCACGGCAGCTTTCTTGGCCTTGCGCCACCGCACGTACAGCGTCAGCACTTGCTTTGCCCGCAGCACCGTCTGCGGCGTGCAGCTGAGCTCCTTTTCGCGCAGCCAGAGCGCGTACACGCCTTCCCAGCCGCCGTTGGGCAGGTGCCGCCCGGCCTTGACCGCCTCCTCCCAGGCCTCCAGTTCGCGTAAGACGCGCCTTGGCGGCCGCGCGTGTGCAGCGGCCGAGATACTGGCTGCCCTCCATCAACTTGCCGGCTTGGGGACCGGCGCTGACCGTGAACTTCCAGTGCAGGCGGTAGTACCGGCCCTTCTCCCGGGTCAGACAAGCCATCACCCACGTCCTTCCTGCGGGGCGGAGCCCCGCGAGAAAACCACGCGGTGTGTTGGCCGCAAATCGAGTGTTCCCAGGAGAGAGGCGGCTGGGGAAGGCCGCGGATTTCAGGCGTGTTCGCCTTTTGTTCGGCCGCCGCCCGAAATCGAGTTCCCGCTATAGTTCCCGTAATGGGGGGTCAGCGGGATGTAAGTGCTTGTCAATAAAGCACTTCATGATTGGAGGCGGGGGGAATCGAACCCCCGTCCCGTGACATTTCAGCCTGAGCATCTACGTGCGTAGTCGGTCTGTTTGTGTTTAAACGCGTCGCAGTGCCACCGACAGCTCATCGACGCGTCGAGCCCGGCTGTGTCTTACCCACACGCCGCCAGACGGGAGTGTGCAGGCCAGCCTGCTAGTCGACGCCGCAACCGGGTAGCAGACATTCCCGGCGCGGCGCGCTGCCTAGTAGTTGTTACTAGGCGGCGAGACGGTAGCCATTGTTGGCATGTAATAGTTGTGCCAGGTGTTTTACGAGGCCTCCTGACAACCTCGGCACGCCACTCAGACCTCAACCTGCCCGGTCGAAGCCAGTCGCCCCCTTCAGTTGACAAAGAACACGTGAGGCCGGTCGGCGACAGCGTCTCGCCTGACGCGCCCACACAGATTCTACCGCGCTATGTCGGCGGAACAAGCCAAAGATACGCCACGGCGGTGGTGGTGGAGCCGTCGCGCGACGCGAAACGGGGTGGAGTAGAGCACGACAATCGGCATCGCCGACATGCCGCGAGCACGCCACATCCCGACACGACCGAGCCGAGCCTCGGGGCGTGACGAGGGGCCATCGGCAGGGCGACCGCGTCCTGATTTCGCGGAGTGAGGACCAGGAACAGGCAATCGTCGTCCCAGCCGCAGCAAAGACGTTTGCCCACGCACGGCGAAGGCCGGGAGATCTTCGGCATCCATCTGCGGCTGCGGAATCGCCAGCCGGACCAGTTCGAGCTGGACGCCCTTTCTCGCAAGACCGAAGGCTACACCGGCGCCGACATCAAGGAAGTCGTCCAGCTCGGCCTAAAGTTGGCATTCCATGCCGGCGCCGAACTCGCCAACGATCACCTCCTCGCCGCGATCCCCGAGATCCGGCCGCTGTCGAAGACCGATCCCGAATTGGTCACCGAAGTCACCAAATGGCTCGACAGTCACACCAAGCCGGCGGGGAATGGCCATAACCCCACGCAGTCGCTCAACGGCAACACGCTTAACCCGGATTATTCACGGGTAGGGTGCCGTTCGGGTTTTTGTTGTTCGTCGCGGTTTTGCAAGGGGCTGATGACGTTCTCGGATGCAGGACGCGCGCAATTCCCCCTTACCCCCACGAGCAAACACGTTGTCGGCGGGGTTACGGGCCTGCGGGGATGGCACCACTGCGGACGGCGACGGTGTGAAGAGTCGACCAGTGTGGCCACTGGCCAGCAATCGCCACGACCACCCGCCGAGCCGACTGGATGACCGTTGCCGCCACTTTGATCACGCGACTCCGCCACGTGGCCGGCTGGGCGGTACGCAACGTCTCCGGCACCTGCTCGTCATCACGCAACCAGTTCAACAGGTTGAACGCCGCCGTGTGCAGCAGCAGACGCCAGAAGTTGGCCACGAAGCGATGACAACTCAGCCGGTCGGCGTGCAGACCGTTCTTGAGTTCATCGAAGCGTTGTTCGCTGGCACCACGCTGGATGTAGTCGTCGTAAACACGCTGCGCGTCGGCGTCGGAGTTCACCTGTAGATTGGTGACCACGAAACGCAGGTTCGTGCCGGCCGCCTGGCACTCGGCCTTGGCGATCACGGCGCGTGGCCGATCCCACGAGCCGGCCTGGTAGTTGAAGTGCATGAACAGGCGTTGCTTCTCGCCGGTGCGTTCGTATTCGGCGACGGCTCGGTCGAGTAACGGCTGGGCCAGGGCCTGCAGCCGTTTGTTGGCGCCGATGCCGAACGTGTACGTCAGTCGGTTTTTCTCGCAGATTTTGTACATCGATGGCACGCCGAAGCCGCTGTCGCCGCGAACGTGAATCGCAAGGTCGCCGCGGGCGGCGTGCAGACGCTCGACCACGAATTCCAGGTCATCGTCGGCACCGTGAGCGGCGTGCACACTGCCCGGCCGCAGGGCGGCGTAGAACACGTGCTGCGTGGTCGGCTCGCTGATCACGATCGGGAAGTATTGGTGTTGCTCGTAGTAGCCGTGGAACAACGCCAATTGCTGCTGCCCGTGCGCCGGATCGTCGGTGGCGTCGAGATCGAGCGTGAGGCGATCGGGCATTTGGCCCTCGTTCTTCTCCCGCAGCCGCTCGATCCCGGTCGCGACCAGGAAGTCGAGCGTTTGCCACAGCGTGTCGATCGTGACGGCGTTCTCGAAACGCGATAGCGTGGGCTGGCTGGCGAGCGGATCGTCTTCGGGCAACCGATCCGCAACAATCTTGAAGATCGGATCGTCGCGAAGCGTGTCGTGATCATTGCAGTCCTCATAGTCGGCCAGCACCCCGTAGAGCCGCTGCCGCAGCATCTCGAGTTGCGTGTGCCGCGGTTCGTGACGGTCATCGCTCAGGCCGGCGACCAGCCGCGCGGTAAAACGCAGCCGCTGGTCCAACTGCCGAATCGGCAACAGCCCGGCGTCCGAGGAAATTTGTCCGGCGTGACGCTGGACAATCAGCTTGCGATCGGCGAAAAACGAGAAGAACAACTGAGCTTCAGTCTGTTCAAACATCGGCGGCCTCCGTGCTCGGTCCAACTTGTTTGGTCAAAACCAGTTAGACCACACGAAGGCCGCTCTTTCAACTCAACCGTGAATAATCCGGGTTAAGCGGCGTGTGACGGTCTGAGTCGTGGCCCGGGTCTGCTTTGCAGTCAGGGCGACGCGCAT
Source organism: Phycisphaerae bacterium (assembly GCA_963675745.2). GTDB lineage: Bacteria > Planctomycetota > Phycisphaerae > UBA1845 > Fen-1342 > JAFGRR01. Next base: position 14,687 of record CAXXWX010000012.1, read on the forward strand.
AGTGACAATCTGCCCGACAAGTCCGCCGGAGTGGGTCCCAAGCGCCGTGAACCTCTCAGAACGCCGGCGTTAGAATTCAATCATGGTCCTGTTGCTGGCAGAGATTTGGGACAAGATGCCGACGGTCGCAGGCACGACTGTGGTTGCCTGCCTGATCGCAGCTGTGTCCATTGGTCTCGGCCTGATCCGACGCTGGCTGGTTCTCCTCCCACTTCCAGTCATAGCCTTCTATGATTGGGCGCTGTGCCGGGAGCTACTTGAGCCTGGCTTTGGTAAGCTAGTCGTCGACGAACTCGGATGGGGTTGGGTAGTCGGGCAGTTCGTTGGCTGGAACTTGCCGTACGCAGTGGGTGTCGTCGCGTGCGTTCGAATCAGCCCCAGGCGGCCCCGTAGGCTGCTCGATCGCGTTTTTCTTGTTGGAGCGATGGGCGCCTTCCTGATCGTCGGCGGGGCCGCTGTCTGGACCCATGGGGCCAAGACCGTCGGGCGTGCCGAGCTGCAGTTCCCTAGCCACGAATCGAACGGTCAGATCACGGGCCGCACGCTCGCGCTGTTTCACGGCGATGGCGCAATTCGACTCACGCACGAGTGGTTTCGGCGACGGCTAGATGTGCCGAGCGATGCCGAGTACTATCGCCAGCGCTTATCCGTCGACCACGACAGCTGGTCAATCGAGCATCTGGCGCCCGACCGCTATCCGAAGACCTTCGCGTACGCGCTGAATGACTGGCGCTTACTCGGGCTGGGACTCTACGATGCGACGCGACAGGACGTCAGCATCACCGTCATCGAGTTGCCGCTTTGGCTGGTGATCGTCGGCGGAGCGCTCCTGCTCACCGCATGCATCCGGGCGTACACGCGGCGGGGTCAACAGGCCCACACGATCTGCACCGGCTGCGGCTACAACCTGACCGGCAACGTCACGGGGCGCTGTCCCGAGTGCGGGAGAACGTTCGCTCGGCGGGACAATCATCACGCCACGCATGCGTCGTAGGGGCGCGACCCTCCGATTGCTCGTAGCGATACTCGCCCGAGCGGTCGCCGCCGGGTGGCTGCTCAGCCTCTGACCACACACGCCTGTTCGTTTTTTCGATTTCACAACCCGTAACCCTTTTCCAATTGGAGGAATCCATGACCACTCTCACTGCGCCTGCAGCGCAGGCAAACGTCGCCGGCAACAACGGCGAGAAACCCATCAACCTGTTCCAGCTCGGGTGCCTGTTCGTCATCCGGGCGTCGCACAAGGTCCGTGCCGGTTCGGCAACGAGCCGCAGGAGTTCCACCTGTCAGCCAATTGACAGGCGGGACGCCTGTCCCACCCAATCTACAAGACAGGATTGATAGCTGGGACGCCTGTCCTACCCAATCCATGAGATGAGATTGACAGGCGGGACGGCTGTCCCACCGGTCTTACGTGAAGTCGCTGATCGACTCGCACCTGCACGGCAAGATGCCGCGGGCTGGCCGACGTCAGATCGAACAGGTCTCGGCGCTATATCACGGGATCTAGCTTGCCGGCTGATCGGGGGGGGCTTGCGTGCCGCCGAAGGCACCGAACGCCTGCGTTGCGTCCTTGAGGGCCTGCTTGAACTGCTCGGCTTTCGACATGCGCTCTTCCACCGCGCGCTCACGCTCGCTTAACGACTGCTCGCGCTGTTTGAGCAGCTTCTGCTCCCAGGCGAGCACCGCCTGGCCGTCGGTTATCTTCTGCTCGCGCTTGTCCAGCAACGTCTGCTGCGCATCGAGTTCACCGCCGTGGTTGCGCAGGTCCGTGCGCAGATCGGTGACGCGCGCCTGAAGGGCGGCAACCGCATGCTGCAAGTCCGACAGGCCGCCGCTGAATCCGGCGGCGGGTATCGTCACATCGGTGAATCCGGCAGCCGTGGGCGGCGGAGTTGACACCGGCACCGCGGCTTCGGGGAGAGCCGGTTCAACGGCGGGCTCCACGCGCTCGATGCCCGTACCCGACACCGTAAACTCATGCTGACCGACGCGCAGACAATCGCCGTCGCGCAACCACTCCAGCGTCTTCGACTCCCCATTCACCATCGTGCCGGAGCGGCTGCCAAGGTCGCACATGGCCAAGGCGCCGTCGAGCGAGAACAGCAGTGCGTGGGCCAGTGACACATCCGGGTCGTCAACGACGCACTCGCACGTGCTGCGCCGGCCAATCACGGTCACAGCCCGGCTTACCGTGAATTGAGCTTCCTTCCCGGTTAACACGGCGGGGGGCTCGAATGCCGGCGCCGCGGGGTCACATGGTTGCGGCGGCACGTCGAAATGGATGTCGACGTTAACCGAACCGACCCTGAGCGTACTGCCGGGCATCAGGGCCGCAACCTGCACCGCCGCCCCGTTGACGAACGTCCCCGAGCGGCTGCCGAGGTCGCAGATCACCACTGACGTCCCGGTATTCACCACGGCACAGTGGATCTTGGACACTTCCGGGTGCGGCAGTGAGAGGTGGCAATCACGTCGACCGCCGATCAGCGTCACCGGCTGCACGGTGGCAGCGGAGATCTGCGCATCGTTGAACGTGGATTCCAGGCGCGCAAGCGGCGCGCCCGCCGCAAGCGTCGGCGACTCGGCCCCCGCAATAACATCAGCTTCAGGCGCTGCCATCCGTCTACCGCCTTATCCCGGCACTTCACTCACTTATTCTGCCCTGCCCGTCCATAGTGTTCCATTGGACCACACCCCAGGGCAAACCCCGCGCCCGCGCAGCGAGGTCGCACACGTGACCTTCCCGGGACGCGTGGGGTTGTCTGTGTGCAGAAAAAGACCGAGCCTCATAACAACCCCCCACGACGGCTACCTGGCCGCGCGCGCAGCGCAGACATCTGCGATTTTGCACAGATGCCGCTTCATTGCGCGGTTATCAGATCAGCGCGTTTGTCAGGATATCGGGATTTGCGCCAGATGCGCGGCGATCGCCTACGGCCATCTTCCCGGTTATCCGGGCGAGCGCGGGACATCGAGGCGCACGGTCAGCGGCTGGTCCGGCCCGGTCAGGAAGTTGACGGCTCGGTAGTCTGCGCCCTCGACGTGCCCCTGATCGGTCGCGGTAAACCGCACAAGCGATGTCGCCCGGGCCGGCAGCGAGATTTGTGCGGGTTTGCCATCGCCAATGCGCTCCAACTCGATATCGAGCTCGCTGTCGTTGTACACTCGCACCCAGGCCGTGTCGCCGGAAAGATGGTGCGGCGCGTTGACCTTCACGGATGCGGCGAAAAGCGCAGCCAGCACCTTCTCGTTTCCGAACAGCCGATTCTGGCACCACACCGCCGTGCGGTGGGCGTCCAGCGCTTCGCGCAACGCCGGCACCGTCTTCTCCGTGGCCAGAACCAGAGTCAGCGTGCGATGATTCTCGGGGCTGCGCGGCGCGTTGAGCGATGGGTGATGGATGTCCGAGTTGCCCAGCAGCGTCAGATTGTGCTCGACAGCCGACTGATGGGCCTCGGCGTAATAGTCGTCGCCGTTGCAGATTTCGATCCCGTGCAAGCGTCCATCCTTGAACAACTGCTCCTGTTTCTCGCCCCAGCGTCCCAGCTCCGGCCCTTTCCAGCCCGGGTGATTCCAAGTGACGAAGGCTCCCTGGAGCTGGGCCTGCTCGAATACGGCGTAGAAGTCCTCGGTGTCCAGCGGGTTGATGTCAGTCAGGAAGATTGCATTGAAATGCCCAGGCGGCGTTGCGCGAGTGACCTCCGCGCCACGCACCAGCAGTATCCCGCTCTTCTTCGCCGTGTCGGCCGCCAACTCGTACGGGCGATTGTGCGCTGTGGGGATGTCCCCTTTGTGCGGCTGGTATTCGATATGATCCGTGATGGCGATCGCGTCGAGCCCTTCGCGCCACGCTTCATGGACGCGCACCGTCGGCCAGACGAATCCATCCGAAAACACCGTGTGCATATGGAGGTCACATTTCAGGGTGTGATAGCCCGGCGGATCGGGAAACTGGATTTCCGTCCGCTCCTGGGCCGAGACGTTTACCGTCCCACAGAACAACATCACTGCCGCTATGAACAAGGTCTTGTGTCGCATTCGCGCTTCTCCTCGCACTGATTCGGATGTGACCCGGGCGGCGTAGTCGCCTCGACTGATTTCGCGGTAGCTTACCATAAAGCGGCCGCCTTGCACGACGCGGCCCAGAAGCGCAATCAACCCGGTCGAAGCGTCTGTAGCGCCGCCGGCGAGGTGTGTGAGAAACCCAGCGTCAACGACGTGCCCGCGCGGCCCCGGGGGCCCCACAGCCCACGACACGATCACACGAATTGCCACAACCATCGGCAAACGTATGCGTGGTTCGGAAGTCGGCGCGCTGTTCTAATGGCGGTGGTCGGCGAATCACGCGACACTGCGAATATGCACCAGGGGCCGACCGTGGAAGGACAGATAATGAGCGCCGTCGAGATTGACAACATCACCAAGGCATTCGGCAAGACCGTGGCCGTCGACAATCTGTCGCTGCGCGTCCCGCGCGGCAGTGTCTACGGCTTCATCGGCCCGAACGGCTCCGGTAAGACAACCACGCTGCGCATGATCATGAACATTTTCTACCCTGATCAGGGCACGATCGAAGTCTTCGGCCAACGCCTCAGCGGCGCGTGTACCGATCGCATCGGCTATCTGCCAGAAGAGCGCGGCCTCTACAAGAAGATGACGGTGCGCGACATATTGCTGTTTTACGGCGGCCTGAAGAGCAACCGCAACCTGCGGGCCGATGTTGATCGCTGGCTGGAGAAGTTCGACCTGGCCGACCGCGCCACCAGCAAGGTGGAGTCGCTCAGCAAAGGCATGAGCCAGAAGGTGCAGTTCATCGCCGCCGTCGTCACCGCGCCGGAAATGGTGATCCTGGATGAACCGTTCAGCGGGCTGGACCCGGTCAACACCGACCTGCTGCGCGACGCCGTACTGGAGCTTCAGCGCCAGGGCACCACGGTGATCTTCAGCACGCACGATATGAACGTCGCCGAGGACATGTGCGACTATATCTTCATGATCTTCAAGGGGCGCAAGGTGCTCGACGGGACGCTGGCCGCCATCCAGGACGACTATGGCAGCGACACCGTACGCCTGCGGCTCGACGGCGGTACGGAGGTGTTGCGCGGCTTGCCGGATATTGAGAGCATTCGCGATCACGGCCAGCTCCAGGAGCTGCGCATCAAGGACGGGGGTGATGCGCAGCAGATACTCGCGGCGCTCGTGTCGCGCGCGCGGGTTCGACATTTCGAGCTGACCCGCCCGTCACTGCACGACATTTTCGTGCGCATCGCCGGCCCGGCCGCCATCGAGGAGAACAGCCATGCGTAAGGTCATCAGGGTCGCGGTGCGTGAATACAAGGCGGCGGTAAAGACCAAGGCCTTCATCATCATGCTGGTGCTGCTGCCGATCATGATGGGCGGCAGCGCGATCTGCATGAAGCTGCTCGAGGATCGCCTCGATACCAACGACAAGCGCCTGGCGATCATCGACCGTTCGGGCCAGATCGCACCGGCCGTCGTCGCCGCCGCCAAGGCACACAACGAAAACGAGATCCACGACGCCGACACGGGAAAGAAGATCGGTCCCGCGTACTACATAGAAATCGTGCCGCCGCGCGCGGATGACCCGGCGGCACAACGCCTGGAGTTGTCCGACCGCGTTCGCGCGCGTGAGCTCTACGCATTTGTCGAGATCGGCGCGGACGTGGTAGCGCCCGGCGATGATGCAGGCGACGCGCGTATCGGCTACCACTCGGATAACGCCGTCATGGACGACACGCGGCGCTGGATCGGCGCGCCCATCAACAACCAGATTCGCGCCCTGCGTCTGGGGGCCGCCAACCTCGATCCGCAGACTGTTGACGAGATCACGCGCTGGACGTCGGTCGAGCCCCTTGGACTGGTCAGTGTCGGCACCGACGGGGTCGTGACCGAGGCCGAGCGCAGCAGCGAGCTGGTGGCCATCTTGCGCCCGATGATCACGATGATGGCGATGTTCATGATGGTGATCGCCGGCGTGGCCCCGCTCGTGAACGCCGTGCTCGAAGAGAAGATGCAGCGCATTGCCGAGGTGCTGCTGGGCTCAATCAAGCCGTTTGAGCTGATGCTGGGCAAGCTGATCGGCACAGTGCTGGTTTCGCTGACGATCCTGGCGCTCTACCTCGGGGGCGGGTTCCTGCTCGCCTGGCACAACGATGTCACCGAGTACATTCCGCTTGATCTGCTGCCGTGGTTCCTGGTCTTCATGGTCGCCGCGATTTTGATGTTCGGCTCGCTGCTGATCGCGCTGACGGCGGCGTGCAGCGATCTGAAAGAGGCCCAGTCGATGATCATGCCGGTCTGGCTGCTGATCATGCTGCCGATGTTCGTGTGGCTGCCGGTGGTAAAGCAGCCGTTGAGCGATTTCGCCACATGGGCCTCGCTGTTCCCGCCCGCAACGCCGACACTGATGCTGCTGCGGCAGACCTCGCCGACGGGCATCCCGGCGTGGCAACCGTGGGTCGGCCTGATCGGCGTGCTGGCGGTAACCGCCTTCGCGATCTGGGCCGCCGGCCGCATCTTCCGCATCGGGCTGCTGATGCAGGGCAAGGCGCCGAAGCTCACGGAACTGCTGCGCTGGGCCGTGCGGGGGTAGGGGGGGCAAGGCCGGCGTCAGCTTTTCCCTTATCCAGCCCGACATCGTCGCGAGCCCGCACACGGCCGCCGCGACGGTATGTTGGACCCGCAGACCGCTACGCGGTACATTCACGATATGCGTAAGCACAAGCGACGGATGGAGACGCTTGCAGTCATCGCCGTGGCGTTCCTGCTCGGCGGGTGTACATCATCCGTAGCGCGGCCGGACCCGGCACGCTCGAGCTTGCCAGAGCCGGCCATGCCGCCCGGTCGACTTGGTTATCCGCTCGGAAAATACTTGACCATCGAGGGCGTGAGAGCCGAACGCGGCAAGGTCGGCGTTCGCACGCTCCTGGTGGACAAGGCTGATGGCCGGGAAGTGTCTCCGCCGATCGGGCTGTGGATCGACAATACTGATGCGTTACCGGCTGGGACACGGTGCGTATTGCGCGGATACGAGAGCGGTAAGATGATCGGCCTGCCCCGTGAGGTGGCTGAGAAGGAGAATCTCCCGCTTCCACAGGCCGGCTGGCAGTTCTATCGCTACTTCATCGCGACCTCGGTGGTCGAGCCGATCGACCTGAAGATCAAGTGACCCAAGTCGCGCAGGTCGCCTGACGCCGGCTGCGCGCCGAGTGCTCGCCTTCGGAGCCACGGCGGTCCGCCCGCGCAGCACATCACCCGCGCCTGGAATCACAGCTACGCCTGCCGCGCGGAGAGATGCACATTTTCGCGCAGCGCGTTGGTCAAGGCGATGCGGAGACGCTCGAAGACCTGCCGCCGCAAGAAGTTACGATTCTCGAATGGAAGCCGGAGTGACGCACCGCGCGGCGCTCGCTTCTCTGGCCGCGACGAAGGTGAACCGCGATGCAACGAATGACGGATAACGCAGCGATTCCGTACGGCGCGATGCTTGCCGCGGCTTTCTGGATGGTTGGGTCAGCAGCGGCCGCCGCGCCGCCACAAACGCGTATCGATGAGATCGCGGCGATGCTGGACGCCGAGCCGATTGGTCTGGGTCCGACCTGCGCGGATCGGGCGGCGTGGGATGCGTTGGGCAGGCGCGATGACTTTCGGGCCATCGTGGCGGCCGCTGAGAAGTTGCTGACACAGCCGCTGCCGGAGCAGTCCGAGGAGTTGTTCCTGGACTTCTCGCGCACCGGCAACCGCCGGCCGTGGGAGCGCGTGGCATTCTCGCGACGGGGGCGCATCAAGACACTCGTGCTGGCCGAGTGTGTCGAGAACAAGGGGCGTTTTGTGCCGGCGATCCGGGATTTGGTGGCGGCGCTGTGTGACGAGCCGACATGGGTCTATCCGGCTCACGATCGGAGCCTGGGGAACTTCCGGCGCGAGCGCATCGACATTGATCTCGGGTCGGCGTACGTCGCCGGCGAATTATCGCTGGCGTATTACCTGCTCGGCGACAAGCTCGGCGAGGACACACGTACGCTGATTCAAACGACCGTGGCGGCGCGCATCCTGGATCCATTCACCGACATGGTGCGCGGCAAACGCGATTCAAACTGGTGGCTGAAGGGCGAGAACAACTGGAACTCGGTGTGTCTGGCCGGCGTCACCGAGGCGGCGTTGTCGCTGGTGCGCGAGCGCGAGCGGCGCGCATTCTTCATCGCGGCCGCCGAGCAATCCTCAAAGCACTATCTGAGTGGGTTTACCGCTGACGGGTACTGCTCGGAGGGACTGGCGTATTGGAACTACGGCTTCACACACTATGCGCAACTCGCGATCGTGATCGAGCGGGCCACGCACGGGCGGGTAGACCTGATGGCCGCTGACGGCGCCCGCAAGCCGGCGGGGTTCGGCGCGCGGTCCGAGATCATCGGCGGCGTGTATCCCACGTTCGCGGATTGCCCCATGAATACCAGGCCAAGCGCCATTCTGGTGGACTACATCGAGCGGCGGCGCAGCGCGGAAAGCCGCACGCCGCGAGCCTCCACGACAAAGGGCCGCGGCCTGGCCCAGACGGTGGCGTTTACGTTTGGCGCGAGCGGCTCGCGATCGGGTGCGGAACAGGGCGTCGTCGAGGAGCATCTGCGCACGTGGTTCGACGAGGCGGGAGTGCTGATCTGCCGGCCCGCGCCAGGCACGCCGGAGCGTCTGGGAGTGGCCCTCAAGGGTGGGCACAACGCCGAGCATCACAACCACAACGATGTGGGTTCGTTCATCGTTGTTGTCAACGATCGACCGGTGCTGGTCGACCCGGGCACCGAGGTATACACGGCGCGCACGTTCAGCTCGCGGCGTTATGAGAGCAAGGTTCTGAACTCCTTCGGCCATCCGGTGCCGGTTGTCGCCGGAAAACTGCAACGCACCGGGGCCAGGGCTTGTGGACGTGTACTCGAGCGGGAATTCACCGACGCCCGCGACTCGCTGACGCTTGACATTAGCGCGGCGTATGACGTCGCTTCACTACAGCGGTTGGAACGCAAGTTCGTCTATGAGCGGGGTAGCGCGGAGTGTTTGCGCGTGATCGACACTGTCGAATTCTCCGAGCCCGAGCGATTCGAACTCGCGCTCGTGACGTTCGGCAAATGGAGCCAGGTCTCGACGAACGTGCTGCGCGTCGATGATGAGGGGCGTGCCGTAGACGTAGAGATTCTGACCGGCGGGGTCGAGTTCGCCGTTAACGCCGAGGAAATCGACGAGGATGTGCGGATAGGCAAGAAGCCCACGCGCATCGCGATCACGCTCACACAGACGGTGCGCGCCGCCGATGTCACGATGCGGATCAGCCCGGTCCAGGGTAATTAGGGCGATTGCGGGAGTGGCGCGGCGTCGTTCGTTACGCATCCGCACGGCTCACAGAGCCGTAGCACACGTGGGAGTGATGCGCTCAGGAGGTTTTGTGCTCATGAAGACCGGCATGGACAGAAGATCACTGACCGCCGCGCTTGTTGGTCTGTATTTGCTGGTGCCGACACTGGCCACTGCCAGCGATCTGGCCGGCGGCAGCTATCGGCGTTTAACGCACGATGGCGCCTGGTGCTGGTTTTCCGACCCGCGCGCCGTGTACGACGAGAAATCGAAGTGTACATACGCCGGTTGGGTGAACAGCCAGGGGGACGTTGTGGTGGGGGCGTTTGACCACCAGACGGCCGATGTTCAAACGGCGATTCTGCACCGCAAGCTCGAGGCCGACGACCACGCGGCACCTTCGCTCGTGATTCTGCCCGACGGGCGTCTGCGCGCGTTCTACGCAAAGCATGGCGACAACGTGATGCGCACTCGAATCACACGGCGATCGGCAGATGTCTTGGCCTGGGAGCCCGAGCAAACGCTCGATCTCAACAACCCGGATGAGCTGAAGCCCGGTCATCCGAACAGCGTCTGCTATTCCAATCCCGCCTTGCTGAGCGGCGGTGAGCTCGTGTTGTTCTGGCGCGGGACGAATTTCAAGCCGTGCATGGCCGTATCGCATGACCAGGGCGCTGGTTTTGAGACCAGCCACGTGGTATTCGAGGCCCCCGGCGCGGACGCCGGTAATCGCCCTTACCTGAAGGTAGCTTGCGATGACGGCCAGCTCATTCACATCACGCTGACCACGGGGCACCCGCGCAACGAGCCGCACAACAGCGTGTACTACTGCTCGTTCGACGGAACGACGTTCCGCCGGGCGGATGGCGACGTCATCGGGACCATCGACGACCTGCCGCTGGATCCGGCGCAGTGCGATATTGTCCACGATGGTCAGGCGACCGGCGTACGGGCCTGGATCTGGGACATCGCCGCCGACGCCGATGGTCATCCCGCAATTGTCTATGCCCGGTTGCCGGCCGAAACGCGGCACGTGTACTACCACGCCGCCTGGGATGGTGAGCAGTGGGTGCATCACCCGATCGTCGGCGGGGGCGCGTGGTTCCCGCAGACACCCGAGGGCAAGCATGAACCGGAGCCGCACTATTCCGCCGGTCTCGTGCTGGATCACGCCGACCCGCGCCGAGTCTACCTCGCGCGCCCCGTGCTCGGCGTGTTTGAGATCGAGCGCTGGGAGCTGGACGACAGCGGAGACCGTTGGCGGCAAACGGCCGTCACGAGCGGATCGCGGTTCGACAATGTGCGTCCCTTTGTGATTCGCAATGCGCCGCCGACCGGGCCGCGCGTGTTGTGGATGTGCGTGGATCAGCGCTATGAGCATTACACGCGCTATGGCTGCTCGATCCGTATGGACCGGCCGGAGCCGCCGCGAACCACCGATCCGCTGAGTCCGGTGACCATCCAGCGGATTATGGAACGCGTGGGGCGCTGGCAACTAGCGAACCCGGCGCGGCACGCGCCGTGGGATTGGACCAACGGCGCGCTCTATGCGGGGATGATGGCGCTGGTGCGCGTCTCGCAGGATGGCCGGTTCGAGCAGGCCATGTTCGAGACCGGGAGGGCGATCGAGTGGAAGCCCGGGCCGCGTGAGTTCTTCGCCGATGACCACTGTGTCGGACAGATGTACATCGAGATATACATGCGTCGGCATGATGAGGCGCTGCTGGCACCGATTCGGGCGGCGATGGACGCCGTGGCCGCGCAGCCGGCGGACGAATCGTTGCTGTGGGAAAATGATGTACACCTGCGCGAGTGGGCGTGGTGTGACTCGCTGTTCATGGCGCCGCCGACACTGGCCCGGCTGTATGAAGCCACCGGCGACGAGCGGTACCTGAAAGAGCTCGATCGGCGATGGTGGAAGACGGTGGATTATCTGTATGACACAGAGGAGCACCTCTTCTTCCGCGACAGCCGCTACTTCGACAAGCGCGAGGCAAACGGCCGCAAGGTATTCTGGAGCCGCGGCAACGGCTGGGTGCTGGGTGGCCTGGCGCGCGTGTTGCAGAGCCTGCCGAAAACGCATCCCTCGCGAGCACGCTACGAAACCCTCTTCGTCGAGATGAGCACGCGCATTGCCGAGTTGCAGCGGCCGGACGGACTGTGGCACTCCAGCCTGCTCGATCCGGCGTCATATCCGCAGCCGGAGACCAGCGGCTCGGGCTTCTATTGCTTCGCGCTGGCGTGGGGCATCAACAGCGGGTTGCTGGACCGGGACAAGTTTCGCCCGGTAGTAGAACGGGCCTGGACAGCGCTGGTCGATTGCGTGGACGCCAACGGCATGCTGGAATGGGTGCAGCCGATCGGCGCCGATCCGCGCCTGGTGTGCGCGGCCAACACGGATGTCTACGGTGTCGGCGCGTTTCTGCTCGCGGGTGAGCAGGTTAGACAACTCGTGTCAGGCGCGGAGTAGCGTCGCGGACAACTCATGCCGCCCAGATGGTGAGGTTACCCATGTACACGCTTCTGATCTGCTGTTTCTGCGCTGGATTCGCGGGAGCCGACGCAAAGCCGCAGTGGATTGCGCCGGAGATGGCGCCCGCAACCACGCCGCCACGACCTTGTCCGCTGCTGCGCCACGTGTTCACGCTGACCGACACGCCGGTCGGCGCCACGGTGCGTGTCATCGGGCTCGGGCACTACGAGTTGCGTCTTAACGGCCAAGTCGTCGGTGACACGGTCGTCAACCAGGCCTGGTCGCAGTATGACAAGACGCTGTATTGGCGGGAATTCGACATCACGTCGCTGCTGAAAACCGGGGAGAACGTCTGTGGTGTGGTGCTGGGTAATTCGTTCTGGCAGGTGGCGCCGGCCAACGACGCCGGGCGGTTCGTGAAGACCGACGCGATGCCGGATTTCTCGGGCGGGCATCCGTACCTGCTGTGGTTGGAGGCGCGCATTCGAAACGCCGACGGCGAGGAGACCGTTATCCGGAGTGACTCCGCGTGGCGCTGGACGGACGGGCCGCTGACCTTCTCACACATCTACGCGGGCGAAGATTATGACGCCCGGCTTGCGCCAACCGGTTGGGACAAGGCTGGATTCGACGACAGCGCGTGGCAGCCGGCACAGATCGTCGAAGCGCCGCCGGCGGCAATGCTGGCGCTGAGCAGCCCGGGTCTGAAGACGGCCGAGGTGTTCAAGCCGACAGAAATCCGCGAACCCGAGGCCGGCATCTTCACGTACGTCTTTCCGCAGAACTGTTCGGCTCTGCTGCGCTTTACGGTGCGCGGCGCGCGGGGCAGCACGATTCGCTTCAAACCCTGCGAGTACATGGACGACGCCGGCCGCGTGCGTTTCACGTACACCTGGGGCACGGGCAAGGACATCTGGCACGACTACACGCTGCGCGGCGGTGATGATGAATCGCACCAGACGGTCTTCTGCTATGTCGGCTGCCAATACGTCGAGGTGACCGGCGCCGTGCCGCGCGGGCATGCAAACCCGGACAGCCTGCCGGTCGTGGCGCAACTGGAGCTCGTACACGTCCGCGCGGCCAACCGGGTCGCCGGTTCATTCTCGTGCTCCAGCGAGTTGCAGAATCGCATCCACCATATCATCGACTGGTCCATCCGTTCGAACATGAGCCATGTCCCGACCGACTGCCCCCACCGCGAGAAGAATGGCTGGCAGGAGCAGACGTGGCACATGGCGCGCTCCGTCGGCTACCTGTACGACGTGCACGACTGGTATCGCAAGATCGCCCGTGACCTGCGCGACACGCAGCTTCCCGATGGGCACATACCGACCAATTGTCCGAACTACCTGGTCGGGATTCCGCCGCACGGCTTCTGGAACGAGGCGCCGGAGTGGGGCGTTGCCGGCGTGCTGGCGCCGTGGCATCTATACGAGTGGTACGGCGACCGTGAAGCGCTGGCCGCCGGTTATGACAGTATGAAGGCGTTTGTCGACTACCTGACATCGCAGGCCAAGGACGGCGTGATCAAGAGCAACCTCGGCGACTGGTATGACTGCGGCCACGACAAGGGCGACGGTCCGTCGCAATGGACGCCGCTGGAGGTGAGCGCCACGGCGGTCTGGGCGCTGGGGGCATCGACAGTGGCGCGCGCGGCGGCGGTGCTGGATCGTCCCGCCGACGCGGCGCGCTATCGCGCATTGTTCGAGAAGATCCGGGCCACGTTCCAGCAGCGCTTCTGGGACAGCGCGAGCAAGACCGTCAAGAACAACGGCTCGTGCCAGGCGGGAAACGCGGCGGCTTTGTGCATCGATCTTGTGCCGACGGCGGACCGTGCCGCGGCGGTTGAACGCATTGTTGACGATCTTGCACGCCGTAAGTGGCAGCAGACAACCGGTGAGGTGCTGCACGTGTTTCTGATTCGCGCACTGGCGGATGCCGGGCGAACAGACGCGCTGCACAAGGTATATGCCCGCACGGAACGTGGCAGCTACGGCTACATGGTCGAAAGCGGTCTCACGACGCTGCCTGAGAGCTGGAACGCGCAGCCCGGCACCGGCAACAGCCTGAATCACTTCATGCTTGGCCACCTGGTCGAGTGGCATTTCGCGTACGTCGCCGGAATACGGCAGCAGCCGGGCGGTGTCGGCTGGCGCAAGATTGTCATTGAGCCGCACCCCGGGCCGCTGACGCACGCCCAGGCGTCGTTCGACAGCCCCGCCGGGCACATCGCCGGCCAGTGGCGCCGCGCTGACGGCGTCTTTGAACTGACTGTTGAGATCCCGAATGGTGTGGACGCGCTGGCTGTGCTGCCGGACGGATCGCGGCACAAGTTGCCACCAGGATCGACGAAGCTGCATTGCCCGGATGTTGAGCCGTCACCCGGCGGCTGAAGAGCTGTCGAGAGTCATGCCGCGCCAGGACTGAATGCCTGACGTTATGGTGCCGCGCGGCGTGTCAGCCGCAGCGTCGAACCCTCGCCCCATTCGGCTCCCGTCACGCAGAGTGTCTCTCCGTCCGGGCCCGGCTGTTTGGGCGTGGCCTCGCCATCCCGTCCCACCAGTTCCGCGTTCCATACCCCCGGCGGGAGCATTATGTCCAGCGCGCCATCGCTTGTTCCTTCGACGCACGTCATCTCAATCGTGTTTGTCGTGGCGCGTATGCGTAGAACGCGTTCGTGAAGGTGGATGCGATCAACGGTCAGTTCCGGCCAATCCGACGGAAGCCGTGGAGCAATGCGCACGCCGCCGGGTGTCGGCTCGAACCCGAGAAAACCATCCAGCATCACGGTCGGCACCATGATGCTCTCATAGAACTCGTGGTCGATACCCAGGCCGCCGGCGGTACCGCCGCCTTGCAGCGTGCCGTCGGCGGTCGCGTAGTAGGTTCGCGGGCCGCCGGCGTCCTGGACTTCGCGATACCAGGCGATGATGCTGCTCAGCCGTGCCCAGGCGTCATCGGGGCCGAGCACCTTCAGACGCGCCATCAGATCGTGATACGAGAACCCCAGGACCGCGCCACCATCCTGCACTTGTCCACCCCACGGAATCGACTCCGGCGTCGTCCAGAACCAGCCATAGTAATCGACATTGCGCCGTGTCGTGCTGCGCGGGGCGAAACGCCAATGGTAGACGTCGGCGCCCTGTGATGTGTCACCCTCGACCACGCGCGCGCCGGCGATCCAGCTCATGATGGCGGCGGCCTGCCGAGGTGTGGCGTAGTCGTAGTACACGGCTTCGAGGTTCATGAACGTGAAGCCGTAATCATGACTCCGGCCGTCATCGTCAATGCCGAGAGTGAAACGCTCGGTCGCGCTGTTCCAGAACTCGGCGTTGGCGGTCTTCACTTCTTGCGCGTGAACCTCCAGATCCTGGGGCTCAAAACGCAACGGGCCGCCCGGGATGTTCCACTCAGGATGGGTGGCGATGGCTCGTTCAAGCTCGGCCATACGCAGCAGCGTGTCGTAGTAGAGCATCGTTGCGTACGCGTCGCGTCGCCCGAACGGTAGCAGATCCCAATAGTTGCCGCCGATGCCCCGGCCGGGCAGAAGATGCTTGGTGCCGTCCGCGTCATGCCCGAGCCCGCTGCGTCCACAGTGCCCGACGAAGGGCGTCACTATGCACTTGTCCCGGCGGCCGTGACACTCGGTCATCAGGTAACGCAGCGCCAGACGCATGCGCTGAATCTGATCACGCAGAAAACTGATATCGCGCGTCCAGCAGAAGTAGCGCTCGCAGCCCTTGACGAAGCACTGGTTGTTTACGTTGTGGCGCGTGTCGTACTGCGCGAAGAACGCCTGGATCTCAACCGTTGCACCGGGCGCGGCGTTTCCGAACTGGATTCGCAGCGACGTGATTCGGCCGGCCCACGCCGGATGCCGATGCATGGGGATCATGGTGCAGACGAACTGATCCGATGTGACCGCCGCGAAGTACATGCGCCGCGCGGGCGAGAAGTCCGGCGCGTCGGCGGTCGTCCATTCAATGTAGGGTTGTGCGTCGCCGAGGCCCTGGGCGCGCCAGCGGAGCTGCATGAACGGGGCCTGAAGGACATCAATGTTCACGGGAGGCGGCTGAAGCGCGGCGTGCGGCGCGGTGAGCTCGACTTTCCAGGCCAGGTCGCTGATGCCGGCGTCATTGCCGTGGATCACGGTCCAGCCGTCCTGATTACGCACATGCGTGCTGTGCCAACCATCGGGCATGCCGGCCAGGGAAAAGTGCCAGCCCCAGGCCCCGTCACCACCCTGGCACCAGAACGGGAACGGCCAGCCCTGCTGATGGGCGATTGAGGCGTGTTGATGCGTGGCCACGTAGCCCTCGGCGTCGATGATCCGGCCGCGCAGCGCGTCGCGCCAGCGCCGGCGCAAGCTGTCCATCCGTTTGTCAGTCGCCACCGCCGGCCAGAGCGTTGGATCGGCGAGCCACGCATCCCACAGGGTCGCCTTCGGCCCGCCGCGCGCGTAGTGCTCCCAGTACAGGTCGCGCAGGCCGGCCATCGCCTGGTCGAAGCCGGGAACGACGAAGCGCGGGAAGTCCGCCGGCGGCCCGGCGGTATCCGCAGAGGTCCGAATCGAGCCGCCGCCGACAATCACGATGACGGTGGCGACATATGCGCAGGCGTTCAAACGCACGATTGATCTCCGGATTGACCGTTGACGTGGTCTCTCAAGCTGAACGCATCATATCCAGGTGGCGCCGGCTTCTCGCCTGCGACGCCCGGTGTTGCTGGGGGCTTGATACTTCGTTGCCGATTGGCAGCCCGAAGGAACGTCGCCTATTCGCTGTCGGGGCGCGGCTTCTCATGCGGTGGCTGAGGTGTTGCCGCGACCTCGGCCAGTTTCTTCCGCGGCTTCAATTTCTTGTCGGCCAAGCCGGGGAAGTCCGCGGCGTACCGGAAACTGCAGAAAATCCCGCCCGGTCCGCCCGGTCCGCCCGGCCCACCCGGTCCGGCACCTGGTCCATCTGGCCCGGGGGCGCCAGGTCTGCCACCTGGTCCGCCAGGGCCTCGACGATCATCGCGCCGACGCGTGCCATCAGCGCCATCTCCACCAGGAGGGCCAAAACCGCCCGGCGGCCCGAAGCCCGGTGGAGGACCGGCCCCGGGGCCTCGTTTGAAGAACTCCTCCCCTTCCTTCAGTTGCGCCTTCTGCCGTTCGGTCCAGATCTTCCCGAGCTGCTCGTCCACATGTTGCTGTATCTGCTCAAGCTCGGCGCGCTGGGTTTCAGACAGCGCCAGCTTGTCCGCCAGGACCTCCGGGATCACCGTGCCGAGATGCGGCGGCTGGAAGCCTCCAGAACCTGGGCCGCGCGGCCTGCGGGGCCGATTCCGGGGCGGTTCATGTTGCCGGCCAGGCCCGCCGGGACCGCCGAACATGAGTTTCATGGGGTCTTCGAGTTTACGCCGTTGTTCATCGGTCAACAGGCGCGCCAGCTTCGCATCGACCTCTGACTGCAACTTCTCGATCGACTGCTTCTGTGAATCCGTCACCATCAAGACATGCTGAAGGAATTCCGGCACCAGCTCACCAGGGCGTGGCATGCCGCCGGGCCCGCCGGGGTTTCCGCCGCCGGGGTGTTGATACTGCCAGACGATCTCGCCGTCCGGCGTGACTTCGAAAAGCCGAGCCTGGTTGCCCGAACAGATGAGCGTGTTCCCATTCGGCAGACGTTGGGCGCCGGAAATCAACATCGAGAAGAAGTCCGACTTTTTCGGAGCCGTGTATGACCATGTCGCTTGGTCGGGGGCAAACGGGGTGTTCTGCTTGTGGTAGGCACCGTCTGCGCCGATCGGCGTCTCAATCTCGTCGACCGACGAGTACATTCCGTCGGTCCGTCCGCCACCGTTGTTGAAGACGAGCACGTGGCCGGCTCCCGGCAAACCGTCGTCGATCCAATGGGCCGAGTGTTGAGCGAACAACCGCTGATCGGATCGCGAACCCTGGCGGTATGCCTGCGGATTGCCCCAGCGATACAGCAGATCTCCGCCCTTGCCGCTGCGGCCGCCCTGGTGGGATGCCGCCTCGGCTGTTGTCGTGCTGTGATCGATCACCCAGATTTCACTGAACTCATGCACGCTGATCATGATCTGATCGAGCGCGGGGTTGTATGCGACGAAATTCACATGCATCCAGTCGCCCCCTCCCGGTCCACCGCCGTTGCGTCCGCGCTGATCCTGCGCAGGCTCATCGTCGTCAGCGTCACCGCCGACGTAGCCCAGAGAGCGCAACTTCCTTAGCTGCACAGGATCCTGCATCATGCGGTCCATCATGCCGGAGCCGAAGTTGACATCGATCAACTCGGGATGTTCGGGCACATCGCCGAAGTTGGGCCTGGTCTCGTCGATATCCTGAATCAGGTGATCCCAGGCGTGCCAGCGCCAGACAATCTCGCCGGTGGTCCTGCCGGTCGGCTTTATCTCAAGCACGCACTCCGCGAGCATTTGAGAGTCGACCGAATCCGGCCAGCGTCCGGCCGCAATGGCCTCGTCCTTCGTCTTTGGGTCGGACGCGACGACCAGCGTGTTTCCGTTAGGCAGCCGGCAGATGTCGTGGTGCGGGCGGAGCTTGCTGTCGGCGAAGCGGTAGTCCCAGACCAGCTCACCCTCCCAGGTGAACTCCTGGATGCGACCACCGGCGCCGGGGCCGCCGCCGCCGAGTCCGTGTTCGGCGGCGGGTCGCAGCAGATTTCCGTTGTCGAGCAGGTACGCGCTGAGGGCGGGCGAGTATTCACTCTTCCACTCGTTGACAATCCGGCCCTCCATATCGATCAGATACGTGGAGGTTGCGTTCATGGGAGCCACCAGCGTGTATCCCTGGAATGCGGCCGGGGCGTTGACGGTTACGCCGTCCCGCTCGTCTTCAGGCTGATTGCCGTTTGGCTGTAGCGCCGCTGTCCGTGGCGAAAGCGGCACGGCCACCACCAGGAGCATGAGCGCGGGAAAGACGGCGAAACTGTCCAGGAGCTTCATCCTATTCTCCGAGGTTGGGTAAGATGCGCGGCAAGCGCATGGCTTGACTGCGCCCTCACCAGGAACACACGCACGGATCAACGATCCGCTCACTTGCCAAACCTGCGCAACCGCTCAGATTCGTCACCGCCGGAACTCGCCGAATTGTCGGCGCCAGGTTCCGTTTGAGCAATGAGGCTCGCGATTCTCTATTCATACCAGAAGAACATGAAGCGAACGTGAATCCCGGTGTCGAATGGGGCAATGACACCGATCGAACGCCGCTATCGCCGCTCGCCAGGTCGGCGATTGTGTGCGCCAGGGTCTCGCGCGGCACGGCGCTGCCTTGGATGACATCAGATCGCGTTGCGCTCACCTGCGGGCACCGTTGCCCCGAACGGATTGCCCCCGGCGCAAGCGGCGGAACGCCTCGGTGACGAGCTTGCGCGTGTGCCGGTGGTCCACGATCGGGCGGGGATACTCGATGCCTTTCGAAGGTCGCTCGGGGAGTTGATGGAGCTGGTCGGCGGTCAATCCCGCCAGCTCGGGGACAAACCGTCGGGTGAAGTCACCCTCCGGGTCGTAGCGGCGGCTCTGGCTGGAGGGGTTGAACACGCGGAAGTAGGGTGCCGCGTCGGTGCCGGTCGAGGCCGACCATTGCCAGCCGCCGTTGTTGCTGGCGAAATCGCCGTCCACCAGGTGCCGCATGAAGTGCCGTTCGCCCAAGCGCCAGTCGATGAACAGATCCTTGGTAAGGAACATCGCGGCGATCATCCGCAGCCGGTTGTGCATCCAACCGGTCTGGGCCAGTTGCCGCATCCCGGCATCCACAATCGGGTACCCGGTCCGTCCCGCGCACCAGGCGGCGAAGTGCTCGTCGTCGTAACGCCACGGCAGACCGTCCGTTTCCGTTTTGAAGGGCCGGCCCATGCACACGCGGGGAAAGCCGATCAGTACGTGCCGGTAGAACTCGCGCCAAGCCAGCTCGCTGATCCAGGTTGTCATGCCCTGCTGGCCCGAGTCGAGCCGGCCGTGGTTGGCGTCGAGGGCTGCGCGCAGGCATTGTCTGGGCGACAACACACCGGCGGCCAGGTAGGGCGAGAGTGTGCTGGTGCCGTCAACACCCGGATAATCGCGGGCCACGTGATAGTCGCCGATTCTCCGCGAGACGAAGGCCGTGAGTCGCTTGCGGGCCACCGCCTCGCCTGCCGGCCACAGGTCGGCACGACGCTGACCGGTGAACCCCCTGAGTCTGGCTGGAACGGCGTCGGGTTTGATCCCGAGATCCTGTCGGCGGCGCGGCGTCGGCCGGAGTGGCGGTGTTCCTCCTTCGTTCAGGACCTCACACCACTTGCGTCTGAATGGCGTGAACACCGTGTACCAGCCGCCGGCCTTGGTGCGCAAGCTACCGACGTTAACAATGATCTGGTCGGTGAATGCGTGAACGCTCCGGCCGCACTTCTCAAACAAGGTTGTGGCCGCGCGGTCACGTTGCAGCTCGTTGACCTCATACTCCCTGTTGAAGTACAGGGCTTCGCAAGCGTGTCGTCTGGCGAGGTTGAGGAGCTTGCTCGGAACCTCGTCGAAACGATCGGCCCGGATGAGTCGGAGAGGGATGTTGAGTTCAGCAAGGGCCTTTGACAACGCGCTGACGCTGCGCAGCACGAAGTCCACCTTCATACAACCCCAGTCGTGATCGGCCCACTGCGCGGGGCAGATCGCGAAGACGGCGATGACACCCTCATTCGCGGCCTTGCAGGCATGGTGCAGAGCCGTATTGTCCCGCACGCGCAAGTCAGATCGAAACCACATCAGGGCCCGCATGTCTCAGCTACTCCGAAGGGGATGCACGAGCTTGCCCTTCGGCCGGCGGCGCAGGCGTCGGGCGCGGGCACCCAGGGTGTGTGCTGACTCGCCTGCAAGTTCGACCATCGAAACGCCATCCAGCCGGCTCGATTATTCAACCTCGGGCAGCGTCGCGCCGGTGGCGACGCCGAGAAGCCCGCAAACTGACAACAGCAGGATAATCCCCGCGGGCGTGATGATGATGCTGAGCGGGGCCAGCACCGCGGTCATGAGCAGGATGACGCCGATCACCGTGTTGCTGACCGCCACGTAGTCGGTGCGGCGGTTGCCGCCGGCCATGTCCACGACGTATGTTTTGCGTCCGAGCCGCACACCGCTGTGGGCGATCCCCAACAGGAAGAACGCCGCGGGGTAGGTCCAGACGGAATCGCGCAGCGGAGAATCAAAGGTGGCAACCGCGGCGACCACCAGCCCGACGACGGCCGCCCACGCCGACGCGACCAACAGCACGCGCCGGCTGGAAACGTCGGCCCAGATGCCCCAGAACGAGGCGCTGAGGCTCGCGGCCAGCGCGTTGGCCAGCACAAACCAGCCGAGCGAGGCAAGGTCAAGTCCATGCCGCTGCTGAGCAAGCACCACGTAGTACGGAGCTGACAAGGCGGAACAGAGCAGCAGGGCGCGGGTAATGACGAACCTGCGGAACTGGCGATCGGTTCGCAAGAGGTCCAGCCGTTTGAGCGCCTCGGAGAATGCGTTGCCGCCGCCTGCGGTTTCGCCGGCGAACTCCCTGATGTTGCCGTACACCAGCGCCGCCAGGAACCACAGGGCGGCCGCCGTGCTGAGCAGGGTGAAGTAGAACATCGGCGAGTCGGAGCCGGGCGCGCGCGTTCCCAGATAAAGTCCGAGCAGAATCGCCGCCAGTCCCGAGATGGTCGCCCCCAGTCCGCTGACCCGACCGCGGCGCGTCTTCGGGATTGTCTTGCCGAGCACGTCTTTGGAGGCAACCGAGTTCAGCCCGCGCGAGAGACTGAACACCGCCAGCAGCAGGACGATTAGCCAACCCGCCGTCGCCCCCGTCGAGACGGCCGCGACCACGCCGATGCCCAGTACAGCCAGCGCCTGGAGCACGCTGCCGATTACCCAGACCGTCTTTCGCTTGGGCATGCGGCGGACAAAGCTGGCGATAAACAGTTGAGGGACCAGTGACCCGGATTCTCGAAGGGGCACCAGGAATGCAACCAGCGCGCTCGGCGCTCCGACAAAGCCCAGCAGCCAGGTCAGCACGGTTTTGGGGTTCGCCAGATGATCTCCCAGGTTGCTCAACGTCTGGCAGATGGCGATGAGATAGAAGTTGCGCGGTACGTACCGGCAAGCGTCCTCCGAGATATCCGTGCAGACCCGGGCGTCTTCCTCACTGGCAATCGCCTCGTAGGTCCGATCACGCCGGCTTGGTCCAGTTGCTAGTTCCATCGATCATCTCGCAGAGTGACAACCAGCCGACTTTTCGGCAGCGCGGCGAATTCCCTCTGAGCATGCCTTCGAACACAAGACCGTGCATCGGCATCACGGCGTACCAATACGCCAAACCCATCAGCCCCCGCGGCTTGAAGCGCGCCGTTTGCGTCAGCCTGCACGCTTCGGTGTCACGCTCATCAGGGCATATCTCGAAACTTAGCAGCGCCTCGCCGGGCAGTTTCATCTCGGCCCGTAGTTCGAGGCGCCGACCGGGCTCAACTCCGGTCACGCGCCAGAAATCCAGCGCCTCGCCGTACCAGAGTCGTTCAGAGTCGCGCCGGCCGCGGCGCAGGCCCGGGCCGCCAACGAGTCGGTCGATCCAGCCGCGCAGGCGCCACAACCAATCGGCCGCGTAGTAGCCGTGATCGCCTCCGATTCTGGACACGGTGCAGTATACGTCCTCCGGTCGCGCATTCACGCCGGTTGAGCGACGGTCGACAAAGACCGTACCGCCCGACCAGTCGGGATCGCCGGACATCGGTCCCGCGTCGGACCACGCCGTCTCGATGTGGTGGGCGCGCGTATTGCCCAGAGCGGCGTCGATAGCTTCGCGGATCGTCAGCAGGCGTTGCGGCATCAGACGAACCGCCGAATCATCCCGGCAGACCACGCGATTGCGCAGACCCTCTGCCAGCGGGCGCGCGATCCGATGGCTGATCGGCGTCACCAGGTGGATCCAGAGCGAGCTTAGTCGCGGCGTCAGGACCGGCACCGGGATAATGACGCGCCGGCGCACGCCGAGTGCCTGGGCCATGACCTGCATGATCTCGCGGTAGGTCATCACTTCGGCGCCGCCGATGTCAATGGTGTTGCCCACGGTGTCCGGGCAATTCAGGCAGGCAACCAGGTAGTGCAGGACATTCTGAATCGCGATCGGTTGTGACGCGGTGCTGACCCAGCGGGGCGTTATCATCACGGGCAGCCGTTCCACCAGGTATCGCAGAATTTCGAACGAGGCCGAACCGGAGCCGATGATCATCGCCGCGCGCAAGACCGTTACCGGCACCGGCCCCGACGCCAGCGCGTTTTCGACCTCGCGCCGAGAGGCAAGATGTTCGCTGAGTCCCTGACCAGTCTCGCCCAGCCCGCCGAGGTAGATGATGCGATCCAGGCGCGCTTTCGCCGCAGCCTCAGCGAATGTCGTCGCCAACCTGCGGTCGTGTTCACGATAATTATGGCCGGCGGCCATCATCGAGTGGACCAGGTAGTACGCCGCACCGCATCCTGTCATAGCCTCGGCGAGCGCTTGCCGATCGCTGACATCGCAGCGCACTACCTCGACGTTGGTGTCGCCAATCCACTCGCGCGAATCCAGCTTACGCGGCTCGCGTGCCAGGCAACGGACGCGATGCCCGGCCGCCAGCAGCCGCGCGACAAGTCGTCCGCCGATGTAGCCGCTGGCACCGGTCACAAGGACCGGCCTCTGTCCACGATCGGCGTTCGCATCGGCGTTTGTCATCATGCGTTTGATCCCGGCCGCCTGGGCGGGACAGCGTGTCAGAAGAGCCAAGTTCCCTGCTGGTCTGATTGCGCGGCAGCCATTGCTCGTCTCGACGCATCCATGCCGCGTTTGAAGGCTATTCCAAGGGCATCAAGCGGATGCGGGGGGGCTGTTTGTGATCACTACGTTCCGGCGCCGGCCGCCAAAAAGCCGGTTCTGCAGCGCCGTCCATAGCGCGGAACTCCCGAGGTTGTCGACAAACTCGAGCATCAGGATGCTCACGTCGTCGTGCTGTAGCCGGGGGTCGTTCGAGTGCTGGCGCAGCTCTTCAATGATCGCCGGCACCAGGACCTGGGGCGCACGATCGGGCGTGGCCTTCAGGATATCGGCGAGACGCCTTCGACCGAACAACTCGCCAGTCTTGTCGGGGACCTCCAGGACTCCATCCGTGATTATGAGTATCCGATCGCCGAATGCCGCGCGCCGCACGCATCGCGTGTAGCGTGTTCGCGGGTCGGCGGCCAGGACGATATCGAACAGTCCTTTCCGCGGGACAGGTTCGAGTAGTGACCAGCATCGCGCCGCCGCCTCGTAGTACCAGGCCGGCTCATGTCCGGCGTAGCTGATCGACATTCGTCGAGTGGGCGGGAAGTACGTGAGCGCGGCGGCCGTCGTGAATGACCCGTTGTCGAGTTTCGACAGGCGGAGATTCAATTGTCGCAGGACCTTGCGTTCGTCCATGCGGTTTACGGAGCGCCGCAGCAGATCGTGCATGGTCTGGCTGATGACGGCCACGCTCTCGCCGTGTCCGGTGACATCTGCAAGGCACGCCCGTGAGATCAGGCCCGAGCCACAGACGGAGAGATAGTGTACGTCGCCGCCCCGCGCACCCTCACAGGACTGCGAGAACAGCACGCCGCGCAGGCCGGGCAGTTCGATCGGGCCGTCGAAAGTCTGGTTGCCGCCCCAGACTTCGTTGCAGACGAGCCCCACCGATTCACCACCCATTTGCAAGGGGCCGCCGACTGGCACAGTCGCTTTACCTGGGTCGGGAGCTTCGCTCATTTGAGCCATCCTTCGCGTTACAATCCCGCCCGCAGCGTTCGCGTGCGGATATCGACGGCGTTGCGCGGCGCCCCATCCGGTGCGACTGGAACGGTCCGTTGCCGGGCCCTGACCGCGCCGGCCGGCGAGGCATCCTCAACATCGGCTGGTGTAATGATACGGGGCCACCTGCCACTTGGGCAGGTGGCGTTCGCCTCAATCCCAACCGGCGAGCCCGTATCTAACAGGCTATTCGCCCGGGCGATGACTCTGGATTCAGATTTTTCGCAAAACGCGGGGCAATGTGCTGCGTCAGGAGCCATCCGCACGCGCTCCGGCCAGGTCATGCTCTATCAACTGACCGATGCCGGGCGGACCGTCTGCGCCGACGTCGGTATTCACGCCGGCCCCGCCCCGCGCGTCAGCCTCGAACATCGCTATTGGGCGCGCCGGGCGGCCGACATGTTCGACCACCGGGGTTTCGAAGTCACGCACGAGTATGCCGTCCAGGGCAACGGCACCGTGGATGTGCTAGCAGAGCGCCCGGGCGAGCGGATCGCGATCGAGATCGAAACTGGAAAGTCCGATATCTCCGCCAACCTCGCCAAGCTCCGCAACGCGGGCTTTGACCGGGTCGTCTTGCTGGCTACGTCTCCATCCGCGGTTACCGCCTGCCAGCGCGCGATCGCACAAGTGCCGGCCGACCACGCACTTCCGGTCGAGCAACTGACTTGGCTGGACGTTTCTTGAAGGGCCTGCAAGTCCGCTTTCCATTGTGTCAGGTGGCCGATTTTGCTAACTTCCGGATTGGAGACCGGTTACGCCCAGGTGACCTTCCAGAAGAAGGGGGCGACCTTTTCTCGTTCGTGCTGATGTCCGGAGGGATGACGCGATGCAGAAGTCGCGCAAGTTGTGGCCGTGGGTGTGGGTCGCCGCGTTGGGCGGCGTTGTTTGTGCTGTGGCGTGGGCCGGGAATATTCGCCATGACGACATCGACGGCGATCCCGATAACGATCCGGACTTCAATGAGTTCTACAACTTGGCCGCCGATCGTGACTTCGATGCTGCCGGGGCCGTTGTGTCCGAGACCGACGGCCAGGCGACACTCCTCGCTGGGTCTGGCACGCTCATTCAGCCGGAATGGGTGCTGACCGCAGCCCACGTGGCAAACGGGCTGAGCCTGAATACCGCATTCTCGCTTGGGGGGACAACATTCCAAGATGGAATGTTGTACGAGGTCTCCGGCTATATTCTGCCCCCGACTTATGATCCCAGCGGCGCTGGGTGCCCCGTGGGCCCAAGCGGCCCCACCACCGGCTGCCACGGAGATGACATTGCGCTCCTCCGACTGCGGCAGGTTGTGAGTGGGGTCGCTCCGGCGACCCTTCCCACATGGCCTGCAACTGGGCTGCTAGACTACACCGTGACGATCACCGGCCTCGGCGACCGCGGAACGGGTTTGAATCCCAACACCTTGGTCAGCGGAACGAGGATCGCGGGCACGAACACAATTGACGCCCGCGGTAGCGATGTTGGCGGTATCGATCCCAACGTGGCTGGCTGGTCATCGAACATCTTTGTAGTCGACTTTGACGACCCCAACGGCGTTTTTCCGAACCGTTGTGGCTCGTCAACGCCGGTGAGCTACGAGTACCTGTCGGCGAGGGGTGACAGTGGCGGTGGCTGGTACTGCCGCTACTACGACAACGGCTGGAAACTGGAACTGGTTGCTGTGACGTCTTTCGAGTACGGCCCCCAGGGATCAGTTCCTCACGGCGGCTACGGCTGTCTCGCCTTGGGCACGTCAGTGCCAGCTCACAGGGATTCGTGGATCAGTCCACTGCTCGGGGAGGATCTCGAGTGGAAGTGGGTCGGCGGCTCTGGATCCGATTACGATGATCGGCTGAACTGGAACGTCTCCCTTGCTGATCCCAACTTGGGGACATTCGTGGTCCTACGACTGCCGGGCGAACCAGACAGCATCGTCTTCGACCGGCCCGAAGCGTACACGGTCTCGCTGCCAAGCGCTGCCATGGTTAGGGAGATGAGCATTGAGGGTGGCAGTGACGTCACGCTCGATGGCACGTTCGGCTACACGATCACTGACTTGGCAGCCCTGTCCAACGGCGGCGTTCTTCATCTCGATGCAGGAGCGACGATCAATGCGGGCGAGCTGCGCGTCGGCGAGTATGGGGTCGGCACTTTGAGCCAGAGCGGTGGAATCGTCACGATTGAGAATAGCCTCCACATCGGCGTCAATTGCGGAGCCGACGGGACGTACAACCTTGCCGGCGGAACCCTGGTCGCTGACACGATCAACATCGCATTCAACGGCCAAGGAGAGCTGAACTGGACAGACGGGACAATTCTGCCCTTCACTCCCGGCGGCACCGTCACGGTCAACGTCTGGTCACCCAACGGCAGCGTCAACATCGCCGATGGACTGACCTTCGACGGCGTCGTGAACGAGCTGTCGGCGGAAGATGTCGATAGTGACGGCGTGATCGACGATTGCGACGAGTGCCCGGATACGCTTCCAGGCGTCGCAGTCGACGAGGTCGGATGCCCGCCGCCCACCCCCGGCGATGCGGACCAGGACGGTGACATCGACCTGCGCGATATCCAGCAGTTCCAGCAGTGCTTCGATACCGATCCATCGGGCGGGTGCCCGGATGCCGTCGATGTCGACGGCGACGGTGACGTGGATCTGGATGATTGGGACGAGCTGGCCCCGATTATCGAAGGTCCGGGCAGCCAAGCGCCGCCTGCCAATATGGTCTTGGTCCCTGGTGGTTCATTCCTGATGGGCGATAGCTTCGACGACGAGGGCCACGATGATGAGCTGCCGGTCCATGCGGTCTATCTGAGCCCGTACTACATCGGCACTTGCGAGGTGACCAATCAGCAATACTGTGACGGGCTGAATTGGGCCTACGGTCAAGGGCTGATCCAGAATCCGGATCTTCACGGCGGTGTGGTGTATAAGATCGGGGGAACGAGCACGTGCTATTGCGACACGACGAGTTCGTCTTCGTACAGCCGGGTCACATGGAACGACAGCAGCTTCGGTGTGGTTGCGGGCGAGGAGAACCACCCTGTGGTGATGGTGACCTGGTACGGTGCGGCGGCGTACTGCAACTGGCGCAGCAGCATGGAAGACCGCACGTCGTGCTACGACACGAGCACATGGACGTGTAACTTCGGCGCGACCGGCTACCGTTTGTCGACTGAGGCCGAGTGGGAGAAGGCAGCCCGGGGCGGACTAAGCGGGCAGCGCTTCCCGTGGGGCGACATCATCAACCATAGCCGCGCCAACTACAGAGCCTGTGGCGCCTGTGCCTACCCGTATGACGATAGCCCGTACACGAGTTACACGTTTCATCCCGATTTCGACGACGGCGAGTATCCGTACACCGGCCCGGTGGGGTATTTCCCCCCGAATGGCTACGGCGTGTACGACGCGTCCGGCAACATCTGGGAGTGGTGTAATGACTGGTTCTTGAGTACATACTACGCGGGCTCGCCGAGTTCGAACCCGACCGGTCCCACGGGTGGGTCACGCCGCATTCTGCGCGGCGGCAGTTGGATCGACGTCGCAAGGGAATGCCGCGTGGCAGACCGCGGTAATTACCCGCCCGACGAACGCTACAACTACCTCGGGTTTCGCTGCGTGGTGGGTAATCCGTGAATTCACTGGGATGAATCGCCTTATGAAGTCGGGGCGGAGGTACATCATCGACGATAGGAGCCCCTCCCGTAGCCAGCCCGTGCTGGGGCATAGCTCCCGTAACGTCGTCCAGCGTGGACGATCTTCTCAGCCACGTGTCGGGGCCACGATCTGCCTTGAAGGTCTCGCGGATACAAAAACAGCGCGCGGGCCCCGTTGTTACTGTACGCCTGCTGCTTATGGCGTACGCCGTCCATGTACGTCGGTCGGTCGGGCATGCCGGTGTACTCGACGATCAGATTGCCGTATGTCGGCAACGTGAAGTCTGGGTGCCACACGCGAAACCTCCCACGATCATAGATCACCGTAGGCATTTCGTAGAAGAAGGGAATTCCGTACCGGCCCAGCAGCCGTCCGACCTGCGCCTCTCCGCGGGAGCGGTATGGCGGCTCGTCCGGTCCCAGGCGGTCCTCAAGCCGCACCTTGGGTGGATAGTCCACGCACGGGTCACCCAGTCCATCTGACGTATGGCCCTGGCGAGATCACTTCTCCTCGCTCCCGCCAAGTGTCTTTGCGAGATCCTCGGCGATCTTCCCGAGCTTCCGCTCTGTCTCTGCTGCCGCCCTGTTCAGCCGCTCCAGGTGCTGGTTATGTCCAGTTTTTGAATCCAATCGACGCTGCGCGACGAACTCCCCCACAGGTCCAGATTACTTCTGGCATTAAGGAGACATCATGTGCAGGAATACACGCCGCTGTGCCACGTTACTGTCGGTTCCGCTGCTAGCGCTCGTAACCGGGGGTTGCCCCGCCATAGATGAGGCGTTTTACCCACGACTTGAAACCGCTTCCGACGTGGATATCGAGCGTTACGCGGGCAAGTGGTACGAGATCGCCAGATACCCGGCCATTTTCCAGGAGGGTTGCGTCGATGTAACCGCCGAGTACACCGTGCTCGCGGACGGGGCTGTTCGTGTGGTGAATACATGCGGCTCAACCGACGGGAGTTCACGCGACATCGTCGGTACGGCGAGAGTGATCGACCCAACCACCAACGCGAAGCTGAGCGTTTCGTTCTTCGGACCGCTGTTTGGCGCTCCGTATTGGATTATTGAACTCGACGACGACTATCAGTATGCCGTCGTTGGCAACCCGAGCCGGGAGTTCCTCTGGATTCTCAGCCGCACGCCAGCGCTCGACGACACAACGCTCTCGGGGATCCTCGGGCGCCTGCCGGATTACGGCTATGACCCGGACAGGCTCATCTGGACAGTCCAGAGCGAAGCCATGACTCCGTAGCTCGGGCGCTCTGACGACCATCTGCTCCTTGTCGCCCCGGTGGCAGTGGCGACTCAGCGGTATGGCAAGCGCGTAGCGGGCGCCCGCAGGAGGGGCAGGCAGCCAATCATCCGCTACAATCACCGGTGCCGGCACCGTTGCCGGCCCTGGACAATCGGTTCTCGACCCGCTTCGGAATCCGGCGCTTACCCTGGGTTGGAACGCGCGCAATGCCGCAAACCTTGCTCGAACGAGTCGCCTCCGGTGACGTGGCTGCCGTGCAACAGTGCATCGATCGCTACGGCGGGCTGGTCTGGTCGCTGGCGCGGCGGTTGGTGCCCCGCCGGGCTGACGCGGAAGACGCGGTCCAGGAAGTGTTCATCGCGTTGTGGAAGAGCGCGGAACGGTTCGACCCCGCGGTTGCCGAAGAGACGACATTCGTGGCGATGATCGCTCGTCGCCGACTCATCGATCGGCAACGGCGTCTTGCGCGGCGCATCGAAGGTCGGCAGTCGGTGCCGATCGAGGATGTCCAGGTCGCGTCGACGGAGTCCGATCAAGACGGTGTGGATGTGTGCGACGAGGCGGCCCGCGCCGCGCAAGCGGTGACTCAGCTACGGCCCGAGCAACAGAAAGTGCTGCGCCTGGCGGTGTATGATGGTTGGTCGCACCAGCGGATCGCCGACCACTTGCAGATGCCCCTGGGTACCGTGAAGACGCACGTCAGGAGAGGTCTGGTGCGGGTGCGCGAGCTGCTGACGAGCTCCGGCGCCACGGCCGAACGGGAGGCGACATCATGAAGCGCCACCCCGGCCTGCCGCGTGACGAGCACATGCTACAACTCATGGCGGATCGTGCCACAGAGGGATTATCGCGCTGCGATGCGCTGGAGTTGGACAGGTACATGGCGCAGAACCCCGACGCCGATCGCGACGCGCTCGATTACGCCGCCGCGGCGGTCTGTCTGGCATTCGGCGCCGGGCGCGGCGAAGCCCTGCCGGATCGTGTACGCGACAGGGTGCTTTCGGCGGCCGCGCCGTAGTGCCGGCGGGTTTGCCTCCGCTGTGTTAAAGATGGGTAGGGTGTCCTGTGAACGAAACCGCAAAGCAGCTCAGCAACACGATCGAGTCGGTCTCGAAGGCCCTGGCCGAGTGGACGATAAACCGCCACATCGAGTCAGACCCCGCTCTACCCGAGCGCTACGGCACGACCTGGCGCGCGGACTGGACAGCCAACTTGCAGTCGCGCCTCGCTTATCTGGCCCAAGCCGTCGCAGTCAGAAGACCCGAGCTCTTTACGCAGATGATGGCCTGGACGGCGGAAGCCGCTCTGGCGCGCAGAGCGAAGCCTGACGATCTCCTGAACAGCCTGGAGCACATGCGCGACGTGCTCGCCCAGGAACTGCCGCCGCCCGTCGCGAACACCGCGTCGGAGTATGTGGATCAGGCGCTTACCCGCCTGCGCAGCGCGGAAATTGAGTCCGCGGTGGCACTGAACCCGAGCGAGCCACACGGCAAGCTGTCGCTGCGCTACCTGGAAGCCGCGTTGGCCGGCGACCGCGGCAAAGCCTGTGGCCTCATTATCGAACAGGCTCAAGCCGGCGTATCGGTGGCCGAGCTCTACGATCGGGTCTTGCTGCCGGCGCTGTCAGAAGTTGGCCGCATGTGGCACCGCGGCGAGATTTCCGTTGCTGACGAGCATTTCACCACCGCGACGACCCAGGTGCTGCTTGGCGAGCTCCGGTCCTATTTCCCGCAGCCCGAACCGCGCTCGGCAACCGTGGTGGCCGCCGCCGTGAGCGGGGATTTTCATGACAACGGTCTGCGTATGGCGGCGGATTGCCTCGAGATGGACGGCTGGCGCATCCTGTACCTCGGCGCGAACATGCCGGCTGACGACATCGTCGAGTTTCTCGATCAACACGCCGCCGACCTGCTGGCGCTATCGGTGAGCACATGTCTTCTCGTGTGCCGAGCCGGCGAGCTCATCGAGGTCGTGCGTGCCAATCACTCCAGCGACAAACTGAGGATCATCGTTGGCGGGGCGCCATTCGACCTGATTCCCGATCTGTGGGAAGAACTTGGGGCGGACGGTTGCGCTCACAACACCACGCAGGCCGTCGAACTGGCGAACAAACTCATTCCGTAACGCGCCCCGCGGCGCGCCGGTAACGCACGCTCCACTTGACGCGGAGAAACTGCCGCCCCGCGCGGCGGTTGGCTGCGGTGTTGCCCGCAGTTTTTCTCCCAACTCCTGAATCCATCCGGCCCATCCGTGCGAAATGCCAGTTGAGTGAGCCGAAGCTCGCTCGGAAATCGATGACCAAGACCGGTCGTGTGCGTCTACGACCACGATTAATTCGAAAGGAAGCTGAGAAATGAAAGCCAAGAGATTTCTGAATCGAACCATGCTCGCCACGGCAGCCACGATCCTGATCGCGACGAGTTCCTACGCCCAGTGCAGCGCCGGCGCGAAGTCCGCAGAAAGCCAACATGACCTTGTCGACACGGCGGTTAACGCCGGCCAGTTCAAGACGCTTGTCGCCGCCGTCAAGGCCGCCGGGCTGGTGGATGTCCTCAAGAGCGATGGGCCTTTCACTGTTTTCGCTCCGACTGACGAGGCCTTCGCCAGACTGCCGGACGGCACGCTCGAAAGCCTGCTCAAGCCGGAGAACAAGGACAAGCTGGCCGCGATTCTGACCTATCACGTCGCACCGGGGAAACTCAGCGCGAGTGACGTCACGCGGACGAGCGGAGCGGTCTCCGCCAACGGGCAATGGCTCGGATTCAAGTCGAGCGACGGTAAGGTCATGGTGGACAGCGCCACAGTGGTCGCGGCGGACATCAAGTGCGCAAACGGTGTGATTCACGTGATTGACCGGGTCGTGTTGCCCGAGCAGCAGAACATTGTGCAGGTCGCGGCCGGAGCCAAGACTTTCAACACGCTGCTGAAGGCCGCGACGAGCGCGGGTCTGGCCGGAGCCCTCCAGTCGGATGGACCATTCACCGTGTTTGCGCCCACCGACGAGGCCTTCGCCAAGCTGCCGGCTGGAACGCTGGAGAATCTGCTCAAGCCCGAGAACAAGCAGCAGCTCGCGACGATCATCAAGTACCACGTGATTCCGGGCCGCGTTTACTCGCCGGCCGCGATGAAGGCCAATGACGCCGGCACGCTGGCCGACCAGAACGTACGTTTCACTCGTAAGGACAACGCGCTGTACGTCGACAAGGCCCGCATCGTCGCGACGGACATCGATGCATCCAACGGCGTGATCCACGTGATCAATGCGGTCATGATCCCCGGCTAAACCAAAACTGAGTGCTTAAAGCGTCGAGACTATGGCGCTCGAATGAAGGAGTAAGTCATGAAGACGATGGATATACTCGCCGCCGTCCTGTTGGTTGTCGGCGGTCTGAACTGGGGTCTCTGGG
The DNA here is from genome assembly GCA_963675745.2 of Phycisphaerae bacterium. GTDB lineage: Bacteria > Planctomycetota > Phycisphaerae > UBA1845 > Fen-1342 > JAFGRR01. The sequence continues at coordinate 47,653 of CAXXWX010000012.1, forward strand.
GTGCGTTTGAGTTCGATCTGGTGGCGGCTATCTTCGGTGGCAACACCGCCGTCCTGAGCAAGCTTGTCTATGTTGTCGTTGGCCTGGCGGCCGCCTACCAGGCGTTTGCACTCAAGGCCATCCAGCGGCGTTGGATCTGCGCTCCCGTCACCGCCTGATAGCAGTCAGGAGCACCCGGCAGACTGAGAGCCGACCCGGGAGTATTCGAGTGCGGCTGGAAGTCAAAAACACCCTCGCCCCGGCGGCGAGGGTGTTTTCTGCCTGGGTCGAGTTGGTCGACGTGCCTACCACCAATTGGCAACGCTGGAACCCTGCCGGTTGCTGTCGTTCGATCCCGGGGGTCGAAACTTCCCGCCGACTCGGCTGCGGGCATAACAAGAGAAAGGTCTGGCAAATGAAACACTCACTCGTATCGATAGCATCGGTCTCGGTCCTGATCCTGGCGTTTGCGGCATCGGTTGCGCCAGCAACGCCGGCGGGCGGTGGGAAGTGTGAGCAGATGATTTTCAGCTTTGATAGTCCGCAAGATGTGGCGCCCTGGGTGGCTGTCAACGATAATGTGATGGGCGGTGTTTCGGATGGCCGTGTTCGGATGACCGACCATGCGACGCTGGAATTCTTCGGCTCAATATCACTGGAGAACAACGGCGGTTTTGCTTCGATCCGTTCCCGCCGTTCTGATGTGGATCTGTCGAGCTTCGATGGCCTGCTAATCCGCGTGCGCGGCGATGGACAGCGTTACGACTTGAACCTGAGAACGAACGTGCGAATCATGGCCGGCTCATACCGGGCCAAGTTCGAAACGAATGTGGATGCATGGCAGGAAGTCTATCTCCCATTTGCTGATTTCGAGCCGACGTCCTTTGGCCGCGTGCGCAGCGACCTGCCCGCACTCGATCCCAGCAAGATCCGCTCGTTTGGCTTCTTGATTGCGGACAAACAGGCTGGGTCATTCTCGCTTGAAGTCGACTGGATAAAAGCGGTGGTCTCCCCCGACAAACTGGACGCCCAAAGCAGCGCCGCGCTCCAGCCGGGCGGAGAATCGGCAGTGCGAAACTGGATCAAGTCAGCCATTTCTTACGGCGCGCCGCTGTACAACGCCGCTAGTGAAGTAGCTTCCGAATTGTAATACTTCTCGCGAAACGGGCTTGCGCGGCTAGTAGAATGCCAAGGAGCACAATCTCTGCGACGGAGGAAACACCAGTGTTTTGGTACAAATTCTCTGCTGTTCTGACAGTGGCCTCAATTGGCTTCACTGGCTCAGCCCGTGCCCATATCCCGATCTTCAGTGGCGAGAATACCGGCGCCACACCGGAAAACGCCGTATTAATCGATGATGCCGGCGTTTCGCACGCGGTGTATCACGAGGTGACCGAGCAAACGCCGCGGTTGTGGGTGACATTTGATTTCGAGGCGGGCCAGGAGATCTACACGCAACTCGGCGTGCCAGTGCTGGATCGGCTGGCGGATTTCCGGCCGGCGTTCGCGGTGCTGGGGCCCGGCCTGCCGGAGATCGACTTGCCGTTCGAAATCCCTGACGGGCTCGGCGGTTTACTGTTCACGACCGACGACATCGATGAGCCAGAGTTCTTTCATGAGGAGTTCACCGGGACGGATTCATGGATCTTCGGTGAACTAGTCGACTCGGCGCCTCAGTCCGGCACGTACTTCCTGGTAGGCTTCGTACCGTCGGGCGAGACGGGAAAGCTATGGGTCGCAATCGGGCGGCAGGAGGTATTTGAACCCGGCGACATTGCCGCGCTGGGGGAACTTGTGCCGCAGGTCTCCGCGTTTCACGAGACGACGGCCAGCGGGTTGATTACGCCGTTCCTGCCGTGCTTCACGCCGCTCGCGGTGGTATGGGCGGGATTCTGCGGCGGCATATGGTGGTCCCAACGACGGCGCTTGGCCGGGACCCGAAGCAGCGCTACAATCCGGAACCAAGTGCGTTTGTGTAGTGGCCGGGATGGCCGCAACCACGGTATCCCGCGCCAGCAAATTCGTAACTGAGACGCGAAATCCCAATTGCAAGCCGAGGAAATACGATGATAAAAACCGCTCACCTTGTTCGAGCAATGGCGACCGTCGCGGTGTTGTGCATCGCCACTTCCTATGCCCAGGACTCGTCAGTCTCGGAGCGGAGTGAAGACACATCCGCGAAGAAAGCGCAGTGCCCGATGTCGGGCGCGAGCCAATATCCCACGGCGGCTGGCGCCATGTCGATTCGGGACTGGTGGCCGAATCAGTTGAACCTACAGATCCTTCATCAGAATGCGCCCATGGGTAATCCGATGGGCAAAGACTTCAATTACGCCGAGGAGTTCAAGAAACTCGACCTCGACGCCGTAAAGAAGGATCTCGAGGCGCTGATGACCGATTCGCAGGATTGGTGGCCGGCTGACTACGGGCATTACGGCCCGCTGTTTATTCGGATGGCCTGGCACAGCGCCGGCACCTATCGCGTCTCGGACGGCCGCGGCGGCGCATCCGACGGAACCCAGCGCTTCGCGCCGCTCAATAGTTGGCCCGACAATGCGAACCTCGACAAGGCCCGCCGTTTGCTCTGGCCGATCAAGCAGAAGTACGGCGACAAAATCTCGTGGGCGGACTTGATGGTCCTGACGGGCAATGTGGCTCTCGAATCGATGGGGCTGAAGACGATCGGTTTCGCCGGCGGTCGCGAAGACGTGTGGGAGCCGCAGTCCGACGTTTACTGGGGACCAGAAAGTGAGTGGCTTGGCGACAAACGTTACAGCGGCGATCGGGAGCTCGAAAACCCTCTCGCCGCTGTCCAGATGGGCCTGATCTACGTGAATCCGGAAGGACCAAACGGGAACCCCGATCCGGTCGCTTCGGCCCGTGACGTCCGCGAGACCTTTGCGCGCATGGCGATGAACGACGAAGAGACGGTGGCGCTCATTGCCGGTGGACACACTTTCGGCAAGTGTCACGGCGCGGGCGATGCGGCGCTTGTCGGGCCGGACCCCGAAGCCGCCCCAATCGAGGAGCAGGGTCTCGGATGGAGAAGCGGCCATGGAAGCGGTAAGGCCGGCGATACGATCACCAGCGGCATCGAAGGCGCCTGGAAGCCCAACCCGACCAGGTTTGACATGGGCTATCTGAAGATGCTGTTCACCTACGACTGGGAACTGGTCAAGAGCCCGGCCGGCGCACATCAGTGGCTGGCCAAGGACGTCGCCGAAGAGAACATGGTGGTTGACGCCCACGACCCCTCGAAGAAGCACCGCCCGATGATGACCACGGCTGACCTGGCGCTGAAATTCGATCCGGCCTATGAGAAGATCGCACGGCGTTACCTCGATAATCCGGATGAGTTCGAAGAGGCCTTTGCCAAGGCGTGGTTCAAGCTGACCCACCGCGACATGGGACCCCGCTCGCGCTATCTCGGCCCGGAGGTTCCGGAAGAGGTAATGATCTGGCAGGATCCGGTTCCCCCGGTTGACCACGAGTTGATTGACGATGAGGACATCGCCGTCCTCAAGGCCAAGATCCTGGAATCCGGCCTGTCGGTTCCGCAACTGGTCTCCACCGCTTGGGCGTCGGCATCCACATTCCGCGGCTCAGACAAGCGGGGCGGAGCCAACGGCGCTCGTATTCGCCTGTCGCCGCAGAAGGACTGGGAGGTCAACGAGCCGGTCGAGCTGGCGACTGTCCTGCAAAAGCTCGAGAAGATCCAAAGGGAATTCAACAAAGCACAATCCGGCGACAAGCAGGTGTCGCTCGCCGATCTGATCGTTCTGGGCGGCTGTGCAGCCGTTGAGAAGGCTGCTAAGAAAGACGGATATGACGTCCAGGTTCCATTCTTCCCCGGGCGCACCGACACGTCGCCGGAAATGACGGATGCAGATTCATTTGCAGTTCTCGAGCCAACCGCCGACGGATTCCGCAATTACCTGAGAGCGGGACACAGTCGGCCGGCGGAGGAACTGCTCGTGGATCGGGCGCAACTGCTGAGTCTGAGCGCGCCCGAGATGGCGGTGCTGGTCGGCGGCATGCGGGCCCTGAATGCCAGCTTCAAGGACTCCCAACATGGCGTCTTTACCAAGCGGCCGGGAACGCTGAGCAACGACTACTTTGTGAACCTGCTGGATATGGGGATCGAGTGGCAAAAATCCGACAATAACGAGGGCGTCTTCGAAGGACGGGATCGTAAGACCGGCGAGCTCAAATGGACCGGCACGCGGGTCGATCTCGTCTTCGGATCGAATTCGCAGTTACGCGCCATCGCGGAAGTTTACGCCAGTGACGACGCGCGAGGGAAATTCGTGCGTGACTTTGTGGCGGCCTGGAGCAAGGTGATGAATCTCGATCGCTTTGACCTTGATCCGGCGCTGCGCAGTTGATGAGCGGCCGTACCGATATCAAGCTCGCTCTATGCACGACGCCACGAACCGCGCGGCGAGGAGAAGACCTCGCGCCGTGAAAGACGAGCCTCACAGTGGGGCGCCCCTTCCGGGCGCCCGCTGTGATCGATCGTGCGATGCACTTGCCTGTCTCAAAAGCGGAGATTCCAAATGTCACCGTCGTTCGTAAAAGTGTGGGTGCCTGCCGCTCTAGCCGCAGGTTGTATTCTCTTCGCCGGCTGTTCGATTCCGAGGCCGTGGCCGGAAAGCCCGCTATATGAAACGCCGACTAACGACCCGAACTGGGTGGCGCCCGCGAACAAACAGGAAGCCATGGAGGCCATGGCGGGGCACTATGCCCACTACGACATCGTCGCGTACGACGGCGAGACGGCCAACGGCCCGCTCGCCACGTTTATCGTCTCGTATGGCTTTACCGACCTGGTCATCGAAGACGAAGAGCTGGTTGCGTACGATAGCTTCTGCCGTGCCGAATACATCGCCAACCAGAACTTCGACACGATCTTCTCCGATGCCGCCACACAGGCCATTCAGCCGGTTGGTGCGATCGTCGACGTTTATGAGGAAGATGGGGCGTGGAAGCTATGGCGGCCGCCGACACCGACGCTCAACGGTATTGCCGGTGACCCGAATGTGCCGCTGTCGATGGATCGCAACGACCCCCTGATCAGCGACGACGATAACGATGGAAAGCCCGGCGTGACCGTCGTCGTGAAGCTGTTCGGGTTCATTGAGGGGGAGATCTATATCGCCCGGCGCGAGATATTCCAGAACGCCATGACGCTCTATTCCGATGGCAGCCTGCGGGGCAGCGTCATCGACGACTCGGAGCAGCTCGTGATCGGGGCGTCGCTCGCGATTCTGGACACACCCAACAACCCGCCGCAGCGGCGCGATCCCGGCCTGAATCCGATCATTCTGATACCGGTCGCGGATGACATTGACACGTGCGAAGAACTCATGGCGCTTCGAGATTTGCTGTTTCCCGCTGAGCCGGGATTCTGAGAGGAATTACCTGGCCATCCGTTAGAGTCGGCCGACTGCTGGGGCGCTTCGCGGTTGAGCGCGGCGACCGATGTCCGAGTTAGCGGTGCCTCGGAGTTTGGGGGTCGGCTTGCCTGAACGTCCGAATCGGGGGTCGGACGCTACGGCAAACGTGATTTGCGCTAGGGCAGCGCCTGCCCGCGCGCGGCGAGGTAGATTCGATACCACGCCTCGCGCGACAGCTTGACTTCATCCGCCGCAATTGCGTCCCGGATTCGATCGGGGTTGCGGCTCCCGACGATCGGCAGGATCCCGGAGGGGTGGTGCAGCAGCCACGCCAGCACGATCGATGTTCGGCTGACGCCGTAGCGCTGGGCCTCGGCGTCGAGCGCGTTGAGCAAGCGTGCCGGCGCATCGCTGTTGGGTGAGGGCGGGTCGCCCAGGCGGCCGCCGGCGACGGGGCTCCACGACGTCGGCGTGATGCCATGCTCGTGAAGGTGATCCAGTGTTCCGTCCTCGAAAGGGCTCAGCCGCAGCGGATGCGCTTCGATCTGGTTGCAGATCAGCGGTTCGCGCAGGCGCGACTGTAGCAACGATGTCTGGCTGGGCGTGAAGTTGCTGACACCGAAATGCCGCACCTTGCCTCGCTGCTTGAGACGATCGAACGCCGCCGCGACCTCGTCGGGGTCGCTTAGCAGGTCTGGCCGGTGAAGCAGGTAGACATCAATCGTGCCGATACCCAGTCGCTTGAGCGACTCCTCACACGACCATTCGATGTGGGCGGCGGAGAAGTCGAACCGATGCGGGGCGTCCGCGTCGGGCTCGCCCGCCCAGCGTATGCCGACTTTCGTCGTGATGATGATCCGTTCGCGCAGGCCCGCGTTGGCTTTCAGGAACTCGCCGAAGATCCGCTCACATTCTCCATGGGCGTAGATATCCGCGTGGTCGAAGTGGTTGTAACCGGCCTCGACGGCCGCTTCGAGTGCGGCGAAAGCTTCCTTGCGGCGCGGTTCGTCAATCTCGGCCGGGTCCCAGGTGCCGGGGATGCGCATGCAGCCGTAAATCAGGCGTGTGGATTGCAAGCCGCTCTGTCCGAGTTGAACGTGTCTCATGGTCGCTCCAGCGCTTGAGGATTACCTGACACGACGATAGCGAGCGCGCAGGCCTGCGTCGAGACAGGAGTGACTCGAATCCGGGACGAGCACACTCACAATCCGTATCCCGCGATTCGCCGTCGTGCCGCTTAATCCACGCCGCGCACGAGGCGCACGTAGTTGAACACGCGTTGCACGTCGCCCTGCGGTCCAAAGCCCAAGGCTGGCAACTCCGCCGCATCTCCATCTTTGGCGTCGCTGCGCTGGCAGCCGGCGCCGTGTACATCGGTGATGGTAGTGCCGTCGTACGCTCCCAGGCCGCGCCCGAAAGCGACGTAGACGGCACGACTACCGCTGCCATTCCAACTCAGATGGGTCGTGCTGGTCCAGAAGAACGGGTAGTCGGGTTCGCCGGCCAGGTTGGTGATCGCGGTCGTGTCAAAAACCGCATCGATAGCCGGTGAGGCGGTTGTGTCCGGCGACCGTGTATAGTCCACGATGCTCTGGAGCTCCTTGGCGTTGGGCAGACGCCAGTCGTTGTATCCGAGGTGGTCCTCCGCATTCCGCTGACCGACCCACGCCAGGGCGTCTGCCCAGTTCATGCCCGCGCCGCTGTCGGATTGGGTCCACATCAATCCGGAGGCCTCGTCTGTGACCGTGCCGTCACCGTTGTCCACGAAGCGGTTCTCGCTATAGCCCGTGTCCCCGCGCACGCACATCACGCAGAACGTCTTGTCCCGTCCGAAAATCGTCAGGCCATAGCCCTTGATGCGACCGTCCGCGAAATTGACGCCGAAGAGTAGTTGGCCGGCTGCGGTCGAAACGTACATCGTACTGGAGGCGTATTGGGCGTCGATGATCCGCTCACCGGCGGCGGTATCGCCGTACGCAAAACCGAAGTAGTTGTTATCGATGAAGGGGATCATGCCGGCTGTATCCGCTCCATCCGGCGGTGGGTCGGTGCCGCGGAAGTCGATCAGCGAATACAGCTCCTTGATGCTCGGCAGCCGCCAGTCGTTGTACCCGCCGAAACTCTCCTCGTTGAGAACCGCGGGATAGAGCTGAGCCTCGGCCCACGTGAGCTTGTCGTCAGTGTCGATGTCGCCGTCACCATCCCTGTCCGGGCTTTGTTGCCAGGTCAGACCGGTGATACCGTCGTAAACCGTCAGCCCGTCGGCGCTGAGTGTGTAGCTGGGCTGCGCGCCGGCGTACTGGGCGTCCTGACCGTGGAAGGCCTCGCCTTCGGCCGGGCAGGTAATCTCCACGAAGTCGCCGTAACACACGTCCTGGCCGGTATCGACGACCGTCCAGTTTTCCATGGCGACCGAAGTCGTGTCGCCCCCGGTCGCCGAGCTGTCGTCGTCCAGCGTGGACGTTACCGCATCCAACGGACAGCCCGCCATCAACGCCGTCGCTGCGACAGCCGCCGCAACGAACCACGCGCTGCGTATCTCAGTTCTCCGCTTCATTGTCAGAATCTCCTGGCGCAGGGACGACAACACTAGCTGCCCGACAGCAGTGCCACGAACGGATCGATGTCGCCGTTATTGACGTAGCCATCCCCGTTGCAATCGGCATTCATGATCTCACAATCCGGGTGGGCGGCGGCGTAGCCGGCCGGGTCGCCAACCGCCAGCACGAACGCGTCGATGTCACCGTTGTTAACCGCGCCGTCGCAGTTCAGGTCGCCTACGCCGTACAACTCGGCGTCACGGACGAGGCGGACGTAGTTGTACATGCGGGACGCGTCACCCTGGGGCGCATCGCCGAAGTAGTAGCCATCGTACACGAAGGTGTAGCCGGTAAAGCTGCCATCCTTCCGGTCGCTGCGCTGGCATCCGGCGCCATGCACATCCTGCCACTGGCTGTTCCAATAGCCCATGCCGCGGCCGAAGCAGACGTACGCGCCCGCTTCCGCAGCGCCACCCTCGTGGGTGTGCGTGGTACCGGTCCAGAACCAGGGGTAATCAACGGCACCGGACTCATTTGTGATCTGGGAGATGTTTAATACCGGGTCGATGGCCGCAGAGCCGGTCGCGCCCGGCGCCCGCGAGTAGTCGACAATGCTCTGCATCTCCTTGGCATTGGGCAGCCGCCAGTCTGAATAACCGAGGTGGCCCTCCGTGTTCTTCTGCTGGACCCAGGCGAGGGCGTCTTCCCAGATCATGCCGGAGCGCGGTCCGGTGTTGATCCCGTCGCCGCTGTCGTCCTGCGACCACACCAGGCCGGTGGCCAGGTCGGTGATCGTCCCGTCGCCGTTGTCCGCGAAGTTGTTGATGCCGTACTCGGTGTTCCCGCGACACAGGCGAACGTAGAACAGCTTATCGACGGGGTACCCTTTGATCCGCCCATCTGCGAAGTTCACACCGAACATCGCCTGTTGGCCGCCCATCACGGTGTCGAGAGACAGCGTTGTGGTTACCCACTGTGAGTCGATGATGCGCTCGCCGGCGGCTGTGTCGCCGTAGCCGAACTCGAAGCAATCAGTGTCGATGAACGGGATCAGGCCGTTGGGGTCGGTGCCTGCGACTGAGGGGTCCGTGCCGCGGAAGTCCATCAGCGAATACAGCTCCTTAATACTCGGTACGCGCCAGTCGCTGTAGCCGCCGTAGTTCTGCGCGTTCAGCGTGTCCGGGACGAGCTGACCTTCATCAAACGTCACTTTGTCATCGACGTCGATGTCGCCATCGCCATCCAGGTCGGCGTCCCGCATCCACGTCAGGCCGGTGACGTTGTCATAAACGGTCAGGCCGTCGCCGCTGATGGCGTAGCTGGGCTGGTGGCCGTCGATCTGGGCATCCTGACCGTAGAACGGGTCGCCGAAGGCGGGCGGCGTGATCGCGGAATCGTTGTCATAGCAGGTCATCTGGGCGGTATCGACGACCGTGTAGGCCCCGGTGGGCAACTCCGCAACCGTTAACACGGCGTCGTCCGACGTGGCCAAACCAAAGTCGTTGGTGATCACACAGCGGTAACTTCCCGCGTCGCCCCAGTCCACCGGATTGATCGTGTGGGACGACTCGGTCGCGCCGCCAATATCGACGGTGTCTTTCTGCCACTGGTATTCCAGCGGCTCGGTCCCATACGCCACCACCGTGAAAGTCACGGCGCTGCCCGGCGGCGCGGTCTGCGACTGGGGCTGCTGCGTGATCATCGGCGGCACATCCCCGCCCGCGATCACCGTGAATCCGCCGGTCATCGAGAATGTGAGTGTTCCGCCTTCCGGCGGCGAGAACGTGATCGCAACATCCTTCGCTCCCGGCTGCTCTCCGGAAGGAATGTCGAAGACAGCCGTAATGACGTACTGCGTCGTGTGCGTCACGGAGCTGCCAATCAGGCTGCCGATCATCACGCTATCCGGCATGACTCCCGCGGGCGGTGCTGGTGGCGAATCCGTGTCCAGCGTGAAGGTCACGAGCAACGCCGTCGTACCCTGTGCGGCGGAGTTGGGGTCAACCGCCGTAGTCTCATTGGTGGCCTGCGCGGAGGCCGATGCAGCCGCCAGTTCAAGAACGAGTAGCAGGGCGACGGCCCCGTGCCGTCGTTCGGATTGCCGTCCCCGGTGAGAGTCCCTCTGAGTACGTTTCATGAGTCTTCTCCCTCGATTCTCGTTTCGTTTGTGTGCCCAGTGTGTAACGGCCTGCGCCTACCAGGCCGGCGGTGCGGGATGCGTCATTGCGTCACCCACGGTCCATGGAATCGCTATCACGCGAAACGGACACGGAGGTTGATAATCTACACCGCGTCGTGCAATCTTCGGCCATCCTTGCCGTTTTCCAGGATTGACGGCGGCCGACCGCGCATGCCCGGCCATACGTAAAGTGCCGGCCGGCGGGGGGTTGCGAATTACAGCGCGCGCGTGGCGGGCGATGGTTCGCTGTGGATAATGGGTGTTTGATCACCTGCGTGGTGGAAAAGTGCGCTGAAGATCCGTTTACACCCGTGGAGCCGGTATGGCTGACAAGACGGAGGAGTCGGGCGAGCTGCTCGCGCGGCTAGGCCAGGGCGACGAAGAGGCGCTCGCCGAGCTTTTCTCACAGCATCGTGACCGGCTGCTGCGAATGGTGGAGTTTCGGCTGGATGCGCGGCTACGGGGTCGCGTGGCGGCCGATGACGTTCTCCAGGAGGCTTACCTCGACGCTGCCAAGCGCAAGCAATACTTTGTCGACGACAACTCGAAGTCATTTTTCATCTGGCTGCGCATGGTGGTGACGCAGACGCTGATCGACGTCCACCGCCGGCACCTGGGCGCCCAGATGCGTGACGCGGGCCGCGAGGCCGCCAGACGTGGGGGGCGCTACTCGCAGACGACATCGGTTTCCCTGGCGGCCAACCTCCTGGGGACAGTAACCTCGCCGACGCTGGCGGTCCGTCGCGCCGAGCTGGCCGAACGCCTCCAGGCGACGTTGGACGAGATGGAGCCGATCGATCGCGAGGTGCTGGCGTTGCGGCACTTCGAGGAGTTGACCAATCGTGAAGTCGCCGAGGAGTTGGGCATCCAGCAAAAGGCCGCGAGCATCCGCTACATCCGCGCACTGCGACGCCTAAAGGACATCCTCGCCGAGATGCCTCGTTTTGCGGATGCCTTCGGCGACGGCGTTTGAACCAGGCCACCACCCGGCAGGATTCTGACCATGGACGATCCGAACGCGCAGCGCGAGCCCTTTGAGCTGCTCGCCGACGACTTCACAGCGCGCTGTCGGCGCGGCGAGCGCCCCTCGATCGATGAATACGCTCGGGAACACCCCGCGCTGGCGGGTGACATCCGCGAGCTGTTTCCCACCATCGCCGCCATCGAGAACATGAAGAGTGCGGCGACGCGCTCCTCGAGCGGCGGCCCGGTCAGTGTCGAGCTGCAACTCGAGCGACTCGGCGACTTTCGCATCATCCGAGAGCTGGGGCGCGGGGGCATGGGCATCGTGTACGAGGCGGAGCAGGAGTCGCTCGGGAGGCGTGTCGCGCTCAAGGTGCTGCCGCGACAGTTGCTGCTCGATCCGGGCCAACTGGAACGCTTTGAGCGCGAAGCGCGCACGGCCGCCAATCTGCACCACACGAATATCGTCCCCATCTTCGGTGTCGGCACACATGACGGATACCATTTCTTCGCGATGCAGTACATCCGCGGTGTCGGGCTGGACGTTGTCACGCGCGAGCTGCGCCGGCGGTTCAGCAGCGCCCGCGCGGACGCAGACTCCACACCATCCCGGTCACCGTCCAGTGGGGCTGACGCGGCCTTCGACGCTCTCAGCATCGCGCGTGCGCTGGCACGCGATGCGTCGTGGGATCGCCCGCACCCGGGCACCGAATCTCGCGTATCCACCGAATCCAGTGCGCCGACGAAGCGCCGGGCCGGCGGGAGCGCCGGACCCTCAGGCGACGAGTGCGGCGGCAGCGCGCCACGCGAATCCGAATCGGGCACCGATGCGCCGCCCGCGCTGTCCGTTGGTCCCGAGCATTGGCGCGGCATCGCACGCATCGCGTTACAGGTCGCCGACGCCTGCGAGTACGCGCACCGGCAGGGTACGCTGCACCGCGACATCAAACCGAGCAACCTGCTTATCGACGCCGACGGCATCGTGTGGGTGGCCGACTTCGGGCTGGCCAAGGCGCTTGACCAGGATGGCGTCACACAAACGGGCGGCGTGGTGGGCACCTTGCGCTACATGGCCCCGGAGCAGTTCAAGGGCAAATCCGACGTGCGCAGCGATGTCTACAGCCTGGGAATGACGCTCTACGAGTTGGCGACGTTGCGCTCGGCCTTTGCCGCGACTGATCGTACAACACTGATCGACGCGATTATGCACGGGCGACCCAAGGCACCCCGGCAAAGCTGCCCCGGCATCCCGCGGGATCTGGAAACGATCATTCTCAAGGCCATCGCGCGCGAGCCGGATGCGCGCTACGCCACGGCCGCCGCCCTCGCCGGCGATCTGCGGTGTTTTCTCGAAGACCGGCCGATCCAGGCTCGCCGCGCGACGGTGTCTGAACGGCTCTGGCGCTGGGCACGTCGCAATCCGGCGCTCGCCGCGCTCAGCGGCACGGCCGCAACCCTGCTGGTTGCCGTTGCGGCGGTGGCGACCATTGCGTACGTGTACACAAGTCGGGCGAATGTGCAGGTCCGCAATGCCCTCGATGGCGAGCAAGAGGAGCGCCAGAAGGCGGAAGCGACCTCGGCATTAGCCATCGAGGCGCTCGACACGATCTTTGACCAGTTCGCGCCGATCCGGACCACCGCGGTTTCATCGCTGACCGTGGACGGCGCCGGGGATACCAAGATCGATGTGCCGATCGAACTGGTTCTTTCGCAAGAGAGCGCGACGCTGCTGGAGCACATGCTTGAGTTCTATCGCCGGCTGGCGGCCCAGGATGACGCGAACCCGGCCCTCCGCCTGAAGATCGCCGAGGCCAATCGGCGTGTGGGCAATATTCACTCCCGCCTGGGACATCTGGACGACGCCGAGGCGGCGTACACGCAGGCCATACGGCTTTTCGAACAGCTTGAGGCCGATCGTGGCCCGACGCCGACCACGCGTGTCGAACTTGCCCGCATACACAGTCAGTTGGGGACCGCGCTCATAGCGCAAGAGCGCATTGAAGATGGTCGCGAGTATTTCCGGCAGGCGCGGGACATTCTGGAGGCGTTACCATCAACACCATCGCCATCGCCGGCGGTTCGTTTCGAGCTGGCGCGAACATACTACCTGCTTGCCAAGGCGCCGCGTCCGCCGATCCCGACCCCGCCGGGACGTGAGCCCGGCATGGGGCCGCCCCCGGATGGTGTGCCGCCGGCCGGCGAGCGTGGTCCCCCCGGGCGAGGTCACGGACGACCGGGCGGCCCACCGCCTCGACACGAGTTGCCTGATGAAGGAGGCGATTCCTGGGGCCGGGCGGTCGACATTCTGACCGACTTGAGCGCCGCGCATCCGGGCGTCCCGGACTATCGTCACCTGTTGGGTATCTGCTATCGCGACATGCCACCCCCCATGCCATGGTTCATTGATGATCATCCTTCACCACCTGATGCCATGGCTCGGGCCATCGAGATCCTGCGGCAGTTGGTGCGTGATTTCCCCGACGTTCCGGAGTATCGCTATGACCTGAGCGAGACCTATGCCATGGCGATCGATCATACGCCGGGCATAGGACCCGAGGCACTGGCACTCGAGTCCCAGCGTCTGCGCGCCGCCCTGGACATCTCGGAGCGGCTCGTCGCCGAACATCCCAACATACCAGCGTACGTTGCCTCGCAGGTGCATATCCGCCTGAGGTTCGGGCGCGTCCTGCACCGCCTGAATCGGCTCCGCGACGCCGAAGAGCAGTTGCGGGAGGCGCTGGCTATCCAGACGGGGCTCGCGCGGCGTTTCCCCGACATGCCCAGCCATCAGGTGTCCGTCGCCGCGATCGAAGGCGCGTTTGCCGGGTTTCTGCGCCGGGATGGGCGGTTGGACGAGGCCCGGTCGCATCTCGATGCGGCGCTCGCGGCAATGGACCAACTGCCGGATGACTGGCAGCGCCCGCCCTACGTGCGCGATGTGCTCGCGGCGACCTACTTGGATCTCGCGCATGTGCTGCGACGCCTGGGGGATGAAACCGCGGCGGCGGATGCAGCCCGTCAGGCGGAGCGTTATCGCACCGAGCGGTGAGGCCGGACTCGTGCAGTTCATGCCGACCACTGTTTGCTCGGCTTCAAAGCGCGCCGGCATCGTCATTCATCCCGCGAACGCAAACCGCCGCGTTTCTCCGGACACTTGTGGATGCCCGTGTGCGTTGTGGTCTGCCGGAAAGCAAACGTGAGCGCGTCTTCCGCGTCGATAAGGGTAGAATGGTGGTTCAGTGACAAGTGCGGCCGAACGGGATTCTGACCTGTGGACACCACGCGCCCCAGCCTGCTGATTCGTATCCGGGACGGCACGGATCGTACGGCGTGGGATGAATTTGACTCGATCTACCGCCCACTGCTCCACCGGATTGCGTTGGCGCGCGGACTCGATGCGGCCGCGGCCGAGGAAGCCACCCAGCAGTGCATGGCCGCCGTCAACCGCTACATCGGCGGGTTTGAATACGAGCCGAAAAGAGGCAAGTTCAAAGGCTGGCTGGCGACCATGGTCAACAACCGAATCAAGAACATGCTGCGTGACCGGCGCGATATTCAGGCCCAGACCAAGGACTTCGCCGAGCTGCATGACCAGGGGCCGTCGCCCGCCGATGTTTTTGACAAGCTCTGGCGTCAGGAACACCTGCGGCACTGTCTCCGCCTGATCAAGGGCGAGGTCGATGAATCCACTTTCAAGGCATTTGTGGCCTACGTCATGGAGGAACAGCCCGTCGAGCGGGTCTGCGAGGAATTCAACATGACGCCGAACCAGGTTCACGCGATCAAGTCGCGCATGACTCGGCGAATCCGGCAGCGGATGACCGATCTTCTCGGCGACGAGGATTAGCCCCGTGTCCGATTGCCCCCGCGGCGATGAGCTTCAACGTCGGCACGCCGGCGAGCTGGCGGAGGATGACGCCAAACGCATCGACGGGCACCTGTTGGCCTGCGCGGAGTGTGCCGCGAGATACAGCGCCTATCAGGAGTCCGAACGGGAGCTGCTCGCGGATCTGCGCGAGATTCGGGCGGCGGGGCTCGCGGACCTGGACACGCCGTCGCCGCCCACTGACGCCGCGCTCGGCTCGTCCCAACTGGCGATCGAGGGTTATGAGATCGTTGACGAGCTGCACCGTGGCGGGCAGGGCATCGTCTATCGTGCGCGTCAGCAACACACGCGACGCGAAGTTGCCATCAAGGTGTTGATCGCGGGAGCCTGTGCCTCACCGACGGCAAAACGGCGTTTCGAACGCGAGATCGAACTGGCGGCCCAGCTCAGGCACCCGAACATCGTCACGGTTTTCCACTCCGGCCTGACGCCCGATGGCCGGCAATACTGCGTGATGGACTACGTGCGCGGGCGGCGCCTCGATCAATATGTGCGTGAAGAGGCACTCGCGCTCGACGGTGTGCTGGACCTGATCGCCACGATCTGTGACGCGGTCATGTATGCCCATCAGCGCGGGATCATCCATCGCGATCTCAAGCCCTCCAACATCATCATCGACGCGAGTGGGACACCGAAAGTGCTCGACTTCGGATTGGCCAAACGACTGATCGGCGCGGTGGACGCGGTTACCTCGCTGACCGGCGAGGTTTTCGGCACGCCGGCGTACATGTCGCCCGAGCAGGCGAGCGGCAAGCCCGAGGAAATCGACACGCGCAGCGACATTTACTCCCTCGGAGTGATCCTCTACCAACTGCTCACCGGCGGGTTTCCGTACCCCATTGATGTCCCGATTCCGGATGTGATCCGGCATATCCGGGAGACAGCGCCAACGCGGCCGAGCGGCACCTGGACGCGCGAGAGCGGTGTCGCCAGGCGTTTGGCCGGACAGGTTCCGCCGACGAAATGCCCGATCGATGACGATGTGCAGACGATCGTCCTCAAGGCGCTCGCCAAGGAGCCTGAGCGTCGCTACCAGAGCGCGTTGGAGCTGGCCGGCGACTTGCGTCACTACCTGGCCGGCGAACCCATCGCCGCTCGGCGCACGAGTCACTGGTACGTGTTGCAAAAGACGGTGCGCCGCTACAAGGCGCGCTTCGCGGTGGCGGCCGCGATGGTGTTGCTCGCAGTCGGCTCGACGATCGCATTGTCGATCATGTACGGCCGGCAGGCGCGCCTGTTGGCGCAGGTTGAGCGCGAGCGCAACCGGGCCGAACATCGCTTTGACCAGGTTCGCACGCTGGCCGCTTCGTTCATGTATGACTTTCACGGCAAGATTGCCGATCTCAAGGGCGCCCTGCCGGCGCGACAGCTTCTGGTTACGACGGCGCTCGAGTACCTCGACAGCCTGGCCTCGGAGGCCGGCGATGATCCGGGTTTGTTGCGTGAGCTGGCGTCCGCTTACGAATACGTGGGCGACTTGCAGGGCAATCCCAACCAGGCCAATCTCGGCGACGCCGATGGAGCGCTCCAGAGCTACCAGAAGGGGTTGCAGATCGCCCGCGAACTCGTTGACGCGAATCCCGACAGCGCCGTGCTCAGGTGCTCGCTGGCGATCGGTTACGAGAAGACCGCCGACATACAGCGTGTGCTCGGAATGTCACAGGAGGCGCTGGCGAATTACCAGCAGGCGCTGGCGGTCGCCGAGCAGTTGGCGCGGGTCGATCCGAACAACTCCTGGTATCGGCGCCGATTGGCGATAAGCCATGACAAGGTCGGCGACGCCCAGCGTGATCTCGGTCAAATCGACCAGGCGCTGGCCAGCTATCAAGAGAGTCTGGCGAGCCGTGAGGCGCAGGCCGAGGCCTTTCCCGACAACGCCGATCTGCAGCGCGACCTGTATGTGAGTTACATCAAGGTGGCCAACATCCAGCGTGACTCCGGGCAACCCGCCGAAGCACTGGCCGGCTACCTGATGGCCGCCGATATCGCCGAGACGCTCGTGAAGCTGCGTCCGCACCAGGTGCGCGCGCAGCGCGACCTCTACATTGTCCACAGCCAGATCGGGTATACGCAGGTGATGCTCGGCCGGGCGGCCGAAGCGGTTGCCAGCCACCGCCGGTCGGTGGAGGCCGCCCGGGAACTGACTCGCGCCGATCCGTCCGACGCGCGCGCCCAGGGCGACCTTGCGCTCGGCTACAACCTGCTTGGCGAGGCCCAGGTGGCGGCGCGCGAGCCGGCGGCGGCGCTGGAGACGTTTCAGAAGGCGCGCGAGATTCTGGAGAAACTCGCCGCCGCCAGCCGCGAAGATGCCCACGTGCAGGCTGATCTCGCCTCCGCCCACAGCCAGATCGGCGGCATCCTGGCCGGCATGGGCCGCGTTGACGAGGGGCTGGCGGACTGTCTGAAGGGTCATGAGGTCTTCGAAGCGCTGGCCCGATCTCACCCCGACAACGCCCGATATCAGCGTGACCTGGCGGAGTCATTCCACCGCCTCGCAAATGCGTCGACATCGCCGCCGCCACCGAGGACGCCGCACCGACGGGCGTCCGGCTGCAAAGCTGGCACACAGCCCGCGGACGGCTGAAACGCGCACAGACCGTGCTCACGACGATGCGCGAAGCCGGCACGTTGCTCGAATCCGATTCGGTGCTTGTTGAGTCGGTCCAGTCCGACCTGGGCCGGTGCGAATCAGCTATCGCCGAGCTCGAGTAAACCGGGGACCGACCCACGTACGCCTTGGCCTGGTGGCTTCGCGACAGAAATTCTCGGTTTTCTCCCAAATCCCCCATCAGCATTGGCAACCTCCCGTGTACCCCTGATGAGTGCCGCTGTCGAAGTGTGTTCGGCGGGTGAGCCGGTGGGCTCGGAAGTTCAGGAGGTCAGTTGTGAGTACGAAGCACGCAAACAAGCGCATGAGCAGAGGCTCGAGCAAGGCCGTGGCCCTGGTGCTGGCGGTCGTCATAAGTCTTGGCAGCATAGCGGGTTGCCCGTCACCGGCCCAGGTGGTCGTGTATGCGATCGCCTACCAGGCGTTCAGTTTCGTTCTGGAAGAGACCGGCAAGTTCCTCGTCAAGGCGGCCGAGGAGTTGCGGCAAGCGGGGATCGTCGCATTGCCGTTTGAAGGCACGCCAACCGACCAGCCCGCCAGCGGCACGCTCTCACTGGAGCCGGGCAAAGTTAAGGCTCTGCCGCTGCCCGGAGAATCGAAGCCGTTGACCCACCAGGGCATAGACGGGTCGGCAACGGTCGCCGTGTACATCTCGGGCGTTGGCTCGACGAATCCCTGCGAAGACGGAACGTACGTCGGATCGTACGAACTGACCATCGTCGGCGGCGCCGTCACCATAGCCAATCCGTCGCTCGACCTGCCACCGGCGGCGCTGGCCGAAGCCACCACCGGCGTATTCAGCATTTGTCTGGCGGTTACCAGCACCGTTGACGTGCAGTTGATTATCGAGGAGCTGGTTGTGACGTTTGGTCCGCCCGTTGGCGCCAACCCGCCAGGCGAACAGCCGCCGAGCGAGCAACCGCCCGCGGAGCAACCGCCATCGGAACAGCCGCCGTCGGAACAACCGCCGTCGGAGCAGCCGCCTGCCGGGTTCAAGCTGGCAACGGTCGCCCACAGCGGTACGGAGGAGCTGCTGGTCGGCCCCAGTGACTACATCGACTCGTCGGTCGCGTTCCGCCTGGAGCACCCGTTCAACCTCGGCGGATACGCGCTCAGCGGCGATGGGCAGAAGGTCTGGTTCTGGACTTACTGGCACTGGAGCGCCGGCCCCGACATGCCCAACGACTGGGCCCGTGTCTACTCGATGAACATTGACGGCAGCAATCTGCAACGCTCGGACATTTCGCTGGATGACGCCTATGGCGGCTGGAACTCGCCCTTCTACGGCATCGCCACCGACTATGACGGCTCCGACGCGATCATCGAGCTGCACGTCGTGTACAACCCGGGTACGTTCTCGGAATACGGCGCCTCGCGGTTCTTCCACTGCACGCCGGGCGCGCCGGCCGACATGGTGTACGACACGACCGACAACCCGCCGACCGGCAGCGGCGGGCGCGGCCTGCGGCTCAACGACAACGCGACGAAGTTCTTCTGGATCAACGCGTCCAATCTCTGGGCGGTTGACCTGGCCTCACCAGCCGCCGCGACGCAAATCTGCACCGTGGATCACCTGAATTTCTATGGCCCATGGGATCCGGTCACCGGCGGCGAGTTCGCCTCCTTCGACATCGACGCCGCCGGAACGACCTGGATGATCAACATCCGCTTCTGGGACAACGACACCCAGTCCTCGCGCTGGGAATTGGCGTCCGGTGTTGGCGAACTGCCCGACAGCACCCAGGGCATCACTCTGGCGCGGGAAGGCCTGGTCGCACCGTATTTCTGCATGACCGACGACGCTTCGATGGTCGCGTATCACAGCCAGGCGGGCGGAAACTGGTGCTACGTGCAAGGTCCCGGCGGCACTGCGGACCTGACCGCCGACGGCCCGCCACACACCAAAGCCACGTACGATGTGCGGCTATCGGACAATGGCAAGATCGCATGGTTCTGGTACGAGGCGAACGGCGATCTCGGACCGGGCGGCGCGACCGTCCTGTATGACCTTGACACCAAGACCCGCCGCATGGCCGGCACCAACTACTTCTACGGCAGCTCCACCGGACATCAACTCAGCGACGACGGCAGCGTGGTGGCCGCGGTATTCCACTGTTGCCGAAGCGAGCCGCTTAACCACGTATACGTACTGCGTGACGGCGTCGGCGCACGGGCCGGCTTCCCGGCGATCAGCGAAATCGCGTACCGGTTTGACGACGACAGCGATGCGCTGATCGTGCGCATCAAGGCCACCGGCGAAAACGGCCTCGATCGCCTCTTCACCATGACGCACATCAATGGCATAAGCCCCGCCGGCTTCTATGCCGCCGAGGAGAGCCCGCTGCACGGCGAGAATGAGCACTTCGCGGCGGTTGAAGGTGAGACCGACGTGTACGAGCGCGTCATCTACCTGAACGGGAAGAAGGAGCTGTTCAACGGGTCGCAATACTTGCGGATCGTGGCGGCGGATGGCAAGAAATCCCGCGTTACCTACGTGGACATCGCCCCGCAGCCGTAGCGCCCGTTGCGCCGCGACTGGCATTCACACGCTCGACGGTCACAATTGACCGCCGAGCGTGTCTGCATATTCAGTTCCGTCACGCAATTGCGGCGCCGTGTGCCCGGCCAAACTCGCATTGACCAACACGCCTCAGGCCGGCCGGGAGAATCCTAACCGCGCTTGCGGGCACTGAGCGGCTGCGCCCGGTAGCCACTGAATGCGCGGGCGTGGCCTTGCCGCCCATTGCACGCTAGGATGCGCGCGGCGGCTGGGATACGCGCGTGTCTAACAGGGGAGACGATCGATGGCAGACAAGAACATCCGGATCGGCATCGTGGGCTGTGGCGGCTTTGCGCGTTTTGCGGGCGGGCACTTCGCGCGGCTCCCGGGCGTGTCTATTGCCGCCATGTGTGAACCGGACAGCCGTGCCGCCAAGCTGGGGGCCGAGGCGTTTGGCGTACCGAACGAGCCCGATGCGGAGACACTGGTGGCCCGGGCCGATGTTGATCTGGTCTACATCGCCACGCCGCCCGCGCTGCACCACCCGCAGGCCCTGGCCGCGCTGAACGCCGGCAAGCACGTGATCTGCGAGAAACCTCTGGCCGTCACGAATGCCCAGGCTGACGAACTGGTGCGCGTCGCGCGCGAGAAGGACCTTTTGCTGGTCGCGAACCTGATGCAGCGCTACAACCCGGTATACGACGCGGTAAAGAGGGTTATCGACTCCGGAGTGCTGGGAGCGCCGCTGCACGGTTTCCTGGAGAACTACGCCAGCGATAGCCAGTTGACACCCGATCATTGGTTCTGGGATCCGCGGCTCAGTGGCGGAATCTTCATCGAGCACGGCGTGCACTTCTTTGACATGTTCGAGGGTTGGCTCGGCGACGGGCGGGTCGTGGCGGCTCAGCGCTGCCTGCGCGACGGGCGATTCGAGGATCAGGTGCTCTGCACGGTCGCCTACCCCGGTGATGTGCATGTGAATTTCTACCACGGCTTCACACAGCCCGGGCCCTTCGATCGTCAGACGTTCCGGTTGCTGTTCGAGCGCGGCGATATCACGCTGTATGAGTGGGTGCCGACCGAGATGGTCGTGCACGCGCTGGTGGATGACGATCGCCTAAGCCGGCTGAGTGAGCTGCTTCCCGGGTCGGGCATTGAAGTCGTCGCGACATACACCGGCGCGGGGCGCGAGTTCATCGGCCGACACAAGACATTTGAGGCGGACCGGATGGTCAACGTGCGACTCGGCAGCCGCGCTGACAAGATGGCGCGTTACGGCGAGATCGTCGAGGCGATGCTCACCGATCAGGCGGCCTGGATCAGTGATCGGGGACATCGACGCAAGATTACCGAGGAGAACGGGCGCAAATCCGTGGCCCTGGCGGTGGCCGCGACCGAGTTGGCGGCCGGTTGACCGGGAGGATGTGCGGATGATCTCACGCCGGTCCGACGCATGTTTGCTGAAGCCGGCCGACGTGCCGGCGTCACGCGATGACTTCGAGGTGGTTGGCGCGTTCAACCCCGGTGCGGTTGCCGGCCGGGATGATGACGAGGTCATTCTGCTCGTGCGTGTGGCCGAACGGCCGAAAGCGCGGCGCGGCGGGTTTGTGCCCTTGCCGCGCTGGGATGTAGACGCGGGGCGGCCGGTCGTCGATTGGGTGCCCGCCGACCGGTTGGAAGTGGTCGATCCGCGCATCGTGCGGCAGAAGCACGACGACCTGTGGCGGCTTACGTTCACATCGCACATCGTCGTCATGCGCAGCCCGGACGGCCGCTCCACGGGCCCGCTCGACCGTATCCGTTTCGTGCCGGAGATGCCGTATGAGGAATACGGCGTCGAGGACCCCCGCATCACCCGCATCGACGACACATACTATTTCACCTATGTAGCCGTCTCGCGGCACGGGGCGGCGACGGCGTTGGCTTCAACCACGGACTTCCGCACATTCACGCGCCACGGCATCATCTTCTGCCCGGAAAACAAAGACGTGGTGCTCTTCCCGGAACGCATCGACGGCCAGTTTGCGGCCCTGCATCGGCCCAACCCGTCGTCGCCGTTCAACATGCCCGAGATGTGGCTGGCCCGCTCGCCCGATTCGATCAACTGGGGTGGGCACACGCACTTCCTGGGCGGCGCCGGGACCTGGGATACGGGGCGCATCGGCGCCGGACCACCGCCCATCCGCACCGAAGCCGGCTGGTTGGAGATCTATCACGGCAACCAGAAGGAGTCCATTGACGGTGTGGTTGGCGCGTATGCGGCGGGCGCATTGCTGCTGGACGGCGAGAACCCGGCGCGCATCATCGCGCGCTCACCCGAGCCCATCCTCACACCCCAGGCCGACCATGAACGCAACGGCTTTGTGCCCAATGTGATCTTCCCGACGGGCATAGTCCGCCGCGGGGATGCGCTGCTGGTCTATTGTGGGGCGGCCGATACGGCGGTTGGTGTGGTGGAGCTGTCCTGGGATGAGTTGCGCGCCTCGTTGAGTTGAATGGCATGTGATCTCGTGAAGTAGCGGCCGGCGCCCCGCCGCCCGTGGGAAGGCGGAAACGCTGTTCACACACCGACGGCCTGCGAGGCGCAGGCCGCTACTGGATTTGTTCACCGGATGGCCGTGCTGACGCAGGGTAGGTCGTGTTGGTGCCGGCTAGGTCGAGATTCGCGAGACCTGCCGCTATGACTTAATGAGGACCACCCGATGGCGATGGAAGTGGATCTGCTCATACGCAACGGCACGCTCTACGACGGTACCGGCCGGCCGGGCGTGGTTGGTGATATTGGCGTTGACGGCGATTCCATCGCGTGCGTGGGCGCCGGCGAACAAGCGCGCGGACGCGTCGAGATCGACGCGCAGGGTTTGGCCGTCGCGCCGGGCTTCATCAACATGCTCAGTTGGGCCAACGAAGCCCTCATTCACGATGGCCGCTCCCAAAGCGACATTCATCAGGGCGTCACGCTCGAAGTGCTTGGCGAGGGGCACTCGATGGGCCCATGGAACGACACGCTCAAGCAGGTGCAGCGCGAGCAGCAGGGGCAGATCAAGTACGACATTGACTGGACCACGCTCGGCGAGTATCTCGACTGGCTGGTTGGCCGCGGCATATCGCCGAACGTCGCCTCGTTTGTTGGGGCCACCACGCTCCGTGAACACGAGATCGACTTTGAGAATCGCCGCCCGACCGCCGACGAGCTCGGGCATATGCAGGGGCTGGTGCGTCAGGCGATGGAAGAGGGGGCGTTGGGCCTTTCCTCGGCGCTGGTGTACTCACCCGCTGCATACGCCCAGACTGACGAGCTGATCGCGCTGGCGGCGGCCGCCGCTGAATACGACGGCTTGTACATTTCGCACTTGCGTAATGAAGCCGACAGTTTGCTGGAGGCGTTTGACGAGTTTTTGACCATCGCGCGCACCGCCGGCATCCGCGCCGAGGTCTATCACATCAAAGCGTCGGGCCGGGCGAACTGGGAAAAGCTGGCAGCGCTGCTGGCCCGCATCGAGGCGGCCCGCGCCGATGGCCTGGCAATCACCGCCAACATGTATCCCTATGATGCCAGCTCCAGCGGCCTCGATGCGACCATGCCGCCCTGGGTTCAGGAGGGCGGGCACAAGGCGTGGGTGGCCCGGCTGCGCGATCCGGAGATTCGCACGCGCGTGGCCCGGGAGATGCAAACTCCGACCGCTGAGTGGGACAACTTCTACGTCTCCGCCGGTTCGCCCGACAACATCCTGCTCGTCGGCTTCAAGAACGACGCGCTCAAGTCACTCGCCGGCAAGACCGTGGCCCAGGTCGCGGCGCAGCGTGGGACATCGCCCGCGGACACGATCATGGACCTGGTTGTCGAGGACGATAGCAACGTCGGGGCGGCTTTCTTCTCGATGTCCGAAGACAATGTCCGCCTGAAAATCGGTAAGCCGTGGATCAGCTTCTGCTCCGACGCGCAGTCGATCGCCAGCGAAGGGCTCTTTCTGAAACGCAGTCCGCACCCGCGCACCTATGGCTCTTTCGCCCGCGTGCTCGGGAAGTACGTGCGCGACGAAGGGTTGATTACGCTGGAAGAGGCGGTTCGGCGTTTGACATCGCTGCCCGCGGATAACCTGCGCATCAAACGCCGTGGACGGCTGGTTGAGGGCTATTACGCCGACGTTGTCGTGTTCGACCCGGCGACTATCAAGGATCGCGCGACATTCAAGCAACCGCACCAATACGCCGCCGGCGTGCGGCACGTGTTTGTCAACGGCGTGCAGGTGCTCAAAGACGGCGAGCATACGGGCGCGAAGCCCGGGCGCGTGGTGCGGGGGAATGCAGAATGATGAATGCAGAATGCAGAAACCTGGGATTGTGACTCGCTGGTGCGAGAATAACCCGCTGGTGCGAGACCGCTGGTGCGAGAATCCTTTCTCGCACCCACTCCCGGCGGGAATCCTTTCCCGCCTCCCGCCGTCACCTCACATATCCAGCACATCCATCTCCAGCAGGCAGTCCCGCTCCCCCTCATACCACGCCGCGGAACTGAACCGCCAATCGCGCGGCGCGTTCACGAGCCCCTTGCGCACCGGGTTTTCATGCAGATACGCCAGCTTCTGCTCAAACATTGCATGAGATTGGAGCAGTTGCGGGTGAAACCCGTCCTGCCACAATCCCAACTCGCCACGGCCGCGCCGGGCACGTTGTGTGGCGCGCGTCATCCACTCCAGCAGCGTGGTGCGCCCATCGCGCTTGAGCAGGTCATGGACCGAGCGTGACGTGAAGCGTTTGAAGTCGCGCATCGTGGCGTGCAGGTCTTCCGCCGCCGCGATCAGGTGCAGGTGGTGGGGCATCACGACGTAGGCGAAGAGCTCAAGGCCCTTGCTGGCGTGGCAGAAGCGCAGGCTCTCGATGATTGGGTCGATGTAGCGCTGGTCGATGAAGACCGGGATCCAGTCGAGGACGGTGATGGTACAGAAGTAAGGATAGTGCTCGTCGGCGCGGTAGCGCGTCATGGCGGCGTCCGTGTCTTAAGGACGTGCGGGAAGGGATTCCCGCGGGGAGAGGTGCGAGAAAGGATTCTCGCACCAGCGGCAGCGGAATCGCTGGTGCGAGCACCCGCGCCAGCGGCCGTGCGTTTCTGCATTCTTCATTCCGCATTCTTCATTCTTCATTCCACATCCGGCCACTTGATCAGCAGCTTGACGGCCTCGTCCTGGAGGGCTTCATAGGGCTTCACGCTGCCGGGGATCTTGTTGTAGATGATCGAGAACGCCAGCCACTCACCCGACATCGTTTTCACATAGCCACTCAGGGCGCGCACGCCGCCGATGTAACCCGTTTTGGCGAAGACGTGGCCGTTCAGGCCGGCGAAGCGCGCTTCGAGTGTCCCGTCGATGCCGCCCTTGGCCAGGCTGTTGAGATATGCCGCCCCGTCGTCAGGCCGCGCGCGCATCACCGCCAGCAGATCCGTCAGCAGCCGCGACGTGACCTTGTTGTCCTCGCTCAAGCCGGAACCGTCGGCCACGACCATCTGCCGGTCGTCGATGCCGTTGGCACGCAGAAACGCGCGGATCGCCAGGCCGCCATCCGTCCACGAACCGGGCACGTTGCGGCCCTGAAGAGCGGCGTATGCCCGCCCGGTCAGCTTGCACAGCGCCTCGGCGAAGAGGTTCTGACTGTTCGTGTTGATGCGGCCGAGGATGTCACGCATGCCCGTCTCGGCGGTGGCAATCACCGCCTCGCTCGGCGGTGGCAGCGCGCCGCCGAGCGGCTGCACGGCGCGCTTGATCTGGCCGTCAACGGTGACGCCGCGCGCCGCGAGATGTGTCCGCAACGCGTCACAGAAAAAGGCTCCCGGGTCATCGACCGGCTTGCTCTTCATCTCGGCGCGCTCGGCGCACGTCCCGCCGATCTTGTATGTGTTGCGGCCCGGCAGCTTTTCGATCGTGGGGGCGTGCTCGGACCCGGTGCGGCACTCGTTGACCACGCGAATGTCCCGCACCGGCGGCATGACTTCGTAGGTAACGAACTGGCCGGCGGCGGTCGGGTGAATCGTGATATCGACGCAGTTGTCGTTAAAAGTCAGCCCCGTAACCGCCGCCCCGTACCAGTGCAGCACGTCTTCACCCCATGAGGGGTGTGTCCACTGGCTGTCGAAAGCGTCTTCGTAGTAATACAGGTTACCCTTGACGTGCGCCAGGCCGCGCGCCTGCAACGCCGCCGCCCATTCGTCGAATACGCCGGTCGGCGTTTGGCCCTTGCGTTTGGCAAGTCGCGGGTCGCCGACGCCGGGATCGCCGGTACCGATGACCCACAGGTCGTCGCCGTCGCGGCACAGATATGTCTCGAAGCTGTGATCGATGCCGAACATGTCCAGCCCCGTCGCACTGACCGGCAGCTTCATATTGCTGGCGGGTGTGTACGGCTCGTCGATGTCGCGCGCATACAGCTCGTGGCGCCCGGGCAGTTCGATCACGCGTGCCGTGACGGTTGCCCCAGTGTCATCGAGGCGCGTGAGAATCTCATCAAGCCGGCTGCGCAGCGCGACTTCGCGCGCGCCCTGCTGGCTGATACAGCCGGTGGCGAGGAGCAGCAGAAACGGCAGGGCGGCGTAACGCAGGCGTATGGTTCGTTTTCGCATGATGTATGCACCTTTCAGCGGTCAGCGGTCAGCAGTCAGCGGCCAGCTTTCAGCTTTCAGCGGTCAGCCGGCCCGTCATGTGCGTGGTGTTCTTTGAGCATTCCCCCAATCGGGGTCACGACTATACAAAAACACGCCATGTCTACCCGGGTGCTCTGGAAAGAGTTCGTTGCGCCGATCCGTAAACGAGGCCGCCCAGAAGACAGAGTGGAACCACTCATAGCCTGCCATGTCTAGAAGCGCACGGCGGACGTCATCCATGTCAGCGAAACCGTAGGCATCGTATAACACTAAGATCACATGTGCACACTTCGCGCGTACTCGTTTCTTCTCCAGCTTTGCCCGCTTTGTCGTTACTGCATTCTGCACCAATCCCTGAAGCTCTTCGTGGATCTCTCCCTCCCACTTTGCTTCCGGGAGATGTACCAGCCTAACAGCAGCGCCGCCAGTGCTCACTTTCCGGATGCTGACACGTCCTTGTTCGTCGGTGAGCAGAATAGACTCTCCGGCAGGTTGTTTTGCGGCCACCCTTCGCAGATAGGACACCGCCTTCTTCACAAGCAAGCACCAATCCGCAGAGGTGCGCCGTGGCAAGTCTGGCTTACGGTGGACTGACAGGACGTACGTACCACTCAAGCACTGCTGAGTTGTCGCAGCGTCTCCCACTGCTTTCTCAAGCGCGCAACAAGCTGCCCAACACGCATTCTCGGCGGCTATGGTTATGCTCGTCACCTCAGCCGCGTACTTGCGGCCATCGACGTGAACCCAGAAGTCAGGTGGATCGTCCTTCTCGCGCTGGACGTCAACCCGCCGGCAGCTACAGTGCCGGATCAGTTGATGCCTCAGCGAATCGATGCAGACGAGTTCTTCGTCAATACGTCCCATGCGGTGTGCCCGTATCACAATCTGTATGCCGCCTCGTCACGCTCCATTGTCGGACCGCCCCATACACTACAATCGCCAGTTTGTTGGTTGAAACGCGATCGCATCGATGCCGGGTCGTTGACAGCCACCTCTCCAAACAGGGTTATGATGTCATCTACCCACATACGGTACAGATGCTGGCGACGCGTCCGGTCAGAGTTAAACAGCACCGAGTCGAGACGAGCGTCCGAGTCGAAACATGGCAGGAACACAAAGCTGTGGATCAATTGGTTCGCAATCCACCGCACAGGCTGCGTGACTGGTACGGGCTGCTCAAGGTCGTATTTCTGATCGACTTTGTCCCAGTTTAGGAAAGTGACTGCACTTCCCGTCCAGGGATAGCTCTGCAGGGGTAGCTGGCGATCGCGGAGGTCATCCGAGATTCGGTGTGCCTCAATCAGCTTCCTAATCGCATAGAACCCGATCATCAGATCTTTCTCAAGACCTGCGGTGGACCGCGCAACCCACCGCTTCAGTGTACGTCGCCGCTGGATCCGATGGGCGTGCCGGAGAAGTTCCTCTTTCCAGTATGGTGATTCCCAGATCATTGTTGCCAAGCTTTCGGTTCCGTGGGGGACGAATAATCGTGTGCCACATGACCATGGAGGACTGTAATATGATACGATGGGCAGTGCAATGCCGGTGGCTCGTCACTGTGCTACCGCACGCGCATGATACAGTCGGCGGTGCTATCCCGTTTGTATTATCCCCATGATTTGCCCCGCAGGGGCATCTGATTCTAGCCCAGCACGCGGTGCTGGGATTAGGTCATATACAGGACAGGTGAGTCCCGCCAGGGACGGCTGGATCCTCAGTCGTCCCTGACGGGACTCTGTCTTGATGTAGCCGTGGTAACCGCAGCACTTCGTACTGGGCCAGGTTCATTTCGTCCCTGCGGGACGGCACGGCGATGATCGGCCAATTGCGTTGCCGCTTGCGCTTGCCTATCCGATGATCAGCAGCGCTACGTACGGGACCACGTTGAAGAACAGAAGAAAGACCTTGAATAGTCCGAGGAACGAGTACA
Source organism: Phycisphaerae bacterium (assembly GCA_963675745.2). Classification (GTDB taxonomy): domain Bacteria; phylum Planctomycetota; class Phycisphaerae; order UBA1845; family Fen-1342; genus JAFGRR01. The sequence continues at coordinate 76,268 of CAXXWX010000012.1, forward strand.
TGACCACGTTGAAGGTCTCGCGTGGAATCGGGAACCACAGCCTTTGTGTGCGGTACACAAGATCCGGGGCCGCGATGCACACGACGACCCATAGCACAAACACGCCGGCGTTGATGATCGTGCACCACATGAAGAACGTTGTCAGCGTCTGAATGTCCATTGTGTGCCTCCGGAATCAGGTTGCATTGTCCTCTGTTCGGTATGACACGCGCCGGCCGCGAATGTCAGTGTGTATCGACGCAGCCGCAACGTTTAGGCAATGTGTGCCACGGCTCTGTGAGCCGTGCCGGCCATACGCGGGATGCAAAGCACGGCTCACAGAGCCATGGCACACCTTGCGCTGTTATGCAAACACCGCGTGCGAGACCCAGACCGCCGCCAGGATGCCGGCCAGGTCGGCGGTCAGACCGGCCAGCATGGCGTGACGGATGCGCTTGATGCCTACCGAACCAAAGTAAAGTGCGATGATATAAAACGTCGTGTCCGTGCTGCCGAACATGGTCGAGGCCACCTTGGCGTTGAAAGAGTTCGGGTCGGCTTGCACGACTTCCGTAACCACGCCCAACGCGCCCGAGCCCGACAGCGGTTTCATCAGGGCCACCGGCAGGACTTCCGACGGCATACCCACCAGCGCGGTCAGCGGGGCCAGCGCGTCTGACAGGTAGCCCAACGCGCCGGACACGCGAAACATGCCAATCGCCACCAGAATCGCCACTATATACGGCAGAACCTTGAGGAATATATCAAAGCCCTCTTTGCCGCCTTCGATAAACGCCTCATACACGGCGACGCGTTTGACCATCGCATAGGAAATGATCAGAAAGAAGATCAACGGGACCGTCAACAGCGAAATCTGATCGACGATGAATCTGAACCACTCTTGCAGTATATCCAGCATCACGCACCCTCCCCATCACCGGTCATCGCGGGTTCCTCGTGCTGCCGGGCGTCTTCCGCGGCTTGCACCGAGAACATGGGCAGCTTGCCCAGCACCTTCACCATCACGATCGCCGTGATCGTCGCGACCAGGCCGGCGATCATGCACGTGCCGATGATCTCGAGTGGGCGGGCACAGCCGGCCGAGTTGCGCATCGCGATCAGTGTGGTCGGCAACAGCGTAAACCCGGCCGTGTTAAAGCCGAGCAGCATAATCTGTGAGTTGCTGGCCACGTCGGGGTGCTTGTTAAGACTCTGAAGCTCCTGCATCGCCTTGAGGCCGAAGGGTGTGGCGGCGTTGCCGAGGCCCAGTACGGTGGTGGTCCAGTTCATCAGGATCGCCCCGTTGGCGGGGTGGTCCTTGGGTACGTCGGGAAACAGAAAGCGGATGATCGGGTAGAACACGCGGGCCACCAGTTGCACGATGCCGGCCTTTTCGCCGACCTTCATCAACCCCAGAAACAGCACCATCACCGACACCAGCCCGAGCGCGATCTTGAAGCCGATCTCTGCATAATCAAAAGCGGCGTCGGTAAGCGATTGCAGCTTGACAATCCGCGGGGCGGCGACGGGCGTGTCGCCGACGAAGATTTCACAGTCGCCATGTGCGTGCGTGTCCCAGCGGAGGGCGTAGCCGGCGTCGACGCGCCGGGTCGAGATCAGCCAGGGGCGGTTCGGTTGGTGTATCTGGTCGTCGGGCGCAATGCGCAGCTCGCCGGGCACCAGACGCAGCGTGTACTCGCAGGCCTGCGGTGTTCCGTCGCTGCCGGGCGCGAGGATGGTCAGCCTGTTCTCGCCGTCGCGGAGGAGCTCGCCGGGGATCAGCGTTGTGGTGGGCGTGTAGTGTTGCCCGACGCACAGAACGAACGCGCTGAGGATCATTAACCCCCAGATAGTGTTGATGTTCAATATCGACCGCATCAGATCGCCGAGTATTCTCATTTGCAGCAGGCCCTCCTTGTTAGCCACATGGGCCAGCGTTGCCGTTGGCGCCCGAACAGCAAAACGTGTACCACTGCTCTTGAGCAGTGCGGAAACCGAAACCGCCCGGTGACAGGCACTGCTCAAGAGCAGTGGCACGCCGGTGCGCAACTGCCTCGGCCGACTCGGGGCTCGGCCGCTACGCAACGCCGTTGCGGGCGCCGTTACGTTGATTCGACGCTTTCGGCGGCCAGCAGGTCTTCGTATGTTTCACGCCGGCGGATCAGGTGCGGCGTGGCGCCGGACACGAGCACCTCGGGCGCTCGTGGGCGCGAATTGTACTGGCTGGCCATGGTCATCGCATATGCGCCGGCGGTGAAGACGGCGAGCACGTCGCCGCGCCGCACTGGCGGCAGCAGTCGTTCCCTGGCGAGAAAATCGCCGCTCTCGCAGACCGGTCCGACCACGTCGCACCGCACCAGGCCCTCCAGTGGCTGCTCGGGGGCCCGTGATGTCGGTACATACGCGCCCGGATTCACCGGCCAGATGAAATGGTAGGCGCCGTACAGGGCCGGCCGCACCAGATCGGTCATCGACGCATCAACTATCACAAAGCGGCGTGAGCGCGTCTCTTTCACGTGCAATACGCGCGTCAGCAATACGCCGGCATTGGCGGCAATCGCGCGTCCGGGTTCGATGATCACGCGCAGGCCGGCGTCGCGCAGCAGGGGTGCCAGCGCGGCCGCGTAGTCCGCCGGCGCGGGCATGTCCTCATCGCCGTAATACGCGCCATAGCCGCCGCCAATGTCGATAGTGTCGATCGTGTGCCCGGCGGCGCGGAGCTGGTCGCACAGTTCCAATGCCCGGCTGACACTTCGGGCGTGGGCGTCCACATCGCGCACCGGCGAGCCGATGTGTACGTGAATCCCGCACAGGCGCACACCCGCCGCCTCTCGGCTGCTCTCAAACACCGCCAACGCCCGGTCGAGGGCTACGCCGAACTTCGTGTCGACGGTGCCGGTGGTCGTGAAAGCGTGTGTGCGCGCGTCGACGTTTGGATTCACGCGCAAGGCGGCGACGGCGGTCACGCCGCGCTCGCACGCCAGGCGGTTGAGCACCTCGAGCTCGGACTCCGACTCGACGTTAAACAGGCCGATGCGCGCGTCGAAGGCCTCGACAATCTCGCGGTCCGTCTTGCCCACGCCGGCGTAGACGATCTTTGCGGGGTCGGCCCCGGCGGCCAGCGCGCGGTGCAGTTCGCCGCCGCTGACCACATCAAACCCACTGCCGCGCTCGCGCAACAGCCGGCAGATGTGCGTGTTCTGGCAGCTTTTCACGGAGAAGCAGATCAGCGGATCAACGTCGGCAAACGCGTCGCGCACGCGGTCATAGTGCCCTTCAAACGTCCGCCGGGAATAAACATACGCCGGCGTGCCGAACCGTTCGGCCACAGTCTCGGCGGGCAGATCTTCGCAGCACAACACGCCGTTGCGGTATTCGAAGTGGTCCATCGGGGTAGGAACCTTCCAGAGGTCGCGGGCAAGAGAGACGCTGTCGTCGCGGACAACTGTTGATTCAGAGAGATGCTAGCGACGGGCGACGAAGGCGGCAAGTTGGCGCGGCGACCATACAACCGGGCGACCAGGCGCTGGCGGCGGCGGACAACGGTTGTCGGCGCGACTCGTGCTTGCGGAGATCGACGGTGCCGCACTACTCCGGCCGCGGCGCTGATGTTGCGTTCAGGCCGATCTGCACTGAGCCGGCGCTGTTATTCTCGATGCGCGCCGCGCCGCTGAAGACGTTTGCGGCGATGACCGCGCGTTGCACGCGCGGCCCGAGCGCCACCTGGTTTGCATCATTGCGGAACTCGCAGCCGCGCACCAGGATCGTGCCGCTTTCCGCCTGGATGGCGGCGCGGCCCTCGCCGGCCTTGTCCCACTGCATGAACGTGCAATCAGAGAAGCCCACCGTGCCGAGTCCACCCACGCGCGCGATCTGGTGGTTCGGCCCCCAATATGCGCAGTTGACAAAACGCACGCTGCCGCGATGGCCAGGGCCGACCACGACCATTGTCGGGTTATCGCCGTTGAAGCTGACAAACTCGCCGTTGGTGATCAGCAGTCCGTAGGGGGCGCTCTGATCGACCATCACGCCGGCTTCCACGCAGTCGTCGGCGCCGATGCCCAGGAAGTTGCCGTTGCAGGCGCCCCGGGGCGTCTCGATGAAGTGATAACCGATGCGGTATCCGAAACAGAACGTGTTGAGGACATATTGCCAGTCGCTGTGCGCCCGAAGATGAACCCCCTCGCCGTTGGCCTTCTGCCAGTCGATCAGCGGTTTGTGCATACTCCACCAGGGGTTCCAGTGCACGTTCTCGATCCGGCCGATGTCGAAGATATCGTCAACGAAAATACCGCGGCGCAGCGGCTGGCCATGCACGTTGCGGATCAGGTGGCGCTGGTTTCGCGAGAGGCGTCAATGCCGTTGTAGGGATTGAGCAGTTCGACGTCGATAACCGCCGGGTTGTTGCCGAGCGCTATGGCGATGGCATATGGGTATGGCTTGGGCACGCCCGTCGGATCCTGGTTGGGGGTGGTGAATGACCACACGCCTTGCAGCGTTGCGTTGGTGGTCAGCTCAATGAACGGCGGCCCAACCTCAGAGCCCTCGCCGGCGACCGCGAGCAGAACGGTGCCGTATTCAGGCCGCGGTTGGCCCTGGTCGCGGATGCCCCGTGTGCGCCGGCACGGATTGCCAGATGCCGGCCAGTGTAACGGCCATCGGCACACGCAGATTGCCGGCGATCAGATATGTGCCGCGTGGGGCACGGACGATACCGCCCTTTGCTTTACCGGCCGCGTCGAGCGCCGCCTGAAAGGCCTTTGTGTCATCGGTCTTGCCGTCGCCGCGCGCACCGTAGTCACCAACATCATAGTCGGATCGGGACGCGGTCGAGTCAGTGTCGGGGCCGCGCGCCTGGCCGAACGACAGGGCCAGCAAGAGGGGCGAGTAGCGCGCCCGCCGGTAGCCAGAAACGTGGTGTCATGAGGAACCTCCTTGGCCCGCAATGCGTCGTTGCCGCCTGATTGGTAAGTGCCGGGGGTGCCACGTTAATTAGAAACGCATCCGCAGACCGTGGCACAGGCCCGCAATTCGCCGAGATAACGAGCCGAAAGTCGCTGCGGGCCTGCGGTTGAGGGTGGGGTGAGTCTTGCCAGTGCTGCCATTGGCGGCGGCGTGGCGGGAATTTCCCGCGGATTTGTCAGTTGCCGTGAAATATCGGCGGAGGCGCGACGTTTAGCCCTGGGGAGGTTGTGTCGTTCCGGCGGCGCGATCAGGTTGGTTTGTGCGCCGGCGCGGCACTCGCCCCGAATCGGTTTTTGATCCGCTGCCGTGTTGTGATGCGCGGTTCAGCCGACAACCGCGCAAGTAGTCAGGTCTTTGCCACCGAGAAAGCTTCCCTGCTGCCTCCACCTTCCGTAGGATGTCCGGGATACGATTGGACAGTCTCGTTGACCTGTCCCGCCGGCGGCCAGATGACGAGCCAGACCCAGGAGCATCAGTGTGAACCTCAAACCTCTCGAATGCCTGCGACGCTGTCGCCATTTCGCGATCCTCGCGGGGATAGTCCTCGTGCTGGCCGGCGGCTGCCCGGTCGATACGGACGACCTGGCCACCGATGTGGTCAGCGCCACGCTGGATTCAATCTCGAATTCGCTAGTTGGAAGCGCTCTCCACCTATCTTGCGGGAAATCTGATGGTGTCTGACGTGTTCCCTCAAGGTGGCGCCACGAGTGCACGCCGCCGGCACATGGCAGCACATGCAGCACACCCGCCGCACGCCCGCGCGCACTTGCGAGCGGGAGGGGGGTGTTGCTCGGAGTTGCGATCATTGCGGGCGTGTTGATAGGCGGTTGCCGCGCGGCGGATCATCGCCGCGAGGCCGATCAAGTCGCTTACGACATCATCAGCCAGAAGCAGGCCGAGGCGCTGGGCCATACCGAGCCATTCACGATCGAATCGCCCGCGGACACGATTCGCCGTCGGCTGCTGCTCGACCCAGCACCTGCCATATGCCACCGGCGCGTCTCTGAGTGCCAGAGATGTTGAGGTGATTCCCCAGTGGCCGGACGCCGAATACCTGACCAGGTCCGAACAGGCGGACGCGCTGGTCGAGTCATTTGCCACTGATCAGGTGTTGCGCATCACGTTGACCGATGCGCTACAGATTGCCGCGCACGAAAGCCGCGAGTATCAGTCTGCCAAGGAGCGGGTCTTCACGGCGGCCTTGCAGCTTGACCTGGAGCGGGATTCATTTCGGCGGACATGGTCGGGTGTGCTCGAGGGATTGTACGAAGCGCGGCTCGAGCGTGAAGTCGCCATTGATGATAAGGGCCACACCGACCGCCAGACCGTCGGCGGGGTGGTCGACACCGAAGGTATCCTCGGTCTTTCACAGCGCCTGCGGAACGGGATCACGTTCGCCGGTCAGATCGGGCTTGATCTGGCGGCGTTGCTGACACAGGATCGGGCGTTCTCGCGTGGCGTCTTTGCCGACATCAGTATCACGATTCCACTGCCTGCGCGGCTCCGGCACGTTTGTCGTGACCGAACCGCTCACGCAGGCCGAACGCGATACCGTCTACGCGATCTACGAATTCGAGCGCTTCAAACCGCCAGTTCAGCGTCGATATCGCCAGCGAATACCTGGCAGTGCTGCGCCAATTAGATACCGTCGTGAATGCGGAAGAGAACTATCGGCGGCTGATCACGTCCACGCGGCGTGCGCGGCGCCTGGCGGATGCGGGGCTGCTGCCGGAGATCCAGGTCGATCAGTCGCGGCA
>CAXXWX010000013.1:0-185522 GCA_963675745.2 Phycisphaerae bacterium
GAGCGGAATCGGCTCTATATCCTCGTCGACCTCCTCGAACTCGACATAGTCATCCTCCACCAGAATCGGCGGCGGTCCTTCCGGCAAAGCCAGCACGGCCTCGACCCACACGTCTTCGAGCAGAAAGTCGATCAGGGCCCATTGCTCCTCGATCACGATGTATTCGTGGGGGGCCTCGATCGGGTCGCGTTGCCGCAACACGCGCACCGTCCCGTCAAGCCGAAACTGAACGCGCATGCGCTGTGATTCGTTCATCGCCTCGGCGCGGCACATGGCGACCAGTGCCTTCATGCGCTGGGCCGTCTCCGCCAGCCGGGCGGCGCGGCCGAACGTGGAGTAATCCGGCAGCACGATGGCGGCCAGCAGGCCGATCAGCGCGATCACCACCAGCAGTTCCATCAATGTGACGGCGCGGCAGCGAGCTGCCATAGCACACCTTCGCAAAGTCTGCCGTGTGCCACGGCCGTGCGCGCCGTGCCGCTTCCGCCGGCACCGAAGCGCTGCTCAACAGCGGTGGCACACTACGTTTGCCGACGCGTATTGACGACCGAGCGCCAGTCCCGCGTCAATCCTTCCAGTTCTTGATATCGTCGTCGTCACCCCATTCGCCGTTGGGGCCGTTGCTGCCGAAGTCGTACTTGCCGGTGTTTTCATCGGCTTCCTCGGGGCCGCGGTAATACCACTCGTTGCCCCAGGGATCGACCAGGTTGTCTTCTTCGAGGTAGGGCCCTTTCCATTTCTTGGCCTCTTCCTCGTCGTCGGGTTCCTCGATGAGCTGGGTGAGCTCCTCGGGGTAAACACCCATCGCGAACTTGTACAGCTCGAGGGCGTTGCTGAGCCCGGTCTTCACCGCGGCCTCGGCCATCTTGATTTCTGCACCTTCCTGCACTCCCACGAATTGTGGCACGATAAACGCCGCGAGAATGCCGATGATCACGACGACCATCAGCACCTCAAGCAGCGTGAACGCACGACGACGATTTCTAACTCGCTTCAACTGACTCATCTCGATGACTCCCGTTATCTTGAAAACTCCCGCGTTTCAGACGCGCCTACCTATTTGAAGCTCTGTGTGGCCATGGTCAGGATCGGCAGCAACAACGCCGCCGCGATAAACAGCACCATCACCGCCGCCATCAGCAGCAACAGCGGTTCGAGCAGCCGCATGAACAGGTCAATCTGCCGCGCGGTGCGGGCCTCTTGTGTATTCGCAATCTCGACCAGAGTCTTGTCGAGGGTGTTGCTTTCTTCGGCGACCGCGATCATGTCGATGATCGCCGGTGGGAACAGCTTGCTCTGTGCCAGTGGTTGGGTGAGCGGCTCGCCGTGGCGGACGTTCTCGGCGGCGCCGTGAATCGCCTCGGCGAGGATGACGTTGCCGGCCGAGTCCTTGGCGATCTCCAGCGCCTGGATGATGGCAATGCCGTTGGCCAGCAACGTGCCCAGAATGCGGCAGAAACGGCACAGCGCCACCATGGTGTAAATCGGGCCGATGCCCCAGGTCTTCAGTTGCACGTGGGCCATCGCCAGCTTGCCGCGCTCGCTGTGAAGGAACGCCCACAGTGCAACGACAACCAGGGCGATTGCTCCCAGCAGCAGCAGGTAGTGATGCGTCAGAATATCCGTGGCCCCGAAGACGATCTTGGTCGGCAGCGGTTGTTCGGATTTCTCGATGAGCTTGCGGACGCGCGGCACGACGTACGTCATCACGACCGTCACGGCGGCCACCAGCACCGTCATCAGGATGCAGGGGTAGATCATCGCGCCGATGAACTTGTTGCGCAGATCGTCCTGGCGCGTGACAAATTCCGATAGTCGCGACAGGACATCTTCGAGAAAGCCACCTTTCTCCCCGGCGCGAACCATCGAGGCGTGCAGCTTGGGGAAGGCGTTGGTGTGCTTCTCCATCGAGTCGGCCAGGGAATCACCGCCGGCCACATCTTCGTGTACTTCGCGCAGCACGCGGGAAAGCGTGGGGACGTTGGTCTGCGTGGCGAGGACGCTGATTGAGCGCAACAGCGGTACGCCGGCGGTCAGCAGGTCGGCGAGCTGCTCGTAGATGATGCCCACCTTCGAGATCGAGACGCGTCCCGCGCGCCCGCCCAGCAGCGAGCCGCGGTCGGTCTGAATCTCGGTCAGGTCAACCGGGGCCAGCTCACGCTCGTAAAGCACGCGCGTGGCGGCTATTTCGCTGTCGGCGACAAGCGTGCCGTTGATCGGCTCGCCCACCCGGTTTCGCGCTTTGTACGTAAACGTCGGCATCCACGTGCCCTTAAGTTATGACACCAAAACCATTTGGCGCACCTGACCCACGCAGCCTGATATACACTGCGCGCGATCGGCGGATGCACTCGGCCGCGGCGCGGCCGGCGCACACCCCATCTTAACCGGTTGCGGGAAAAAGAGTACCGGCGCGCAACCTGCCGCAGCCAGTCCACCTTCCGTCAGCCAGCTAACTCGGCAATCGCCAACGCCGCGGACTTGTGATTCCCCGGCGGGCGGCTAGATTATCCACAAATCGACGCCCTGTGGGTACCTCCAGCGACGCTCGCCCGCCGAATTTGCCGGCGGGTCGAAAGCGGATCGCCATTGTTGGGATGGCCAATATGCCCGAGCGAAAAAAGCGCGGCAAGGTCGCGAAAACGAAGTCTCCCGGCCGCGATGACGCGAAGGTTGAGGGAGGTTTCGAAACACTCGGGCTTTCCGAGGCCGTTCTAAAGTCCATCAAGAAAGTCGGTTTCAAGACCCCCACGGATATCCAACGCGTCCTGATTCCTCGCGCCCTCGAAGGCCGCGACTGTCTGGGGCAGGCCAAGACCGGGACCGGCAAGACGGCGGCATTTGCCCTGCCGCTGTTGGAACGCCTGGCTCCAGGGCAGCCGCTGCAAATGCTCGCGCTCGTGCCCACCCGCGAACTGGCCGCCCAGGTCGATGACGCCGTTCGTCAACTGAGTACCGGACAAAACGTGCGCACCGCGCTGGTTTATGGTGGGCGGCGAATCGCTGGACAGATCCAACAGCTCTCAAAAGGGCCGCAGATCGTCATCGGCACACCCGGCCGCCTGCTGGACCTGATTCACCGCAAACAACTGGATGTCAGCCAGATGAGATTCGCCGTGCTGGACGAGGTCGATCGCATGCTCGACATCGGTTTTCGCGACGATATCCGGCGTATCCTGCGACGGATCACCGCCCCGCACCAGACCATCTTTGTCTCGGCGACAATCGATGACGAAATCCGGCGATTGGCGCGCGCCTTTATGGTGGACCCGCTCGAACTAAACGTCTCCGGTGACGAACTCACCGTCGAAAACATTGAACACGGTTTTGTGGCGGTCGCGCGTGAAGACAAGTTCGCCTCGCTGCTTGGCTTTCTCAAGCAGGAGGTGCCCACGCTGGTGATCGTCTTCACCAACACCAAGATCGCCGCCCATCGTGTCGCCGAACGCCTCAAGAAAGAGGGCGTCAGTTGCCAGGAGATTCACGGCGATCTGCACCAGTCGCGACGCGAGCGCGTCATGAAGAAGTTCCGCAACGCGGCGATTCAGGTGCTGGTGGCGACGGATCTGGCATCACGCGGCATCGACGTGATGGAAGTTTCGCACATCGTCAACTACGACATTCCCGCCGAGGCCGCCGCCTACGTTCACCGGATCGGGCGCACCGCCCGCATGGGCCAGCGCGGTTTCGCGGTGACATTCGTGACGCCGGCCGAGGGCGCGCTGCTCACGACAATTGAGATGCTGCTCAACAAGCAACTCCCGCACTTTGACGTGCCGTGGGTGGTGAAACGCGAGGCACCGGCGGTGCCCGCCACTCCGCCGGAGCCCAAGGAAGCTCCCACAACCGGGACGGACTCGCGAGGCCATGCACCGCGACCCCGCGCTGGAAAAGCTCGGCATGCGGCCGCGACGGCGCACGCTCGGCAGCCGCTTTCACAGCTCACGCCGATCCCGGCGCTAAGTGCGTCGTGGAAGGCCGGCCTCCGGCCGGTCATAAGATGCCGCACGCGCAGCGGATTCAGAATCCATCGCCATCGGTGTCCGGATCGGGAGGCATGTCCGGTTCCGCGGGCGCTTGCGTCTGTTGGCGGCGCTGGAAGACCTGGAAACGCCGGCGACCCAACAACGCCGCCTCGCTCAGAAGCTCGATGGCATATTGACCGCCGGTCTCGATCTTCACGCCGCGGAGGGCGAATACCATATCCACGGTGGCCAGTGGGCTGGGGGCGCTTACCGTCTCGGTCGCCGAGAAGAGAATGTGATTGTCCGCATCACGGATCAGACGCAGCTCGACGTTGGTCTCCCCCTGAAGTTCGGTCAGGGCCGCCATCACCACCATCTGCTGGATCGTGGCCGGGACGCGCGGCACAAGAATGGCGTTGAACAGGCCGATCGCGCTCTTCTTGTTCGTCAAGCGATCGTCGATGACCTGATCGCAGATCAGCAGTGCCACCAGGGTGGGGGCCGCCTTGTCGGGCTGGTCGCTCATGGCCGCATGATACCACCCCTGTACGCAACGTCCCATGCGCCGCGCTACTAAACGCGAGAAGAAACAAGCGCTGGTCGCACGCTCGGCCCTGAAGGGCTGAGAGGCGAACAGCCCGGCGGCGCAAGCACCCGAGGTGGGCCTCGTCGTTGTTGCAGCATTCGTGTCAAACGCGTAAAACGCAGCGCATGTTCACGCCGGAGACATTACTGGTCCTCTATCTGCTGCTCGCGCTGGGCGTGTCGTTTATCTGCTCATTGACCGAGTCGGGGCTGTTGTCGCTGTCGCGCGCGCGGGTAGCGGCGTTGTGTAAGGCCGGCCGGTCCAGTGGACGCATGCTCGAGCGGATGAAGGGCAACATCGAGCGTCCGCTGGCCGCTATCCTGACGCTCAACACGGTGGCGCACACGATCGGTGCCGCCGGCGTCGGGGCCGAATCCTACGCTGTTTTTGGCAACCGGTGGGTCGCCGTCTACCAGCGCTGTTCTCACCATACTCATCCTCGTGTTCTCTGAGATTATTCCCAAAACGCTCGGCGTGGTTTACGCCAGCCGGCTGGCGCCGTTCACCGCCTACACGATCACGGCGATGATCTACCTGAGCTATCCGCTTGTTATCGTGTTCCAGTTGCTCTCGCGCATGCTCGGGCAAGGACACGGCCACGCGCTCACGCGCGAGGAGTTCGCCGTGATTGCCGAACTCGGTCAGACCGAGGGAGCTCTGCACGAAAAGGAGTACCGCATCATCCGTAACCTGCTGCGGTTGCGCCACATGCGGGTCCGCGACGTGCTCACGCCGCGCACCGTAGTCTTCATGCTTCAGCGGGATCTGACCGTGCAGCAGGTGCTCGAGCAGCACGGCCCGTTGCGGTTCGCTCGGATACCGGTGTACGGTGAAAGCCTGGACGATGTTGTTGGTGTCGTGCTGCGTCATGCGCTCAACGAGGCGTTGCGCGACGGGCGCGGAGCGTCCACACTGGCCGAGCTGGCCACGCCGATCCACGCCGTTCCCGAAGATGCGCCGCTTGACCGGGTGCTGGACGAGTTTGTGAACCATCGCGGACAGCTATTTCTGGCCGTCGACGAGCATGGGGGAACCGCCGGTATCATCACCTTGGAAGACGCCATCGAGACATTGCTGGGCGCCGAAATCGTGGATGAGACCGACCAGGTTGTGGACATGCGCAAACTCGCCGGGCGGATGTTTCAAGACAAGCTGAGCGGTCGGCGCTTCTAAAGACTGTGGCGGCTTTCGGGGGCACAGCGCTGGCCGGTATGAGAGCACTGTAACGGCCTGCGCCCCGCGGGCCGCCGGATGTAGGAAACGCCGCTTCGCGCCGACGGCCTGCGAGGCGCAGGCCGCTACATTGCGCCCGGGCAGGTCGGTACACCGACGATGTAAAGGAGCACACATGGGCGTTGCGTCAGCGCGGCTCACTCTCCGCGTCGCGGTATGTCTATCGACTGTCGCCGCAAGCCACGCGGCGGATACGATCACCGGACAAATCGTCGATGGGCAAGGGGATCCGGTTGCCGCGGCGACGGTCATTGTCTTCGATCACGCAACCGGGCTTCCGATAGATTCCGCAACCTCACGACCGTTCACCAAAACCGGCGCGCCTCTCAATATCCAGGGCTTTGTGCATGTCACTTCGGGCGAAGACGGGTGCTTTGAAGTGGCCGGCCTTGCGCCAGGCAAGTATCGGCTCGTCGCCCAGAAGTGGCTCGGAACCGTAGAGCCCGCCGACGAGCTGCTGGCCGTGCGCGGCCGCACCGTTGCGGTTCATGGCTGCGTTGACGGTGTGGACCTTCCGCCAAGCGCGGCGGTAACGCACATCCTGCGTCCGTTGGGGACCGGCGCTCTACACATCGACCAGAAGGCGCCGAACGATGAGACCCTTTTGCTGGTGAGCACGCAGCCGCCGTGCGCTGATCCGGCCCTCGGATTCTGGAGCTGGGGCCCAGACTTTCTGCGCGGCGTGCTGGCCTTCAACCGCATGCCGAATGGTGAGACGACCATGTGTGGACTGCCCGCCGGTAAGGTCTACGTCGCGATGTTCGCGTCGGACAGCAAGCCGGGTTTCGCGTTGGCCGAGGCGACAATCCGACCAGGCCGTACAACCGAGCTGCACACGACCTTCGTAGCCGACTGGAGTGACGCGCGCCACGAGCCCCCGGAGCACCTCAGACCCTTGTTTGAGCGCGTGCTGGCCGGTGAATTCGTCGTTGGCGAGGTGCTGGGCGATGTGTCGCCGGGGGCCCTGGACCTGCGGCGCCTCGGTCAAATCATCGCGCGCGTCGGTCCTCTGCATCGCGAGGTGGACTTGCCCGGCGGCGGCAAGGCCACCGTGGCCGACCTCCTGGCGGTTGAGCGCTACGTCGGACTGTCACGCCGCGCCGTTCGGCAACAAGCCAGCCACACAATCGCGGGCACGGCGAATGAAAACGAAGCGGTCGTGCGCGACCTCTGGCAGACGGTGGGACGTAGCTACCCGTGCTTCGAGCTGAAGCACATCGACTGGCCCGCAGTCGGCGAGGAGTTTCTGCCGCGTGCCAGAGAAGCTGAATCGGTCGGAGAGCTCGGTTTGCTCTGCATGGAGCTGTTGGCGCGCCTGGAAGACAGTCATGCCCAGTTGCTCGCCGGGCAGGTCACGCTGCCGGTCCCGCCACTGCCGATCTGGGACGCCGGGCTGGCATGCCTGGTGGCGGACGGCGGAGATCCGGCCGTGTACTACCTCGTGCCGGATGGGCCGGCCGCAAAAGCCGGGCTACAGGTTGGGATGACAATCGAACGCATCAATGGTCAGCCCGCGGCGTCGGCAATCGATGACACGATGAGCCTGCTCAGCCGCTACTACGGCTACTCCAGCAGGCGCTACCTGCGCTACGATGCACATCGCCTGTTCGCACGGCAACTGGAACAAGGGGCGGCGCTATCACTCGATGCCCGCGATGCGGATGGCAACTCACACCACTACGCGTTGTCCGCCACGTTGAGAGCCGCCTACCTGCCGCGCCTGCCCGTGCCTGTGCCGGGGATCGACGAAAACCGAAACGTCTCGTGGAAACTGCTCACCGGGAACATTGGCCACATATACGTTCGCCGCATTCGCGAAGACCTGACCGCCTCACTCGACCGGGCGGTGGCCGATCTGGCCGCTGCCGATGGCCTGATCATCGATGTGCGCGGCAACAGCGGCGGCGGCTTTGATGCCCGTGAGGCCTTTAAAAACTTCGCCGCCGAGCGGGATAGCGACGAGCCGCACCACCCGCGTTTCGATGGGCCGCTTGCGCTGCTGATTGACGCGCGCTGCATCAGTGCCGGCGAAGGTTGGGCATCGTGGTTTGTGGCCGGGAAGCGCGCCCGGCTCTTTGGTGAGACCACCGCCGGCGCATCCGCGCGCAAGACCGTTTACGAGTTAAAGAACAAGGCATTCAAGGCGCGCTTTCCGATCAAGGCGTACAGGGGTTTTCTCGACCGCCCGATCGAGCGGCGCGGGCTCGAACCGGATGTTCCGCTCATGCAGCGCGCCCAGGATCTGGCCGAGCAACGCGACACCGTACTGGAGGCCGCGCGGGCTTACCTTTTGAGCTTGGGCGGGGAGTAGCCAGCCCGGCCGCGCGCGTGGCGGCGCATTGTCGGAGTGCTCACAAAACAACCGCACCCCCAAACCCGGGCGGGCGAGGGGGTGCGGCCAATGGCGCGGTTGCCTGGTTTTCAGACGCCGACTCTCCGTCGCACTACGGTAGTCATGGCTCCGAGGACCAGCAGCAGGGCTGACGCCGGCTCGGGGGCCCAGTCGACGTGATATCCCCACTCCCACCCATCGTGCAGGTAGAACGTCTTCGGGCCGGCGCCCTGCATCGGGTCAAACGATGCCAGGTACGTCTCAGCCCGGAACCACGTGGTGATTTCCTCTTGCGGGCACGGACGGGCCGGATTGTCGTCGAAGGTCAGTCCCCACTTCCGGCGTTCGCCGAAGGTGTAGTAGAAGGGCTCGGCGTCCAGTTGTGGTGCGTTCGGGTCAAAGGGGTCGTTTGGAAACGGATCGATGTGAACGGCGCCGCTGCTGCTCGTGAACATCTGAATAAACGTCAGCTCGTGTCCGGGCGGCAGGGCGTCGTTTTCGCCCGGGATGTAGGTAGCCAGCATCTTGGCCCCACCCCAGCCCAGCAAGCGGTCACCCTCCTCGTTGCGCGGATCGCCGACCGCCTTGTAGGCGCTAATCACCACCTGGCCGGTCAATGCCATGTTGTTGACGCCGGACCAGGTCGGGTAACTGATGGCCTTGTCTGCGGAATAGGTCGGCCAGAACTGTGATTGGCCGGCTGCCGGCGTATCTGGCGGCAGATCCCGATAAATGGGAGCGGCCGGGTCGAGGGTCACGGTGCCATCCCACCCCTCAGGGCAATCGTCAACCGCCACCGACTCGACGTAATCGACGCCCGGGGCGTATGCGATGGTTATTGCCGCCGAGGTGCTCGGCGACGCGAGGCTGAGACAGAGCGTCATGGCGACGCACCAGGTGATGCCGGCACGTGCGCCTGACTGAAAGACGGCAGTGGTGAGCGACAGAGTGGCGTTTTGGGCGTGCTTGCGGGTCATGGTCGTGTCTCCTCTTGCGGTTGTGTCGTCCTCGTGTGTGCGGCCGATGTGGCCGACGCTCACAAAGCACTTGGCGACGCGCTCGGCGGACCTTTCACGCCACACAGTTTTTTTCCAAGGCGTTTCGAGGGCGTGCTGACACGTTATGCTGTCGTTTACGTGGTGGGTCTCGATGCGTATTAGGTGGCCGTGCGCATCGTCCCCGCGACAGACGAGGGGCGGCGATGGCCGAGCGTGATCCAGAATCGCACCTGACGACGATTACGAGCACCGATTTGCTGAATGGGTTGAGAAGCCCGGACAACCAGACGGTCTGGCAGCAGTACGTCGATCGCTACCGACCTGTGATCGTCGCCTACGCACACCGGATCGGCTTGCCCGCCGCTGATGCCGAGGACGCCGCCCAACAGACGCTCTCCGCCTTTTATGTCGCCTACCGCGATGGCAAGTACGAGCGCGACAAGGGGCGTCTGCACAACTGGCTGTTCGGCATCGCACGTAACCAGATCAGAAACTGGCGCCGCACACGCCGCAACCGTGAGGTGCAGGTTGCCGCCCAGGATGGGGAGACAGACTTCTTCGACCAACTCGGCGACGAAGACCAGTGGGAACAGATATGGGATCAGGAGTGGCGCGGCGCGGTGATGCGTCAGTGCCTCGCGGAAGTTCGGCGGGAAGTCGGTGAGAAGACATTCACCGCGTTCGAGCTGTTTGCCTCGAAGGGTTGGCCGGCACGCAAGGTCGCCGAACACCTCGGGCTCACGTCAAATGCCGTGTTCATAGCCAAGCACCGCGTCTTGCAGCGCGTTCGCGGGCTGTTGCCGCAGATCGAGACGATCTGGTGAACCGGGGGCTGGCGGGCGCGCGAGGATTTCGTGCGAGAAGGGATTCTCGCACGAGCGTGCGCACGAGCGCGGGCGTGCGCGATTTGCTGAAAGGTTTGGCGTCGTTGCCGCCAATACCCCTTGAGCGCACAGGGGAGTCTGATTGATGGCTGAATGTCCAAACGCTGAGCAACTCGAACAGTATGCGGTCGGTGCCTGCGGTGCCGAAGATGCCGCCGCCATTCGCGCCCATGTGGCTCAGTGCCCGCGGTGCGCGCAGTGGCTGGAGGACGCTTGGGCCAACCAGGCGGTGCTCGGTGACGTGCAGCGCGTGTTGCGGGCCGGTGACGTACCGTCTGATCTACCGCCGCAAGATCCGCCGGCCGCAATCGGGGGCTACCGGATCGTCCGGCAGATCGGCGCGGGCGGTATGGGGATTGTGTATGAGGCGCAGCAGGAACGCCCACGGCGAACCGTCGCGCTCAAGGTCATCAAACCCGGCGTGACCACCCCCGAGGTGTTACGGCGTTTCGAGCACGAAGCCCAAATCCTCGGGCGCCTGCAACACCCCGGCATCGCGCAGATTTTTGAGGCCGGCACTGCTGATTGCGGCCAGGGCCCCCAGCCGTTCTTTGCGATGGAGCTTATCGTCGGGCAGCGATTGACCGACCACGCGGCAGATCGCAACCTGGGCACGCGCGCTCGCCTGGCGCTCTTCGCCAAAATCTGTGACGCGGTGTTGCACGCTCATCAGAAGGGCATCATCCACCGTGATCTCAAGCCCGGCAACATCCTCGTGGACGACGCCGGGCAGCCGAAGATCCTCGACTTCGGTGTGGCCCGCGCGACCGATGCGGATGTGCAGATGACGACGCTACACACCGACATTGGGCGGCTGATCGGCACGCTGCCGTACATGAGCCCCGAGCAGGTCGCCGGCGATCCCGGCGCTCTGGACACCCGTTCAGACGTCTATTCGCTTGGCGTGGTGCTGTACGAATTGCTCGCGGGGCGCCTGCCATACGACCTCAGACACAAGATCATCCCGGAAGTCGCCCGCGTGATTCGCGATGCGGACCCGACGCCGCTCAGCTCGATCAACCGGGTTTTTCGTGGCGATGTCGAGACGATCGTCGCCAAGGCACTCGAGAAGGATGTGGGGCGACGTTATCAGTCGGCTGCGGCGCTGGCCGGCGACATCGAGCGCTACCTGCGCGATGAGCCGATCACGGCGCGCCGCGCCGGGACATGGTATCAGCTTCGCAAGTTTGCCAGGCGCAACCGCACTTTGGTCGGTGGCGTGCTCGCAGCGCTGCTGTTCCTCACGCTGGGCGTGATCGGGACATCGTGGCAGGCGGTGCGCGCAACCCGCGCCGAAATACTGGCCCGCCGGGAACGTGACGCCGCGCTCACGGCGCAGCAGGCCGAAGCCGCGCACCGCGTCGCATCCGATCGCGTGCGTGAGTTTCTGGAGAAGATGCTGGCGTCGGTCGATCCCCAGCAAGCGCGCGGGCCCGACGTGACCGTCCGCGAAATCCTGGATGCCGCCGGGCGTCGGATTGACACTACCTCTCCCGGAGAGGTGCTGGTCGAGGCCGCCGTGCGCGACACCATCGGCCTGACCTATTACCACCTCGGTGTGTATGACCAGGCCGAAACGCAACTGCGCGCCGCGCTGGCGCTGCGTGAGGAAGCCCAGGGCGTCGACCATCTGGACACGGCGGATACGCTGAACAACCTGGCACTCGTGTTGGAGCAACGCGGCGACTTGGATGCCGCCGAAGACCTCTACCGCCGCGCGCTGCGCATCATGGAGCCGCAACTCGGGCGTCACCCGACGACGGCGACGGTGCTGAGGAACCTGGGCGGCCTGCTGCGTGAGAGAGCCGAATACGCAGCCGCCGAGGAGATGTTGCGCGAGGCCGTTTCGATCGCGCGCGAGACACTCGGTGACGCTCACGCGGAGACCGCGGACCAGGTCACCGGCCTGGCGATACTACTGGACGAGACCGGTCGGCGTGACGAGGCCGGCGCACTGCTGCGCGAAGCGCTGCAAATCACGCGTGCTGCATACGGCGATCGCCACGTGCTGGTTGCCGTCGCGCTCAACAACGTCGCATCGCTGCTTCAGGAAGAGGGAGACTACGACGCCGCCGAACAAATGTATCGTGAAGCCCTGTCGATCCGCACAGCGTTGCTCGACGCCGACCATCCTGACGTGGCCACAAGTCTCAGCAACCTGGCGAACCTGTTGCAGGAGCGCGGCGAATACGCCGAAGCGGAAGAGCTGTATCGGCGGGCGCTGGAAATCCGTCAGGGCCGCCTGGGCCCCACGCATCGCGATGTGGCCGATACGCTGACCAATCTGGCCTCGGTCCTGGATGACCGGGGCGAGATGGTCGCCGCTGAGCAGCTTTATCGTCAGGCGGTTGACGTGTACCGGCAAGCGCTCGGCAATCAACATCCGCGGCTGGCAACCTGTCTCAACAACCTGGGCGAGCTGTTGCGGACGCAAGGAGATTACGACGCGGCTGAACCGCTCTGCCGTGAGGCGCTGGATATCTTCCGTGCCGCACACGGCGACGAGCATGAGTCGGTTGCATGGGCGCTTCACAACCTGGCCGCGATATACAAGAGCCGCGGCGACCTGGATGCGGCTGAGCCGTTGTATCGAGAAGCGCTCGCGCTGAGCCGCAAACTGATGGGCGCGCGCCATCCGAATGTCGCCTCAACGCTCGCCAACCTGGCGTCGCTGCGCAAGGGCCAGGGGGAGTATGCGGAGGCGGAGCGGCTCTATCGAGAAGCCCTGGATATCCGCCGTGAATACTTCGGTAACGCGCACCCGGCGGTGGCGTTTTCGCTTAACAACCTGGCCGAGACACTCCGAGCCGCCGGCAAGTACGACGACGCCGCACCACTGTACGAAGAGGCGCTCAAGATCTTTCGCGACACCCTTGGTAACCAGCACCGTTACGTCGCGACGACGCTGTACAACCTCGCGGCATTGCGGGAACAGCAGGACGACCTTGTGGCCGCCGAGCCACTATGGTTGGAGTGTTATGACGTCACGAAGACGGCGTACGGCGAAGCGCACACCGAAACCGCCGATGTGATCGGCCGCATCATCGACATGTATGAGGCAGCGAACAAACCGGACCAGGCCGCCGAGTGGCGTGCGCTACCGCCCGCATCACAACCCACCTCGGGGCCACGTTGAAGGCAGAATGCGGAACACCGCAATCGCCGCACGGAGTTTCCGCATTCTGCATTCAAACGTGCGCGGCACACTTCGCCGCCACACTCCGTTTATTCAGTCCCGGCGAGTACCTGGCTTGAGAAGTAGGCTTTTTTGCCCGCCGGCTTGCTCAGTTCCAGACTGCCGTAGTGCGTACGGAGCAGCATGACGACGACATCGCTGCTCGGCATTTGGCTCAGATACTGGGCGCCGATGGTGGCGGAACCATCATCGATGAGGTCTGCCTCGACGACGCCATATGTATCCCCCTCGCCCGATGCGATGATCGCGATGATATGAGCGTCGGTACGACCCTGCGGGGGATTCCACGTCAGTTCGAGAGGGCTGTTCAAATCCAACGTCATCTCGCCCAGTGCTGCGGGGCTGGTGACGACGAGCGGCTCAACGACGGGCATCTGCTTGGTGAAGGCATTGATGTCCTCTCCGCCGGGCACGTCCCACTCGAAGTTGTCGCCGGGCTCGAACGTGCGCGGGGCAAGAGTCAGGAAGTTCATTAAGTATTGGTTGTCGGCCTGGCGATCCAACTCCATATTCCCCTCCGGCGCGCCCGTCACGAGCAGGGGGGTGCCGGCATCAAGATAGGGGCCGCTGGTTATGTCCGTGTTGACCCAGTCCTCCTCCGTGCCAACGTAGGCGAGCACGTGGTCAGTGGGCGCGGCGGCGAAGTACCAGGGTACGACAGTATTCTCGAAGCGTGCGCCGGGCGTCCCCATGAAAGCTGAATTAGGTTCCGGCGTTGTCACCCAGAGCATTGTGAGAATGCCGGCCGCATCGGTCAGGCACTCATAGTCCGTCGTGCCACCATCGCCGCCATCAGTGCCGTCGCTACCATCAGTGCCATCGCTACCATCGACGCCGTCGCTGCCATCAACACCGTCGCCGCCGTCACCGCCATCACCACCATCGCCGCCATCAACGCCGTCCACGGTCCCGTCGGTTGGTGTGGTGGTCGGACACCCTCCAAGCTGAACGCACGTCAGGCAGAGCGCCAGGCTCAATACCACGGAAAGTGCACCAAGATTGAATCGGCTCACAATGTGTCCTCCTGTGATTGATGTGAAGGCACGCACCGGCCTCGCCCCGAAGCGGCCGCTGGCGGCCGCCTGATGCGCATAGCAATCTACTGAAGGTCGAGGACCCTGCCTGGCCTGTCCGGGAGACAGCCCGATGAATCGCCGTCCCCCGTAACTTTCCCTGCTCGCCAACGTTGCCGAGCACTGCGCCCGTATGGTACCCACACCCGGCACGCGCTGGCAATACGTGCGTACGCAATCAAAGCAAAACGCCGACGGCCGCCGCGGTTATTGGTCTCCTCTGTCAGCACGAGATCCCGGCATTCGCGCGGCGGGCTGACTGTCAGTCGCGCACACGCAGACGCATCTCGTCACTGATTGCGCGCACCTCGGGAGCGTACATGGCAAAACCGGTGGTCGGCAATGCGTGAAAGCTGCCCGGCGTCTCCGCGCGCAGCTTGTACCGCAGCACGTGTTCACCCTGTTCCAACAGGCCGATGAAGAAGACCACCTTCTCATCGCGCAATTCAAGGTTGGCGCACAGACCGCCGGCCCAGCGGCCGCCGCTGCGCAGTTCGAGCGGCTCACATCCGGCCGGTTTCATATCTTCGAACGCAAGATAGTCGTACACATTCTTGGACGTGATTCGCAGCACAACCTCGATTCGGTCGCCGCTGTCAACCGCATCGCCGTTGACCAGGGGCACACGCGTGTACACATCACGCAGCTCCGTTCGACCGGTTTGGCTCAGTGCCACGGGCTGGTTGGCGGGCGGAGTCGCGGCGGCGCCGGCGTCGGGCAGGCGCACCGTCTCGGTTCGCGGGACCAGCTTGAAATACTCACGCTCGATGAAGATCTCGTTGCCGGCGCCTTTGATGTCCTCCTCCTTGGTGAAGTAGCTCAGATAGCAGGAGTAATACAGCGCGCCCGAGCCGCTCTTGGTCAGCGTGACCACGTGCTCGCCCGGTTCGACCTGAAGGCCGTACAGCATCACGCGGTTGTCGAACGTGAAGAAGTTGTCCTTGTTGACGTTCACGCTGCGCAGCGGCTTGCCATCTATGTTGATCGTCAACTCGTAATCCGGTGCCGCCTCGCCCGACGCCAGCATATAGTCGGCCATCGCGGCGATGGTCAGGGCCGTGTCGCGCGTGCCACGCCAGTAATAACCGTTACGCCGGTTGTTGAGCAGCCATTTGACCAGCCGTGGGGCCAGCTCGTTTTGCGGATCGATGTTCACCAGGGCGCGCAGCGTCCACGAGTTTGTCTCAATGTCGTTGTTCCACCAGAACCACCAGTGCGCCTGCGGCGTGCGGACCCAGGCGGTCTCGTTTGAGTCGTCGCGCTGGACGAATTGCAGCACGTTGCGCAACAGCGTGCGGGCCTCTTTGTCGCGTTGCTGGTTGTGCATGGCCAGTGCGAGCAGAACGTGACCGTAGTTGTTCAGATGGTCGCGCTGTTCGTAAAGCCGATCGACCCACTTCTTCAAGTCGTCCTCCGCCAGCCGCTGGTCGAGCGAGAGCGCGTAGGCTATGTAGGCCTGCGTCTGGATGTGGCCGAGGCGCTGCTGATCCTCGGGTTTGGCCAGCTCGGTCTCGACGGAGTTTTGCAGGAAATTGACGCCGCGATCGTACACGCCGCCGTCGATGACGATATCCGCGTCACGCGCCGCGCGCAGGCCCTGCAAGACATACGCGGTCTGATACGGCGATGACGAGTCATCGCGCCACCAGCCCCAGCCGCCGTCGTTTTGCTGAAGAGCATAGATGCGTTGCAGCCCGGCGCGCACCATGCGATCCAGTTCGTCAGTATCAAAGACCGGCGATTCGGGCCGGCGCTGGAAGCGATGTTCGAGATCATCGGCCCGCATCTGCCGGCGCTGCGCGCCGATCGTCTCGAGATCGGTGCCCAGTTTCTGTAGCGTGTGGCGGACGAGCACGGTCGGGTAAAAGCGGCTCATCGTCTGCTCGACGCACCCGTACGGATAGCCGACCAGGTACGGCAGGGCATCGATCATAACGCCGGCCAGACTGGGCGAGAGCGTAACCTCAAGCCGCGTCTGTTCGGGGTCGATCTCGCGCGGCAAATCGATCTTCAGCGTTCGTTCGCCATCCTGGTCCACCCGGTACGAGCCACTTTGAGCGACGGTCTTGTTGATGCCGTGGACGAGCACGGGAAACGCCATGCGCATCCCGTCGCTCTCCTCATCGGTGAGGGCCTTGACGGTGATCTGCGCCAGCCCGGCTTTCAGCACCTTTACCGGCCAGTCAAAACGGTGCTCGTCGCCGGCGGCGACGGTGGCACGCGCGCGCAGGTGCAGATTACCCTGCTCATCAGTGGCCGGCACCTCATCACCGTCGGCCAGCGTGGCGAACAGCTCACCCGGGATGACCAGCTCGGCGGTAACCTCCTTCTCGCTGTCCAGGTAGTTGTGTGCGTTCGCCGACAGCACTACTTCGTCGCGTTCGATGAAAAAGCGCGGCGACTGGAGACGCACGAGCAGGTCTTTGGTGGTTACCGCGTTGGCGGTGGCGTCGCCGACCTGCGTGGTTGCCGTCAGGGCATAGCCGCGCACGCGCCACGTCGTCAGCGACTGCGGGAACTCCACTTCAGCCTCGGCGACACCGTCGCGCCCCAGTTTGACACTGGGCAGCCACACCGCCGTGTCGGCGAAATTCGTGCGCAGCTCAGGCTCGACGAGCGCCTCAGTCCCCGGACCGCCAACATCCAGGCCGGCGTGCAGGCTGGAGCGGCTCATCGGCTCGGCGGCCATGAAGCCGTATGCGGCTTCGCCCATGTCACGTCCCGCGCCCCGGCCTCCGACCGCGGGCGCCTCCGTGATCGACGCCAATGCGCGAACCTCGTCGGTTGCGGCAATGGTGGCTGAGTCCGCGGGGGCCTTGTTGTTCCTCTCAGTGTCTAGTGCTCTGAGTCGCCCGCTCTTCTCCGGCAGCGCCCACCACCCCGACCAGCCGTCCGGTGCTCCCCACTTGTGCCAGGCCTGCTCGGCCCGCTGGAACCTACCCCACGGTTGAAACGTCTGGTCGGCCGACATATCGACCTGCGCGCGGTGGTAGCGCTTTTGCCCGTGGTAGAAAGTGCGCGGATTAGGTCCGAACTCGTCCTGGATGTAGGTCACGGCCTCGTCGTAGGCTGTCAACGTCACCAGCCCGGTCACGGGCTCACCGCTCAGGTCGCGCGCCTCGACGCGGATGACGCCCGTCTCGCCCGGTTTGTAGCTGGGCTGGTTGGTCGTGATTGAGACGTTCAGCAGCTTCTCGACCGGCGGTACGAACAGCTCCCGCGACTCGGTGTGCACGCGGCCGTTGCGCACCAGCGTCCCTTCGACGAAGAAGTTCGGCAAGTGGCGCTCCTCGATCGGGATATCAACCGTCGTCGTGCGCGACGGGATGTCGATGAAGCGGTAGTTTCTCAACATGCCCAGGCTGACCGCGTCGCTGAACAGCAGGCGCGAGTTGTTCTCAGCCACGTTGATCAACAGGTGGCCCGTGTCACCGACCGCGTAGGTGCGCTTGTCGGCGATGATCTCCAGGTCGTTGAAGCGATATACGCGACCATCAAACTTCGGGCCGGCCACCCAGAAGACGCCGTTGCCCAGCACATCCTCGCCCCAAGAGTCCCGCGTCTTGAACGTGACGCGGTACTGACCCTCACCGGGGATTGGCAGGCGAAATGCGAGGCGGCCGTCAGCATCCGTCGCCGCATCCCACCGGCGTAAAACCTCCTCCTGAACCTCGGCATTGCCCGCGCCGCCATAGCGCACACGGTAGATGATCACTTCGCCGTCGGCTGCCACCGGAACATTGTCGGCCGTCAACGTGCGCACGTTGACCTGACCGTCGCTGCGCGGCTGGTACCAGCCACCGTCGGTTTCGACAAATGCGTAGAACTCCTGGCGCGTGACCGTGACGCTACCACGGCCCTCGATAGTCCGGCGGCTGGCGTCGCGCACCTCGACCTCAACGGTGTAGCGGTGGTCGCGATCGGGCAGATCGCGCAGGGCCGGGCCCGTGTCGATCTCGACGTCATACGTGCCGTCGGGTTTCAGTTTCGCCGTGCCCCGGGCCACCAGCTCGCGGAGCGCTTTGCGTGTGCCTGATTGAAACCGATTCATGTACTGCATTCCGGGATCGCCGTACCAACCCCAGGAGAAGTAGCGCGGCCCGAAATCCCACTGGCCGGGCCACCATGACTCGCAGCAGATCAAGCCGCCCCAGCGTCCCCACCAGGGGAACCACGGGTAGGGGTAATAGCAGCGGCCGTAACCCTTGCCATAGAGCCAGTCGTATTCACCCGGGCCGAAGTAGACGTGTCTGTAGTTCTCGCGAAAGACCTTGTACTCGACCTTGGCGTTGACGACCGGCGCGCCGAAGTAGTAACGGGCCTCGATATGCGCGTTGATCTTCTCGCCGAGCCGCGCCTGGGTTTTGGCTGGTTTGACGGTAACCTCGAATTCGGGCTTCTTGTATTCCTCAACTCGGAATAGCCCGCCGGCGTTGTGCCGCGCATCGGGATACTGCCCGTTGATGCGAATCTGCCAGACTCCCAGCGGCGGTTCCTCGTCCAGCGTGAAATCGCCGCTGAAGCAGCCAAACTTGTCGGTCGTCGCGCTCCCGTTCTTAACCACGTTGTTCCGCGGATCGACGATCTCGAAGCTGAGCGTCTGGTTGGGCTGTGGCTTCTGGTACTCCCCCTGATTCAACAGACGCACCCACACGCTGAATCGGACCGTGTGGCGGGGACGATAGACCGGACGATCGGTGACGACGTAAAACCGGTAGCCGCTTTCGACGTATGCGCTGGGATCGTGGTCGCTCCAGTTCTGGAAGAACGACATCGCGAGCTGCCCGCCCTCGCCGAGCACGAGCGCATCGACCTGGGTATTGCCTTCGTTGTGCTTGCGCGTGTATTCGACAACTCCGTCCGCATTCGTGATCGCGGTTTCGGATTCCCAGTGCAGGCGATTCTTGTTGTTCTTCCAGTCGGCCCAGTGCTCGTAGACCTTCACGGACTTGTCGGCCAGTGGTTGGCCGGTGCGGGCATCGACGACCCAGATGAGGCCCTTGCCGGCCATGTTCTTGTGTACGATGGCGACGTCGGTGACCAGCGCCAGCGTGCGCGTCACCTTGTCAGAGCCAGCCGCGCGCGCCTCGATGATGTAGGCTCCCGGCTCGGTCAGCGGCAAATCCGTCGCGGCCCGGGCCACGCGGTTTCCGTAAGGCAGTGTCACCTCCTCGGACCACCGGGCAGCCTCGTCGCCGACATATTTCTGCCAGCGATCATCATTGAAGAACTGCCACTGAATATTGCGATACTCCCACCAGCGCTTGGTGGTATCCTCCATGGTGTCCTGGACGTATTTGGCGAGGTCGACACGCGTCGCCGTCAGGTCGATCTTGTCGCAATTGCGGTAGCTAAGCGCCAGCCTGGCGCCGCCCGGCAGGTGCACGGCGCCCGTGTCCAGCATCGCCTCGGGCCTCTCGATCAGCGCGATCTGCTGGCTCGCCGCGCTGCACCGCGCGTGGTCGGGGTATCGTTTGATCAGCGACTGGTACTCTGCGATCGCCAGGGGGAATTGCTGGCGCGTTTGGAAGTACAGCGCCCGGGCGTATTGCGCTTCGGGGCGCAGCGTGCTGCCCGGATATTCCTCCTCCAGCAGGCGCAACAGCGCGATCGGGTTCTCGGCGGCCGGCAACGTGACGACGCGCAGCCGCCCGCCGGCCAGTGTGAGCGCCTCGTCATCGGTCAGTTCCCAAATCTGCTTGTGGGGCTTGCCCGCGTCACGATCCACAGGAAGCGGTCGGCCGAACTGATCGTAGCGCGTCTGATAGCCGCGCCACAGGGCGGCGGTATCCGGCCCGTACAGCGATCGCGCCACCATTGCCCAGCGGAACAGCGCCCGCGCCGCCTCATCTTTTGTTTCTGAAGTGTCGAGCCGTCGAATCTCCTCCAGCAGGAACCGGATTCTCGCCCCATCACCGAGGTGCTCCGAATACTCGAGCGGCACCTTGATAAACTGCGGCTGTCCGTCGGGGCCCAGCGGAATCCCCGTCGGCGGTTCCCGGTTGTACGCATCGCCATACCACCAGCGGGGCTCTTCGTAGTCGGCTTCATCGACCGCATCGGAGTCTTCATCCGGCTCCGCATCCCACCACCAGCCCACACAACCCCATTGGCCGTATTGCTGCGGCATGCGCTGGGCCAGCGCCGACGCCAGATCGAAGTTCACGCCGATGCGCTCGGCGATGATCGTCTCGCGACGCTGCCGCGCGTCGGCGTCTGCCTCGATCTCCAGTGAATCGAACAGCCCGGCGAGGATCTGGCGGGCTTGCTCGTATTGGCGTACGGCCTCACGGCGATCCTTGCGCCAGGAAGACACGTAGACACCTTGCGTTCGCTGTCCGCGCAGGAAGGTCGTGCCGCGTTTTGTTCCCCAGTGGGGAATCGTCATGTGCAACCCGGCCAGGAAACGCCGCCCGACGGCCTCTTCGAACGAGCCTTCCGTCTCGGCGATGTATTGCTCGGCCAGCGTCAGCCCATCGTCCCACAATTGCAGTTTAAGTGAACACGCCACAGCGCCTTCGACGGCGCGGCGCGTGTCCGCACTGTGCCAATCGGCGGCCAGGTCGCGGGCCCGATCGTACGCGGCACGCGCCTCGGCCCAATGCTCGTCGGCGAAGAGCTCGTCGGCCTCATCCAGTTGGGTGAGCGGGTGGTCGGCGGATCGGTCGCCGCCCTGAGCCAGGCCGGCCGCCAGCAGGCCACCGGAGCCGGCGGTTGCCAATGTGATCCATAACGCCAGCCAGAAACGTCGCCGCGGTCGGCAGTAGGTGCGACTCATGTTCCGGTTCCTCCGATTGACAGGTGACGTGCGATACAAGCCTGGTGGCCCGCTGCGGCCGGTACTCCAGGTTTTGGACGCCGTCCCGGGGCAGATGTTCCCGGCCCGGCCGGACAATGCGGGAGAGCGGCCGGAGTGCCACTCGATCAGCGTCGACACGCTCGTGATTAGACCGTGCCAGCGGGGCTGCGAGAACGATGGCCCCATCAACCCCGGTGCCTGGCTACGCGAGCAAGAGCGGCGGCTTGAGCCGCACTCGGCCGGCGCACGGCGTTTCTACCAGCGCACGCGCCTGCGTGAGGCCATCACGCGGATCACGGCCCAGGCTCGCGCGCAAAAACCCGCCCAGCGCGGGTCGCGCCTGTCTCTCCCTACCCCTCCAGCACGATCGGATCGATGCCGAGCATCTCACCCGCCGTGGATAGCGCCGCTACGTGATCTCCGATGATCGCGTGAATGTGATTGCTGCTGTAGTTGTTGCGCAGAGTCGTGGGCGAGATATCGAACCGCGCGTAGGCGTGCGGCCACTCGTAGGTCGTCTGCTTGGCGAGCTTCTCTTCCATCTGGTGCGATACACGCTCGAAAGACCCAGTGAAGATGTGCATCAGATAGTGCCCGCGCCGCCGCACTATGCGGCCGAATGTGACCTTTTTAGCTGGAGCGGCGTAGAACTGCACGCTGCCGCCGCCGCCTCTGAAGTAGAAGTCCGACCCGGCGAAGATGCGGCACTGTTTCCAGTTTGTGCGCGGATTGGTGCTGCGCTTCGCAAACCACGGCGCATGTTGCCCGCTGTTGACCAGGTCATACAGCCCCTGCTTTTCGTGGTAGTGGCGCAGGTCGGCGAACAGCACCGGCGTGCCCGTCAGGTGGTGCATGAGCTGCATCGTCAGCGCACCGTTGCTGTCGCACTCGGTCGCGCAGATCAGCGGCTTTTTGCGCGGAGTTTCCCAGTCGCCGATGTCGTTGAGCAGAGCTTCCTGCACATCCGCGATGCAAAGGTCGGGCCACTCGGTCATGTCGAGCTGGCCGGTCAGACCGCAGAAGTCAATACCCTCGAGCTTGCAGAAGTCCTTCATCGCCAAATACATGCGCACCTGGCGCGCCAGCGTGCCGTTGAGTCCCGGCGTGAGTTTCTTGCCGTCCCAGCAGATTTCGCCACAGTTCTTGTCAAGCCACTTGAGCCCGGCTTGAACGCGATCGGGGGCCACCTTCTTTGCAAGCTGCCAGAGGTGCAGTTGACCGCGGTGATAAACGTGAACGCCGAACTGCTCCATCCACTGTGACGGGTCGATGTGCCCCGTGTACATGCCCATAGAGGGCCCGTCGAACTCGCCATAGCGCTGGCCGTGGAGCATGGCGGCCGCGCGCTCGCCGCGGGCGCGCTCGTCCGGGTCATGGAGGTGCAGGAACTTTTCGACGTCCTGCTGCACGTCTTTCTTGCGGATATCGCCGAGCACCCGGCCAAAGGGGCGGCCGATCTCATCGAGCGTGCCGGCCGAAGCAAAGAACGCGACCCAGCCCGGGTGCGAAGGCACGATGTTGCCCACCAGCAGAATGGGAATGTCGGGAGGGATCAGATTCACGAATTGCGCCGTCAGATCCGGAAACGACCACACGCAGAAGTTGAGCACGATTACATCGGGGAACTTGGTCGCCAGCCGGCGTGCTTCCTTCTGGGCCGTGTCCCAATTCCACACGATTTTGCGGGCCGCGACCACGTCATGGCGTTTCTTCTTGAAATACGAGACCAGCCTTTCCTGATACATCAGGCAGTCTTTCTGGGTGCTCTTGGCGACGCGCGCGCGCCCGTCGGTGAACGTGACGATTCCGATCTTCATTGGCCCGCTCCATTGAGGATGCCGAGTTCTCCAGTTGTCCCGCGAACCGTGTGCCCGCGCTCCGTACCGTGGCCCAAAGATGTCGCGCAACGCCCCGCGCGACAACCCACCGCGTAAATATCGACGTTTCGGCGCAAAACGCAAGGCGGAAACCAGCGCCCGTCACCCGCCGAGCTTGAGCCGCCGTGCGAATCACCTACAATCACGGGTGTGTCAGAACTGACGAACCTCGCGTCGCGCTGCAAGGAGGGATCCGGTGTCCGCGCGTCGAAAACGCCCCGTGCTTTATGAGATCGTGCAGCGGACCCAGCGCCACAAGGCGCAGGGTTGGCGCGGACGCCTGCAATCAGCCAAGCCCGACCAGGCCGACGAAACCAACGAGGGCCCTGTGCCGGGCGGTGGCGCTGTTTCCACGGATGCCCACCCGGAGTCGTCCACGCCGGCGCCTCCGGGGGGACGGCCAATCCGCATCGTCGGCCAACAACTGCACCTGACGCTGGGGTGGACTTCGGCGGCGGCCGCCTGCATCGCGCTCGTGTTTCTCCTGTGGGTCGCCTACGAGGCCGGCCAGCGTTCTGTGGCCGTACCCGCGCAGCCGGACGAGCGCGGTGTTACCGCGGGTGGAGACGCGCGGCGCGGCCCGGAGCCGAATGAGCGTAGCGGCGTCGCCGGCTACGTAGCGCTGCCCGACCGTGCTCCCCGCGCGCAACCCCCAGCCGAAACCGCTGACGAGCCGCCCCCCGCGTCCGCCAACCGGGCGGAGGACGTGCTCCAACGGGATATGTATTACGTCACGGCGCAGTATTTCCGGCGGTCGCGCACCGATCACGCCGAGGCCGCCGCCCGCTACCTGATCCAGAACGGTGTACCGGCCGTGCTGCAACATCGGCGAGCGGACATAGCGCTGATCATCAACCAGGCGTTTTCCACGGCCAACGATCCGGGGATAGCGCGATTGCGCGCCACGTTGCGTGAGCTGGGCAAGGGATTCGACGGATACGATTTCGCCCAGTCCGAAGTACACAAATACTGAATCGAGACGGGGCCGCGCGTCACGCCCGGGCCACGCTGGAGAAACGGTCATGTCACGGATTGAACAGTTGGAACGCATCGCGGAAATGTCACCCGACGACCCGCTTGCGCACTACGCCGTCGGGCTCGAGTTGAACACGCTCGAGCGCTGGACGGATGCGGTCGCGGCGTTTGACCGCGCCTTGGCGACGGATGCGGACTACTCGGCCGCGTATTTCCACAAGGCAAAGGCCCTGATCAAAGCCGGGCGCGGCGACGACGCTCGCCAGACGCTTACGACGGGCATCGATGTGGCCAATCGCTCAGGCGACATGAAGACGGTGCGCGAGATGACCGACCTGCGCGACCTGATCCACTGACGTCGGTACCGGGCTTTGTGGCTTTCAGCGGGGGACAAAACAACTTCGACCTGCCAGGGCGACGGCGCATGCGGCGACACTTTCTAATCTGCGGAGCGCTGAGCGCATTTGTGGCGGTAGCTGCCGGGGCCTTCGCCGCACACGCCTTGAAGACCCGTCTGGCGGACGACATGCTCGCCGTTTTCGAGGTTGGCGCGCGTTACCAGATGTACCACGCGCTGGCGCTGGTGCTGGTAGCCTGCCTGCCGTCTCGCGGAAGGGCGGGGGATGTGGCCGGCTGGGCGTTTCTGGTGGGGACGGTCCTGTTCTCCGGGAGCTTGTACACATTAGCGCTGACCGGTGTGCGCGCGTTCGGCGCAATCACACCGATCGGCGGCGTGGCTTTCCTGGTTGGATGGGCGGCGTTCGCATGGATCGCCGTCGGTTCTCGCGAGCGTGCGTAGTCGTATTTCGGCAACGCCGGGAAGTCTCGCCACTGGCTTGGCCGCACCAACGTTTGGCTGTGGCTGCTGATTGCCTATCGCGCGCCAGACGGTATCGTACTGCGTCATGGACACGTCACTACTGCCAGGGCTGCGGCCCGATACGAAACCCATCTTCGGAATGCTCCACCTCCCGCCTCTGCCGGGCGCGCCGCGCTATGGCGGCACCATGGACGCTGTGCTTGATGCCACTTTGCGCGACGCGGACACGCTGGTCGCCGGCGGCGTTGACGGCCTGCTGATGGAGAACTTCAACGATACCCCGTTCTATCCGGACCGTGTGCCGCCGTTCGTCGTCGCGCATATGACTGTGCTGGCGCGGGAAGTGGTCAGCCGCTTTGATGTGCCGCTCGGCATCAACGTGCTGCGCAACGACGGTCACGCGGCGCTCGCGGTGGCCCACGCTTCAGGGGCGGCGTTTATCCGCGTGAATGTGCTCGCCGGCGTCCGCGCGACCGACCAGGGCGTGATATCCGGCGTGGCCCACGAGCTGTTGCGCGCGCGGGCTTTTCTGGGGGCGGCCCACATCCGTATATTCGCCGACGTCGATGTCAAGCACTCGGCACCGCTGGGCGCGCCGCGGGCGATTGAGGATGAGGTACGTGATACGCTGCACCGGAGCGGGGCTGACGCCGTGATCGTGAGCGGCCAGGGCACGGGCCGGCCGACAGATATCGATGCGGCGCGCGCCGTCCATGCCGCCGCTGACGGACGGCCGGTGATCATCGGCAGCGGCGTGTGCGTCGAGTCGATCCGGTCGCTTATGCCGTTCGCTGACGCGTTCATCGTCGGGACGGCGTTCAAGACCGACGGCTGTGTATCAAACCCGGTCGACCCCGCGCGCGTACGCGAACTCATGCAACACGCGCACGCCGCACCGTCTTCGAAAACACCCTAGCCGATCTTTCCCACCGGGGCGACGTAGATTGCGAATTCGTCGTGACCGTCAACGCGCAGCAGCGCGTCGACCTGGTCCTGGAAGTAGGCGGCGATGGCGCAGGTGCCGGCGCCGATGGCTTCGCTGGCCAGATAGAGGTTCTGGCAGACGTGGCCGGCGTCGAGCAGGATCGCCTTGGACGAACGGACCGTGTAACGCCATTCCATCCGATAGGGGATCGCCGCCCAGATGAACGTGGCCGCGGCCGTGGCCACAAAGCCCTGTCGCATGCACGCGTCCGCCATTTTGGCGGCCAGCTCACTGTCCGCAAACTCCAGGCACAGGGCATGATCGACCGGCAGATAGCGATATAGCCCCGGCTCGAGGTCGCCGACGCGGCTGACGACGATGTAGGTTTCCAGGGCGTGTCGCGCACCGGCCGATGGTGCCGTGCGAAACGACGCCACACCGTCGCCGAAGACCTTTTGCACGCCCTGCGTTGCCCAGAGCAGAAAGGCCAGTTCGTCGAGCGTGAGCGGGTCGGCGGTGAACTTCCGCCGGCTGCGGCGCTGATTGATGATGTCGATCAGCGGTGCCTGACCGAGATTGAATTGGTCGGGCGGTGTGAGCTGGATGAGCGTAGCATCCGCCGCCGGCGGTTTCTGCATGGGCGGCACCGGGACGCCGCGCTGCTGGTCCGGCGGAAACCGCGCCACCTCATCCAGCGGCAATGCTTTCATAAACGCACGGTGTGATTCGATGTCAGTCATTTCGGCACCGTCGGGCGGCAGGCGGCGCTGGGGCCGGCCTGCCGCCGGGGGTTTCTCAGGCGGTCTGCGTATCAGTTCCGGCGGCAATTGGTTGTTGAGAAGGCACGCGACGTGGTGCTTCCCGACCCGGAACTTCCGTTGCGCGCATTATACCCCCTACGCGGCACGCATGCCGACGCGAACGGCCGTCGGCATGGCACCCACTACACATGCCGACTCGAACAGCCGTCGGCATGGCACCCACTACACATGCCGACTTGAACGGCCGTCGGCATGGCACCCAGCGAATAACCGTCGGCATGGCGCCGGGTCTGCGTGATATCGTGCAGTGCGGTAGAGCGATCGGCGACTACTTGCCGTTCAACAGCGCCACGAACGCGTCGATGTCGCCGTTGTTCACCCAGCCGTCACCGCTGATGTCACCGTTCATGATGTCGCAATCCGGGTATTCGCTGGGGTATTGCTCGGGAAACGAGAGCGCCAGCACGAACGCATCGATGTCGCCGTTGTTCACCCAGCCGTCGCAGTTGAGGTCTCCGAGCAACGGGCTCGTGTCGATCTCCACGACGCCGTGAACCGAGACGACCGGCTCGTTGGCATTGTCGTTCCATTGCCCCGAACCCGGCAGCAGTTGGGCATAGTGCTCGCCGTCGCCGGAGTTGTTCGGCTCGCCCGGGCTCCAGTTTGTGAATGTCACCGGCGCGCCGCTGATCCAGACGAAAGTGCCCTCGACGGCCTGGTCGGTGAACCCGATCCACACGTCACGCGCGGAACCGCCGTAATTGGCCAGGTTGACGCGGACCCACTCGTTCTCGTCGGCGTCGTCGATCGTCGCGAGGTTGCCGCCCAACCCCAGTGCGAAGGTCTGCGCCGCAGTCCAGGATGAGGCTTCGAGCAGGTAGTACGTGCTGTAGGTGCCGGGCCGAGCGATCGGACCCGCCAGGATACTCAGTGTGCAGTCCACCTCCCCGCACGTCACACCGTCGCCACGGTAGTCACCCCCCTGAGCCAGACATTCCGCCGGCGACAGCACACTGCAACCGCTGTCCGGCAGGCAACACGCGCCGGTGGTCAGACAGGCGTTGTATTCCCAGGTCTGTCCGCTCACCACGCCAAAGCCCACAATCCCGCCGAACATGACAATCCGGGCGCGGGCGCTGTCGTAAGCCATGGCATGGTTGAAGACGCCATCGGGCATGTATGATGGATAGACTCGCGTCCAGCTCGAACCGTCCCACTCCCACATCTTGTTGGTCCACAATCCGCCTTCGAGTCCGCCGAACAGGATGGTCACGTCACGCGCGCTGTCATATGCAAGGCCGAAGTCTTCAATCTCCGGCCCCGTGACGCCGCGCGCCGTCCAGGTTGTTCCATCCCACTCCCACACGTCGGTGTATCTGACGCCATACAGATTGCGTCCGCCGTAAAGGACGATGACGCCGCGGGCCTCATCATAGACCATGCCGTGCAGCGCGCGTGCTGGTGGCCCGCTGACCACGTGCTCGGTCCAGCTCGTGCCGTCCCACTCCCAGGTGTCTCCCAGGGCGGCGGCACCGTTGCTGCCGCCGAACATGACCGTCACGCCGCGGACCGGGTCATATGCCATCGCGTGGTCGCTACGCGCCGGCGGGGCGCTGACGGCGTGCTGCGTCCAGCTTGTGCCGTCCCATTCCCAGGTCTCGTCGGAGACGCCGCCGTACACAACCGTCACGCCCCGGCCACTGTCATAGGCCATGGCATGGCCGATGCGTGGTGTCGGACCAGGCACGTCGCGCGCGGTCCAGTCCGTGCCGTCCCACTCCCAGGGCTGACTTTCGATATTGCCCCACATGACCGATACGCCGCGGGCGCTGTCGTAGACCATGGCATGTCCGTTCGCGGGCGGCGGCCGGGTCTCGACGATCTCGCTCCAGCCGCCGGCGTCGAGCTCCCAGGTCGTGTAGTCGTTCCTGACGTCCTCGCCGCCGCCAAACAGGACCGTCACGCCGCGGCTGCTGTCAAACGCCATCGCGTGCATGAAGCGCTCGCCCGGACCGCTGGCCGGCGCGAGCGACCATGAGGCCCCATCCCATTCCCACGTGTCGGCCAGTGGATACCCGACGTCATCCTCACCGCCATGGAGCACCGTGACGCCGCGCGTGCTGTCGAATGCCATGGCGTGATATTCGACTGCGGGTGTGGTCCCGGAATCCCGCCAAGTCCATGACGTACCGTCGTACTCCCAGGTGTCGCTGACACGTTCCCACCAGTCGTCTTCGCCGCCATGCATAACCGTCACGCCGCGCGCGCTATCGAAGGCCATGGCGTGCCAGGCGCGCGGCGGTCCGTCGGCGCGCTGTGTCCAGGTGGCCCCGTCCCACTCCCACGTGTCACGGTATGGGACGTCCTCTTCTTCGACCGTCTCACAGCAGCCGCCGAACAGCACGGTCGCACCACGCACCGAATCGTATACCAGCGCGTGGCCGGCGCGGGCCGGCGGGCCGCTGGTCGCGCGCAGTGTCCACTCACTCCCATCCCACTCCCAGGTCTCAGCCGTGGTGCCCATGGCGTCCCAACCGCCAAACAGGACCGTGACCTGCCGCCCGCTGTCATAGGCCATGGCATGTCCGGTCCAGGCCTGCGGGCCGGCGACCGCGCGTAATGTCCAGGTCTGGCCGTCCCACTCCCAGGTCTCGTGGCTGGAACCGCCGCCATACAGAACCACGACGCCGCGATCGCTGTCGTACGCCATGGCGTGATTGTCCACACCGTCGATAAACAGCTTGTCCCAGCGATCGCACGTATCGGTTAATGCTGGTGCCGCGTGGAATGCCAATAACAGGCCAGCCGCCGTGACGCAGAGCCGGCTGGTACGCGGGGGTTGCTGCGCGGCCATGGTGTTTCCCTCCGTTGTGCCCTTTGCTCTCTTCCGGCGGATTGTACGAGCCGCCGTCATGTGGCAGGCCCGACCGCCACTATGACCAGTTTATCGCGGAAACTGCTTGATTCTGACAGAATTCTGCGACAAGTCCCGGTTGGACGCCGCAAGTGCAGGGGACGGGGATGACGATTGCACTGCAATTGAGACGCCACGCGCTAGCGACCAATGATGCTGATGCGGTGCCGCTTCGCCAGGTCGAGCGTCTTTTCCCGTTCCAGCACAAAAGTCTTGCCGGCTTCGACGACCAGCGCGGCGGCGCCGGCCTTGTGGAGATGCTCAATCGTATCAGGGCCAACCGTAGGCACGTCGAAAACGCATGTCCTGGTTCCGGTTTACCGGCCTTCAACAGTATCCAACCGCCCTGTGGGCAGAGTTTGCCGGTGCGCTCGATCAGCCCGTCGGTGCCTTCGATCGCCTCGACCGCGATGATCTCACGCTCTTTGACAGCCAGCGATTGGCCGATGTCCAGCGCCGCGATCTGCTTTAAGATCGGCCAGGCGAAGTCCGCGTCCTTCCAGCACGCGGCGGGGGGGCTCGCGCGACGTCAGCACACCCGCTTGGGCCAGCGCTTCCGGCGTGTATTGGGTCGAGTCGATCAGCGGCACTCCACGGCGTTGCATTTCATCAGCCACCGCCCGCAACAGCGCCTCGTTACGACGATCGCGGACGCCATACCACACGCGTATGCTCGTCAGGTCTGGCAGATAAAGCAACCACTGCTTCCAGCGTGGCATGCTGAACATGTCAGCTTTGCGGACGCGGCCCACCATGACCGCTTCGCGGCAGCCGCTGCGCCGCAATGTGCGAATCCACCCGCCCAGCCGCAGCACGCCGCGCCAATGAAACGCGTCGGCGACGTCGCGCAACGCCGGGTCTGCCCAGCCGCGCAGCGCGATAATGACCAGTCGCCGACCGGCGTTTTGTGCGCCGGCAGCCACGATGCGCGGCAACTCCCCGGCACCGGCGATCATTCCCAGTGGTGTGGCGTCGCTCATGAGTGGAAGGGTACCGCTTGACGCGTATCTACGCGAGACATGGGCGGTCAGTCGCTCGCGCGCCGAGCCGCTTCATGCCCAGAGCATCATGGCGCGCCCGATGCCCCAGTAAGATCAGGATGACGACAATCGGCGTGAGCACCCAGAACGCGATCGTCCAGCCCGTTGCCCGAGGAGGTGAGGTTCCCTGGCGGCGGGCGTCGCGTCGCGCACGACGATTCGGCCGGCTGCGCAACCACGCGATGAAGTCGGCAACGATGATCACGATGTCCAGGCCGCAAAACTGCAGGCCTGCGCCGATTAGCTCCAGAAGCTCCATTAGCCACGTTTGCGCGGAGATCTGCGTGAGCGGCCGTTGCCGACGTGAACCGACACGACCAGGGCTGTGTCAATGATGTCGAACGCATCATCGGTGTCGGTGACAATTACTGTGCGCCCGCTCGGGAAGACCGCCATAAACTCGGGGTGGCGCACCGCATACTCGCGCCCATCGGCGAGCCGTAGGGAAAACGGCTGAAAGGGCCGCGCCCGATGCACTTTGCGCAGTTCGTCAATCTTCATACGAACACCTCCCCCGATTCTACTCCGCCGCGGCGCGTTCTCGCAGTTCGTCCAGCTCTTTCTCGAGGCGTTTGACCTTCCTGTTCAACTCGGGCAGGCGGGCGATGTGGGCGAGTCGGCGACGCATTTCGCCGATGGGAACCGCCGGCGCGCCGAGGAAAGTCTGGCCGTCGGGGACGTTGTTAACCACGCCGGCCTTGGCGCCAACGGTGGCCCCGTCACCGATGCGGATATGGCCGACGACGCCGACCTGTCCGGCGAGCGTCACGTGGTTGCCGACGCCGACCGAGCCGGCCAGCCCCACTTGCGCCACAATCAGGCAGTTCTCGCCGATCTGTGTGCCGTGGCCGATGGCGATGAGGTTGCTCATTTTTGTGCCGCTGCCGATGAGTGTCTTGCCGAGCGTGGCGCGGTCGATCGAGCAGTTGGAGCCGATCTCGACGTCATCGCCAATCTCGACGAACCCGATCTGCGGGATCTTCACCCATTTCCCGCCCACCGGCGCATAGCCCAGGCCGTCGTTGCCGACGACCGTTCCGGCGTGCAACGCCACGCGATCGCCGAGGACACAGTCCTCGTAGATCACCACGTTGGGATAAAGTTGCACCTCATCGCCGATCCGACAGCGCGGCCCGACATAGCAACCGGGGTAAATCACCGCATTGCGGCCGATGGTCACATCTTCGTCAATTGTGGCGCCGGCGTGAATCCGAGCGCCGGGGGCCTATCTTGGCGCTGGGCGCGATCACGCCGGTGGCCGTGCGGGCCGGTTGCCGATGCTGGCGATAGCCGTGCAACTTCACGATCAGGACCGTGATAGCGGCGTAAGGATCGTCCACACGAATCAGGTCGAGATGACTCGGGGCCTCGGTTTCAGCGCCGATCACCACGACGGATGCGCTCGTGGTCTGTAAGTATTTCTCATATTTGGGGTTAGAGAGAAACGACACCTCACCGGCCCCCGCGTCCTCCAGCGTGTTGACGCCGTTCAGCACGCGCGCGGCATCGCCGCGCAGCTCGGGGTGCATACCGTACTGCTCAAGTGCCGCGCAGGCTTCAGCCAGGGTGATTGCCATCAGTGTCCGGTCGCTCCAACAGCACTAATACACGCCGTTTCCAGCCACGCATTGTATTGACGCGGGGTGGGGCGTGTCAAAAGAGCGGCTGATGGTGCTCAGGCGGCGTTGTGATCCGCTTGCCACAAGCGCCCCGGCTTGCCAGACTACGCGAGTTCCGAATCCCCGAGCGGGCAAAAGGCCCAAAGGCTGCCGCAATGGAGCTGAATCCCAAGAAGCATCAACGACTGCCGGATGGTCGCGTGCGGCTGCGTCCCGGACACGGCAAGATTGCCACGGGCATCGGTTTGCTGATCTTCGCCGCGTTCTGGCTCGGCGTCTCGGGCACGATGTTCGTGTTGTTTCTTGGCGAGGGTGGCCTGAGCTTCCCGCTGGTGTTCATCGGGCTGTTCGTCGTGATCGGCGTGGCCGTTTTGATCGGCGGCATAGTTGTGATTGTCAGCGGCGTGCTGGTCGGCCAGAAGATCGCGCCGGCCGATATCACCGTCAGCCGCTTGCCGCTGCGCCTGGGTGAGCGTTTCACCCTCGAGTACGATCAGCCGGTAAAACAACGCTGCGAAATAGACCATGTCACGCTGACGCTGGTGTGCAAGGAGTGGGTCCGCTACACCGTGGGCACCGACACCCGAACCGCCGAACACGAGGTGCTCTCGCAAGAGCAGCCGCTGATGACCGGCGGTGAGATCGAAGCGCTCGGGAGTCTGCGGGCCCAGGCCGAGCTGGCAGTCCCCGCCGAGGCGATGCACTCGTTCGACGCAACCAATAACAAGGTATCGTGGCTGGTGAAGATCAGGACCGCGATCAAGTCCTGGCCCGACTATACCGCCGAATTTCCGCTCCTGGTTGAGCCGCGTCTGATGCCGGAGGAGAGCACACCATGAGCGCCGGCCTCGAGCTCCATCTGGACGCCGGACCGTGGCCCGGCGAGCAGTACGCACGCGCCTGGCCCGTCGGCGGACGCATCAGCGGAAACATCCGCGTGGTCTCGACGGACGAGACGCGCGCCCGCGGCGTACGCGTTGACCTCTCCTGGAAGACCGAGGGCCGCGGCAACGTTGACAACAGCCGTGTGGTCAAAGAGGTTCTGCACGAGGGGCATATCACCGCCGGCAGCGACTTCAAGCTGCCATTCGAGCTGCTGGTTCCGGCCGACGGACCAATTACCTATGACGGCCACTACATCAACATCCGCTGGGAAGTGGCGGCGGTCGTCGATATCCCGTGGGGGCGGGATACTGTCGAACGTCAGACCGTCATGATTTTGCCGACCTACGAGACTGCGTAGTTGACCGCTCGCGCCGCCGATTCGACATCCTCAGCCGTGATCCGCCGGGTGAGTTGGCCGCTCTCGGCCGCTGACTGGTAGACCTCGTACAGTAATTCCTCGACCGTGCGCAGGTTGCCTGTGGCATAACGCTGAAGCAGTTCAACGGCCTGGGCCGAGGTTGCGGGGCCGGCGTCAGGGATCAACGCGGCGGCCTCGACGCGCCGCTCGATGAAACGCCGCAAGTTGCCCGCATCCACCGCCCGCAGCTCTATGCTCCGGCACGACACGCCGCTCGCGTCGCACATGGGCCTGAGCGAGACATGCGTTCCGACAACCAGGCGGAATCGACCTTGTCCCGCGCTGGTAACAATGCGCGCCTGCTGGCGCTGCGAAATACGTTGAGCCTCGTCGATGCACCAGACGTCACACGCCGGCGGCCAGGCCACACGTGTTGCGTCGGGTGGCACGTAAGTTGAGTGCCACTGCCAATCGCTCCGCTGCGCGCCCACGTGTCGCAGAACGTCCAGGTGCGTGGATTTGCCCCAACCCCGCTCACCGACGATCTCGATCACCGCCGTGTCACTGGCGAGCCACTCCGCGGCGCGTTCCAACAACGCCGGCTCGATCAGTGTTTGCACGAGTTCGCCGGGTTCGAGCACGCGAAACGGGTTGGCGCGCAGTCCGATGTCGGGGAATCGACGGCCGCGCGGGGCCGGCGGCCGACAGGCGAGATTACTCGCGCTTGCTTTCATACTGCTCCAGCGTCTGCATCCGTTCGCGTTTGGCGGCTTCGTCCTCGGTGAGCGCGACCGCCTGTCGTTGATATCTGATGGCCTCGTCAATCTTCCCGTTGGCCACCAACGCACGGGCGTGCAGCTCGAGCAAAGGCGGTCCCTTCCGGGCGCTCGCCGCACAGGCCGCAGTCGTCAGTTTCAAAGCAAACGCATCGTCGCGCCTGGGCAATCGACTTTTGCCAAGGAGCATGTCGGCGAATCGCGCCAGCAGCCGCGCGTCGCGCCCGGCGGCGGCGATAAACTCGTCCCGCGCAACGCTTAGCTCAGACTCATCCGCCCCGGCGCTCAGCAGCTTGAGGTATTCATTACCCTTCCGGCCGGCCGGTGTCACACGCTCGCGCTGCGGGGGACGTTGGTCAAACATCCTGCGCCGCGAATCGCTCTGTGCGGCCTGGCGCTTCTCCCACAGCGCGCGTGCCTCGTCCACGCCGAACTTGTCGGCCAGCACCAGGTCGAGCACCTGCTCGATACCGTCCGGCGGGTTCAGCGGATTGGCGTGCCAGATGATGCGGCCCTGTTTGTCGATGACAAAAGCGTGTGGAATGCCGCCCTGGCCGAACGCTCTCATATACGCCATGGTGGTTTGCTGCGCGCGATCGCAAGCGATCGTGTAGCCCATCTTGTCGCCCGCCGTCTTCACAAACTCGCGGACCTTGTTGGCCGGCTCTGCGGATATGCCGATGACGACCACGCCCTGGTCCTTGTACTTCCGTTGCAGCTCAGTCAGGTGTGGGATGCTTCGGCGGCAGGGGGCACACCATGTGGCCCAGAACTCGATCACGTATACGTGTTTACCCTTGCCTACCGACAATTCAACCGGACTACCCTTGATCCACTCGGCAATCTGAAGTGGTTCCGCGGGTACGCCGAGTTCGCGCGCGCTTGCCGTGGCAACCGTCGGTAACAGCATGATCAACATAAGCACGCAGTGCTTCGGCAACACTCTTGCTCTCCCGGTGGTACATGTCGCCACCAAGCTCCGCTCGGGCGCATTCTCATACTCTAGCAAACCACGCCGTAAACGCGAAACCTTGATAGCGCCGTCCCGTTCCCCGTTGCCGGCTGGCCTGCTAGAATCCGGCCATCGGGCCGACGGCAGTTCTCGCCGGCGGTAACTTCTGTAGCGCGTGATCCTGAGGCAGGTAGATGAGTGACGATAGTCAACCCCGGCGCTATTTCGACAACGCGGCCACCTCATTTCCCAAGCCGCCGGGCGTGGTGGAAGCCGTCTGCGACTACATGGTCAACGTCGGGGCCAGCGCGGGCCGCGGTGCATATCGCGAGGCCGTCGAGTCACGGCGGATGCTCGATGAGTGCCGTGACGCGATCCGCACGCTGTTCAACGCTACTCCCGACGACGATGTCGTTTTCACGCTCAATGGCACCGACGCGCTGAACACGGCGATCAAGGGCATCGTCAAGCCCGGCGACCACGTCGTCACCACGGCGATGGACCACAACTCGGTTTTGCGCCCGCTGACAACGCTGCGCGAGCGTGGTGTTATCGACTATAGCGTCGTGCCGGTTGATCCTGATACGACGCTGCTTACGCCGGATGAACTCGTCGCCGCGCTGCGCGACAACACGACGCTCGTCGCGCTGAATCACGCGAGCAACGTGACCGGCGCCCTGCAACCCGTCGAGCAGATCGCGGAATTATGCCACGCGCGCGGCGTGAAGCTCCTGGTGGACGCCGCCCAGTCGGCCGGCCACGTCGCGACTGACTTCTCCACGACGCCGATCGATCTGCTGGCCTGCCCCGGCCACAAGGGATTGTTGGGACCGCTGGGTACCGGCGTGTTGCTGATTCGCGCCGGCGTGGGGCAACTGATGGCTACGTCGCGCGAGGGTGGTACGGGTTCCCACAGTGAGCTGGTGGCGCAGCCGGAGATGTTGCCGGATCGATTCGAAGCCGGCAGCCACAATGCCGCGGGTATCGCGGGGCTTCTGGTCGGGGTGCGCTGGTTGTTGGCGCGCGGAATTGATGATGTGCGCGCGCAAGAAATGGAGTTGATCCAGCGCGTGCTCGATGGTCTGTCGGCTTGTCCCGGATTACGTTGTCTCGGGCCGCGCGCGCCGCAAGACCATGTCGGTGTTTTTAGCGTTACCCTCG
Organism: Phycisphaerae bacterium; assembly: GCA_963675745.2. Classification (GTDB taxonomy): domain Bacteria; phylum Planctomycetota; class Phycisphaerae; order UBA1845; family Fen-1342; genus JAFGRR01. The sequence goes on from CAXXWX010000013.1 coordinate 36,130, forward strand.
AGGGGTTCGAACCCGTCGAGCTTTCCGCGCTGCTCGAACAGGAATTCGGTCTGTTGACGCGCAGCGGCCTGCACTGCGCGCCTCTGGCGCACCAGGCGCTGGGTACCTACGAGACCGGCGGCACCACGCGTCTGTCGACCGGCGTGTTCACCACCAGCGAGGATGTCGATACCGTCATCGACGCGCTCTACGAAATCGCCCGGCACGCCGAGCGTGTGCTGGATGACTGACCGATTCAACAAACCTTCCCGTCCCCTTCGTGTCTTTGACAATTGCAGTCCCACGAACCGAACCGGCACGTATCCGGCGATCGGGATTGTGCCGCCGCGCGGCGTCCCGGTCCTTGATCCGACGCGGCGTGCGTGCATAATCCCCGTTCCGCACAGTTGAACCAGGCGGGAACCCAGGAGGCAGTCGCAGATAGCATGAACCACGCTCCCACGCACGCGCGGCAGTTTCGTCGGCTTCACCTTACCTTCACAATCGCGACCCTCGCGGCCTTGCTCGGCGGCTGCGGCCCGGGCGGGCCCATCAGGGTGCGACTCCAGCCGGAAGTTGAGCGGCCGGCGCGCGGCGCGGTCATTCTGCTCTGCGACGGACTCGACCCCGATCTGGTCAGGCGCGGCTGTGAGGAAGGCTGGCTGCCAAACATCAAGCAGCGCTTCGCCGACGGCGGAACCGAGGTCCGCAACGCGATAACGTGTGTACCGTCCATCACCTACGCGGCGATCACAACCATGTTGACCGGGACCACGCCGGCGCAGCATGGGATTACCGGTATCTACTGGTTCGACCGGCGGCAACGTCGCTTTCGCCGGTATGACACTGCGCGCACATACCGGTACAACAACCGCGATCTGCCGTCTGACATTCACACGTTCGGCGAGCACCTGCGGCCCGAGGCGTCCGCCAGCGTGCAAAACGCGCTGACCCGCGGCGTCACGGCCAATTTCGCCAACTGGGCCCCCTCGGGTGTCAGGTGGCTCTTCCACAACTATACCAGCGTCGACAAGATGACCGCATCGACGCTCGGCGACATCGCGCGCTGGGCCAATTGGCACGATCGATGGCCCGCCGGCGTCACGTTGTATTTCCCCGCCGTCGATGCCGTCGGGCACCAGCATGGCGTGAGCTCGCCGGAGTACTCGGCGGCGGTCGCGCACCTGGATTACCAGCTCGGCCGGGTTTGTGACTGGTTGGAGCGCGAGGGACTGCTCGGCACGACCGTCATGGCGTTGGTCAGCGACCACGGGATGGTCGACATTCGACCGGACGGGTACATAGACCTGGTTGCGCTGGTGCGTGACGCGTGGGGCCGTCACGTCACCGATCAGTGTTTCCAGGACGGGCCGCGCGACTGGCGCGCCAGGCACTACGACCGGTTTGACACGGTGGTGTTGCACCACACCGGACGGCGCGGTGCCGTGTATTTCGCCGGGCCGAATGGGTGGGACGATGATCCGAGCCCGGAGGCGATTGCCGAGATACTGACCGCGCCGCCGGCGCAACAGCGCATCTGGAATGTGCCCGGTATTCAGCTCGTTGCATATCGCACCTCGGATACGCGTGTCGTGCTGCGTTCGTCGCGTGGCGCCGCGCGCATCGAAGAGAGCACAGGCCCGTCCGGGTCGCTGTTCCGCTACGTTCCCGAACCGGACGATGTGCTGGGCTACATGGCCGATGCGGATGTGGCCGCGTTCGTTTCCGCCGGGCCACACGACGACCGCGCCTGGCTGGCCGCCACCGCCGACCAGCAGATTCCCGATGTCGTGCCGCAGTTGGGGCCTTTGCTGAACACCTCGCGGGTAGGTGACGTGCTGATTTTCCCCGAGCCGGGGTATTCGTTCTCCAGGCAGGCCGGCGGTCACGGGGGGGTGGACCGCGGAGAAATGCGCGCCACGCTGTATTTTGCCGGGCCGGGAATCGAGCGCGGTGGTATCATCGAGCACGGTCGCTTGCTGGACCTGACGCCCACGTTGCTGGCCTGGCTGGGTGTCGATGCGGATCAGCAACCGGTGATGGTGGCGGGCGTGCCGCTCCTGGAACAGGACACCCAGAGCGTATTTGGCAGATGACGGCGCGAATCGTGGCTGCAATCGTCGTGCTCCTGGCGGGTATCGCCGTCATGACGCTCAGCGGCCTGATCACGGAGCGCTCAGAGACGCCCACGGAGAACCCACAGCCCTCGAATGTCCCCGCAGCGAATCAGTCTGTGGATGCTCTTCCTGACGACCCGGCACCGTCGCCGCCGCCCGCCGCGGCGCCCGTTGAATACCGGGGGCTGGCGATTCAGATCCACACCAACTACCGCGCTATCGAGACGTTTACGCCGCTGATCAACGAAATCGCTGAGACCGGTGCCAACATGCTCCTGATCGCGACGGCCGGCTGGATGGAGCACGCCGATTCCCAGGGCATCTACATCGAGCATCGCAAAACACCCAGTCGCGACGATATGCTGACGCTCATCCGGACCGCGCGCGAGGCGGGGCTCGACGTGTTCGTGATGCCCATCGTACTGCTGGCCCATCCGCGCGGCCGCGAATGGCGTGGCGTAATCGAACCGCCGTCCTGGGAGCTGTGGTGGCGGGAATATCGCGACTTCATCGTCTACTTCGCCGACCTGGCGCGCGAGGGGCAAGCGCGCGGTCTGATCCTCGGCTCCGAACTCGTCAAGACCGAGACGCAGACGGCCGAGTGGGTGGCGACCATTGAGCTGGTGCGCGCACGGTTTCCCGAGGGAATGCTGGGCTACTCGGCCAACTGGGATACCTACGAGACCGTCCAGTTCTGGGACAAGCTCGATTTTGTCGGCATGACGAGCTACTTCAAGCTGGCCGACCATGAAAACCCGACCGTCGCGGAACTCGTCGAAAACTGGCGCCCGATTCACCAAGAGGTCGGCGCGTGGATTCAGCGTATTGATCGCCCCCTGGTCCTCACCGAAGTGGGTTGGTGCAGCCAGGAAGGGGCCGCGATTACGCCGTGGAACTACTTCCGCAATCAGAAGGCCACCCCCGCCGGACACGCCGAACAACGTAATCTCTACGAGGCTTTCCTGGAAGTCTGGGACGCTACGCCGGGGTTGGTCGGCGTGATCTGGTGGGAGTGGAAGCCTGGCGAAGGTGGCCCGGGCGACTTTGGCTACACGCCCAAGGACAAGCCCGCCGAGGATGTCCTGCGCCGCTGGTTTGCCGGTGCCCGAGTGGCCGGCGACGACTGATCGGTATCCGGCCGTCGAGGAGTGCCACATGAGAATCCGCGCGTTGATCAGATTACTGGTGCCGCTACTGGTCGCCATAGCGCACGGCTCTGCGTCGCTTGCTCAGTTGCCCGAGCAGGGCAAGCCGTTCCCCGCGTTGACCGGCAGGAGCGCGGTCAGCGACGCGACGGTCGATCTCGAAGCCCTGCGCGGCAAGGTGGTGCTGGTGGACTTCTGGGCGACCTGGTGCCCACCCTGTCGGGCCGCCGTGCCGCACCTCCGCGACATGCGCCAGCGATTCGGCGACAAGGGGCTCGAGATCATCAGCATCTCGGCCGACCGTAAGCTTGCTGATCTGACCGATTATCTCAAAAAAGAGAAGATGGACTGGTACCACATCTTCGATGAGCGCGGTCAACTGTCGCGCCGGTTCCAGATTCCGGGCTACCCGACCACGTTTGTGGTGGGGCGTGGCGGCTTGCTCGAATACATGGAAGTGGGCTTTGCGCCGCCGGGGGCCGAGCTGCGGCGTGCCATCCGCAAGGCGCTCGACGCGGAGTGGGATCCCGAAAAGCTCGCCGAGAAGGCACTGGCGGAGGGCGATGCGCTGCGCGCCGCGGGCAAATATGAGGATGCGCTGGCCACGTATCAGAGCATCCCACGGCAGTTCGGCGACACCACCAGCGCCCAACCCGCGCGCGAGCGCATCAAGAGCCTGGAAGCCAACGAGCTCAAGACGCTGGAGACGGCGCGTGCGCGACGAGCCGAGTGCTGGCGTCTGCTGAAGATCGCCCGGCAGTTGCGCGAGGCCAAGCGCTCTGAGCAGTCGCGGAAGTACTTCCGGCGAGTGATCGACGAGTTTGCGGGTCTCGAAGAAGCCGACATCGCGCGTCGCGAAATCGCGGGTCTGGCGGAGTAGGGGGGCTTGCCTGTTCAATCTGGCGCTCTGGCAGCGTAGACGCGCCGCGCGTTTCCGCCGGCGCTCCGTACATGACCACTCATGCCCATTATTATCGGGCGTATCCGCCTCAGTGCACCGGATTCGCACAAACCATCGCAGGCGGCGCGCTGTCTTACCGTATGATGTCCTTGTCGGCTGTGGGCGACATGACGCCGATCCGCGCTCGCCCGTCGCCGCGAATCGGATTATTCCGTGAATATCCGTCAGGTTCGGGACGTCAGCACAGTGGACCCGGCGAGGGATTGTGAGGGAGACTGACATGAAAGCCACATCCTATCTGCTTGCATTGACGCTGATCGTTGGTTTGCAGGCGGGTTGCGGATTCGACATCCTGCTGGAGGATCTGGAGGATCTCGATATCGTCGTGCGCGACTCCGGCGCTGGCTGGTGGGGCGGTGGCTACGCCGACACGTACGTCTACGATGAAATTTGGTACGACGACGTGTATTACGAGGATGTGTATTACTACGACGATTATTACTACGATGACGTGTATTACGAAGACGTCTACTACGACGATCTGTACGATGATGACGTCTTTTACTACTACGATGATTATTACTATGACGACGTGTACTATGATGACTACTATTACGATGACGCGTATTACTACGATGATGATTACTACTACTCGGATGCGTACTTCGACGAAGCGTGGTGGTAAGCCGCCACGCCGTCGCGCGCAGGTCACCCCCGCCACGGGGCCGTGACATTTGCGGTGGGAGTGCCGCGCTCGTCGTCTCCGAGTCCTATGCCCCGCAGGGGCATCTGAATATAGCCCAGCACGCAGTGCTGGGTTTGGATCACGTACCTGGCTACCGAGTCCCGCAGGGACGGCTGAAGGCTCAGCCGTCCCTGCGGGACTCGGTTTTTGCATGGCCGCAACTGCCGCAGCACTGCGTGCTGGGCTACGTTCATTGCGTCCCTGCGGGACGGCGTGGCTACGATTCGCCGATTGTGTTACGGCCGCCATTGCCGGCATTCGCCGGTCTGTTGTGAACCAGCCCGCTCCGCTATAGTGCGCGCTTTCGATCGCGCATTGTGATTCGGCGTATGTGGGAAGCGTGATGAGCCGTAACGGACAGCCGTCACACATTGTTCGCCGGGTGCTGGGTGGCACGGTGCTTCTTGCGCTGGCGATGGTCCTGTTGCGCGGCGGTTTGGGTGTGTGGGACAATGCGCCCGGTCGTGTTGCGCTGCGCGTCGAGCGCCTCTTGGCGGATCGTGACGCCGCCCAGCGCAAAGAGGGTGCCTGGTTGGCCGCCGGAGCCGGCGCGCGCGAGGTGACGCAGAGACTATGCGCGGGTGTGGGCGGCGGAGAGGCGGAGCCGGATGTTCGCGAGGCCTATGCCTACGCCCTGGGCCGGATCGGCGCGCCGCAGACCTCAACCAGCTTGCGCACCGCCGCCGAGCGCGATGAGAGCGGTTACGTCCGGCAGGCCGCCTGGCTGGCGTTGGCGCGCGTCGATGCGCACGAGTTTCAGCGTGCGAGTTCGGTGGAGCGGGCCGAAGGCGGCGATGCGTGGGACAACATCGGGATCGCCGAAGGCGGCTTTGAGCTCGGCGATTATTCAGGCTTTGCCGGGCTGATGCAGTCGGCGACCGCGGGCACGGATTGGCAGCGGGACGTTGCCCGGCACGCGATCAGGCGCTGGATCGGGCCACTGCTGGATACGGTCGGTCAGTGGCCGATTGACGCCGATGCGTGCGACGCATCGGAATGGTCAGCCGCCACGCTCAAAGAGATTGCCGACCGGGCCGCGCGCGTCGATCTGTCCGCGATTGCCGCCGAAAACCGACCCCACTTCGAGAAATCCCGCCGTGTGCAGGCATATCGGGGGAAACTCGCCAAGGCATCACAACGCATCGCGCGCGTGCTGTTTCCAAGCGACGGCGGCTAGCCCGCATAGCATCCACTTGCAACGTCCCGCGGTAGCATCCACGGGTAGCGTCCGACCCCCGAGTCGGACGTTCTTGCTTGCGTCGGCACCGTGTTCTGCACAAGCTATGGCCACGTGGTATGTATGGGAGTGATCTGATGTTCAACGGCACCATGGTGCGGCTCATATGCGGGATATTGCTCGCGATCAGTTGCGGTCTCGCGCCAAACGCGGTGCGCGCTGACGACGAACCCGCGCTTCCGATTGGCCTCGGCGAGACAGATGCAGCCGACGACGAGCCCGAGTTGCCCACCGGACTGAACGCGACGGATGACGACGAGCCGGCGTTGCCGGCCGGATTGAACGCGACGGATGACGACGAGCCGGCATTGCCCACAGGCCTCGGCACCCAGGCGACCGCGGAGCCCACGCAGCCGGCGGAGTCTCAGCAGCAGTCCGGCAGCCTGCTCGAGCGCCCGGGGTTGCGCGAACTTGACCTCACCGGCTTCTGGGAAATGCGCGGCGGCGTCCGCACGCCCGACGACCCGCACGAGCGGGACGCGTCGATCGGCGAATCCAGGCTGCAACTCCAGTTGGAAAAAACGTGGCGGCAGCTCACATTCCGGCTGACCACCGATGTGTACTACGACGCCGTGCTCGATCGCCACTCGGTGCATCTCGAACGCGGTCGCGGCTTTCTCGATCTGCGCGAGGCCAGCGTCGCGTTTTCACCGCTGGAATTCATGGACGTGAAGGTCGGCCGCCAGATACTGACCTGGGGTACTGGCGATCTGCTGTTTCTCAACGATATGTTCCCCAAGGACTGGCAGGCGTTCTTCATCGGTCGCGACGTCGAATACCTCAAGGCGCCCTCCGACGCGCTCAAGCTCAGCCTGTTCAGCGACGTCGTGAACTGGGACATCGTCTACACGCCGCGCTTCGACCCCGATCGCTTCATCACCGGCGAGCGCATTTCTTACTACGACCCGATGCATTTCGGACGCGTGGGCCGCAGTGCGGTGGTCGACGCCGACATTCCCAACGAGTGGTTCCGCGATCACGAGTGGGCCACGCGCGTCTCGAAGAATGTCGCAGGCTGGGAACTGGCCGGCTACGGTTACTGGGGCTATTGGAAAAGCCCCGGCGGCTACGACTTTCTGGCGCAGAAGGCGACGTTTCCACGGTTGGCGGTCTACGGCGGCAGCATGCGCGGACAGCTCTTGGGCGGTATCGCCAACGTCGAGGCGGCGTATTACGACTCGCGCGAAGATCGACCCGGCAACAACCGCTTCACCAACAACAGCCAGTTCCGCTTCCTTGTCGGATACGAGCGGCAATTGCCAGAGATTGCCAACGATCTGACGGTCGGTGCACAGTATTACCTCGAATGGATGGCCGATTACGACGATTACCGCCGAACGCACATCCCCCTCATGCCACTGGCGGACGAACGCCGGCACGTGGTCACGCTGCGCGTCGAAAAGCTGCTGCTGGAGCAGAATCTACGGCTGGCGCTGTTCACGTATTACAGCCCCAGCGACCAGGACGCGTACGTGCGCCCGTCGGCCAACTACAAAATCGACGATCACTGGTCAGCGGAAGTCGGCGGCAACGTGTTCTTCGGAAACGACCAACACACCTTCTTCAACCAGTTCGCCCGGAACAGCAACGTATACGTGGCGCTGCGGTACAGCTTCTGACCGAAGGTCGCGTGGCCTCAGGTCTCATGCGGCTGCTCAGGTTGTGGCGTTGGCCTGGGTGGAATGGTCATACGCGCCAAGTCAGCGTCCTTGGCCTCTTTGTTTGTGAGAGTGCTGATCCCGATGAACTGACATCTCCGAAACACACATCTTTCGACCAGGAGTAGACCCGCCGGTAGCTCGTGGTCCTGAGTTTTGTTCGGCACAAACGTATCCAGGACTAGGTACAGCTGATCTGGGTTCTTGCAGGTATAGGTGCAGTCATAGTGACTTACGTATCCAACCGGTGCCACCACGGCTGGTCCGTAGATGACACAATCCTCGAACGTGCGATCCGACACCACGTTATTCTCGGCCACCAGCGCAAGCCTGAGATGCAGGCCCTGGAGATGACGCGCGCGGAGTTCACTAGTCGCTGCGAGCCCGCCTGTTGGATCAAGGAATGGAAACCACGTGCGCGCCCAAGGCCAACGCTCTATCACGGCACCTCGAATGCCGATTGCTGATAGTGCCAGCCACAGAATCGCTGCACCGAGCACTGCGCCCAGGAGCCACTGGGGCATATTGGTGCCGGCAATCATGAGGCTAGAATCGACGATTACGATCAGTAGCGGCGGAAGCGTCGGCTTCAACACGGACGGCTTATTCATCAACGGCTCCTCCTGCCCCCATTATTAACCACCAGCCTCACCGCGTCACGTGTGCAGCACCGAAGCTCGCCGGCCTTTAAAGCGCCGGGGAACTGCGGATTCACCTGATCTGGCGAAGTGTAGTCTGCCATCGCTGACATGAGGAGCGGCCCCCCCGCGCCGGCGCGTGTTCGGTGATCATCGCATCGCGCACGCATGGCGACGCAAACAGCCGTCGCCATGGCACCCCGCAGAAGTCGGCGGCAACGTGTTTCTCGGAAACGACCAACACGCCTTCTTCAACCAGTTCGCCCGGAACAGCAACGTGTACGTCGCGCTGCGGTACAGCTTCTAACCCGCCCGCGGGAGAAGAAAGCTGCAATATGACTGCGAGCAACAGTGGCCGAGGGGCTGTTGAAGCACTCTCGCACGGCGGAGCAGACCACAGTCTATTGCGCAGAGGGCGATCTGCGTGTTGCGCAGGGACACTTAATCAACAGCCCGCCGCCCCCACCTGCGCACGTTCCCACTTGCACACGTCCCTTTGTGCCGAGTTAGGCGAGCCACTGCTTCCACGGCGGCGTTATCCACACCGTCTACGGGAAGCCCGTAAACAGCTTGTTTTATGAGGAGAGCCTCTGGGCTCTGTCTTGGCGGAGATGCGCAACTTATGCAGAAACGCCATTATTCCGGTGCATTCAAATGAGTCGGAGTACCAGTTTGGCGATGGAATCTCAGGGCCACGCGCAGGCGCGAGCCCAAAAGCACCTTAGGGACATCACATCATGTTCAAAGAAGACCGCGAAGAGTTCAAGTTTGACTGGTCGCACCTGGGCGACATCAAGGTCGGCCGGCCGAACCTCGGGCCCAAGACCAGCGTGGCCATGTATCGCCTTATGCAGTTTACGCTGCGCGACGCGGCGATCAGGCACACCGGTCCGGAGACGACTACCAAGATCTTCTATGATGCTGGTCACAACGCCGGCGCGGCTATCTACCAGAATCTGATTGCGCCGCCGACAGACTTCGCCGACCTGGTTGCGAAGCTGCAGAAACTCCTGGCGGACCTGGAAGTTGGCATCCTGCGTGTCGAAGCCGCTGACTTGGAGACCATGACGTTTAAGGTCACCGTGAGCGAGGACTTGGATTGTTCTGGTCTGCCCGTCATGCAAGAGGCGGTATGCACGTTCGACGAGGGGTTCATCGCCGGGATTCTGGAGGCGCACACCGGAAAAGCGTTCAATGTTAGGGAAGTGGACTGCTGGTGCACAGGTGATCGCGTTTGCCGATTTGAGGCTGTTCCTGCACCGGGCGTCGGCCGACCCGCCCAAGCCGCCGCGGGGTCGTGTCATATGACGTGATGCATGAAAGCCACTCGAAACGCGTCGACAACATCACGCGGGCGGTGAACGATCTGCTTAAGGGTCGCCGGTCCGCCAACCTTGCTGTCGATACCCAGCCGAACGACGAAATCCGCCAACTCTCCGTGTTCGTCAATCGTCTGGCGGATGCCCTTTACGCCGGAACGCGTTCTGCCATAGATTTGTCCGAGGGCAGACTGGGCGGGGAGATCAATTGCCAACTGGCGTTTGGCGGTGCGCTCAAAAACCTCCAGGCCGCGCTGCGGCACCTGACTTGGCAAGCCCAGCGGGTCGCGGAAGGGGACTTTTCGCAACGTGTGGATTTCCTGGGGGAGTTTTCCTGCGCGTTCAATTGGATGGTCCAGAAGCTCGACAGTGATCGTCAGCGCATCTTGGCGCAAAGCGCCGTGCTGGAGGCCATCAACGCCATCATTCAAGAGTCGTTGATAAGCGAGACCGACGAGGAAGTGGCTCAAATCTGTCTTGCGAAGGCACAGGAGATAACCGGCAGCAAGTTCGGGCTTGTTGGTGAAGTCAACCAGGACGGTCGGTTTGACGCACTTGCTTTTAGCCAGTCTGGTCGCGATGCCTGCGCGATGCCAAGGTCCGACGCGGCGCGCGTGATCAAGAACATGAAAAGCATGGGTGTCTGGGGGGCGGTGCTGAATGACGGATGTTCTCAGATTGTCAACGATGTAGCCACTCACGCCGAAGGTGTCGGGACTCCCGAGGGGCATCCGAGAGTCACTGCTCTTCTGGGAGTTCCGCTGAAAGACGCGGGCAAAGCTGTCGGCATGATTGCGCTGGGCAACAAGAAACCAGGATACGACCAGGCCGATATCGAACAGATCGAAAGCCTGTCTCTGACCTTTGTGGAAGCGATGAACCGCAGGCGGACGCAGGCGGAGTCTGAACGCTTGCAGCAGGAGCTGGTGGAGGCCTCCAGGAGGGCAGGGATGTCCGAAGTGGCCACCGGCGTGCTGCACAACGTCGGCAACGTGCTCAATAGTGTCAACGTGTCGGCAAACCTGCTGAATGAGAAGATTCGGGCGTCCAGAGTCTCACGGCTGGCCAATGCCACGGCGTTGATGTCAGAACACGCGGACGACCTGGGGGCTTTCATTACCCAGGATGAGCGCGGCACACAATTGCCAGGCTATCTGACCAAGCTCGCCCAGCATCTTGCCGAGGAACAAACCGAAGTGTTGGACGAACTCGGGCGTCTGGCTGAGAATATCGAGCACATCAAGAACATCGTCAGCATGCAGCAGTCCTTGGCCGGCGCGTCAGGTGTCACTGAGTCGGTACGGATCGGCGATGTGCTGGCTGATCTGTTGAAGCTGGATGCTGCCGCACTCGACCACGACGGCATCAGAGTGGTGCAGGAGTATGACGAACTGCCGGTGATCTACACCGATAAGCACAAGTTGCTGCAAATTCTGGTGAATCTGCTGAAAAACGCCAAGGAGGCCCTGGCCCAGGACCAGAAACCGGACAAACGGCTGACCATGCGGCTGAGGATACTCGACGAGGACCGTGTTCAGATCGACGTGGCCGACAACGGTGTGGGCATACCGCCGGAGGATCTGACGAAGATCTTCGCCCACGGGTTTACGACCAAGGAAGGCAGATGCGGCTTCGGCCTGCACGGTTGCGCATTGGCGGCGACCGAGATTGGTGGTTCGTTGATGGCCCATAGCGATGGCTTGGGCCGGGGGGCGACCTTCACCCTCGAGTTGCCCGCGCGGAAGATGGAGAGGAGTGAGGTGCGCGTTGCAGCCCACCACGAACAGGCGGATCCCGGTGGTTGACGACAACCCCACGATCCGTGACGCGATCTGGAAAACCCGCTGGGTGTAGCTGACCGACCTCGCAACCTGACCGTTCTCGTTGGGTCACCGAACCAGGCAGCAGCGATATTCAAACGGCAAGTGGCTCCACCACCGCAGAAAGTCACACGTTCGTCTCGGCTTTCGTTTGCCGATGATCTTGGCCACGGCAGTCCTGGTGTTGTCATGGACTATTCGCCGCGGAAATAAGGACAGCCGCCAAACTTCTCTCGGATTGCTCTGTCGGCACCCACTCTCTCGGTCTTCCACGGCTAGCCGTGGGGCACCCCGCGGGCGTTGGATCCTGTCCGGCCGACTCGGGGGGGCGGCCGCTACGTACGCCGTGCGCTGGGGACCGCGCGTCGCACGCCGGTCGCCGCGCGCAAGTTTCTGCATTCCGCATTCTGCATTCCGCATTTCCCCGCTATCCTGCCCCTCATGACACGTGACGAAATCTGCGACAAGTTTATCGAGGCCGTTCCCTTCGAGCTCTACCCCGTCCAGGAGGAAGCCCTGCTGGCGTGGTTCGACTGCGCGGGTGGCGTGCTGGTGTGCGCGCCGACCGGGATGGGCAAGACGCTCATTGCCGAGGCCGCGATCTTCGAAGCGCTGCACACGCGGCAGGTGCTCTATTACACGACGCCGCTGATCGCCCTGACCGAGCAGAAGTACCGCGAGCTTCAGGAACTCGCCGAGCGCTGGGGGTTCTCGGCCCTCGACGTGGGCTTCATCACCGGCAATAGGCGAGAGAACCCGGACGCGCTGATCCGCGTCGTGGTGGCCGAGATTCTCCTAAATCACCTGCTGGCGCGCGAAGAGGGCGCCGGCGATTTCTCGGATGTCGCCACGGTGGTGATGGACGAGTTTCACAACTTCAACGACCGCGAGCGCGGTGTTGTATGGGAATTGTCGCTGGTGATGCTGCCGCAGACGACGCGCGTGATGCTGCTCTCCGCCACGGTCGGCAACCCGTTCGATTTCGCCGACTGGCTGAAGAAAAAACACGGCCGCAAGCTGACCGTGGTGACGTCAAACGAACGGCGTGTACCGCTGGACTTCGCGTGGGTCGGCGACCAGCTCCTGACCGAGTTTCTCCCGGCGTTGCACGCGAGCGATGACGCTGGGAATCGCACGCCGGCCCTGGTGTTCTGTTTCAATCGCGACGGGTGCTGGGAATTGGCGGAGCGGCTGAAGGGCTTGCAGCTCATCCCGAAGAATCTCCGCACGGACATCGAGCGAGAACTCGAGTCTTATCGCGGCGATCTTGACGAGGGGGCCGGGCCCAAGCTGAAGCAGATGCTGATCCGCGGCGTCGGCGTGCATCACGCCGGCGTGCTGCCCAAGCACAAGCTGGTCGTCGAGAAGCTGTTCAACGCCAAGCTGGTCCCCTTCGTGATCTGCACAGAAACGCTGGCGGCGGGGGTGAACCTGCCGGCCCGTTCAACCGTGCTGACGACGCTGCTGAAAGGCAAGCCGGGCGAAAGGAAACTGATCGCGCCGGCGGCGGCCCACCAGATGTTCGGGCGCGCCGGCAGGCCGCAGTTTGACACGCAGGGCTACGTGTTTGTTCCGGCCCACGATGACGACGTGAAAATCGCCAAGTGGCAGAAAAAGTACGATCGCATCGACCAGAACTCGAAAGACCCGGGCATCCTCCGCGCGCGCAAGGCTCTCGAACGCAAACGCCCGACACGCCGCAAGACCGAGCAATACTGGTCCGAGAAGCAGTTCAAGCAACTCATCGAGGCCGGTCCGGCCAAGCTCTCCAGCCGCGGCATGTTGCCGTACAACGTGCTGGTTTACATGCTGGCCCGACACGGGACTCTGCACGAGGCACGCGATTTCATCGCCAAACGGTTCACCGGCGTGGCGCGCATCGAGGCGTTCGAAAAGCAGCTCAGCAACATGCTCGATAACCTCGCCGGCCTGGGATACCTCACGCGCAGCGAAGATGGCGACCATGTGACCCTCGACGAGAGCCTGAACCGTCTGCTGAACTACCGCAGCGTAGATCCGCTGTACGGCGAGTTTCTGGCCGGGGAGTTGGCCCATGCCGGCTTTGACGAGAAGGTAATGGCGCTTGAAAGCGTGCTGGAAATGCCGTGGGCGATCATTCGCAAGGTGCGGATTCCCAGAGACATGGCCAAGGGGCCGCTGCAATCGGAGGTGCTCGAACCGCAGATGGTCGCGATGGGCGTCAAGCTGGAATGGCCCGAGCAGGGCGAGCGCGAATACGATCCATGGGCGACCGATGACGAGATTGAATGGCCGCCGACCTTTCCGGAGATGCTGGGTATTCTCTTCGAATCCCGGCTTCCCGCACCCGAGCCGGTGGCCGTGCAGCCGAAGTGGATCGCGGGGGACGCGTTCAAATTCGACGGCGAGTTTTTCAAAATGGTGCGCGCGCGCGACCTGGTAAAACAGGAAGGTCTCATCCTGCGCCATCTCTTGCGTCTGGTCATTCTCGCCGAGGAGTTCTTCGTGCGAACCGAAGATCCCGAATACCAGCAGATCGGCGAGCTGACGACCAAGACTTGCCACCGCGTTGACGCTGGCTACACGGATCGCTTCCTGGCCGAGGCCCACAGCATGCGGGCGGTCGTGAAATAGCCCTCGGCACGGTGGCGCCCGATCGCGCGCGGGTCGTTACTATTCCGGCGTGATGTTGTGCTTCGCTGAATGTCCCGTTTGTCGGCACCCGCTGAGCTGGACGTATCTGCTGCGCCCGCTCTGGTCCCAGTGGCGCTGCCGCCATTGTGCGTCGCTGTTGGGAATTGACGTTCGTCGGCGACTGCTGCTGGTGATACCGCTGGTGCTGGCACTGCCGATCGGCGCGCTGGCGCTGTCGCGACTCGGTTTCAACGACTTTGCGATTCTGGTCGCGCTGGCGTTCTGGGGGCCCCTGTTTGCCTGTCTGGATCGGGCGCGCGTCGTGGAGCGCTGCGGGTTTCGCTGCAAGCGGTGCGGTTACGATTTGCAGGGTCAGGTTACGCCGCGCTGCCCCGAATGCGGGCGACATCTTGATACGCAGGAACGTGAACTTCTGGCTGCGGGTGTGATTCCGCAGGCGACGCGTCGGCCGCGCCGCAAGCTGGCCCTGGCGCTGACACTGGCCCTGGTGCTCGGCGGCCTGGCCACGGTCGGCGTCGGATTGCTGCGCTACTACCAGGCGTCCCGCGCCCAGGCGACGCGCCAGCGCTTAGTGGCGCCGCGGACGGCTGCTACGCCGGCAACAATGCCAAGCACAAGCCAACCCGCGCCGGGACCATAGCGGCGTGGCGTGGGCGATGAACCGACAGGCTCGCCGTAACGCAGATCTTGTCTGCGCAAGCAATGTCCGTGGTGCCTGCGGCGACCCAGTTCGCGCGTGCTACGCGAGCGGCCGTCTTTCTCAAACGCGCGCTGGCACTGATTCCAGGGACGCCTGGCGCGTTTTTCTCGTGCCAGTGACCGACGCGGCGCCATGACCATTACAATCATGGGTGTCCGCACCGCTGACTCTGGTTGGGGATTGGCGTCCGCGGTGTCCGCGGAATGTTGGGTTACGAGTGATTACTGATGCACCGCGCAGTCCACAATCAACCGAGCACGTTGGCAGCTGACACGGCGACGCCGCGCTCGCTGATGGACTGCTGCGGGCGCCGCATCGACCACCTGCGGTTGTCCGTCACGCCGCATTGCGATCTGCGCTGCATATACTGCCGCCCTGACGGTAAGCCGACGGCTGTCACGACCCGTGAGCCGCTGTCTGATGAGCGGCGCGTCGAGTTTGTTCGGTTTCTTCATGCGCGCTACGGGCTTGCGCAGGTTCGCGTGACCGGCGGCGAGCCATTGGTGTATGCGCCCGTCGTCGAGTTCATCGCGGCGCTGCGCCGCGCGCTGCCCACAATATCTCTGGCGATGACAACCAATGGCCGGCTTTTGCGGCATCACGCGGCCGCGCTGCGTGACGCCGGGCTGGACCGCCTCAATGTCTCCCTGGATTCACTGCGGCCCGCGACGTTTCACCGAATCACCGGCGGCAATCTCGACGACGTGCTGGCCGGACTGGAAGCCGCGCGGCAGGCGGGCTTCCCGCCGCCCAAGATCAACGTTGTCGTGATCCAAGATATTAACGCTGATGAAGTTGTCGAGATTGCCCGTTGGGGCCTGGGCCGTGGTTCTGAAGTTCGCTTCCTGGAGGCGATGCCAATTGGCGCGGCGGCGGAATCGAACCGCGCCACTTTCGTGCGCGGACGAGACATCCTGGCGCGACTGGGCGAGGCGTTTGAGCTGCGGCCCTGTTCAAAGGCCGATGCGAGCACGGCGCAGCTTTTTCACGCGCGCGGGCCTGATGTTGAGGGGGGCGTCGGATTGATCACATCGCTTAGCGAGCCGTTCTGCGCGCAGTGTCGGCGTGTTCGTCTGACGGCCGACGGCCGGTTGTTCGCATGCCTGCTCGACCCCGCGAATGTCGACATGAAGCAGGCATGGCACTCGGGGAGCTTTGACGCAACGTGCGCCGCCGATCTGCTGGAAGAAGCGGTGGCAGCCAAGCAGTTGCGGGGGCCGGGACACCAGCCGACGGCGATGACCGCGCTCGGCGGATGATTAGTTTTCAGTGTTCAGTGTTCAGTTTTCAGCAACGGATTCCGCCGTCGGCGGGCGCACTTCTGACTTCTTACTTTTGACTTCTTACTTCGTGCTTCATCCTGAGCCCTATCGTGGCCAGCAGCGATGCAACCAGCCAGCCGGCCGCAAAGCCGACCGCCGTGTTGATGGCCAGGCAGACGCCGGCGGTGAGAATCATGACGACGAAGTCGATCCGCGCGGTTTGATCGCGGCAGACCAGGGCGAGTTCAAGGCCGCCGAAAAGCAGCAGCGCGCCCAGCACCGACTGCGGATACGCTTCGAGCCAGGCGAGCAGTGAGGCGCCGAAGACCAGAGCCAGCAGAATCTTGGCCACGCCAAGCACGACCATGCTTCCGCCGGTGCGTGCCCCAAAGCGGTGTTGCGCGGCTAGCCCACCCGCGCCATGGCAGACCGGCATGCACCCGAGTGGGCAGCAGATGAGGTTCAGCAACCCCACGGAAGCGGCCACGCGGCGCGGTGCCAGCGCGCGGCGCGGGAACAGATCGGACGAGAGCGCGCAAACCGCGATCACCGAGTTCAGGACGGTGAGCGGAATCTGCGGTATCGCGCCGCGCAGCAACCCCTGCCGCCACGCCGACCAGTCGGCCAGGTCCGGCAGGTGCCATTGCATACCCAGCCGGCTCGCGCCGAGCAGTGCCGGCTGGCTCAGCAGCAGCGCGCCGAGACCGAGCGCAAAAACCACCAGGGCGCTGGGAAACCGGCGTGAGAAATAGAACACGAGAATGATCCCCACGCAGAGCGCTCCGAGCGCGATGCTGTCGAATCCGAGCCACACATTGGTGCCGCCAATCATCCCGATGCCCTTGGTTAGCAGCTTGACTCCGAGCCCGAGCTGTAGCCCGCGCACGACACTCTTGGGGATCTTGCGTGTCAGCCAGTCAACCAGTCCCGTTACCGCCAATAGCATCAAAACGGCGCCGGTGCCGATGCCGGCGGCCAGGATCTCCGCCTCGCTGAGCCCTTCGGCGATTGCGACGGCGGCGATGGCCTTCATCGGCTGCACCGGTATTGGAATGCGAAAGATGAGGCCCGTGACGACATTTGCCAGACCTGAGGCCAGCAGTGTGGGCGCAAGCTGGAGGCCGCAAACCGTTACCAGACCCACGAGCAGCGGAATAAAAGTGCCCAGATCACCCAGCGCGCCTGACAACTCGGCGCCGTCGAAGCGCAGCGCGCGCGATCGTGAGGGCGCGTCGGCGTTGCGCACTTCCTCACCGTCTGCCTCCTCGCGATTGATGTTCAGATCGCCCATTGGATGACTGCGGTGCTCCAGGTGATGCGGTTGGCGTAGTATACTGCCTGCGCGGAAGCTGGAGAGAGGATGGTATCTGAATGCTGACGCTGAAGGCCGCACAGGAATTGCTCGCCGGCGCGCTGACGCCGCTCGCGCCGACCACCGTTGATCTGCACAGCGCGGCCGGCTGTCGCGTGGCGGAAGCGCCCGTGGCTCGCGCGGATTTCCCGGCGGTGGACGTGTCAATGATGGATGGCTATGCGGTTCGGGCCGCGGATACCGCCGACCAGCGGCCGCTGCCGATCGCCGCTGAGATCGCGGCGGGCGATGAGCCGTCCCCGCTCGCCGCTGCCGCCGCCGCACGTATCTTCACCGGAGCCGTCGTTCCCGCGGGGGCGGATGCCGTCGTACCGCAGGAGGACGCCACGGTGACCGACGGCTACCAGGTTCAACTGCCGCGTGTATCGCCCGGTTACTGTGTGCGCAAGCGCGGCGAGGTCTGCGCGCTCGACTCACCCCTGATGGACACCGGTGCGCTGGTCACTCCGCAGGCGATAGCGGCGCTGGCCGCGAGCGGTGCGCACTCGCTGCGAGTGACCCCGCGCCCGCGCGTGGGGATCCTCTCGACCGGCAGCGAGGTTGTCGAGATCGGCGCTTCCCGTCGCGCGGGACAAATCTGGGATGCCAACGGCGTGATGCTGGCCGCTCTGGCCGGTCAGGCGCAGCTACCGTTGACCGGCCGGCGGACCGCCGTCGACGACGTGGCTGCATTGAGCGGCGTGCTCGACGAGCTGCTGGAGCAGTCCGATCTGGTCGTGACCACGGGCGGCGTATCGGTCGGCGACTACGATCTGGTGCCGCGGGCTTTGTCCGAGCTCGGCGCGACGATTGTCTTTCACCGCCTGAGCATCAAGCCCGGCAAACCCGTGCTCGTGGCGCGCGTGCGCGAGCGTTGGTGCGTCGGCCTGCCCGGCAACCCGGTATCCGCGCTGATCGGCTGGCACATGATCGCCTGGCCACTGGCCGAGACGCTGGCCGGCGGTCCGGACGCGTTTATGCTGCGATGGCTGTCGGCGGCGCTGACCGCGCCTGCGAGCAACAATGGTGACCGGACGGTGCTGGCCCCGGCACTTTTGCAGGCGGATGATACCAGGACGACGGTGTCCGTTCTTCCGTGGAAAGGGTCGCACGACGTGGTCGCGTTTGCACGCGCGAACGCGCTGGCCGTGCTGGATGTCGGTGCGGACCACCCGGCTGGCGCAGTCGTGAATTGCTACGCGCTGTGAGCCATGCGGCCAGCACAGTGGAGTAGTTGATTATGTCGAAGTTGAGCCATCTTGATGAAGCCGGCCGCGTGCAGATGGTTAACGTCGGCGACAAGCCGGCGACCGCGCGGCGCGCCGTGGCCGAGGGCACACTGCGCATCGGTCCGGAGCTGATGCGGACGATAAACGCGGACCAGACGCCGAAGGGCAATATCTACGAAACAGCCCGGCTGGCGGGCATCATGGCGGCAAAACGCACGGCCGAATTGATCCCGCTGTGCCACACGCTTCCGCTGGACCACGTTCAGGTGGACTTCGAGCCGGCCGACGACCGGATTCGCATCGTGGCCGCCGCCAATACGCGCGCTGCAACCGGCGTGGAGATGGAGGCTCTTGCCGCCGTGACCGTGGCCGGGCTGACGCTGTACGACATGCTCAAGGCGCTCGGCCACGCCATGGTGCTGGAGAACGTACGCCTGCTGGAAAAGTCCGGCGGGCGCAGCGGCGAATATCACGCCACTGATGGGGCATAGGGAACAACTGACGATGCAAGCGGGAACCATACTGCACGTGTGCCTTTCGCCCCGGAAGGGGATCGCGAAGACCGCCGTGGCGACGGCCACGCTCATAGCCGAGCGCGGCATGGAAGGGGACGTACACGCCGGCGACTGGCATCGACAACTGAGCCTGCTGGATGAGGCCGAAATCGAGACGATGCGCGTCAAAGGGCTGGATCTGGCGCCCGGGGCCTTCGGCGAGAACCTGGTCATCCGGGGCCTTGAGCTGGGCGACCTCGGGATCGGTTCGCGGCTGCGCGCCGGCGACGTAGAGCTTGAGATCACGCAGATCGGAAAGGTGTGCCATAGCCGCTGCGCGATCTATGACCGTGTCGGTGACTGTATCATGCCGCGCGCGGGTATCTTTGCACGCGTCCTGCGCGCTGGAGAAATCGCACCAGGCCTGCCGATCGAGATTGCCGAACTGGTTCCGCGCTCGGCGATCCAGGTCGGCGTGCTGACAGTCTCGGACAGCCGGGCTGCGGGCCGCGCCGAGGACACCACGGGGCCCGCGGTCGCGCGACTCGTCAGCGATCGGCTTGGCGCGCACGTGGCGTGGTCCGGCGTGGTCGCCGATGAGGCCGGCGACATATCTGATACGCTCAGGAACCTGGCGGAGCGTAATCTCGATCTCGCCATCACGGCGGGGGGGACCGGGTTTGGCCCGCGCGACGTCACTCCGGAAGCCACGCGCGCCGTAATCGACCGCGAGGCACCGGGGCTGGCCGAGGCCATGCGCGCCGCGTCTCTTGCCGTGACCAGTCACGCCATGCTCCAGCGCGGCGTGTGTGGAATCCGCGGCGCGATGCTGATTGTCAATCTGCCCGGTAGCGAGAAAGCCGCCGTCGAGAATCTCACTGAAATCCTGGCGGCGCTGCCTCACGCGGTGCGCCTGCTTCGGGGTGAGATGGTGCATTGAAGCATCACTGGTGCTTTGCGTGGCAGCCGGGATCCGGAGAGAATGCGGGCCCGCAGAAAACGTCCGACTCGGGGGTCGGATGCTACCGGGTTTTGGCGGTGTACGCGTCTACCAGACTTCCGCGATCTCCTGTTGGAGCCGGCGCAGGCGCGTCAGCACGCGTTTCTTGTACACGTAGACGGCGTTCTTTGAAATGCCGAGGTGGTCGGCTACCTTCTCGGGAGGCCAGGCGTCCATCGTATACAGTTTGAAGGCCTGGAATGTCTTGTCGTCGACCTCGCGGCGGACTTCACGCAGACACTCATTCATCACGCCGCGCTCCCACTCCTCGTCGAAAATGTCGGCAATCTCCGCCTCGTCGGGAACGCGATTCAGGAACTTCGTGACGCCGGTCTGGTCGATGACCTGTACTTCGCGGTTGCCCTGGCGGCGCCAGGCCTGGCGAATCTTGTTGAACACGATTCCCTGAAGCCAGTGTCGCAAGCGGCCGCGCTCGCGGTCGTACTTTCCGTCGCGATAGCTTTCCATGAAGACCATCAGCGTCTCCTGGATCACGTCGCGCCCATCATGTTCGCTCAGGCCGGCGCGGCGGGCGCAAGCCATCAGCATCGGCTCGTAGCGCCGCATGAACTGCTGCCAGGCCTCGCTGTTATCGTGATCGCGCAAGCCCTGCAGCAACGCCGTGCTGGTTACCGTCTTGACATCCACACCTTGAACTCCTCGAAGTGTACCGGTGCGGGCGGCGCCCGGAGGGAGCCCATTATAACCCTTCAACCGGTTACATGCGCGCGGACCTGCATCGTCAGACGCGCGCGTTGAGCCGGGTCAGGCCTCGATGCGGCCGAAGAGCGTCAGGGCCGTGGCCATTTCGATTCGCACGCGCACCAGAGTTCCGATGTGGCGCTGTTCGCCGGGGAAGACCGTGATGACATCATGTGGCGTACGGCCGACAAGCTGATTGGCTTTCGCATTGGTTGCCTCGGTACCGCGGTCCTGCTCAGATGCCGGCAGCACACTCGCCTCCCGGGACTGCCGGGCGCGCCGGGCGACTTTGCTGTAACACTCGACAAGCACTTCGACGGTTTGGCCGATGAGCGCGCGTTTCTGCCGTTCCATTATCTCCATCTGGGTGGCAAGCAGATCGCGGTTACGGCGCACCTTGACTTCCGTGGGCACGTCGTCAACCTGACGCCGGTCGGCCGCCGTGCCGGGACGCGGGGAGTACTTGAAGACGAAGATCTGCTTGTATTCAACGCGACGGACGAGATCCAGCGTGCGCTGAAAGTCGGTTTCGGTCTCGCCGCTGAACCCGACGATGAAATCGCCGGCCAGCGCGATATCGGGCACATAACGCCGCGCCGTATCCATGAGCCGCAGGTACTCGTCGGCGGTATACGCCCGGTGCATGGCTTCGAGAATCCGGTCCGATCCGCTCTGAGCCGGGATGTGCAGGTATGGACAGATGCGGGGGCAGTCCTGCATTACTCGAAAGATATCCTCGTCCCAGTCGGCGGGATAGCTGGTCACAAAGCGCAGACGCGCCACACCATCGATTGCATGCACACGTTCGAGTAATTCAGCAAAACGCACCGGCCGTCCATCTTGCTGGTGTACGTACGAATTCACGGTTTGTCCGAGCAGCGTGATCTCGCGGCAGCCGTTATCCACCAGCCGCCGTACCTCCTCAACAATGCGCGACGGGGGCCGGCTGCGTTCGGGGCCGCGTGTGAACGGCACCACGCAGTAGGTGCAGAACTTGTCGCACCCGCGTTGCACGCGCACGTATGACTGGAGCAGGTTCTCATTCGGGCTTGCCGACCGGGATTGATCCAGGGCTTCCAGTCGATCGGCTTCGAGCGCGCGGTCCACCGCGGCCGTGCGCCTTGTTTGATTGCCGGACAGGGCCGATACCGGTCGGCGATGTTGGCGGTGCTCGTCGAGCAGGGCGGGCAGCTGGTCAAG
Organism: Phycisphaerae bacterium; assembly: GCA_963675745.2. Taxonomy (GTDB): domain Bacteria; phylum Planctomycetota; class Phycisphaerae; order UBA1845; family Fen-1342; genus JAFGRR01. Next base: position 58,261 of record CAXXWX010000013.1, read on the forward strand.
CTCACCGGGACCGCACAGAAGATCGACGTGCGGCGCCTTGGCAAACAGCGCCTCTCTTTCACGCTCGGCCATGCAGCCGATGACGCCGAGCACGACCTCCGGTCGCCGTTGCTTGAGATCTCTGAGCTGTCCCAGCCGCGAATAAACCTTGTCTTCGGCGTGTTGGCGGACACTGCACGTGTTGAACAGAATCACATCCGCCTGATGATGTGAATCAACGCGGCTCAGTCCGTGCTCGCGCAATTGCCCCTCGACGAGCTGGCTGTCCAGCACGTTCATCTGGCAGCCGAATGTTTCGAGGTAGTACGTCCCGGCCGTCACGCGCGGGCCTCCATTTTGCCACGGCGCGCCGCGGCGTGTGACGCCTTGCCCCCCGGATGGGCGTGTTACTGATCTGGTTGCGACGGTTTCTCGCCGGGCTCAGCGCTGCTGTTCGCGTCTTCGTCCTTGTCGTCGGCCTGATCTTCGCGCGCCAGCCGTTCCGCGTGCTCCTTGACAGGATTATCGAAGCCCTTTTCATTGCACAGCTCTTCGACGATCTCGTCAAACTTGCGCACCTTCTGATTGTCGAGTCGCAGGCGTTTCTCCCGCGCGCCGACACGATGATAAAGGTCAATCCACCCCTTTGGGCTGTAGTCCCGCAACGACACCATGTCCTCGAAGCGAATGAGGCGGCCCGCATAGGTCATACCTTCGTCATCGATGATGACGCGCAGGCTGACCGCGCGGTACAGCTTCCAGGCGAACAGCAGCAGCACCGCGCCACAGAACAGAGCACAATAGAGCTGCATCTTGATTTCGCCGGGGCCCTTGAACCACGCACGCCACTCGATCTGCTTTGGCAACACGGTTCCGCCGCGAATCAGGACGATGACCTCCCCGTATTTGCCGGCGTAGTACTGGTACTCCTCGCCGGTGGGTCGCCTATCGGTGTGGAGCGGCTGACCCAGCATATCGCGGACCTGCTGAGGCAATCTGGGTTGGGCGGCGATGAGCTGATCGTAGTCGGACTTGAGTGGCCGGTCGGGCAGGCCATCGACCAGCTCCGCCGCCGCGTGCTCGTCCAATTCCAGCAGGGCCCCAAGCTGGGCGATCGCCTGGTGACGGTTCTCGCCTGGATAGCCGAATAGCCAGTCGTAGGCGAAATAGCCCCCCAGGCCCAGGCAGATTATGACCACGATCAGGGCATAATTCCGATCGCCGCCGGCTGGTCCGCTTTCTAGTCTCATAATCGCAATCCCCACATTCTCGTCAGCGTGCGGCGTTGCGACACGCCAACCGCAACACCGACTTGCCAGGATTTGTGAAGTGCATGTCGAATACCACATTATGCCCGCGTCTGGGCGATCTGTCAGCGGCCGGCGATATTTTTGCGCCCGGCAGCCTGGGCCGACAGGCGGCAACCTGGAGATTCTATCGAGGCAAGCGCGGGGGCCCAGCTTTCAGGCCATGCCCGCAGATTTCTATCGGCTGCCGTGTGGCCGTGCTGGTGTGTTACGCCGCGTCAATTCCGGACAGAACGCGCGGGGTATTCCATGGTTATAGGACCATGGGGCCGGTCTGATTGCACGGGCTGCGCGCTGCCTCCGCTTCACCGGATTCCGACCACGCCGACTCATGTGCCGAGGCGCCACGCACGATAACCAGCATGGGTGATGTGCCCGGATTCTCGCTATGTCGGGCCAGTGCCCGGTGCGGGCGTTGCGCCCTGAGTCGGGCGCCTGCGCCCGGCGTCAAGCTAGGAGGCTCCAGATGGACAGCGTGGCTGGCAGCACGCACGCCCGGTCAGGCACGCTCACCGGCAAATTCCTCACCCTGAGCCTGGCTGATCGCGACTACGGCGTCAGTATTCGCAAGGTGCGCGAGATCATCGGCATGACAGATATCACCGTCGTGCCGCGCATGCCGCCGCACGTGATGGGGGTCATTAGTCTACGTGGCAAAGCGATTCCGGTGGTGGATCTACGCTCGGTATTCAGGATGGCGCGGGCCGCGTACACCGAGCAGACCTGCATCGTGATTGTCGGACCCGATCCGTTGATCGGCGTCATAGTTGACGCGGTGCGCGAGGTGTTCTCCATCGAGACTGAACAGATTGCCCCGCCACAGCCAGGTGTCGGCGGTGACGCGCGTTTCGTCACGGGCACCGCAAAACTCGATGATCGCGTGAGATTCCTGCTCGATATCGACGCCCTGCTCGATATGAGCATCGAGAACGATCTTTGATTCTCCGGCCCGGCTATGCCTGGTCGGGCGGCGGCATCACTGAGTCAGGATGCTTTCATGGACCGTGTCGTTGACATCGCGGATATGGCGGTAACGAGCGAAGATGATACTTCGCTGGTGACCTACTCACTCGGCAGTTGCATCGGCCTGGCAATCTGGGATCCAGTCGCAAAGGTCGGCGGGCTGCTGCACTACATGTTGCCCGAGGGCGAAGGTCTCACCCGAGAAGGCCAAGATCAGTCCGGCGATGTTCGGCGACACGGGCATCCCACAGTTGTTCCGCGCCGCCTATGAGCTCGGCGCGGCAAAGAAACGCCTGGTGGTCAAGGTCGCGGGCGGATCGCGGCTACTCGATGACACCGGGCCGTTCAACATCGGCAAACGCAACTACCTGGCCCTGCGCAAAATCTTCTGGAAGAACGGTGTGGCGATCGATGCCGAGGACGTCGGCGGATTCGAAAGCCGCACGATCAGGCTGGATGTCGGGAGCGGGGCCGTATCGGTCGAATGCCGTGACGGTGAGGTGGTGTTATGACGGTCAAGAGCATGGACGAAATCCTCGATCGCGTCGAACACCTGCCACGCCTGCAAGATACCGCAACGCGTCTGATCGCGGTGGTGGCGGACCCGACCAGCACGCTCGAGCAGATTGTGGAGACGATTCGCTACGACCAGACCGTCACCGCCCAGATCTTGCGACTGTGCAACTCGGCCTACTTCGGGCTCGTACGGCGTCTCTCATCGATCGACGAGGCCATTCGCTACATCGGCACGACCAAGGTCCTGCAGATGGTCATGGCCGTACACACGCAAAGCCTGCTGACCAGGCCACAGGAAGGCTACGGTTTGCCGCCGGGAGTGCTATGGCTGCACTCGGTCGGCGTGGCATTGGGCAGCCAGATGTTGGCACAGCGCTTCGGCATAACCCAAGTGGGAATGGTCTTCACATCCGGCCTGCTGCACGACGTTGGCAAGACGGTGCTGAATGAGTTCGTCGCGGCCGACTACGCCGAAATCGCACGTATCGTCGCTGATGACGGTGTGTCATTCGTTGAGGCCGAACAGTCCGTCCTGGGCTTCACTCATCCTGAAATCGGCGAGCGCATGGCTGAAATCTGGAACCTGCCAGAGAGCATCGCCAGGGCCGTGCGCTATCACCATGAGCCGGGTACTCCCGAGCAACCCGACCGGCTTATCGATGCCGTCCATCTGGCGGATTCGATCTGTAGACTCGTCGGTGTGGGGTGTGGCCACGACGGGCTGCTGAATCGCGCCGACCTGGCCACCATGGAGCGGCACGGATTGACCGAAACTGATCTTGAGAGCCTCGGTGCCGACATGGTGATCGAGCTGAAGGCGGTCCAGAAGCTCTTTGCCTTCGGCTAAGCCACCCGTCAACGGTGACAACAACGCCCGCCGCTTGCGACCTTACCGTATGGTGTTTTATCCACGCCCAGCCGGTTGACGCGTAAAGGCTAATCCATAGTATCGTTGCGACGCCCCGTGAATTATCACGTGCCACCAGCCGCGCCGGCGAGATTGGCCGTCTGGGCCGGGCGTCAGAATCACCAGGCCGGGACACTCATATGCCAGACATCAGTTTCCTCGACGACCTCGAACAGCGCGGTTTGATCCACCAGACTTCCTCGCCCGCGCTCGCACAAGCGCTGCACCAGGGTGCGCTGACCGGCTATATCGGGTTTGACCCGACCGCCGACAGCTTGCACGTCGGCAGCCTCTTGCCGCTGGTCACGCTCCGACGTTTCCAGCTCGCCGGCCACAAACCCATCGGCCTCGTGGGCGGCGGCACCGGTCTGATTGGCGACCCCAGCGGCCGCGAGTCCGAGCGCACGCTGCAAACGCGCGAACAGATCGAGGCCAATCTGGCCGGCATCCGCGCCCAGGTCGAGCGCTTCCTGGACTTCGACCGCGGAGCATTGCTGGTAAACAACGCCGAGTGGCTCTGTGAACTGAAGTTAGTCGAGTTCCTGCGCGACATCGGCAAACACTTCTCCATCAACCAGATGATCGTCCGCGACTCGGTTCGGATGCGGCTGGAAACGCGCGAGCAGGGCCTCTCGTTCACCGAGTTCACCTATATGCTGCTCCAGGCCTATGACTTCCTGGCGCTTTACGATCGCTGCGGCTGTACGTTGCAGCTCGGCGGCAGCGATCAGTGGGGCAACATCCTCTCCGGGGCCGACCTGATCCGGCGTCTACGCGATGTGGAGGCCTTCGGGCTGACCATGCCGCTGGTCACGCGCGCTGATGGCAAGAAATTCGGCAAGTCCGAGGAAGGCAACGTCTGGCTCGATCCCCAGCGCACCAGTCCCTACCAGTTTTACCAGTTCTGGCTGAACGCGGATGACGGCGACGTCGTCAAATACCTGCGCCACTTCACGTTTCTCGCGCCGGACGAGATCGCCCAGGCCGAGCGGGCCGTCGCCGAATCTCCGCAGGAGCGCGCCGCTCAGAAGCTGCTGGCCGAGCAGCTCACGCGCATGGTGCACGGCGATGACGCGCTGGCCCGCGCCCAACGCGCCACGGCGGCGTTGTTTGATAAGAATGCCGACTTCCGCGCCTTGTCCGAACAGGAGCTGCGCGAGGCGTTTCAAGGGGCGCCGACGTCGCCGATCCCCGCCGCGCATCTGGGTACCGACGATGCGAAGCTGGCCAAGGTTCTCGCCGAGGTCGGGCTCTATCCCTCACGCAGTCGGGCGCGCAAGGATCTGCCCGGCGGGGGGGTGTCGGTGAACAATCTCGTGGTGCGCGACGCCGAGCACGTGTTGGCCGAGACCGATGTGCTTGGCGGCGGGTTCGTGATTCTGCGCAAGGGCAAGAAGACTTATCACGTGTTGAGCGTTAGCCCGGGATAGACTTCCAGCCGGGCGCCGCGGCGCGTGCGCGCTTCGGCCAAGGCGTGAACTGAACCGGCCCGCGGCAGCGACTCCTTGCAGACCCACCGAGCTCAATAGCAGCTATGTCCGGGAGACAGCATCAACATCAATCGCACCGGCGGCGCGCCACTCGCGCCGCCAAACGGCCCGGATCGCCGACCGCGCAGAGCATGCCGCCTGACCGGCGCCGCCGGCTGGACGGCGCCATCGCCGCGCGTGAGTCGCTCCTGTCCGACAAGTTGACCAACGCCTGCCGCGTGTTCAACGGCGTGCGCGATGGCATTGACGGGTTGGTCATCGAGCGCTTTGGCGATGTCCTCATCGCGCAACTGCATGAGGGACGCCTGACGCTGGACGAGCGTGAGGCGCGGGCCTGTTGTGCCCACGTGGCCGACCGGCTGGGCGCGCGCGCCGTCTATCGCAAGATGTTCGCGCGCGACCGCACGGCGGCGCCACCCGCTGTTGATCAAGGCCATCACAATCCAGTGCCCTGGATCGGGACGGCTGTCGATGAAGAGATCGTGATTCATGAGCATGGCGCGCGCTACGTGATCAGGCCATATGACGGCTACTCGGTAGGGCTGTTCCTGGAACATCGTGAGAATCGGCGCCAGATCCGCGCGCTGGCTGGCGGCCGGCGCGTGCTGAATACCTTCGCGTACACGTGCGCATTCTCGGTCAGCGCGGCGCTGGGCGGCGCGGCGGAGACTGTTAGTGTTGACATCGCCAAACGTACGCTGGACTGGGGCAAGCGCAACTTCCTGGCCAACGACCTTACACCCGACGACCACAAGTTCCGCGTCGCGGATACGCTGGATTTCTGTCGTCGGGCCCAGCGCCGCCAGGAGCGGTTCGATCTGGTGATCCTCGACCCGCCCAGCTTCTCTCGGGCGCGTAATTCCAGGCGTGTTTTCAATCTTGATGCCCAGCTCGACGAACTTGTGGCCGCAGCGCTGCCGGTCATCGCTCCCGGCGGCTTGTTGCTGTTGGCCACGAACCACCGGACGATACGTTACCATCGGCTGGAGCAGGCGTTGCGACGCGCTTGCGCCGGGCGAAAACTACAGTCAAGCTCTCGGCAGAAGCTGCCGCCGGACTTTCAAAACGATCCCGACTACAGCAAGTCGATACTGGCTGAGATCGGCTAGCGCGCTGTCGCCCACGTCCGGCGTTATGCGTGGCACGAGCGCCGACCAGGGTGGCGCCGCCGGCCGTGACCCGTGCCCGTGAGGCAAAATCGGGCACACCGCGAGCAAAGCAACGCCGAGTGCGTTATGCTGGGCTATTCCGACTCGGCTGTAAGCCCATCGATTCGACGCCGAGTCTCTCTGGAAGATTCATCATCTGCTGGCAATTTCGTGGAGAACACTGCGATGCATGGTTTCCTGACCGGCCAACGAATGGCATGTGCCGCGACCGCGGCGATTGCGCTCATGAGTCTGGTTCTGCTCGGCTGCGATGGTGGCGCCGCGCCGCCGCCGCCGGCAAATAGTGTTGGTCAACAGAAAACACTCGTCGTGCTCACGCCGCACAATGAGAAGATCCGCTATGCGTTTGCCGCGGGCTTTTCGAGTTGGCATCTGGGGGCACGGAACGCGCCGGTTCACATCAAGTGGCTGTATCGCGGCACGCCACAGTGCGTCGAGTTTGTCCGCGGCGCCAGCGCGCGTCGTTTGGAGGGGGCGCCGGTGGAACTGCCCGACGTGATGTTCGGCGGTGGTATCGCCGGCCATACCGAGCTGGCCGAAGCGGGCTTGTCCGTGCCGGTGGATCTCTCCGATCTGGTGGCGGAGATTCCGGCGGAGTTGAACGGGCTGCCGACGCGCGACGCCAAGCAGCGCTGGTACGCCACCGGCCTGAGCAGTTTCGGCATTCTGGTCAATGACGAGGCTTGCGCGGCGCGCGGCGTTGAACCGCCGGCGACGTGGGCTGACCTGGCCGACCCGCGTTTCCAGAGCTGGCTGGCGCTGGCCGACCCGCGCGGCAGCGGCAGTCATCGCGAATGCCTGGTTATCACGCTCCAGCAACTCGGTTGGCAGCGCGGGTGGGCGGCAATCACGCAGATGCTCGCCAACGCTCGTGCCCTGAGCGCGCGCAGTGCCGATGCGCTGCAATTGGTCGAGAGTGGACACGCCCTCGCCACGTTGGCCGTCAACTTCGACGGAGAGGCGCGCGCCGCGGCCAGTGAAGGGAAACTCCACTACACGAACCCCATCGGCGCGACCGCCGTGACTCCCGACATCGTAAGCGTGCTGGCCACCGCCGCGGATGTGGATTTGGCCAAGGACTTCGTGCGCTACCTGATGAGCGAAGAGGGGCTGGCGCTGTGGGCCGTCACGCAGGATAACCGGCGCGTGCCCGGCGAGACGCTGTACCATTACCCGATTGACCCGAAAATCTACGAGAAACACGCCGATCATCTGTCGGTCAAGCTCAATCCCTTCACCACAAAACTCGGCCTGACTATGGACCCGGAGACGACCGCCGGGCAGCGACTCCTGCTGAACGCGCTGTTGCCGGCGGCGGCCGGTGACAACCACGTGGCATTGCAGCAGGCTTGGTGCGCGGTCATCGATGCGGGCATGCCCGAAGATGCGCTGGCTGAGCTTACGTCGCCGCTGTTTGACGAAGCGACGGCCATGGAAGTGGCTGAGGAGCTGGCCGGCGCTGCGCCGGATGAGATCGCCGCGTTGCAGGCCGAATGGGCCCAGCGATTTGCACAGAAGTATGCCAAGGCGCTGGAAATGGCGCAGCAATAACAGCCCGGCGCCGCCGGCCGTCGGACATCGATAACACCTCTCCTGCCGGCGGCCTGCGAGGCGCAGGCCGTTACGGGTACAGGGTGCGCCGAGCACGGCAGGTCGAGCGCAGCGATACCTGCCGTCGTGCAATCACGCCGATTGCTCGACCGGCGTTGCTCAGACCTTCACATCGTGGGTGGTAATGGCATCTCGGCCGTGATAGTCAAGCACCGGCGCGACGACCTTGGCAAGAAACTCGCGCGTCTGCTGCGGGGCGAGGCCGACGTAGCGGCGTGCGTCCAGGGCGCGGCTCCACCGGACCCGCGCGAAAGCGGCGTCGGCCTTCAACCGCGCAATCAGGTCATTCGCCTTGCCGTGCTGCTTGATCTGACGAGCGGCGGCCTGGCTGTGTCGGCGGATACGCTCGTGCAGCGCCTGGCGATCCCCACCCTTTGAAACAGCCTCCATCAGGATGTCTTCGCTGGCGATGAACGGCAGCTCGGCCTCGATCCGCGCGCTGATCATCGCCGGATACACCACCAACCCATCGAGGATGCTGTGGAGCAGTATGACAAGCGCGTCGGCGGTCAGGAAAGCCTGCGGCATGATCAGACGCTTGTTGGAAGAGTCGTCAAGCGTGCGCTCGAACATCTGGGCGGCCAGCGTCTGGAAAGATGATTGCACCAGGGCGATCAGATAGCGCGCCAGCCCCGTCGCGCGCTCACTGCGCATCGGATTGCGCTTGTACGCCATCGCCGAGCTGCCAACCTGCTTTCTGCCGAACGGCTCTTCGATTTCCTTGAGCATCGCGAGCAGGCGGATGTCGTTGCATATGCGCTGGGTGCTGGCCGCCAGCGAGCCGAGCGTGGCGAGTATTTCGACGTCCACTTTGCGCGAGTAGGTCTGTCCGCAGACCGGGTAACACGCAGCAAAACCAAGCTGTGTGGCAAACAGCTTTTCCGTTCGCCGCACTTTGGTTTTGTTGCCGAGCAGCTTGAGGAATGATGCTTGCGTACCGGTCGCTCCGCGCAGGCCGCGGCACTTGAGCCCGTCATGGGCCGCGGCGATCGCCTCCAGATCGCGCAGCAGGTCGCTTAGCCACAGCGTGCCGCGTTTGCCGACCGTAGTCAGTTGCGCTGGTTGCAGATGCGTGAAGCCCAGGGTGGGCAGTTCTGCGTATTCTCCGCAGAAAGCCGACAGTACACGCACCACGCCCGCCAGCCGGCGACGCAGCAGATCCAGGGCCGCGCGCATCAACAGCAGGTCGGCGTTATCGACGATGTCCATGCTCGTGGCGCCGAGATGGATGATGCCCCGCGCGGCCGGGGCCGCGTCCCCGAAAGCGTGGATGTGGGCCATCACGTCATGACGCGTCTCGGTCTCGTACTTTCGCACCGCGGCAAAATCGATCTGGTCGACGACGCGGCGCATCGCGCGAAGCTGCTTTTGCGAGATGTCCAGACCCAGCTCGCGCTGGGCCGACGCCAGCGCGATCCAGATTCGTCGCCACGTGCCATAACGCCGCTCGCGGCTCCAGATGCGCAACATCTCGGCTGAGGCATAGCGCGAGGCGAGCGGGTCTTCAAGTTGCCCGCGTGGCTGGGATGGTGTGCGGGACTTTGACATGCTGCGCCTCAATCCTCCAAGGCCTGTTTCAAGTCGGCGATGAGGTCGCCCACGGTCTCCAGGCCGACGTGCAGCCGGATAAACCAGACGATCTCGTCGGGGCTGTCGCTGAAGAAGTTCCCTCCGACGACCAGGCTCTCGTGTCCGCCCCAGCTCACGCCGATGCTGAACAGCTTGAGCCGGTTTACGACCCGATTGCACGCTTCGCGGTCTTGCTGTCTGAGTGTGAAACCGAACAGGCTGCTATAACCACGTAGCTGTTGCCTGGCGATTTCGTGATGCGGGTGCGCGGGCAGCCCCGGATGGTAAACGCGCTCGATGCGGGGGTGGTCCACCAGAAACCGCGCAACGGCCAGCGCATTGGATTGGTGGCGCTCCATCCGTATCGGGAGCGTTCGCACGCCGCGCATCAGCAGCCAGGCGGCGAACGGATCACAGACGGCGCCCACGAGCTCGAGCTCGTTGTGGACTTGCTGCTCGAGTTCCGTGTCGTTGCCGATTACCGCGCCGGCCACCACGTCGCTATGGCCGCCGAAAAACTTCGTCGCGCTGTGTACGACCAGGTCACAGCCGAGACCGAGAGGTTGCAGAAAGTAGGGCGTGGCCCACGAATTATCGAAGATCGTTGTCAGTCCGCGCTCTTTGGCAATCTGAGTCAGTGCGGCGATAGGGGGGCAATCACCCAAGCCGCTGGTGGGGCTTTCGAGGTACAGTACCTTGGTCTCGGGGCGGATCGCCGCAACGAAATCGTCGGGCTCGACTCCTTTGACGAAGGTCGTGCCCACGCCGAAACGTTCGAGGCGTCCGAGCAATTGCCTGGTGGGCCAGTAACAGCGATACACGCAGACCACGTGATCGCCGCTCTGCACGCAGGCGTTTATCGCGGCCGAGACGGCACCCATGCCGGATGCGAAAGCCCGCGCCCAGCGGCCGCCCTCGAGCCGCGCCAGTTTGGCTTCGAGAATCGCCGTGGTCGGGTTGCCGGTGCGCGTATATTCGAAGAATGCGCTGTCGGGCGACTTACGCTTCTCGAATTCCTCGGCGGACGGATAGATGAACGTGGAATTCTGGTAGATGGGCGGGACAGCGCCGCCGCCGTGGCCGAGCCGATCTTCGCCGAAATGTTCGCAGAGCGTCTCAAAGCCCGCGTCGGCGGGTAGCTCGGGGCCGCTGGCGCCTGGTACAGGTCTGGTTTTCATGTGGAGCACAGTGGCGTTTTCGACCCGGGCCGTCAAGCAGGTGCGACGTCGGCGCGCGTGAAGAAATCCACGTTGGGCAGCAGTTCCGCGGCGCGGTGCAGGACTGTCTCGTTAAAGCCCATGCAGCGGCAGATCTCCGCCGCCTGGTTTGACCAGGATTCATGCTCGCTGATGCGTTGCCAGGCGCTGCCCAGGCGCCACCTGAGCCATGCCGCGGCGGGGGGAATCGGGAAGTCGCTGCCGAACAGCAGCCGGTGATGCAGCTCCTGACGCCGCGCGATCTGCCGCAGTGACCAGACCTTACCCCAGCTACACAGGGCCGAGACGTCGCCATAGAGCGGCGCGTCCGCCAGCGACCCGGTCAGAGCATCAACCAGTGCGTTGTAGTTTCGCCAGGGGCCGGCCGGATTCACCGGCGTGGCCAGGTGCGGGATGATCGTCGTGGGCATGGACCCGCTACTGTGCAGATGGCGCAAGACGTCCAGCAGCGGCGGCAGCTCACCCAGCGCCCGGTCGTGCGAGGTCAGCGTAAACTCCGGCCCATAGTGCAGCAGCACGGGCAGCCCCAGTTCGGCACAGTGCGCCAGGAAGGCGATGGTCCGCTCATCACGCGCGTCCACATTCTGATGCAACGGAATCAGCTTCAGCAGGCACGCGCCGGCGGCAAACACCTCGTCCAGACACGCCAGCGCATCCGCGCGGTAGGGGTGTACGGATGCCCCGAAAAGGAATCGCTCCGGGTGACGCTGGCAGGTTGCGCGGATCAGGCTGTTGGACGTGTAGATATCACTGCCACGGTCTCCGGCCCGCCGTGGAAGAGGCGGCCGTTCGCCGCGGCTGTCGTGATACGCGTCAAAGGCCAGCAGCACCCAACGCCGCACCGGTCCCGCGCCGGCGAGGTGCCTGCCATAGAAGTCAGCCAGGCGCGCGTCGATCTGGCTGTCGTCGTGGCCGACGTGCAGATACCGGCGCATGGCGCGAAAACTCATGCGACGAAACGCGCGAGGCGAGATGCACGAGTCAAAGGCCCCTCTGAAACCCGGTTCGTCAGCTGGTTCAAAGGAGAAACGCTCGCCCGTGGAGAGCGGGAGCTGTGTGAACGTGTAGTGGCAGTGGATATCGATAATCATGGCAGTTGCTGTCTGCAGCCTCGGGCCTCTGTGCCCAACAAGGGCGGCCGCTACGGTCTATCGCTCACGTGAGTTGTCCTCGTCTTCGGCCCAGTCGGCCAACTCGTCGGCGAGATTGACCGGCGCCTCGTAATGTGAGCGGAGCGTGTGTACATCACGCCGTGACCCGGTTGCCGCCGCACGCCGGAGCAGAATCCAACCGACGACCAGCCCGACGCCGGCGAACGCGATGACGATACCCCAGGCGCGCGCCGGCCGAGGCTGCACCGGGTTGACGCGCGAAACCTGCATCGGACCCTTGGCCACAACCAGGCCGGCGTATTGCTCCCGGCCACGCGAGTCCTTGAACGTGCGCGCTTGAAGAAAATAGCCGGCGATCCGTATCGTGCTCTCCAGCGGCAGATCTGAGACATCCTCCGTGCAGATCACCGTCAGGCTGAGCGGCGCGCCGGGCTTGCGAAGTTCCAACCGCCACACCGAACCCACATCCGGGTATGCGGGATAGCTGCGTTCCCCCTTGTTTCGGCCGACAACCCCCTCAACCTCGATCGCCAGCCCGCGGTACGCCGAAGGTGTCTCCAGCAAAACCGTCCAATCATCGATCACAATCGGCGCGTCACTGAAGCCTGGTGGTTGGGCGTTCTGGCGAACATGTTCGACAAGCCGGTAATAACCCGGGTAATCGAAGCGTGGCGTGAAGTCCTCGATCTCATCAATTGCGGCGCGCAAGTCAGCCGGCAGCGTCGAACCTGATTGCGTCGTGGCAGGCGGGGCCGCGACGGCAACACACGCGGTGCCGACCGCCAAAAGCATCACGCCGCGCAGACGCACCAGTGTGCGATCGCCGCAAGCCGCGGGTCTGCGCCTGCGCGGTCCAGCGCCCTCCCACGCCGCACCGGACAACGCGCGATTGATCAATAGTCCTCGTCCTCGTCCCATGGATAATCCGGCGTCGGCAGGGTCGTCTGGGGCGTTGACTGCGTGGTCGTCACTTCGGCGTGTTTCGGTTGCAGTGTCGGCGGCGCGATCGTTAAACGCCATTCGTCGCCTTCCCTGAACACGAGGATTGCGAGTTCACGGCTTTCCAGCTTATGTGCCGCCATGCTCTCAGGATCGAACTCGAACTTGGTGAGCACGCGGTATGCCGGCGGAGGAATGTTCGGTAGCGTAAGCTCCTCGACCGCACTGACCTCGACCGACCGCAGTGCCTCCTGGATAACCCGGAATCGCTGCTCAGTTTCGGGTGTCCGGGCGCGCGAGATCAGCCCGCGATAATCCGCGTACTCTCCCAGCAGCATCGTCTGCATCGCCTCGCGGATAAAACGTGCCAGATCGGGAGGGCACTGGGCCGCGACCTCGGGCGCAAAACGATATGTGGCCCGCGGCATCGGCTCTGCGCTGACAGCTGGTGCGCTTGTTGGTTGCGTCGCTGGAGGGGGCAGTTCGGCCGGCTGCCGCTCGCAGCCGACGAGGCAAACTGCGATCGCCAGCGTCGCCAACCAGGAGGGTGCCCTCCATAGCGGGGGCATCCGATGTCCGGTCAACGCTGCCGTGTGCCACTGCTCTTGAGCAGTGCCTTTCCGTGGGTGCCGCATCCCTTGGGGTGGGGGACTGACCCTCTCGATAGGCGTGACCGCCTGTTGTCTATCCGTCCCCCGCGGCAAGCCGCGGGGCACCCGCCAAAGTGGGTGCATCCGATGTCCGGTCAACGCAAAGGTGTGCCACTGCTCTTGAGCAGTGCCTTTCCAGGGAGCGCTCCCGGGCGCAATCCCGCCAGGGCGGCATGCCGGCTGCCGTTCGAGCACGGCCGCACAACGTTGCCGCAAGCGGCAAACGCTGCTCGGTAGCGGCTTCACACCACGGCCATTCCTGGGCCTACGCCGGGTCATCGCAAGGAGAATCCTGATCATCCCGAACCTCGCCGTGCGTAGCGCACGGCCTGTTTGAGCCACGTGAGTCTGTCGGGCAAGCACTCGGTCAGCCCGTCAAAGACGATCTGCTCCGCGCCGCGCCTGGTCAATTCGTCAACGGCGCGCACCAGTTGGGCCGCCTCGGTGAACTCTGTAGCGACAAGGTTAACCAGCGTCATGCCGTGCCGCACAATCTCTTCGTCCCCAGGCTCGCAGCCGGCATCCCAGACCGCCCCGCTCGGCAACCAGCGCTGTAACTCAGGGAGTTTTATCAGAGGATAGCATGGATCAGGGCCATTGCCCGGGCCGAGGCAACGCCACTGTGGGTATCGGCCCGCCAATTGGTCCAACCAGCGGCGGCCTTCGACACACCGGCACTCGCGATAGGCGTTGACGAGCTGATACCACCGACGTTCCTCTGGTGATGTGCTCCCGGTCGTCCCATGGTCGGCCCACGCAAGGTGCTGCCGGCGGACCGCGTCGCGCACCGCGTCAGCGTCCTGGCCGGCCCGTGATGCACACTCCTCACAGGCGGGGCAAAAGCAGATCTCGATCATGTCGCGGTGCATCAGGGGCGCCATGAAGCAGGAGACAGACTGCGGGCCTTCGTCGAGCTTCCAGCCGGAGAGTTCAACGCCAATTGGCTCATAGCGCGCGAGATCATCAAGCGTGGTCTGCAAAAGGGCGCGCACCTGGGGATCAAGGACACACGGGCGTTCCCGACGAAGCGTATCCCCCCAGGCGTTCTGGAAGTTGCAGTAGCGGCCATCGCCCAAGTCCACAACCGGTGCTCGAACATCCACGGCCAGGTACAATTGCAGGCCGCGGCGCGCGACGACGTCACGCACCGCCCCCAAACAGTCCCGTTTCGTTACCCACTCCGCCTTCGGCGGCGGACCGATCAACGACGCATAGTGCTCGCGCTGAAACGGGTAGTGCCATCCACCCCGCGTCTGGAACACCCGCTGCGGCTCCAGTGGCCTGTACATCCGGAATTCCGACACCGGCCCCGTGACCGCCGGCACGACGACGTGGTCAAACCCCACTTCCCCCAACGCACGCTCAAGCAGCTCCTCATCGAGCGCCATATTCCACAGCGGAAACACCAACCCAAACGTCGCTGACATCAACGCTCCCTGATTCTCGATCGCGCAAGCCCGGCCGGCGACCGCGTCCCCTGGCCCTTTGTCGCTCCGGCGCTTCTCCCTGCGAGGGTAGCCGATTCCACCCCGGTCTGCTAGCATGCCAACGCTCTGGTTTCTGGAGGTTTCATGCCCTTGGACGAGTCGCAGAATTACGCGCGCTACTGCCCCGGTGAGGAGCATATTCACATATCCGACGCAGTGTGTCTCGGTCGGCGGCGCGCCAACTTTCACAAATGCCCGGGCTGCCAGTTCAATGACGATGAGCAGGGTCGGCCGTCGTTGGCCGCCAGCTTTGTCGGTCGAAAACACAAGCGCTCCAGCACACCAACTCAGGGAATCGAGACTATCGCCATGATCGATAAGGTCTTCAAAGCGTACGATGTCCGCGCCACCGTCCCCGACCTGCTCAACGAAAACGTCGCCTGGCGCATCGGCAACGCCACCGCCCAGTTCCTGCGCACGTCACTGACCGGCTATGACCGCAGCGACGAGGCGATGAACAAGATCATCGTCGGTCGCGACATGCGCAAGCATAGCCCCATGCTCTGCGACGCCTTCATCACCGGAGCCGCCGCGACCGGCACCCAGGTGGTCGACATCGGCATGATCGACACGTCGCAGCTATATTTCGCGACCAACCACGTACGTTGTTGCGGCGGCGCGGTTACCACGGCCAGTCACAATCCGGCGAATTACAACGGGTTTAAGATTTGTGGGCCGAAAGGCAAGCCGATTGGCTCAGAGTCGGGATTGAAGGAGATTCAGCGGATCGCGGCGGCGATCAACCCGCACGCCGTCCCCGACACGTTGCCGGTGCAGGCCGTCGATCTTTCCGAGCCGTACCGCGAGTACCTGCACCGCTTCCTGCTGCCGCTGCGGCCCCTCAAGGTCGTGGTGGACGCGTCGAACGGAATGGCGGGGCGCTGGTTCCCGATCTTGTTCTCGGGGGTCAACAACCTCGAGATGTTCCCGCTGAATTTCAAGCATGACGGTGACTTCGTCCATCCGCCGAACCCGCTGGTCCCCGCCAATCTGGACCAGCTTCGGCAGGCGGTGCGCGAGCACAAGGCCGATTTCGGCGCGTGCTTTGACGGCGATGCCGACCGTTGCATGTTCGTGGATGAAAACGCCGAGATCGTCCGCTGTGATCTGGTCACGGCCCTGCTGGCGGGGGAGTATCTCCGCGAGCACCCGGGTTCGACCATCGTTTACGATCTGCGCTCGAGCCGTGTCGTGGCCGACACCATCCGCCACGGCGGCGGCAAGCCCAAACGCGAGCGCGTCGGTCACGTATTCATGAAACGCACGATGGCCGAGCAGGACGGCATCTTCGGCGGCGAGCTGAGCGGGCACTTCTATTTCCGCGACTACTTCTATTGCGATTCTGGCATGCTGGCTTTCATCGCGATTCTCGATGTGCTGACCCGCAGCGGACAATCGCTGTCCTCGCTGATCAAACCGTTGGACATCTTCGCCGCCAGCGGGGAACGCAACTTCAGGAACGCGGACAAGCAAGGCACCTTCGCCGAGCTCGAAAAGAAGTACACGGACGCACAGGTTGACCATCTCGACGGAATCACGATCCAGTATGAGGACTGGTGGTTTAACGTCCGCGCCTCAAACACGGAGCCGCTGCTGCGGCTGAATCTGGAAGCCAAAACGCGCGACCTGCTCGAAAGCAAGCTCGCCGAGATCACACCTTTGCTCGGCGAGCCCGTCGATCACTGATGGCGACACCGACCACCGAGCAACCCGCCGAGTACACGCACCTGCTGTTGGACAGCGGCGTGGAAATGGCCGTTGACCGCCTGCCGGCGCGCAACACGGTCGGGCTGTGCTTCCGCGTTTTCGCCGGGATGACCGATGAGGACCCGCGTTACACGGGCGTGAACACGATTACGCAAAGCACGCTGGCCAAGGGCACGGCGAATTACACCGGCCGCGCCCTGGCCGATGCGTTTGACCGGATCGGGGCCGCCTGGGGTACGGCGAGCGGACGTCAGTCGATGCTGGCGCGCGTGTTGTGCCTCCCCGAGTTCGTCGAGCAGACCATTGACCTGGTCGCGGAGATGCTTCGACGACCGACGTTCCCCGAGGAGGCCTGCCAGGTGGCGGTCGACCTGGCGCTTCAGGACTTGCGCCATATGGAGGACGAGCCGCAGGACCTGCTGCGCGTCCTGATCCAGCGGCTGACGCTGGGCCCGGATTTGGGCCGCAACCCCGACGGCACGCCTGAATCTCTGCCGCAGGTGACGCGTGATGTGGTCCACGACCACTGGCGCAGGTGCTACCACAGTGGTCGGCTACAGGTCGCTGTCGCGGGGCCGCTTGATGCCGAGCGCGTCGCACGGCAAATCGACACCGCCTTCAGCGGCTTCGGATCAGCCGAGCGCGCGGGGCGCGCCGACGCCGAGTTCACCTTCGAGCCGGCGCGGCAACATCGCCATAAGGACTGCAAGCAGCAGTACATCGGGCTGACCATGCCGGGGGTTCCTCGCGGCCACCGGGATTTTGCGGCCGAGCGCGTGCTTCTCTCCGTCTTGTCCGGCGGGATGAGCGGGCGTCTGTTCACCGAAGTGCGCGAGAAGCAGGGTCTGGTGTATTGGGTGGGAGCCTGGCACGAGCAACCACGCGGCAAGGGCGTCATTCATCTCGGCGCCAGTACCACACCCGCGCGCTGTTCGCGGACCTACCGGACATTGTCGCGCGAGATCGAGCGCCTGTCCGAGGATCTTACCGAATCCGAGGTGGCGCGGGCACGCAATATCCTCATTGCCCATCTCGAAACCGAGGATGATCTGACCCGGGCCCGCACGGCGGCGCTCAGCGACGACCTGTTCCACTTTTCCCGGCCGATCGGGTTGCAGGCCAAGCTCGCCGCAATCCGGGCCGTGACACTGTCTGACGTGGTGCGGTTGGCCGCCGGCTTGCGCGAGGCGCCACGCTGCGTTGCCACGATTGGG
The DNA here is from genome assembly GCA_963675745.2 of Phycisphaerae bacterium. GTDB lineage: Bacteria > Planctomycetota > Phycisphaerae > UBA1845 > Fen-1342 > JAFGRR01. The sequence goes on from CAXXWX010000013.1 coordinate 76,098, forward strand.
CCGGCGGAACTCGATGGCTGAAGGGGGAATAGGGACTGAGGGACTAGGGATTGAGGGATTGGGGGAAGCGGGGGGGAAGGGGGCCATGGTGCTGGCGGCGTGGCCGCCGTTGGCCTGTTCACATGCTTGCCGGGTGCCGCTATACTGCTTTGTTCTGAGCATCTTGCGGCTCACACGTGTTACGCTGGTTCTACGGAGGTTGGTGCATGGCTGCCCATAAGGTCGAGGACATTCGCAACGTGGCAATCGTCGGACATGCCGGAGCCGGCAAGACTACGCTCGGTGAGGCAATCCTGCTGAAGGCGGGCGTGACCAACCGCCTGGGGAGTGTCGATGACGGTAGCAGCGTTCTCGATTATGACGACGAAGCCAAAGAGCGCGGCCATAGCCTCGATTCGTCGGTATTCCACGTCAAGCATGGCGATAAGCTGCTGAATTTCATCGATACACCCGGCATGCCGGACTATTGCGGGCCGGCGCTGGCATCGCTGATCGGCGTCGAAACCGCACTGATTGCAATCTCCGCCGCCGCCGGTATCGGCACGAACACCCGGCGCATGTTCCAGGCCGCCGGGCAATTCGGCCTGGCGCGGATGATCGTCATTACGCGCATCGACGCCGAAAACGCCAACCTGGAAGAGCTCTACAGCGCCATCCACGAGACATTCGGACATAGCTGTCGGGCGATCAATCTGCCGGCGGGGGGGGGCAAGAGCACGATTGACGTGTTGGCCAGTGAATCCGGCAGCGCCGATATCCTCGACGTAGCGCAGGCTCACACCGAACTCATCGAGGCGATTGTCGAGACCGACGAAGACCTCATGGAAGCCTATATGGCCGACGAAGGTGTGCCGCAGGACAAACTGCGACCGGCCATTGCGAAAGCCGTCGCCGAAGGCAGCTTGATCCCCGTGCTGTTCGCCGACGCCGGACGGGATGTCGGAATCCAGCAGCTTCTGGACGAGATCGTCACGTTCGCTCCGTCCCCGGCGGTCGGCAAGCAGCGCCAACTGGCTGTCGGCGAGGGCGAAGAGGCACAGGAAACGCCGATCGCCGCAGACCCGACCGGTCCGTTTGTCGGCCAGGTCTTCAAGGTGCTGTCAGACCCGAAGAGCAACATCAAGTACTCGGTGTTCCGCGTATTCAGCGGGACACTCCCGAGCGACGGGCAGATCGTCATCCGCGATGACCGTAAATCGCAGCGCGCCGGCCATGTATTCAAATTCAGCGGCGGCCATCACGATGAGGCCGACGCCGCCACGGCCGGCGATATCGCGGCGTTGGCCAAGATCGATCTGAAGATCGGTGACATGCTCTGGGACAAGCCGACCGATGGCGCCGTTACCATCCCGCGACTGCCCTCACCCATGTACTCGTTGGCGATCGAGCCCAAGGCGCGGGGCGATATCGAGAAGGTCGGTGCGGCCCTGACACGCTTTTCCGAAGAGGATCCATGCTTCCAGTATCATCGCAATGCTGAAACCAACCAATTGCTGATGAGCGGTCTGGGTGACCAGCACCTGACCGTGATCCAGAGCAAGATGAAGCGCTATTTCAAGCTCGAGGTCGATACCAAAACCCCCAAGATCCCGTACCGCGAGACGATTTCCGGATCAGTCAAATACGTCGAATACACGCACAAAAAGCAGACCGGCGGTGCCGGGCAGTTCGCGCGCGTCTTCATCGATCTCGAGCCGAATGAGCGCGGCGGCGGCTACGAGTTCATCGACAAGATCTTCGGCGGCGCCATCGACCAGCCTTATCGACCCGCGGTGGACAAGGGTATTCAGGGCCAGATGAAGAAGGGCGTCATCGCCGGCTGTCCGGTGGTGGATGTCAAGGTGTCTCTGGTCGACGGAAAGACGCACCCGGTCGACAGCAAGGACATCGCGTTTCAGGTGGCCGGCCGCAATGCCTTCAAGAAGGCCTTCATGCAGTGCAAGCCGATCCTGCTCGAACCGATCGTGACCATCGAAGTGCATTGCCCCACCGACTTTATGGGTGATATTCAGCGTGATCTGGCCGGCAAACGTGGCCAGATCGAGGGGCAGGACATGCTGCCCGGCGGCCAGTGCGTCATCAAGGGTAAGGTGCCCCTGGCCGAAGTCTCCGCCTATGCGTCACAGCTCAAGAGCGTCACCGGCGGTCAGGGCAGCTACATCATGGACTTCAGCCACTACGACGTATGCCCGCCCAATGTGCAGCAGGAGATTCAGTCCAAGTATCAGTCGCAGGCGGAGCAGGACGAAGACTGAGCAGAACCCCGGACTCCGTGCAGTGCCGGCCGTCCCATGGGGTGACGGTCCGCGCACAGCCACGTTTATGGCCGCCACGTCCGACAGGGCGCCGGGCGTGTCCAGTGGGTGTCCCGATCTTGCAGTTAGAAGCGGAAGGCGTCGTCACCGAACGGCGGGTTCAGCTCGATGTCGGTGTAGATGTAGCTTCCCAGGAGCTTGGTCTCGTCGTGGTCAGCGTAGGAATACGCCGCCACCGGCAGCAGTAGTTCCTGGTCGATATGCGTGACGAGCCTGGCATCCGGATACTTGCTATTCTCCCCGGTGTATGGCAAGTCGCGCGTGATTACGATCGTCGGACGACCATTCACCTGACCCGTGCCCGAGAATCGAAGCTTCAGATCCCCATTGCTCTCGGCCAGCGCGCTGTATCTCTCAAATATGTCAAAGAACGCCTGGAAGCCGGCGAACTCAATCGAGTGCCGACTGGCTTTCTTTGCATCGGGGCCATCCACGGGCATCATGATGTCCGAGACGATCAACCGCGCCAGACCGTTCGGCTCGACGCGCGCCAGCTTCTCGCCCTTTTTGTTCACGTTCGCCGGATCGTCGATGAAAAGCGCTCGCTTACAGGCGTCGGCGTTACTGTGCCAGAGCATATAAATCGTCGTCGGCTCACACCGATAGCGAACTTCGACCACCTGCACCTTCGACATGCCACTGCCGAGCAGCTCCTGCTTGGTCAGCGTCGTGCGGTAGCACTTGACCGTGTCCTCATAGCGCCGCTGGGCATAACGCACGAATGCGCGGGGATCACGCTGCGCCAGGGTTACTGGAGAATCAGCGGGGTGCGGGGCGCCGCCGGGCTTGTTCGTGGCGAAGCTCGCCGCCACAACCTCGGGCGTTTGGCCGGGCACGCCGGCGCCGGCTGTACGGGGGCGCGCGCCGATCCACGTCACCACGAGGATCACTGATAACAACGCAGCACTGATGTAGGCGATTCCGCGGCGGGTCCGGGGCACTTAACAAAACTCCTAGTGGCGGGTGGGCCGGGAGTTGAAGGCTAACGCAACTCCCACGCCATATTCCATCGTCAAGAGCCTCCGTGCGTCTTGACTTGCACGACCGCGCCGGCGTGCAATGGCATTGTGGCAACGTATTCTAAGAGATACTAGTCGCCGGACAAGCACAAGTTGCATGTTATTGTGGGTTCGCCCCGGTACTTACACCCAGGGCCCACGCGCGCAGCACTTGTTCGTACGATGTCGTGTCCGGCTCAAATTCGATGGTATGCGCTGCGCCGGCGAAGCGTTTCACTTCCAATTCCCCCGCACAGCTTGCGCGCAACCACTGTTCTGTTGGCTGGTTACGTATGATACGGTCGCGCTCGGCGAGCAGCAGCGCGACCGGCGTGGTGATGTGCTCCTCCGGTCGGCGTAACGCCATACGGCCCAGTCGCGTGGATTGCCACAGAAAACGCGCGGTAGCGTGCGTGAGCTTGAGCCCGTCTGAGACGATGAAGTCCCGGCCGGCGGGGTTGTCGGTGAACAGGGCCGCGTCACTCAACGGAATCGCGAACCGCCGGCTTGGGCTGAACAGCAACGCACCGGCGATGCGCAAGCGCTCGACGATACCCACGCCGACCGCTGGAAACAGGCCGGGGGCCACCAGAAGCAGGCGACTCACGCGGTCGGGCCGCCGCCGTGCCCAAGCCAACGCCAGCTTACCGCCCCAGCTCACGCCACAGATCGCCCACCGCCGCACGCCATACTGCCGCTCGACGGCGTCGGCAATATCGTCGAGGTCGGCAAGCCACTGTTCGGCACTGGGCGTGTCGCCGCGCGCCGCATCGTTCATACCGCTGCCACGCCGATCGGGCAGCACGACCAGCTTCCCGGCCTGCGCGAGCACGGAAGCCGACCACTCGTACCATCCGCCATGCGATTGAATGCCGTGCAGGTAAAGCACCGCTTCTTCCCCCGCGCCGGTCTCATCTGCAGCCCTGGCGGTCGCGCGCGGGGCCCGCTTCCCCGTTCCCTGTTCCCCGTTCCCCGTTCCCTGTTCCCCGTTCCCCGTTCCCTGTCTGAACCAAACGCGCCCGCGCACGGACTCGCCGTCGGACAAACGCCAGTTCATGGTCTGTGGCGGAAGAAGGGGGTGACGCATGCCGGTCGAGATTAAAGCTCGCCCTGGTCGAGCACGTGGAACTTACGGCGGATCAATGTGTGACAGCCTTGGCCGAGATCGTCCACATGAATCGCCAGGCAACTCGGGCGCGATTCGGTGGCGATCAGTGGGTAGAGGTAGTTGATGTTCACTTCGCCGGCGATGAGCGCGCTGCAAATCGTCATGATGCCACGCTTGCCGGGCGGCAACTCAACCACCAGCACCTCGCCGCTGGCCACCGCGAAGCCGGCGTCCGTCAGCATCTGGAGCGCCGTATCGGGATCATCAACGAGCAGGCGCATGATCGAGCAATCGATGCCGCCATCCACGCTCATGCCGAGGATGTGGACTTCCTGGTCCGCGAACAGCCGGGTCAGACGCAGCAGTTGCCCGACACGATTCTCCAGGAATAATGAAAGCTGGTGACAGCAGGGGACTTCGCTGCCGTGCGCCGTTTCCATGGGTTCCAATGACATAGGCGATCGTCCGACATGAAGTACGCGCACGGCATACACGACTTGACTGCCCACCGAGCTGTCCCGGTCGGTAAGCCAACCCTGTCCGGCGCGGAGCCTGTACGCAATTCCGGGCGACTGCTAGGGTACCCAGGCCCGGTGGCCGTGTACAGGTTAAAATTACCCGGCGGCCTCCGCGCGGCGGAGACATGCGGATGGGGTCGCTGACCTTCCTATCACCCATGCTGCTGATCGGCACCCTGCTGGCGGCCTTGCCGGTAGCAGTCCATCTGCTGATGCGTCCGCGTCCGCGGCGCGTGCGCTTTCCAACCCTGGCCCTGTTGCGGCCGGCATTGTTGTCCGGCCGCCGCGCCGGTCGGCTGCGACACATCTGGCTGCTGCTGTTGCGCGGGCTTCTACTCGCATCCGCCGCGGTGTTTCTGGCCGGTCCGACCTGCCGCGCTGTCGGGGGCCACCTGCAAGGCGACTCACCGCTGGCGTGCGTGCTGGTGATTGATGATTCGCTCAGCACGCACTATCAGCTACCCGGGCAGCTATCGTTGGCCGAGCAGCTCCGCGATGAAGCCCTGCGGTTTGTCCGGCAATCCGGCAACTGGCCGGCCGGCTCGACGGTGGGATTGGTATTCGTCGCCGACCAGCGCGAGTCCATGACACCGAGTGCCGACCGCGAACATCTGCTTGGTCTCCTGGGCGGCGGGGGGGCCGAGCACGCTCACGCACGCGGGTTGGGCCCGGCGCTACGCACCGCGGCCGAGATGCTCCACGATGTGCCTCAGCCGCGCAAGGCCATCATCGTTTTCACCGACGGCGCGGCTCACGCGTGGCGCGATGTAAGCCCAGTCACATCCGATGCGGTCGATGACCTGACGTTGGAGTTGATCACGCCGCAACTCGCCACCCACACCAATATCGGGATCAGCGACGCGGCCACCATTCCGGTCGCCCCGGTGGCCGGAGCGATAGTGCCGCTGCGTGTGACCGTGGCGGCTGTCGGCGTGGCAAGTGAGTGCGCGGTGAGCGTGTCTGTGGACGCCGCCGCGCCCGTGTCCGCCAAACCGGTGCGAGTTGCCGCGGGCGGCTTCCGCGACGTCGAGTTCCAATTGCCGCCGATGGAATCCGGGCGGCACAGCGTCACCGTTACCATCGCGCCGGGCGACCACCTGTCTTTTGATCAGAGCCGCTATCTGGCGCTGAGCACTCGGCCGCGCCCGGTTGTGTGGCTCATTGATCCGCCGCACGCCACCCGCGACGCGGGGTCCCTGATTCTGCGCAACCTGGTGGCCCCGTCCGCACTCGATAGCACGCGCCAGGTGGTCGATCTCAAGCAATACGCTTTGGAGGAACTACCGGCGGTGCCGGAGACGAGACCGGCGTTGATGCTGGTATTTCCCGGAGATGGTTCTGACGGACGGATCGTTGAGCAGGTGCAACGGGGCTGCTCCGCGATTCTGGTCCCACGGGGCGAGGTCGGCGAATCACCGGTCTGGGCTGGACTCTGGAAACACTTCTCCGCTCTGCCGCCCCTGAACATTGCGGCACCGGACGATGATTGGATTCGACCCGAGCCGGGCTCACCTCTCGACCGTGACGAGCTTTCTCGTGAGTTCGCGGGCGTGACGGTTCGCCGCCAGGTTGTGATCGCGCAGCCACACGCCGATGTCGCCGTTCACGCGCGCTTTGCCAGTGGCCAGCCGGCGCTGATAAGTCGCCGATTGGGCGACGGCCTGCTGATCGCGCTGCTGACGTCGCCCGACCCGCAGTGGAGCGATTTGGGCATCCGGGCGTCGGGTCTGCTGACCTGGCTCCACCAACTCATCAATGATCCGGCGACCACGCAGGCCGACGTTGCCAACCTCACCGCACACACGGTCAGCCGGCATCGATTTGCCGCGCTGGCCGGCGAAGATCGCGCTGCGATTCATTTCCCTGATCCAGCCGCGGGCATCGAGTGGCGGGATCTGCTGGACGGCGTACCGCAACGCCCCTGGCCGACGGACCAGGCCGGGCTGTATAAGCTGGTTGGGGCCGCGTCCGCCGCACACTACGCCGTCAACTGGCCGGTCGACGAGTCCGACTTCACCCCGATTGCGGCGGATCAAGTGAGCGAGCTGACCGGTGTGGCCGACGTCAGCATCCTCGCGGCTGAACGGTTATCGGGGGCACGGCCGACTGTCGCGCGCCCCTGGTATGGCTGGCTGCGACCCGACGTGGCTCTGGCGCTGCTGCTTATCCTGGTGCTGCTGGCAGAGACCTTCTTTGCCGACCGGCTCCCGCGGGCCGCGAGCTGATTGTGTGTCGGTTGGCGGATGAGGCTGATTCGCGATGCCGTGCCGGCAAGTCGCTCCTGGATCGGTCATGCCCGGTTCGTTCCGTGGATAAAAAAAGCAGGTCCCGCGCCAGCCAGTGATTGACGCGGGACCGCGAAGGGGGACACGACAGCTTCCACGTTAATAGTCCAAAGTTTTATTGAAGTGGGCGCGCCCATTCGCCGATTCATGCCAGGATTTCACATCTTCCGCGGCAGGCCGCCCCACGCCCGCTTGCATTCCTCCATCGGCGACTTATTATCGCGCCCATGCGATTCACGCTTTCGATGATTCTTGCGCCGGCGTTGTTGTTTTCGGTGATCGGCTGCCAGGCACCCCGGCCGTCGGGGGCGCCCAACGAGCTGCGCGTGGCCGTGCGTGATTACGATGCCTTTATTGACGCCACGCTCACAATCCTGCGCGAGCAACATTTCCAGCCTCAGCAGGTCGACCGCGAGGCCGGCCGGATCGCTGCCGGGCCGGCTACCGGGGCCCAATGGTTCGAGTTCTGGCGCAGCGATTCACAGGGGCCGTACCAGCTCTTGGAGTCCAGCCTGCACACCATCAAGCGGGTGGTCACGATCAATATCGAACCGCTTGGACCACTATCGGATGTGGATGCCGCGGCGCCGCTCGTCACGGAATCCACGGCGGAGCAGGCCGAACCGGTTGGCGGGTGCTATCGCGTTGCGGTGCGCGTTGATAAGTCGCGCTATAGCGCGCCCGAACGACAGGTCACAACTGCGTCCGGTGCCCTGGCCATCTACAGCGAGCGGCTGCCCACTACCGAGGGCTTGCGCGCCGCGCGGGCGCGCGGCGAGCACTGGGTGCCGTTGGGACGCGACGAGTTGCTGGAGGCGTACCTGCTGGCGCTGCTGGCGGATGCGGTTCCGATGATCGAATTGCCTGACTTCCCTCCCGCCACTAACTGAGCGAACACGCGCAGCCGTGTCTGTTCGTCAAGTTTGACTCATCCCCCCGCGCGTGAATGCGCGCCACGGTGCGTCTACTCAGCGCCGACCACGAACTCCCGCAGCACAGCACGCCGCATGTCGCGCGCCTCGGCCACGTTGGCCGGGATCGGCAGGCGGGCGCGATCAGCCGCCGTGGCGTGCAATGAGGCATAGGAGAAGAGTGCAAAATCGCCTCCGCGCGAACGGCAATACTCGAGCTGCGCCTGGATCTGATCCGGCTGCTGTGCCTTGTAGATACCAAGGCCCGGTACGATCCTGGCGCCGGACGCCACTGCGCCATAGCTGTCGATATCGCGTGAGAATTCGGCAATCTGCGCGGTGTAGGCCATGGGCATCACGACATCCACCAGTCCGCTGCGCAGCCATGATTCACTGTCCTGCAAGTAGCGCGCATATGCCGCCGCCGGATCGCGGACCACCGCCGCCGACAATTCAGCATCCGGCAAGTGCCGGCGCAGCGTCAGGCCGATTTGCCCGACCAGTCGCGTAAGCTGCGCGGCGCGCCAGCGATCCCAGGCCGCCGGATCGTCTTCTGGCGTCTGCCCGGTTTCATCACGGTACAGCGCCAGCGTGCGGCTATCGCGCGGGTAGCGCTGCTTCGCATCGGGCGCGGTCTCCCAGGCATAGCGCACGTAGTCCAGGTGCAGGCCGTCAATCGCGTAGTTCGCCGCGATCTCGCCGCACACCGCCGTGATGTACTCGCGAACCTCGGGCAGGCACGGATTGAGAATGACGTAGCCGCTGCCGAGCGGTTGGCGGTGTTCGCGCGCGTCGTGCAGAAACCACTCGGGGTGGGCGTAGTGAAGCTGACTGCGGATGGCGGGTGGTTTACTACCGCTCCATCCGGGCATGACGTTGATCCATGCGTGTATGCGCAGCTTGTTGGCATGGGCTTCACGCACGGCGATAGCGAGCGGGTCAAACCCGGGATCGCGATGACCGTATTCCCGCGACCAGGGCTCCAGCTCGGACGGATACGATACGGTGGCGTCTCCGCGCACCTGAAACAGAACCGTGTTGATGCCCAGATGCGCGCAGTTGCGCATGATCGTGGCAATGTCGTCCGCGTAGTGGTAATGCATGCGCGCCACCCAGACCGCCCGGATCGGAAGCGGCGCCGCGGCCGGCCGAACATCGGCAACGGTGTGTGGCGTAGGGCGCGCCGGAGGTGCGCCGCGCCGCGAGCATCCAACCACCCCGAGCGCTACCAGCGCGCCCAGGATCAGGATGTGGGTCAGCGACTGTCGCGCAACTCCTGGCATACGAAAGCTCCGGCGGTCTGGTGAACCGTACCGCAACAACCCCGGGGCGCTCAACCCCGCGGATGTTCGAGTTGCGCAGTTATGAGGGTTGTTCAGCCTTCACCGCCGAGTAGGGCGACGAAGCTGTCAATGTCGCCGTTGTTGACCAGCGTATCCTGGTTTATGTCGGCCAGGAAGATGTCACAGTCCGGGTACACCGTTGCGTAGGTTGCCGGTTGCGTCACGGCCAGCACGAATGGGTCGATATCGCCGTTGTTCAGCAGCCCATCGCAGTTCAGGTCGCCGAGCGCGTAGCAGGGGAGCCTGGTGATCACCTGGACGTCGGCGTCCGAATTGTCCAGCCAATCGGTGGCGGTCCAGGTGCGCAGAATCTGGTCGCCCTGGTCGTCGTCTTCATATTCCACGCTGGGAGATGCGTCACAGAAGTCAACGGCGGTCGCCAGACCCGTGTGGTTCGGGTCCGTGGGCTCGCCACAGGGTACTTCCACATTGGGGGGCAGCGTGAGATCAGGCGGTGTCACGTCGATCGCGATGTTTGGAATGGTCAAAAGCGATGGCTCCGTCTCGCCACCGGCATACGGAAACAGACGCGTCGTGGGCACGTGCGTCCTGAAGGTCACCAGCCCCGGGGCGTTGCAGTCGTCGGTCAGCGCCGCAAAGGTCACAACGGCCATGGCCATGTCAACGTCAGTACCAGGGTCGCCGCCGGTAACGCCGACGCGGTAATCGATATGGCCGGCGACCTCGTCGATCTGACGGTCAAGCTCCTGCACAAACGGGTTGTTGGGGTCCGGCGTCACGTCTCCCGGCTGGATGTCGATGAAATCGAGCAGATTGGGGTCGTACTCCAGGAAGAACTCGCCGCCGACAATCGCCTCCTGCGCGTCCGCCATGCAGATTCGCACGACAAGCTGGTCTTTGGTTTCCAGCGTGGTTGGGTCTGGGATGAGCTTTGGTTCGCACTCGTCGGGGACGCCGCTCTCGTCAGTGTCCTGCGAAGTGCCCTCGGCGATGTCGATCACGTCGGGGATGCCGTTGCCGTTGCAGTCCGCGAAATACTCGAACGGCCCCAAGTCGACCAGCGGGGCGGTGCCGCTGCCGGTATCCGCCGTGTCCAGGTCATCTATGAAGCGCGGTTGCTGGTCGAAGTCGAACGGTAGGGGTTCCTGGACGATTTCATCTTCGTCGAGATCCATGCGATCAGTGGGAACGCGGTCGTTGTCGCCGGCATCAACACCCGGCGAGCCGCTGGGTATGTGATAGTCGCCGTCAATCCACACATCGTCGTTGGGATCAGCCGGCGTGTTGGCGTCGTCCCAGTGGCCCGGGTCAACGAACAGCGGGTCGGCATCGATATTGCCGTCCAGCCAATTCAGCGTCGCCTGGGCGGCCATGTAGAAGCCCTGCTGCCCGTCCTCGACGTCGTCATGCGCGATCGTGAGGGTGGAGGCGTAGCCCACTGCCCCTTGCGGCCCCTCGGGCGCCTCGTTTGCCCAGAGGATGGAATTGGCCAACTGCGAGTTGCCGAACGTCGTCGCCATGACCGCTCCACCGCGACTGCTGGCCCGGTTTCCTGTGAAAACACAGTTGGAAGTGGCGACGTAGGCCTGACTGACGTGCATGCCGCCGCCGCGGTCGGCGCGGTTGCCGTTTATGGTGCAGTTCGCGATCGTGCCCGAAAAGTCAATATACAGGCCGCCGCCATCCGCGCCGGCCGTATTCGCGATGATCTGGCAGCCAATGATGGAGGAGCTGCCGCTCAGGGCGTGGATTCCGCCTCCGTTTTCCGCAGCCACGTTCTCGCTGATCACACAGCCAATCAGTTCGATATTCCCGGTTTCCGCGTAAATGCCGCCTCCCCTTGATGCGGTGTGGTTGCCGCTAATCACGCAATTGTAGATGCGCGAATGACTGCCGAGCAGATAGATGCCCCCGCCCGACGCCGCGGCCGTGTTCCCGGTAATGACGCAGTTCTGGATTGTCGGGTGCGCAAAGTAGCAACGAATGCCAGCGCCGTAATCCTCTGCTCCGCCGGTTATCGTCAGACCGTCGACAGTGGTCTCGGCGGGATCGTTGTCGAGAAACCAGAAACCGCGCCCGGTCCCCTCACAATCGATGATGCAGTTGTCAGGACCGTTGGCGGAGCGCACGATCAACGCCTTGCCATCCACGTGCAAGTCCTTATTGCCGGCGCCCGTGTACACGCCGTCCGCAATGACGATCTCGTCATTACCGTTAGTCTCATCGATGGCAGCCTGGATGGTCGCCTTTGGACCGCACGTGTCCCCGTCCCACACGGCGCAGAGGCCATCCCAACTGTCGTCGCCGGTGGCAGTGTTAACGTAATACACCGTCGCGCCGCAAATCGGCGTCAACGACGCAGACAACACCAGGCAAGTGACAAATGCGCGCATCATGGTGTGCGACCATCCTCTCTTGGCGTCGAAGCCGCCAGCCAACGCTCACGTGACCTGCGTTGCCCGATACTGCGTCGCGCAGCGGCCTGGCAGATCGATCCCATGTCATAAGCGGCTGGCCGGAGGCTGTTCGACTGTGCCTGCCGGCCCGGCAGATTGGTGCCTCGCAGCGCGCGCAATGCCAACTGCCCGTTGCCGCAAACCCTCACGGAGGTGAGGACTTGTGGCAGTGACTGAACTGTCGGAACGCAACCGTGCCCGGCAAGGTGCGGGGCTACCTTCCCGCTCGCGCGTGCTTCAGGCCCATTGTAGCGAAGTGAACCTGCGAATCGAATCATGAACCGGCGAAAAGGGCGGCGTATTTCGCTTCAACGCGGGGTCGGTGCTGGCAAGTCTGATAACCGTGGGGCGCCAAGTGTGTCCGTAGCAGCTTCGTCCGAAAAAGATATCCCGATTGGATGAAAATCCCTTGCATTTACGGCAGCCATCCCGTACAAAACGAAGAGGAGAGAGAAGGGTGAGAACGTCCCCACCCAGATATTGCTCATATATGCTCATTGGGTAGAGCGACACAGGAGGAGGATGCATGTTGACGCAAAGGATTCGAGGGGCCGTTGCGCTTGTGGCGCTGGCAGCGCTGATCGCGCCAGTTGCTACCGCAGACTACGGCGACCTGATCGACCCATGTGTGCTGACAATCGAAGCCAACACACTGGGTAAGGCACCAGCGTGCGGCATGGTGCAGATCATGCAGGATGATGGTACCTGGGAAGGCAATATCTTCACCGCCTACATCACCGATGCGTTGCCGATCTGCGATCCGAACGACAACGTGATTGGCGAGTTTGGTGGCGGTGCCACGGTCGTTTCGTATGTGTTGCCCGAGCCGGGCTCGCGTGCAAACCCGCAGGTTAACCTGGGCTTTGCGATGGTTGCCGGTTCTGACGTAACGCACTTCTCGGTCACGTCGGCGGCGGTGCCGGCCGGCGTCACCAATCCCGACGGCAAGGCCAGCGTTGGTATCACCGTTCAGGACTTCTTCGACGCCGAAGGCGCCACCCTGACCGGCGCCAACCCCAACGGGTACGTCTACACGTCGCTGTACAACACGGCGAGCGCGCAGTTTGAGGAGCAGGTCCTGGGCCTGAGCGCCGACCCCTGGGGCGGTTCCAACGACATTAACGCTGATACGGGATGGCTGCCGATTGCCGGGACCGTCACCAACATCAGCAGCAAGATCGAGTTCACGTTGACGGCCTTTGATCTGGCGAATGGAACTTCGAGTTTCCAGGTTACGCCCGAGCCGGGCACGCTGCTTTTGCTGGTGTTGGGCGCGGCGGTGATTCGCCGGCGGTTCTAGGAGAGGGCCGCGCTTTTGCCTGCCTGCGATTGGCTTGATGGTTGGGCCGGTGGCGGAATCTGCTGTGCGGGCGAGCAGGCACATGAGGAGGAGTCAAGTGATGACAGTGAGAAGCTTCGCCTGCGTTGTACTGGTGCTCGCCGCGACTACCGCGGCGCAGGCCGCGATCTCAACCGAGATCCTTCGTATCGAGGCTACCAACAGCCTGGGGACGGCGGAACTGGTCGTACCGGCCACGGCACTCTCTCCGATCACAGGCGTGTCCGGCGGCTGGACATGGACACAGAGCGGCGCAGTCGATCTGGTGGAGCAATTCAATCCGGCCAACATCGTCGCCACGCTCAACAGCGCCACCGTCACAGTTGTTGACGATCCGTTCAACGTGCCGCGAGTCATGGTCAACTTCGAAGTGCGCGCGATGGATTTCGATGTGACCTTTGTGGTCAAGTCGGCGCAGGTCAGTTTTCCTGCCATGTTGGCAGCGGAGACCATGGGCCGCTCGACGGCCGGCTACACGCTGACCGACTATGACGACGGCGTCGACGCGGTCATGGAGTCGATGGACCCGCCGAACCTGCTGGGCATGATGTCGTCTTACTACAACGGTGATGACGCCAGCGGTACGCAGCACGCCGACCTGATAACCGGTCTGGCGGTTGACAACGGTGGCACGGTCACAGCGTCTGGTGCTGAACCGACGGTGGGAGTGTGGGATCCGCTTGGCGAGAGTGTCTCGTCCATCTACGTGCATAGCGAGTTTACGCTGACAGCGCTCGATCTTGGCAGTGGCAACACGGCCATGTTTGTGATGCCCGAGCCCGGCACATTCATCGCGTTCGGCCTGGCTGCGTTCGGGTTGCTGAGAAGGCGATAAAACGCTGGCATTCTGGGACAGCCCATGTTCCTGGCCGGCGCAAATAGCTACCCATGAGTTTCACACTGGGGGGGGTGAATGCAACGTGTTCACCCCCCCCGGTTCTAATTAAGTTTGCATCGTGCGCACGACTGCAGAGCGGTGGTGTGATTCGGTGCGGTGTCGGGAACCTGTGGACAGTGCTTCGGGGAGAGGAGTGTTCCGGGGAATTGTCGGTTCCATACCAGTGTCGGCAGTAGCTTGCTTCGCTAGCGTAGCTAGCAGGGAGTTGCCATGGCAGCGGGCAAGGTGCGCTTGAACTTTGTCGCCTGGGCGGCGGTCTTGGTTGTTACGGGGAGTGGGGGAGGCAACGCAGAAGCACAGACGCGCGCAAACACCAGCAGTAGCTCCGGTGACCAGTTCGCGGGGTTGCAGGATGTTGCGCCATCGTCACCCGTGGCGACGGGGCTGCTCAACGCGCTGCCCACGGTGATCAACGTAGCGTTGTTTGAGGACAACATCTACACCGCCTCAATCAGTGATGTGCTTGTCGCGGACCTTGACGCGGACGGTTGGAACGACATCGCTGTGGCATGGTACGCATCGGATGCCAGTGACATCAGCAACAACCAACGCGTCCTGACGTTGTTCCACAACGTCGACGGGACGGAATTTCAGCCGACGCACATCAACCTCTATATCCCGAATTACGACTTTGTGTCGTTGTCGGTCTTTCGTATTGCCACCGGAATGATCGGCCAAGGTGACTTCGACGGTGATGGCGATTGCGATTTGGCCGTTACGCCGGTCGGCGGCGATGAGCTGTGGTTCATCGAGAATCTGGGGGGGTGGCAGTTCACTTCCCACTTGAAGCTGCCGTTCGGGATAAATTCGTCTGGCAATTTGATTACTCCACAACGGCTGCTCTCCGCTGACTTTGACCATGATGGCCGTGACGATCTGGTCTATATAGTGGACCCATCGCTGTATCTGGACGGACTGCGGCTGCACTCCTGGAAGACCTTCGACACGATCGCCAACATGCAGCGCATGTACTGGGAGGGGTTGGGCGGTGAGCTTGCCCACGCGCGAGACGCGCGCACTGATGATCGATGATTTCGATGACGACGGCACGATGGATCTGTGCTTCACCGGTTCGTTTGAGCCGGAGCAATCGCCCGATCCGGTGCTCACCTTCTGGCACAGTTTTGACCCTGGCAGCGGGTTCTTCGCCGTACACAACGAATACCCAACACTGCTCTATTCGGACTTGGCCGCGATACGGCCGACCGACGGCAGTCCTGCGGGGTTCTTGGGGACCGACAACAATGGACAGCTCGTCGAGTACTGGCAGCGCGTGGGCACCGGCGACCTGGATTTCGAACTGCATGCGGGAATCAGCGGATATGCCGGCCTCTCGTTCCAGCGCGGCATGGCCATCACAGCCTGCGATCTGGACGGCGACGGGGATACCGACTTTGTCACCAAGCAGAAACAAGGTTCTATCGAGGCGGATAACCAGGTCGAGCTGACTTACTACGCGGGCCCGGTCTGGCAGCGGCCTGTGGGCGTTGTCCCTGATTCGACCGGGTTTCGTGATAATCCGGGGGCTGGAGTTTTGCGGTCGCGCAATCTGGCCGTGGCGGATCTGATGGGCAACCGGCTGCCGGAAATCATCGGCGGGTTCTTTTTCAACGAGCTTTCATCAGGCGATACCACGCGCGGAGTCACGGCGACTCTTGACTTCGCGATCTGGCAGAACAGCAGCCTCGGCGACGTCAATCTGGACGGCCGGACCGATGGCCAAGACATCGACTATCTGTCGCATCGACTATTCAAATGCGCCGGGGACACTGGGTTTGAGCCACACTGCGATCTTGATCGGGATGGTTGCACTGGTATGTCGGACCTTGGCTTGGTGCTCAGCGACTTCGGCGCCAACTGCGCTGAGTGCGACGGACTGACGCCGGGCGACATGAATTGCGATGGGCTGCGAAACAACGGGGATTTCGACGGCTTCCTGGCGGCACTGTACGGACGCGCCATCTATGAAGCGAACTACCCCGGCTGCAAGTGGCTCAACGCGGATATGAACGGTGATATGACCGTCGACAACACCGACATCGACCCGTTCATTGTCGTGATGCTGCGCTAAGCACGCACTTCCAGACAGAGCGTCGTGGTACTATCACCGTAAATGTGTAACGCGTAACGGCCTGCGCCTCGCAGGCCGCCGGCCTGAGGAAGCGCATTAGTACAGCGCCGGCTGGCGAGGCGCCGGCCGCTACATTGCTGTCCACCGCAGGACGCCAAGCACAAACCTGTCACCGCCCACCACCACCCGCCAGCCGCGCATTGGCAGCCTGCCTGGCCTACTCCACCAGCACGCCGGTTGCCCACGTGCTCGGATCTGCGTTCCATCCCAAGTCGTCGGTGACCGTCAGGTGCTGCGCGCCGTGGTGCAGGTCGTTGATCTTGTAAAAAAGCCCGATGCGCGGATGCTCCGCCGCGTTCCATCCGTTGAGACACTCCGCTGGTATCAGCACCTCGACCGTATAGCGTCTCTTCTGCAGTGCGACGGCGACCCGTACTTTCGAAGTGTCCACGGCCGGCGGCGGCTCCTTGGCGCGGCTCATGCGGTGAAGACCGACGACTGGTGCCTTGGCGTCGCGTCCACCCCCGGTCGGCAACACGTAAAAGAAATGGCAGAAGCGCGTGGCCCGTTTGGCATCGCGCGTGTCGCGCGTGTCTATGCACAGGCGCAGTCCGTCCTGCTTCCACCAATGGGCCGGATCGCTCTTCAAAACGCCGGGGCGCTGCGGAACATCGCAGGCAAAATACATGTGTTCCGCATTCCACGCGGCGTATGCGTCTGCAAACGGCGCTTCACCTTCAAGCTCGACCAACGGCGGCAGCAGATATTGGTGATGCCACTGGCGCAGATGCCCGTCCATCGGTGGTGTCCGAGCCAGATGATGGATCGCCAGTTCGAACCGGAAGAACGCTCGCAGCGGCAGCGGATCAAGCATCTGACTATTCCCCTTCACACGGCGCCTGCCGCGCCCCCTGCGCTTGGGCTTGGGTTTTGCGGCGCACGCCTCGGCTTTGAGCACCGTCGTGAAGTAGGCCTGCGCGGCGTCACGAATGAACTTGCGAAAACCGCGCGTGTCGATTTCAGCCTTGTCGTGAACGTAGACGACCACGGAGTCCCATGCGGCCTTGCGCGGGCGAACCGCCACGCGGGGCCAGTTGCCATACGTTGCCAGGTCATCGCGCTGGTCAAGTGTTTTGAGTCCGATCTGTCGATCCAGCCGTTGGCTGTCAAAGAGCCCCTTGGGCACGCGGAAGTAAAGCTCACTGAGCCATTCGCCGCCGGTTAGTGCGTGCAAGAACCACGTAGTCGCGCCTTCAGCGGTGAACTCCACATTAGCCTGGTTGTTCCAATTGGTGGGGGCGAAATCGCCCGCGGCCTGGACAAGCTCTTCGACAAACTCCAACGCGGCCGGCTCCCAGTGGCGCCGCTTCGCGTTGCGGCTCTCACGCTGCGCGAGATGCCACTTGCGTCCATCCACTTGCCAGGGCAGACTGGTTCCCACGCCGATCTTGCCCAGGCCGGCCTTCTGGACCTCGAGTTCCTTGGCGGCATGCGCGGCGGGGTCGTAGCGCTGGCGCGGCTCGTGCGGTCCCGCTGCCAGAACAGGCCCCAGCGCGGCGGCCGTGTGCGATTCCGCCGCCTCGTCACCGCGCGCGTTGAGTGCCGCGGCATTGCGCAAAGCGGCGCCGCTGACCAGTTCTTCTGGCGTTCCGATCGCCACCAGCTCACCGCCCCCCGCGCCGGCCTCCGGTCCGAGATCGATTATCCAGTCGGCCGACTTCATCACGTCCAGGTTGTGCTCGACGACAATCGCCGTGTTGCCCAGATCCACGAGTCGGTGAACAACGTCGAGCAGCTTGCGCACGTCATCGAAGTGCAGCCCTGTCGTCGGTTCGTCGAGGATATACAGAGTCTGTCCAGTGTTCGGCTTGCCGAGTTCGGCGGCGAGCTTGACGCGCTGGGCCTCACCACCCGACAAGGTTGGCGCCGGCTGACCCAACGCCACGTAGTCCAGCCCGACATCGACGAGCGTTTGCAGCATCCGCCTGACCTTGGGCACATTTGAGAAGTGGTCGAGCGCCTCGGCCACGCTCATCTCGAGCACGTCCGCTATGTTCTTGCCCTTGTACCGGACCTCCAACGTCTCCGGGTTGTACCGTCTCCCGCCGCAGGTCTCGCATTCGACCCACACATCGGGCATGAAGTGCATTTCGATGCACCTCTGCCCGTAGCCCTGGCACGCCTCGCAGCGCCCGCCGGGGCGATTGAAGCTAAAGCGGTTGGCGTTATAGCCGCGAATCTTGCTGTCCGGCAGTCGCGCAAAGAGGTTACGCACCCAATCGAATGCGCCGGTGTAGGTGGCGGGGTTGCTGGATGGTGTGCTGCCAATCGGTGATTGATCTACGTTGATGACCTTGTCGAGCAATTGGATTTCGTCGATTGCGTCGTGTTCACCGGCCGTCAGGCTGGCGTTGTTTAACTCATTGGCAAGCCGCGGCCAGAGGATGTCATTCACCAGCGAGCTCTTGCCCGAGCCGGAGACGCCGGTGACACAGGTGAAGCGCCCGAGCGGAATCGGGATGGTTAGGTCGGCCAGATTGTGCTGTCGTGCGCCGCGTACGACAAGCCAGCCGGCCAGTTCGCCAGGCTGATTTGCCTTCGGGGGCGCTGCCTGCCTGCGGTGCTTGGATTTTGCGCGCGCCCGCTTGGGTGGGCTCGCGGCGTGCGTGTCGCGCCACATGCCGGTCGGGCGCCGGTTACTTGGCACCGGAATCGCCGATTTGCCGCCGAGATATTCGCGTGTCAGAGAGCGTCGTGAGTCGTCAGCCCCACGCGCGCGCCCTTTCCGCGAAATCTCTGTCGGTGTCCCGGCGGCCACAATCTCTCCACCGGCGGCGCCCGCGCGCGGCCCGAAATCGAGCAGGCCGTCGGCACTATTGATCACGTCTCGATCATGCTCGACCAGCAGCAGCGTGTTCCCCAGGCGTCGCAGCTTCTTCAGGGCGTTGACCAGCCGTCGCGTATCGCGCGGGTGCAATCCGATCGTGGGTTCGTCCAAAACGTACAGCACGCCGGACAAGCCGCTGCCGATCTGGCTGGCCAGCCGAATGCGCTGCGCCTCACCGCCGGATAGCGTGGGCGCCGCGCGGTGCAGCGTCAGGTATTCGAGCCCCACGTCATTCAGGAATTGCAGGCGGTCGCGAATCTCCTTGAGCACTTCGCCGGCGATGCGTCGTTGACGACCGTCGAGACGCAGATGGCCAAAGAACGCGGCGCAGGTCTCCAACGGCATGTCGCAAACCTGCACGATGGTCTTGCCGCCCAATCGTGCGGCGGCCGCATCTGGGCGCAGACGACCGCCGTGGCACGTGATGCAGGGGATGTCGGTGACCACATTGCGCAGCTTGTAGCGAAACACCCAGCTATTGCGCGTGGCGTTGTCGATAGCGGGATAGAAGCCGCGCCAGTGGAAACGCATGCCCTGAAACGCGCCGGCGCCGTCGATCCACTCACCACTGGTTCCGAACAACAAGGCGCGGCGTTGCGCGTTATCCCACTCGCCGAGCGGAGTGCGGCTGTCGACATTCAGATGTGCGCACAAAGCCGTGAGCATGCGCCCCAGTGGCGAGCGCCGGTCAATGTGCCTCCAACCGGCGATCGCCCCATCGAACAGCGTTTTCCGCGGGTGCTTGATGATCGCGCCGGCCGGCGCACCGCGTTGCACGCCCAGGCCCTCGCAGGTGTCGCACCACCCGAGCTGGCTGTTGAAGCTGAAATGATGTGGTCCAAGCTCCTCAAAGCTCGTGCCGCACGACAGGCAAGCCAGTTTCTGGGAGAAGAGCATCTCTTGCTGCGGCGTTTTGACTACAACCTGGCGTCGTGGCGGCCCATCATCCTCGTCTGCGGTTGGCTCGGCAGCGGTGGACACGGGGGGCTCGGCCGGCGGGGCACCTTCATCCGGTTGCTCCTCCTCGTGAACGGTTTCGACGCTTTCGACCACCAGCGTCATCAAACCGTCGCCGAGAGTTAGAGCGTGTTCCAGGCTCTCGCTGATGCGCCCGCGCGACTTGGCGCGTACGACCGCGCGATCGACCACGACCTCTACGCGGTGTTTCCGCCGCGCGTCGAGCAGGGCGGCTTCCGTGGTTCGCTGAACCACGCCGTCAATGCGCACGCGTGTGTAACCCGACTGCTTCAGTCGATTGAACATGGTGGCGTAGGTTTCGCCGTCACCAAGCCCGACCGGGGCCAGCACGATGATGGGCGTCCCATCCCCAAGCGCCATCACGCGATCGCAGATCTCATCGACCGTCTGCGAGCCGATCGGCTGCTGGCACTGCGGACAGAACGGCGTGCCGATGCGGGCCCAGAGCACACGCATGTAGTCGTACACCTCGGTGACCGTTCCGACTGTGGAGCGCGGGCTTTTGCTGGCCGCTCTCTGCTCGATGCAGATTGCCGGCGACAGCCCTTCGATGTGGTCAACGCGCGGCTTGGCCATCTGGCCGAGAAACTGTCGGGCATACGCCGACAGAGACTCGACATAACGCCGGTGCCCTTCCGTGTACACGGTGTCGATGGCAAAGCTGGTTTTTCCCGAGCCGGAAACGCCGGTGCAGACGGTCATCTGATCGCGCGGAATGGCGACGCTGATGTCCTTGAGATTGTGCTGTCGCGCGCCGCTCACCGTGATCGCGTTGCGCGTGCTTGCACAGGCGGCCGGTTTACGGCGGGCGGCACCGCGGCGCGCGCGTTTGGAAGGGCGACCGAGCACGTCGCGCAGCGCGGCACCGGTGTGGGACGCGTCGCAATCGGCGACCGCCTCGGGGGTGCCCTCCGCCACGATATACCCACCCTTTTCGCCACCTTCGGGGCCAAGGTCGATCACCCAATCCGCGGTCTTTATGACGTCGAGATTGTGTTCGATGACAATCACCGAGTTGCCGGTGTCCACAAAGCCGTGCAGCACGGCGAGGAGCCGGCGGATGTCGTCGAAGTGCAGGCCCGTGGTGGGTTCGTCGAGCACGTAGAGCGTCGCGCCGGTGGCGCGCTTGACAAGCTCGCGGGCCAGCTTGATGCGCTGCGCCTCGCCGCCCGACAGTGTCGTGCTGGCCTGTCCGAGCTTCACGTAGTCCAGGCCGACGTCGTGCAGCGTTTGCAGCATGCCGCGGATGCGCGGGATGTTCTCGAAGTGGTCGAGGGCCTCCTGCACGTCCATCTGGAGCACGTCGGCGATCGACTTGTTCCGGTACTGAATCTGCAACGTCTCACGGTTGAATCGTCTACCGGCACAGACCGGACATTCGACCCACACATCGGCGAGGAAGTCCATCTCGATCCGGCTGGCGCCGTTTCCCTCGCACGCTTCGCAGCGCCCGCCGCCCTTACGGTCCGACACATTGAAGCTGAAGCGTCCCGGGCGATAACCGCGCAGCTTGGCGTCGGGGAGCTTGGCGAACAGATCGCGTATCTCGCCAAAGAGCTTGATATATGTCGCCGGATTGCTGCGTGGAGTTCGACCGATCGGCGACTGGTCGATGGCGATGATCTTGTCCAGGTGTTCGAGCCCGTCGATGCCGTCGTGCGCTCCCGGCTCGCCGGTGGTGGCGAGGTTGAGCTTGCGGTGCAGGGCCTGATAGAGGATGTCGTTGACCAGCGAGCTCTTGCCGGAGCCGGACACGCCGGTGATGCAGGTGAACCGTGCGATCGGAAAGCCGACGTCGATATTCTTGAGATTATTGTGCCTGGCACCGCGCACGGTGAGCCACGGAACGCGTCCGCCATTGTGGCGTGACGTGTCAGCGCCGCGGGCTTGTCTCGCCCGCGCAGCGTCCCTGGTTCGTTTCTTTGCTGCCTTTGTCACAACCGATCGCACCGTCCGGCCCGCGTCGCCCTCGCGAATACCGCATAATAGCAGTGTGCGGTGCTGTAGAGCACGTCGCGCGCAGCGCGACACGCCGGTTTGGCCGGCTGGCTTTGCAACGCCGGACACGCTTGTTTGACCGCGCCCTTCGCCTGTGGTCGCCTGTCGGTCAGCACGC
Organism: Phycisphaerae bacterium; assembly: GCA_963675745.2. Classification (GTDB taxonomy): domain Bacteria; phylum Planctomycetota; class Phycisphaerae; order UBA1845; family Fen-1342; genus JAFGRR01. The sequence continues at coordinate 98,282 of CAXXWX010000013.1, forward strand.
TGGTACAATCCACTATGGCGGCGTGGGCGATAATGGCTCACGGGGACGAAGACGGACACGCAATCTCGCAGAGGGAGCAGGCGATATCATGAAACGAGCAAAGATCACAATCATCGGCGCCGGCAATGTGGGAGCCACCTGCGCTCACTGGGCGGCGTCCAAGGAACTAGGCGACATCGTGCTGGTCGATATTGTCGACGGAATGCCCCAGGGCAAAGCGCTGGACCTGTTCGAGGCATCGCCGATCGAAGGCTACGACAGCCGCATCATCGGCGCCAACGACTACGAACCCACCGCCGGAAGCGACATTGTAATCATCACATCCGGCCTGCCGCGCAAGCCCGGCATGAGTCGTGATGAGCTGCTTGAGACGAACGTCAAGATCGTGGCCGAAGTCGCCGGCCAGGCGGCCCGGCACAGCCCGGACGCGGTGCTGATCATCGTCTCAAACCCGTTGGACGCGATGGTCTACACGGCGTGGCAGGTGTCGGGCTTCGAAACCAACAAGGTTGTCGGGCAGGCGGGTGTGCTGGATGTCGCCCGCTTCACGTCATTCATCGCCGAAGAGGTTGGCTGTAGCGTTGAGGACGTCAAGGCTCTGCTGATGGGCGGCCATGGCGATGATATGGTCCCACTACCACGCTTTACAACCGTCGGCGGTATCCCCGTCACGCAGCTCATTCCCGCCGGCAAGCTCGAAGAGATCGTCAAACGCGCCCGTAACGGCGGGGCCGAAATCGTCAGCCTGCTCAAGACCGGCAGCGCCTATTACGCGCCGGCCGCCGCCACCATCGCCATGGCCGAGTCCATTGTGCGTGACAAAAAGCGCGTCTTGCCGTGCGCGGCGTACTGCGATGAGGAGTACGGCGTCGGTGGCTTCTTCGTCGGAACGCCATGCGTGCTCGGCAGCAGCGGCGTGGAGAAGGTGCTCGAAGTCGAGTTGGACGCCAAGGAAAAGGAAGCCTTCGCGCACAGCGTTGACCACGTCAAGCAACTCGTCGATGCGGCCAAAAAGGTGCTGGCCAAGAAATAGGTCAGCCGCGCAGCTTCGTTCCGAACGTAACGGCCGGCGCCTCGCCGGCCGTGCCTCGGATAGCAGGCCGTGTGCCACGGCTCTGTGAGCCGTGCGGTTCGCGTTGGAGAAGCACTGCTCAAGAGCAGTGGCACACGCCGGACTGTTTCCGAAAATGCGCTAACCCGGAATCTGGTACGTGAATGTCTCTGTGTTGTTCCAGATGACATTGGCGCGATGTGTGGTGGGGGACGACGAATCAAACTCGACCTCGAGCCGGGTCGAGTTGCTCATCCAAAACGACAGTTGGCCCGCCTGCGGGATGAATTCCGGATTACCGCTCGGGTCGATCACAATGTCGGTCGTGCCATCGTCGCCGGGGTGAATTACCTCGACGTCAAAATCAAGCGGGCTGAAGCGCCACACGCCGTTGGCGATCGTCAGCAGGCTGTTACGCTCATACGCGACCGTGACCACGCCGACCGCTATGCCCCGGTCCAGAGTGTTGATCTCCAGCGCGCCGGCGAGTTCCAGCACATCGGCTTCGGTAAACGCGTATCCCAGCGTCGCGCCACCGACAACCTGGTGGCCGTCGATTGTGAAGCTGTCGAAGTGGATGGTCCCGGTGCGGGAAGATTCGTCGAATTGATAGGTCACCCGGCCACTGACCGGCAGACGTCCCAGCGCGTCACTCACGCAATCGGTGTTTCCATAGTCCAGAACGACGGCGGTCAAGCCATCCATCACATCGACGCTGACCGATGGGCAGCTTGCGGCGGCGGGGGCGACATCCGCCGCGCTCGCCTCAATCCCGGACAAGACACCGTGCAAGCCGCCCAATACGCGCGCGAGCGCCTGAAATTGCCGCATGGCCTGATCGAGTGCGGCCACCTCATCCTCAGAGAGCGACGTCTTTGGCTCGAGCGTGAATCGCAACCCCGGGCAGCCGGCTGACATCGAAATCACGGCAATCGACACGCCACACACGCACAGCATACGCAAACTGAAGGACATGGGAGGAGGTTCCTGTCTGATCCGGATCGCTATCGACTCAACTCGATCACTCGTTCGTATTTCTGATGGAAAAAACCGATCCACTCACGCTTAAGCCCACGAATCCGCCGGTCGGTGGCAGAGCCGGCCTCTCCGCCCTGCGCGAGCACCTTGGCCAACTCCAGCCCTTCCGCCTCGCTGAACGGCAGCTTGCGCCATTCCTCCCAGGCGGCAACTCGGCTGTCACCAGCACGGACAAGAGCCTGCCAAGCCTGCACCAGATCATCATGTTGATCAACCAGTGCCGCTCCCATCAATTCCGCCACCAGCCGCGTGCGCGCGTTTTGCAGTCTGTCATCGATTTTCAGGTACGTCGTGCCGGCGCGCTCGTAGGGGTTCGTGGCCATCAGCTTGTCGCCGTACTTCTCATAGACGTCCGGCCGAATGGGCATGCGGAAGAGCGCGTGTTTGATGGGGCCGTGCTCTTCCCCCGGCGGCAGCGCCCACAGCGCCTGCCCCGCCGAACTCAGCACGAACTCGACAAACTTCCTGGCAAGCGCGGGGTGGGGCGGGTTGCGCAGAATGGAAATCGGGTCGGGTGTGATCGCGGTCCCGCCGGCCGGATTGACGTACTCCAGCACACCGGCGTCATTGTCGTGGATGCGTGCGCGGGCATAGAAGTCGATGCACGGCCCGGCGAGGACGTTTCCCAGCGCGACCTCGTTGGGTATCTGGCTTGCCGAAGCGGATACCTGCCGGGCGTTGGCCGCCATCTGCATGAGCAGGGGCCAGCCGGCTTCCCAGCCGTATTGCTGGAGGACCAGTTCATATGCGACGCCGACGCTTGATGACTTACGCGGATCGGCGATGATCACCCAGGTGCTCATGCGGGGGTCGGCCAGATCCTGCCACGATTCGATCGGTGGGAACTTCTGATTGTCCAACCCCTTCTTGCAGACAACGATTCCAAATGCCGACAGGGCCGATCCATACCACATGCCGTTGGCATCCAGGTTGGCGACGCCGGCGATTTCCGGCGGTATTGCGGCTCGCGTTTCCGCCGGGAGGTCGATCTTCTCGAGGTAGCCCTTGGCGGCGGCCTCGTCGTGGTCCGGCACCCCGCCGCCAAAGAATATGTCAAATCCGAACGACTGACCTTCCACCGCCGTCGCATCCAGCACGCGCATCAGTTGGCGCGTGCCCTGTTTGATCCAGCGGATTCGCAGCGTGCGGCCCATGTACTTGCTGAACGCTTGCTCGAATTCCAGTTGGATCTGGTCGTTGTGTGGTGTGAGAATCGCCAGATCCCAGTCATCGGCGTCGCCAGCCGGCTGCGACGCGGCACCCGGTTGCTCAAGGCCGGTGCTCGTTGGCCCGGCGCCGGCTGTAGGCCGCTCCCGCTCACCACCGCACCCGAATTGGGGTAACAAGGTGGCCGCGACCAGGCATGTCACGATCAGACCACGAGTCATCTCAGACATCCTCATAACAGTAGCCGCCGGGCCGCATTTGTCGCCCCGGCTTGACCGCGATGGTGCCACCCCTTCGGTCCGGTCACTCCCGCAGGATCACGATTTCACGTGTGTCGACCGCACAGCGGACGGCACATCCCGGCTGGAGCTCCTCGACACCCTCGTGTTCGGTCACACGCGCACGCAGTCTAACGTCATTGACCGCCAGCGTCAGTTGTGTGGCTTCGCCAAGGTATACGCGCTCGACGATATGCGCGTTGAACTGGTTTGCGGCGTTGTCATCGGCGGGTACGATCACCGCCTCCGGGCGTATTGAAACCGCGCACCGGCCCGACTCGGGCGCGGCCGGGGCGTTCGCCGCGAGCAGGCCCAGCGAGGTGCTGATCACCCGCTCCGCCCCGTTGGCCGCATCAATGCTGGCGTCCAGAAGATTCGTCTCACCCAGGAAGTCAGCGATTTCAGAGCCATTCGGCCGGCGGTATAGCTCGCGCGGCGGGCCGATCTGGCTCACTTGCCCGCGAAACATGACCGCCATCCGATCCGCGACCGACATCGCTTCCTTCTGATCGTGCGTGACGTAAATGGCTGTCAGTCCGAACTGTTTGCACAGACGCCGAATCTCCGTGCGCATGTCCAGCCGCAGCTTGGCGTCAAGATTGCTCAGCGGCTCATCCAGCAGCAGGCATTGCGGGCGGACAACCAGTGCGCGCGCCAGCGCGACTCGCTGCTGTTGTCCGCCGGATAGCTGGTTTGGCTTACGCCGGGCATAACCACCCATCTTGATCAGATCGAGTGCCTCGGCGGCGCGGCGCCGGCACTCCGCGCGGCCTAATCCACGCACCTTGAGCCCGAAGGCAACATTGCCCTCAACCGTCATGTGCGGCCAGAGCGCATAGCTCTGGAACACCATGCCGGTGTCCCGTTTTTGCGGCGGCAGACTGGTGACATCCCGATCGGCGAAGTGGATGCTCCCCGCGCTGGGAACGCACAAGCCGGCGATGCAGCGCAGCAATGTAGTCTTGCCACACCCGGACGGGCCGAGAAGGAAAAACAGCTCGCCTTTCTCGATGCTCAGACAGATGCCGTCGAGCGCCCGGACGTCGCCGAAATCTTTGGTCAGGCCTTTGATCGTGACGGGGATCATATGTGACAGGGCCGAGGACTCGAGGATTCAAGGACGACGGGGCTCATGGTGTTCCGCCAACTCGCGGTTGTGAATCAACGCGCGCCACCATCACACAGAGCGCGGATTCTGAGAGACTTATCTCGCCCACAACCGTACGATCGCCTCTGCCCCACGGTTGAGGTCGGGCAAACGCACCTTTTCGTTCGGCCCGTGTGCGTTGCACTGCGGGCTGGCAAAGCCGAGCATCAGGCTATCGACGCCCAGCAGTTTCTTGAACATCGGCAGTATGGGCAACGAGCCGCCTTCGCGTATCAGGGCGACGTCGCGGCCGAACGCGTCCCGCAGCGCCTCAATCGCCGCTGCCATCGGGGCGCTATCCAGTGGTGCCATGTAAGCGTCGGCATGGCCGTGGTGGATCAGTTCGAGTTTGACACTGTCCGGGCAACGGGCGCGGATCGCGTCGTCGAATAAGGCCCCAAGCGTTTCCGCGTCCTGGTTGGGCACCAGTCGCATGCTGACCTTGGCGCCCGCGCTGGCGGGGATAATCGTGTTGGCGCCGTTGCCCATGAACCCGCCGAACACACCGTTGATGTCAAGCGTCGGCCTGATCCATCGACGTTCATTAGTGCTGTAACCTCTCTCGCCGACGGTTTCAGGGACACCGATGTCCTCGAGATAGGCTGATTCATCGAACGGCAGGCTCTGTAGTTGGCGGCGTTCGTCATCAGAGGCCTCAATCACGTCATCATAAAAGCCCGGGATCGTCACGCGGCCGTCCGCATCGTGGAGCGATGCGATCAAGTCCGCGAGCACGTGGGCCGGGTTGGCGATTGTGCCGCCGAACGAACCGCTGTGCAGGTCATGCTTGGGGCCTGCCAGGCGGATCTCCTTATATAGCAGGCCGCGCGTGCCATACGTGATCGTCGGCCAGCCGTCCTCGTACATGCCGGTGTCGGAGATAAGTATGTGATCGCAGGCCAGCAGTTGCTTATGTTCGTCGATAAACGTGGCCAGGTTGGGCGAGCCGATCTCCTCCTCGCCCTCGATAAGTACCTTGAGGTTGATGGGCAGCTCTTTGGCCGTGGCCAGCCACGCCGCCGCCGCGCGCAGGTAGATCAGAACCTGTCCCTTGTTGTCGGCGGCTCCACGCGCGATCATCCACTCATCGGTGATCACCGGTTCAAACGGATCGGCGTCCCACAGGTCTCGGTTGCCGACCGGCTGGACGTCGTAGTGACCATAAACCAGGTACGTGGGCTTATCTTCATCCGTGATGCGTTCGGCGTAGACGGCCGGATGACCGCCGGTATCGTGGACTTCCGCTACCAGCCCGATGTCCGTGCAGAGGCTCTTCAGCCAGTTTGCGGCGTCCACCAGATCCTGCTTGTGCTCCGTCAGCGTGCTGACAGTCTGGAATCTCACAAGCTTCTTGGCCCACTCGAGGTGTTCGGCCTGATGGTCATTCAGATACTCGATCACATGGTCCACGCGGCATACTCCTGGAAAAGGATGATCCGTCGATTGATCTAACGGGTTTCTTCGTACGGCGGATTGCGCGTGCTGACGGCCGCCCGCGCGAATGCGGATTGTAACGCATCCGCCGCGCCCGGTCTTTTCCCGTCGGATGGTGCAGTGGTGTGGGGCAGGTAGTGTAGGCTAGGTCGTTCGCGGCGAGACCTGCCGTCGCGAGATGACTCTCACCCGTGGGCGATTGCTCACACAATGGTAATGGCGGCGTATGTGCGTATAAAAAAACGGAGTTGGAACCTCTCCTGGCGACCGCCGGGCTGAGTAGCCGCCAAGGAACCGTTGGTTCCAACTCCCAGGGACCATCCGGGGAGCGAATCCGGAAGGTCTAACACCACCTATCTCCCCGCAGGCACAACACCTCGGGAACATGCGAGGCTCCCCGCTCGCACGCGCCCGCCACGGGCGTTAGGCATTAGACATAATCAAGCAATTGCTGCGCCACGCAGGCCCAACGACGCGGATAATTCGCGATAGTCACTGTAAGTTGCGCTATCATCAAACGTTATGGGAAGTGGCATTCATGGGCGTGTCTGGGTTGGGCTCGCTGGTGGGTACTCATTGCCCATTAATGTGGTAAATCAATCGAAGAGACTACCCACCCAGGTACGGGGCTGCCGTGTTGCGCGCCGGCGATTCTTCTTGGTGCCGGCTGGCACGCTTACTCGGGCTGCGGGGCGGGGTCGTGTGTCTGGATCGCGTCATCCAGCGTCAGATCGGCGAGCTCCGGCAGATACACCCAGGTGTGGTCCGCGGTCCGCTCATACCAACCCGCAACGCCGTACCAACCGGTATCGTCATCGGTGATAACGGTCCACACGCCCACATCGGAGCGAGATTGCGGGAGTTCGTAATAGGCCAGGCCAGCATCCAGCGACTCGACCCAATACACGCCCGGCGTGACCGGCTTGGCACTTGGCTTGTCATCCAGCTCAACGGCCAGCTCGCACGGGCATCCGCCAGACATGATCGTGACCGCCAGCAGGGCGGCGCTCAGGCCTGACATGTAGCGGTTGCCATGTTGCACACCTGACTCCTGAGACGGGTGCTCGACCCGCGCGGCGACTGTTCGCCAATTATATGCCTCTCTGTCCGTGGCACCTAGCCTCGGTTACGTATCCGCACGGCGATGCCAACGCACTTGACCATGACGTACACGCTCTGGCCTGCGCGCGATGTGTTATGGGGCGCCGGCCGCCCACCGGCCGCTCGGCCGACGCACATTCACTGATGGCCCGAAAATGTGCGCCGCAAAGGCGCCTCAGCAGGCCCCGGAGTTGAGCAGCGCCACGCGGCCCGGTAGATTAGCGCCGTCCGGTCCGCAGCGGGCGCTGATACATCGAAATCCGAAGCAAGGTGACATGACATGAACCCCATCCGCAGCGCATTCGCGCGCCTGGCAGCGACGGCCGTGCTGGCACTGCTGCCGCTGGCTTTCGCCGGTGCGCAAGATGATACGCCGATTGCCAGCCCGGCAACGCAGGCCGTGGCGATTGAGAATCCACTTCGCACGCCCCACGACACCGTTGACCTGTTTCTAGTGACTCTGCGCAAGGCCGAGTCAGCACGTGACCCAAACGCTCGCGCCGACCTGCACACGCTGGCGATGGACTGCCTTGACCTCGGCACCATGGATATGGATACGCGCGCCGCCAAGGGACCGGACTACGTGGTCCAGCTTTACGATATCCTGAGTGCGCTCATCGACGCGGGTTATCTGGATCCCAACGACACCGCGGTTTTGCCGGACGAACCGACGGTCAAGGGTGACGTGCAGTCGTTTGGTAAGCCGCCCTTTGTGCTGGTTCTCGAACGCCTGCCGCGCGAGGTGGTCAGCGAGGCCGGCACTGAGCCCACCACGATTCACGAGTGGCGTTTCTCGGCCAACACGGTCAGGGAGATTCCGCGCTGGCATGAGAATCTGCCGAGTCTGCGCGAGGCGATCGCCGCACGCGCGGCGCATGAATCCAAACCGGCGGTTCAGCCCGCGGATTTGAAGCTGCTGCGCTCACCGTTTCACACGGTCACGTACTTCCTTGACCGGGCCAGCGAGGCCAAGGAGGTTGATACCGCCTACTACGCCGACGCGCTGCGCTGTCTGGACTTTTCCGAGGCGGCCGCGGCGGCCCTCAAGGCTGAGCTCAAGCTCGAGACCGCGGCGGACGTCGCCGATGCGATGCGGCTGCGCGGTCCGGAGTACATCGCCGCGTTCGCTGAAGAGAGTGGTATCGCGTACGTTGATGGGCTGGCCAGGATCCTCGGGGCACTGCAACAGACCGGCCAGCTCAAGCTCGATGATCTGGACGCCGAACTCCCCGACGATCACAAACCGACCTATGCGTTCGGCCTCGACCCGCTGGGCGTAACGCTGATCAGACAGGCGGATGGTCGCTGGCTGTTTGGCGCTGAAACCGTGCGTGACGTACCGCGCATGCTGGAGGCCCTGGCAGACTCGTCAGCCGGCCAGCCCGAACCGATCGTGTCCGCGCCGCCGGCCGGTGACACCTCGGCGGCCCTGCCGGTTGCCGCGTCACCGGCGGCGGCTGCATCAGCCGGCGTTCCGCACGTGCGCTCCGCGTTCAGATCGCCGCGCGCTACCGTGCGCACATTCCGCCGGGCGATGCGTGAGGGTGACCTGGCCCGGGCGACGCAATGCCTGGATCTTTCCGAGCTGAGTGTCACGCAGCGAGAGTTGGCCCCCATCATGGCGGGGAAGCTGTGGCTGGTCATGATCCGTACGGAGTGGATTCCCGAATCACAGATTCCCGACGACAGCGACGGCGACTCGTTTGATCTGCTGGCGCGCACGGCCGGGCGCGTGGAACTCGACCGCCAGTGGACGCCGCCGCGCGAAGGGGCGTGGTTGTTCACGTCCCGCACGGTTGCCAAGATCGAGACGCTCTACGACACGATGGAGCGTCAGCCGATTCACCCATCGTGGGCCGAGCATGGCGTGAGTCCGTCGGCGCGGGCCATCTCGCCCGCGGCGCTGCCCGCTCTGTTCATCAGGGAATACTGGGTGCCGTCGGCGCTGCGGCATGATTTTCTGCGTATCGAGCTCTGGCAGTGGCTCGGCGTTTTACTCCTGCTGGTGTTGGGGCCGCTGGCGCGCGTGTGTGTCTCCGTGGTCGCGGCACCGATCGGCCGCCGCATATTGAGCACGCGGGACGTGGCCATGCTGCCCAGCACGGTTCGCCGATCGTTAATGCCGCTGGCGATGCTGGCGATGCTCGGCGTGTGGTGGGGTGGCCTGCAGCTCCTGGATCTGCCGCAGGTGATGGTCATGTGGGCGTATTGGCTGCTGCGGATCGTGATGACGTTCTTCTCGGTCCTGGCGGCCTATCGGCTGATCGACCTGGTGATGACCTATTCCGCGGCGCGGGCCGCGGGTAGCGCCTCACGCCTCGACGATGTCGTCGTGCCGTTGATGGACAAGACGCTCAAGGTCATGGCGGTGGCCTTGGGCCTGATCTTTCTGCTGAACGTCATCTTCGGCATTGATGCCTGGCGGCTCGTCGCCGGGCTCGGAGTTGGCGGTCTTGCAATCGCCTTTGCCGCCCAGGATACGATCAAGAATTTCTTCGGGTCGATCAATGTCGTGCTCGACCGGCCCTTCCAGGTGGGCGACTGGGTGATCGTCGGCGGCGTCGAGGGCATGGTCGACTCGGTCGGCCTGCGCAGCACGCGCATACGCACTTTCTACAAGTCGCAGGTCACGATTCCCAACAGCGAGATCATGAACGCCACCATCGACAATATGCAACGCCGCCCGCTGCGCCGCTTTAAGGCCATGATCGGCGTTACGTACGATACAAAGCCGGAGGCGCTTGAAGCGTTTACCGAAGGGATTCGCGAGTTGATCAGGCAGCACCCGGTTACGCACAAGGAGACCTTCTACGTATATGTGAACGAACTCGGTGACTCGTCGATCGACATCCTGCTCTACTGCTTCCTCGAAGCCCGAACCTGGGAGATCGAGCTGCGCGAGCGACAGAGGTTGATTGTCGACATGGTCCGGCTGGCAAACTCGCTGGGCGTCGAATTCGCCTTCCCGACACGCACGCTGCACATGTATTCCGAGGAGGCCAACGCCGCACGCATGGACCACATCCCGGCCAAGGTGCCGGCCGCACTCTCGCTCGGCCGCGAAAGCGCGGCGGGCATCGTTGACACGCACCTGCCGGCGGCGATGAAGGCGAAACCGTAGCGTGCAGCCCGCCGCACCGTAATCCTGACTAAACCGTAGGGTGTGGCTCGCCGCAATGTAATTCTGACGGCGGCCCGCGCAGATACAGGGGGCGGGTTGCAGCACCATTGCTCTGGACATAGCGCGCCCCAAATCGCTACGCTATAAGTAGAGCGCCCGACTCCCGCGTCGGACGCTCCGCGTCCATCGGCTCTGGCAGCAACAAGGGAGGGTCGGCGATGAGAACACTGGCACTGACTACGGCAATACTCATCTGCACCACGACGGCGTCGGCGGATACGGTTCTTCTGGAACCGGTTGGGCAGATTGGCGGTGCGTGCTATGACGTGGCCGTCGTCGGTGATGTGGCCTACATGGGTACCGGCCCCCGCCTAGTCATTCTGGACGTGTCTGACCAAACCAACCCGACCTTCCTGGGCCAGTCGGAGGTGCTGCCGGATATTGTCTTCGGCGTGGCGGTCGCTGGCGACTACGCTTACCTGGCTGGCTATTATGCCGGTCTTCAGGTGGTCGACATTTCGAACCCCGCCGCGCCGATTTGGGTTGGCGAATGCGCCACGAGTGGCGTGGCTGTGGATGTGGCACTCTCCGGCGACTACGCCTGTGTCGCGGATTATGAGAGCGGTCTTCAAGTGATCAACATCTCCGACCCGGCCGCTCCGGTCAGAGAGGGAGGATATGACACGGACGGGTACGCCTACGGCGTGGCAGTCTCGGGCGATTACGCCTACGTGGCGGATGATGACGCCGGTCTGGCTGTGATCAATATCTCCAATCCAGGCGCGCCGTTCTTGGAAGGTGGATACGACACGACCGGTTACGCCCGCGGCGTGATGGTCTCTGGCGACTATGCCTACGTGGCTGATTCGAATGCCGGTCTTCAGGTGATGAATGTCTCGGAGCCGGCTGACCCGGTGAGGGTGGGCGGATACGACACTAGCGGGTCTGCCTGGGCTGTGGCTATCTCCGGTGATTACGCCTACGTGGCAGACTACGTGGCCGGTCTTCAGATCATCAACATCTCGGTCCCAGCCACGCCGGTTCGGGAGGGCGGATACGACACGAGCGGGCATGCCCGTGGCGTGGCGGTTTCGGGCGACCATGCATACGTCGCAGGCCATATTGCCGGTTTGCAGGTGATCGATGTTTCGGAGCCGAACGCAGCGCTGCGGGAGGGTGGATACGCGACCGGCGGGCACGCCTGGGACGTGGCTGTCTCGGGCAACTACGCCTCACGGTTGGCCTGGGCAGCGGCCTTCACGTGATCAACATCTCGAACCCGTCCGCCCCGGTCTGGGTGAGTGAATGCCTCACAAACGAGAATGCGTGGCGCGTGGCGATCTTTGGCAACCATGCGTATGTGGCGGCATACCATGCCGGTCTTCAAGTGGTCAATATCTCAGACCCGGGCGCCCCTTTCCGGGAAGGCGAATACAACACGAGCGGGTTCGCCTTGGATGTGGCGGTCTCTGGCGACTACGCATACGTGGCGGATGGTTCTCCCGGGCTCCTGGCGATACACATCTCGGACCCAGCCGCACCGGTCTGGGCGGGCGGATACGACACGAGCGGGCAGGCCCACGGCCTGGCGGTGGCGGGCGACTTCGCCTATGTGGCAGACTCGGACGCCGGGCTTCAGGTGATTGACATTTCAGACCCGGCCGCCCCTGACTGGGTTGGAGGATACAACACAAGCGGGTCTGCGCGCAACGTGGCGGTCTCCGGCGAATACGCGTACGTGGCCGATTATGAGGCCGGTCTTCAGGTGATCAACATCTCCGACCCGAACGCCTTGTTCCGTGAGGGCGGATATGACACGAGCGGGGATGCCTGCGACGTGGCGATATCGGGCGACTACGCGTATGTCGCCGACTACTTGAGCGGCCTCCAAGTGATTAACATCGCAGACCCCACGGCACCATTTCGGGTGGGTGGATATGACACGCACAGGTGGGCGTGGGGTGTGGCGGTATCCGGTGACTATGTCTACGTGGCGGACGTAGCGGGTGGGCTGGTGATCCTTCACATAGCTCCCGACTGCAACGAGAACGGCGTCGCCGATAGCGACGACATCACCGCCGGCGCGAGTACGGACCTCAATGCCAACGGCATTCCGGACGAGTGTGAGTCGCTCGGCGACATGAACTGCGACGGCTGGGCCAACAACGGCGACATCGACGCGTTTATCTTCGCCATGTCGTATCCCGAGCTATACCCCGACGAATACCCGGATTGCTACATCATGAACGGCGACATCAACGGCGACGGTTGGGTCAATAACGGCGATATCGACGCGTTTGTGGAGTTGCTCGTGCAATGAATTGCTCGTGCGAGAATCCTTTCTCGCACGTTCCTCTGCGCGAATCAGTTCCCGCGGTCAGGCGATGCGGGAGGCGGCTCCCGCCAGCGTGGGTGCGAGATATGAATCTCGCACCAGCGTATCTCGCACCCGCACCGCTATTCTGATGGCGGCCTGCGCCGCTCTTGAGGAGGAACCGGCGTTACCGGGGCCAGGCGGCGTTTTGGAACTTGCCGCTCTTGCTGATGACCTTGCCGTCAACCTCTACCACGCCGCCGCGGCGCAAATCGCAGACCAGATCCCAGTGCAGGCCGCTGGTGTTTTTGCCGCCGGTCTCGGGATACGCCGCGCCCAGCGCCATGTGAAACGTCCCGCCGATCTTCTCATCGAAAAGCGTATTGCGTGTATAGCGTTTGACGGCGTAGTTTGTTCCCAGAGCCAGCTCACCAACGATGCGCGCCCCGCGATCCTGCTCGATCATCTTGTGCAGGAAACTCTCATTCTTCGTCGCGCTGGCGTTGACGACCTTGCCGGCCTTGAATTCGAGCCGGATGCCGTCAACCTCGCGGCCGCCGGCGACCGCCGGAAAGTCGAAGACAACCACGCCGTCGGTGGCGTCCTCGATGGGGCCGGTGAACACTTCGCCGTCGGGGAAGTTCTCGTGTCCGTCGCAGTTCATCCAGCGCCGCCCCTTCACGCCATAACGCACGTCAGTGCCGTTGCGCGTGCGGATGTGTACCTCGCGGCCCTTGTTTAGCACATCGACCAGCCGTTGTTGCTGGCGGCCGAGCTTTTGCCAGGCGGCGACCGGGTCGCGCTCGTTGAGCTTGCAGGCGTCGAAGACGAAGTCGGCGTACTCACCGAGCGACATTTCGGCTTCCTGCGCGAAGCCGTTGGTGGGGATGTTGGTACCGGTCCAGCGCAGCCGCTTCGGGTCGCGCTTGGGCAGGGCGGCCCGTTTCATGAACACGTCCAGAATCGGTTTGCGCGCCTTGCTCACCAGCGCCTGTTTGGCCGGGTCAACGCCGCTCAGCGCGCGCGTGTTCTCACTCCCGAAAATGCCGATCCGCACGTTCGTGCCCGACATGATGTGCTTTTCGAACGGCGGCGGCGTGCTGAGCTGCTCCGGCTTGCCGAACTTCAGCAGAATCTCACCGCAGGATTCGGGCGCGATTCTGACCCACGGATTCCCGCCGGCCTTAAGCACTTCACGGTACGTCGCGACGATCGCCGGCTCGGCCAGTGGCGTTCCGACGATTGCGACGATGTCGCCTTTCTTGACGGCGACGCTGTACTTGACCAGAACCTGGGCGAGTTTGTCGATACGTGGGTCGTGCATACTGATCTCCGCGGACATGAGTGGTGGTGAGTTTTCAGCGTTCGGCCTTCAGCTTTCAGCGTTCAGCTATCAGCACTCAGCCACAAAGACAGCGGACGGGTCGGTAACGCGGCTTGTTGTTGTAGCTGATGGCTGAACGCTGAAAGCTGATCGCTCTCGGGCGCTGTCGGCCGGTTCTCCTCAGCCCTGGGCCTTGAGTTTCTTCACTTCCTCAGTGAGTACGGGCACCACCTTGAACAGGTCGTGCGGGATTGTGTAGTCGGCGACTTTCGTGAGCGGGGCTTCCGGATCGGTGTTGATGCACACGATCACCTTGCTGCCACGCATCCCCGCCAGGTGCTGAATGGCGCCGCTGATACCGCAGCCGATGTACAGCTTGGGCGTTACAGTCTTCCCTGTCAGGCCGATCTGCCGGCTGTGAGGCTGGTAGCCGGCATCGCAGGCGGCGCGTGATGCGCCTACCGCCGCATCCAACTCGCCGGCCAGCTCGATGATGATGTTGAAGTTTTCCTCGTTCTTGAGGGCGCGGCCGCCGGCGACGATTATGTCAGCCTCGGCGACATCCTTGATATCACCGCCGGTCTTGGCGACTTCCTTCACAGTGATGCGCTCATCGCCGGCCGTCGGACTGAAGGGCAAAGCCTCGGTCGCAGCCGAGCCGGTGTCGGCGGGGGCGGCGAAGGTGTTGGGGCGCACGGTGGCCACGGCGGGCTTGCCGGCTGGGAACTCGACCGCTGCCATTGCCTTACCGTTGTAAATCGGCCGTTTGACCTTGAGGGTGCCGTCCACGATGTCCAGATCGACCACGTCGGTCGCCAGGCCGCCGCCGATGCGCGCCGCCACCCGTGGCGACAAGTCGCGCCCCATTGAAGTGGCCAGCATGAGCACGATGCGTGGCTTGATGCTGTCGATCACGCCGCACAGCGCCGAGCGATAGCGCAAGGTAGAGTATGACCCCAAGCTCGGATCGGTAACGGTGATTATCTTGTCGACGCCGGCCACGTTCACGGCTGCGGCGGCGTTGCCGATGTCATCCCCGATGACACAGGCGATCGCTTGACCGCCGGTCTTGTCGGCCAGTTGGCGCGCGGCGGTGACGATCTGCAAGGCGGCGGGATGAAGCCGGTTGTCACGTTGTTCGGCAAAAATGAGTATGTCGTCTGTCATGGAAGCACTCTACTCGCTTGGCCACGGGTTCCGAAAGATTGACGGCCGACCCCCGAGTCGCCCGCTGTCGCAAGGGACACTCTCCTGGTCGATACGTCCGACTGGCGCGCCGAACGCCACGACTTTCATCAGATTGCCTTCGCCTCTTCACGTAGCAGCTTGACCAGCTCTCTGGCGGCTTCATCGGGCTCGCCGGGGATGACTCTGCCCGGCGGGCGCTCGGCGGGCGGCGTGAGCTCGTGCATACGCGTGCCGCCCATTCCCGAAGTGAGCTCATCAAGGCCGGGTATGTCGGCGGCGGCAACGGAACGAATGGGCTTCTTCTTTGCCTTCATGAGATTCGGCAGTGATGGATACCGCATCTCGCACAGCCCTTTCTCGCACGTCACCAGCGCCGGCAGCGCTACCTCGACGACTTCCTCGGCGCCTTCGACGCGACGTCGCGCGACAAACGACCCGCCATCCTCCGCTATCTCTAGTTTGACAGCGGCGCCGATGTGCGGGATGTCGAGCAGCTCGGCCAGCGCCGGGCCCAGGTGCCCGCTATCGAGGTCGATTTCCTGCTTGCCGGTCAGCAGCAGATCGTAGCCGCCCTCCTTGATCACCGCCGCCATGATCGCGGCCAGTTGCAGATCGTCGAGGGCGTCAAAGGCGTCGTCCTGGATGTGGATACCGTCATCGCAGCCGACGGCCAGGGCTGTCCGCAGGGCCTCGGACACACGGGCGGGCCCGAGCGTTAACACGGTGACCTGCTCGACATCCTTGCGCTTCTCTTTGAGCAAGACTGCCTGCTCGATGGCGAACTCGTCGAACGGGTTGACTACCATCTTTATGCCCGCGCGGTCGATATCGCTCCCGTCGGCGGACACCTTGATTCTGGTCGTCGAGTCCGGAACCTGCTTGATTAACACGAGAATCTTCATACCTTGTTCTCTCTGCACTGTGTTGGAATCGAGTTGTGCCGAAAGCCGGACCCAACATCCTAGCGTAAGCCGTCGCTGTGGGAAAGCGCTCGCGGCGTCTCGCTACCTCGCCAGGATGCCCCACGGCTCGCCGTGGGCGGCGCGTGTGAATCAGGCGGATGAGCGGCGGCGGATGTTCGCCTTCATCGACCGGGCGCGCGCTGACGATGAGACAAGAGAGGCTGAAACCCCATGCGTATTCGCGAACTACTGACAACCGGCCAGCCGAGCATCTCATTCGAGTTCTTTCCCCCCAAGGATGAGGCAGGATTCGAAAGTCTGCGCCGCACCCTGGCCTCTTTACGCGAGCTGCGCCCCACCTATGTCTCCGTCACCTGGGGGGCCGGCGGCGGCACGCGCGGGCGGACCGTCGAGCTCGTTACGCACCTCAGAGACGACTACGGCATCGAGCCCATGGCACACGTAACCTGCGCCGGCGCCACGCGCGACGAGTTGCAGGGGATCCTGTGGAAGCTGGCCGATTCCGGGATCGAGAACACGCTGATCCTGCGGGGTGATCCGCCGCGCGGCGAGTCCGAGTTCCAGCCGGTGGAAGGCGGCTTCAACCATGCGTCAGAATTGGCCGCGTTCGCCCGGCAGTACTTCAGTTTCTGCGTCGGAGGGGCCTGTTATCCTGAGGTGCATCCCGAGGCCCCTGACGCCGACACCGACCTCGCAAATCTGCGCAAGAAACTCGACGCGGGCTGTGAGTTCCTCATTACGCAGCTCTTCTTCGACAACCGGAAGTACTTCGACTTTGTGGCCCGCGCACGCGCGGCGGGTATCGGCGTGCCGATCATCCCCGGCATCATGCCCATCACTAACGTCAAGCAGATCGAGCGTTTCACGCGGACTTGTGGGGCGACAATTCCCGACGAGTTGATGCGCGAATTGCGGCTGCTACAGGACGATCCAAACGCGGTGCTTTCTCTTGGCGTCGCCCACGCCACGGCCCAATGTCTCGAACTGCTCCAGCGCGGCGCCCCGGGCATCCATTTCTACACGCTCAACAAGTCACCCGCTACGCGGACAATCCTGACGGCGATCCGCACGGTGTATCCGCCCGCCCGACGACCGGCCGGGACGTGAGTGCGGCGGGGGGCACACCCGTGGGAAGCATTGCTCGCAGGCTCGGCTGGTGATGTGACTACTACGCATTGGCTCCGTCGGCTAAGATGCGTGTCTGACGCCGAACCGTACGATGGAGGGTGCCCCATGCGCGCGACGAGTGTCTGTGCCACACTGCTTCTGGCGCTGGTGTTGGCGAGCTCGGCTGCTGCCCAGCCGCCGGCCGCGTCCGAGATCGAATTCAAGGCCCATGACGGGCACGTTATTTCCGCGGACTACTTCGCCCCCAAACCACAGAAGTACGGCGCGCCGATCGTCATTCTGCTGCACATGTACCGGCACGACCGCACGACATGGCAGCCTCTGATCGGCCCTTTGCACGAGGCGGGCTTTGCGGTGCTCGCGCTGGACATGCGCGGCCATGGTCGCAGCGCCACCCCGGCCACGCGCGAGCGGGTCATGGCACGCGAAACCAAGCTGTTCGAGGATATGACGCATGACGTGCGCGGCGCCTACGACTGGCTGGCCAAACGCGAAGGTCTGGATCGATCGCGTTTCGCGCTGGTTGGGGCGAGTGTCGGTTGCAGCGTCGCCCTGCGCTACGCCCGTGAGGATCGCAGCGTCGATGCAGTTGTCTGCATGACGCCCGGGCTGCGCTACCTGGGCCTCGATTCGAGTTCCGATCTGCGCGCCACCCACGGCCGTCACGTGCTGCTGCTCGCCACGGCGGACGAGCGCGAGGCTTGCGACAAGCTGGCGCCGTTAATGGACGGAGCAGAAGCGCGCGTCATTGATGACGCCCGCGCGCACGGCACGCAGATGTTTGGCCGCGTGCCCGGCGTGGAGGCCCTCATTACCGATTTTCTCGCCAAGTCGGTCGGCAAGCCGTCGGCCGAGCAGGTATATGGCAGCATCAGCGGCGATGTCTATCACAAGCCGGACGCCGAGTGGGTGGATACCATCGAGCCCAGCGACCTGCGTGTGTACTCATCGCCGCAGGAGGCACGGCAGCGCGGCGTGCGCGAGTCAAAGACCAAGGGACCCGATCGACCTAACCCATGATTGTTGAGGTGACCGATGCAGCGCGTTCTGGGAGCATTAGTGTTGGCCATGCTTTTTCTACCGACTGTCCGCGCCGAAGATAATCCGTGGCGTGCCAAGGTTGCCGATGCCGTGGCGTGCGCGGAGCGTGAGAAAACCGCCGAGGCGTACATCACCGGTCTCGACACCGCGTATCGCGCTGACGACTGGCGCGCCGCGCTGAAGCTGGTCGAGCAGGCCCGTCCGCAATTCGGCGATGACGCACGCATGCAGGCGCGGTTTGCGCGGGCGCTGCGGCGGGGGGGCCTCTTGCGCGAGTCCGAGGCCCTCGCGGACACGTTTCCAACCGACAGCCGGGACCCGGTGGCGCTCGAGGTCATTATCTATACATGCCTCCAGCGCGGCCAGACCGAGCGCGCGCTGGCGGCGGCCGAGCAACTCGACAAACTCACACCGCAGACCGCCGAAGGACTCGTGGCCGTGCTGTCGGCGCGGCAGGCGAACAATCAGCTCAAGAACCTGTCGGCGATGGTCAAGCGCGTTCTAGAGCTGGTTGACGTTGCGAACGGCTATCCGGAGTCCTACTTCGCCGAGTCGCTGGCCGGTACCGACGAGTTCTTCCGCCGCGCCGGAGATGAGCCGCTGAACCAGGTGATCAAGCACGGCAGGGCGCCGATGACCAAGGCGCCGCTGATTGGCTTGCCCTCTTGCAGGGTCGAGATTAACGGGCACGGCCCGTTTGACATGATCCTCGACACCGGTGGCAGCACCATCATCTCGCTTGATAACGACGCGGCTGAGCAAATCGGGCTCGAGCAGTTTGGTGAAGCGACCATTCGCGGTGTCGGCGGCAAGGACACCTCGCAGCAGGCCATCATCGACGACCTCAAGATCGGCAACATCTGTTGTCGGCGCGTCGGCGCGCGTATCTTCGATGTGCCGGACATGATCGGCGATGGGATAATTGGCACCGGCGTGTTCGGCAATGCGCGCATGACCATGAACTTCGCCAAGGCCGAATTGACCGTGACGCCTTCGTCTTCCAAATCAGCCCCGGGAGCGGAGCTGCCGCTGCGGATCATTGGCGATTCGAAATTGATGCCGATTGTGAGCGTGAACGGGCGTCCCGTTGTGGCGGTGTTCGACAGCGGGGCCGACGGGATGTATCTATCCCCCGAGCTGATGCGCGACCTCTCCGCCGCGGACAAGCTGCGCACCATCTCAGGCGACGCTTTGGGGCTGGATGCGGCCGGCGTTGGCTCGGGAGCGGCGCAGACATTTGTCGTTGGCCCGGGCGTCGATGTGGAGATACCCGGACGCACATATCACAACGCCAGCGGTATCGGCGTGGGTGTGCTGGATGACACGCTCAGCCCGATTCTCGGTGTGCAGAGCGGGGTGCTAATCGGCATGTCCGCGTTTCGTGACATGCGATCGGCCACAATCGACTTCCCAACGACGCGTATGTGGGTCGATTGGCTGCCGACAGAGTAGAAGCGACGGCATTCAGCTATCAGCGGTCAGCGATCAGCTATGGTGGCCGACGAGCACGCCTGGCTGAAAGCTGATAGCTGATCGCTGATAGCCACAAACTGCGAGAGGCGGGACTCGAACCCGCACGGGATGTCCCACTAGAACCTAAATCTAGCGCGTCTGCCAATTCCGCCACTCTCGCGTGAGACGCTGCCATATTAGCGGTTGCGCGCAGGGATGTGTAGGAAGGGGGCAGGCACTGGCGAATACGCCAAGCAGGCAGGTTGCCGACAAGGTAGCGTGGCAGCGGCGTGTTCGAACATTGAGGGGGAGCCACAAATCCCGTGCCGCGTTGACGCCATCGTAATGCCTATTGGAACCGGTTTCGGGCGCCCAAAAGGTAAAGCACTGGCGCCCGTTGCCGGGCCCGCACACTTGACATGCCTCCCCACGCGCGCTAAGCATCATACTGTGCAGATCGGTGATTTGCTCAAGGCGCGGTTGGGCCCGCGCCCGATAGGGTCTCAGGGCCCGGGCGGGCTCTGCCCGCGTAACGTACTTGTACACATGGGCTTAGGTCTTCCGAATGGTCAATAAGAGCTCTCAGGCCAAGGCACTGGTGATCGTCGAATCGCCGGCGAAAGCACGTACCATCTCCAAGTATCTGGGTGATGGATTCGTCGTCGAGTCATCGATTGGGCATATTCGCGACCTGCCGTCCAACGCCGCCGAGATTCCCGCCGAGCACAAGAACCATAGCTGGGCTCGGCTGGGTGTGAACGTCGATGAGGGCTTCAAGCCGCTGTATATCGTACCCAGCGGAAAGCAATCGCATGTCCGCAAGCTGAGGAGCCATCTCAAGAACGCCTCTGAGCTGTTGCTTGCTACCGATGAGGACCGCGAGGGTGAGGCCATCGCCTGGCATCTTACGGAGGTGCTCAAGCCCAAGTGCCCGGTGCGCCGCATGGTGTTCGACGAGATCACCAAGTCGGCGATCACGCGCGCCATCGACAACACACGCGACATCGACCGCGATCTGGTCAACGCCCAGGAAACGCGGCGCATACTCGACCGGCTCTTCGGCTACGAAGTCTCGCCCGTTCTCTGGCGGAAGGTCAAGCCGAAATTGTCGGCGGGACGCGTCCAATCTGTGGCTACCCGTTTGGTCGTTGACCGCGAACGCGCGCGCATGCGTTTTGTGTCCGCCGAGTACTGGGACATTGACGCCCGGCTCAAAACGCATGGCGAAACAACTGCGGCGCTGAGTGCTCGACTGATCGAGCTTGGCGGCAGACGGATCGCCGCTGGTAAGGACTTCGATAACGAGACGGGCAAGCTCAAGAACGGCGACAAGGTGGTATGCCTGCTCGGCGAAGAAACTCGGGCGCTGGCAACCGAACTGACGTCGGCGGAATTCGTGGTCGCCGATGTTGCCGAAAAACCCTTCATCAACCGCCCGTACGCGCCGTTCATTACCTCTACACTCCAGCAGGAGGCCGCTCGCAAGCTGCGCTTCGGCGCCCAACGGACGATGCGTCTGGCGCAGAGCCTGTACGAGAATGGTTACATCACGTACATGCGAACCGACTCGACGACGTTGTCCAGCCAGGCCATAAACGCCGCGCGCAAGCAGGTCTCAGAGCTGTATGGCCAGGAGTATTTGCCCGCGCAACCGCGCGTGTATGCGCGTAAGTCGAAGAATGCCCAGGAAGCCCACGAGGCGATCCGACCCGCCGGCGAGAGCTTCCGGACACCCAAGAGCGTTGCGGGCGAACTCGACTCCGATGCGCAGAAACTCTACGAGCTGATCTGGAAGCGTACGGTCGCCTCGCAGATGAAAGATGCGCATGGCAAGCGAACGACGGTGCGCATAGACGCGCCGACTTCGTCACGCGGCACGGCGACGTTTTTGACGTCCGGCAAGGTCATCACGTTTGCGGGCTTCCTGCGCGCGTACGTCGAGGGATCGGATGACCCACAGGCCGAGCTCGAAGATCAGGAAAAGGTGCTGCCGCCGCTGTCGTCCGGTCAGCAGCTTGACCCAATGGAAGTCACGCCGCTGGAGCACTTCACTCAGTCGCCGGCGCGCTACACCGAAGCCAGTTTGATCAAGGAGCTGGAGGAGCGCGGCATCGGCCGTCCGTCAACCTACGCCACGATCCTCCAGACCATCCAGGATCGCGGGTACGTATGGCGCAAGGGTACGGCCCTCGTGCCGAC
Source organism: Phycisphaerae bacterium (assembly GCA_963675745.2). Taxonomy (GTDB): domain Bacteria; phylum Planctomycetota; class Phycisphaerae; order UBA1845; family Fen-1342; genus JAFGRR01. The sequence goes on from CAXXWX010000013.1 coordinate 120,188, forward strand.
GTTTACCGCGTTCGCGGTGGTTAACCTGCTTGAGCGGCATCTGACCGACCTGGTCGATTATGACTTCACCGCCAAGATGGAAGACGGGCTGGACACGATCGCCAGCGGCCAGCGCGATCCCGGCCCCTGGTTGCATGATTTCTACTTCGGCGACCCGGGCGCGAAGCGTAATGGTGATCACATCGCCGACATCGGCCTGAAGGCCCTGGTTGACGGGAGTGGTGAGAGCATCGACGCGCGCGAGGTCTCGCGTATCGACATCGGCAAGACGGAAGATGGCGCGGCGGTCGTGGTTCGCGTCGGGCGCTATGGACCGTACGTTCAGATTGGCGACGGTGATCAACGCGCGACAGTGCCTGACGACATCGCGCCCGATGAGGTGAGCGTTTCGCTGGCGCTGGAGTTGCTCGAGCGCGCTGCCCAGGGTGCCAGGACGCTCGGGGACGATCCCGACACGTCCAAGCCGGTGTACATAAAATCGGGGCGTTTCGGGCCGTACGTGCAGCTCGGCGACCCTGAGCTGACGGACAAGGGCACCGTGAAGCGTGGGGGAAAGCCCAAGATGGCCAGCCTGTGGCCGTCGATGTCATCCGAGACGATCACGCTTGAAGACGCGCTGATGCTGCTGTCGTTTCCACGCGTGGTGGGTGTACACCCTGAGAGCGGCGAGCAGATAACGGCGCAGGATGGGCGTTTTGGCCCCTATTTGAAGGCCGGGTCGGACACGCGCAGCCTGAGTAACCACGAACAGCTTGCATCCATCACGCTTCCGGAGGCCGTGGAGCTGTTCAAACAACCGAAGGGTCGCCGTGGCCGCAGTGCCGCAGCCAGTGTTGTGGCTGAGCTGGGCGCGCACCCGACCAGTTCCGCCCCGATTCAGGTAAAGAGCGGCCGCTACGGCCCATATGTGACTGATGGTGTCGTAAATGCCACGATACCGAAGGGCCGGGATCCCGCATCGCTGACGCTGGACGAGGGGCTGGAGCTGTTGGCGGCCCGCGAGCAGAAACTCCGCGACCAGGGCAAGGATCCGCGCGCCCCGAAGAAGAAACGCACCACGCGCGCCAAAAAGCGGACCACCAAGAGCTCCGCGCGGTAACACGTCATTTCCGGGGGGCCAGCCGGCATTGTCAGGCAGCGACGGCGCCACGTACGTTGATCCGCTACGCGGCAGGCTGGTATAATGGCTAATAGTGACTGCTAGCTGCTTGTTTCCGCTTGGAACGACTTGGTGTCGCGCTCTATTGGGGACCAGGAGCGAATGAGATGCGCACCATCGGGGTAGTGATTGCCTCGCTCATTCTAGGGCACGTGGCGGCCGCGTCGGTCTATCCCGTGGGTCCCGATTGGTTCTCAGCGGATACGCAGTTCAGCACCGGGGCCGCACTGGTTGACATCGACCTGGACGGTTTTGTCGACCTTGTCGTCGCCAACGGCAACGACATGGCCTCACAGCACGTGGTCGTCTATTACAACCAGGGCGACGGTACGCTGCCCACCCTCCCTGACTGGCAATCCGCCGATACGTTCTATCACGGTCACCTCGATGTCGCGGATGTCAACGGAGATGGCTGGCCCGACGTGGCCGTGGCGAACCTCGGCAAATCCTCGACCGTGTCCAACGCCGCCAAGGTGTACATGAACCAGGCGGGAACGCTCTCGGCGACGCCCGATTGGGTCTCGGACGAGCTGGCCAACGCATTCGGGGTTGCGTTTGGTGACATGAACAACGATGGCCGACCCGACCTGGCCGTGGCCACCGGCTGGCCATACAGCAACCCGGACACCGATCACAACTACGTACACCTGAATATCGGTGGAGCGCTCGAGTCGACGGCCAGTTGGCAAAGTGATGACACGCGCGACTACATGAACGCGCTGTGGGTCGACGCCGATGACGACGGCTGGCTCGACCTGCTGCTGCTCGGGGCCAACCACAACAGCTACATCCACCGCAATCTGGGTGGGGTGCTGGAGACCACGGCGAGTTGGCACACTACCGACAACCCGGCGCAGTTCAGCATCATGGCCGCGGTCGGCGATGTCACAGGTGACGGAAGGCGCGACCTTATCGCAACCGACAACGCCCAGCTTTTTGGCGGTGTCGGCGACCTGCGCCAGTACGACGGTCAGTCAACGGGGCTGTTCTCGACGTCGCCCAACTGGACCTATTTCAACGACTCACACGACTACGGATCGGCGGTCGCGCTGGCGGATGTCAACGATGACGGCCTCCTCGATCTGGCCAGCGGCGCCTGGTGGAGTCGCCCACGCATATTCCTGAATGGTGGAACCGGGTTCGGCAGCGATAGTGACTGGCAGTCGACGCGCTCCACCGTGGTCGAGCGCATCGTGTTCGCGGATGTGAATAATGATGGAATACTGCTGACACGCGATGTCTTCTCGGGGGCACAAGCCGCCGGACAACTGTTCCATCTGGCACATCAACCCGTACAGGAAGTCTACCGGGTCTGGCGTGACGATACCGAATTGGGGCCGAGCGAGTACACGATTAACCGTGTTGGTGGGTGGATCACTGTCGCGGCGCCGGCCGGCGACGTAGTGGTCGAATACAGCTACTCGCGCAAGCCGGACATGGTCATGACCAACTGGGACTCCACGGTCGGCAACTTCCTGTATCTCAACCGGAACATCGTGGCTGGTGATATGAATTGCGACGGTTGGGTCAATAGCGGGGACATCGATCTGTTCGTCATGGCGCTGCTCGACCCGTCGGCATATGAGCTGGCCAACCCTGACTGCGCGCTTGAACTGGCCGACTGTAGCCGCGACGGCTGGGTAAACAACGGGGACATCGACGCCTTCCTGGTGTACCTGGTGGGAAGCTGACAGCGAGGCAGCGGTCAGCTATCAGCCATCAGCACTCAGCCACGGAAACAACAGAGTCGCCCAGTGCGCGTTCGGTGGTTGTTGCTGACCGCGGTACTCTAAATCACGTCCGCGAAAGCGCGTTTGCTCTTCATGAAGAACGCATAGCCGCCGATCGCGATCGGTATCGACGCCGCCATAAGCACGCCGATCCACACCCAGTCTTCCCAGGTAAGCTGTCCCTCGATCATCACAGCGCGGACGGCCTCGACGGCGTACGTCAGGGGGTTGGCCAGCAGGGCGTACTGAAACGCCGGCGGCACCATGTTTATCCCGTAAAAGATCGGTGTGACAAAGAACAGTGCCTGGGTCGCCAGCGCCACGCCGTGCCCGACGTCACGGACAAACACGCCCAGCGACGCCAGGGCCCACGCCACGCCCGCCGTGATCAGGCACACCGGCAGCACGACAACCGGCAGCAACAGGATGGTCAGCGGCGGCAGGGCCATGCGGATGGCGAACCAGAAGCAAAGCCAGGCCACGTATCCGATCGCCATGTTGAACAGCGCCGAGAGCAACGCGGAGACCGGGAGAATCTCGAGTGGAAACACCACCTTCTTCACGTAGTTCGGGTTGGCCAGCACCATCGAGGGGGCGCGGTTGGCCACTTCGGAGAAGAGGCTGAACAGCAGCATGCCGCAGAAGAGATAGAGGGCGAATTCGCCATGGCTGGTGTCGGCCACACCCGCGGCGCCGGCCGTCTTCCACTTGGCTTTGAAAACCACGGAGAAAACAAACGTGTAGATCGCCAGCAGTACCAGTGGCGTGATGACCGACCAGATCAGCCCGAGGTTGGTCGCGCGGTAGCGCAGAGCGATGTCACGCCGAGCGAGTTGCAGCGTCAGTTCGCGGTGGGTCCACAGGTTTTTTGCCATCGCCACGGGGTTAAGAAACGCGCTCATCGGGCGCGCTGCGACGGCCGAGTAATGTGCCACTATTTCTTCCGCCATGCCAGCCCTCTCGTCGCGTGTGCGCGGTTTTCAGAGCCCGCGCCCCCGTCTGTGTTTCCTGTGCACGATATCTTCAGAACGTCGAGCGGGAGCGTCAACCCGGCGTCAACCGGTGAGGCCGGCCCAGCCTAGCCGTTCGCGGATTTGTCTCCGCGCGCGCCGACGCGCCGCGCATAACGTGGCGAAATTTCGACATAGGGCCGGCCCAGCCACTTCTTGATCAGGATCAGCTCACCAAGATCGTTGCCCTCAACAGCGTGGCCGATCCACTGGAGCACATATCCCAGCACGATCAGCCCGATCGGGCGCCACCACAATCCCCAGAGCGAAGCATCCCAAACCGCTCCGGTTATTTGCACAGCCCCCAGAATCAACCCAGCGACAGCCAGGGGAATACCGACCATGTGCAGCCAGAAAGACACCGGATGTTGGTGGCGTTGGCGCCAGTTGTACAAGATGTCAGACATTTCAGTCGCGAGTCACCGGCATGATTTGCGCGGGTCTGTGCGTTGGTGGTCGTAGCGTCCGATAGACTCCCACAAGGGAGGATACGCATGATCGTAACGCTCGATGGCGACAAAGTCGAAACGAGTTTTCCAACCGACGCAACGCTCCAGGCCATAATCGACCAGGTACGCGCGGAACAGCCGTCAGATCGGCTGGTTGTCAGTGTGGCCATTGATGGCCACACGTGCGACGAGGATGAGCTTGGCGCGCAGCTTGGCGCCCCGCTCGACGGTGCAACACAGATCGACCTCGAATCGGCGGACCCGGTCACGCTTGCCGCCGACGCGTTACGTACGGTGGCGGACAGGCTGGACACCATAGGTGCTCAGCAACCCGATATCGCCCGTCAGATCAACGCCGGCGAGGTTGCCGCCGCCGTGCCGCGTATCAACGGGTTTGTGCAGACCTGGCAGACGGTGCAGTTGATCATCGAGCAGATCAGCCGATTGACCGGGCGTGACCTGACCACGGAGAACTTCGCCGGCCAGCCCATCGGCGAGCACGTGACGGCCCTACTCGACCAGTTACGCAACATTCGCGACGCGCTCGATGCCCAGGACATGGTCACCTTGGCGGATCTGATGCACTACGAGGCGCCGACCATCTGTGAAACCTGGCGTGACCTGCTGCGTTATTTCGCGGACGAGCTGAACCCTCAATCCGACTGATTCACCTACCGATCCCGCTTACCCGTCCGAGTACTGCCCGAGTTGGCGGTTATAGGACCTTGGGGGGTTGCAATGGGGCCCGGGCCGCGTCATACTACGGAACTCACGGTTAACTGTCGCGCGCCCACTTGCGAGAAGGGCCATAGGAAAGCGGTCATGAAGAAGAAGATTCACCCGGAATACGTTGAAGCCAAAGTCACCTGCGCCTGCGGAAACGCCTTCGAGACCCGCGCGACCGTGTCGGAAATCAAGGTCGATATCTGCAACGCCTGTCACCCGTTCTACACCGGCAAGCAGAAGTTCGTTGACACCGCTGGCCGCGTCGAACGTTTCCAGAAGAAATTCGGCGGCAATTACTTCGCCAAAAAGGACGCCGCCGCCGGCGCCAATTAGCTGCGTGCAGACCGATTTCGCGTGAGGGCTGAGCCGCAGGGCTTGGCCCTTTTCCGTGGCTGTTCCCGGCCAATTCACCCGATTGAGAGACGCTGAGAATGGTAGCCCTGCCCAAGGACCCGACCTGGATCAGGCGTGTCGAGGAAATGGTTGCGCGGGCCGACGAGATCGCCGGCGAGATGAACAAGCCGGAGGTGGCGGCCAACGGTGCGCGCCTGGTTCAATTAGCGCGCGAGCACGGGCAGCTCTCGAAGATCGCCAAACCATACCGCGAATATCGCGGCGTGATGGATCAACTGGTCGAGTCACATGAGATCGTCAGCGACGCGGAGTCGGACCCGGAGCTGCTCGAACTCGCTCAGCAGGAGATTCCCGGGCTGGAGCAGAAACGCGAGACGCTGCTGACGCAACTTCAGGAGAAACTGGTCACCGGCGATGAAGCCTCGATCCGGTCGGTGATTCTGGAAGTGCGCGCCGGCACCGGCGGTGATGAGGCCGCGTTGTTCGCCGGTGAGCTCGTCAACATGTATCAGGCGATGGCGGCCAGGCATGGCTTCAAAGTCGAGGTGATGTCGCTATCGCCCTCCGATCTTGGTGGCGTGAAAGAGGCAATCCTGAACATCACGGGTGAGGAAGTCTATCTCGCGTTCCGCTTTGAGGCCGGCGGGCATCGCGTGCAACGCGTTCCCAAAACCGAGGCCCAGGGCCGCATTCACACCTCGGCGGCGACGGTGGCGGTCTATCCCGAACCCGAGGAGATCGCCATCGACATCGATTGGGACAAGGACGTTATCGAGCACGTCAGCCGGGCTGGTGGTCCGGGCGGTCAGAACGTCAACAAGGTCTCAAGTGCCATCAAGCTCGAGCACACGGCGACCGGGATCACGGTGTCGATGCGCGATGAGAAGAGTCAGCACAAGAACCGCGCGAAGGCCCGACGGATCATGATGTCGCGCGTGTTCGAGCATCACCAGCAACAGCAGCGCAGCAAGATAGAGGCCGACCGCCGTTCGATGGTCGGTTCCGGCGACCGCAGCGATCGTGTGCGTACCTATAACTTCCCTCAGAACCGGGTCACCGACCACCGCATTAACAAAGACGTGTTCGCCCTGCAACGAATTCTGGTTGAGGGGAACATAGACGAGTTCATCACGGAGTTGGCGGAGCGCGAGCTGAAACTGAGACTCGAAGCGCTTTAGCACGTTTCTGCTCAAGAACAGTGGCACACCGGACTGTTTCCGGAGACGCTCTGACCAGGACGCCGCCGCACTACAGGTGTCATGTCGCTCACGAGGATTTCACCGGCGAAGATCAACCTGACCCTGCGCGTGGGACATGCGCGCCCAGACGGTTTCCACGAACTGGAATCGCTGGTGGCACTGCTTGACCTGGGCGACACGATCACGGTCTCGCCACGGGGGGACGAGGCGATCAGCCTCAAATGCAGCGATCCGACAATCCCGCAAGATGAGCGCAACCTCGCATGGCGCGCCACCGCCGCGCTGCGGGAGGCAACGACCACCGCACACGGCGTTGACATCGTGATCGACAAGCGGATTCCCGCGGGCGGAGGGCTGGGGGGTGGAAGCTCCAATGCGGCGACGACGCTGGAGCTGCTGAATGAGTTGTGGCAGCTTGAACTGCCCGCGGCGCGCCTTGCGACGATCGGCGCGACCATCGGATCTGACATCCCGCTGTTTTTCCACGGGCCGCTCTGCGTCATGCGCGGGCGTGGCGAAATCGTCGAACCGCTGGACCGCAAGCTCGACGGATGGGTGGTTCTGGTCATGCCCGATGTTCACTGCGATACGGCGGCGGTCTATCGCGCATTTGATGAGCTGTCAGCGCCGACACCCGGCCGAGCGGTTGAAGACGTCCTGGCGGCCGACACACCCGCGGCGATGATGCCTCTCCTGTTCAACGACCTGGAGCGAGCGGCTTTGGACATCAGCCCCGACCTCGCAAGTCACCGCCTGTGTCTGGAAGACACGCTGGGTGCCGCCGTGCGCATGACCGGGTCGGGGGCGGTTTTTTATCACCTGTACGATACGCAATCCGCCGCCGAGAGCGCCGCCCAGGCGACGCGTGAGACATTCGCCGTACGCGTCGAGGTCACGCGACTGGCAAGCTCCTGAGTGGCACGCACATCCGGCGGCGTTACAGCGGTGCCAGAACCTGCGCCGTGCGCGCCGGTAGATACGCCTGTACGCTCTCGTGGCGATGATCCCAGCCGACTGGTTGGCAAGGGTACACGTCACCGGTGACGACGTTTGCGTGGCCGCCGAAGAACAGGTCATCGGTGCTCAGGACAATCCGGTAGTCCTTCTTTTCAGGTACGCCGAAGCGCACATCGGTGTATGACTCGGTGGGGTGGAAATTAAACGCGAAGACCAGCGGTCCGCGATGGAACACCAGCAGCTTGCGGTCCTCGTGCACCTGGATCATCGCGTAAAGCGGCTCGTGCAGCAGGCTGAATTCCGCGTCCAGCTTCATCATGGCGCGGTCAAACTCGGCCAGGTCACGATAGCGCAACAGCGGGTCGTCGACGAGCTGCCATTGGCGGCGCGCATACTTGAACGACCAGTTATTGCCCTCGCGCGGGAAATCGACCCATTCCGGGTGCCCGAATTCGTTGCCGATGAAGTTCAGATAGGCCTCGCCGCCGAGCGCAAAGGTGATCAGGCGGATCATCTTGTGCAGCGCGATGCCGCGCTCAATAACCAGGCTCTCGCTGTCCTTGTTCATGTGCCAGTACATCTCTTTATCCATCAGCCAGAAGGCGATGGTTTTGTCGCCGACCAGCGCCTGGTCGTGGCTCTCGGCATAGGCGACGTGCCGCTCGCCATATCGGCGGTTGATCAGCGTGTTGTATAGCTGCTCGATGGGCCAGGCGTCGTCGGCAGTGTGCTTGAGCAGCCTGATCCAGTTGTCAGGGATGCCCATCGCCAGGCGGTAATCGAACCCCAGGCCGCCCTCGGATACCGGCCGAGCGGTGCCGATCATGCCGGAGACGTCTTCGGCAATCGTGATCGCGTCAGGGTCGAGGTCGTGAATCAGCCGGTTGGCCAACTGCAAGTAAGTAACAGCATCATCGTCGGTGTGCGGCGGGAAGTAATCGTCATACGAGTTCACGCCGGCGCCGATGCCGTGATGCAGGTACAGCATGCTGGTGACGCCGTCGAAACGGAAACCGTCAAAGCGATACTCCTCCATCCAGAACCGTACGTTGCTGAGCAGGAACTGAAGCACCTCCCACTTGCCATAATCGAACAGCAAAGAGTCCCAGGCCGGGTGCTGCCCGCGACCGCCGCTGTGAAAGTACTGATGGTCCGTACCATCGAAGTGGTTCAGCCCCTCGTTGATGTTCTTGACGGCGTGGCTGTGTACCAGATCGAGAAAAACGCGCAGGCCCAGTCCGTGGGCCGTGTCAATCAGTGATTTCAGCTCTTCCGGCGTGCCGAAACGCGACGAGGCGGCGTACAAGCTGCTGACCTGGTAGCCGAACGAACCGTAGTAGGGGTGCTCCTGGATCGCCATGAGCTGGACGGCGTTATAGCCGGCGCGGGCGACGCGCGGCAGGATCTGCTCGGCGAACTCGCGATAAGTGCCGATGCGCTGCTCGGCGAGGGCCATGCCGATGTGGGCCTCGTAGATGCGCAGGCCGCCGTCGAGCGCGGGCCGCTTGTTCTTCCATTTGTACGGCTGTGGCGGGCACCAGTACTGGCCGCAGAAGTCGTGCGTTTTATCGTCATATTGGGTGCGCTGAATGTACGCCGGAATGCGGTCGCGCGGGCCGAAGGCGCTTTGCACATGCACCTTGACCTGGCCGCCGTGTATCAACCGCTCGCCAAACTCATCGTCTGGCAAGAAGACTGCCCAGACTCCATGCTCGCCTCTGGTCAGCGGATTGGCGTCGCGATTCCACTCGTTGAACGTTCCAACCAGGGCGAGCGCGTTGGCTGCCGGCGCCCATTCACGGTACCAGACACCAGGCTTGCCATCGCGGTCCCCGCGATTGAAGCCGAATACCTTGTGGCCACGACTGATATCCGCCAGCGAACCGGCGTTATCCTCGATGCGCGTCAGCGTCTTCAGGAAGCGCTGGTAGCGCGCGCGTAGCCGATCGGCGTATGGTTCGAGCCACGGGTCCAGCTTGATCAGCCCCGTGCCATCGGTTATCGCTTCCGGGTCGTGTGGCTTCATGTGCGGTTTCCTGCGGCACTGGTCCCATAGTGTGTGGGCTCGGCTCAGGCGGCGCGACGCGCACCTTGCGGATCGGTGCCGCCGTGCTCACGTCCCAAGCCGAGCCCACATTGTCATGGGCGCGTTACTCTGTGGCTCCGCGGTGTCCGCTTTACGGGAGCCGGTCGATCACGATGAATCCGAGCACCCACGTGTCGGTTGCTATGCAACCCGAGCTGACCTCCTGCTTCAGGGCTCTGAACGCCACGGTGTCTGCCGAGCAGCCCACGTCGGTTGCCATCACGCGCCCGGTGAGCGTCTGCCCGTCAGTAAACAGCTCCCAGCCGGCGCCGCTGTTCATCTGCAAGTACTCCAGATCGTTGTCGATCGGGCCGATACCGGAGATGAACCAGCGTGCTCCGTTTGGTGTTATGGCGATCCTGCTGCCATAACCGACGCGTCCTATCTCGCCGCCACACTCCGTATTCGGCGTGATCTCATCGACCTGGCTGGCCAGCGTCGCTCCCGGCGCATCTCCGACGGCACCGACCGCGACGCGATTCACAGCGCTGGCGCCAAAGATGCTGTCCGCGGTCTCTTCGGCCACGAAGAATCCGAAGCTCGTACCGTTCAATGCCACCGGTGAGTTGACGGCGAATTCGCACCCGTTGGTGAACGGCGTTACCGTGCCGTCGCTCAGGTTCAGCAGGGCTGTCTTGTCCTCGAAGCCCTGGCGATAGATGATGTATCCACCGCCCATCTGAATCTGCACACTGTCCTTGAGGCCGTCGCCGAACAGGTCGAATTCGGTCGGCTGGTCCGTGGGGCTGTCGAGATCCCAGAGGAAGATCGATGAACCCGGGTTCTGCCCATACGCCGCGACCTGGCGCGTCTCCGCATCGATGGCCACCTGGTCAAACGTTCCCTCGAAGCCGGTCGGGAAGGCACAACTTATCACGGTTGGGGTAACGCCGCTGACGTCAATCACCTTGATGGCGTTACCATCGGTCACCTCGTCAGTATCGTTGACGGTCGCAACCAACTGGCCGTCGGATACCATGTGCCCGGTGTCACCGGCGTCTGACGGCAGCGCGTGCAACGTGATATCGCCGCCGGGAACATCCACCGGCGCAGCGCCGGTGTCGGTGTCGAACACGGCAACTCGGTTAGTGCCGCGTACCAGGACGACCTTTTTGCCGGCGACGGCAAAGTCGCGCGCCCCGAACAACAGGTCACTGTCCGGGATCATGGTTCCGGCGGTGGTATCGCTGGTTGCGCTGGATGGCGTCAGGTAGTAGACGCCTGCGCCGGGTATGCCCCAGACGATCAGATCAGCGCCGACGGCCAGATGCCCGCTGGAATCCGTGAAGACGATGGCCGTCTTGATCAGGGCATCGAGCGTAACACCCCCGTCACCCCCGTCACCCCCGTCACCTCCGTCACCTCCGTCGCCGCCGTCACCACCATCGATTGCGCCATCTCCGCCATCAACCGGTGTGGTGGTTCCCTGTGGGCATCCGGCGATCAACGCGAGTCCCAACAACCCCAACAGGCACAGGTAGACCGGGTGCCTCAGCGGATACGTACACGTGTCAGCCTTCATCGCAAGACCTCCTCGATTCATAGGTGGGGCCAGACCCTGCCCGGAATGGTGACTTCCTCGCCACGGCGCATTATCACCGCGGCCCACGAGGCGTCAACCGAGGGGGTCGTCTGGGGGAAGACTGAGGGGGCGGACAGGCGGCGTTGGGCGGCGGGTTGCATTCGACAGGCCGAAGAAGGGCGGTTCCACCGGGCCGATTTGACACGATTCCCCCATGCCGCTATTATCCTTCTGTATCCTGTGGACGATAAAGCCATTGGAGCAGCCAGGTTCCGATGGCTCAGCCAGACGCGTCGCGCGTCGAACACATCCACGCCTGGGGTTACTTAAGAGTGATATTGAATGCGTTTTGAAGACCAGCGGCTTTGTGAGCCGCTACGCCGTTTCCCCATTCCCATCCCCATTCCGACCAGAACAGTTTCCGCCGCGCCCGCCGCTATTGGGCAGCGCATCCTGGAGCAATCCCGGCCAGCGCAATGCCTGGAAGCCAAATTGCAGGCGGCTGAATGACCCAGCGCGCGTCGCGCAGCGGGCAGATTCACGACTTACCAAGCCAACAAGCGGTCGAGGCACGGCCCGACCGATGGAGCGTCAAATGACACAAGCAGTAAGTAGTTACACGGCAGCACCAGCGTCGCCGGATGAGCGACGATCACAGCAACGGACCTCCGGCAAGCGCCGCCACCTGCGGCGTCCTGAACGGCGGTCCACAAGCATCAGGAATGCCCCGCGGCGTGCGGAGTCCGTCGGGGCAGCAGGGGCGTTCGCCGATTTGGGATTGTCCCGCCCGCTGCTCGCCGCGTTGGAACGCGTCGGATTCGAGACGCCGACGGACATTCAGCGCGAACTGATTCCAGCCGCACTCACGGGCCGGGACTGCCTGGGACAGGCCCGTACAGGCACCGGCAAGACCGCCGCGTTCACCTTGCCCATGCTGCAACTCGTGCAGCCTGGTCTGGGGATTCAGGCACTGGTGTTAGTACCGACCCGCGAACTCGCGGCCCAGGTTGGCGAGCATGTGCAGATGCTGAGCCCCCAAAGTCCGCCGCGTACATTGGTTGTCTATGGCGGCACCAGCGTGGGATCCAATCTGCACAGCCTCCGCGAGCGAATCGACATCGTGGTCGGAACGCCCGGACGCATCCTTGATTTGATTCAACGCGGAGCGCTTGACTTGAACGGCGTGAAACTCGCGGTGCTTGATGAGGTGGATCGAATGCTCGACATCGGGTTCCGCGACGATATTCGCCGTATCATGGCGAAGGTGGCCCGCGAGCGTCAGACGATCTTCGTCTCGGCCACGCTTACCGAGGACATCCGCCGCCTGGCGCAAGGCATCATGCGTAACCCGACGGAAATCAACGTTTCGGCAGACTGCCTGACGGTCAGCGATGTCAAGCAGGACTACATGAGCGTTGATGCGCTCGACAAGTTTGAGGCCCTGCGCAAGTTCCTGAAGCGCACCAGCCCGCACCTCGCCATCGTCTTCACCCGAACGAAACACGGGGCAAGCAAAATAGCGCGCAAACTGGGGCGGGCGAACGTGGCTTGCGCCGAGATTCACGGCGGCCTCGCGCAAGCGCGGCGCACGCGAGTGCTCAACGACCTGCGCGCGGGGCGGCTGAAAGTGCTCGTGGCGACCGATCTGGCCTCACGCGGTCTCGATGTGACAGGCGTCTCACACATCGTGAATTATGATATCCCCATCGACCCGGCCGTTTACGTCCACCGCATCGGCCGCACGGCCCGCATGGGCAACAGCGGCCATGCGCTCACCTTGGTGACGCCGGAGCAAGGCCGCGAATTGACCGACATCGAGACGCTGATCAACCAGGAGCTGACCCGGGTCGATGCGTCCGTTCATGGGCGCACGAAAGACCAACCGGCTTGTGGTTCCTCGGTTAGTGGTGAAGCGCCAGCGGCCGCAGTGGGATCGCCGTGCGTGGTGCAGAGTGAACCAACGGATGCGGTGCCTGCCGGCAAGCGCCCACGTCGGACACTTGGAAGCAAGTTCCCGCGTTCGCGTCGCCGGCGCTAGTGCCGTTTCTGCTGGCCGCATTTCGTGCTTTGCCCCGCGCCTCATCGTAACACGTAGCGGCCGGCGCCTCGCCGGCCGCGCGGTATCGGAGACGCCGTTGGCTCATTCCGCCCGGCAATGGCATGGCGCCGCCGATTGACGCATCTGGTTGGGGGACGGGGCCACAGACGCGCTCTTGTGTGGCCCGCGGCTCTCGGGGAAGATGGATGGTGGTAACCGCTGCCCCGATTGGAACGGGTTGCGGCTGACGCGCCTCGGCCCACGGCCACGGATCTGGCAATCATGTCGACACCGGCCTCGGAGCATCGTGAGATCATTGGGTGGCGCGAGTACGTTTCGTTTCCCGAGTGGGGCGTCGACAGAATTGAGGCCAAGATCGACACCGGCGCCCGCACGAGTGCAATCCATGTGAAAGATGTCGTGAAGCTGAAGGGCGGCCGTGTGCGCTTTCATCTCGTGACCAGACGCGGCAAAGCGGGCAAGCCGGACAAGACCGCCGTCGTGAGAGCCGACCTCGTTCGAACCACGCGCGTGCGTTCGAGTATCGGGCACTCGCAGGAGCGCTACGTGGTGGCAACAACGATCCGCATCGGAGGCACGCGCCGGCGCATCGAGCTCAGCCTGGTATGTCGCGCTAGAATGATCTGTCGGATGCTGCTCGGTCGCCTGGCCCTGGAGGGCTTCCTGATCGACGCCTCGCGCAAGTACATCTTTCCGCGTCCGGCCAAGACCACAGCCAAGCCGAGGGAACGACGATGAAAATTGCCATTCTATCCCGCAGCCCAAAGGCCTACAGCACCGCACGCTTGAAGCAGGCCGCCCGTGCGCGGGGTCACAAGGTCTTCGTGCTGGATACGATGAAGTTTGCCATTTCGCTTGAGCAGCGCTACCCGAATCTCTACTACAAAGGCAAAACGCTCAGCAGTTACGACGCGGTTGTTCCGAGAATCGGGGCCTCGGTCACGCACTTCGGGACGGCGGTCGTGCGACAATTCGAGCAGATGGGAGTGTTCTGCGCCAACTCCGCGCTCGGTATTGCTCACTCCGGCGATAAGCTGCGCAGTTTGCAGATTCTCAGCAAGCACGACGTCGGCATCCCGGAGACCGAGTTCGTACGCGCCAAAACCGATGTGCTTCCCGCGATCGAGAGAGTGGGCGGAGCACCGGTTATCATCAAACTCCTCGAGGGAACGCAAGGTGTCGGCGTGATTCTGGCCGAGTCGCGCAAGGTCGCCGAGGCGATCATCGAGACCCTTCAGAGCGCCAAGCAGAACGTGCTGATCCAGAAATTCGTGGCCGAAAGCAAGGGCACGGACATTCGAGCCTTCGTGGTCGGCGATCGGGTAGTGGCCGCCATGCGCCGCACGGCGCAAGGCCAGGAGTTCCGCAGCAACGTACACCGCGGAGGCACGGCCGAGTCGATCACACTCGACCCGGCCTACGAAGAGACCGCCGTCAGGGCCGCACAGATCATCGGCCTGCGGGTGGCTGGCGTCGACATGTTGGAGGGCAAAGACGGGCCACAGATAATGGAGGTCAACTCATCGCCCGGACTCGAGGGCATCGAGCGGGCAACCAATGCGGATGTGGCGGGGGCCGTCATCGAGTTTGTGGCCGACCAGATCGCCTTTCCCGAGATGGACATGCGGCAGCGCCTGACGGTGAGCCGAGGTTACGGGGCCGCGGAGATACTGGTTTCATCGAAGTCGGATTTATGCGGCAAGGCCATCGAGGAAACCGGCCTGCGCCTCATCGATGTTGTCGTGCTCAGCATAACGCGCGGCAGGAAGGTGATTGCGAACCCCCGTGGCGCAAGGAAGCTGCGCTCCGGCGATCGGCTGCTCTGCTTTGGCAAGCTCGAGGCCATGCGCTCGCTGATCCCGCAGCGGAAGCGCCGACGAATCAGACGGCTGACCAAGAAGGCAATTCAGGAGGCGGCCAGCCCGGAGACGGCGGCGGGGGTGTGAGCGTGTGGCAACGATGAGGCCAATCCGCATCGGCACAACTCAGATCGAGCCCGGTCAACGGTGCGACACCGAGCTTACCGCGACCGAAAGCTACAGCGGCATACCGGTGCGCATTCCGGTTACCGTGTGGTGCGCGCGCAAACCGGGACCGTGTGTTTTCGTGACCGCCGCTGTCCATGGTGATGAGCTCAATGGCGTGGGAATCGTCCGCGAGCTACTGCTGAACCCGCCATTCGAGCTCGACGCCGGCGCGCTGATTCTCGTGCCCGTCGTCAATATGCTGGGGCTGGATCGGCACCAGCGCTATCTGCCTGACCGCCGAGACCTGAACCGCTCGTTTCCCGGGAACTCGACGGGAAGCCTGGCCAAGCGCTTTGCGCATGTGCTGTT
Organism: Phycisphaerae bacterium; assembly: GCA_963675745.2. Classification (GTDB taxonomy): domain Bacteria; phylum Planctomycetota; class Phycisphaerae; order UBA1845; family Fen-1342; genus JAFGRR01. Next base: position 135,775 of record CAXXWX010000013.1, read on the forward strand.
CGAGGCGGTTGTACCTCAATGCGACTATGGGATCGACCTGCACACCGCGGCACTGCGGCGCACCAACTACCCCAATGTCCGGGCTGACTTGCGGCAGTCGGAGACCAAGCGCCTGGCGTTTGCGCTGGGCAGTGAGCTCGTCATCAATGGCAAGGGCCCCGAAGGTTCACTACGCCGGTCGGCCTGCGCCGTGGGGTGCCCGACTATAGTGCTCGAGGCCGGCGAGGTGTGGAAGATCGAGCCGACGGTGGTCGAGTTTGGCGTGCGCGGCATCCGCAACGTGCTGATCGAGTTGGGAATGATTGCCGGTGCGGTCACGCCGCCGTCGTATCAGGTCCGCATCGACAAGACCAAGTGGATTCGCGCGGAAGTCGGGGGAATACTACAGTTTCACGTGGCCCCGGGAGATGTCGTCGAGGAAGGACAGGCCTTGGCGACGAACTCTGATCTGCACGGTCGCGAGAAGAACGTCATCCGTTCGCCCGTGGAAGGTGTTGTCATCGGTATGACAACACTTCCCGCGGTCACGCCGGGTGATGCGATCTGCCACGTGGCGATTCCGCCGCGGCGTGGTATCCGAGCTATCAGGCGCGCGCGGTCACGTGCCCCGGATGAGGCACTCGATGAACGGGTCCGCGATGAGCTATCGACCAGCGTCTCGGTAACCGAACCTCGCGCGGGACATGCAGCGCGAGAGTGACATCCTCAGAGACGGCCCGCCGCACGACGAAACTCGGCGACATCATGATGCGCGATCCGCGATCGCGCATTCGGGACGCTACACGCTGTGGGTGCGCTATCCGCTTGCGACAGGCTTGGAACAGCACGCGTGGTCGCCCGCCGGGGCTGTCTTTTCCGCCGGCTTGCGCAGCCTGGCTTGGCGGGTGCCCGCATTGAGGACGTTCACGATCTCGTCGGCTGTGAAACCGCGTTCGATCATCTGTTCCGTCAGGTCCGCCTCGCGCCGCGTCTGTTGAACCTTCCGCCACTCGATGGCGATGATGGACCCCAGCACGACGACTCCCACCACAAACCAGACGGCCACCACGACCAGCAGATCTCGATCACCCAGCAGTGTGTTCCAGTCCATTTCAGCCAACACCGGCGACATGCCAATTCTCCATTTGAGAAAGCGAGCGGCACGCTTCGCGGACGAACCGTACGTAAGCGTATTCAGTATCGCCGAGCGATTATTGCGGTCCGGCGGGGATATTGTACGGAAATCAGGAGTGGGCGCGGGAAGTGCCGACGTGGGTCGTCACGCCGTGCCGAAAAGCAGCACCGCGCGTCAGCGACCAGCCCGATTTGGCAGCTATTCGAGAATCTTGATCGGTCGCCCGGTGTGCGATGCTCTGGGAAGCGGTAGTAGCCGGCCGATGGCGTAATGGCCCGGGCCGGCGATCAGGATGGGTGCCGACAGGCCGATAAGTGCCAGGTTGTATTCAAACCCGCCGGCGCTGAGGAAGAAGCCGTTCTTGCCGTGTACGGTGGCGATGGCGCCGATCATGATCACGATGAGCGAGGCCGACGAGAATCGGCAGAGGAAGCCGATGATCAGCCCCGCGCCGCCGAAGAACTCACCGATGGCGACCGGATAGCCGATCGGCCCCATGTGCTCGACGGTTGCGGCCAGCCCCGAACCGCCGAACGCCCCGAACACCTTCTGCGCGCCGTGGGCGGCGAAGATGACTCCGACAACGACCCGCACGACGAGCAACGCGAAATCCACCGCCGGCCGATCCAGCGACACGGTTGGTCTTGCATTCATGTTCGCACCTGCCTACTCAATCTGTCTTCACAGCCAAACGCGCTCGTAAACGCCGCGCATTCTCTGATTGTAGTGGCCAGGTAGCGGCCGACCCCCGAGTCGGCCGTAGCGCCGTCGCTGCAAGCCCCGAGGGCGTAGAGTACTCGGCCAGAGCGGTTTCAGAGACGATCTGTCACGTGGCAGTGTGCCACGGCTCTGTGAGCCGTGAGATTCACATGGCCGTGCCACGGCTCTGTGAGCCGTGCGATTAGTGTCCAGGCCGCACTGCTCGAGAGCAGTGGCACACGGGACCGTTGCCGGAAACGCCCTAGGCCGGCTTCTCGAAGACTTGCAGGTAGAAGTGCTCGCCCGCGCGCTCCAGCGCCGTCGGGATCAGCGGAATCCGCTGCTGTAGCTCCGCGGGGGAGAACCGCAGTTCCATCGGCGGTCCGAAAGGTGTGTCCTGCTTGTCAATCTCGACAATAGCCAGCCGCGCCCGCGGTTTCAGGATGCGGATCAGCTCGTTTTGAAAGCCGGCCATCTGGCTCGGCGAGAAGCCGTGTACGACGGTGGCGAGGTAGACCAGGTCGATCGACGCGTCGGGCAGGGGGGTTCGGGTGGTGATGTCGCCGACGAGGGCCTGGATGTTGCTGTATTTCGTGTCGCGCTGAAGTTGGGCGATGGCCTCTTCGTCGGGGTCGAGCGCATACACGACTCCCTTGTTGTCCATCGCCGCGGCGAAGGCCCGGGACATGTACCCATCCCCGCAGCCGGCGTCCAGAATCGTCTGGCCGGGTGTGATCTCCAAGGCCGCCAGTATCGCGGTCTTGTCGAGCAGGCTCTCGGATGATTTGCCTTTGTGGTGATGCTCGGCCGCCGCGCACTCTCTGCCGGCGTCATCGTGGTCGTGCGTTGATTCGGGTGCGGGTCGATCGCTCATATGGCCTTCCTCTACATCAATCGGCGGACCAAGATTATACGCGCAGCAAGGTTGACCGCACGCAGAGCACAACCGCCGGCGCTTGACTCGCATGGAATGTGACCGGATGCAAACGAATGGTTACAGGCGACCACTTGCGCCCGCCACGGCGCCGCACGCGAGTGGTGTGCCAGACAACACCCGATGTCGCACCACGATTAATGATTGGCCCATGTGGCTCACGTACACCGCTCAAGTACATTGGCACCGGGCGCTTCATAACGTGCTCAAGGCCGTCGATGTCGAGCCGGACGACCCTCTCCGCCGCGACCATAGCCCTTATGCACCAGTAGTACCCAATGCCAGCGAGGTGTTACCGGTCGTTATGCTCCGTCGCGCTTCTTGCATCGCTTGCTTCCTTTCGGCGAGCCTTGCGGCAGGGCTGCGAGAGCGAATCCACAGAACCACACCAGGAATGACTCTATGTCGTAGCTCAATCGAAGAGCATTTACCCGGATCACCGTTGGCGTCGCCAGGGGCGCATGCTGAGCGTCTTGGTCTGGGACGATTAGGCTGAGGTCAAGCTCGAACCCACCATCGGGATAACCCATGCACCGCCAATGCTTTGGCCCCGCGTGAACGATGAACTTGTCTCGAACAGCTTTCAGGGGCATCTCAAACCAACCGGTGTGATCACGAATTCGTTCAGCGTACTTCGGCCATCCCGCCGTCTGCGCCGGTACCTTGCAGAAAAACTTCCTATGCTCGCTGAAAGAGGTGAAGCTCGGAAGCTGCTCGCCGACGAGGAAGAATCGCGATAACCCCACCGCGCGATCCAGGAGGATACGGCTGTGGAGGAGAAGGTTGATGATGTCATATTCAAGGAACTTGGCGATGCCTCTTCGCTGCTTTGCCAGCGCTCGCTCCCTTGGTGTGAACTGGCGCCGACCGACTGTCTCGCGCAGACGTGAATAGCGAGCCGCGATCGACATGCCCTTCAGATAACGTTCAAAGGACAGGTAGTAGAACCGGTACGCGTCCTGGTATCGAGATTGAATCGTGCTGAGGATGGACGGCCCTCTGTCGTCAATCGCTTCAAGGAGCGGGCCAATAGGGTCGTGGCGAATGCGCTTCAACTCGGCGCGGATGTTCGGCCGGCGGCCAATCGGCTCGTGCCCCAGCAGCCATGTAGGTTGTCTGGTCGACGCAGACAAGTGTCGCACTCCTGACATGGTCCTTCGGCTGCCGTGTCGCTAGCCTCGCCGCTCGCGCTCGGACTCACATGGCACTCACGGTTGTAGTACAGGCTGTCAGCCACTGCAGCTTGCGCGGTTGGTCCAGTTAGCAACCGCAGTAGACGACGCGCGTATCACGCAAGGCCGGCGGACGGACGCGATCCGAAGCGCCCATAATAGTGATCGGCGCGTTTACTTTGCCTTGACAGTTCCGCGCGCGGTCACGGGATGTTTCACTCGACGGCTGTTTCTCCCTCGTGCTCTTGCGCAGCATGGACAACAGGATGACGCGCCGGCGGGGTTCGGTCAATGCGCGCGCAGGGTGAGGTGGACGTAGACGAATGGCGTCTCGCGAGTTGTTTTCAGCGAGCGGCGTTGAATGCCGCCATCGGCCGGCGAGGCGCCGGCCGTTACCGGGGCGCACGGTGGATGTAGCGCATCCTCGGCCGACGGGGCCGTCGGCCACCACGGCGGCGTGCGGCGGGCTGTTGTGTGTTCTTGGCCAACGGGGCGTTGGCGGCCGCGCTATGGCTTGCGGAGGCGCATGGCCAGGAGCATTGGCCAGCCGAGGTATTTCTCGGCGCGCGGGGCGCGGGCGGCAAGGTCGGCGTCGGCGCGGCGTTCGATCAGCTCGTCGATCGTGAAGCCGGCGCGCAGCGCGGACAGGACGTAGTCGGCGTAGGTGTGCTCAAACGCCGCCACGCGGACTTCTTCGCCGGTGTGCGGGTCGGCGAAGCGGGCGGTGATGCCGCGCAGGTTCATCGCCGGGTGCAATACCGTGAAAATCAGCGACCCGCCGGGGCGCAACACGCGATGCAGGTCGCGCATTGTGACGACGAGATCGGTGAGATGGTCGGCGACCAGGGCCAGCAGGACCAGGTCGTACGCCCCGTCCGGCGCGGGAAGCGCGTCGGGCAGCGTGTGCTCGATGAAGCGCGCGCCGCTGTCGCCGAGCTTGGCGCGGGCCCGGGCCATCATGCCGGTTGAGGTGTCATAAGCGTCCACGTCAGCACCGGCGCCGGCGAGCCAGACGCTATGGCGTCCGGTGCCACAACCCACGTCCGCCACACGCAGCCCGCGAACCTGGCCGGCCCATTCGCGGACGACCGGCTCTTCGAGAACGATGAGCGGGTTGAGCTCGCCGTCATAGATTTCCGCCCAGCGTTCGTAGCCGGCGCTCACATCGAGATGAAGTGGTTCCGCCATCTGCATATCCCCAAGTGGTCATGGCACGGCCTGGACGCGAACCGCCGTGCCCAAGCGCCGCGAGTGTAACACATCCGCCCGGGTATGTGGTCAGGTGGCGGCGATGACTGGAAACCGGGGGGCTGTGGCAGCTCCGGCGGGACTCAGCTTTCACGTGGCCACGATCACCCCAGCACTTCGTGCCGGGCTATGCTCATCTCGTGCGGGACGGCATGGCTGCGACCGGCCGATTGTGTCGCGGAACTGGGAACCGGGCACGGCCGGGCGTGGCCCTGTGGTTGCAATGCTGTCTGCACCATCTATCTCGAATTGGCTCGTTGGTGCTCGGCGCGCACGTTCACAGCACTATCGGCGCACGACGCTGCAAGGGGGTCCGACGACGTATGAGCAAACGCGGCACTTCGCCGTGGTGACTGGAGTTTCGGCGACGGGAGATGCTCGATCGCCCAATTGATCTCCTCGCCGCTGGCTGCATCGATCATCGGGATGCGGGCCACGCGGAGGCCTTCGTAGACTTTCACCGGACCGTGTTTGAGCCGCCAAGCCCAGGTGAGCATCCTGGGGATAGTCAGCAACAGCCCGATCTGTCCGATGAACTGGTACAAGAGACGTCTCGAGGATACAGCGTCCTTGCGGATTCTCAGCAGTGCGCGGGCGGCATTGACCGGGTTGTAAAACGTGAAATAGGCGCGCAGCAGGTTCAACTGCTGCTGCCAGGGCTGCGGGTGTTGTGACGCCACGACGTGATTACCGTCCTGCAACGCATTCGGCACAGGCTTCCTGCCCACACATTCAAACACGGACCCGGAAGTCAAGGCCGGCTCCAGGATGCGCGTGCCGATGGCGGGGCCCAGGTAGGTGCATTGATAGCTCACCGCGCCCTGATCGAACACGTAACGCGCCTGGTTCAGCAGGCCGGAAAGATTGGTCGGGCCCGAACGCAGCGGCTGCGTGTCGCTGTGGATCATCATCACGTGCGCCTGAATACCGAGATTGTGCATCAACGCAAAGAGCTGTCCGGTACGGTCCGCGCTCTGGCCCTTCTTCACGAGTTTGCCGGTGAGGTCTTCAATCCCAAACCACAGCCCGCGCAGTCCGGCCTTGCGACACAACGGCAGCAGATCCCGGTTCTTGAATACGTCCGCCTGAGTCGCTTCGGTGTAAAACCTGATCCGTTTGCCGAGCGGTACACCGTCGGTGGTGGACCGGTCGAGTTCGCGCATCAGCGTTTCGACCGTATCGCGATCGTTAAAGAAGTTGTCATCGGTCCCAAAGAAAGCACCGATTCCGAAGCTCTCGTGGATGTGCTTGATCTCTCCCGCAAAACGTCGCGGGCTCTTGTGTCGCCGTGTGCGCTGGTTTGCGGCGGGAATCGGGCAGTAGGGGCAATTGAAGCGGCAGCCCTGCGTGGCGATTACCGAGGCGATGGGCGATAGCCTGCCGATGCGCTTTGGTGTGCAAGGCTGCGCGGCCAGCGTGTGGCGGCGGTGCGGCGGCTCGATCATGCGAAAGCCGGCGTCAGGCATCGGCAGTTCATCGAGGTCGCGCAGGAGCCGCTGCACGCCCGTGTTGACGGCGACCGGTTCGCAGCTATGCGCGTCCGGCGACAGATACACCAGTCCCGGCACACTCTTGAGCCGGCCACTCAGCCGGGCGTTGTCGAAAGCAGCGCGCGCGGTTTGATGATCATGCCGATCCGCCAGGATGGTATGCAGCAGGTCCAGGAGCACGAAGGCTTCGCCGGTGGCGACACAGTCGGCACCGATGCCCGGCTGTGGACCGATCTCGAAGAAGTCGGTCGGCTCGTAGATGGCCTTGGGGCCTCCCGCGAGTATCAGCGGGCGCTCATCACCCATGCGGTGCGCATCTCGAACCAGCTCATACGCCGGCTTGACGTGTACCTGCATGGACGACACCAGCAGGATGTCCAACGGTCTGCCGTTGAGCTGCATGCGGCTGGGCAGAACATTCGGCGACCACTGCTGCAACACGATGCGGAGGTTGCGGAAACCGGCATCGTGCAGCACGTCCCCCAGCAGGCGAACCGAGCAGGGCGCCATCCGCTTGTCCGCGTACCAATAAGGCAGCATCCGCGTGCGGAAATCAAACGCGTTGACTATTCCGATCGCCAGCTCGTGAGCATGCTTGAACTGCCGCAGGGCGTCGACGCGCTCCCGGAATCGGTCGTCCGGCAGGTAGACATCATCACGGTCTCTTCGTGGAAGTTCCATCGCTCAGTCTCGATGACGTTCGTTGCGGTACAGTCTGAGTCCCGACTTCGGGTCGCTCTTGCGAACATCCAGCGTCGTGTTTGCCAACGCCTTCGATACGGCCTCATCCAGCAGCAGCACCTTGCGGCCATCGTGCGTAAACGCTGTGTCGTCAGCGGATTCGTGATCGAGGCGCAACGTCCAACCACCTTCGCGGCGTGTGAACCTCAGGGCCATGCCTTGAGCGGCCTTCTTGCGGGCCAGCCGGTTGGATAAGCGACCAAGTGCGGTTTTCGTTACGGTCAACATGTTCCACCATCCATTCTTCCATCGATTGGCCGCGGCGCGGCGGGCGCTCCGACCTGGCAACGCTAATACCGACCACGCCGCGCCCTTCCGAAGCGCCTCATGTTCCGGCCGAGTCCTCTGCGGAAGGATCACCGTTGCTCCAAACGTCGGTTTCGACGTTGTCTGCAAGCAGGAAGACCTGCACGACCGTGCCGCTCGCGAACGTTCTGACCACTGCACCGGTACTCGGCTCGACCTCAGCGGTCGCCTCACGCACCTTCGCGCCGGTAATCCGTTCAATGTCGCGCCGGAGTGTGCCCGCGGCGCTGGCGAAAAGCTGCCGGTGATACTCCTGTACCCTGGCGGCGCCGTCGGGACTCTTGGCCAGGGCCTTCTCGGCTTCTGACATGGCTCCATGCAGCGTTATGACCAGCGCATCGTTGCTCAGCACGACCGTAGCGGACGTTGGGGCATGGCCGGTTCGTTCGCGCTCGAACGTCTTGGCCGCTTGGGCAATCTGCTGCGCCATGCTCGATTTGGGCTTGTCCAAAAGAGCTTATCCTTGTCGGTTGCTGCCGTCCCTGAAATTGAAGCCATAGAAAAAGCCGATGTGGTCGAACACGCGGTGTGTTCGACCACATCGGCTTACTCGTCAACGAGCCCTCCGGCCGTAGCCGGGTTGCCCTTCAAATCGTCATCCGACGTCTGAGCGCCAATTCACGAGCGGAACATTGCACGGGCTTTGCGCTCGCATGCACTGAGATTATTATAACACACCGCCGGTGGGAGGCAAGCGAGTGTCCCCCGGCAGGGCAGTGTGCAACGGGCCGCGTGAAAGAGAGCGGCGCACATCCGCATGGTCTCGCCTGCGGCCGTAGCCAGCTTGACGAAACGCGTTGAGGGCATCATGAAGACCCAGGGAGAAATCGAAGCCGCGATTTGTGAAGGTGTCCGGCGTTTTGAGCAGGAGTACATGGGCCGAGGCCCCAAGGACATTCACACGCACTTGATTGGCGATCTTCTCGTCGTTCGACTTCTGGGGGTTTTGACCGCAGCCGAGCAGCAGCTCGTCGACTCGCTTCCGGCGGACAAAGGGCGAGGACTGCTCAAGCAGGTCAGAACGCAGTTGATCGAAACCGCCCGCCCGGTCCTCGAGACCACGGTTCAGGAAGTCACCGGCAGCGAGGTCGTCAGCCTGCACCACGATATCAGCACACTCACCGGTGAGGAAATCGTGCTCTTCACTCTGGCCAAGCCTCCCGCGTTTCGCGAGAAGAAGTCCAAGTGAGAAGCTACTGGACAGTGCCGGCCCGCCGCTAGTGCTCGCTTGAGTCGGCGCTTCCCTCGTCCGCACCGCGCACACCCTCCCCAACATCGTGCACACCCACGCCATCATCGCGCATGACCTCGCCGTTTTCATCGAGCGTTGCGGCATCGGCATCGGCGCGGTTCTGGCGGCGTTCACGTTTCTGGGCGGCTTTCTCGGCTTTGTCGAGTTCGCGCTGCCGCTTCTGATACTCGCGTTGGCGTTTCTGAACGGACGGTCGCTTTCGTGCCATCTTGACTCCCTTACGGGTTAGATCGGCGGCGTATGGTCGGGTTGCCATCACCATCGAGCAAACATTGAGAACGCCGACCGCAGCTCGGGCGAGTCACGTGAACGCCGCCAGCCGATGCCCGCGCCGCGTCCCAGCGAGCTGTTCGCCGAGTTGCCACCGTGCGAAACCGGCGTCGCCTCGACCTGCTCACGCGGCATATCGATCGCGTATCGCGCATGGGCCAATCTACGGCCCGTCGCTTGCAGATTCCGCACGCTGCATACGCCCGAAGCGCGCGCTGGCCGCTGTGTCACGGCCGGCATGTCGAGCTACCCTGCGCCGCGCACGCCCGGCGTGGCCGGCAGACCGGCGCGTGTTGTCAGCGTAAGGCCTACCAGCGTCCGCCGCGTCGGCCACCGCTGTTGCCGGCCGGGCGTGGCTTGGCTTCGTTGACCTTGATCGTACGGCCACCGCACTCCGTGCCATCCAGTGCCGCGATCGCCGCCTCAGCCTCCGCGTCCGAGCTCATTTCGACAAACCCGAAGCCCTTGCTGCGGCCGGTATCGCGGTCGTTGATCACGGTCGCGCTGTCCACGGTCCCATGGTCGGCGAACATCTGCTGAAGGTCATTGCCGGTAACGTCATAGCCAAGGTTTCCCACGTACAGTTTCCTACCCATCATGAATCTCCAATTGTCCCAATGACCGTGATCTCCCGCCTCGCCCTGACCGCGTTGGGTCCGCTATTGGCCAACCGGACGGCGGTTCGTGCCGGCCGGGCCGTCTGGCAGCCCCTGAGATGCGGGCCCAGCCGGACGGTGTCCTCTTTCCCACGGAAATCAGGCCGGTATCGAAGTGGCAGTGCTGGGGAGGCGTGAACTCGGATTCTCGGGCTCTCTAAGTTACCTGCGGCGCGTTCGCCGCTGCTTGCTGCCCAACGACGTACAGCGCAGACCGGGGCAGATCTGCATGCTGCGCATGCGTCGGGCCATCCATCGAGCCTCAGTGATCTATCCCGTTTCGGGAAAAGGCACCCGCTGACCCCGGGCGGACGCTCAGGAAGAGGGAGGATCATAGAAGATCGCTACAGTGGTAGCGTAGCCGGGTGGGCCCCGGCGGGCAACCGCGATTCCCGATATATCTGCCACCGCCGAGCGGAGGCCCCGCGGCCGGGCATCCGCGCGGCATGGAGAGTGTGTTTTTTGGCGCTCGGTGAGGCTTGACTTCAGCGGGAGATATGTTACACTCCCGTAGGAGTGTGTTGGGGGTGTAATGGGAGTGCCGTTTGGCGAAAAAGAAACACGGTGCCGGCAAGAACGTGACGCTCAAGATCCCCGCCGCGTTATATCAGAACCTGGCGCAGCTCATCGAGGGGACGGGTTTCAGGAGTGTCACCGAGTTCGCGGTGCATGTGCTTCGTGACGTGGCCAGTGGCGGCAGCCTGGATCTGGGCGCCACCGGGTTTACGGCTCGCGAAGTGCAGTCGGTCCGCGAGCGGCTCCGGGCTCTGGGTTACATCGAGTAGTCGTAGCTTTCCGCAATTTTAACAGGCGACCAAGCCTCCGCGGGGAGGGTCTGCGCGCTTCGCGCGCTGGTCACCGGCTTGCGCGTACGAACGAATCAGGAGACGCCTTCATGTGGAAACAGAGATCGCGCGAGTTTCTTCTTGAACTCGGCAAGGCGAGCATACGCAGTCGACGGGTCCGGCTATGGTCGGCGGCCGTCCTGCTGATCGTGTTGGCGCTGGTGGTGCAAACGGTCTGGCCGCAGTTCAGCCTGTTGCCCCGGCGCGAGGGTTCACTGGGGGCTGGTGTCGTACTCGTGGTCTTCCTGGCGGCACTCATGTGCGAATACGTCGACTCGACGCTTGGCATGGGCTACGGAACGACGCTGACGCCGCTCTTATTGCTGGCCGGCTTTGCGCCGCTCCAGATCGTTCCGGCGGTTCTGCTGAGCGAGTTCATTACCGGCATCAGCGCCGGCCTGCTGCACCACCGCGACGGCAATGTGGATTTCCTGCGTGATCACAAGGTGAGAGGTACCGCGATTCTGCTGTCGGTGCTCAGCGTTGTCGGGGCCGTGGCCGCCGTAACGCTTGCCATGCGCATCCCGAAGTTCTGGCTGTCGGCGATCATCGCCACCATCGTGCTGTCGGTCGGCGTGGTGATTCTGGCGACGGTTCGCCAGCAATTGGCTTATCGGCGCAGTCACATCCTGGTGCTGGGGGCAGTGGCCTCGTTCAATAAGGGGCTGAGCGGAGGTGGGTATGGCCCGCTGGTAACCGGCGGCCAACTGGTTTCGGGCATATCGGCAAGGCAAGCCGTGGCGATCACCTCGCTCGCGGAGGGCCTGACCTGCTTCGTCGGCTTGACCGCCTACTTGTGTATGGGCGGCGGCCTGTACTGGTGGCTCGCCGTTCCGTTGACATTGGGCGCGGTGCTCTCGGTTCCGATTGCCACGCTGACCGTGCGCGCGCTGCCCGAGAGATTCATGCGCGCGAGCGTGGGGGTGGTCACTTGCCTGTTGGGTGTCCTCGCGTTTGCAAAGCTGCTTTGGTGACAGCATCGCGGGCTGCGGAGATTCGCAGTCCCGCTTGTCGGAGGAAGATGCATGAATGTGACACGCCTGGCGGTGAGCGCTCTGCTCTTGTTGCTGGTCTGCGGCTGCGCGCTGCAGGAGATTCGCAGCAAGACCCGGGGCGGGCCGGAGTATCGGCATAGCGGCGCAGCCGACACGAACAGCGATCGTTGGATGATTGAGCAGGGGGTCGAGTTCAGGTGGGACAACGGCGTGAACACCGGAGTGAGTTACCGCCGCCGCGACGTGGATGACGGCAACGGGGACAACGAGAACCTCGTGATGCTCGAACTCTCCTTTCCGCTGTGGAAAGCAAAGCCCAAGCCGTCACAACTCGCGCTGCGTGTTGAACGGCTTGAACAGAAACTGGCCGAGTTGGAAACCGGCACATCGCATGGAGAAACGCAGTGAGCAATACAGGGAGATGGTACGCGTGGTTCATCATCACGGCCGCTGGTGTCTTCACGGGCGGCTGTGTGGACGCCGTACGTGACGGCGTTACAGAAGGCGTCTCCGGCGGCCTCGCCGGACTGATCGAGTCGATCATCACCGACATCGCGGACACGGCGCTCGGAAGCGCGTAACGCATGGCGCGAATCCGGCGCGCGGTCGTCGTGCCGCCGCCATGCTCAGCATCGCAACATGGTCCTCGCCATGGCGGGCGGCCCACCGTTCAGCGTGAAACGACAAAACGGTGGGCCGCGCCGGCTACCTGAAGTTTCCGGCGGGAAATGCCAAGGTCGAGCGGTCGGGGGTACACGCCACGGAGCTCCGATGTTCCTTGACACTGTCGGCCCGGCAAAGCGACAATGCGGGCCGAACGCCGTAGCGACGGTCAACTCGCACAGGGGCAAGCTGTTATGACTGACGAATTGTCTCCGGGTGCGGCGGCTATGTGAACACATGTTGAGACTGAGCAGAGCGTGAAGGCAGTCTTCGTCATCGCCGTCTTTGGCCTGATTTCAAGCGCGGTCGCGCACTTCAGCACTTTCCTGGGCGTCAATCCGCGACCCGTGTTTCCTCTGGTCTGGGCACTTGGTGCTCTCCTCATCGTGGTCTGGACTACGGTGGTTCTTTGGCTGCGCCGAATCTGCACCGCCGACAACCAGATGGACATTTGGAAGATCGCAACGCGTAATGCTCCCGCTTGGATGAAAGTCCTGCTGATTGCTTTCGTTGCATACGGCATCTTCAGTTTCTTCTTTACCGTTTTTGTCCTGACCGAAGGTGGCGTGGCCTCGGAACGGGATGGCAGGAAGGTGCTCGAGAGTCACGGCGAGATTATTCGAACATTGACGGATGAAGAGTACGAAACGCACCATGCGTACACTGTGCGGATATTCTCAGGGCATTTCATGATCTTCTATGCCGTCGGGACGACCGTGCTATTCTCGCGGCTGAAAGAGGAATCCAGCCAAGAGCGCTGGAGCCGACGTCCTAGACGCCGCGTCGAGTTCTGCTCTGTCGCGTGCATGGCACTGTAACGGCCTGCGCCTCGCAGGCCGCATGACGCGGGCAGGGCTCTCTCGCTGCGCCGGCCGGCGAGGCGCCGGCCGCTACATTGCCGCCGGCAATGCGCCGGTCGCTACATTGCCGCCGGCGGCCATGGCGGATAAACATCGCGCCCCGTTCCTTGGCGGGACGGGGCGCGCTTGGGAGCTTGTTTGTGGGGAGGTCGGCCGGTTGCCAACCTCACGTGGCCGGCCAATCACCAGCCTGAGGTATAGGTGAATCCGTCGCCGGCGATGTAGAAGCCGGTGTCGTCACCGTTGACGGCGGTGTCGGTGTACCAGTTGTAGTAGCCGGAATCGTCGCCGTAGCCGGTATCCCAGCCGTAATCGTCGCCCCAGCCACCATCGTAACCCCAGCCGTCAAAGAGGCCGCCGAGGTCGGGGAAAAGCTCGTCGCAGCCGGCGCTGGCGAGCAATCCGCCGGCCAACAGGGCCGCAATCAGCACGCGTCGGAGAGTGATCATCTGCTTGTTCATGGCTTGTCCTTTCTGCGTGAAGCACCCGGCGATTCCTGGCTCCAGTCGAGTAAACGGTCGGCCGGCCGGCCGATTAGCCCGCTGGCGGATTTTTCTTTTGCACCTCACGCTCGTAAAATAGGATCTTGTTCGGACGCTCCCGCGATCATCCGTGGAGTCGCCATGTCTGAGTTGAGCGAATCCGAAGTGCTCGCCACGATTCGGGCGGCGATCGGGGGTGACGATCAGGCCTTCGATCACCTGGTCGGCCATTATGCCGCCCGGCTGCGCTGGTTGATTCAAGTGCGGCTGCCGGCGGCCATTCAAGCGCGCGTCAGCCCCGATGACGTGCTTCAGGAAGCGATGCTCGTGGTGCATCAACGGATCAAGGCGCTCGAAGTCGAAGCCGAGCCGGCGTTCTGGAGTTGGCTGTGCCGGGTTATCGAGCAACGCATCGCCGACGTGAAACGCGCGCACCTGCGGGCGGCGGCCCGTGATGTTCGTCGCGAGCGGAAGCCGACCGCCGGCGAGCCCCAATCCACCAGTATCCGCATGGAGCAACTACTACCCGATGCGGGCACGTCGCCGAGCGGGCGTTTGAAGAACATCGAGCAGCGCGCGGCATTGGCCGCGGTGCTCGCACAGCTTCCGGAGTCGTATCGCGAGGTGATCGTGTTACGCATTCTCGAAGGGCTTAGCGTGGCCGATACGGCCGAGTTGATGCAGCGCAGCCCCGGCGCGGTCAGCGTGGTGCTGAACAAGGCGGTAAAGCGGCTCGGCGCGATCATCGCGGCGGGCGGGATGCAGTCCGAATTGAGACCCAGTTCGTGAGCAATTGAGGGGCGCTGATGGAGCCGGACACATCCGCATCCTCAGGCGACGCCGGCCTGCTCGATGAGATTCTGGAGCGCATGCGCCTCGAGGGTTCCATCGATCTGGAGCGCCTCGTCGCGGAATATCCCGACCGGGCGGAAGAGATCCGACAACTGGCGGCCGTGGTCCAGTTTGTGCAGTCGAACGCACAGCCGGATGACCCGGGCAGCGCGCTGGAAGCACGTGTTCGGGCCGGACGCCGGCAGACAACACTGGGTGACTTCCGCATCGAACGCGAGATTGCCCGCGGCGGGATGGGGGTGGTCTACGAGGCCGTCCAGCAATCGCTCAACCGACGCGTGGCCCTGAAGGTGCTGCTGCCGGGTGTGACTTTCTGCGATGACGCCATTGAACGGTTCGGCCGCGAGGCCAAGACCGCCGGTGGCCTCAGCCACCGCCACATCGTTCCGGTATACGCCGTCGGCGAAGAGAACGGCGTCCCCTACTACGCGATGCAGTACATCGAGGGCCGGTCGCTGTCCGAGGTGATCAGAGAGCGGGCGGAACGGCGGCAGGCGCCGGATGCCGAGTACGTGCGCCGCGTGGCGAAGTGGGGCCGGCAGGCGGCCGACGCCCTCGACCATGCGCATCGGGCGGGCGTGGTACACCGCGACATCAAGCCGTCGAACATGCTGCTGGGCAACGATGACAACATCTGGCTGACTGACTTCGGCCTGGCGCGCCAGGACACGAACGCCACCCTCACGTTCAGCGGGGATCTGCTGGGAACGGTTCGCTACATGTCTCCCGAGCAGGCGCGCGGCGGCCGGGCGGTCGATGAACGGACCGACGTGTACTCGCTGGGCGTGTCGCTCTACGAGCTGGTCGGCCTGCGTCCGCCGTTTGACGGCCCTGAACGCGAGACAGTGCTGAAGCAGTTGCTGCTCGATGAGCCCAGTTCGCTACGGCAGATCGCCACCGGCATCCCGCGGCCGCTTGAGATCATTATCCATAAAGCGATGGAGAAGGACCCTCAGCGCCGCTACCCGAGCGCGGCTGTGTTCGCCGAGGAATTGCAGCGTTTTCTGGACGGTCGGCCGCTACTCACCCGTCCCGCCGGCCCGTTTGAGAGATTCGTGCGTCTCGTCCGCCGACACAAGTTTGTCTTCGGTGCGTTGGCAGCGCTATTCCTGATCGTGGCGGGTTTTGGTGTCTGGATGAGTGTGCTCTATGCCGAGTCCGACCGACTCCGCCAGGCCGCGGAAGATGGGCGATCGGCCGCTCGGCAGGCGGAGGGCATCGCTGAGCAGCGCCGTGCCGAAGCCGAGGCCGCCGCCGAGCTGGCTCAACGGCAAGCACGCAAAAACGCGCGCATCCAGGAGTTTCTGGAGAGCATGCTCGGCTCCGTCGACCCACGCACCGCGCAGGGCCGCGACGACACCTTGCTGCGCGAGATACTCAACGGGGCGGCGCTGCGCGTTGATAGCGAGTTGGCCGAAGAGCCCGATGTGCAGGCCGCCGTCCGCGAAGTGATCGGCAACACATACACCGGTCTGGCCCGCTATGACGATGCCATCCCGCTGCTGGAGTCGGTTCTGGCATACCGCCGACAGGCTCTGGGCGGCGAACACCGTGACACACTCGTGACGCTGGTGAGCCTCGGTGACGCATATCGCCACATCGGGCGGCTTGCCGAGGCCGAAGAGGCCTGTGGCCAGGCGCTGGAGATCATGAAGCGGAGCGAGTTGCGCGGTGACACGGACGTTGCGGCGCTGTTGAACAACATGGCGGTCATGTACGCGGAGCAGGGCGAATTCGACGGGGCGCAGCGCATGCTCGAACAGGCTATCGAGGCACTGGAGTTCAGCGTCGGAGCAGAGAGCCCTTACGTGCTCGGCGCAAAGCAGAACCTGGGGCAGATGCTCTATTCAGGCGGCAAGTACGCCGAGGCGGAGAGCGTGCTGCGCGAGGCACTCGAAACCAGCCGCCGCGCGCTGGGCGATACCGATCCGACGACATTCTGGATCATGACGGCGCTGGCGGACTCGTTGCTCAAGCTTGACCGGGCGGCTGATGCCGAACCGCTGGCCCGCGAGGCTGCTGAATTGCACCGTCGCGTGTTGGGCGAGGATCATCCTGAGTATTTGTATTCACTGAGTTGTCTGGCCAAGACGCTGGAAGCACAAGGGCGCTGGGATGAGAGTGAGCCGATCCGCCGGGAGTGCTATGAGGGCGCGCTTCGCACATCTCCTCCCGGCCAGCGCGGCATCGCCGTCGCGCAGAGCGCGTACGGCGTATGCCTGGCCCGGCTGGGTCGTTTTGAGGAGGGTGAAACGCACGTGCTGGCGGCGTTTGAGGCGTTGCGCGCGAAGCTGGGAGTCGAGAGCAGGCACACGCAATCGGTACTCGAGAGGGTGATCGACGTGTACGAATTGTGGGGCAAGCCAGACAAGGCGGCGGAATATGATGCGCTTCGCATAAGTGATCTGAATGAGTCCCCCGCGCCGCAGCCATGACGTGCGTTAGATCATTCGCTGGCGCACGTCGGTTGTCATCATTGTACGGTCTCGGCCCTGCGAGGTGCAGGGGCGCCCGCCAGCAACCCTTGCGTGCTTAGATCCTCGTCGATATCCGGCCAGTGAATCCCAAAGCCGCCGCCGCACGGTTGCCAGTTCTGGCGTTGGGCCGGCGTCGCAGCCAGCAGGCGTGGATACCAAGCCAGCGGAACGATGATCGTGCGACCATCCGCGAGATCCACACTCATCGTGTCGTCATCGCAGCGAACGTCCGTGACGCGCTCACCTGGTTTAGGCCCCGAAGTAGTCATTCCACGCCTCCAGAAACTCGGGCGAGTGGTCGCGGACAATGCGCTCAATGTCGCGCAACTCTCTCGCGCGAAAGCCGATGTTGCCAGCCAGCGCCACCGGTGTCAGCCAGAATTTCGCCGTCTCGTCGTCACGATCCACGTGAACTTGAGGTGGCTCCTGCATGTCGTGGCTATAGAAGTATACTCGATACGGCCCGATTCTCGCGATTGTCGGCATTTGAACATCTCGTCACGAAGTGGCCTCGCCGGCGGGGGCATTGCTGTTGCACAGGTATGGTAGGCCGCTCATCAGGCCCAGTAAAGCAGTCGTCTGACGGTGAGACTTCGACGGACAAAGCGACGCAGATCACCCAGGCAGCTAAAGCGACCAGACGTGGACTACGGCGGCGTTCATTTCGCCTTCACCGAGGCCGCGCTCGATCATGAACAGCCGCAGCGACTGGCCGTCGAAGGCCATGCCGCCCGCATCCCAGCAGGTTGAGCCGGTGAGATAGAATTCCGCCGGTCGCCAGATTGCATAGGGCACGACCACCCACGGATCCTGCGTGCCGGCGGCGCTGCGGCCGAGTTGGTGTACATCATAGAAGATGACCTGCCGCTCGTATGGATGGCAGTGATATCCGTGTGAATCGCTGCACGGATCGCCGCACTCAACGGGTGGTTCGTCGTAACAGTTGTCGCCGAGGCCCTTGAAGCCCAGCAGCATCACGGCGCGCCGTGCGCCGTCGTCGGCGAAGGCGCCGCCGGTCCATTCGTCACACATCGTGTAGTCGGGGTAGTCACATTCCGCCGGATCGCCCACGTTTGGCCCGGCACAGCCCGGAAAGGCCACGCGATAGTACAGCACGGGCAGGGCGTCCAGATTGCCGGACGGATCATCCGTATCCCAGGCGTGAAATGCGAACAGTGTCGGCCCTTGCGAACCGCCGCGCGTCGTGATCGGCTCGACGCCGTCCAGCGGCGTGCCACGGGCGCGCCCGGTGACGAGTGTGCGGCCGCCGAGATAGCGGGCGGCGTACCAGTCGGGCACTGAGAACATATACGAGCCCATCTTGCGGCCGTGGTAGGGCGTTTCCTCCGGCCCGACGTGGAACATCCCGCGCGCGCCGGTCCCGTCGAGGTCAGCCATCCAGATGGTCGGAAAGCTGTCTTCGCCCGCGACACCCTCGGCGTACCAGAGATTCAGCGAGCCGTACAGCTTGTCGCCGGTTTGTGACCCGCGCTGGGGAACGTACTCAATGTCGCTGACATACACGTACTCGCGATGCACGGAAGCGGCCAGACCGCCGTCAAAGCTGGTCATGGGGGTGATCAGTGTGGCGGTGGGCAGGTCTTGCCAATCAGCCTCCTGCGCTGGCGGCGGGATGGAGACCTCGCCGAAGTGGGCCTGACAGTCCCAGGCGGCGTCCCAGCATGACTCACCGGGATGCGCGGGATCGCTAAAGCAGCTCGAATCCCGTCACCAAGAGTGAGCCGGCGCCGCCGGCACCGTTCGGATAGAACGAGAGCCCGCGCGCCCCCCAGTTGAAATCATCGGGCAGCCGAAAGGCGCCCTGGTAGGTGAAGTCAGTTGGCTGGAGCCGCTCGGCCGGAACGGCGTCGATCGGCGCCGGATCGGCCGGTGTGTATGGGCCGGTTGGCGCCGGCTCAACGATGGGATCACCGGCGCCTTCGGTGGTTGTGGTGTCGCCGCCGCCTGGTTGGTTTGACGGCGGTTGTTGATTACAGCCTGCGATCGTGGCGTGAATGACCAGCAACACGCAAACGCGAGACACTGCACGTTTTGGGCGAGACATGATGACCCCGCTTTCTGATGTGCCCCCAATCAACACAGTAGTTCCAGGCGCAGCGGCTGATCCTCGCGGCCGGGCTTGACCACCGCCTGCCATGCCGTCGGTCCGATTTCAACGTGGCCATCGCCATCGTCGGCGGTGATTCTGTCAACAATAGCGTGAGTGGAGCGCAGACCCCCGAGCCAGGCCCGTCGGTCGCCCACGTGGAGCAGATCGCCGACGTCAGCGCTGAGCGCTTGAGCCACCGTTTTCGAAAGACGGACCAACGGCAGTCCGGTGGCCGCGTGAACACGCTCTTCGCTCGCGCGCCGAACCGTCGCAAGCGCGCGTTGCCCGCGCCGCTCACGTCCGGGAGAGCCCTTGTAGTGTCTGATCGCATCGGCGACCGTGCCCCAGACCAGCCCGCGGCAGCGCGCCGCCGACTCGGGCCGTGTCAGCAACGTGACCACGACGGCGATGGTGCCGCAAACGCTCAGCCCGTATAGCGCGCGCATAAACTTGAATTGCCTCATACCCGCGAATAATCCCTCGCCGGCGTCGGTCATGGACACCCCGTGGGCGAACGGTGCGATCACCTGCGGGACAAACAGCGACAGGATGATCGCCGCCATTCCGCCGGCCAGCGTGGCCAACGCCGCAACCTTCGTGAACCGCCGCCAGAAGACGCTCAGCAGGAGTGTTACAACCAGCGGCGGCGTGACGGCGGCGGTGAATGCGCCATGGGCGGCGTAGATCGTCTTGAAATTCATGAACACCGGTACAAGCGCGATTCCCAGTATCGACACTCCCACGGCACCTATCCGCGCCACGCGCAGAAGCTGGCGCTCACCGGCGTCCGGGCGTATGTACGGCTTGTATATGTCGTTGACCACAATCGCCGAGACGGCCGTGATCAACGTATCCACCGTTGACATCAGGGCCGCGGTCAGCGCGGCCAGCACCAATCCAAATATGCCGGGTCGGCTCAGGAATTCGGCGGTGACAAAGAATGCTTCATCGGCCTTCACAGTCTGGGGCAGGACGCCGGCGTGAACCAGCGCCTTGCCGACCCAACCGCCCGACGCGACGACGCAAGCCGCCATCGGCATCAGCACCAACGGCATGAACAGCGCGGCCTTGCGCGCTTCGCCGACGCTGCGGGCCGCCATGAAACGCATGACCATGCCCTGGTTGAGAAAGTAGAACATGGCCGAGTTGGCCATCGCATCCTGCCAGAAGATCCCCACCGCCGGAAACGACGGGTCAGCGTTGAAGTGTGAAAAAGCCTGGCGATGGCCGCGTGGCAGGTGCTGCCAGAACACGTCAAACCCGCCCAGGTAGTCGATCCCGAGGATCAGCAGCACGAAGCCCACCGCCAGCAGCATCACACCCTGGAACAGGTCGGTCATGATCACGCTGGTCTGGCCGCCGAAGGTGACGTAACACGCCGAGACGCAGGCCACGATGAGTGCCGACGCGAAAATCGGCCAGCCGAGCAGAATGTTGAACACCTTGCCCATCGTGAACAGGTTGACGCCGACGTAGCCGACCAGGTAGATCAGAATGAACGCCGTCGCCCAGGCCCGGACCGAGCGGCCGAAGCGGCGTTCGAAGTACTCCGGAATCGACGTGATCCGCGAGAAGTAGAGGATCGGCAGCCAGCCGAAGATCAACAGCGGGATCCAAAACCAGTCGTTGAGATACGTCTGGCTGCTGGACAGCCCGTGGTCGAAGGCGACCCGGCTGTATTTGACAAAGCTGTATGACCCCACGGTGGTGGCGATCAGGCTGAAGGCGATCAGCCACCAACTGAAACGCTGCCCGCCGAAAAAGAAATCCTTGCTGGTCCGCTGGTTGCGGCCGAACCAGGTGCCGATCACCAGGATCATCAGGAAATACGCGACGACGATGCCGTAGTCCAGCGGCGTGCCCAGTCGGTCGGCGCGTTCGTAGCCGCCCTCGTACGCCACCGGCGGGGCGGTTTTCATCGGTGCGTATTGCAGGTAGGCCTGCAAGCCGGCGAACAGCAACAGCCCGCCCACCAGGATCGCCAGGCTGATCGCCTTGCGGCCGGAAAACCCGACATACCCCTGTCGGGCGGCGTAGACGAGGCCCGCCAGAAAGACCAGGCCGCCGACTGTGTATTGGTAGACATACGGATCCATACCGCCGCGAATTGTAGCGGCTGTCGCGGTTAGTGCGAGAAGCACACCTTCCCGATGCCTGCCGCACCGGATAACCTGCGGCTATGGAGACCATAGACTCGACCGATATTGCGAACATCAACGAGCGCGTGCGCGCCTGGTCGGCGGGTGGTGAACCGATGCAGCCGGTCCTCATCGACCGCATCATCATCGCCGAGGACGCGCTCGACGCCCTGGTTGACGAGGTGCGCGGCGTGTCGGGCGGCGGGCGCGTGCTGGTCGTGGAGGACCACACGCCGATGCGCCGCGGCGCCGACGATCTGAAATCCCTGATAAACCAGGCCTTGTCACGCCGTTGTGTCGTGGAGACGCGCACGCTGCCCGAGCAGCCCGCGCGCGCCTTTCATGCCGAGATTGAGGCCGGTCAGAAACTTGCCGGCGAGCTGGCGGCGTCCGGCGCTGACTTTGCCGCCGTTGTCTCGGTCGGTTCCGGCAGCATCACCGACGTCTGCAAATACGCGCGCCACCTGCACGCGGAGACCACCGGCCGCGAAGTCCCGCTCGTGTGCGTGCCGACCGCCGCCAGCGTGACGGCCTACACGTCGGCGATGGCGGCGCTGACGATAGCGGGTGTCAAACGCTCGGTTCCCACGTTGGCACCCGACGTCGTCGTTTGTGACCTGCGCACATTGGCCGACGCCCCGCGCGCCATGACGCAGGCCGGCTTCGGCGACGTGCTAGCGCGGAGCGTCTCTTACGGCGATTGGTATCTGGCCCACCAGCTCGGAATGGACAGGTGTTTCAGCCTCGTCCCGGGCCAATTACTGGAGCACGCGGAACACAACATGCTGCGTTGCGCGGCGGGCATCGCCGCCGGGCAAACCGAGGCCGTGCGCGCCCTGCTCGACGCCTTGCTGCTCTCGGGCATGGCGATGTCGATCGCGCGCCAGACAGCGCCGCTGTCGGGGTGGGAGCACGCCATCAGCCACTTTCTCGATCTCACCGCCGACCCCGACCGGCGCGAACCGGCGCTGCACGGCGCGCAGGTTGGCATCGGCACGTTGATTTCCGCGCGGGGCTACGAGACGGCGTGGACTGCGCTCGACCTGGACCAACTGACCCGCGAGCACGACGACGACCATTATCGGAGCTTGCTGGAGAGTGTATGTCGGCGCTATGACGCCTCCGATGCGCTGGTCGCGGAGCTGTGGCGCGATTTCGCGAAGAAGCTGGGAACCTGGCGCGCCGCGCGCGATGCACGCCGGCGGTTCGGCGAGCGCAAACGCGCCGGCGAGTTCGACTCGTTCATCGAACGCGCTGTCAGGCGCTCCGCCGCCATCGACCATGCACTGCGCGAAGTCGGCGCGCCTTGGCGTTTTGCCGACCTGGACCAACCTGTCGGTGCCGGCAGTGCCCGGTCGGCCGTGCGGTTTGCGCACCTGGTGCGAGCCCGCTTCACGTTGGGTGATCTGTTGTCCGAGTCGGCCTGGTTGGATGATGCCGCGACCGAAGCCCTGCTCGCCGGCCTTCTGTAACTATCGACCGCCTATGAGTGTTGAAACTGGCACGAGCATCTCGCATGATGTTCTGTCGGCGATCCGCCCAGGTTGCGGTCGCGCTCGACCAAGAGCGTGGTTTTCAGCGAACTGCGATTTGATGCATGTGCCGCGACATGGCAAAATCAGTAATCTCGGACAAGGATGACATCGCGGAGGAGACAGATGATCGTGCGATTTTTCCTGGCGGCCGCGCTGGTCACGGTGGCGGCCGCGACCGCTGTTGCCGGTGACCCGGAGCTGGAGTCGATTCAGCAGGAATACGAGAAGTACCGCAGCCAATGGGTGCAGGCGGCCGGGCTGCAAGTCGCGCAGGGCCGCGGCGATGACCCGGCCCAACTTCCGCCCGATCCGTTCGAACTCGTGGTGGCCCGTGTGCGCGACTACGCCAACGAGCATGCGGGCACGCCGGCGACCATTCCGGCGCTTGTAATGCTCGTGAGCGGCGGTGACCGGAGTGTGGGGCTTCCGCGCAGCCAGTCGGACGGCCTCACAGCGATCAAGCGGCTGACGGAGTCTCACGCGGCCGACCCGACGCTGAAGGACCATCTGGCCGCCATCCGCTACAGTTGCTTGGCTCTAAAAAAAGAACCGTTCATCGCGTTTTACACACATGTGATCGCGGTCAACCCGGACAAGGAGGCCAAGGCCCAGGCTCTGTACAACCTCGGGCTCACGCACTATCTCGATTCGTCCAGTTGGTTCGCCGACAAACCCAGCGACGCCGACCGCGAAAAGGCCATTGCGGTCTTTCGGCGGTTCATGAACCAATACCCGACGCACGCGCTGGTGGGTGATGTACGCCGGCTGCTGTATGACCTGGACAAGCTGTGGGTCGGCGAGCCGGCACAGCCACTGGTGGCCAAGGATGTTTCGGGTATTGAAGTTGACCTGGCCAAGCTGCGCGGCCGCGTGGTGCTGCTGAATTTCTGGAACTTCGACGTGCCGGGCGGCATCGCGATGATCCCGCGCCTGCGTGACATGTCCGTGAAGTTCCAGTTCAAGCCGTTCAGGATGATCGGCGTCAGCTCCGACGCGGACCTGGACACGCTGAAGTCACGGCTTTCGCAATTCGAAATGACCTGGCCCGACGTCTGGGAAGGCAAGGGGCGCCACATCTCCCAACGCTGGAATGCGCGCATTCTGCCGACCATCTACCTCATCGACCACAAGGGCATCATCCGGCATCGTCTCGGTTACGTCGCCGGTGAGCATCTCGAAAAGCTGGTTGGCGAATTGCTGGACAAAGCCGAGGAGTAGAGAGGGGGCGAGCGACATGGGGGCACAACCCGCGACAGCGGCCGGCGCCAACGCGCCGACATGCGTCCTGTGTGGCCGCGTGTTCAATTGGCGCCGCAGACGCAAGCCACTGTACGGTGTGGACGTGTGCGGCAGGTGCCGTAACGCCTTCGCCAATCGACGGCAGCTTGCGTACATCATCGACGGTGTTCTCTGGATGATCCCCGTTTTCGCGATAGGGTTTGTGCTGGGGTTCGTGGCGGCACTGCTGCTGCTGCCAATCCCCAACCTGACGACGAATCCCGTTCTCGCCATTCTGGGTTTCAGCAATCCGATTACGATCGTGCTGAGTTGGGGCCTTCCGTGGTTGTTCCTCTGCAAGGACGGTTTCAACGGCATGTCGCCGGGTAAATGGCTGATGGGCGTGCAGGTTGTCGATCGCCTCACTCGCGAGCCGATCGGGTTCTGGCAGAGCTTCAAGCGCAATCTGATTCTGATGGTCCCGGTCTTCCCTCTCATCATCGCGCTGAGCATGATGAGTGGAAAACGGCTTGGAGACGGCTGGGCCAACACAGCCGTCATCTGGCGGAAGCACCGCTACGAGGCGCCCTTCGAGCCGCGCGGCATGTTCTGTCATGGCTGCGGCTACAACCTGACGGGGAATGTATCGGGGCGTTGCCCGGAGTGTGGCTTGCCGGTGCCGGCGCGACGACCCGCGGCGGGTCCGACCTCCCTGCCCAACGAGACGGCGTAACTAGGCGGATGCCGCGCACCAGCAGCTCATTCACTGGTGCGTCACCGGCGGTTTGTCCTCCGGCGCGGGCAAACCGCCAGTTGCGGGGCGGTCGATCAGTTGAGCTTTGACGGGCACTAATCCTCCACGAGGATGGTGCGGCCGGTGAACACCTGGGCCAGCCCGACGGCGAGTCCCGAGCTGTTGGGGTCGAGCGAGATGCCGCTGATGTCGCCCTTGGCCGCGTAAGCCATCTCGTCGCCCATCTCCATATACCCGGCGCTGAGGCTGTACGAGCCCGCCGCCAGCGAGATCGAGCCGCTGATCGTGATGGTGCCCGTCAGGTAGGCCGGGTCGGCTTCGCCGCCGCTGCCCTTGGGCATGAGGCTTTCGAGCGTAATCCTGCCGGACGTGCCGCCGAACGAGATTCCAACGGTAGGCCCGCCAACAGCGCCACTCCAGGTGTACGTTTCGCCGCTGTCATCGTCCGGCGTCAGCACGACGCCCACCAGCGAGCCGCCGGCGATGCCGACACTGCCGCCGGCTGTGGTCAGGTTGCCCTCCCACTTGATCATCTTGATGCCGGCGGCTTCCATGGTCTGTTTGCGCACGCCGGACGCCTTGACCAACCAGCCCAGGAACGTAACCAGCAGCATGGCCACGACGAGCGAGATCATGATCTCCAGGAGCATCTCGCCGCTCGGGTCGACGTGGTTGACCGGGTTGTTCTTGGTGTACAGGTACTTGTGCAGGCTCGGCGGGTCGAAGACGCTGCCCTGACACGGATCGGTGCTGATGAAGCGTCCGGCGGCCGGGTCGTAATAGCGTGCCCGCAGGTAGTAGAAGCCCACGTTCGGGTCGTATTGCTCACCCGTATACCGGAACTCGTTGGGCGTCGTACCGGCCTGCGCGATCAAATTGCCAAATGCGTCGTAGACATAAGCATCGGTGACGTTGCCGGTGGAATCGGTCAGCATGCGCGTCGACATCTGACCGTCGTAGACATAGTAGCGCGGACTGGTGTCGGCGCGGCGCATGCTGATCAGGTCGTCGCCGTGGAGATACGTGGTAACCACGCCGCCGCTGTGTTGCTCGATGATCTGGGCATTGGCGCGGTTGCAGTCAACCAGGTAGTGCGTGGTCTGGCCGTCGGCGGTCTTGCTGACGCGCGTGCCGTCGGCGTCATAGACGTACGCGACCAGACCCGGTGCGGCACCGGTCTGGACGTCGGCGGACACGAGGCGGTCTTCGGCGTCGAACGTATACGTGTCCGTCGCGACACCGTCGCTACGGCTGCTCAGGTTGCCGTTGTCGTCATACGCATAGGTGGTGGTGACCGGAGCCAGGCGCTGATCGTACAGCGTTGCCTTGGCATGCTCTTGCATGGCCTGGATGTCGGTGGCCTGTACGTGCTCGGCCCCCACGATCATCGTGGGCAGCATTACCAGGGCGATGGTCTGTACGATGACGCGGCGCCGGCGTGCGGCGCGACCGAGATTGGCCGGCCGACGGCGCAGCAGACCCAGCGGCAACAGCAACGGCCACAGGCTGGCGACCGAGAACCCGGTCAGCACTGCCGCGGGCACAATCGATGGCCGCTGGTCATAGCGCGTGAGCACTGTGCCATTAGGTGTGCGCGGGGCCGCCACCACCAGCACCGTACGCACCTCGCTCACCAGGCGGCAGTTGTCATCGTACGTGTAGGTCGTCTCTGTTACGGACCCATTATGGGTGACCACCTGGCGTGTACGGTTGCCCACGGCGTCATAGGAATGCTCGAATACGGTTTGACTGCCGTCGGGGTCATTGATCTCCTCGCGCACCAGGCGATAGAGCGCATCGTAGGTGTAGTCGACCGTCCGGCCGGTGTGCTCGACGACGCGTGTGCGGTTGCCGAGCGGGCCGAGCTCGTACACGTATGCGGCGACGATCTCCGATGTGGCGACGCGAATCGTCTCCATGTAGGTCAGGCGATTCAGATCGTCATAGAGATAATTCGTCTGCGTGCCGTTCGGATAGGTGATCGAGGCGCGGTTGCCGGCCGCGTCGTACGTGTATGTTGACGTGGCTCCGTTCGGGTCGGTGACCGTTTCGAGCCGATTGAGTGCGTCATACGTGTAGGTTGTCTCGCCGGATGGGGCCGTCAGCGATGTGCGATTGCCCATGGCATCATACTCGTACACCAGCGTGGCCCCGTTCGGATCGGCGACGGTCAGCAAGCGCCCGTGGCCGTCATATGTATACGCCGTAACGCCGCGGCTGTCGGTGACAGACTCGCGCCGACCGATCGGCGTGTAGGTGTAGGTAACCTCCGCTCCACCGGGCAGCAGTTTGCGGGCCAACCGGTTGTTGCTGTCGTATTCGTAGGAGATCGTCGCGCCGTTGTAGTCGGTACGCGCGATCAGATTGCCTTCGGGATCGTACTGCCGGTCGGTATCCATGCCGAGCGGGAGCATGGTCGAACTGCGCCGGCCGAGGTTGTCGTATTCATACTCGGTGACATTGCCGAGCGCGTCGGCCTGTGTGAGCAGATGGCCGAACTCGTCGTAGGTGTAGTCCGCCGTGTTACCGAGCGGATCGGTAACGCGGACGAGCTTGCCGCGCTCGTCATATTCGAACTGCACCGTGTTGCCGCCGGGATCGGTACTGGAAATGCGCCGGCCGCCGGCATCAAAGACGCTGCTGAGCGACGTGCCATCGTGGAAAATGACCTGCACGTTGCGGCCGGCCGCGTCGCGGACGTAGGTGGTCGTGTGGCCGTTGGCATCGGTCGTTGTTTCGAGGCGGTCCGCCGCGTCGTACGTCTTCACGGTCTCATGGTCGAGCGCGTCGATGATGTGGGTCTGGCGTCCGGCGTCGTCATAGACGTAGTCGGTCGCGTTGCCGCGCGCGTCGATCTCGCTCAGTACCCGGCCCACTTCGTCGTAGACCATTTCGCTGAACGTGCCGTCGTAGTGCGTCTTGCGGGTCTGCCGGCCGACCGGGTCATACGTATACGTGGTCGTGAAGCCGGCCCGGTCGGTTGCCTCGACCTGCTGCCCTTCGGCGTCGTAGCTCCACAGCTCCTCGGTGCCGTCGGCGTAGAGGGCGCGCGTTCGCAGGCCGCGAATCTCATATTCGTATTCCGTGCGCCGGCCGAGCCGATCGATAGTCGCCGCCAGTTGCCCGGTCTCGTTGTACTCGTTGAACGAAGCAGCGCCGTTGGGGTCGACCGTCTGCACGACGCGGTTCATCGCGTCGTACACGTACGCGGTGGTCAGCACCTCGGGGCCGCCGTCGGTCTGGCGTGTGGTCGACTCGGTCAGGCGGTTGCCGTTTTCGTCGTAGGTGTAGGTGGTCTCGACGCCGCGCGCGTCGGTCTTTCGCGTCTGCCGGCCAAACGTGTCATACTCGAAGACGACCACGTTACCGAGCTCGTCGGTGAGGCTGGTGACGTTGCCGTTGGTGTCATAGGCGATCAGCCGCTCATCGCCGAGCTGGTTCACCCGCCGAATCAGCCGGCCGAACGCGTCGTATTCGTTCGTGACCATGTGGCCAAGTGGATCGGTCTCGGTGAGCACCTGGTTGCGCGAGTTGTACGTGTACGTCGTCGTGTGGCCGAGCGGATCGGTCTCGGTGAGCACGTTGCCGCGGCTGTCATAGGTCTGCGTCGTCGTGTGGTCGAGCGCGTCGGTGCGCGTCAGCAGGTTGCCGTCGTCGTCATACGTGAACGTCGTGACGTAACCGAGCTCGTCCGTCTCCTCGATAACCTTGCCTTCGTCGTTATACGCGTAGATGTGTGTGTGACCGAGGCGATCGGTGACGGTCTGCGTGTTGTTCTCGTCGTCGTAGGCAAACTCGGTGCGGTAGCCGGCGGCATCGACCGCGGCGATCAGCCGCCCCTCGTCGTCGTAGACGTTCCGCGCAATCGCGTTGCCGCGCGGATCGACGATCTCGCGCAACCCGTGGCGGTTGTTGTAGGCAAACTCCGTCGTGTAGCCCGCGGCGTCGGTTACGGCGACGAGGTCGCCACGCCCGTCGTACTCATACTCCCACGCGTTGCCGCGTGGATCGACGATGCGCGTGATGCGGCCCTGGCCGTCGCGCTCAAAGTTGACCGCCAGGCCGCAGGAGTGCGTGATGCCGTTTTCGGTGAAGCTGAGCACGTTGCCGCTGGGGTCCTTGAACTGCTGCAAGCGCGAGACCAACGAATTGGGCGCGCCGACAAACGTATACTGGCGCCCGTCGGGCCGCGTTACGCGATAGGTCTGAGGATCCCAGGGCTGGTTGCCGTTGACGACCAGCTCGCCCGGACCGGGGGCCATGCCGTTGAAGAGCGTCGGGGCGGCATCAAGCACTTCGAGTGTCGATTCGGCACCATCGAGCGGTACAAAGCTGACGCCGTCGAGGAACAGAATCTGCGACAGTGACTGCTGGTCGGGGTCGACGCGGAGCGCGAAGAACTCGGTGACGCCGTCTTCAAACGTGACGGCGACGTACTTTCCGCGCGTCGGCTGAATGACGTAGGTGGGGAACCAGCCGCCGATGACGATCTGCTCCCAGTCGGCACCGAGCGTGCTCGATTCCTGGAGCTGAACGCGTTCGACCGTGAGCTTCCAGCCATAGCCGAAATCGCCGGGCGCACGATCGCGGCTGTCGTAGGCGCGCGTCACGCTTACGGGCACTCCGGCCACCGGGATGTTCAGGTCGGTGAACATGAGCGTGAAGTTGCCGACACTCAGATCGGTATCGAGCTGGTGTGTCTGCGTCACTTCACTGACATGGCCGGCCGTGTCCATCGCGCGCAGGCGCAGCTCAAACACGCCGTTGGCCATGGTTGCCGGATCAAGCTGGCCAAGCACGCCGTTGGTGACAGTGTCATATCCCGCGGCGATCTGCGTGAACTCGCCCTCGCCGACCGGGCGATAACTCAGCGTGTAACGGTACAGGTTGTCGTCATCGACGGTGCCGATTACGTCCATACGTGTCGTGACTGTCGCATCGGCCGTCGGCGCCGTGATGGCCACGGTCGGCGGCGTCACGTCGCCGGTAACCGACGCATAGAAGTCCGCCGTCGCAACCGTGCTGTGGCCGACGACATCGGTGGCGGTGGCCTCGGCGACATAGGCGCCCGGTGCCGTAGTGGTGTACTCCGCCTGCTGCTCGGCATCGAGGGCCACCGGATCTCCGTTGACGGTCAGCGTCAGTGAGGCGATCGCGAAATCATCCGTCGCCGTCACGCTGATCGTGACAGTTTCGCCTGGTGCGACCGCCGGCGGATCAACCGTGATGCTGACTTCGGGCGCGTACAGGTCCTCATCGGCGGATTCGAAGACGTCCACCGTGAAGGGTTGCGTCGCCATCGCGCCGAGAATGTCGGTCACCGCGACTTCGACGCCGTGCGGGCCGACCTGGTCGGCCGCCGGTGTCCAGGTGACCAGGCCGGTCGCCTCGTTGATCGACATGCCGTCAGGTGCCACGATTAGCGCGTAGGTGCGCGGATGCCCGTCTGGATCGGTGGCAAGCACGTCATAGCGGTATTCATAGCCGACAATCGCCCGCGTCGGCGCCGTCGAGATGAAGCTCGGCGGCGAGTTGAGGCTGACTGTCAGCGTGAAGGTCTGCTCGGCCCAGGCCGACTGCGCATCTTCGACGTGTACCGTGACATCGTGTACGCCCAGGTCCGCTTCGATCGGCGTCCAGGCAATCAGCCCGGTCGCCGGGTCGATCGTCATGGCGGGCGGCGCGACCGGCAGCGAGAACAACAGCGGCTGGTTCGCATCGTCATCGGCGGCGACCGGGTAAATGTAGTCATCGCCCACAACAACCGTCGTCGGCGCGACCGAGATGAACCACGGCGCGCCGTTGAGCCCGTCGGCGGAGACGGTCAGCGTGTAACGCTGCGTCGCAATGCCGCCGCGGCCGTCGTCGACCATCAGCTCGACGCGGTGTGTGCCAAGGTCGATCGGCGAGGGGGTCCACTCGATGACGCCACTGACGCTGTCAACACCCATCGTAGGTGGTGCGTCGAGCAGCGCGTAGCTGAGCACGTCGCCGTCATCATCGCGGGCCTGCACACCGTAGGTGTACAACGTGTCGAATGCGGCCTTGCGCGGCGGCTGCGACGTGATGTGCGGCGCGACGTTATCGCCGAGCAGCGAGACCGTCACGGCGTACTCCTGCGTCGCCCAACCGCCGCGCCCGTCATCAGCGCGCAACGCCACGTCGTGCGTGCCGAGCTGGCCGTCGATCGGCGTCCAGTTGATCTGGCCGCCGGCGTCGATGGACATGCCGGCCGGCGCCGTGTCGAGCGCGTAGCTCAGCGCGTCGCCGTCGTCATCCTCGGCGGCCACGGCGTATACGTACGGCGCGTTCAGCACCGCTGTGTACGTCGGCGCCGAGACGATCCGCGGAGCCGTGTTGTCGCCGAACAGTGAGACGGCGACGTGGAAGCTCTGCGTGGCCCAGCCGCCCTGACCGTCTTCAGCACGCACGACAAACGCGTGGCTGCCGATCTGCGTCAGCGTCGGCGTCCAGGTAATCGTGTCGGTCGCGCCGTCGAGGGAGGCGCCCGCTGGCGCCTGGTCGAGCGAGAGCGCCACCGGGTCGCCATCAGCGTCGCTGGCGGTCAGCGCGTACGTGTACTCGCTCTCCGCGGCGGCGGAGAAAGTCGGCGTTGAGGTGATCTCGGGCGGGTGGTTGCTCCCGGTCAGCGAAACCGTCAACGGATACGTCTGCGTGACGACCCATCCGCGGCCGTCATCGACGCGCACAATCACCTCGTGCGTGCCGATCTGCCACGCCGCGGGCGTCCATTCGATCAGTCCGCCGGCACTGTCGATCGTCATGCCGAGCGGGGCCGCATCGAGCGAGAACGTCAATGTGTCGTTTTCATCGTCCTCGGCCTCGACGGCGTACGTGTAGAGCACGCCGACCTGGGCCGTAAACGGCGGGGTCGATGTGATGCGCGGAGCGGTTTCAACCAATACCTCATCGCCCAGCGCAATCGTCTGCGTCGTACCCCAGCCATCGGTCGCCAGCACCTCGGCGGCAAACGGCCCAACTTCGGCAATCCACTGCACGACACCGGTGGTGGGATTAATGATCATCCCATCAGGGTTCGTGAGCAGCTCGAAGCTCACCGGCGGACACGTCGCGTCAACCTGTGGCACAAACGTCGCCAGCCAGCCCGGCACGAGCGTCGGCTGGTGATATGTCACGGTCAAGGCGCACTCGCGGACGTCGATCTCAAACACCTGAGTGCTCGGGCAGACGCCGTCGCGCGTGGCGACGACCGTGACATCGTGTACGCCGATCTGGCCGGCGGTGGGCAGCCAGGTGATAAGGCCGCTGGCGCCGTCAATCGCCATCCCGGCCGGCGCCGTATCGAGCGCGTACGTCACCGTGCCGGCCTGCGTCTCGGCGTCCACGTCATAATCATAGGCAACATCCGGGCGTCCGACGGTCACCGGATCGGTAACGAACACCGGCGCGTCGGCACACGGCGCCACGTCGATCTCAAACGCCTGCTCGTCGAACAGACCCGCCGGGTCTGAAGCGACGACGGTCACCGACTGCGGCCCATCCTGGCCGGCGGCGGGCAGCCACTCGATCAACCCGGCGTTCGGGTCAACCGTCATACCCGCCGGCGCGTCGCTCAGCGTATAGTCAATCACGTCTCCGTCGAGGTCGTTGGCCAGCACCTGGTAAGCATACGCCGCGCCGACCGCGGCCTCGGTGACCGGTTCAGAGAAGATCATCGGCGCGACGTTGACGGCGTCGGCCGTGATTTCGTACGACTGCGTGACGAGTTCGAGTCCATCGCTGACGCCGACGGTCACCGCGTGCGGCCCGGTGGCGGCGGCGGTCTGTGGTACCAGCCAGGTGATCAAGCCGGTGTCCGGATGGATGTTCATCCCGCCCGGATATTCGACCAATCCGAAGCTGAGCTCATCGTCGTCGATATCCAACGCCGTCACGAGATAGGTGTAGATTTCGCCCTCGGTCGCGGTTGTCACCGGCGTCGAGGTGATCGTCGGCGGGACGTTGCTGCTGTGGACGTGAATCTCGAACACCTGTGACGCCGTATGACCGGCCGGGTCGCTGACGTGCAGTGCGACGGCGTGCGGGTTGTACTGGGCCGCGGTCTGATCGGGCAGCCAGCGCAGGAGCCCGCTGTTCGGATCGAGCGTCATCCCGGCCGGCCCGCTGTCCAACACATACGTCAGCGTGCCGCCATCCGGGTCAACCGCTACGACCTGGTACTCGTACCAGGTGTCTTCCAGCGCGCCATACACTGGGTCGGACGTGATCTGCGGGCCAAGGTCGATCGTGTCAACCGTGAGCGTATACACCTGCTGGCCACTGGCGCCCGATGCATCCGACGCTGCCAGGATCACCGTGTACGGACTGCCCGCGCCCGCGTCCTGCGGCGGTAGCCAGGTCACACGCCCGACCAGCGGGTGTATCGTCAGCCCGGCCGGACCATCGACAACACTGTACGCAACGACATCACCATCGGCGTCGCTCGCCACGGCGTTGTAGACATACAGCGCGCCTTCCGTCGCCGCCGTAATCGGCGTGGACGTGAAGACCGGAGCGGCATTTTCATCCGTCACGTCAAGCGAGTAGATCAACTCCGCCCGGCAGTTCGCCGTGCTGGAGACCATCACCTTGACGGCGTGTGTGCCGGCGGCTGTGTAGGGCACATCCCAGGTGATCAGGCCATCCGCGTCGATCGCCATCCCGCCCGGCCCGACGCTCAGCGCGTAGCTCAGCGCGCCCGTGCCGCCGGCCTCGACCTGGTAGCTGTAGAGCGTACCTTCGCTGGTCGATTGCGGCGGCGGATCGATAATCACAGGCGGATCGGCGCAGTCATTGACGAGCAGCACGAATTCCTGCTCGACCGCGTTGTCGGCCGGGTCGCTCGCGCGCAACTTGACCGCGTGCGGGCCGACCTCGGGCGCCGGCCACTCGAGCAGGCCGCTGGCCGGGTCAAGCGTCATCCCGGTTGGGCCTTCCAGCAGCTCGAACGTCACGATGTCACCGTCCGGATCAAGCGCATCGACCGTGTATGCGTAGGGCTCGCCGACGAGGGCCGTCGTGAGCGGGGCTGAGTGGATCACGGGCGGCACATCAACCGCCTCGATCGCGATCTCGAATGCCTGCGTCGCCTCACCTCCGTCGTGATTGTCATAGGCGACGACCGCGACGGCATGCCCGCCGGCCGCGTCTTGCGCCGGCATCCAGTCAACCAGGCCGGTAAGCGGATGAATCGTCATGCCATCCGGCGCGACGGGCGCATCGGCCAGCGCGTAGCCGACAACGTCGCCGTCATCGTCCACGGCTTCCACGTGATAGCGGTAGCGCTGACCTTCGACACCGACCGTGATCGGCGTTGACACGAACCGTGGCGGTGTGTTGAACAGGTATGGAATCGCATCAAACGTAAACGCGAGGTTCTGCGCGTCGGCGAACTCGATCCACAGCGGCCCGATCGCCTCGCCGGGCATGAGCGTGTTGTTGGTCAGCAGATGGCTGAACTCGATGTAGGGCAGCGTCTGCCCCGTCTCGGTCGGATGCGGGACGACGCCCGCGATGTTGAGCAGCGTGACGGACGCCGGCTCGATGTTGTCAAACGCGAGGCCGATGGGGCCGGTGATCGGGTCGTTGCAATCGCTGACCAGCGTGAACTCGCCGCGATGTACGCCGGCGGCCGCGTCATAGTCGCGGACGCCGATGATCACGTGCATGCGCTCGCCGGCCGGCACGCGCGGGCCTTCCGGCGGGGCCACGATTACCTCGGTCGTCGCAAGTGCCTCGGACCCATCGCTGTCGATGACGCGCGCGGCAACCACGTAGTTGCCTTGCGCGCTATAGCTGTGCGTCTGCGTGGCGCCCGTGTCGCCGGAGGCGCTGAACACGACGCCGTTGTAGTCCCAATCCCACTCGATGGGATCGAGTTGGTCGCAGGGCGTCTGGGCGTCGGCCTCGAAGTTGCCGAGCTGGTCGAGGCCCAGCGCGCTCGGTCCGCTGACGCTGATCGTCGGCACGCCGTCGAGCACGGTAACGTCGGCAAACGCCGGCTCGCTGTTTTCGCCGCCGTCCGAAACAATCAGGCCGACCTGATAGACACCGTCCGCATACCAGGTATAGGTTGGGGCCGGGCCGGTCGCATCGTCGTATTCGCCATCTTCGTCGAGATCCCAGGCATAGGTGAGCGGGTTCGCGTCTTCGTCGTATGAGCCGGTGCCGTCGAGCTGCACCTGCGTGCATTCGATGACCACATCCGGCTCGGCGATCACCGCAACCGGTGCGTGGTTTGTTAACACCAGGACCGTCGTGAAGTCCGGCAACGATGGCAGCTTCTCATTGTTCGGGTGCAAAACGGCGTTGTCCCACACGCGCAGGCCGATGTTGTAGCTGCCCGGCGTGGTGTAGACCCACTCAACCTGCGGGCAATCGTCGGGCGGCGCGTTGCAATCGACGGCTGCGTCGGCGTTGTCGAAGTCATACCCATCGGCGCCGTTGAAATCCCACTCCTGGCGCGTGATGTAGTCGGTCGGGTCGATATCAAACGAGCCGCTGCCATCCGGATGGAACGGCACGCCGACATTCGTCGTATACGGCCCGCCGATCACGGCAAACGGCGCGTGCGGCGGCTCGGCGATCGTCACGAGGCGCGTGTCAACGTCAGTCTGCCCGATGTCGTCAGTTACGCGCAGGCGCGACTGGTAAGTGATCGGGTAGACGACATTCGGGTCTTGCCAGAAGGTGTGCAGCACATTCGGGTCGGCGCCGACGTAATCGTAGGTGCCATCGCCATCGAAATCCCACTCGTATTGCTCGAGGACGCGGACCGGGTCGGTGTGGTATGAGGCCGACGCATCAAAAACCAGCGGCCGGTCAAAGGCCCACACGATGTCGTCGCCCGCAACGGCCACCGGGGGCCGGGTGAACAATGTCGGCGTGAGAATGACGATCTGCCAGGCGGATGCGAAGACCCGGCCGCGGTGGTCCGGCCAGCCGCCGTCGCTAAGCTGCTGATTGAGAATGTGGCGGATCAAGCCGCTTTCGCTGTTGTACCAGTCCAAGCCGGTCGGGTTGAGCGTGGTGATGGGCTCCGGCAGGGCCAGGCGCATGGCCTTGGCGAACGCGTACCAGGCGTACACGAAGTTCGAGCCGTCCGCACTCAGGAAGCTCGACCAACTGTTCGCCAGATAGGTTTCGGCGGTTTGCCAGCGTGGATCGCTGCGGTCAAACCCGCAGAAGGCCAACTGGACCAGCCCCGAAGGTGTGGTGGCCCAGGATCCGCCGCTGCTGCTGGAGTACCCGAATCCCGTGCCGTTGTAGCTGTAGTTCAGCCAGATGTCGTTTTCGTCCTTGACCCATGTCGGCGCATCGAGGCCGAAGGCGGTTTTGGTGCCCGAGAAGCCGATCGCCGCCCATTGGCAGGCCGAGTTGTCAGCATTGACGTTCCAGTCGTAGCGCCAGCCGCCGCGGCCGCCGCCGTCATCCTCCTGCCCCCATGAGTACATGTCACCCATGTCCTGGGCGATGTCACGGTACGTGCGGCCGACAACCCCGCCGCTGCCGGTGCCGGCCACCAGGTCGGGTTCACCGGCGGCAGCCAACGCGTCCATGACCATACCGCCCTGGTAGATCGGCTGGCCATCATTCACGCCGATGCCCAGCTCGTTGCCGTTCGAATCCGGATTGCCGTACGGCTGGCTGCCGATCGCGT
Organism: Phycisphaerae bacterium; assembly: GCA_963675745.2. Classification (GTDB taxonomy): domain Bacteria; phylum Planctomycetota; class Phycisphaerae; order UBA1845; family Fen-1342; genus JAFGRR01. Next base: position 172,266 of record CAXXWX010000013.1, read on the forward strand.
AGGCCGTCAGATATGTGAACAGCCGCTCAAAGCCGTGGATCACATCCGCAACAAGCGGGTCCCTGGTCACTGGGCGCATGGGCACGTGCCCGTTGATCTCCATGGCGTGAATGGATGAGGCGGTCGATCCGGACCGGTAGCTGCTGTACGACGACCACGAGCCGTCGGTGTTCTGCTGCTTGTGCAGCCACCACAGGCCGTCATCGATGGCCACGTTGACTTCGATGGTCAGGTCGCGGGCGTGGATTTGCAGCGGGTAGGTGTCGGTCAGGTCGCCATACACCGGGTCGTGTACGGTCAAGGTTGCGGTGTAGAGCGCCCCTGGGGAGCCGTTGTATATGTGTGTGGTTTCGATGACGCGCGTGCTGCCGGTCGCGCCTGTTTCCGGGTCGCTGCCGTCGCCGAAAGTCCAGGTGTAGCTCAGTGGCTGGTTGGCATCGACGGGCGTGTCGGTAAAGACCACCGCCTTGAGCTGCGCGCTCATTCCGTCCCAGGCATTATGCGGAACCTCGAGCCCGCTGATGTTGTCATAGTCCCACGGCACGCACACCGCCATTGGCTGCACGTCCACCTGCGTCGTGTCGGTGTCGCTGCGCCCGGCGGCGTCGTAAACCGTGAGTGCCACCGTGTAGACGCCAACCGCGTCGTAGATGTGCTGCGCGAATTTCCCATAGCCGGTGTGGCCGTCGCCGAAGTCCCACTCGTATCGGACAATGCCGTAATCGTCGCTGGAGCCTGATCCGTCGAGAACCGCATAGGACCCGAGTGGGGCGATGTAAGGTCCGCCAACATCCGCCACCGGCGAATCACCAAGCGCGACAACCGTAGCCACGGCGCTGTCGCTGCGCCCGGCGGCGTCAAAGACGGTCAACGTGGCGTTCATCTGCCCCGTGACGCGATACGGAATCGGGTTTGTCAGGAACGTGTTGCGCAGGTTGTCGAACTCGAACGTGCCGTTCTGCACGGTGATGCCGCGCAGGAATTCGGTTGCGCTGCCGTAGCTGGATACATAGAGCAACGTCCAGTCCGGGTTGCTGGCGCCTCGTATCCAGTACGTGGCCCCCGCGGTCTCGCCCAGCACGATGCGGATGACGTAGGTTGCCCCGGTGCTGTAGCTGATAGCGCTGCCGCGATTGGTGCCATCCTCGTAGATCTCAATGGTGCCGTAGTTGAAGTAGACCGCGTACGGCATTTGCGTGTAGTTGTAGTCGCCGCCGGTGTTCTTGAGGCCGCACATCGCCCGGTTACCGGTCGCGCCCACCTGACACTCGAATACCTGGTTCGCCGAGCGGTGCATCACCTGTCTGGAGAAAGCGTAGGCGCCGCCCCAGCCGCCGGTACCCGCGATGGACAGCTTGCCATTGAGTGTTGCGCGCTCGAAAGCCCACAGGCTGGAGTCCAGTTCCGCTGTATCAAACGTGTCGGTCGGAAAATCCCACTGATATCGCACGACGCCAAAGTCGTCGGTCGAAGCGCTTCCGTCGAACGTGACTTCCTGGAACTTGTTGGCCAGCAACTCGGCCTCGTTCAGCACGTATGGCCCGCCGGACGCCGCCACGGGCGGGTCGCCAACAATGTCGAGTACGGCGGTTTCGGACGAGGTCTGGCCGGCGGTGTCGGTGACCGTCAGCGTCACCGGGGTCGGCTCGTGCACCACGTGCGTGGCCGATGGACCCCAGTTGCGCAACATGAGGTCGTCCATCACGAACCGCCCGGTGTTCACATCCGCACCAACCAGAAACTCGTCATTCGTCCCGTACACAGAATTGTAGATCAGGTGCCAATCGGTCTCGTCGGCGCGCCTAACGTAATAGCGCGCTCCACACGGGCTATAGAGCTCGATTCGCACGTCATAGGCCACGCCCTGCGTGTACTGGTAGAGGTACCCACGGTTATTGCCGTCTTCGTAGACATAGATCCAGCTGTTGTCGCGGAAGTACATCGCGTACGGCATCTGGGTGTAATGGTAGACGTCGCTGGTGTTCTTCAGACCCCACATGGAATTGCTGCCATTGGTGGGGACGATGCGCGCCTGGATCACTGCGCCGCCGGACCGATGAGTTACCTCCCGGTTGAACGCATAGGAATTGCCCCAACCCGCGCCGAGCACCATCAGGCGGTCGCTCTGCCCGGCGCGCGCCGTGGCCCAGCGCAGCGGGTCTAGCACGACGCCGTTAAACGTGTCGATGCCGAAATCCCACTCATACCGCTCGATGTCCTGACCACCCGTCGTGCCGGAGCCGTCCAGCGTGAACGTCCACGCGTTCGAATTGGGGTCCGGATCACCCTCCGAGCGTGTGTATGGTCCGCCCGCATCGGCTGTCGGTGTGGCCGGATCGGCAGTAACGTCAAACGTGACTGTCTCCTCCTGTCCACCCAGATCACGCACCGTCAGCGTCACCGGGCCGGCCACAAACGTCTTGCGCTCCAGCGGCGACCCCCAATGCACCTCGCGCACCGACTCTATGATAAAGCTGCCGTTATCGCCGGTCGCACCGCATAGAAACTCGGTGTCGCTGCCGTGGGTGGAGTTGTAGAGAAATGTCCAATTCGGCTGTCCCGTTGGGCGAATCCAGTAGCGCGCCCCACGGCCGGGCTTCAGCTCGATCCGAACGTCGTACTCCACACCTACCGTGTACTGGTAAAGATACCCGCGGCTCTCGCCGTTTTTCGTAAACATAGATCCAGCTGTTGTCGCGGAAGTACATTGCGTACGGCATCTGGTCATAGCTGTAGTTGCCGCTCGTGTTCTTGAGCCCCCACATGGCGTTGCCACCCTGTGAGCGCACGCGCGCTTCGTAGAAGCGTCCCGGGCCGCGGACCAGCGGCTGGCGTGAGAACGCATAGCCGCTGCCCCATCCGGAGCCGCGAACGTAGGTTCCGTTGTCCTGGTACGCACGCGCATGGAACCACTGGCCGGGGGTGAACAGCTGCCCGGCGAAATCGTCCTCGCCGAAATCCCACTCGTAGTCGACAATCTCATACCCGCTGGTCGATGCGCCGGCGTCAAACGTAAGTGGCCAGCCGCCGTCAACCAGGTCGGCCTTGGTGCCGATGTACGGGCCGCCTTCATCAACGATCAGCGCGGGATCGGTGACCGTGACCGTTGTCGCGGCCGTCGCCGACGCGCCGTCGGCATCCGTGACCGTCAACGTCACGGGGCGGTCAAAGTAGACTTGTGCGTGAAGGTCTCCCCGCCGAACGCTTCGCGCACTTCATCCATGGCAAACAGGCCGTTGTCGACCGTTGCCCCCGCAGAGTAACTCTGCCTCGGTCGAGTAGTTGGAGTTGTATACCAATGTCCAGCTACTGGAATCCGTTCGTCTTGAAGTAGTAGCGCGCCCCGCCGGTGTCCTTCAGCTCAATGCGCACGTCATAAGCCACGCCGGCTGAGTACTGCTGGTAATAGCCGCGATTGGAGCCATTCTCGTAGATGTAGATCCAGTTGTTATCGTTGAAGTACATCTCGTAGACCATTTCGCCGCGGTGGAAGCTGGCGCTGGTGTTCTTGAGACCCCAGGCCGCGTTGCCGGAGTGCCGTGTGACGCGGGCCTGGAACGCGGCTCCCGGCCGCCGTTGGAGCGGCTCGCGGGTGAACGCATAGCTGCCACCCCAGCCCACTCCCAGAATGTACAGTGCATCGTCCTGATAGGTGTTGGCGGTCTGCCACTTGAACGTGTTGAGTTGCTTGCCGGGGAGCGAATCCGCGCCCAGATCCCATTGCCAGCTCACGAGATTGACGTCACTGCTCGAGCCGCTGCCGTCAAACAGCACATCCCAACCGCCGTCGATGCGATCAGCCGCATAGAGCGCATACGGCCCCCCGGGATCGGCTGTCGGTGTGCTGCGCGGGACAAGCTGCCCGACTTCGGCGTCGAGATCCCCGATCATACCGGGCTCTTGGCCGCCGCCCGCGGGCGCTGGCTGCGTGGCGTCAAGTTCCCAGTGACCCGACTGGGCGCGGGCCGGACCTGACCCCGCGCCGGCCGCCACCATGAGGGCCAGCAGCGCGGGCAGAACATGCAGCGGCAATGTGGCAAACGTGCGCATCACTCTCTCCTGGCAATCGGAGTTGAGGTGAGAAGGTTGGCGTCAGAGGTGAGGGGGGATGGCGAAGCGTGCATTGCTGACAACGTTGACGGAGCAAGGGCTGTGCCCGGACTTGTGGCCGCCGGTCTTCCAGGTGTCTCTATCGACACCCCGTCTGATCGGCACCAGGCTGATTCCCGCGCTGCCCCGCTGGTCTGATCCACAACACACCAACATGCCGCAGTGGTTCGTCTGCTGCGCCGGATTGCGAGGCCCACGTGGGATGTTGTCACGGACGCCCGCCCAATGAAGCGCAAATCACCCCCTGCAAAGCCGGCCGTTTCGCGCGACGGCCGTCGCGCTTCGCAAGCAGGGTGGTCTGCATCGCAGTCGAACCGAGGCTCTCTTCCGAACTCCTGCGTCCCTCGAACCACGTCTCCTAATCTGACCTTCGAACTCCAGATTCGTTGGCGCGGCTGTTGCAGAGATGCCGCGCCGGCTCGTGTCGTGAGTTGTGCCCAGGGCCGGTTAGTTTTGTAGCCGGCGCCGGAGGGCCGCGACGGCGGACATGCCGAGCGTGCCGAGCAGGGCGGCGGTTGGTGCCGGGATGGCGGCAACTGATAAATTGTCAATCGCGGCGATGCTCGACTGTCCGTTTTCCCCGCGGAGCAACCCAACGCGGAAAAGCACGTCCATGCCACTTAGGGAAGTCAGATCCACCGTCACGTCATACCAGCCCGGCCGGTTGGAGTTTGCCGTCGCAGCCCACGTCACATTTGCGGAATCGTATAACAGGACCGACGGCGTGATCGGCGGGTCCGGTACCTGGTGGTAGAAGTAGTCGTTCCGGCCGCTGGTGCTCAGCAGCGGATCCTCTGAGACCGGGGCAAGCAGAAACGCCGCAAATGCGTCGCGAAGCGACCCGCCGCTGAATGTACCGCTGGCTTGCAGGAAGTACTCAAACGACAGCGATGCGTCGTTGCTGCCGACCGTGAACGTCTGGGCGATCGAGCTCCATCGCCAGCCCCGTGCCTTCCGCAAAGACGGCGGCGTTATCTCCGCCGAGTGCGAGTACAGACACGTCGCCGTTGACAGTCCAGCCGTCGAGCCCGAGGCCAAAATCTGGATTCGTCAATCCCCCAAACGTCGCGAGTGGCGCGGCGGCCAATAGGCAAATAGCCGCTATCCCTATGCGGAAACGCATGCGTCGACCCTCCGGAATGTATACAAATACGCCCCTCTAGCCAAGTATACCCCGGCGAGATTTGCCCGGGCAAGAACATTGTCCTGGCCGCGAACGATAGGGGGATATCAGACCGTGCGACAGAGGGTGTGCGACCCGCCCGCAAGCACCCCCATGGCGGCACGCCGCACGCTTAAACGCGTTCGGACCAGTGTTCAGCGTCCGCTAATAGACGTCAGCAGTCGCGCCATGCGCGCTGATGTCGCCGGCCACTCTATTTGCACCTTGCTCAAGGTGGCATAATGTGCTGCGCAGCCGACCCCCGAATTCGCGCTGTAATGGCGATTCGACGGCCCGCGCGTTCCGGCACGACATATTCCGACCTGGAGCCCGACATGAAACTACTCGCCGTGCTGATCACGCTGCCCTTTGCTGTTGTGTGTGTCGGTGCTGACGGATCGCAGGTAGTGCTCGTCCTGCAAAGTCTCCCGACTGCTGATACGGCTCGAACCATATACGTTGGCCCGGACGGCGACGACGGGTGGTCGGGGAGTTTGCCAGCGCCAAACCGTGAACGCACAGACGGTCCGCTCGCTTCGCTGCACGGCGCCCGGACTGCGGTCCGCCGTCTGCGCGCGGACGACCAGAAACCGGTGACCATCGTCGTGGAGATCGCTGGTGGCGAATACGCAATGACTGAGCCGCTCGTGCTGACGCCCGCTGACTCCGGTTCGGCGCAGGCGCCCATTGTCTATCGTGCCCGCGCCGGTGACACACCGATCTTCGAGGGTGGCCGGCGAATCAGTGGCTTCTCCAAAGGGCCCGCGGGCACCTGGACCGCCACGGTGCCCGAAGTTGCGACCGGCCAGTGGTACTTCGAACAACTCTTCGTCAACGGTCGTCGGGCCGTTCGCGCGCGGACGCCGGATGAGGGCTACTTCCTCATGCGTGGTGTGGAGGAGACGGTGATCACGCCGGGGGAGCGTGCCCCGCAAGCGGCACGTCAGCTTGTGCTGGCCGAGCCCGACGAGGTGCGCGTGCTTAAGGACCTGGATGCCCGGCAGTTCGCGGACGTGCAGTTTGTCGCCTATCACAAATGGGATGTAACGCGACGATTCATCGAGCGCTTCGACGAGCAGCGGCACGCGTTCGTGACCCATGGGCAAGGGATGAAACCCTGGAACCCGTGGCGGGCGCAGACGCGTTATCACCTGGAGAATTTCGCCGCCGCGCTGACCGCGCCTGGCGAGTGGTTCCTCGATCGCACCGGCACCCTCTCGTACCTCCCGCGAGCGGGTGAGAGAATGAACACGGCGCAGGTCGTTGCTCCGGTTGTTGAGAGGTTTATCGTCGTTGAGGGGCGCCCGGACGCCGGCGCGTTCGTTGATCACGTTCGCTTCGAGGGGCTGACGTTTCGCCATGCCGCCTACGCGATGCCGCCGGGCGGATTTGAGCCGACCCAGGCTGCAGCGACCATTGACGCGGTTGTGACGATCGACGGTGCCCGTCACGTGGAGATTGTGGACTGCCGGTTCGAACACATCGGGCGCTATGGCATCTGGTTTCGGCGTGGTTGTCGGGATTGCCTGGTCCAGCGTACGCACATCAGCGACATGGGGGCCGGTGGCGTTCGCATCGGCGAGACTGTCAATCGCGATCAACAGGCCGAGCAGACCGGTGGCAACACGATCGATAACAACATCATCCGTGCCGGCGGGCGGATTTTCCCGTGCGCGGTCGGTGTCTGGATCGGGCACAGCGGCGAAAACCGAGTCACGCACAACGACATCGGGGACCTGTTCTATACAGGCGTCTCGGTGGGTTGGCGCTGGGGCTACGCCGATAGCGCCGCGAAGAACAACACGATCGAGTTTAATCGTATACACGATATCGGGCAGGGTGTTTTGAGTGACATGGGGGGTGTCTACACGCTCGGACCGTCGCCGGGCACGGGCGTGAGCCACAACGTGATCCATGACGTGGACAGCTACGCCTATGGCGGATGGGGGTTGTACACGGACGAGGGCAGCACGGGCATCCTGATGGAGGGCAACCTGGTCTATGACACAAAGACCGGTGGCTTTCACCAGCACTACGGGCGCGACAATATCATCCGCAACAACATCTTCGCGTATGGCAGGTTGTATCAACTCCAATGTACGCGTGTTGAAGATCACAGGTCCTTCACATTCGAGAACAACATTGTCTACTGGGACAGTGGTGTTCTGCTGAGCGGCCCATGGACCAAGATCAACATTGCGATGGACCACAACTGGTACTGGCACAGTGGCGCGTCGCCATCCGACTTCGCCGGATCTACCTGGGAGCAATGGCGGGCTGCGGGCAGGGATGCCCACTCCATAATTGCCGACCCCGGTTTTTCTGATCCTGCCAAGCGAGATTTCCGTCTGCCAGAGGACTCCCCGGTCAGCAAGATCGGGTTCCAGCGCTTCGAGCCCAGCCGGGCCGGCGTGTACGGCAGTCGGCATTGGATCGAAAGAGCGAGATCAGAGTAGAGCGGTGAGTAGCGGGATGACGACGGCCTTTGTCCACTATTCGCGTAGAAAAAGTCGGTATTGCGAACGTGCTCGGCGCGTCGGACAATTGAGCTACCGTGGCGAACTTGTAGCGTGCTGAGCCTTGACGCGTCGGGTGGGGGGAACACGGCGGGGCGGCGTGAGACATCTCATGTCGGGGATTGTCGGTGTCCCCCGCAGTTCGGAAATCGCGCTCAGGCGGTGGAGTTCGTGCCAGTTGAGTCGGAGAGGCCGGTTTCGGTAAAGCCGGCGCCTCATCCGTATCCACATCGGTAGCGTGCTTCAACACCTTCGCGAATCCGGGCATTCACATCAATGGTCGCTGGCCGCGACCGGACACAAGGAGTGATTCCCATGACAAAGCAGATGGCCGTTGTCCTGAGCTGCACCGTGCTCATGGCTGCATGTCCTATAGCCGGCTGGGCCTATCCACCGCCCCCGGCGCAACCTGACCCGATCTCCCTCGACCCGTTCAACTCGCCCTCGGTTACGTTCTGGGGCAATACGCCGGGTGATATCTACGGTGAAGTCGCCCTGACCGTCGGCCAAGGCTGGGACATCGGTGGCCCGGGGCCCATTCCGCACGTTTGGGAAGCCAACTACGGTCTCCAACCGGGTGACGATAACGACGCGCACTCCAACGGAGAGCGCGACCCGACCGCCCCGTTGTTCCTCTATTTCTCGGGTGATCTGAACTCAACCGGTGCCATGTTCACGCATTACAACTGGCAGGCCGGCCTGGCCCAGGCCGCCGGGGACCGTTTCGTGGTCAACGGACTGCTGGTGCCCGACCCGGTGAGTGTGCTGATGTCGGCCACGCCGGCCTGGCTGGTGCCGGCGGTGCCCGGTCCGCTCAATATGCTCAGCGCAAACCAGACCCGATACAACGAGATCCCGTCGGTACCCGCCCCGGCCATGAACATGTGGTCGTGGCCATACGACGAGTTGGATGCGCTGGAGCTGACACGTTTCGATGTGGACAACGACCAGGTACATGATCGGCCGATTTACTTCTCGCTCGGCCCGTCCAGCCCCAGCCTGTTGGCGGGATTCACGCCGGCGGACATCTTACTCTCGCCGCCGGCGTCCCTGGCGTTCAATCTCTTCGCCCCCGAGGCCGCGCTTGGGCTCCAGAGTGGGGATGACGTCAACGCGCTGGCCATCTGGGATCGCGGTCAGCGCTACATCCTGGATCCCGGCACTGACGTGGCACTCTTCTCGCTCGCGCCCGCGTCGCCGGCACTCGCCGGTCCGGACGGCGTGCCCGGCACGTTCGATGACTGGTCGGCCGCCGACATATTCGTGACCGACTTCACCGGCTGGTTCACTCTGTACGCGGACCATACATTGATCGGCATGCTGTTTGACGACAACGTCGATGGGCTCGATGTCGAATACCCGGCCGTGCCGCGGCCCGAGATCTTTGATTCCTGGTTCTGGCTGGTCAACATCGACTTCTGGGTGCCGCCATGGCCTCCCAGCATCCCGCCCGACAATTTCGAGATTGAGATTGACGGCGTTCCGCCTGAACTGGTGGGTGAGGTCTGGCTTGACGACTTCCCCGGGTTTGACATCCAGCCGTATGGCGAGGTGGGTTCGCTGCTGCGCTGGTTTGGCGCTGAAATCCAATTGGACGAGTGGGCCCACGTCGGGTTTGTCGTTCATCAACCGCTGATTCCCTCGTTCGTCAACTGGTACTGGACCTCGGGGGACGAGCGCATCTATGACACGCCGATACCATTCCAGCACTGGGAGTGGGCGGAAGTTGACCAGTACTGGTATCTCATTGACGTAATCACGAACTATGGCCAGGAACCAGTGGCGGTTATGCGATCCGAGTACACGCCCCACGCCACGGTCACGCTCGACGATCTCAACGTCGATAGCTCAGCCTGGCTGTACCGGATGCCGATTGACCTGATGCCGGTTGTGATCGATCCTGGTACATCACTGTACTACGAGTGGCCGGTCGAAGAATTCGGCCATGGTCAGATCATGATGTACGAGTTCTTCGACGTGGACATGACCGGCATAGCCACCGACTTGCGCGGCATCTCTTTCAATGCCGTCACGCGCGTCGCCCCGGGTGAGTACGAGCCCGGCGATATGAACTGCGACGGGCTGATCAACAACGGCGACATCGACCCGTTCGTGGTGGCGCTGACCGACGAGGAGCTCTACGAGGAGATGTTCTACTGGTGTGATCGTATGAACGGGGATATCAACGGCGACGGCCTGATTAACCATGGTGACATAGATTTCTTCGTGGCGCTGATCGGCAGTTAGCCGAACCGCGGTTTCAAGGGCAATTGCTGGACAGAGCCCCTCCCGAGTGGGGCGTCGGACGCTACGCATTGGCGAAGCGCGTCTCGCGCAATAGCCAGCGGATGTGCAGTATCCAAAGCAGCGCCGCGACGGCCGCCGGCACGAAGCAGGCGACCGCCAGACATGCGTCACCCGAGATAGAGCCGACGATCGGCAAGTGCAGCCAGAAGTGCGGATTCCACACTTCGCTGACGAACCACGCACCCCAGACACCAGACAACACGATAAACGCCAGCAGCGGCAGCCAGCCACTTGCATAACACACGACCAGGCCGCGGTGGGCCGGCTTTGACCAGCCGAAAAGCGTAACCAATGCCATCGCGCCGGCGAGCAGGCCAAACGCACATAACCACGTCAGCAGCGCCGCATTAAGACCCTGCACGCCGAGCGCGATTACAGGATCACCGATGTCGCGGTACTGACGGTACCCGCGCTCCAGACGTTCGAAGTACTCGACAGCGCGTAACGGCACAAACATCAGGCCGCCCAGCAGCGCGGTCACTCCGCACGCGCACAGCGCGAACCGCCGTGCTGCGCGCCGTCCGCCGTGTACGGCCAGTGTTCGACCAAAATGTCGCGCGGCCAGTGACGCCCGCCATGTTCGAACGAATGAGGGCAGCCAGGCGAGAAACCCACGCCCGCCATTGCCGGGTATGCGTCGAAGTTGCGGCAGCGATTCGGCAACCGGTGCCCCGCACTCCGGGCAACGCGCGTCGGCGGCCATATGTGTCAGGCGGTACCCACAGCCCGCGCAACGCGGCACGCGCGGTTCAAACCCGGGCCCGCGCGCCGGGCCGGCGTAACGCGCCCCCAACCGGATGACCGTCACTATGACCCAAACACTCCAGGTCAGAAACACCGTGATTGAAAGCGCTTCGGCGAAGGCGTATTGGCCGCCGAGAATCGCGTACGGCAACGCCACGGCAACCGGCAACGGCACGATGGCCGACGTAGCCCACAGCAGCAGGCGCACACACCGCAAATACAGCAGCCGGCCCGTCTCCCCGGCCGAGGCCCAGGGCATCAATCCCAGGGCGGCGATCCACAATGCGCCGTGCCAGAAGACGGCGCCCGCGGCCACCCATGCGATCGCCACCGGGTACCGTGTACCCTCCAGTGCCATGGCGACCAGCATGGTCAATGGAACTTGAACGACGGTTCGCCAAGTGAAATCCACGTCTCCCGACGATTGCCCCTCAAGATAGACCACCGTCAGCAGGCCGACCGCGAAACAGAGCAGGATACTGGCGGCGTGTACAAGATATGCCGCTCGCCAACCGGAGGCAGCCAGGTGCGGTCCGCACCGGCGCGGCATGATCAACCCCGCGATCGCCGCCAATGGTGCAAACAGCCAGTAGACGCGAAAAGGCGTGAGCGGCGCCGATTCGCTCGGCGGATACGACTCGGGGACACTTGCAGATTCGTCGCTCAAGCGTGTCTCATCCATCGCGGGCGCGTGATCTCCTCTTATCAGTCATACGCCGGTGCCGGGCGGTCCAACGAATACCGGCGGCAACCCTCGGGCGTGCCGAACTGAGTTTGGTAATCGGGGTCAAGCGCCGACCGCAGCGAGTGGGCCGGCGCAAGCTCATAGTCACCATCCGTTCGCAGTTCATACTTGAACGGCTCCAGCGTATGGGCATCCAGCGGCACCTGCGCCAGATACTCCGGCACGAGCTCATCAAGTGTCGACGGATAAGCGCCATGCTCAGAATGATGTGCCGCCAATGCCAGCATGACGACAACCGCGCGGCGTCGCATGACTTCGCCGGCAACCTGTGTGAACAGATCGCATCTCAGCCCGCGCAGGATCATGGCGGTGGGGCCCATGGGAGTGGCGGACGGATCGCCATACGAGATGCGCGCATTCTCGATGGTGCGAATCGACATGAGACCCGCCTGGAATACCTGATCATCGAGCCCGAGCACGACCGTGTGCCAGCGTGTGAGTGCGGCGCGCGACCTGGCGCGCCCGTCGAATGCCGGTGACGACAGGTTCCAGAAGCCGCTGCGCGTGCCCGTGGAGCTGTCCGAATAAGAAAACGCGTTGCGCACTATGATAGGCGCCGCGTGGCTGACCACGAGCCATCCGTCGCCGTGGCCGTTGTCCGTGTAGTAGCGGTCGAGAAATGCATCGACGTCCGCCGGCATGCTCGCGGTCTCGCCGAAGGCCTGGCTGACCGAGAGCGTGAGCTCGTCGGTAAAGAACGCGATCAGCTCGCGCGCCAATTCGGGCGGCAGGTCGCGTTCGCGCAGCAGACAACTCCACTCGATGAGCGGCACATGGCCGATAGTCCTCTGATATCCCCACCATCTATCGAACTGAGGTTGAAGGCGCGCCTGCACGCGCCCGAGGCGCGATGCCGACACCAGGTCCGCGCTGGCGGCGAGCGGGTCGTCGTGTTCGGCATGCCAGTAGCGGGCCCGGGCGGTGAGCGCGTTCGCGGCCTCGGCGATCTCCGCGAGCAGGTCGCGCCCGCTAACCAGATCGCCCAATTGCGATCCCGAGTAAAGCAGCGCCGTGATGTCGATTTCCGGATGAAGCTCCGTGAAGCTCCGCAGGTCGTCAAGCACCCGGTTGACATCCTTCGCGGTAATGTGGGCGACTATGTCGCCGAGAACCGCGCGCTCGTCAGGCGCCCATGGGCCGCGCGAAGCATCGCGCAGTCCTGACAGGCCGCGCCAGCCGGCGTTGCCCGCACTGGGAGATGAGAAAGCCGGCAGGCGGACGAGCACGTCGGCCAGTCCCCGCATCTGCTGCACTGCTTCCGTTTCCCCGTTTGCCTCACCACGCGCGATCGCCGCGGGCAGCGCCGTCCAGCGCGCATATGCGAAATACGCGAACCACAGCGCCGCCAGCGCATAAACTGTCCGCCGGATGCGCCGCACGCGACGCAGCCCTTTGGCCGATCTCAGCCAGGCAACCCACCCAATATGAACACGGCTCGCGGACATGGCATTCCAGCGGCTCAGCCTATCCGGCGTCCGAGCGATCGGCAATGATCAGGAGAAGGGAATGCAGAATGCGGAATGATGAATGCAGAAGCATGGGAATTCCGCACCGCGACATGCGCGCAGTTTCCGCATTCTGCATTCCGCATTCTTCATTCTGTTCCCACCGACACTCCCAACTCGCCGCGCAATGCGCTTTCCAACTTCGGGTGCAGAAACTCGAATCCCAAC
>CAXXWX010000014.1:0-47167 GCA_963675745.2 Phycisphaerae bacterium
CGACGAAAGTAGTACATAGGCGGGCGGGACGCCCGCCCCACCCGCGTATGGGCAACGGACTGTTGTTGAAACCGCGCTGACGCCGCTTCCAGGCCAACTGCTTCGCGCGTATGGCACTGTAGCGGCCTGCGCCTCGCAGGCCGTCGATTTGAGACGGCGTCTCCGATACGAAGTGGCCGGCAAGGCGTCTTCCGCCGCCGGGCCGACGCAGCAAGTGCTTTGTCCGTACAACAGCCACACGCGCCCCGCGACTCTGCATCGCCGCACGTGAGAGGCGTTGTCTGACTCTACGCGTGCTTGACGTGCGTGTGATCCGCGATTTCGGAGTTGGTGGTGCAGAGATCGCCGACTCCGAGAGCGTGGACGTCGCTGTTGCCGGTGAGTCTTGCGAAACTCGCCAGTTCGTCGTTGCAGACTTTCAGGTAGTTGGCAAGTCGCCGGGCGGATTCGTCTATGTTCAGCCGGGCGCGCAGCGCGGGGTCTTGAGTGGCCACACCAACCGGGCACTTGCCCGTGTGACACACGCGATACTGCTGGCAGCCGCACGCTATCATCGCCGCCGTCCCGATGGCAACGGCATCCGCGCCAAGTGCCAGAGCCTTGGCGAAGTCGGATGACACGCGCAGCCCGCCGGTGATGACCAGTGTCACGTCGCCGGCGCCGCGCGCATCGAGATGCGCCCGGGCGCGATGCAGCGCGAAGATGGTGGGCACGGATGTCGCGGCCTTGATGAACTTCGGCGCGGCTCCCGTCGCGCCCGGACGACCATCAATCGTGATGAAGTCCGGCTGGGCGTGTAGAGCCACGTCAAGATCGGCCTCGATGTCGCCGGCGGCCAGTTTCACGCCGATGGGCTTTCCGCCGGATTTGTCACGGAGCCAATCGACCTTTCGCTTCAGATCATCCTTGCCGCGAATGTCGTCGAAGCGCGCCGGGCTCGTGATGCTCTGACCGGCGGGGAAGCCGCGAACACGCGCTATCTCGTCGGTCACCTTCTCCGCGGGCAAGTGTCCTCCCATGCCCGGCTTGGCGGATTGGCCGATCTTGATCTCGATGGCGTCGACGGCCTTGAGGTTTTCATCGGTGATGCTGTAGCGATTGGGGACGTATTCGAAAACGTACTTGTGTGCGCTGGCGAGCGATTCGGGCAGGATGCCGCCCTCGCCGGAGCACATGGCCGTGCCGCAGGCGGCGCTGCCCTTGGCCAACGCGAGCTTGGCTTCCTTCGACAACGCGCCAAACGACATGTGCGTGACGTAAAGCGGCATGTCGATGATCAGCGGGTGGTCGGCCCGTGGCCCGATGATCGTCTGCGTGCTGACCGGTTCATCCGCATTCAGGGGGAGGCGGGCGAGTTGCGCGCCTTTGATGAGAATGTCGTCCAGGAAACCAACGCGAGCGGCGTCCGCATGGCGTCAGTGATGGACTCACCAGTGCTCGCCATCCGATGGATGTCGTGCATGTGGCTTTCGCGCTCATCCACAGGTCGCGCCCACGCGGCAAGATAGTCATCCATGGTCGCCGCGCCGGCTTCCGGCTCGGCCCCATCGCCCGAAACCGCCTGCTCCACCGGGCTGAACTCGGACTTGGGCGCGTCACAGATCGGGCAAGCCCAATCGTCCGGCAAATCCTCCCAGGCTACACCGTCTTTGGTTTCGTCGTAGACATAGCCGCAAACGGCACACTCCCAGACTCGCGGTGGCTCATCAGCCATCGATACACCTCCCTGCCGGCTGTCGGGCAGCGGGTCAGTTGTCGGCCGACCCGCGACCCCCGCGTGGATAAACCGATCTATGCCCGGACGAACTTCTCCCCTTTGGCTCCGCAGATCGGGCAAGCGTCCGGCGCGTTGCCGAACTCGATGTGCCCGCAAATCGGGCAGAGGTAGATGTCACCCACGTCCAGATCCTTGCCCTGTTTGACCGACTCGAGCGCCTGCGCATACAGCCCCGCGTGTATAGCCTCGGCCTTGGCCGCGAGATTGAACATACGCTTGGCCTTGTGCCCCTCGCTCTCGGCCTGCTCGAGCATCGGTGGGTACATCTCGGTGTACTCGTAGGTCTCGCCGTCGACGGCGGCCTGAAGGTTCTCGGCCGTTGTTCCGATGCCGTCCATCGCCTTGAAGTGCCCCATAGCGTGGATCGTCTCCGCTTCGGCGGCTGTCCGAAACAGCTTGGCGACGTTTGCAAACCCGTCTTTCTCCGCCTGCTGGGCAAACGCGAGGTACTTCCGATTCGCCTGGCTCTCGCCGGCGAATGCTTCCTTGAGATTGTCCTGAGTGGTAGCCATGAGGCACTTCTCCATGTCGTCAGTTTGTGATCATTCCGGTAACGCGCGCCATGCGCGGCGTCGGTCACGCCCCCTTGAGCTTCTCAGCCTCTTCGTCAACCTCTTCCGCCCCTTCCGCATAAAACTTCTCCTCGTCGGGGGCCAGCGTGTGCAACAGGCGCAGAAACTCACCGGCGTGTACGCGCTCCTCGTCGGCAATGTCCCGCAGAACTTCAATCGCCAGCGGGTGGTCCGTGGACTCGGCGAGCTGCATGTAGAGCTGTATCGCCTCGTATTCCGCGGCAATCATGAAACGGATCGCCCGAATCAACTCTGTCTTGCTGAGCTTCCGGTCCTGCGCGAGTCCTGAGAAGGGTGAGCAAAACTCCGGCATATCAACTTCTCCTTGTGAAACCAGGGTGCCGGCGGCTCGGATCACCAACTGGCGATCCGGGCCCGCGCGGCCCCGCAGCGCGGCGGTCGGAGCCGGCGTGGGCGGACTCCGACCGTCGCGCCGTAACGTGTTGACACCGCGCTCACATCGGCGCGGAGCTGCACAGCAGCTACAGGCAGCGCAAGAACGCTACCAGGTCCGCCTTCTCGTCCGCGCTCAGTTTGGTCTGGAGTATCAGGTCATGATATTCGACCGTGTCTTCCAGAGTGAGCAGACGGCGGTCATGCAGATACGGCGGTGAATCCTTGATTCCGCGCAGCGGGAAGGTCTTGATCGGGCCGTCCGACGCCGCCATTCGCCCATTGACCATCTGCGGTTTGTAGAAGCGTTCAGCGCGCAGATTGTGCATCAGGTTGTCGGTGTAGTACGGAGCCGGATGACACTCGGCGCAACGTCCTTTGTCGAAGAAGACGACCTGGCCGCGCAACTCGGCCTCGGTGGCCTTGGCGGGGTCGAGCTTGCCGAACACATCCAGCTTCGGCGCGGGCGGGAAGTCGAGCAATGCCTGAAACTCCGCCATGAAGTGGACCTGGCTGCCGCGTTCCAGGACGTTCAGGCCCTTCTTGGTGCCAATGACCGGGTCGCCATCGAAATAGGCGGCGCGCTGCTCGAACTCGGTGAAATCTTCAATGGACTTCAACGCGCGCTGAGAACCGAACAGCCGCTGAATGTTCACACCGCGCAGCGACGGCGTGTCCAAGCCGTGGCGGAATTCCTGCGGCCGAATGTCACCCACCAGGTGGGTCGCGGAGTTCGTGTGGCCGTTCACATGGCAATCGAAGCAGGTCACGCCGCGATGTGGGCGCGCCGCGCGCCTGTCTTCGGTCGCGTTGAATTGCTGTTGCGGGAACGGCGTTACCAGCAGACGCAAGCCCTCAATCTGCTTGGGGTTGAGCACGCCGTTGAACAGCCTGTAGAAGTTGTCGATGGTGACGACATTGCCCTGCGACACGTCGCCGAGATCGGGCCGCGTGGTCAGGTAGATTGGCGGCGGATACTCGGGCAGGAAGTGCTGCGGCAGGTCATAATCAAGATCGAAACGCGTCAGGTCAATGTCGGTCTGTCGTTTGATCTCATCGATATGGTGCTGCGGAAAAACCATGCCACCTTCCGCGTGGTTCGGGTGCGGCAGTGGCAGGAATCCCTTGGGCCACAACCCCTGTTCCTTGATCTGTTCCGGCGTCATTTCGCCGAGCTTCTGCCAGGTCATACCGGCAGGCAGCTTGACCCTTATGCCTTCCTGAATCGCCTTGCCACCCGACATGGTGACACCCTTGGCCGGGCGATCGCTCATGTCGTAACGCTCTTCCAGAAGAGCCATCTGCCGTTTCATGATGGCCGGTTTGGCCGCTGACATACGCGCCTTCACGTCGTCAAAACTCTCGGTCAGCGCTACCGGCGCGTAGCTTGTCGGTTGCTTATCCTGAGCGAAAACCAGTCCCGCCAGGATGGTCCCAAAGACGACGGCGGCGATCACGGGCCGGCGTCGTCGCGTGGTGAACTGCTGGATGAGGTGCATTATCGTTTCCTCCGTCCGGGTTTCACTGGTGACTCGTTGGTGGCGATGCGGGTTCTCGATTGGCTCGCCGTGGTGGCTCAGGTGCCGTCTGCGGATTCCTCCTTTCCGCGGCAGTCCGCGCATATCCCGTGGAAGTGAATCGAGAAGTCCCGTATCTGAAAGGAGTGCGCCTGAGCATCCGGAAGTTTGACGGTTGCTTCCAGGTGCTCGTCGGCGAGGTCAATGAGCTTCTCGCAACGCAGGCACACGAGGTGGTGATGGCGACTCGTCATGGGATCGAAGCGGGTTGCGGCGCCCGGCGAACACGCCTTGGATACCACACCGATTTCCACCAGCGTATCCAGCGTACGGTAGACGGTCGTCCGCGAAATCCCGGGGATGTTCCCTTTCACCACTTCATAGACCTCATCGGCCGTCGGATGATCCGCACGATCGACGATAGCCTCAAACACAAAGCGCCGTTGCACCGTCACGGCCAGGCCGCGATCGCGGCACAGCTGCTCGAACTGCCTTATTCGCTCGCTCTTATCGGCGGTAGCCACAGGGCACTCCTGGTTGGTAATATGTATCATTTCGCATGTGTTGTCAAGTAGCTCCCGCGGCTGCTCGCGAATTTCCCGTAATTCAAACCCGGAAAACACGTATCGGCAACCGGAAAGTGCGTACTTCGATCCGTCGAATCGCCGTCGGCCAGCCTCCCGCGCGGACATCCACGGCGTTGGCGCACCAGGATCTCGAAAGTCGTTACGATTTCCAGTAGACAGTTCCGGCAAATACGCGTCCAGGTAGGCAGCAGGACCGCATGACGGGAGGTTGCGATGCTGGACGCGCTTGTGTTGAGACATGTGACCACGCGGCGACGAGGATCGATGAGCGGGCGTGAAGCCGACTGCCAGACGGATGATGATGCTCGCGCGGTGCGCGCGGTACTGGACGGCGATCTGCACACATTTCGCGCGTTGTACGATCGCTACTTCCGCCTGATCCACGCCGTCTGCTGTGACTTCACTCATGACCGCGATCTGGCCCAGGACCTGGTTCACGATGTCTTCCTGAAGTCGTATCAGCGCCTGCGACAACTGCGCCAGCCGGAGCGTTTTGGCGCCTGGCTGCTGACAATCGCCCGGAGTGTGTGCCGCGATTGGCGGCGACAACGTGCCCGCAGCGTCGATGCCGAGGTCGGGCTCGATCCGCGCGTTAGTGTTGCGCGGGAGACGGCGCCGGACGAGCGACTGGGCGCGCTGCAACGCGCGTTGTCCGAGCTGCCGGAGCGGGAACGTCTGGCGATACACCTCGCGTATCTGGAGCAGCAGCCGGCCGAGCTTGCCCGGCGACTGCTGGGCCTGTCACGATCCGGTTACTACCGCGTGCTCGATCGGGCGCGCACCAGGCTGGAGCGGATGCTGTCTGATGAAGAGGAGGTGACCCGATGAATCCGAAGCTCCATGACGACCTCCAACGGCTGCATGCTGAAGACGAGACGCGGCAGCGCGAAGGCCGGCGGCGTTTGATGGCGGCGATCGCCGATCAGCCGCCCCACCCGGCGCATGTGGGATTCGCCACGCGTCACGCGACCCGGCGTCTGGGCGGCCTCGCCGCCGCCGCCGCGATTCTGTTCATGATCTACGTCACGCTGTTTTCGAACGGCACGCAGCAAACCGCCTGGGCCGCGGTGCTTGACCAGCTCAATCGCATCGAATCACTGGCCTGGCGGCAGAAGTCGATCGTGTCGGCGGATGGTTACGCCGATGACGCCGGGGCGGACGGGTCGTGGGATCGCGGATACCTCAAGGCGCCCCACCTTCTCCGCCTCGAGCAAGGGATCGCTTCAACATCCCAACCCGCCGGCGACGCGCGCCTGCCGATCGATGTTCGGATCTGGCGCACCGAGCCGGGCCGGGAAGTTCACATTGACTTGTGTCCGCGCGAGAAACGCGCCGTCCGGCGGATCATCAGCACAAACCGTGAACCGAGCCGGCTGCGGAATGTGCCGGGCGAAGTCTGGGAGAAGCTCCAGAAACTGCGCGAGCAAGACGTACGCGCCCTGGAAAACCGGCTGATCGATGGCGTGCAAACGCTCGGCTTTGAAGCGCCGCTGGCCGACTTTGAGCCAAACGCTCCCGACCTGGGCGGCACGATTCGAGTCTGGGTCCATGAGCAAACTGCGGTTCCGGTGCGAATCGAACTGCGTTGTCCAATCGGGGATGACTACTCCACCACGTTCCTGACCGCCATTGAGTGGAATGTCGATTTGCCGGACAAGCTGTTCGAAGTCCCCGACGACAGCGACTGGACAGTGGAGGAGCACGATATCCACGACAAGGTCTTTGCGGCCCCGGGCGCACAATTAAGACCCGGCGTGACACTCGAAGTCACGACAGCCGGCGGAGATATCATCCTCTCGCGACAACACGTGGCGCGCGTCACCGCGAGCCGGACTGAACGAAGCGGCACAGAGCAGACTTCGCTCTTTGTCGACCTGACACCGGAAGGAAAGCGGCGCCTCGCCGAATATACGGCCGCCCACATCGGGGAAACCGTGACGATCACACTCAACGGACAAGTGATTGGCCGGCCACAAATCCGCGCACCGCTGAGCGGAGGTTTCCAGATCGATATCCCGAGCGACGGACCGGCGGTGGAAGAGCTGATCGAGCCCACGGTGGCCCCAGACGCCGACGGGGATTAGTGGGTATACGCGTCGCCCAACGGCGTAAGCGGTGGCGTGCCGTAGCGGCTGGCTGCGCTTCGACGAGTGAGGCACGCGGGACGGTTGCGTCCCCATCACCCGACTACTGCGCGGCCCGTATGTACTCCTCGTATTCGCGCTCAAATGTCGCTTTGTGCTCGGCCTCTTCACGCGCCAGCCCGCGCAACACCTCCTTGCAGGCGGCGTCGGCGGTGGTCTCGGCCAGGCTGCTGTACAAGTCGTAGGCCTCTTGCTCTGCCTTGATCGCAATCACCAGGGCTTCAGCGTGGTCAATTTCGCCCGCCGGATCAAGCGGCTTGTCGCGCAGGCGATCCACGAGTCCCTGGTTGACGATTTCCGTCTCTGACAATAGCCCGCGCTCACCCGCCTTGATACTCAGGAGCCTGGCCTTGTGCTGATCCTCCTCCCGGGCGATGTCGAGGAATAGCTGCCGCGCGTCATCCCGGTGAGCGGCGCCGGCCAGTTTGCGGTAGAACGCGGCCGCGTGCTCCTCATTGATGACGGCAAAATCGAGGATCTTTTCCACCCAGTTAACTGGCATAGTCGCCTCCCGGCACCCGCGGCATGTCGCCCGGCGACCTTTTCCGGCGACCTCAACGGGCTTCCAAACGCCGATCCTACGCCTCACCCGCCACCATGTGCAAGCGGCGGTTGCCCGGCAATGGCATGCCGGCCTGACGCGCGCCAGGCCGTTACCGGGCGTTTCTCGTCACCAGTAATCCACGACACTGTTCAGACTGCCTTCAAACCCGGCGCACAAATCTGGTACAGTGTGGGAGGTTGCACAAGCGGGACTCACTGTGAAGGAAGCAACAATGCCCCATACAGCCTGTACGCGTTCGTTCGCTGTCGCGGTCTTCGCCCTGCTGTTGGCCGCCTCGCCGGCCCTGCACGGCAACACCGTCGACGTCAGCCCCTACCCGATCGCCGGCGGCCAACCCGTCACGATTCAGTACGACCCGGCCGGACGCGTCCTGGAGAGCGCGGGCCAGGTCTACATGCACTACGGCTTCAACGAGTGGAGCCCGGTGATCAACCCGGACCCGGCCATGAGTTGGAACGCCGCCGAATCAGTCTGGCAAGCCACGGTCGATGTACCGTTGAGCGCATACCAGTTAGACGTCGTGTTCAATGATGGCGACGACTGGGACAACAACGATGGTGCCGACTGGCACCTGATCGTGATCGGCGGCCAGCAGTGGGTCGTTGACGGACAACTCGATGATGACGCCACCCTGATCGCCCAGAACAACGGGAATGAGCTCTACGCCGGCGTGCGCGGCACGGTGCTGTATGTCGCAGCGCCCGGCGCCAGCGGCGGCAACGACCACTTCATTTTCCTGGCGGGTTCGCCCGGCGGCATGGTGTCGGCACCATGGGGAAAGGACGGCACCGTGGCCGGCTGGTCAGCGTACATCGGCAACGAGGTCGACAACGGCTGGGCCGGCTGGTTTGACGACAGCGGCGGCATGGAGGTCGCCACCGGGAGCTGGCTGGAAGCGACGATCGACCTGGACGCCGAGTTCGGCGCGGTGCCCGAGGAGATCTACCTCGCCTTCGCGCCTTACCCGACCAGCGAGGACACCTCGCTGCAATATCACTTGCAGGTGCCCGCCTCGGTCAACAATAACGGCAACGTCGATGCCGCCGAGTATGCGCTCGTTGATATCGGCGCGATTCTGGTCGGCTGCTCACCGGCGGATCTTGACGAAGATTGCGACGTCGATGCCGGCGATCTTCTCGCCTTCGCCGGCTGCATGCTCGGCCCGGACCTGCCGTCGTGCGACGACGCCGACTTTGAATCAGACAACGACGTCGACATGCCCGACTTCGCCATCTTCCAGATAGCCATGGGTGGTGGCAGCCTGCCGGGCGCCGTCGTTGCCGAGGATCTCGGCGTTGATGTTACGCGTTACTACCCCGAAGGTGTCGTCCTGGCCGAGCTGCCGCCGTCCATGTCCATGGACATCGAACCCGTCGTGCTCGGCCCGGCACCCGAGCCATGGACGGTCCAACCCTACTTCTTCGAATCCGGCAGTCGTCACGGCGTCCTTATTCCAGTTGACGACGGAACCGATCTCTACGGCACCGGCGAAGTCTGCGGCTCGCTACTGCGTAACGGCCACACGACCGAAGCGTGGAATACGGATGCATATGGCTACGGCCCGGGAAACCCCAGCCTGTATCAATCACACCCCTGGGTGCTGGCGGTTCGACCCGACGGTACGGCTTTCGGCGTTCTGGCCGACACGACCTATCGCTGCCGCATGGACCTGACGCTGGACATCATCTTCGCCGCCGAGGGCCCGGAGTATCCGATATACGTATTCGACGGCGATACGCCGCAAGAAGTCCTCATCCGCCTGGCGGACTTCATCGGCAGAATGGAATTGCCGCCGCGCTGGGCCCTGGGTTACCAGCAAAGCCGCCACTCATACGCCCCCGAGAGCACGGCCCGCTATATTGCCAACCAGTTTCGCACGCGCGACATTCCCTGCGACGTGATCTGGCTCGACATTAACTACATGGACGGTTATCGCATCTTCACGTTTGATCCGTCCGGCTTTCCCAACCCGCTCTCGTTCAACGACGACCTGCACGCGCTGGGCTATCGCACCGTCTGGATGATCGACCCCGGTGTAAAGGTGGAATCGGGGTATTTCGTCGATGACCAGGGTTCGGCTGGCGATCACTGGATCTACGACGCCGGCGGGAGCTGGTACACCGGCGAGGTCTGGCCCGGCCAGTGTCACTTCCCCGACTACACGCGCCCCGAAACGCGCGCCTGGTGGGCCGGTCTATACACCAACTACATGGCCCAGGGTGTCGACGGCGTGTGGAACGACATGAACGAGCCGGGCATCTTTGACGGACCCGGCCACTCCATGCCCGTGGATTGCCAGCACCGCGGCGGCGGTGGGTTGCCCGCCGGGCCGCACGCGCAGTATCACAACGTTTACGGTCGGCTGATGGCCGAGGCATCGCGCGACGGCATCCTGACCGCCAACCCCGACAAGCGCCCGTTTGTCCTCTCCCGGGCCAATTTCATCGGCGGACATCGCTACGCGGCGATGTGGACCGGCGATAATGTCGCAAACTGGAGCCATCTCTACTATTCAACGCCAATGACGCTCAACATGGGCCTCTCCGGCCAGCCCTTCGCCGGCCCCGATCTGGGCGGCTACGCGGATGATGGCTCGTCGGACTTGTACGCGCGCTGGATGGGCGTCGGCGTGTTCATGCCGTTCTGCCGGGCCCACGCAGACGACCAAGGCATCGACAAGGAACCGTGGTCGTTCGGCTCCACAGTGGAAGACATTTGCAGGACCGCGATCGAACGCCGCTATCGGCTAATGCCGTATCTGTACACGGTGTTCCAGGAATCGTCGGCGACCGGGCTGCCGGTCGCGCGGCCGGTGTTCTTCGCCGATCCGTCTGATGTCAGTCTGCGCGACGAAGACATCGCATTCATGCTCGGTGCTGACGTGCTGGTGGTGCCGAACGTCTCGGAGAATCCCGGTTCGGCGCCGACGCCGGCACTGCCTGCGGGCACGTGGCGGACAATCTCGCTGGTTGGCGAAAACAGCGCGGCGGAAGTGAACCAGCCGGACGTGCGCGTCCGCGACGGCGCGATCGTGCCGCTCGGCCCGGTGATGGAATACACCGACGAAGCCCCGCTTGACCCGCTGACGCTCGTGGTCTCGCTCGATCAAAGCGGCCTGGCCGAAGGCTGGCTCTACGAAGACGACGGCGACGGCTTCGACTATCTCTACGGCGACTACCGCCTGGCCCACTACACCGCCACGCAGGTCAGCAACACCGTCATCATCGAAGTCGCCGAAATAGAAGGCCAAATGCCGACGCCAACCCGTACGGTAAACATAGAAGTAATCACCGACACCGGCACATTCACCGGCAGCGGCCCCGACGCCGACACCGGTGTGATTGCGGTAGTTACGCTGCCGTAGTGCACCGCGCAGGAAAGTAACGTCCGATGCCCCAATCGGACTCGCCCGGCGGTAGAGTATCCGCTTTGACCGCAACCGCGGCGCTGGTAAGGTAGCGGCCGCCGTTAGAGGGCGATTCACCCAGCCAATGCACCGTGTGAGACTTCGTGGACCCGATCGGGGAGGTTGTCAGTGAAGGAATCTGTCAGGCTGGCCGCAGGCATCGGAATGGGGCTGGTGATTTACTTTGTGGGGCTGTATGTGGTGCCGGGCTTCGGGCCGCTGCGGGCTCTCACGAGCAAGACGATCATCTCCAGCGGCGAGATCACGCAGGCGGTTTATCTCGTTGTCTCCATGACCCTCATGCTGATCCTCACGCGCGGACGCCTTGGCCGATACGGCTTTCGATGGCCGGCACTGAAGCCGACCCTGTTGGCCATCCTCACGGCGGCCGTGCTGCAGGTGCTGCTGTTGGTTGTCATGATGGTCTCGGTGAGCATGTTCGGTCCGCCGATGATGACCGGTCGGCTGGTCGGGCAAATGGCCACATCCATCCCGCGGACCATCCTCGCGGTCTGGCTGATCGCGAGCACCTGCGAGGAGCTGTTCTACCGCGGTCTGCTTTACGGTTTCATGGAGCCGCTGAAGTCGCGCGGCGTCAGCGTCGGCGGGCTGTATATCAGTCTGCCGGTGGCAGTTTGCGCACTCATGTTCGGACTGGGACATCTGTGCGTGATGTCATTCATGCCGGGAGTCGTGGTGGCCAATATTGTTCTGGCCACAACCGTGTGTGGATTCGTCGCCGGGTACATCCGCGAACGCACGGGGAGCATTCTCCCGGCGATCCTCGTACACATGACGTTTAACGCCGTGGGCAGCTCAATCCCGTGGTTGATGAGGGGATGAGGGCGAACGTTAGGCGAACGATGCACGGAGCGAGTGAGCAGATCCACCCCAACGCTCCCGTCGAACACGCCGTGTGCGAACGCCCAGCAATTCACGCGTCTGACTTGGCGATCTGCGCAACTGATTGCCTGATCAGCTCGCGCAGCGTTGGCAGGTCGATGTCCGCCAGGGTCTTGACATAAAGGCACGACTTGCCGGTCTTGTGCTTGCCGAGTTTCTTCAAGAGCGGTGCCGAGCCCGCCACTGCGCACATGAGATAAATCGACAGGTTCTGCTTGCGCGGCGAAAAGCCGGTCAAAAACCAGTCTCCCTCGCGCCCGCTGGCGTATTTGTAGTGGTAGCTGCCGAAGCCGACGATGCTGGGGCCCCACATCATCGGCTTTGCGCCGGTGATGTCCTTCATCATCTTTACCAGCGTCCGGCAGTCCGCCTGGCGTTTAGCGTCGAGGGCGCCAATAAACTCACTGACGCTCTCCCGCGTTTGCTTCGTCTTCAATTCGGCCATCGAATTAACGCCTCCGTCGCGCGATTATCTCTAAATGGGAGCACTCTCGGCAGCGGTCGAGTGTGCCACTGCTCTCGAGCAGTGCGCTTGCAACATGGTCTTCGCTACTCACAAAGCCGTGGTACACCTCTCTTGATCAGTCGGTCTATGACCACAGCCAGGCAAATGTTCCGGCGGTGACCAGACCGTATACGACGCCGTCGAAGATGAACTTGAGCGTCGTGCTCCAGGGAACGCCCTTCCAGATCGAGTTGGGGATTGCACTCGAAGCATAGGCCAAAACGGCGACGGTGCCGGTGATGCGGAACACGTGCAGGTACGCCGCTTCGGGGCTCAGCGCGAGGGCGGCGATGTAGCCCGTGAAAACGCTGATCAGAAGCGAGTACGCGAACCACTGCGCGAGACTTTTACCCATCGTCCATGGACCGCTGGGCAGCACCGTCAGAAAGCCCACCGGGCCTTGCACGAACCTCTCATTCATCTCCGGCGAGCCCATGTCCTTCATGCAGTCGGCAAACGGAAACATGTATTCGCCGCGTTGTACACCTTGTGAGCGCATTTCGGCCAGCACTTTTTCCTCACCGGGCAGTTTGGCGAAGTCACCCCGGTGAATGGGCACAAACATGTGCAGCACAGCGCTGACCAGAAAGACCAACACCGCCGACAGCAGGATCGGAAGCCACAAATCAACCAGGAATTCCATTAAACACCTCCTACGCCGTTGTCTGCCACCAGAGCAGATCACGTTTGCCGGTAGCGTCCGACCCCCGAGTCGGACGTTTTTGCGAGCCTGCGCTCTCTCCGGGCCACGGCCGACTCGGGGATCGGCCGCTACGCTCCAAGGTAAGGTGTTCCAGGCGCCTAGTACTACTCGGTGTCGCGCCTTTCCCGACCTCAGGTGCTCCAATGTCGCATCGACCGCGCTCAGCGGGAACAGCTCACAATGCAGCGCGGTTGCGTGTCGCGCGCAAAAGTCCAGCATTCGGGCGCTCGTCGCGGGGCTGCCCCACGGCGAACCGGAGATCTGCTGCTGTCCGCCAGTCAACGGGAACACCACCGCTTGGACCGGCTCCATATTCGGCTCGTAGATTGTATGCGCGCGAATTACGGAAGTGCGCCGGCTTCGCTGATGACTCGACCGGGCCCTACTTCTTCGGCCAATCACGGGCGACCTGCTCCGCACGCCGCAGGGCTCGCAGCAGGTTGCCGCCCAGGATCTTCTGGATGTTGGCTTCGGAGTAGCCGCGGTTCAGCAGCTCCTGCGTGATGTATGGATAGCCGGAAACATCCTCGAGTTGTGCCGGCATTACGCGGGCGCCTTCGTAGTCGGCGCCGAGACCGACATGATCGATCCCCGCGACGCGCACTATGTGGTCGATATGGTCAACCAGCGTGTGAACCGTACCGGGAGGAATGGGGTGTTCTTTCCGCCACTGATCCCATGCCACCTTGAAGTCCTCAGCTTTGGGATACTTCCGATGGATGGCACGCTCCTCCTCGAAGTAATTAGCCATCACGTGGGCGCCGTGCGGATGAATGTAGCCGGAAAAGAACACGACCATCACCACGCCGTCGTTGCGCGCGATGGCGCGGAGAACGTCATCCGGCACGTTACGCGCGTGCGGCGCAACGCCATAGGCGCCGGAGTGTGACGCGATCACGGGGGCCTTGCTGACGCGCAGGGCATCGCGCATAGTCGCGGGTGATACGTGGGCCAGGTCTACGAGTATCCCGAGGCGGTTCATTTCCACCACAACCTTCTCGCCAAACTTCGACAGCCCGCCGCTGCGCGGCTCATCGGTGGCCGAGTCGGCCCAGTCGATGGTGACCGAATGCGTCAAACCTAGGTAGCGCGCGCCGAGCTCATGAAACCGCGCCAGGGGTTCGAGTGAGTTCTCGATCATGTGCCCGCCCTCGACGCCGATGAGGGCGGCGATCTTGCCTTCCTTGCGGATGCGGACCACATCGTCGGCGGACCGGGCCAGCTCGAAAGTGTCTGAGTAGCGCCGCACCATCTGGTGAATCAGCTCAAACTGCTCGAGAGCCTCCTGAAACGCCGTGCCTTCCTTGGCCGTCTCCGTCGGCACGAACACGACCCAGAATTGCGCGCCGACGCCGCCTTTCTTAAGTCGCGGAATATCAGTCTGCAACTCCGGGTGCGGCTGCGCGATATCCAGCTTGTCGAAGGATGAATCCGCCAATTGGCGAATCTGCCAGGGCAGGTCATTGTGACCGTCGATGACGATGGCGGCGCGGTGGATGCGCCAGCCCTCTTCCGTCATGACGATTGGCGGGCGCGGCGCCGGACCGCGGACTGATTTCGCGGCATCATCGTCCGGTTGGGCCAATACAGCGGACACCGCGCACAGGCTGATCAGCGTTGGCACGAATACGCACTTCAACGGGCTTTTGAGCCGGCACATTTGCGTCTCCAGTGCGAAAACACTCAAGGCAGCAGGATCGCGCCGCTCGCGCGACACGGCGGTGTTCAGTATAGCCACTAGACGAGGTCATCCGCTTCCGGCGCGATCGGTTTTCGCGCGGCGGCGGGCGCATCTGTGGGAGCCGCGCGTTGTTCGGGATATACTCGCCACGGTACGTGGCCCTTTCGAGCTCAAGCGAGGCCCCCGATGAAAACACGCAGCATTCGTCGAGTACACCTACATCCCTATTCCGCCCCACTGACGCAGCCTTTCCGCATTGCGATCGGCGAGTTGCGTGAGGCGCAGGGCGTTTTTGTCCGCCTGGAGACTGACGACGGTCTCGAAGGCCTGGGCGAAGCCGCCCCCCTGCCGGCAATCAATGACGAGACGCAGGGAACCTGCCTGGCCATCGGCAAGGAGCTCGGGAGAGTCCTGGTTGGCCGGGACCCGGTGTCGGTTGCAACGCGCGTGGCTGAGCTCGATGCCGCCATCCCACACAATCCCTGCATCAAGGCCGCCTTTGACATGGCCCTGTGGGATCTGCTGGGCAAGATCACCCAGCTCCCGGTTTACCGGTTGCTCGGCGGCGACTCCCGCGAAATAGAGACGGACGAGACCGTCAGCATCGCCCCGCTGGAGCAGATGCGGGAAGCGGCAGAGAGCGTGAGCCGGCGCGGCTACCGCGCGATCAAGCTCAAGGTCGGTGCGGCGTCGCTGGAAGACGACGTCGCGAAGGTCTCGGCAATCCGCGCAGCGGTCGGCGATGGCGTTCGCTTGCGCATTGACGCCAATCAGGCCTGGGATGTGCCGACCGCGATTGCGGCGCTGCGCGTGCTGGCCGAGTTCGGCGTTGAGTTTGTCGAACAGCCCGTCCACCGGGACAATCTCGAAGCGCTGCGCGCGGTTCGCCGCGCGTCGCCAATCCCCATCATGGCTGACGAGGCCGTCTTCAGCGCGCGCGATGCGCTGCGCGTGATTCACCAGGACGCCGCCGATTTCATCAACATAAAACTGATGAAGTGCGGCGGCATCACAGAGGCCGTGCGAATCGGCCATCTGGCCCGATCGGCGGGGATGCGTTGCATGGTTGGCTGCATGATCGAATCGCGCGTTGCGATCTCCGCCGGCGTACACTTTGCCGCCGCCGACCCAACCGTCGCATTCACCGACCTCGACGGGCACCAGTTCTTCCAGAATGACCCCACGACGGGCGGTTTCCAGCAGCAGGATTGGAGGATCACGCTGACCGACGAACCCGGGCTAGGCATCGACCTGCGGCCCGATTTCGCCAAGACACTCGAACGGGTATCGATCGATTGACGCGCCTACGGTTCTGCTGCTGACCGAGTACGGCGGGTGCCCCACCCCTTGGGGTGGAGGACGGACCGGCTGGACATCGAAAGGCGACCGATCATTCCCCCACGGCAAGCCGTGGGGCACCCGCAAGCCGTGGGGCACCCGTACCGCCGGCGCCACACCACTAAAGCTCCCTCAACATGTGGATGTCTTCGGGTTCGAGTATGTACAGCTCGCGGTGCACGAACGGTGTCGGATGGAAGCCCTGGCTCTTGTAGAACCCAACGGCTGACTCGGACGGCGTCGCCGATACGTACATGCGACGCGCGCCCCGGGCTCTTGCCAGCCGGATTGCCTCATCAACCAGCGCCGTCGCGATCCCCCGCCGGCGGTGACCACGGCTCATCCACAAGGCGGCCAATTGCGCGACATCGCCCGCCAGCTCGTACCGCACGGCGGCAAACCCGATCAACCGGTCGCCATCGAAAGCGCCGAGCGCCGCTCCCCCGGTCTCCAGGGCCTGCCTGGCACCCTTGGCGCGCCTGCGCCAACCTTCCGGGTCAATGCGCGGGCGTTCCCACCGTTCGGCGGTTGCGGTAAGGCGACCGTCAATCCACTGGTAGACCACGTTCCCGCTCTCGGACAGATCAATCTCGCCGACGCGCTCGATCTCGTCGGCGGCCAAAATCCGCATGGTCCATTCGGGTTGCGGCGGCATGAGCGCATTCCCTGTATTCGTACTGACTTGCCCGCGTCTGGGTATTTTCCAGTTGTCCGCGCTGCGGGCGCGCCTATGCTCACTGTTGTACACACCTGACCGGTTCGGGCCGAGTCAGCACTATGCCATGATGACACAGCATCCAACGCGCCAGGAGGCCGAACATGCGCGCAACGACCATCGCCCTATTGGCTCTCTTCGCCCTCTGTACAACATCTGTTTTCGCCGTCAACCCGTCTGTCAACGAGCGCGGCGCACTTGTCCGCGTGGTCACGCAATGGAACGCGGGTTGCGACGGCAGCAAGCGCACCAGTTGGGACAACATGGTGCGGGCCTGGTACAACGACATCAAAGATACGCGTTCCACACCCTGGGGCCACGGTTCAAACGCCTGGTGGGGCGACGGGTTTTACCAGAACGGGTCGATCGTCGACTCTCAATTCACCGACCCCAGCATCGTGACCTGGGGCCGCGACTATCAGGCCGACCATGTCGGCGAACCCGATGTGGCGATGATCGCGCTGCACGGCGGGAATGCCAGCGACGCCAGCCGGTGGATCGGCCTGGTGCGCGTCAACGAAGCCGGCTCGGGAAATTGCTGGGCCTTCCAGGGCCACATGGAGTTCGGCGACGACGATCTCGAATTTCTCCACCTCTCATCGTGCTTCAGCATGGACGAGGGCGACTGGTACCCGGACTGGGCCTCAACATTCAAGGGATTGCACCAGGTCAACGGGTTTGCCGGCATCATGTGGATCAGCACCGCCTACAACTGGCGTTACCGCGAGTTTTCAGATGACAACTACAACTGCCCCATGGCCCTCTCCTGGCTCGACAACCTCTACAAGAACAAGGCCGGCGGCACCGACATGTGTCCGGTCTCACGGGGCGTCGGAGTCGGCGGCAACGGGCAGAGCAACTGCTGGTCGCGGATGTACTCCGAACGCTACAACAACGTCTGGTCAACCGACCCTGTCGACCCCACGTGGCACGGCGTCATTTACATCGCGGGATGCGATCCGAAGAGCCACGATCCGCTGCCGAATAATAAGAGCCCACTGCCGGCGGGCGGCTTCGACTATGAGGGTGACCCGTCGCTCGACCGCGGAGTCATGGACGTCGATGACTACCAGGTGTTGGTTGACGCGGCGCTGCCCCCCATCGACCCCAACATGTTCACCCCGCCGCCCGGCCCGGATTGGCTGAACGGTCTTTCGGTTGACCGCGTCGCCGTGGCACTAAACGACGCCCCCCCCGAGAACATCTTCGAGCAGGATCATCTCGTCGAGGGATATGACACCGCCGACACAAAGGTGTTCAAGATCGACAGGTTCAACGGGCGTGTGCGCTATATCAACCGCTCACGCCTGTTCGACTGGGACCTTGATCCGCACACGGCGGTCGATCCCAACGTCGCCGAGGCTATGGTCGTGGCGGTGGCCGATCAGCTCGGCGTGCCGATGGCGGAATTCGATCAGGTCGTGGATGTGGCCACCGTCATGGGCGCGGACTACATGACAGCCAGCAAGAGCAGCACGCCGTTTTCGACACACGAAGCGGAGCGCATGGTCACAATGGGACGTATGGTCAACGGGTATCCGGTGTTCGAATCCTCTCTGCGGGCCTCGGTTTCCAACAACAGCGAAATCTCGCGCCTGCTGATCCGCTGGCCCCGGTTCCAGGTGCCGACCGGCTTGGCGCCACGCCTGCGTAGTGAAATCGTTAACGACATCACCGCGCAGATCTTTGACGCGGAATTCGGCGCGGCGATCGCGCTCGACATAAACCTGGTCTACGCGCGGTTCGGTGATGAGTTCCTGCCGGCGGCACATGTGCAGTTTGATGATCCCCAGTCGGGCGTCGAGCTAATCGTACCGCTGGCCGATACGGTTCCGGACGGTGATCTTGACGGTATTCCAGACGACCAGGACAACTGCCCGGACGCCTGGAACCACTTCCAGGACGATGCGGATGGTGACCTGGTCGGCGATGCGTGTGACAACTGCCCGGGCACGCCGAACGCCGGCCAGGACGACATTGATGGGGACGGCATCGGCGATGCCTGCCAGGACGTCATCGGGGCTTGCGCTCTGCCGGACGGCAGTTGCGAACGCCTCACTCGAGACGAGTGCAACGTTGCCGCCGGTACGTATCAAGGCGATGGAACCGATTGCCCCAGCGACCCGGGCTTGCCAGGTGATGCAAACTGCGATGGTTGGGTCAATAACGGCGACATCGACGCGTTCGTACTGGCGCTGACCAACTACGATGGACCGGGCGGCTATCTCGATACCTATCAGCCCTGTGACAATGCCGACTTCAACGGCGATGGCACGCCCAACAACGGGGACATTGACGACTTCGTCCTGGCTCTGGGCGATATTTAGCGGGTGACGATGCGCGCTGTCCGGGCGCGGCTGACTAGTGGGAGCCTTTCCAGCGAGGGTGGGCACGGCGGGGCCGGGCAGGTCTTCCGGCTCCGCCGCTTGTCTATCCTCAGCATCTGATCCGCGACCGATAACCTGCGGGTGTGCCCGCTGCCGTGCACTGAGCCGCGGCATCCTGTTGCGGTGTGCGCGTCCAATTTGCTACGATGGACTTTCTGGAGCGGTTGGGAGAGAGGTCTGTCACTTGGCAGTGTGCCGCTGCTCGGCGAGCCGTCAGGCGCGCCTGGGAGCAGCACTGCTCAAGAGCGGTGGCACACCAGATCGTCTTCCTGAAGCTGCTTCTGGACGTAATCGTGGCGGCGTCACGCTATTGCCGACCGGGTTTGTCGGTCGGGGCCGGCGCCGCGTTTGAAATTGCACGGAAGGGAGATCGATGCGCACGCTGCCGGCAAACTGCACACACCTTATTGTGGCCTCACTGATACTGATCCTGGGGGGCGCAGTCGCGTCCGCCACTCCGGACTTCGTCGAGCACATCCCCGCCAACCAGGTATACGGTGAGCCCGCCGGCGACACGATGCGCGATCCGGAATCGCCGGCCGCCATGGAGACGGTCGAAGCGTGGATTCGCATCGGCTACTCGTTCTGGTGGACTGATGCCGTCGCCTACTACACGACCGATGGCACCGAGCCGGCGGGGAGCTTTGGCACCCCCAGCGGTACGACCAGCGTGGTGACCGCGAGTTGGGTCCGCAATGAGCCCCACACGCCGGACAACATTGACTGGTGCATGGCCACGTTGCCGGGTTTCGCCGCGGGGACCACGGTCAAGTACAAACTCAGCTCGTGGCACAATGGCGGCGGCGCGGAGGTTTTTGCCAACAACTACGGCTGCGCCGATGGCACGTGCGACGACCCCGGCGCGCCGCAAGCCGTTTTCGAGTACACCGTCAGTGGGGGTGGCGGCGACACGTTGCCCTGGCCGGGGGCCGGGGCCGGCGCGGCCGATCCGAACGTCGGCTATCCGCCGGTTTCCTTCTGGAAGGAAGAGGGCGTCGTCGGCAACAACTACATGAACGTGATGATCGACCAGAACGGTACCGTGTTCGACATCTATTACCCCTCCGCCGGGTGTGTGCAGGGCATGGGCACGCGCTGGGAAGGTTATTACGGGGGGCCCGACAGCTTCCCCAACTGGATATACAGCAGCGGCCGCACCGATCTCCGCGGTCAGATGAACCTCAACCAGGCCATGGCCGGCATCCGCGTTGACGGTCTGACCTATTGGCTCAGCAACGAGAGCGGCGTCGGATACAGCAGTGTGTCACAGAACTACATCACCGACACCAACGTGACCTACACCACGGCAACGCTCACCGCCGGCGGCAACAACATCCTCGTCGATCAATACGACTTCTGCCCCAAGGATATCACCTTTCCCGATGACCAGGGCGGCAGCCCCAACCGCGGCATTTACGTCAAACGCTATCTGCTCACCAATAACGGCGCCGAGAACGAAACCGTGCAGTTCTATTACTACGCCGATGTCGCCCTCAACGGCAGCGATGACTACGACGTGATGTTCGCCGACGACGCCCGTGGCGCCATGGCGGCTTACGACAACACCCAGCGCAACACCAGCAGCTCCGGCGAGTACAACCCAACCTCATTTAGCGGCTACGAGAAAGATGTCTCGGTATATCTGGCCGCTTCCATGAAGGTCGTCGACACCGTCGGTGGCGCCAGCGGCTCACCCGCCACCGGCTCGTGGCGCGAGAACGGGTCGGCTGACAACGGCCAGGGCTGGATCGGCGTCGAGATCGAACTGCCCGTGGGCGTCACCAAGGAGATCGACGTCGCAATCGTCGGCGGCTTTGATGACTACGCCGGCGCCAGCGGCACATACGACTACCAAATTGCCCCCGTGATCGACTGGTTCCAGGGCAACAGCATGTGGTCCGCCCAGGTCACCACCGAGAACTACTGGAGCAACTGGCTGGCCGGCGGCGTTACGATCGACACGCCGGATGACCGCGTTGACGAAGTTCACGCACGTGGCCTGCTCGCAACCGCGCTGCATCTGGACGGCGAGAACGGCGGCATAATCGCCGGCATGCACAACGGTGCCTATCCGTTCGTCTGGCCGCGCGACGCCGCCTGGGCCGCCATCACACTCGCCAATACCGGCCACACCGATGAGGCCGAGGAGATCTACCGCTTCCTGCGCGATGTAGCTTACCGCGACAACGAGGCCGGCGGCGCGCCGTTCTATGGTGCCAAGGGCTTCTGGAAGCAGAAGTACACCACCGACGGCTACACCGTCTGGGCCGCGCCGCAGGTTGATGAGACCTCGTGCTTCCCGTGGGGTGCGAAGCGTATCTATGACGTCACGGATGACGTGTCATTCCTCGACGCCCACTATGCCGAGGTCTGGCAAGCCGCGATAGCCTCGAGCAGCGACAGCACCGTCGATGGCAACCTCTATTACGACGAAACGTATGACCTCGAATACTCGATGAACCTCTGGGAGGACCAGTGGGATCTGTTCGTCTATTCGAACGCCTCCATCATCCGCGGTCTCGAAGACGCCGCCCTGATCGCAAACATCATGGACCAGGACGTTTGCCCCGGCGGCCCCGGTACCTGCAATTACCACAATGATGTGGCCGACTTCACCGCGCGGGCCAACGCGATTCGGACGGGGCTCGATGCGCGCATCGCCTGGGACGGTGAGAACACCGACATCTCGCTGATCGGCATCACCTATCCGTTCGAGATCTACCCCCCCGGACACGCCCGCACTGAGCACATTCTCGACCGCATCAACGGCGTCGCAACCGATACCTACGGCAACAACCACCCGCTGATGAACTTCGGCGGCGAATGGGATGGTCTCGTGAACCGCTACTGGAATGATGGCTATTGGAACAACGGCGGTGCGCCGAACCCCAACGCCAGCCCGTGGTATCTCACGACGCTCTGGTACGGCAGCTACTACGGCCAGCGGCAGGACATCAATCCCGACAAGGCCGACATCGACAACCACATGTACCGGCTCGATCTGCTGCTGGACCGCCTCGGGCCGATCGGGTTCGGGGCCGAGCAGATCGCGCCGTCCAACAGCCTGCTATACCCGGCTCAGACAGACTTCCTGCACCAGGCCGCCTGGCCGAACGCGTGGGAGTCGATGTCGTTTTTGGTTGATTCAGTGATGCTGTTCCTCGACTACACGCCCGACGCGCGGAACAACACACTGCGCATCGAGCCCAAGCTGCCGACCGCCTGGAGCACGATGACGTTCAACAACGTTCGCGTTGGTGATCACCGCATCAACGTCACGTGCAGCGAGTCCGCCGGCGCCAGCACGCACACGTTCACCAACGTCACCGGCAGCGCGCTTAACGTGGACACGTACGTGCGCATTCCCTCGGGCGAGACGCCGGCGGCCGTGACGCAAAACGGCACGCCGGTCGCCTATGACTTCGATGGGACGACCGGGCGTGTGCGCGTCCAGAACACCATCGAGACCGGCATCGGCAACACGACGGTCATTCTGGTAAGTTATGGCGGTTTTGCCCCGGGTGATGTCAACTGCGATGGGCTGGTGAACAACGGCGACATCGACCCGTTCGTCCTCGCGCTCAGCAATTACGCGGCGTACCAGGCGGCGTATCCGGGTTGTGACAACGCCGACGTCAATGGTGACAGTGAGGTCAACAACGGCGACATCGACCCGTTCATCGCCGCGCTGTCAGGGTAGCTGTCAGCGATCAGCGGTCAGCGGTCAGCAGTCAGTAGGGACGCTGGTGCGAGATCACGCTGGTGCGAGATTCCTATCTCGCACCCACACAGGCAAAAATCTGCCGCCCGCTGGTGCGAGATTCCTATCTCGCACCCACACAAGCAGGAATCCTCTCCTGCACGCTCCGATCGCGGGAGCGGATTCCCGCCGGATGGCGTGCGAGAAAGGACTCTCGCACGAGCGGCCGTGATTTGCTGGTGCGAGATTCCTATCTCGCACCCACACAAGCAGGAATCCTTTCCTGCACGCCCGATCGCAGGACAGATTCTCGCTGGACAACGTGCGAGAAGGGATTCTCGCACGAGCGGGGAGCGGGCACACGCGGTTCCAGCGGGCACGCGCGCGTTTCATGACATTGGCAGACGCCCCCTGGGCCTACGATGACCCGCGCCGCGACAGCAGATCCTGCTCGCATTGGATGATCAGCGATAGCGCTTCATCCGAACTCTCCGCGGCGCGCAGTGCGTCGGGCAGGTCCGTGCTGAAGAGCATCGCCAGCCGTGCCAGCACGTGCAAATGTCGCCGTTCATCGTGGCTGATCAGCAACACGAACAGGTCGGTGAGTTGCCCGTCCGAGGCACCGAAGGGTACGCCCGCCTGCACCCGGCCGATGCAGATCAACGGCTCAGCGGTCGCGTACTTCTGCGGACGGTGCGGGTGCGGAAAGGCAAACCCGTGCGGCAGGGCCGTGGATTGGACGGCCTCGCGTTCCTCGAGGGCCTTGACCAGTCCGCGGCCATCCCACACCAGCCCGGTACGCGCGGCGAGCTTCACCATCTCGCGCAGCACCGATGCCCTCGACTTGGCCGGCAAGACAAGTTCGATGGCCTCTGGCGCCAGCATATTGCTGACCACGATCTGGTTTGGGTCGTCGGCGGTGGCCTGTTCGAGGTTGTGCAAGTGGCGCGGGTCGAAGAAGTGCAGCTTGCGCTGGAGCCAGTCCAACATCTGCGCGCGGTTGAAGCGCCACTGGCCCCCGATGTATTGTCCGGGCAGGCTACCGCGGTCGGCCAGCCGCTTGACCTCGCGCGCATCCATGCCGATGTGTCGCGCGAGTTCCTCGAGTGTCATGTTGCGGTACGGCATGGGTTCTTCCGGCGTATTTACCTGCGCGCACGTCGGCCATACGGATTCATCGACCGCAGACCCCCGCGGTTTAGTGCCGGCGCCCCATAATTCGGCACATCAGTTAGCAGACGCTGAGGCTCGATCCGCGCTGCGCAGTGCAGCAGTGCGACCCGCGCCCAACAACGCCGACGCACATCAAATGCCTGCTAGCTCAGAATCTCGTATACCAGGTAGACGGCGCTGCCGGCGGTAATCGCCGAAGCCCACCCGGTCACGACGGTGGCGACATCAGTGCAGGCCGGCGCCTGCAGGATAATCGAGCCGGTTGCCAGCAAGAATGCCAGTTTTTTCAGATTGTGCCTTCGCATTATCTAGATCCTTCGCTCCGGGTAGCAGTCCGATAGCTTTGAGGCTTCCCATGACCACTATCGCGATCCCGGTGGCGTTAGTCAATGGCGGGGAACGGGGAACAGGGACAGGGAACAGGGAACGGGGAACGGGGAACAGTGTGCGGTCCTGGCATAGGTTGGCACTCAGGGATGCCGAGATTGCAGCGCGCTGGCCAACCTCGGACAGTGCCTCAACGGAGGGTGCTTCAGAGGCTTGCACGGGTGTCAGGCCGTGGTATACTTAGGGGTCTTAGGCTTGCGGCAACGGGGCCGGATGCGGCTTTTTTCTGTTATCTCGGGAGTTCACAGGATGACGTGTGCATGATTAAGGTCAAAGTGCGGGGCAACGAGTCAGTCGAGCAAATGGTACGTCGCTTCAAGAAGCTCTGTGAGAAGGAGGGGCTCACGCGTGAGATCAAACGCATGAGCTATTACGAGAAGCCCTCCGAGCAACGCCGCCGAAAGGCACGCAAGTCCGCCAAGCGTATCGCGCGGGATTTGGCGTTCTAGATTCCCACCCCATAGTTTCGCAGGCAACACGCGTGTGCCCCATGGCCCGTGACGGGCATGACATGGACCTGGCGCTTACGCCGGTTCCGTACGGGCACTTGAACCGGAAGCATCACGCACGCGTTGCGACGCCGTAAGTCCGGCGTGCGTTTTCTCTCCCCGATCAGCCCAGTGCCATGGCGACGGCTTCCGACTCACCGGCGGGACTGCTCAGCGATTTCTGGATCGACGTCGGCGGCACGTTCACCGACTGCGTGGCCCGCGCCACCGATGATTCGCTGCACACGCACAAGCTGCTCAGCACCGGCGTGTACCAGGGTTGTCTCGGCAGCGGTCCGACCCGGGCGCATTTCTGTGATCCACAACGCACGGGCAACCCGCCCGAGTTCTTTGCTGGCTGGCGCATGCGCATGTTCGCCCCCGGGCAGGCGGAGCCGGTTGACGAGGCCGAGGTTGCCGCGTTCGACGCCGCTGGCGGGCGTTTCACATTCAACCATCCGCTGACCGTTCAACCAGCGGCGGGCTGGCGCTATGAGCTGCGTTGCGACGACGAGGCGCCGGTCATCGGCATCCGCTGGCTGCTGGGCAAACGCCTGAATGAGCCGGTGGGACCGATCCGCGTACGGCTGGGAACCACACGCGGTACGAATGCGCTGTTGGAGCGTCGCGGGGCCATGACGGCCCTGGTTACCACGGCGGGCTTCGGGGACATCCTCGCAATCGGCTCGCAGCAGCGACCGCACTTGTTTGACCTGGCCATTCGCAAACCCGCACCGCTTTATCGCGAGGTCATCGAGCTTGATGAGCGCGTGTCCGCCGACGGCGGCATATTGCGTGCCCTGGACGAACGCGATGCGCGCCAGCGTCTTACCGAAGCGCATGCGCGGGGCGTCGAAGCGCTCGCGGTGTGCCTGTTAAACAGCTATCGCAACGCCGTCCACGAACAACGCGTCGCCGCTCTTGCCCGCGAGATCGGCTTTGCGCATGCGTCTATATCGACCGCCCTATCGCCGCTGCAACGCATTGTCTGGCGTGGCGAAACCACGGTAATAAACGCATACCTGACGCCGGTCATCGGCCGCTACCTTGCGTCACTGCGCGCCGCACTCCCGGAAGCGTCGCTCAAGCTGATGACCAGCGCCGGAGGGCTGGTGGACGCCGACTCGTTCGTGGCGAAGGACAGCATTCTGTCCGGCCCCGCGGCGGGCGTCGTCGGCGCCGCACATGTCGCACGCGCCGCGGGAATCAAGCGCGTGATCGGATTCGACATGGGCGGCACCAGCACTGATGTCAGCCGCTACGACGGCCGTTTCGAGCACCGCCACGAAATGGAGCTTCACGACCGCGAGAGCGGCGGGAGTATCCGCCTGTCCGCGCCGATGCTGGCGATAGAGACCGTGGCGGCCGGCGGCGGATCGATATGCGATTTCGATGGCATCAAGCCCATCGTTGGACCACGCAGCGGAGGAGCCGATCCCGGCCCGGCGTGCTACGGCCGCGGCGGGCCGCTGTGCTTGACCGACGTAAACCTCTTCCTCGGTCGTGTCACGCCGGACATGTTCCCGTTTCCGCTCGATCGAGACGCGGTGCGGCGGCGTCTGAATGAACTCGTCACGCGGATTCATGCGGCCACGAATCGTCGCTATACGCCCTATGACCTGGCCGCCGGCTATGTGGCTATCGCCAACACGCACATGGCGGCGGCGATCAAGCGCGCCTCGGTGCAGAAGGGTTACGATCCGCGCGATCACGCTTTGGTCAGCTTCGGCGGCGCCGGCGGACAGCACGCGTGTGCCGTGGCGCGCGAGCTGGGCATCACACGCATCCTCTGTCACGCCCACGCCGGCGTTCTCAGCGCCTACGGAATCGGTATGGCGGACATCTGCCGCTTCGCCGAGTTTGATGTGGGCCGGCCGCTCGACGACGCCGCGTTGAACGCCATTGAGCCGCGATTTACCGCATTGGAAGCCGATCTTCGCCAGCAGGTGGAACGCGATGGCGTCGCCGACGCGGATATCCGCCCGGCGCGTCGAATGCTGGATTTGCGTTACGCCGGCCAGGATACCGCCATCTCGATTGATGGCCCGCAGGATGGTGACTGGCGGGCCGCCTTTGAGCGCGGACACGAGCAGCTATATGGTTTTGTACATGCCGACCGCGAGGTTGAAATCCACGCCGCGCGCCTCGAAGTTGCGGGCACGACTTCTCAAGGTGTGCCAGCGTCGCTCCCGACTATCCCCGCATCAGCGACACCGGCGGCATTGCGGCGGGATGACGCGTACTTCGCAGGTACGCATCACGAAACCCCGGTATACGATCGTGCGGCGTTGCCCGGCGGTGTGGTGATCACCGGGCCGGCCATTATTCTCGAGAAAACCGGCACAATCGTCGTCGAACCCGGCTGGCAGGCGGAACATGCCAGTCGCGGGGACATCCTGCTGACCGCGCAGCCGGACCGGACGACGGCGGTGCCCAGAGTGAATCGCGGCGCGACGGCCCCAGGTTCCAACTGTGATCCGATCACACTGGAGCTCTTCAACAACCGCTTCGCGGCGATCTGCGAGCAGATGGGCGCAACGCTCCAGCGCACCGCGCTTTCAACCAACGTGAAGGAGCGCTTGGATTTCTCATGCGCGGTTTACGATTCGACGGGCGACCTCGTGGCCCACGCTGCCCATATCCCCGTTCACATCGGCGCCATGGGACATTGCGTCAAGGACATGCTCGATGAGACTGGCGGGCGGTGTCGTCCGGGTGAGGTCTATATCACAAACGACCCCTACCGCGGCGGAAGTCACTTGCCGGATGTCACTGTCATCACGCCGGCGTTTGACGAATACGCCCGACAGGTCATGTTCTACGTGGCCACTCGTGCACACCACGCCGAGATCGGCGGCATCGCGGCCGGTTCGATGTCGCCCGCCGGCCACCGTCTGTCAGAGGAAGGCGTCTGCATCCCGCTGATGCCGCTCGTGGTGCAGGGCGCCACGCAGGATTCTCGCCCGGCCGGCGACGTGCGGTTTGACGAAGCGCGCCTGCGCGACGTGTTTGTGACGGCGGAGCACCCTTCGCGAGCATTTGACCAGAATCTGGCGGACATTCGCGCGCAGATCGCGGCA
The DNA here is from genome assembly GCA_963675745.2 of Phycisphaerae bacterium. Classification (GTDB taxonomy): domain Bacteria; phylum Planctomycetota; class Phycisphaerae; order UBA1845; family Fen-1342; genus JAFGRR01. The sequence continues at coordinate 28,022 of CAXXWX010000014.1, forward strand.
AACCGCTGCGGCGTTGGTTTGCTGAGGGATATGGCTCGGCAACAGGGTCGCGAGTTGGTCAGCGAGTACATGCGGCATATTCAGCGGGCGGCCGAAACGAAGATGCGGGCGGCGATTGAACGACTGCCGGACGGCCAATGCCGGTTCACCGACTATCTTGACGACGCCACGCCGATCGTTGTCACGATTTCGATTGGTGGGGGCACGGCGCGGGTCGACTTCACCGGCACGAGTGCCGTGCATCGCGGGAATCTGAACGCGACGCCGGCGATTGTCTCGAGCGCGGTCTTGTATTGCTTTCGGTGCCTGATCGACGAGGACATCCCGCTGAACGCCGGCGTGCTCAATCCGCTGGAGGTGATAATTCCACCGGGGCTGCTGAACCCGCCGCGCGCGGATGACCCGGCGCATTGCCCGGCGGTGGCTGGGGGCAACGTCGAAACCTCGCAGCGGATCGTGGACTGCACCTTCGGCGCGCTCGGCATTGTGGCGGCCAGCCAGGGAACCATGAACAACCTCACGTTCGGCGATGACAAGTTCGGTTACTACGAGACGATCGCGGGTGGCACCGGCGCCGGCCCCGGCTTTCACGGCGCCGATGCCGTTCATTCACATATGACCAATACCCGGCTCACCGACCCGGAAGTGCTCGAGCATCGCTACCCCGTGCGTCTGCGGTCGTTCAGCATCCGCCGTGGCTCGGGCGGGGACGGGAAATATCACGGCGGCAATGGCGTCACGCGTGAGATAGAGTTTCTCAAACCGCTGGATGTGACGCTGCTCACGCAGCGCCGCACGCGCCCACCATACGGCGTCGCAGGCGGCAGCCCCGGTGGATGCGGCAAGAATGTGCTGATAGCGGCCAACGCGCCGCCCAGCGACCTGGGCCCCGTGGCCCAACTGCGCGTGGCGGCCGGCGATATCTTGCGCATCGAGACCCCCGGCGGCGGCGGCTATGGCCGGCCGGCGTAATGCGAGCAGGATACCGATTGAGCTTCCACGGTGTACGGGGACGCCGGCCGCTACGCGTGTCTCGTTGGCCCGACGCTATTGGACGGCGGCTTCGACCGGCTGCGGCTCCAGCTCTTCTCTGAGACCAATCAGGGACGTGAGCCGTATCAACGTGACGTAGAGCGTCGGCAACACGACAAGCGTCAGCAGCGTCGCGAACGCCAGGCCGAAAATGACCGCGATTGCCATGCTGCTCCACCACTGGCTCGATTCGCTGCGCGTGTTCCACACCAGGTTACGAAAGTCGTAGCTCACACCCACCGCCATCGGGATCAAACCCAGGATGGTCGTGATGGCCGTGAGCAGCACGGGACGCAGCCGCGTCGCGCCGGCCTGGATGGCGGCTTCGGTCAGGCCCATGCCCCGGCGCTGGAGCAGTCGCGTGTAATCAAGCAGCACGATCGCGTTGTTGACAACCACGCCGGCGAGGCTGATCACGCCGACGCCGGTCATGATGATTCCGAACGGCATATTGCAGATGAGCAGGCCGCCCAGCACGCCAATCAACGACAGGATCACGGTGGTCATGATGATCAGCGGCACGATCAGCGTGTTGAATTGTGCCACCATGATGAGCACGATCAGCAACAGCGCGATGGCGAAGGCTTGCGCGAGAAACACGGTGGCCTCGTCCTGCTCCTCTTTCTCGCCGGCAAAACTCACGTAATAGCCCATCGGCAGATCGAGTTGCCCCAGGCGTTTCTGCACGTCGGCGAGCACATCGCTGGACAGGCGGCCTTCCGACTCGGCGGTGAGCGTAATCACGCGCTTCTGGTTCACGCGTCGAATCGTCCCGTATCCGCCGGTGTATTCGAAAGTGCCCAGCGAGCTCAGTGGAATCGGCTCCCCGCGGAGATTCGGGACGTGCAGCCGGAACAGATCATCGATGTTGCGCCGTTGGGATTCGGGCAATCGCACCGTGATGTCGTACTCATCGTTGAACTGCCGATACTTGCCCACTTCGCGCCCGAAGACGGTGGTCTTCAGGAAATTACCGACGATGGCGGTATTCGCGCCGAGCATCATGGCCCGTTGGCGGTCAACCCGGAACGCGAGCTCGGGGCGCGCGGTTTCGTGGTCGCTGCGCAGATTAACCAGCCCGGGAACGTCGCTCATCATGAGCTTGGCCTGCGCGCTGATCTCCTCGAGCTGCTTGAAATCCTCGCCGATGATGCGCGCCGAGATGGCCGCACCGGTGGGAGGGCCTTCCTTCTCTTTTTCGACTCTGATCTCGGCGCCGGGAATGTCGCTGAGCGCGACGCGAATCTCGGCGACGACGTCCGCCGACGGGCGCTTGCGATCTTCGTAATCATGAAACGTCAGCGTGATTTGCGCGAGGTGCTCGCCCGAGCCACCGCCGAGACCGCCCGCTTCGCTCACCGACCCGACGCTCGTGATCACGTGTTGCAGGTTCTCGTGCCAGGGTTCGAGCCGCTGTTCAATGAGCTGCGCCAGTCGATCCGTTTCGCGGATGTTGGTGCCCTGCGGCTTGCGAATGTCGATAGTGGCCCGCCTGGGGTCAAAATCCGGGAAAAGCTCGATGCCGTGGCCGTATTTGGAATAGAGGATTCCCACGCCGACGAGCACGCACACGGAGAGTGCCAGCGTGGCGGGAGCATAGCGCAGCGACACGTCGAGCAGGCGTCTGTATGCGCGGGTGAACGGGCTCTCACGCCCCGCGCCGGCACCTGCGCCGCGACCGGCACCGGTAACCAGCAGTGAGCTGGCCACAGGGTTGATGATCAGGGCGACAAACAGCGAGCAGACCAGCGTGACGATCACGGTGGCGGGCAGCCAACTCATGAACCCGCCCATGATGCCCGGCCAGAACAGCATCGGGAAAAACGCCGCCACCGTCGTCGCCGTCGATGTGATGACCGGCCAGGCCACCTCGGCCGTGCCGCTCATCGCCGCTCCGAGCCGTCGCCCGGTCTGCTGATAATGGCGGTAGATGTTCTCGACGATCACGATCGCGTTGTCGACGAGCATGCCGAGCGCCATGATCAGGCTGAAGAGCACGATCATGTTGAGCGTATAGCCCAGCAGCTTGATCACGACAAAGCTCGCCAGCATGCTGAGCGGGATGGCCAGCGCGACCACCACACTGGCCCGCCAACCCATGAAGACGAAAAGCACGGCCACGACCAGGATCATGCCCGAAAGCAGGTTGTTTTCGAGGTCGCTCACCATCGCGTGAATGTCGTTGGAGACGTCAAGCGTGACGTCGAGACTCACGCCCAGCGGCAGGCGCCGGCGTGCCTGTTCGAGCACCTGCTGCACCGCCTCCGAGATCATCAGGATGTTCTCGCCGGAGCGCTTCTGCACGACCAGCGTGAGCGTGTCGTGCCCGTCGAGCCGTGAGAAGCTGGTGCGGTCCTTGAAGGTGTCGTGGACCTCGGCGACGTCGGTCAGGTAGATGGGGCGCCCGTCGCGCATGGCGATGACCAGCTCATCAACCTCGGCGGGTTCGACGAATTCGGCCGGCACGCGGACATTGAATTTGGTGCCCGGTGTTTCGAGTCCGCCGGCCGAGATGTTGACGTTTTCCGCCGGCACCAGCCCGATGATCTCCGGGATCGTCAGCCCGAACGCCGCCAGACGATTCTGATCGACTTCCAGCCGGATTTCTCGTTCGAGCGCCCCGCGCACATCGCAGTTCAGCACGCCGGGGATCGACTCGATGACGTCTTCGAGCTCATCGGCGATGGCCTCGAGCCGCACGGGCGAGATGTCACCCGAGAGATTGATCATCATGATCGGGAAGTCGGCGAAGTTGAACTCGGTCAGCAGCGGCTCTTCGACGTCTTGCGGCAGCTCGGCCTTGGCCAGGTCGATCTTGTCGCGCACCCACTGCATGGCGTCGTCGATCTCAACGTCGGGCAGAAACTCGATCGTGATGTTCGAGACGCCTTCGGCGCTCATCGACGAGATCTCTTTCACGCCTTTGAGACCCGCCAGCTCTTTCTCGATTTTGATGGTGACTGATGACTCTACGTCTTCCGGCGACACGCCCTCGTAGACCGTCGTGACGACGATGAGCGGCACGGGGATATCCGGGGCCGCCTCGCGCGGCAGCGTGATGTAGCTGTACGCGCCAAAGGCGACAATGATGAAGACCAGCACCCCGACGGTGGTGCGATTGCGGATGGCGGCGTCAGATAGAATCACGAATGGGCTTACTCATCTGGGATGATTTCCACGGACTGGCCCGGACCAACGTACCGGTGTCCCGAGACGATCAGGCGATCGCCGGCCGCGAGACCACTGAGCACGCGCACGTCTCGCCCCTTGATGAAGTCGAGCTCGACCAGGCGCCGTTCGGCCTTGCCATTGTCGTCGACCAGGTAGACGACCCGCCCCTGCTCCAGCGGAATGATTGAGTCCAGCGGAACCATGATCACGTTGTTGAGCACACGCCGCGTGAGCCGCGCCCGCACGATCTGCCCGCTGCGAAAACGACGATCATCATTATCGACGGTGACCTCGACGCGCGTCGTGCGCGTGTCCTCATCGGCAAGCTCGCTGATATACGTAATCTCGCCGGTGCGCCCGTCAAGTGACAGATCCGGCGACAGCACATCAACCATCTGACCGACCGCCAGTGGGCGCACATCGCGCTCCGGCACGCTGACAACCACCTTGACCTGGTCGATATCGACGATCTCCGCCACCGGCGTGCCCGGAAGCGTGTATTCACCGACTTCGACGCGCATGTCGTTCAGGATGCCGCTGATCGGGGCGTAAATGGTGGCCCGCTCCAAGGCAAAGGCCGCCTCCTTGAGCATGGCTTCGTCGATATCGCGCTGTGAGCGCTGGTTGTCGACCTCGGTCTGTGATGTTGCGCCACGCTCGAAGAGGCGCGCGACGCGCTCGTACTCACGCCGCGAGTACTCACATTGTGCCAGCACGCGCGCGTGGGCGGCCTCCAGCAGGTCGCGGTTCAAGAGGATAAGAGGATCGCCCCGCGCGATCGGCTCGCCCTCGGCGATGATGACACCGGGCGGCAGTTCACGACCCGCCATCGCCACCGGACTGGTGCGCATGCCCCACGCCTCGACGCGCCCGGCCACCTCGGCGGCCACTTCGACCACGCGAATCGGCTCGACCACCGCCGTCAACGTGAAAGTGTCGGTCATCTTGTCAATAACCGCGACCGGTTGCACGCGCACATTGATCGGCGGAATGCTGGTCACGGGCTCTTCGGCCTGTGGCGCGGGCAGTATGGCAACCACGCCGACCAGGGTCACCGCGATGGCGACGACACCAAGGGCGATTAGGACGCCGTAAAACCCGCGCAAACGGCGTGGTTTGCCACTCGATCCGCCCATGTTCCCAGAGTCGGTTGCTGCCATGAAACCCACCGTGTCACAGGTGAACAAAAACCAACCTGCAATCTACTCCACCAGCCCCGCCAGCCGCAAGCCGGCGAGGCACTAACCACCGTTTTCCTACCAACGTAAGACACCCGTCAGTGCCTTCGGTCAGTGACGCCATCCACGTTTTTGCGTCACGCTCCCGCCGCCGGCCGACCGTGTGCGCGGCGGTGATGCGCCGAACAAGTGGTTTGTTCAGTCCGGCGCAGGCGAAACCCGTCTCATGCCCTACTCAAATGAACGCCACTGTCGTACGTTCCGGCGGCTGCGGCGCGGCCGTGGGGAATTCTACCGTGAAGGTCGCCCCGTGGCCCGGCTCACTCACCAGATTGATTGTACCGCCCAAAAGCGTGGTGAGGTCCTTGGCAATCGCCAGCCCCAATCCCGTCCCGTGGTGCTCGCGCGTGGCTGACTGGTCGATTTGCCGGAATTTGTCGAAAATAATGGCCTGATGTTCGGGCGAGATGCCGGGGCCACTGTCAACCACGCTGACGCGCACGCGATCTTCGGCAACGCGTTGGGCAACGACGCGAATGACGCCGCCTTCGGGCGTGAACTTGACCGCGTTCGAAAGCAGATTGAACAGAATCTGGCGCAGACGCCCCCGGTCGGATTGCATGACCGGCAGATCGGCGTCGGACTTAAACACCACTTCAAGCCGTTTCTTGTCCGCAAGTGGGCGGGTAAAGGCGATCAACGTCGTACACAATTCGGCGAGCTGGACTTCCCCGATGTGCAGCTCGATCTTGCCGGCCTCGATCTTCGCCAGATCGAGCAGGTCATTGATGATCTCGAGCAAAATGCGCCCGGAGATCAGGATATTCTCTGAATAGCGCGCCGCCTTGGCGGCATCCGCACCCAAGGGGTCTTCGCGCAGCAACTCGGCAAAACCGATGATGCTGGTCAGAGGAGTGCGCAGCTCGTGCGACACGTTGGCCAGAAACTCGCTTTTCAGCCGATTCGACTCGTACAGGGCCACATTGGTCTCGGCGATTTCACCGAGCTTCTGATCGAGAAGGCGGTTGGCGTTTTTCAGCTCTTCCTGCGACACGCGCAGACGTTCGAGCATCGTGTTCATGCTGTCGGCAAGTTGCTCGAACTCGTCGCCGGTCTTCAACGTCGAGCGCACATCCAGGTTGCCGTCGGCGACGCGCATGGCCACGCCGCGCAATTCGTTGATCGGCGCGAGTATGAACCGGTGGGTGATGATATAGAACACGAGGATCGCCAGCGTGCCGGCCAGGGCGCCGGCGGCGATGATGATGAAACGGTTCCAGATCAGGCCGCGGCCCGCCTCTTCTCCCGGAAGATCGACAAACACCACTCCGGCGAGCTCGTTCTCGCGATAGACCGTTGGTGCGGTCATGCCCTCGCCGTGGCAGGTCAGGCAGCTTTTGGTGGCGCGCACCGCATAGGCGTACAGGCTGCGACGCTCCTCGTTAGTGACGCGCGTGTCCAGCACGACCTGGCGGTTGGGATGCTGCTCAAACGCGTCAAAGGCGCGCTCGACAAACGGGTCGGACGCGGCCAATGGCCCGCCGGGTGCCGCATCGACAAGCGGGCTGTGGAACGCGCGGCGTGAGATGAACTGCGGTTGCGACTCACTGGAATCGACGACAACACCAAACCCGTCGCGATGAAATCCCCCGCGCGTCCCCGCGGCACGATCGGGCTCGCCAAGCAGCTCGAAATGATCGCGGGCCGAGCGCCGCGATTCTTCAAACGGCCCTTCAAGCACCAGCGCCTCCATGCGCATCCAGGGCACGCACAGCGCCGCGCCGATGATGAGCAGCACCGCCAGCCCGAATAGCACTCGGTATTTCGCCGCCAGCGAGATCCGTATCAGCCGCATCGCACCAACTCAGTTTTCGATGTGCCACGGCTCTGTGAGCCGCCGGCATAGCCGCCAACAGTGCCGCTCAAGGGCAGCGGCACCCCGGCCACCGCCCCTGCGCACGATTCACGGACTCGTCACCCGTTCGGCCTCGGCGTTGCGCTCCAACATCGCCTGGTATGCATCTTTGAGCCTTCGATCGAGGATCTGGATCTTGGCCTTCTGGAACAGCTCAGTGGCAAGCTCACTCATCAGCTCCGGAATCACGCGGTCGCGCAGGCGAATCTCCACTTCGGCGCGTCTATCTTCAAAACGCGCATTCTCCGGCGCCATGCGCCGCTGCAACTGGATGAACTGGAAGGCGCTTTCCACCTTGATCGGCCCGGTGTATTCGCCGGCCGAAAGCGCGAATGAGCGCTCGCGGATTATCGCTGGTATGTCGCGGTCGCCAAACGTGAAAGGTCGCCACAGGCCGCCGCTGGGCGCGGTTTCGGTGTTCTCGCTCAGCTCACGGGCGACTGTTGCAAAGTCGTCGCCGCGCTGCAATCTCGTCTGCACGTCGTTGATTCGGGCCTGGGCCATCGGGCCGTTGCGCACCTCGATGTGCCGGATCTCGACGCGTTCGCCGAAGGTCCGCGCGAATTCCTCGCGCAGGGTCGGCTCATCCACGTGGAAATCACGCTCGACGATCTTGCGCAGATGCGCATTGCGCTCCATTCCGACCATGAACTCGGCCAGTGACAGCCCTTTCTGATCGAGGATCATCTCCAGCGTCTGCCGCTTGTCGCGATCGTCGAGGGCGTTCTCACCCAACTCGTGATCCGGGGCGATTCGATTGAGCGCGCGTTCGAACTCCTCGCGCACGTCGGCGCTTGTGACCTTGATCCCGGCGCGGTGCGTTTCCTGCTTGGCGAGCTTCAGCACAATGATCTGTTGCAGCACTGACAGTCCGTGGGCTTCCATCAGCAGATCGACGACTTCTTCACGTTCGATTGGCACGCCGTTGATATACGCCAGTGCCTTGCCATCGTCGGCCCATGCGCCGGGCACCGCGACAAGTGCCGCGATCAATCCGACCCATCCCACCGCGTTGTGCTTGCATCCTGCCATGGTTACACTCCGCCGTGCCCTGTGCCCTGCTGCTCGCGTAAGACCGGGGCCCGTATTGTTAGAGCAAATCACGTTTGCCTGAAACGGCCGACACTCAAAGGCGAAGGGCTCTGGCGTCGTCCGGTGGTGACAGCCTGTCATCTTATGCCAAGCGGGGTCAACGGTGAACGATCAGCCCGCGCCAGAGTGAGCTTCAATCCACTGAGGCGCCGCGCCAGCCGCCGGCGCATGACCTTCAAAGCCGGCCGTTCGCTGGCATCATGTCCGACATGGACGGCGGTGACGCCACGTTTCAGCAGTGCCAGCGCATCATGGTGCTTGAACTCGCCGGTAATCACCAGGGAGTGCGAGTCGCGAAACGCCTCCACGCCAAACGCCCCCGCCGCCGCCGTCACCGACGTGAACTTCCGCTTGAGATCGCCCACGACCGACGCACCGGCCATGTCCACGCTGCGCGCCAGCTTTTTGACCAGCGTCCGGCCGGATTCGGGCCGCGCGAGTTTGCCGACGCGCCCCATGCCCGCGGCCCCGCGTCCGGCGATGTGTTCAACCGGGTAGATGTCCAGCGCGGGCTCCTCATAGGAGTGGGCGGCGTGCAAGGCGCGCACAACGCCCGCCAGCCGCGCGCGTGGCACGACCATCTCCAGTCGCGTCTCACCACAGCGCTCGAGCACCTGACGCCGCCCCACTGTCGGATTGGTCGTCTCGTCGCCTTTGAACGTGCCGTGCCCGTCCAATTCGAAGCTGCACTCGGTGTAGTGCCCGATAACGCCGGCACCGGCGGCCGACAACGCCTCGCGTAACGCCCCCACTTCAGGTCGGGGCACAAACACGACCAGTTTGTAATCACGGTTTGCGATGGTGGCCGGCTCCAGCGGGCAGCGCTCGTCAACGCCGATCGCATCCAACAGCACGTCGTTCGTCCCGCCGACCGCCGCATCAAGGGCTGTGTGCAGCGCGATGATCGCGACGCGCGCGGCAAGCAAATCGGGCAGTAGTGTCGTGGGCACCGCTCCATCGGGTGTGATGCGCTTGATCCCCTTGAAGATGGGCGGGTGATAAATCAGCAGCAAATCAGCGCGCTTGGCGAGCGCTTCGCGCGCCACGGCATCGGTCAGATCGATCGCCAGCAGCCCGTGACGCGCCGGCCACTCGGGCCGTCCAGCGAGCATGCCGACGTTGTCCCACTCAGCGGCGAGAGAGAACGGCGCGATGGCATCAACCGCCCGGCACACATCCCCGACGCTGGTTGTCATGGGGCGCCTACTCCGCTTGGGCAAACTCATCCAGACACTCCTGTTGGACCAGCAGTCCATACGCCTCACGCAGCTCTTCGAAAACGGGGCCGGGCTTTTCTTCGCCGATGCGTTGGCGCCCGAGGCGCACGATCGGCATCACCTCCATCATGCTGTTCGTCAGCAGCACTTCTTCCGAGCCCAGCACATCTTCGATGTTCAGGGCGCGCTCCTTGACCGGGATGTTCAGGCGCTCGGCCAATTCCATTACGGCCGCACGCGTGATCCCCGGCAAAACAGGTGTATCGAGCGGCGGCGTCACCAGCTCCTCGTTGTTGAACAAGAGCACGTTGCTGATCGCGCCCTCCGCGAGATTATCATCAACCGTGAGCCACAACGCCTCCACGGCGCCGACGGCGTGCGCCGCGCGCAACGACGCCATCCGCGAGAAATAGCTGGTCGTTTTGTGGCCCACCGTCGGGTCCAGCGGATTCTGCCGATACTCCGACACCACCGCCGTGGCGCCTTGTGTATACATCTCCTGCGGATAACGCGCGCCGGCCGAGGCCGTCGCGACGATGGTCAGGGCGGGGTGGTTGCGCTCGGTCACGTGCAGCGAGCCGGTTGTAACGGTCAGCCGCACACGCAGCTCGTCCCCCCCGGTGGCGGCCACGACCTTGTCGATCGCGTCGATTAGATCGTCAGTGTCGGGCACAACCGACCAGCCGAGCGCCACCGCCGAGTTCGTCAACCGCGCCAGGTGCTCGTCGAGCCGGAAGACGCGCCCGTGATACGTGCGCATGGTCTCGAACAGCCCGATACCCTGCATGAACCCGGAGTCGAACACGCTGACGCGCGCTTCATCTTCCGGCACGACCCGCCCATTCAGGCAAACCCACTCGCGAGATTCCGGCGGCACGATTTCTCCCTCTTGATCAATCCAACGCGGCGCCGCGCATCGCGGATCTCGCGTGAATCTTCGGCTCAACCCGGCATTCTGACACCGTCCGCCGTTACCCGCAACGCATCGAGGATTCCGCCGGCCTTTGCGAGTGTCTCCTCGTACTCATCGCCCGGATCGGAGTCGGCCACGATCCCCCCGCCGACGTACAGCGTCGCCAGGTCGTCGCGCATTTGCAGTGTGCGAATCGCGACATTGAACGTCATCCGGCCATCAAGTCCGAGCACGCCGACCGCGCCGGTGTATGCGCACCGCGCGACCGGCTCAAGCTCGTCGATAATCTGAATCGCGCGGATCTTCGGTACGCCGCTGACCGAGCCGGCCGGAAAGCACGCGGCGAGCACGTCCAGCGCGTCGCGTCCGGGCGCGAGCTGCCCAACCACGTCGGCCACCGTGTGAAAAACGCTCGGGTGCGTTTCGAGCCGCCGACGCTCGGCGACGCGAACAGAACCATAGCGACACACGCGGCCCAGATCATTACGGTGCAGATCGACGATCATGGTCAGCTCGGCGCGGTCCTTCTCCGACGCCAGTAATTCCTCGCGCGCGGCATCATCAAGCACGACATCACGCCGGCGCGGGCGTGTTCCCTTGATCGGGCGCGTCAGCACGCGTTGCCCAGCCACATTCAGAAACAGCTCGGGCGAGGCGGACAACACGGCCTTATCGTCCCATTTCAGCAGCGCGGTGTATGGCGCGGGATTGTGCTGGTGGATCGTGGCCAGCATCGTCAACGCATCCGGCAGGCGCTCCAGCTTCAGCCGCTGACAGAGGTTGACCTGGTAGATGTCACCCGCGGCGATATACGCCAGGGCTCGCGCGATCATCGGCTCGTATGCACGGCGCGGCATTTCGAATGTCAGCCGCGGCGGCGCGATCACTGGTACGGCGTCGTGGGCGTGCGCAACGGCCTGCCAGCGCGCCACCAGCGATTCAGGCGGCTGCGGCGTCAAACCCAGATCGCCACGCAAGCCGGCGGCGTGCACCAACCAGGCCCGTCGCTCCAGGTTGTCGAGCACGACCCCGGAGTCGTAGAGCGCCAGTCTCATCAACGGCAGACCAAGATCTTCATGGCGACTGGCGGGCAGACGTTCGAGATGCCGGCCCATCTCGAACCCAACATATCCGACCCATCCCGGCGAAATAGCCTGAGACAACGGCGCATAGCGCGGTAGTCGATCGTGTGCGCGCCGCCAGAGCGCCCAGCCGCTGACGTCGCGTTCCACAACCCGTCGGCCAATGGTGAGCTCGGCGGCGTGGCCCTCATACTGCTGAATCACGGCGACGGGCTCAATACCGAGGAATGCGTACCTGGCCGGCGGCCCGTCCAGAATTCTGCTTATCGGACTACCAAGCCACGCCAGCTCGCCCGCACCGGCATAGGCCCGCGCTGAGCCCACCGCATCAGCGGGGTAAGCCACTACCTGTCTGTACCACTGGCCGGCCAACTGTCGCTCCACCACACGCCCCAGCTTCGCAAGTATAGCCGCACCCACCGGCCAGACACACCGACGCCGCCCACATGTGCATCCGCAAGCCCGCCAACCGGGTATAGTGCCGGGGGACCACACGAACCGTTGTGGCTATTGACTGGCGTGGCATAATTCGAGCGGCTAGGATGCAGACGTAGTCGCGCAACCGCTGGAAACGGGAGTTAGACAATGAAGCAGGGACGTTATGCAAAGCTGTGGGTCTGGCTGGCCGGCTTGACCGGCAGCGCGCTCATACTCGAGGGCTGCGACCCGCAAATCCGCGCCACCGTCGAAGACGGAATCATCACCACCAGCACCGCGCTGTTCAGCTCGTTTCTCCAGGCGATTCTGCAAGTCAGCCAGGAAGACACCACCACAGCCAGGCTGATCAGCGACGCCGTCGCGCCGTTTCTGGCATAGGACCGCGGACCCGCCCTGGTCAGTGCTGGCGGAATTCGTCTTCGAACCCCTCGGTTGAGTGCCATTGCCCCATGCGATGGAAGGTTGTGCGGCTGCGCATCCGCCAACCGAAACCGATCATCGAGACGCCCCCGAGAATCAACAGCGCGGCGATCACGTACTCGACCAGGTTGGGCACAATAAAAATCAGCACGCCGACCAGTATCAGGAACACGCCCAACACTACCGGTCCGAGCCAGGTCGCGGCCGCCTGGTTACCTGACAAGTACACGCGCACAGTTGACTCCAGTCGATCCTCTGCCTGACGGGGCACTTCCACTGCAGCGCCCGACCCCCGAGTCGGACTTTGTCGCAGGCGTTACCGACCATCGGATCACGGCCGACTCGGGGGTCGGCCGCCACGGTTCATTGCCTCAAGCCGCGCTTCAACCGTTGGCCGCAGAAACGCGCCGTCCAGTTGTGCGCCGCCGGCGACAAACTCGCCCGTCGTACCATCCACGAGAAACATCGCCGGGATTGCCTGAACATTGTACCGCCGCGCTATGCTGTCCGACTCGCGCAGCACGTGGGTCCATGACATCTCCCGCTGGGCAACATAGGTGCGCAAGCGCTGCTCAGTCATTCCGCCGCCATCAAGGTTGACGCTGATGATGACCAGGCCCTGGTCGGCGAATTCCTCGTGTAGTTCGCGCAAGCGCGGAATCGCGCCGACGCACGGCGCGCACCAAGTTGCCCAGAACTCCACCAACACCAGCTTGCCGCTGTAATCGCTCGGAAAACGCACAGCCCCGCCACTAAGCGAGACGGTCTCGAACGCCGGCGCCTGTTTGCCGACCAGATTCGCCGGCATACCGGGCGTTAAGCCGAGCAGGGCGCGAAGCTGACCCGAATATGCCACCAGACCAGCCGCGATCATGAACAGCGCAACGATGAACAGCGGATTCAGCCTGCGTGGCTGGCCCGCACTCCCGGCGTTTGGATTGGCAGATTGCTGGTCGCTCATTTGCCCGTGTCGTCCGAGTCTCCGTGGCACCGGTTTTCAACCGGTGAGTAACACAGGTTACAAACCTGTGCCACACGAGTAACACAGGTTACAAGCCTGTGCCACAGGTTTCGGATAGGTTCTAATGTTATCGTAGTCCACCCGGCCGGTCCGGGGAGACGACGACGATCATCCGCACTGGCAGAGTATGGCACCATGACAGCTCCCGCAACCGGCTCCATTCCCGACACACGGCTCGAATCGATTCGCGCCAAGATTCAACGCGAGCAGCGATTGGATTTCGACGATGGAGTCGCCCTGTTCAACACGCGCGATATCTTCACGCTCGGCGAGTTGGCCAACATCGTGCGCGAGCGCAAGCACGGCCGCCGGGCCTATTACAACATTAACCGGCACATCAACTACACGAATCTGTGCGTGCTGCGGTGCAAGTTCTGCTCGTTCTACCGGCCCTACAGCACGCGCGGCGGGCAGCCGGACGACGCCTACGAAATGACGATCGAGCAGATTGTCGGATGCCGCCCACGAGGCCGCGGCGCGCGGCGCCACCGAGGTGCACATTGTGGGCGGCCTGCACCCCAAGCTGCCATTTTCCTACTACACCGACATGTGCCGGGCAATCAAGACGCGCTGCCCCGACCTGCACATCAAGGCCTTTACGGCGATCGAAATCGTGCATTTCGCGCGCATCGCCCGACCGCGCCAGACGATCAGTGAGGTTCTCTCGGCGCTGCGCGACGCGGGCCTGGACAGCCTGCCCGGCGGTGGCGCCGAGATATTCGATGACCGGGTACACGATGAGGCGTTCAAGAACAAGGTCGGCGAAAAGCACTGGTTTGACGTACACCGCGCCGCCCATGAGCTGGGCATCCCGTCAAATGCAACCATGCTGTACGGCCACGTTGAGTCAGGCGCCGAGCGCATCACACACCTGATCAAGCTCCGCGAACATCAGGACGAATCCCTGCGCGATCGGCAGGCGGCGTTCAACTGCTGCGTGCCGCTCTCTTTCGTCCCCGAAGGCAGCTCCCTGGCCCACTTGCCCGGCCCGACCGGATTGGACGATCTGAAGACGCTGGCAATCGCGCGGCTGATGCTCGACAACTTCCCGCATATCAAGGCTTTCTGGATCATGCAATCACCCAAGCTGGCCCAGGTCGCACTCAACTGGGGCGTGGATGATTTTGACGGCACGGTAACCTGGTACGACATCACCAAGCGCGAAGGCCAGGGCACGAACCGCCAGGAATTGAGCATCGATCAGATCAAACGCCTGCTCCAGGAAGCCGGCTGCGAGCCGGTCGAGCGCGACACGCTGTACCGCCCCGTCAACCGCGACGCCGCCCCATCATGAATGCGATCGGGCGCGGGTAAGCCGGTCTCCCCTTCCGTTGAGCGCGCCGACATGCACGGCTCAGGCGGGTGGCGGCGCAATTGCCCTTGGCAACGGGCGGAGAGCGCCGCCCGGGGAAGACTCGCACCGCGCAGATCGGGTACACTCTCCGCGTGTGCCACGGCGCTTGAGCAGTGCGACCCGGTTACGGCGTGTGCCACTGCTCTTGAGCAGTGCGGCCCCGGAGCCGGCGCGCATACGCAGGCATGCCGGCGTTCGACGGCCTGCGAGGCGCAGGCCGCTACAGTGCGCGCAGGCCGCTACGGTGCCCACTGGTCTTGAGCGGTGCGACCAGGGCCTGTCGCGCGTACGCACGCGTGCCGGCGTTCGACGGCCTGCGAGGCGCAGGCCGCTACAGTGCGTGCCACTGCTCTTGAGCAGTGCGACCTGGAGCCGGCGCGCATACGCAGGCATGCCGGCGTTCGACGGCCTGCGAGGCGCAGGCCGCTACACAGATAGCCAGACGGCCGGTCTCACGGTCCTCTCGCAGGGAGATGCCCACCCCATGCAAGCGCCTGATTACGCATTTCTTCGGCACGCCGGTCGTATCCTCAACTCGGGGCAAGCCCGCACGCTGGTTTTCACCGGGGCGATCGAGGATCTGTATTTCCTCAAGCCTGACACGGGCGGCCTGGGAGACGAAGACGGCGAGTACGTCCCCTTGTTGACCTACCTCACGACGCAATGGGATGTGTCGGACCGGATACTCGTCGTTTACGAATTGAACGGCCCGATCCGTTTCCTGCACGAGGCCGACAAGGACAAGGTCAAGGACGCCTGGCTGAAACTACGCACCGGACTCGACGCGAACCAGATCGCCGTCCGCAACATGCTCGAGTCGGGCCGCGTTCACGCCGAGCTGTCCGCGATGAGCACGGCTTTTGATACCCATCTGGATAGCGCGATCGGCAAGCCAACGCTGGCACTCGAACTGCTGCGCCAGATGTGCCTGGCCTCGCGCACCGAGATCGGCGGTCAGCGTCCGCTGGCTGAAAGCCTGATCGTGTTCGTCGAGGCGGCCGATCTGGTGATCCCCGAGGCCGAGATCACGCGTCTGTCAGATGCCGACCGTCATCGCATCGCGATCTGCCAGGATTGGTTCTCCGACCCCGGATTCAACGCCGGTAGCGACGCCGTCATTCTGCTGGCGGAGTCGCGCAGCGTGCTGAACCATCGCATCGCGCAGATGCCGCAAGTGCTGGAAGTGCGGGTCGACACGGCCGACCAGCCCGCGCGTCACCATTTCATCGATTGGTTCGACCAGCGTCAGCCGGCCGAGAGACGCGTGAAGTATGAAGGTTCGCACGAGGACCTGGCGCAACTGACCGCCGGCCTGTCGATCCACGCCCTCAGCCAATTGCTCAAGGGGGGCTGCTATGCGGGCCAGACACTCACCAGCGGGCACGTGGTCGGCAAGGTGGAGGAGTACATCAAGAGCCAGCTCGGCGAAGACATAATCGAGTTCAAGAAACCGGCCCACACGCTCGACGACGTCGTGGGCTTCACGCAACTGAAGAGCTTTCTGCGCGACGAGCTGATCCCGCGCTTTCGCTCCAGCGGGCCCGATGCTCTGCCCGGCGCGGCCGTCGCCGGACCGATCGGCGGGGGGCAAGACGTTCATCTTCGAAGCGCTGGCCGCCGAGCTGGGCGTGGTGGTTCTGGTGCTCAAGAACATCCGCAGCCAGTGGTTCGGCCAGACCGACGTGATCTTCGAGCGTCTGCGCCGCGTGCTCAACGCGCTTTCCAAGGTGTTGATATTCGTCGACGAGGCCGACACGCAGTTCGGGCGTGTCGATGCCGAGGCCCACGCAACCGAACGCCGTCTGACCGGTAAGATCCAGGCGATGATGTCCGACCCGCAGTTGCGCGGCCGGGTGGTCTGGTTGCTGATGACGGCGCGCATCCATCTGCTGTCGCCCGACATTCGCCGTCCGGGCCGCACCGGTGATCTGATCATCCCGGTGCTCGACCCAACAGGGGATGATCATCTCGAATTCGCGCGTTGGAGTGTGGCGAAAGTGATTGATGCTCCGCTCGGCGAGCCGGAGCTTGATAAGCTGCGCGGCGCCACCACCGGGTATGCCGCCGCCAACTTCGCGTCTCTGCGCGCCGAGCTGATCGGTCGCGCCAGGGGCGGCAAGCTCACGGTCGAGGAAATCCTCGAAGTTGTGCGCGACATAATCCCGCCCGACATCGTCAAGACGCGCCGCTACCAGACGTTGCAGGCTCTGCTCAATTGCACGCGGCGCCGCCTGCTGCCGGATGCCGACGTCGACGAGGAGCAGCGCGAGCAGTGGCGGCGGGAGATTCTCGAACTCGAGATGGAAGGTATTCAATGACAACGCCGTCCACCGGACCGTCGAACGTATCGCAGACGGCTGACGCCGCCATCGCCAAGGCCACGCGCGCCTCCGGCAAGACCTATGTATTCGCCGAGCAACACGACCCCCGCCAACCGATCGATTGCTGGTTCCAGAACAGCGACGAAGGGCTGGTGCTGTTCGTCGTGTTCTATACGCAGGCCTGTCGCTGGTCGCTGTGCAGCGGCTGCAACCTGCCTTCGGTCTCGTCACAACACCATGTCGGCTACCAGGCGATCATCGGGCAGATCGACAACGTGCTCGGCCACTCCATGGTCAGGCCGCGCCTGGCGGACATCCGCAAGGTGATCGTCAGCAACAACGGATCGGTGCTCGACGAGGTGACCTTTCCATCCACCGCCCTGATGTACCTGATCACGCAGCTCAATCTCCACCTGCCGGCGATGGACACACTGAGTTTCGAGACGCGACCGGAGTACGTCGACATCGAGGAGCTGCTGTTCCTCTCGCGCGCGATGTGCGAACGAAAACAGCCGGCAACGGTCGAGCTCGCCGTCGGGTTTGAGGCCCTGGACGACAACATCCGCAACCGGCTCTTCCGCAAAGGACTGACGCTGGCAACGTTTGAGCAGTTGGTGGACAAGCTGCGTGAACCGCAGTTCCGCCTGAAGTGCTACTTCATGCTCAAACCGGTCGCCGGCCTGAGTGACGAGCAGGCGGTGGAGGACATCCACCGGGCCATCGATTACCTGGACGAGACCGCCGGCAAGTACGGCGTAACGATCAATATGCACCTCAACCCGACGTACGTGGCCGGCGGTACACGATTGGCCGAGGCCTTTGCCGACGGTGAATACGCACCCCCGCGCCTGTCTGACGTCGTCCGGGCCGTGCTCCATGGTGAGGGCAAGCGTATCACCATTTTCGCTGGTCTGAATGACGAGGGGCTCGCCGTTGCGGACGGCTCCTTCATCCGTCGCGGCGATGGACCGCTGATCGAGGCCCTTGAGTCATTCAACCGCACGCAGGACTATGACGCGCTGCGTCAGGCGTTGTAGCGACCGGTTTCCTGAGCGGCATCAGACAAGTGACGGCCGGAGCCCCGCCGGCCGACGGACATCGCAACGCCGCCGTAAAGCCAACGGCCCGCGCCACTCCTGCCTCGTCGTGATGATCAACTCACCGATCGCCGGTTGGCGGCCGATGCCGAAATTGGTTTAGAATGTGCCGCGACATCGCGTCACGACACCAGGAGGCCGACCGAGATATGAACACTGTTACGCCGCTTTGGACACCGTCGCCGCAACGCCGGGAAAACTCGCAAATGCGCTCGTTCCAGCGGCGGATTGTCGAGAAGTTCGGCATCGCCGACGAATGGGAGGCGCTGCGCGCCTGGTCGCTGGAGCATAGTCCCGAGTTCTGGAACGAGCTGCTCGAGTTTGTCGGCGTCATGCCCAGCGCGCCCGCCGAGGCGATCCGCACCGGTGAGGGCATGCTCGACACCAAGTGGTTTCCCGGCATGACGCTCAACTACGCGCGCCAGATGTTGCGTTTCACAGGTGAAGAGCCAGCCCTGTTGTTTGAGAGCGAACGCGACCTGCGCCGCACAATCTCGCGTAACGAGCTGCGCGCCGAGGTGGCCCGCTGTGCGGCGGCATTGAAACATGACGGTGTCGAGGCGGGAGACCGCGTGGTCGGCTTCATGCCGAACGTGCCCGAGACGGTCATCGCCATGCTCGCCGCCGCCAGCCTGGGAGCCACCTGGTCATCGTGCAGCCCCGACTTCGGAGTGCGCGGCGTGCTCGACCGGTTTGGCCAGATCGCACCGACTGTGCTGTTTGTCGCCGATGGCTATACATACAACGGCAAGCCGCACGACGCGCTGGAACGGGTGCGCGGCATGCTCGCGGAACTGCCCAGCATCAGACGCGTCGTGGTCGTCCCGTTTGTCGAGCAACGGCCCAGCACCGCCGGGCTGAAAGATGCTCTGCTGTGGCGCGATTATCTCGGCCC
>CAXXWX010000015.1:0-485284 GCA_963675745.2 Phycisphaerae bacterium
GTTGGCCCGCGACGTCCAGCGTTACCTGAAAGGCGAGCCGATCGAAGCCAAACGCGACAGTGGCTGGTACGTGCTCAAGAAGAGCCTGCGGCGGCATCGTGCCGCTGTTGCGGTAGCGGCGGCGTTTTTGCTCATACTTGGGGCCGGGTTGGCGACGTCACTCAGCCTGTGGCGGCAAGCAGTGCGCGAGCGGGATAGGGCGGTGGCGGCGGAGCAAAGCGAGGGCCAGCAACGGAGGCGGGCCGAGGATGAGGCCCAAAACGCGCGCCTGGCCGAAGCCGAGCAGCGCCGGCTGGCTCAGGCCGAGCAGCGCGAGCGGAAGAAGGCGCAGGCAATCAACCAATTCGTGGGGAGGACGCTCGTGTCGTCAGATCCCCACCAGGGTGGCGAGCACGGGTTCCTGGTGGCAGATGCGATGGAACAGGCCATCGACCTGCTCGATGCCGGTGAGCTGCGCGACCAGCCGGAAATCGAAACCGCCCTGAGGCTGAAGATTGCCCAGATCCTCGCCGGCAATGCCCGCTCGGAGTTGGCGCTGAGACTTGCCGAGCGCGCCCTCGAAATAGATCAAGCGCTCCATCAAGGTGATCATCCTGACGTGGCTGCAAGCCTGAGCACGGTGGGTAACTGCCTGCGCTTGCGGGGTCAGTTGCAGGCAGGCGCTTGTCAAGCTCCAGGCGGCGCTCGAGATGCGCCAACGGCTCTTCTCCGGCGACCATCGCGATGTCGCGGCGAGTCTGAACGACGTCGGTGGTTGCCTCGAAGCCCTGGGCTCACCCGTATACGCGATTACCAAGTTCGAAGCAGCCCTGGGGATGTACCAACGACTTTTCCCCGGCGACCACAGCAAGGTGGCGGCAGCCCTGAGCAACACGGCCTCCTGCATGAAGTCCCTGGGACGACTTGACGAGGCGCTGACGATGTTTGAGTCGGCGCTGGCGATGAGACAGCGACTGTTCGAGGGCGATCATCCTGACATTGCGGCAAGCCTGAACAACTTGGGTGGATGCCTGGAGGCCTTCGGCCGGCCCTCTGATGCCCTGCCCATGTATGAGGCGGCGCTGGGAATGCGCCAGCGCTTATTCCCAGGCGACCACCCCGACGTGGCAACGAGTCTGAACAACTTGGCCGAGTGTCTGCAATCCCTGGGTAGATACGAAGAGGCGCTACCCAAGCATGAAGCGGCGCTGGAGATGTGGCAGCGGCTCTTTCCGGGCGATCACCCTGATGTGGCGGTGGGCCTGAACAATCTGGCCTCCGCCCTGCGTTCTATTGGTCGGCTGGAGGAGGCGCTGCCAAAGTACGAAGCAGCGCTGGAGATGAGGCGGCGGCTCTTCAAAGGTGACCATCCCGCCGTGGCGCGAAGCCTGAACAACGTGGCCCGGTGTCTGGATACCATGGGCCGCTCGGACGAGGCGTTGCCCAAGTTCGAGGCAGCGCTTGAGATGTACCAACGGCTCATCGCGGACGACCATTCCGTCGTTGCAACGTGCCTGAACAACGTGGCTGCATGCCTGGACAACCTCCGGCGACACGCCGAGGCAGTGCCCCAATACGAGGCGGCGCTGGAGATGTTCCAACGAGTTCTGCCGCCCGGCCATCCGCGAATACTGTATCCGCAGACCGCCCTGGCTCGGAGCTATACGGTGCTCGGACGCTACGCCGATGCCGAGGCGTTGCTGCGTGACGCCGATGAGCAGTGTGAGCGGTCGGAGGTCAACCGGCGCCTACACCGGCTTCTTCGTGCTTCAGGAAACGGTGCGGCTATACAGCGCCTGGCACGTCGCCGAGCCGGACAAGGGCCATGACGCTCAGGCCGCCGAGTGGCGGGCGAAGCTCAAGGCATGGCAGACAACCTCGCATTCGGCATCTGATACGGCTTCCAACGGTGCGGAGTGACTCGGGCTCCGGCGGGGCCCACGCCCGCAGTGCTTGCTCGCTCGAGCCAGTCGGCGCAACTTTCGAGCGGCGTCAGCTCGATCCGCTGAGAAACTCCGATCGCGTCCCCAGCAATTCCCGTAACTTAAGCCGGGCCTTGTGGCACAGATTATGAATCGCACGCGGTGTGCGACCCAGCGCCGCCGCGACTTCCGCCACGCTTTGGCCTTCGAGGTACACGCGACGGACCGCTTCCCGGTAATCCTCCGGTAGTTGCATCAATGCCGCCTGCACCGCCGATACCGCTTCCTTGCCGGCCACCTTCCGGCTAGGTGTGCGATCTGCGGCCTCGATCAGGCTCAACAGGGTTGCGCTTGATTCGCAGATGGTGGCCGCGACTCTGCGAACTCTCGCGCGGCCACCGCCACGCTTCCCGGCCCGGTGCCGGCGAATGTGAGCGCGCAGACGGCGCAGCGCAACCGTCGACAACCAGCGGTCAAATGACTCGGCACCGCGCGATTCGAAGTTCGCGATACCACGGAATACATCACAATAGATGTCCTGAAGCAGGTCATCCGCGCCAAGCGTGTCGCGCATGTCCGCCGGGATTTTCGGCGCCAACCGCCTGCGCAACCCATCTTCCCGCTGTGTCAACAGCACGGTGAGCGCGACCGTGTCTCCAGCGATAGCACGACCGACGATATCGGGTGTCGAAGGTGTGGATTCCATGACCTTCCCCGCTGGCGGCCTGATGTGATGCTCCCATGTACTGATCAAGCCCCAGTTTACACGGGTCACAACTGCATCCGCAATCGTCTTCACTGACCGCGACCGGTTTAGCGGTTTGGCAAGAGGCCCTTCACGTCAGTTCTGACAACGGCGGATCGGACTGCCGCTGGGCATTCGGTGCGAACACACCTTCCGCGAGATTCTGGCCCACAGGGAGAGCGCGCCGCGTCCAAGGTTGCATTCATGTCACCAGGTGGCTGATCGGCGCCGGATCGCAGGTGAAGGTTGCATATCAGCCTTGGTATGGCGGAAACAACGTGCATTCGTGCGTTGCCGCCCGGATTGACGGACTTCACGGCATAGGAGATCCACAATGAACGTGAAGCGATGCTGGACCATCAGAATCATCCTGGCGCTGGCAGCCACACCGGCCGTGCTGTACGCGCAGATGCCGGTGGGCAATGTCTTCACATACCAGGGGCAGCTCAAGTCAGACGGTGTGCCGTTTGACGGGAACGCCGACTTTGAGTTCACGCTCTGGGATGATCCGACCAGCACGGACCCGGTCCACCTGGTTGCCGGGCCCATTCTGTTCGACGAC
This sequence comes from Phycisphaerae bacterium, assembly GCA_963675745.2. Taxonomy (GTDB): domain Bacteria; phylum Planctomycetota; class Phycisphaerae; order UBA1845; family Fen-1342; genus JAFGRR01. Next base: position 3,209 of record CAXXWX010000015.1, read on the forward strand.
CTCGGTGTCGAACGCGGCCTATTTACGGCCGAGCTCGACTTCGGGGGCAACTACTTCACCGGCGGCGCACGTTGGCTTCAGGCGGTTGTGAACGGCTCGACGCTCGACCCGCGCCAGCCGATTAACGCCGCGCCATATGCTCTTGTACGCCCTGTCCGGGCCCGGCGAAAGTGGTGGCTTCTGGGCCGACAACGACAACGACGTCTTCAACACGAACGCCGGCTATGTCGGCATCGGAACGACAACGCCTGGCGCGAAGCTCGATGTTGCCGGCCTGGCCCGCGTCTCCGGTTCCGGTTGGCCCACGGAGGGATCAGGCATGGAGTTTGCCTACTCCGGCGGTCTGCACAAGGGCTACATTCAAGTCTACGACAGGGAAGAGAGTGCGTGGGGTGACTTGTCCCTCGGGTACAGCGACGTCGGCATCGGAACCTTGGCGCCCGACGCGCGGCTTACACGTCTCGGGTGGCAACGTGCTGCTCGACAACCAGCGCGGCTTGCTGATCGAGGACAGCGCTGGCTCGCCGACTACCGTGTTGACCAAGGACACCGGTAACACGGTCTGGCTCGGTAACCGCAGCGCGTCCGGCGGGATTGGCTTCCGCGTCTGGAATTCGATTGTCTCCACCTACGTTAACGCGATGCACATCGATGAGTTCGACGGACAGGTGGGGATCGGGACCGACGATCCGCTGGCGGGTCTGCACGTGATGGGCGACTCCACATTCGCCGACATCCTGATCACGCCCGACGAGCCGGGTGCCAATGCCAGCTCGGCATTGAAGCTCGGTGAGGATAACGACTACACATACGGGATGACCCTTCGTTATGACGGAGCGGCGAATCAGTTTCAGTTTGATGCGCGGAAGGACGGCGCCTCGCTCGGCCCGTGCTTCGTGATTGAGCGAGACAGCGGCAACGTCGGCGTAGGCGAGCTTTCGCCGATCGCCAAGCTGGACGTCCTCAATCCGAACTCTGGCAGTGCCGCAGCCATTCGCGGCTACGCCAGTGGCACGACGGGTACAAACTACGGCCTGATCGGCATCTGCAACAGCCCGGACGGCTATGCCGGCTGGTTTGTCGGCAACAGCTCGTTCATGGGAAACACCACGTTCGACACGCCCGGGGCCGGCGAGATCGAATTTCGACTGGATGGAGTAACCCCTGGAATCAACGTCAATGGTGGACACGCGGGAACCCTGCGTTTGCGCCGGGCGTTGGAGATCTGGCCCAACGACGCCGGCGACCAGGCCGGTTATTTTGACGTGCGCGATGCGAGCGGTGCGATAAAGATCGCGATGAACGGGACGGATGGCCGAGTCACCACCGGTATTCTCGAGATCACCGGCGGCAGTGACCTATCCGAGCAGTTCGACATCGGCAGTACCGACGTTGCACCGGGGCCGGGCATGGTTGTCTGCATCGACCCAGACAGTCCCGGACAACTCCTTGTTAGCACGCGGGCCTACGATCGCACGGTTGCAGGTGTGGTCAGCGGTGCCGGAGGTGTACAAACCGGGATGCTGATGGGGCAGCGAAGCACCATCGCCGACGGGCAGCACGCAGTCGCCCTGACGGGCCGCGTATACGTTCTGGCCGATGCCTCAAATGGGCGAATAGAGCCGGGTGATCGGCTGACCACGTCGGCCTCGCCGGGGCACGCGATGAAGGCGACCGACAGCCGGCGTGCCGCCGGGGCCGTGATCGGTAAGGCCATGTCACCATTGGCGGAGGGGCGCGGCCTGGTCCTCGTTCTGATTCAGCCGCAATGACCCTGTGAGCATCCGAGGAGATCAAGATATGCATACGAACTACCTGACAGATAGTTCCCGCGGACTCCGTGGCAAGCTGTTGCGGGCCGGTCTTTTCGCGGGACTGCTCATGGGCGCCGGTTCCGCCATTGCTCAGGTGCCCTCGGACCCCAATCTGGCTCCGGTCGACGGCGTGCGTGAGGGATTCATGATCATCGAGGGGGACATTATTGTCCCTGAGGACTTCTATCTAACCAGAGGAACGTACATCACGGATCTCTGGTCCGATGGCGTTGTGCCGTACGAATTCGACAGCAACGTGTCGGCGCTGAACCGCACGCGCGCGCTGAACGCCATGGCCGAGTGGGAAAACGTCGCGGACATCGACTTCCGGCCATGTGATACCTGGGATGCGTATTTCCTGCACATCCAGAACTCGACCGAAAACAGCTCGATGGTCGGCAGGTACTGGGTACCCTACCTGGGCCAGGACGTAAACATTGTGAGTTGGACCGATCACTTCGTCATCGTACACGAGCTGGGGCACGCGCTGGGCTACTGGCACGAGCAGTCCCGCTCGGACCGCAACACTTACGTGCAGATCAACTGGGGCAACATCCCGGCAGATAAGGAACATAACTTTGATATCCAATCTGGCGGATCATCGAACGAGTACGGTCCGTACGACTTTGATTCGGTGATGCACTATGGCGAATGCGCCTTCACCCAATGTGGCGGCTGTCCGCTGGATCCAAACTGCCTCGAGAACGGTCGCACTATCACCGTGCTCCCGCCTAATGACGTCACTTGGCAGGGCGCGATCGGACAACGGACACACCTGAGCTTCTGGGACGCACGCGTAATGTCGTTTCTGTACCCGTACGACAATTGGCGCTTTGTCGATGAGTCAGGCCAGGGTCCGTTTCAATACGGGACGTTCTTCTATCCGTACATCGCATTTGACGCCGGAGTGTACTACACGCCGGAAGGTGGCGTACTCTGGGTCCAGCCTGGGGTGTATGAGGAAGCGGTGGGGGTCTGGTCAAAGCCGATGTTGATCCGGGCGCCCCTGGGCGCGGTGCTGGGCGGCTGAACAATTGAAAGCAACTACATCAAGGAGATATCAAGATGAGGAACCGCATTCTCACACTGGTCGCCGGCACTGTAGTTCCCCTGGCGCTGGCCGCGCCGACTAACGGGTTCAGCCTCGACTGGCATACGATTGACGCGGGCGGTGGATTCTCGATCGGCGGCTATTACGAACTCTCCGGCACCATCGGCCAACCCGACGCCGGCCCTGCCATGAGCGGTGGCGGGTATGAACTGACCGGCGGATTCTGGGGATGCACCACCGCCGCCGACCCGCAGTACGATCTTGGCGACCTCAACTGTGACGGCTGGGTCAACAACGGCGATATCGATGCCTTCGTCTTTGCCCTGTCGTACCCGGAGCAGTACCCCGACGAATATCCCGACTGCGACGTCATACTCGGCGACATCAATGGCGATGGTTGGGTCAATAACGGCGACATCGATGGATTCGTGACGTTGCTGGCAGTAAGCAAGTGAACTGGGCGCTGGCGTAGTCCGCGGCGCCTGCTGAAAGGGGACAACGATGCGCACGCGATTCGCGCACGGCGTCCTGGCGCTGGTCGCCATAGTCGGCCTCAGCAGTGAATCGCAGGCGACGGAACGACACGTGCCGAACGAGTATTCGACGATCCAAGCGGCTGTTGATGCATGTACGGCAGGCGACGAGATTGTCATCGCTGACGGCGTGTATACCGGCGCTGGAAGTACCGACGTGTCCGCCTATGAGATTGGCATCGTCATTAGATCGGCGAAAGGGCCGGCAAGCTGCATCATCGATGGCTAAGGCACACATCGAGGTTTCCGGCTCTGGGGAGTGTGCTACGCGGCATCGGTGAGCGGCCTTACCTTCCGTAATTGCGTGTTGTTCTCGGCTGGCGACGGTGCAGCGCTATTCGCATACTTGGGAGACGGAAACGGCGTCCCCGATGAGCGTGAAGTACCGGGCGATTTGAACATCGCTGGCGCGGTCAATGCGGATGACTTCATGATCTTCATGATTTGCATGAGTGGGCCAGCGATCAGCCCGGCAACAGGTTGTGACCAGGCTGATCTCGATAGTGATGGTGACGTGGACGTCGCAGATTACGCCGTACTCAGCGTCGCGGCCCAATAGCCAACAGCTTTGCAGCTCGCGCGCGGTCAGACGTCATATCCACTTCGTCGATCAAACGGTCTGGGCCCAACGCGCGAGCGATCCCGAAGGCGGCTTGCTCGAGCACGTTCAGGCGAACCACATCACCTTGCTGGTGCAAGGTGGAGCGACAGTGAAGGCGGCACAGGAGCTTGCTCGGCACTCGACGCCGTCACTCACCCTTGGCGTTTACACGAAGTTGGGTGTTCATGACCTAACCGTGGCGCTTGAGAACCTGCCCGACCTCAGGCCGGTATCCGAGCCTCCAGAGCAGTTGCTGGCCACTGGTACTGATTCTGGTGAGGGTATCGGTGCTGGCGCGACTGCCCCCCCGCTCAAGCCCCAGCAGTTAGCACGCGAAACAACGCGAGCGGCTGCGGCCAGCTGCGATTTGGCGGGCGGAGGATCTCGTGCCGTCCGTGAACATAAGTCCTTGTCGGCTGCGGAGAAACGCGACGTTGCACAGCCTCCTGCAACGTCACGCGAGAAAGCCACCGATCGGACTCGAACCGAAAACCTGCGGTTTACAAAATCGGGGCCCCAACTGCGTAAACCGAGCTCATTTCACGTTTTACGAGGCAGGGGCCGAGCGTCTTGGGGCGGCGCTTGCGCGGCTGCAAGAGGTCGACCCGCTACTCACGAAACTGCTGATCGCTTGGCGCCACATGCCATTGGCCCGCCGTGCAGCGCTCGCCGCCGCCGCAGCGTACCTCGGAACGATCTAGACTAGCCGGGGGCCCCGAACAAGCGGTGGCGTATCGAATCCATGGAGGCCCAGCTGAGCGACATTCTCAATTCCTCGGACCTTCCATCTGCCGAGTCCGACCTCGACATGTTACCCGAGTTTCCCGCCTGTTGTCTCTGCCAGGACCGGCGCGCCAGAATCGGCCGCGCGAGCGCTATCGCGCGTAGCCGACTTCTCCCGAATGACCTCGTTTTCAGCCGCTTATCCCGCGGATCTCCATCGGTCGGTCTCTGGAAAGTGGCTTCCTACGCGCTGATGTGCGGCTCAACCATCCCGCGTCCTCAACCGACCGAGCCAGCCGGGGGCACAAGAGGCCTGGCCGCTGCACTTTCCGGCCGCCGTTCACGCGGATAAAATGAACGCCCAACGAACTTTCGAGCGCGGTCGAGACAAAATCCCGGAGCCTTCTTGAGTGATCCAATTCAAGCTCCGCGGAATTCGAAGGGGCCGCGGCCATGCGCCTGTATCTGATCAATCCCGGTAACCCGCTCGTCAGCCTGACGTACGTCAAAGAGAGCCGCTGGAACCACTACCGCGTCTGGAAGCCACTCGGGCTGCTGGTCCTGGCCGCGCTGACCCCGCGGGAGTGGGAGATCTCCGTTTTTGACGAGAACATCCGCGTGCCGGATTACGGTGGCCTGCCGCGCCCTGACCTGGTTGGCATTACCGCGTTTACCTCGCAGGCGAACCGCGCGTACGAAGTGGCGACCGAGTTCCGCAGCCGGGGCGTGCCCGTGGTCATGGGCGGCATTCATGCCTCGATGCGTCCCGACGAAGCCACGACGCGTGTGGACGCGGTGGTCACGGGGGAAGCCGAGCCGATCTGGGCCGAGGTCCTGGCCGATGTTCCACGAGGTGCGCCGAAGCCCCGCTACGCCGGCGCGCATGCGGACATGGACGAGATTCCGCCGGCGCGGCATGACCTGCTGACTGGCGATTACGCCTGCGGCGCGATTCAGACCACGCGCGGCTGCCCGCTCAATTGCAGCTTCTGCAGCGTGACGGCTTTTAACGGGCATCGCTACCGGCAGCGGCCGATTGCGGACGTCGTGCGAGAATTCGTCGCGATCCAGGAGAAACACGTTCTGATCGTGGACGACAACCTCATCGGTACGCGCCCCGAGCATATCGCTCGGGCGAAGGACCTGTTTCGCGCCATGGTCCGGGCGAAACTGCGCAAGCAGTGGATCGCGCAGGCGACGATCAATTTGGCCGATGACGAGGAGCTCCTGACACTGGCGGCCCAGGCCGGCTGTACCGGCGTGTTCATTGGCTTCGAATCGCTAACCGTTGCCGGGCTCCGCGCGCTGGGCGGGAAGCGCCACATTCTGGAGGGCCGTGATATCGCGGACTCCGTCCGCCGCATCCAGCGGCACAAGATCCTGGTGGCCGGTTCCTTCATCATGGGTTTGGACACCGATGAGCCGGGGATCGGCCGGCGGATCGCGGAGGCGGCGCTTTGCTATGGCGTGGATGTCCTCAACACGTTGTTTCTCACGCCGCTACCCGGAACACGGCTGTGGGACGAGATGGAGTCGAAGGGCGACATCGCGGCCGACAGGTTTCCGGAAGACTGGAAGTACTACACGCTGACGTTCCCCGTCGCGCGTTACCGACGCTTCGCATGCGTGGACATCGCCCGAGAGATGGAGACGTGCGATGGGATTTTCTACTCGCGGTGGAACATCTTGCGCCGGGGGTGGCGTAGTTTCTGGCGACGGCGCAAGCCCTTTACGACGCTGGTGAGCAATCTCTCCTATCGAGGAAATCTGCGTCTGAGTTGCCAAGCCTGCCGGGACTTTCTTTCGTCCCGCGCGCAAGGTCAAACAGCCTGACGTTATCGCTCTCACCTCCGACTCAATTCGATTCGCGCTACAACGCTGACGCGACGCGTCGGAAGTGGTATCCGGTAATCGCGAGCGTCATCGCCTCCGGGAATGCGCGGCGGTGGAAGAGCAGTGCCTTCGTGAGGAACTTCCAGTACTGGCGTCGGCCGCGGCTCAGGATACCCATGACCCACAGCGACTTGATGAACGCCTTCACGTCGCACCAGGACAGGTGAACGCCTTGCCCCTGCGGACGATACTCACGTAGGAACGTGAGGGTGCGCCGATAGTACATCCTCGGCGTGTAGAGGCGCTTGACGAGCGAGCGGTAGCCCTCGACCAACACTTCGCGATCGAGCTTGGGGACGAAATTCAGGCTGGCCTCGACGTTGTTTCCGCTCGCGTCGTGGAGGATGCGGCCCTCCTGTTTGAGCCGCGAGAACAGCCGCGTGCCCGGCAGCGCCTGGAGCAAACCCACCATGGCTGTCACGACCCCGGCCTCCTGGATGAACTTGATCTGCCGCTCGAAGATGTTGGGCTTGTCGCTGTCGAACCCAACGATGAAGCCCCCCATCACCTCGAGGCCCGACTTCTGGATCGTTTTGACGGCGGTGAGCATGTCGCGCTTCGCGTTCTGTACCTTCGCGCACTCGAGCAGGCTATCCTCCTGCGGCGTCTCGATCCCGACGAAGACCTTCTTGAAACCCGCGTGGACCATCAGGTCCAGCAATTCCGCATCGTCCGCCAGGTTCAACGAGGCCTCGGTCGTGAACTGCGACTGGATGCGGCGGCGTTCCTCCCACGCGATGAGTTCGCGAAGAAACTCCTTTACCTTGGCTCTGTTTCCAATGAAGTTGTCGTCTACGATGAAAATCGGCCCCGTCCAGCCCGCGTCCACGAGGCTCTCCAGCTCGCCGATCATTTGCTCGTTGGTCTTCAGACGCGGAACTCGGCCGTTCATCACGATGATGTCGCAGAACTCGCAATTGAACGGGCAACCACGCGAGAATTGAAGCGGCATCGTGGCGTAGTGCTTGAACTTGATCAGGTCCCACCGGGGCACCGGCGTCTGCCGGATGTCGGGCCGCTTCTCGCAACGGTAGAACTCCTTGAGGTCGCCAGACACCATGTCGGCCACAAGCTCGGACATAATGTCCTCCGCCTCGCCGAGGACGAAGTGCTTCACTTCGGGGAAGCCCGCGTGGCCGGTGGTAAACAGGGGCCCGCCCGCGACAACGGTCTTGCCCAGCTGGCTACATCGGGCGATGACCTCGCGCGCGGAATCGACCTGCGCGAGCATGGCCGAGACAAAAACGCAATCCGCCCACGCGAGTTGCGCGTCGGTGAGCGATGTGACATTGAGATCGACGAGCTTGATGTCCCAGCGCTTCGGGAGCATCGCCGCCACAGTCAACAGGCCCAGCGGCGGAAAGCACGCCTTCTTGGAGATGAACGACAGGACGTGCTTGTAGCTCCAAAACGTGTCCGGCGTAGCGGCGGAGACCAGTAACACTCTCATCGCAAAACACCTCACTAGCAACAGACCAAGCTGACACACCCTGTCCGCCAACCCATTCAGACTTCCATCAGCCGTCGAAATCGCCCACGACGGTTACCTGTCGGGTATGGGGCTGGCAAGGGCGGTACTGCACTTCGCCGTTCTGTGTTTCCGTCATCGCAGTTCGGCCTTGGTATTAGTCGAGTTTCACCAGGTCGCGGACCATCGGATGGTCTGCCAACTGACCGGTCTCAAGCCGCATTAGATTGCCCTCGAGTCCCTGAAGGAGTCCATTTGACAATCTGGGCCGGAATCTGCGCAGCACCCCGAGCATTCGAGGTGTGGCGAGTATAACCAAGCGACCGATCTTGTGCGTATCGACTCGCTTCTTCAGCCAACCCACGATCTGTCCGGCAAAACGTCGCTCCCTCTCCTCGGCGTCATGTGTCATTCCGTCCCCGGTCTGTGGCCGCAGGGGCTCACGTTCGGGAAACGTGTTCTCGAGCGCGTCATACTCGTCAACATGTTGCGTGCCTTGCTCAGTCAAGCGGCAGCACAAGAGCCGGCAATGCTCGGCGTCCGCCAGGGCAAACCACGCGTGGTTTCGTCGTTCCACATTCGTCTTACCCATCGGTGTTCTCCTTGCAACTCAACCTGCATCCGGCCTGCCACCGGAGCGAGTCCATTTTCACACGTCCCAACGATGGACTGGGAAGTCGTCACCGGCCTCCAAGCTCAGCTTGCCGGTCCCGTCATGAACCTCCAGCACCGTATCCTCGACAAGGCGCTCGACGCCGTTGGCGCGTCCGACAACCGCGGATTCACGGTTCCTGCCCGCCAAGACCAACGTGGCAGAACCTCCATTTCTATGATTGATCGCCCGGTTTACTCCCGCTCCAGGTGTCCGCGGGTACGCTATGGGCGAGCTGGTACACCTGTACTGTGTTGCCGGTCGTGAAGACTCCCACCACGGTGCCGGTAGTCGGCTCGACTTCCGCGGTAGCCTCACGCACCTCCACGCCAGTGATCCGCTTGATCTCCTGCCGCAACGACTCGGAGGCGTTGGCGAACAACTGTCGGTGAAAGTCCTGTATCTGCGCGGCACCCTCGGGGCTTTTCGCCACGGCCCGCTCGGCCTCCGACAAGGCCCCGTGCAGCGTGATCACCAGCGTGGTGTCGCTCAGCACCACGGTCACGGACTTGGGCGTGTTACCCGTCCGTTGCTGCTCGAAAAGACAGGCCGCCTGTGCAATCTGGCGCGCCATCTCTGAATTGGGCTTGTCCATGGCGTTTCTCCTTGGACGCGGCGGCCGTCCACGACTGCCGCAAACAAAAAAGCCGACGTGGTTGAAGATCCTCAGGGGCTCAACCACGTCGGCTTGCTGTTCAACGAGCCTCCCGGCCGGGCCGGGTTGCTCTTCGCTTGGCCATCCGACTCGAATCGTGATCGGAGCCGAATCCAACATCGCCCGCGGCTCCGTACATCTTCTGCTGGCCGCATGAATGCCGACCAGCATCTACAGCGCAGGTTACGAGCGGATACGCTCCCTCGGAACAGAAGGCGTGACCGCCCGCTGGGCCACCTGGCCCAGTTCCGCCAACCCGTGTTTTCCTTCTTCCGCTCGGCGTCGTCCGTTTCCGTCCGTCAGCGGCAAGACGCCGGCCATCTCTCCGATCACATTGACCAGTTCACAGCCTGACGGAACGACAATCTTGGCATTGTGGCTCAGTGCATTCTCGAGAGCCTCCAGCTTCCTCAGAAGCTGCGCGTTTCCAACAAAGTACGTGTTCGCCGCCTCATTCACGAGTTTTATCGCTTGGGCCTCGCCCTCGGCTGCCAGAATCTTGGCCTGCCGGACGCCTTCGGCCTTCTTGATCTCCGCCCGCTTTTCCCCGTCCGCCTGTCGTTCGACGGCGTTCGCGAAATCCAAGGCGGCCACCTTCTCGTTCTCCGCCTTGACCACCTTGTTCATCGTCTCCTGGACGTCCTGGGGAGGGTCTATTTCCTTCAGCTCGGTCCTGACGATGGACATGCCCCAGCTCATGGTTTCCTTGCTCAACGTTCTCAGAAGCGCGCCGTTGATGTTGTCGCGTTCGCTGTTCGCGGACTTCAGCGTCAACGTGCCGATGATATTGCGGAGCGTCGTACGAGCCAAACTCACAATCTGACTCTGGTAGTTGTTGACGTGGTACTGGGAACTCTTAACGCTGGCCTCGTCGTCCTTCACCTTGAAGTAGACTTGGGCATCCACCCGGGCGTTGAGGTTGTCGTTGGTGATAATCTCCTGCGGCTGGGCATCAACCATCTGCTCCGTCGTGTTGACCTGGATCATCCTGTCAATGACGGGGATGATCCAGTTGAAGCCCGGACTCGCAAAGCGCCGGTACTTGCCGAGTCGCTCGACGAGTCCCTTGTGCGTGGGGCGGACAATCCTGATGCCCGAGAAAAAGATCAGTACCGGAACGACAACTACGAAGATCACTGCATACACGATCGGATCCATAAGACGGTCCTTTCACATCAGTGTCGTGAAGTTCATGCGTGCGAGGCCGAGCGACGGATGGCATGCCAGACTGCCAGGAACAACACCGCCCCGACCACCGCGACCAGGAGGCTCCAGAGATTGAAGCCCGTCACGCCGGCAGATCCGGCCGCGCTGAAGATCCAACCGCCAATCACTGCGCCGACGATGCCGAGCAGAATGTCAAACGCGAGTCCCTCGCCGCGCTTGTTTACCAGCGTGCTGGCAATGTAGCCGGCGATAAGCCCCAACACGATCCAGCCGATTACTCCCATGACCATGGCTTGACTCCTCAAAAAAAAAGCCGACGCAACAGAGCACCGTAGAGTGCTCGATCACGTCGGCATACTTTTCATCGGGCCGTCCGGAAAACCCGGAGTGCCCTTTATTCAGTCATCCGATTTACGTGCCGATCGGAGCCGCCTCGCAGTTCGGGTGGCTCCACTCAGCGATGGAAGTATACCACGCCGGAGAAGGAAAGCAACTGGATTCCCGAACCGCTCCGGATATGATGCCTCTCAGGCCAACCGGAAGGCAAGGCCGCCGGGTGCGTGTTCAGCGAGTCTGGCGGACCAGGAACAGCGTTTTTAGGCCGGAATCGCCGGTGGCCGGTCCACCGCTGACCCAGATAGGAAGGCCTCCATGAGAACCCAAGGCGAAATCGAAGCCGCCATTTCCCAGGGGATCGGTCGCTTTGAACAGGAATTCATGGGCCGGGGCCCCAAGAACATTCAAACCCATCTGATCGGTGATCTGCTCGTGGTCCGCCTCCAGGGCGTATTGACCGCGGCCGAACAGCACCTGGTCAAGTCGCTTCCAGGTGAAAAGGGCCGGGACCTGCTCAAACAGGTCAGGACCCAGTTGATCGAAACGGCGCGGCCGATGATCGAGGCGATGGTCCAGGAGATCACCGGGGGCCGCGTAGCGAGCCTCCACCACGACGTCAGCACCGTCAGCGGCGAAGAGGTCGTGATCTTCAGCCTGACCGATTCGCCGCTCACACGCCCAACGAAGAAGCAATAGCCTCCTCGACAGAATCTGCGGATCGTGTCAGCTTCTGGACGTTCACAGGAAGCCATGACGCTGCACGACCTGCGCTGAAGTCTTGCTTGAGTGGCGAAGGTAGACTGATGGTACAAAGACGCGCAATTCTGAAGCGCAAGAAAGCAGCGCAGACCATCGGCAAAATCACCCGGGCGATGGCAATGGTCGCCAGCCTGAAGCTCCAGAAGTTGCGGAAGCGGATGCTCGCCGCCGCGCCTTACGCGCAGAAGCTCCGTGAGATGGTCGCCGTACTTGCCGCGCATGTCGGAGAACTGCAGCACCCTTTTCTCCGACCGCCCACCGTTGAGAACTCCGCTAAACGAGTCGTCCTCCTCGTCATCACGAGTAATCGTGGCCTGGTCGGGGCGTACAACAGCAATGTGCTGCGCATGGCGTCGGATTTCATCCGCCGGCGGGAGGCCGAGAACATAGCCGTCGAGGTTCACGTCACGGGAAATAAAGGCGTCGCGTATTTTGCATTTCACGGGCGTCCGCTCGCGCAGCGATACGATCAATCGGGTGATCTACCCACGCTGGCCGATGTGGAAGCAACCGCTGCCCGGTTCGCCGACCGGTTCACATCCGGGCAAATCGACTCGGTCCACGTGGCGTACACGAACTTCGTCAGCGCCGGTTTGCATCGGCCGGAACTGCTTACCCTGTTGCCGATGGCGGCCTTGACCGGCGCCGCGGCCGGAACCGGTGGCCAGCCATTAACATCACCAGGCAAGACCGGCAGCGCCGTCATGTATGACTTCTCGCCCGATCCGAACATCCTGCTGGGCGAGTTGCTGCCGCCCACGCTGAAGGCCTGCCTGTTGGGGTGTTTTCTGAACGCGGCCACGAGTGAGAATGCGGCACGGAGGATCGCTACGATGCGCGCCACCGAAAACGCCGACCAGATACTCAAGACCCTCACGTTGCGGTACAACCGCGCTCGCCAAAACGATATCACCGACGAGTTGATGATCATCGTCGGTGCTGCTGAAGCCATCAGAACTTCGGCGAACACCTGATGAGTTACTTGAATCCGTGCTACGCGGCCGTCCTTTCCGAGGAAGCCCTGTTGGGCTGCACAGGTGCCACCCAGGCGCCATTCGCGAGCAAGAAAACTCTCTTGATGAACCAGCGTCCGGGCTTTCGAAAGGAGAAGCTATGAAGTGAGCCACCTCGGCCTTGCTTAGGACGTCGGGTTGCTTGTTTCGGTATCCAGGCAAACCAGCAAGAGGAGATGGTTCATGTTCTATTGTGGGCTCGATTGGGCCATGAAGTCCAGCTACGTCTACATCACGGATTCGCAGGGCTGCAAGAAGCCAGCGGCGAAATGGAGACCGGTAAGGCGGCCCTCCACGGGCGGCTGCGGCAGAATCTGCGGATCGTGTCAACCTCTGCGCCTTCACAGGCTGCCATGATGTTGTACGACCTGCTCTGATGTCTCGCTTGAGTGGCGAAGGTCGGGTTGCCAGAAGAGGGATGATGCCATGGAGCGAACTACGGAACGCACTGAACAGCTAGCCCAGTTCGTGGCCGCCGGCCAGAACGAGCGCGTGGCTGAAGAGCTTGGCTCTATCCACCCTGGCGAGGCGGCGGCCCTGCTCCGCGAGCTTCCTCAGGATTCGCACGTTGACACGCTGCTCGCTCTGCCTCCGGAGCAGGCCGCCAATATCTTGCATGGAACTGCCGGACGACATGGACCTTCTCCGGCCGCCGTTGTCATGGGCATGGAGCCGGACGCCGCCGCGCCGATCGTCCATGCGCTCGCGGGCGGTGGAGATGCAGACGGACGAGGAGGTGGACCTTCTCCAGGACGTATCGGCCGGCCATGCCGAGGCGATCCTCGATCGTGTCGATCAGGGAGACGCCGCCATCGCGCGCGCACTCCTGTCGTATGACCAGGACACGGCCGGTGGATTGATGCAGGCGGAGTTCATTGCCGTTCCGGCCGCGCGGCATGGCCGCGGGCTGGGGGACGCCGTGCGCCAGATGCGCTCGCGGGCGGTGGAATACGCCGACTACCCTGCTTCATACTTGTACATTGTTGACGATGACGGGCGCCTTGGGCAGCACGGCGGAGGCGTTTCTGGGCGGGGGACTGAAGATGCTGATCCCGGACAGCCTGTACTGGCCGGGGATGGGCGTCGTGGCCGGGCTGGTCTTGGTATTCGTGATCGGCGCTCTGATGAGGGCATGGCTCTTTCGAAAGGTGTTTCGCTGGGGCGAGCGGCTTGTGGAGCGAATTCCCCTGGTGAAGGCGCTGTATGGGGCCGTGCGCGACCTGATGGGCTTCTTCTCGGGCTCCGACACGAAGGCGATACGCAGGGCCGTCATGGTGACTGTTGGGGACACCCCCGTACGCCTCATCGGTTTCATCACGCGAGAGGACTTCGGCGACCTGCCGGTCGGGATCGGCGGCGACGACACCGTGGCGGTCTATCTGCCCATGAGCTACCAGATTGGTGGTTTTACGACGATGGTCCCGCGCTCGGCGATCCAACCTGTCGACATGTCCATCGAGCAGGCGATGCGGTTCGCCGTCACTGCGGGGATGGGCGAGGTGCAGGGAGGATAGGCAGGCAGTATGCACGGTTCTGTCGCGCTGCGGCGCGGGCCAAGGGTCACTTGCGGCCCGAGTCGTTCGTGTAGCTCTCAGGTTCCTTGGGCCTCGCCCGGCCCGGTGTCGATTTCGCCCATCTTCTTGTGGATTCGTTCGATACCCACGCGGACCTTCTCAAGGAAGCGATCGATTTGCTGTTCCGCGCCCGGCGGCGGAACACTCCATTCCGCCAGCACGTCGGCGAGTTCGAGCACGAACTCTGCCAGCCAATCCTCCTCATGAAGCCGAACCTCCTCCAGCACTTGCAGGTACGCTTTCTCGGCGCGGCGAAACTCGGCGCTTGTTTCCGGCACCGTACAGACGATGCGATGGAAGTCGTCTACCGCAGCGGCCAGCCGCTTCATCTTGGCCGCAACCGCACGTTCGCGCTCGATCAGCCTGTGGGTCGTTAGACGGTCTTCGTGCCCTTCATTGGCACCAAGGATTTCCTGCCGAATCCTCTCTAATCCGGGCTCATCGAGCAGCCGTGGGTGGGATACATGGATGGCGGAAAGCCGGCGCATCAACTTGGCCGCAGCTTCCGCCTCTCCGCGCCGTGCCGCTGCGAGGGCGTCCCGCGCCATCGTGCCGATCTGGCCGCGGAACTCCTCCAGTCGCGCTCGCAGCTTCTCGATTCGTTGTTCGTACCGCTCCAGATCGCCAGCCGACACGAACTCACTGCGCCGCCCATGGAGCGTGCGCAACTGCGCGCACACGGTCCGGGCGGCAGCCTCGTCGCCGCTTTTCAGGGCCTCGCTCAAGTCCGCGACCAACTCGCGCAGCGCTGCCCGGTCCGGATCGGGCGCTGGCGGAGTAGGATCTGGCGGAGCCGGACGCGCCGCGGATTGGGACTCCGAGGCAAGGTCGGGACTCGTTCGCCAGCCGGATTCGTCACGCCGGGATGCCGAAGAGCGATACTCCGAGGGCGGCCTCGACGACGGCTGGACTCGTTGTTCACTCTGCTGCTCGCGCTGAAGCTCAGCCCGGCGCCGCTCCAACTCGGCTTGGACCATGCTCAGCAACTGCGCATCAGCCCGCACATCCCGGTCCTGTAGCGCCCGCGCACTAATCCGCTCCAGTGAACCCAGATCCCGGCATTCGCGCATGATCAAGGACCGCCATCGTTGCAGGGCGGCGTCGCGCTGTTTGGCGGTCAGGTCCTCAGACATCGGGGCTTCCATTCCAGTCGAGCCGCCGGCGCGGTCACGGAAGTGACCCTCCACATCCGTCCGAAATACTGCCGCAGAAAGGCGCCAGAAGCCGCCGCACCTCGCCGGGCGTGCTGCAGCGCAGCGATTGGCTCGCGACATCTTCCGTCTCGCGGGAGCTTATGCCGCGGAGCATCTTGCGGACGCCGTCGCCTCGTGTGGGGCCCATGCTCAATTCACGCACGCCCAGGCCGACCAGCAGGCAGGCGAAAGCCGGGTCCGCAGCATCCTCGCCACAGACGGAGACCGGGCGATGCCGCGCCTGGGCCGCAGTCACAATTTGCTTGATGGCCTTCAGCACAGACGGATGATGGACCGTGTACTCGCTGGCCAAGTCGGGGGCATCCCGGTGGACGGCGAGCATGTAGTGGGTCAGGTCGTTTGTACCAATGGCCACGAAGTCGGCCAACTCGAGAATCTCCTCCAGCGCAAACAGCGCCGCCGGGGTCTCAACCATCGCGCCCACCTGCGGCCTCTGCTTGCCGCCCACCTGCTCGACCGCGACGGTCAGTGCCTCGCAAGCACGCCTCAGGTCGTCGCCGCCGACCACCATAGGAAAGAGCACGCGGACGTCTCTGCCCTGGGCTGCGTGAGCGATGGCCTGCAACTGCGTGTCGAGGAGGTCCCGTTCAGCCAACGAGAACTGCAGGCCTCGGAGCCCCCAGGTGACGGCGTTCCTGTGTTCAGCCGCCAGGAACAAGGGGACTTTCTCGTCGCCGAAATCGAAGGTCCGGATGACCAATGGCCGGCCGTTCAGCGCATCGGCCACCTGCTCATAGATTTCCACCTGAGCCGCATAGCTCGGCCGTTGCGGCGCTTCGAGGAAAAGGAACTCCGTCCTGAACAGTCCCACACCCTCGAAATGATGCACGCAAGCCTGCTTCACCTCTTCGGGGCGCTCGATATTCGCGAGCAGAGTAACCTTGATCCCGTCTCGCGTGACGCACGGCTGCGCCCCCAGGTCAGCCACGGTAGTCTGCACACGATCGTGCTGGTGTTTCCGCTCGCGGAAGTGCTGCATCTCCGCTTCCGTGGGAGCGAGGGTCACCTCACCCGAAATCCCATCGACGAGCAGGTGCATCCCTGGCCGGATGTGGGCGGTGATCTCTGAGATGCCCACCACCGCCGGAATCCCGAGAGAACGAGCGACGATCGCGGTATGGCTGGTGTCGCTTCCAAGCTCGGTGACGATTGCGGCCAGGCCGCTGTGCGCGAATTCCAGGGCTTCCGATGGGAGCAGTTCGCGTGCGGCGATGATGGAGCCGGGCGGCAAGGGCGGGGTAGCCCGGAGCTGGTCCTCCGCAAGATGCCCAAGCATCCGCCGTCCCACGTCGCGGACGTCCTGCTCCCGCTCACGAAAACAGGCATTTTCGAGTCCGCCCAGTCGCTGGGCCAGCTCCTTGACTACCTCATCGACGGCCTGCTCGACGTTGACCTCTTCGCGCGAAACGTACTCTCGTACTAGAGATGCGATCTCCTGGATCAGCCTGGCATGAAGCTGCGATATCTCGGAGGCAGCGCGGGGGGTTGACTCTCCCGCCTGCGCCAGTTCAGTACGGGAGCGCTCGACCGCCTCCTCCAACCGTTTATGCTGGTCGTCGATCTCCGCCGGCGGGATCGCATACCGCGGGATTTCGAGCCTGGGGCGGACCTCGTAATCGTAGACGACTGCGGTGCCCTCGACGTATCCGGGCGAAACGGGTTTACCCTTGAGGAGGGACATAGAGCACCTCGTCCAATGGTCATTGAAGACGCCCGACAGCGCCGACGCAAGGGGGATGAAGCCGCTCCGCGTGCGCCGGGCGGGGCCGACCAGGCCACAAAAGTCATCCCGCATTTGCCTGGTGCGCTGCAATGGCGGCGCCGACCTTCGCGATGAGGTCGGCGGGCTTGTAGGGCTTTGCCAGGAACTCCACTGGCCCGATCCCGGCGAAGCGCTCCGCAACGTGTTCTTCGCTGTACCCGCTGACAACGACGACGGGCACACCGGACCGGATTTCGAGCATCTTCCGGTACACCTCCTCCCCGCCCAGGTCGGGCATTGTCAGATCGAGCAGTACAGCGTCGATCTGTTCATGGTGTTCACCGAACGCCTCGATCGCTGCGCGGCCGCCGTCAGCTGTCCGGACCGTGAATCCGGCGCGCTCCAGTAATCGCTGTGCCACCGTGCGGACGAGATCTTCGTCGTCCACCAGGAGCACCGTACCTGTCTTGCACGGCATCGCTGAGGTCGGTTCCTCGGCGATACGGCGCACCAGCGGCTGCTTCGGCGCCGGGAACAAGACCCGGAAACACGTTCCCTGTCCGGGCGCGCTGCGCACTTGGAAAGCCCCGCGATGCCCGCGGACGATGCCCTGGGCCGCGGCCAGCCCCAAGCCCCGGCCGGTGAATTTCGTGGTGAAGAACGGGTCAAACATCTTCGCCTGGGTGTCGATATCCATGCCGCAGCCGGTGTCCGCAACCTCCAGAAACACGTAGCGCCCCTCGGCCACGTCTTCCTCGTGCAGCATCGCGGCCAGCAACGCGCTATCCGCGTCGACAACTCCGATGCGGACGGCCACCGTGCCCCCCGTGTCGCCGATCGCTTCCGCCGCATTTATGATCAGATTCATCACCAGTTGCCGCAGTTGGGTGGCGTCGGCCTCGATCAACGGTGGGTCCTTCGCCAAGTCGAACTCCAGCGCGACCTTCTTGGAAATCGACGCCTTTACGAGCTCGGCCATGTCCTGCACCAGTTCCGGGAGGTCGACCGCGACAACTTCGAAGCGGCCTTTGCCGGAGTAGGCCAACATCTGTCGGGTCAGGTCGGCGGCGCGGTTGCCGGCGCGTTCGATGTGCTTGATCAATTTGCGCACGGGCTCATTTTCCGGCAGCAGCTCCAGCGCCAGGCTGGCACTGCCGAGCACGCCAGTGAGCAAGTTGTTGAAGTCGTGGGCGACCCCGCCGGCCAACACGCCGAGACTCTCCAGTTTCTGGGAGTGCAGCACGCGGCCCTCCAACTCGCGGCGCTGCTGCTCAGCGTGTTTGAGGCGGGTCACGTCGGAGAAGGTGATGACCACCCCGTCGATGCGATCGTCGAGCGTGCGATACGGCAGGATGCGCATCGTGTGCCAACGCCCATCGCGGGTCTGCACTTCCCTTTCCGTCGGCGACAGGTCCTTGAGCATCTTCTCGCTCTCGGCGGCGAGTTCCTTACCATCGAAGTTCTTGGTGATGTGGCTGATCGGCCGTCCCAGGTCCGCGGGGATCAGGTTGAGCAACTCCGTGGCCCGCGGTGTAAACCGCTTGATACGCAGTTGGCTGTCCAGGAAAACCGTGGCGATCTCCGTGGCTGCGAGCAGATTGGCGAGATCGTTATTGCTGGCGGTGAGTTCGGCCAGCTTCTCGTTGAGTTGGCTGTTGACGGTGGTCAGCTCCTCGTTGACCGATTGCAGTTCCTCCTTGGAGGCCTCCAACTCCTCGTTGGCGGACTGCAACTCCTCGTTCATGGACATGACTTCTTCGTTGGCGGCCCGAAGTTCCTCGTTAGCGGTATCGAATTCCTCGGCGTCGGCACGAAGTTCGTTCCGCAGAGTCTTCACCTCCTGCTCAAGCTGGGTCACGAGCGGTTCATCCCCGGCTGACGCGGGCAGGGCGGCCGACGACGAACGGGGATCGCACGCGTCCTCGAAGATGATGGCCAGGAGCTTGTCGGCCTCCGGCGCGGAGGGAACCCGCATAACGGTCAGATCTGCCAGCGGCGTGCCAGCGCGGGGAACCGGCGCGCGCGGGATTGTGACCGCCTCGCCGTGCTGGAGGGCTTGCTCTATCGCCCGGCGCAACTTCGCCGAGAGCGTTCCGGTGGTCATGTCCAGCACATTCAAGCTGGCCGGTCCTTTCGGATGGCCCAGATAGCGCTCCGTCTCGCCGTAGAAATGGAGGATCTGCCCCCGGGGATTGACCAGCACGACGCTGGCCTTGAAGTGTCTCAGGAGCACGTCCTGGTTGGCCTGTGTGAGAGTGGCGGCGGGTGGCGGGATCGCGCTGCGCTCGCGTACGCCGACGGTTCGACCGCCGGTGCGGATCGGAAATGCGCCGGCCGCCTGGCGGTTCGAGCGGATCAGGCGGTAGATCCGCCACGGCTTGGAAACCGGCTCGAAGAGGTCCTCCATCTCGGCGATGCCTTCGGACTTGCCCAGGAAGAGGTACCCGCCCGGGCTCAGGGCGAAGCTGAACAGCGCGAGGACTTTCTTCTGGAAGGCCGGCTCGATGTAGATCAGCACGTTACGGCAACTGATCAGGTCGAGCTTTGAGAAGGGCGGATCCGTGATCAGATCTTGCCGCGAGAAAACCACCGCCTCGCGGAGTTGCTTGGTGACCTGGTACTTCTGGCCCTGCCTGGTAAAGAACCGCTCCAGCCGATCCGTCGAGATCGCCTCGGCGATGCTCTCGTGGGTAAACCCCGGCCCGGCCCACTTCCAGCGCGTGGTCGTCCACGTCCGAAGCAAACACCTGGACCGTGCGACCGGTGCCTGCGGCGGCCACGGACTCCAGCATGAGCATGGCGAGAGAATAGGCCTCCTCGCCGGAAGCACAACCGGGCACCCAGGCTCGCAACGCGTAGTCCGGGTCACTCCTGGCCACCAGCGGGACAATGGCCTCCTTCCGCAGTTCCTCGAAGGCCTTGGCGTCGCGGAAAAAGGAACTCACACCGATCAACATGTCCCGGGAAAGCTGTGTCAGCTCTCGTTGGTCCTCTTCGAGCAGTTTCAGGTATGCAGCCATGCCGGCAACCTGCGTGATGCCCATGCGGCGCTGGATGCGGCGAACGATGGTGGCCTTTTTGTAGTGCCGGTAATCGCTGTTCGCGCGGACACGCAGGAGCTTCAGGATGGGCTCGAGATCGTCCGCGGCAGCTTCCGTTGTCGTGTGGCCGGGGCTTGTCCGAGCCGCCGCGTGCTGCGCGTAGCCCACCAGCGCGGCGGGCATCTGCGCCACTGGCAGGACGTGGTCCACCAGGCCGGTGTCGATCGCGCTTTGCGGCATCGCCGGGAACTGGGCGGTCTCCGGATCCTGCGCCATGCACATCCCGCCGGCCTCGCGAACCGCACGGATTCCCCGCGTTCCGTCCGAGCCGCTGCTGCCCGAAAGAATGATGCCGACTGCCGCCTCGTGCTGATCCTCGGCCAGGGAGGTCAGGAAGAAATCGATCGGCATCCGGATACGGTCGTGCTCCGACCGCTCGCCCAGGACGAGTCGCCCCCCGTCGATGGACATGTATTTACCGGCGGGATTGGCGTAAGCGTGGTTGGCCTGCACCGGCATGCCGGCTTCGGCCTGGACGACCTTCATTCGCGTGCACTTGCCCAGGATGTCCGCCATGCGGCTTTCGTGGGTCGGCTCGAGGTGCTGGATCACCACGAAGGCCAATCCGCTGTCCGAGGGCATGGCCGTGAAAAGCTCTTTCAGCGCCTCGATTCCGCCCGCCGAGGCGCCGATCCCCACAACCAGTACCGGCGTGGAATCAGATCCGTCGCTCATGATGACGCCTTTCCAGCCTCGGTCGCCGGCTGACCGCTGCGCGTGGCAACGTCGGCGACACTTGGCGGCTCGCCCTGCTGCGGGAAGAACTGGATTCTGTTGGTCAGGGCCCTTCTGCAGATGCAGTATGACCCTCGCACAGGGTTCGCGAAAGGGCGGTGAGCACGCAATCTGCGTTCGGCGGTGTCGTCGCTGGGCTGCGTCAGGCTTTAGCAGGGGTTCGTTTCTTCACCCCCAGCGCAGCCCCAACATCTTCGCCATCGAGCGTGCGGCCCGCCCGAGGGTTAACCGCGGTGGCGGACCGCCATTATGGTACAGCACCATCGTCGTCTGGTCGTCCTCGGCCGGCGCGCCGCCCCGCCAACGGTCGACCGCGTCGATGAGCCTCTGGCCGATGAGGTGCGCCGTTTGCGGCGCGATAGCCGACACTTGCGATCCATCCGACGTCGTTTCGTGATGCTCGCGTCGTTGTGGGTGCGAAACTGGCGCGGCCGCCGCCCCCGTTCCTCGCGGAGGTGCCTCTAGCTCGCCACTCGCGCTCGGAACCTGGTCCACGGTACGCTGCGCCAGTTCCAACAATCCGCGCTCGCCGAGCATCTCCCTGGCCGGATTCCGCGCCTCGGTCATCGCATCCGTGTAGATGATCACCACGTCGCCCATCGCCAGCTTGGCCGCAAACTGGCGATACTCGGTCGGCTCAATGATCCCCAGCGGTAGATTCGCGACCCGGGAGAGCCGGTAGCGGACGCGTTCCGTGCGGATGGACGGTCCCGCGCTGGCCGCCGCCTGGTCCAAGAATTGCCAGCGGCCGGCGAGGTGGCTGTACCACAGCGGTCGCGGGTGCCCGGCGTTGCAGACGATCAGGTGATGCGTCGGCGCAAAGTACGTCGCCAGCAAGACGGTGGCAAACTCGTTGTTGCCCACCTTGTCGGCAAAATCCTTGTTGAGCGCGCGGGCGAAACGCGTCTGGTCCAGCAAGTTGATATGTTTCCGTACCGACTTCCGCAGCCACCGCGCGAACTCGTTCAGGTCCGGGCCGTGGCCGGCAATGTCGGCGACGACAAAACGCGTTACGCGCCCCGTACCGCACGTCGAGACATAATGCAGGTCTCCGCCGCGCGCGCCTCCGCACGGCCGGCTGTCGAGCCACACATCCAGCCCGGGCGCCGCGAGCGCGGCCTGCACGACTTGGTTGCCGCCGAGAACCTCGAGACATTGCAACGAATACGGGGCTTCGGGCGGGGGCACCGGCGACTTGGGCGCAGCGCTCGACGACTTAGGAGGTACAGCCGTAGATCCCATCAACGATGTCCTTCCGTCCCGATGACGCGCATAGCTTAGTTGATTAACACGAGATTTCCCATTTGCCGAGAACCCACGCCCACGTACCGCCGCATCGAGCCCAGTATGCCGCGGGATGTGTTTAGCTTGGCCAGTCTACGATTACCGGCGCGGCGTACGACCGTCTGCTATTGACCGCGATCTCCCACTCGGGCGGCGTCAACGCGGCCCCGGTGAGCAGACCCAGCGGCTTCCAAACGCGGTAGCGGTCCACGGACTTTGTTTGAGGTCGGTAAGACCGACGGGTGGGTAAAGGGAATTGATCAAATACAAGCGCGTCGCCCGGGGGGCCTTCACGTCTCTGGGTGTTCGACCCGGGGGGAGGCCTGAATGTCTCCGGTGCATTAGTCTTCGCTCACGCGGCTCTACGATTCCACGAGTGCCGCGAACTGGACAGCGTTCGTCCGGTTCCGGGGCACAACGGGCGTCCCAGCCGGCGCCCGACGCTTCTATCCGGCTTGGCCTTCGTTCTGTTGAAAAGAGCGTTGGAGCAACTCCAGCTCTTTCCGGCCGTGTGCCTTCAGATCCGCAAGGTAGTGCTCAAGCTCCCCACATACCTTCTCGAATCCAGCGGCATCGTCGGGGGAGACGTACTCCAGTCGTACTATGATGTGTTCGAAGTTGGCTTGAAGCTCTTCGCGCGCGTTTCTCAACGCCTTAACGTCGCTGGCCAGACGTGGCTTCGTGTCGGTGATCAAGTGCATGTAACCACCGTGGTCCGCAAGAACCCGCGTGCGGGTCAGTTGGCGTTCAAAGGACCGCGCCACGAAGCGCAACGTTGAGAGCTTGCGGCTGTTTCCACGATCGCGCGTCATCCACTGGAGCACGGTTTGGAACGATTGCTCAATATTCAAGAGCAGCGCAAGCTCGACTTCCATCTGCTTGGCGATCTCCTGGGCTTCAGCAATGTTGTATGCGGTTGGCTCAAGGTACTTCATCTCGAATCCCTTCGTTGGTACAGGGGCGAAACGGGCTTCGACCCGGGTTTCGTGAGGCTCGGGCTACCCTTCTTTGGACGGAACTGACTGAGAACGTCACGGTTCCTCATGGTGACCCTCAGGTCGCTGCGCGCCCCATGCGCCGCAGCCAGCGGAAATGCGAAGCCACGCCGGCCACGACGGTCTCACCCGACATTTCCCACTTGCTGCTCCGGAGGCTCCGATGCTAGGGGAGCGCGAAGCCCATTTCAAGGAAGGGTGGACATTCTGGCGAGGTTGCCTGCCCTTGGACCCCAGATTCCGTCCATCCCGCCTCTCTGGATCGCCGGAGGGGCCGTTTGCCCCTCAGATCCCGCCGACCATCAGGCTACGGGCTGAGCTGCAACTCGCGCCATGGGTGCGTGTCGGCGAGCCCTACAACAACGATGTCAGTCGGCCCCAATCCGCCGTTCCGACGACGCCGGGTGAGGTCTTGGCCGGACACAGCATCAGAAGTCGTGCTCCAGGATCGCCATCGTGCGGCGGCATAATTCGCGCCCGTAGTCGGTCCAGGCGCCTTCGCCCCAGTACCGAAAGCAGCTCGTTTGAGTGAGGAGCAAGTGAAACAGCGGGTTGCGATAGCGCGGATCGGACGGGGAAACGTCCCTGGACAGCACTTTCTCCGCAAAGCGCGCGCTGGCTGACACCATGGGGCCGAGCACGTCCTGGTATCCCCGGACCCACGAAATGTCGTTGGTCCAGCTGCCACCCTCCATGTGGAACCGAGGGTCGTCCCGCTGGATCTGCCCGATGAGTTCGTCCATCGCCTGCGGCCCCGCGCCCCCCGCGAAGCCGCGCCAAACCCGATGCTGCATGATCGGCTGAATGACAGGGAAAACCTCCGGCGTGACGCCCAGGGAATCGAGATAGTCGAGATACTCGCTGACATTCAAGGGAGGCGTGGCGCTGCCGCTAGCCTCTGCCATGACTTGCAGGTACTTCGGGGGAAACTCATTCATCATGACGCCGCCGTTTTCGCCGTCGGCGATCTGGACCACGAGCGGAGGAATCGCTCGGCCGGCCAGCTCGATTCGTGCCAGGCCCTTGACTTCGGAATATGGCTGCATCTGGCCGACGAGCTTCGTGTCACTGCCTTGGGCCTTGACGATGGCGATGATACTAACGGTCGCGCCGCGCGAGTTCCGGGCCACGAGCCGGTGTGGAATGTGGGCCTGTTGAATCGGCCCGCCATTCTCGGCGAGCTCGACGGTGTGCTCCTGCACGAGCAGCCAACGGTATCCACATTCTCGAAGCGTCTTCACGAATTCGTAGCAGACGTCCGGGTGGTTGGGGAGCGCCATTTCGGCGGGGGAGAATCCGCGCACGCGAGCCAGGGCCGCAACCCCGAAGATCGCCGCGAAGTGGTGCTGCCAGGCCCGCACGTGCAGGCGATAGTCCTGCGCGGGGGTCGAGGGCGCCACGGGATGGCCCCAGGCTGAGCCCAGCCACTCGACGCACGGTTGGTACGCTGGATCGCAGGTGATCGCCCGCAAGCTCTCGAGCACATCATCCGCCCCTAGCACACGCAGGCCGTGGAGCAGGCAGCCCGAATAGTCCAGCATCACGCGCGGCTGGCGACCCGCGCGGACGAGTTGCGGGATGAATTCGCCCATGCGTTTGTAGCACCAGCGAAAGACCGGCGCGTTGTGATGATCCGCGACGTTGGGATGCTCCATCATGTACTGCAGGTTACTGATGATCTTGGCGGTGCGCAAATCGTCACCGCCGGCGGGAATCAGCGGCTGGTGCATGTGCAACGCGATGGCGAACGCGCCATTGATACGAGCGAAATCGATGCGGCTGTCGGATGACGGGCGTGGTTCACTGCGGGCCAGCGCCTCGCGGATCAGGTCCTCTTGCCCACAGATATTGGGGAGGTTACCGACACATTCGGGAAGAGTGTTGCTCATTCATCAGCCAAGAATGGGGTCCACAAACCGATGGCAATCTACTCCACGCCGGATAACCACAGTGCGCGCCAAGCTGGACCGCACCGACGCGTCTGGAATCGACGTACCCTTGCTCCACGTCCGCGCGCAGCAGTGAGACGCGGTGGCGATGACCCACGTCGACACCCTCGAAACCGCCCACCAACCCGGCGTCCGGCCTGTGAGTGAGGCGGTCACCCACCGTCATCACGAGGGTACCGATGATACCGAGAACGACCTCATTCTAACGGGGATCGCGTGTTTCTTCTGGTCACTGGGTAGAGTAAGCCATCTTCAGCCGCACAGGTGTTGCGAGGTCCAACTGGTGGCCGCAGGCCGCATCGCATTCTTCCACGGTGGGTGACGACGCAGAGCGGCGACCTGCCATTAATCTGATTGTGCAAGACACGTTGGATGTGCGGGTTACTTCGGCTTACGATTGCCACGATGACCGGGTGAGGAATCGCCATGACGACGGAACGTTTCGCGGATCGCATCGTCCGCCAACTGGCCCGCCAAGACTATCAGCCGCAGAAGATCCGCAAGCTCGCCCAGGCGCTGCGCATTGCCGACGATGAATACGGCGACTTTCGCGCGGCGGTCAAGGCCTTGATGAAGACGGGGCGGATCGTGATGGGGTCAGCCAGCGCGCTGACACTCCCCGATCCAGCCCGGCGGGTGGTGGGCCGTTTTCGCTCCAACCCGCGCGGCTTCGGGTTTGTCATTCCCGACACACCGAACTCGCATGGCGACCTGTTCGTCCCGCCGGGCAAAGCTGGCGCCGCGCTCACGGGCGATACGGTGGCGGCCGAGGTGCTGAAGCGCGGCGAGCGCGACGGCCGGTTGATCTACGAGGGTCGCATCGTCGAGATCATCGAGCGTGGGCAGAGTCGGTACGTCGGCGAACTCTGCCGCGAACTCAAGCGCTGGTTCGTGCGACCGGACGGCAACATCCTGCACGTGCCCATCTTTGTGGGCGACCCGGGAGCCAAACGTGCACGCAGCGGCGACCAGGTGGTGGTCGAGATCACCGAGTACCCCTCGAGCGGCCACGACGCCCAGGGCGTGATCACCAAGGTGCTGGGCAAACGCGGCGACCCGGGCGTCGATGCGCAGAGCATCATCTGTCAATACCAGATGCCGACCGAGTTTCCCGCCGAAGTCGCGAAGGAAACCGCGCGCGTCGTGGCGGCCTATGACCCGCAGGATGCGTCCCACGACCGGGAGGACCTGCGGAACCTGACGGTGATCACCATCGATCCCGACGACGCCCGCGATTTCGACGACGCCATCTCGCTGACCGAGCTGGGCGGCGGCCGGCTGGAGTTGGGCGTGCACATCGCAGACGTATCGCACTTCGTACAGCCGGGCGGGGCGCTGGACGAGGAAGCCCGCGAGCGCGCCAACAGCGTCTACTTCCCGCGTCTGGTCATTCCCATGCTCCCGGAAGTGCTCTCCAACGGAGTCTGCAGCCTTCAGGAGAAACAGCTCCGGCTGACCAAGAGCGCGTTCATAACCTACAACGCCGCGGGGAAGCGCGTCGCGACGCGTTTCGCGAACACTGTAGTCCGATCGGCCAAGCGGCTGACCTACCGGCAGGCGACGGGGATACTGGCGGGCAAGATGGGAGGGTACTCGAAGAACGTGGTCGCTTTGGTGCGGCGGATGGAGTCGCTGGCCCGGACGATCCGGCGGCGCCGATTGGCCAACGGAATGCTGGTGCTGGACCTGCCGGAAGTCGAGGTCGTGTTCGACGAAAAAGGGGGTGTGGCGGGCGTGGAGCCGGCGGACACAAGCTTCTCGCACACGATCATTGAGATGTTCATGGTCGAAGCCAACGAGGTGGTGGCCGAGCTGCTGGCTGGCCTGAGCGCGCCGGCTCTGCGCCGCGTGCACCCACCGCCCGACGAGGCAGCGACGCAGCCTCTGAATCGGTTCCTACGGGCCCTGGGGCTACCCCCTGTCAAAGGAATGAACCACGCGGCGTTGCAGTCGTTGCTGGAGAAGGTAAGGGGTCGGCCGGAGTCATTCGCCGTCAACCTTGCGATCCTGAAGTCGCTCGAGCAGGCGGCGTACGAGCCCTCTCCAGTAGGGCACTTCGCGCTGGCCAGCGAGAACTACACGCACTTCACCTCGCCGATCCGCCGGTACCCGGATTTGACAATCCACCGGCTGCTGGACGCATACATGCGGGGCGGGTTCAAGAAACACCACCGCCGGGTGGAGGTACGCACACTCGACGAGTGCAAAGAAGTGGGCGCGCACTGCAGTTGCATGGAGCGCCGGGCGGAGGCGGCCGAGCGTGAATTGAAGCTAGTCTACATCCTGCGGCTGCTCGAACGGCATATTGGCGACGAATTCGAAGGGATCGTCACGGGGGTAACCAACTTCGGCGTCTTCGTCCAACTGCCCAGATATTTGGTTGAGGGACTGCTGCGATTCAGCGATCTGCCCGACGACTGGTGGGAAGTGGACAGCGCGGCCGGCTGCGTTGTCGGCCAGCGAACACGCCGGCGGCTCAAGATCGGCGATCGGCTGCGAGCAACCATCGCCGCCATCGATTTGGCCGACCGGGAATTGGATCTAGCCCTAGCCGACGAGTCGGCGCGTTCAAAACCACGGGCCGCCCAGCCGCCGAAGACCGGCAGGAAACGGAAAGCCACGCGCCCAACGAAAACCACGCCTGCGAAGCGGACACGGACGAAGTGATAGCGCGTCGTGAGCGACTTCCAGCGGTGCACGCAATCAGCCCTCTATCTGTCGATTACGATCGTATCCTCGTTGCGGCTGGTCCGTTCATGGCGCCGTCACGCACGATGACAGGTCTGACGAACTCCGGCTGGGCAGACTGGCTGTCATGACCAGCGCGACGATGTTGGGCGACAGGCGTGTTTCAGTGTCGAAGTGGAAGGCGTTCCCACGAGGTGAGGAACTCGCCAGCGCGTGTCGGGCCGTTCGCCTGAACCCGGCGCATTGGTGGGGAGTTGGGGTGGATTCCTTGTCCTTTGGTGTCCGTTGGAGTACCGTATTGTCCGCTCATGTCCCCTTTCGATCGGCGATAGGGGCTCAGGAAGGCGTATAGGCCGTTTACGCGGCGATCCTTGAGGGTTCGATTCCCCCCGCCTCCAATCATGAAGTGCTTTATTGACAAGCACTTACGTCCCGCTGACCCCCCACTACGGGAACTATAGCGGGAACTCGATTTCCGGCGGCGGCCGAACAAAAGGCGAACACGCCTGAAATCCGCGGCCTTCCCCAGCCGCCTCTCTCCCGGGAACACTCGATTTGCGGCCTACACACCGCGTGGTTTTCTCGCGGGGCTCCGGCCCTGCAGGAAGGACGTGGGTGATGGCTTGTCTGACCCGGGAGAAGGGCCGGTACTACCGCTTGCACTGGAAGTTCACGGTGAGCGCCGGTCCCCAAGCCGGCAAGTTGATGGAAGGCAGCCAGTATCTCTGTCGTTGCACACGCGCGGCCGCCAAGGCGCGCTTGCGCGAGCTGGAGGCCTGGGAAGAAGCGGTCAAGGCCGGGCGGCATCTGCCCAATGGTGACTGGGAAGGCGTCTACGAACTCTGGCTCCGCGAGAAAGCACTCAAGGTCTGACCGACCGGAGGTCGGTCCCACATGGAAGGAAGAGGCCTGGCCTCCAGATTGACCGGACAGGTCCAGGCCCCAGGTGTATTTCCGAATAGCGGGCGGGACGCCCGCCCCACCCTGATTCAGTCCGTCAAGCTCCATGATCGATTCGCCAGCCGTCGTAGATGAACTTCGTCAACGCCGTCGGGTTGTTCGGATCCCAGGCACCGCCGCCGGCGTTTGGATCCCGCGGCTCCGTCGCCTTCCAGATCCGCCGACCCAGGTAATCATACCCGTAAGTATAACGCACGGTGGCGGCGTCGCGATTCGCCGTCGGCTCAACCGCGATCAGCCGGTTCTCGCCGTCATAGACGTACCGCCGGGCGACGAAGTCGCGGCGCTGGTTGCCCGAGGCCGCCACGAACGGGTCGAGATCGCCGGCCTGCCCTTGACGCCGCTCAAGGTGTCAAAGGTGTTGACCTGCCCATCGCCGTTGAAGTCGCCGTTGAGGCAATCGCAGTATGGGTAATATGTGGCGTACGTCGCACAGCCGTACATCAGGGCGATCACAAACGCGTCGGTGTCGCCAGCCTGCGCTTGACGCCGCTCAAGGTGTCAAGGGTATTCACCAAGCCGTCACAATTCATGTCGGCGGCGATGAACTCCACGATCAGATTCCCGTCGGCGTCGTAACGCATGCCCTGCTCAACGTCGGCGGCGACCTCGGTCACGGTCGGATATTGGTTCAGCTCGTTCGCCGTGTAAGCCCACTCGTGATCGCCGGGGATGTCCACGCGTATTCACTCCACTTTCACCCCCTTTGTCCGTCCAACGATAGGTGCACCACACTCGCTGCATCGGTCGGAAACAGTGCCCCGTAGATCATATCCGCATTCGGTACAGGTTCCCGCGCGATGACGTCTTGCGCCAACGGCGGCATAGAGCCGGACGGCGATGAGGATCGGGAGCACCGGCCATAGCGGGATGGTGATGCTCTTTGGGGAGGAACTGAGATGAATAGACGGCCATGCACGGTACTGCGGCCGTCGGAGCTGCATCCGTACGCCGTGCGTATAGCGTGCTGGCCTAATTGGCCAACCAGGCAATTCACCCCAATACACTACCACAGAACTACCCTTTATCCACACATCACCTTTCGTGGCGTGGCCGATCGCAAGCTCCATGCATCCCAGCACAGCGTACACTGCTGATGCGAAGAGGATCAGCCCAGCCTCTCGGGACATGCGCTGTAAGGTCATTCGAGTTCCCACGGTGGCCATTACGGAAAGTCAACGGCCGGATCGTGCCAGTTGTCCCATCCCTTCCAGAAGAAATCTGATGGACTTGATGCCCTAACAGAATAGCGGCTCGGAGGATCCTCGCGGCCGTGGTTGGTGGAGAAGTCTGGGGCGCCGAGTTGTCGGTCGGTCCAGTTGCCCCCCTTCTTCCCTTGATACCAGTCAAACTTGACACATCCAAGGATATACTGATCTTGACACGCCTTGCAGACAGCACACACTTCGAGAGTATGTTTGATATTCTCCTTCGATGGATCACCGCCTCTTGGCGTCCATGGTCCGTCGCGGAAGGATATGGGTTGACTGCCTTTTAAGCCCATTCCGGGGGCATCGGTTTTGCCGGGGTTCTTCGAACGTTCACGTCGCTTTGCCTTCGTGGCGTCGACGCCAATTGTCTCGCCGGGCGTGTAGATCACCTGCACGAGGCGGATGTTCCTGCGCTTGCGGCACTCATTACAGGCACCGCACTTGATCTTCCTTCTCTCGTAGCTAAGATCATACGCTACTTGAAATCCAATGAGGCTATCAGGGTTGAGTCCTGCCTCTTCCAGTACCTTCCGATGCTCGGGTGAGTCAACATCGATGTCCGTAACTCGTTCTACCCAGAATAGCCCATACGGACCGCAGACAGCCGGTCGCCGCGGTGGCTTTGTGCCGAACGGATCGATGGTATCGGTCGGCCGACTGCAAGCGAACTCGTACACGTTGTTGCCGCCGGACTCCCCAATCGGATCCCGATTCACCCACCGCCCAAGCTGCGCGTTGTAGTACCGATACCCGTAATAGCTCAGCCCCGTCTCCACGTCGAAGTACTTCGTGCTGAAGCGGAACGGGTTCGCGTCGGCGTAGGTGCCTTCGCTGCTCAAGAGCTTGCCGAACGGGGAGTATTCGTAGCGAGCGGTCAGCACGTCAGTTGACCAAGTCGTCGCGCGAATGTCGGCGAGCTGGCCGACGTTGCCGTTGGCGTCGTAGAAGTAGATGTACTTGTAATCGTTGACCTGCGGGCCGGTGCCGCGCGTGTCTTGCAGCGCCAGCAGGCCGCCGATTCCGCCGGCACCTTCCAGCGAGCCGCTCAGGTCCAGGCCCCAGGTGTACTTGCGCATGATCCTGTCGCCGTCCGTGCCGTCGAGTTCCAGCACCGGCCGCCAGCCGTGGCGGATGAACTTGCGATCGGCCGTCGTGGTCCACGCGCCGCCGGCGAACGTCTCGACCAGCTTCCGCACCCGGCGGCCACGATAATCATACCCGAAACTCACGCGCACGTGGCCTTCGGCCGGGTTGCCGGTCGACTTGACCGCAACGAGCCGGTTCTCGCAGTCGTACTCGAACGACCGGGCGAGCATCTGCGACATGCACCACAACGGCCGTAGTTGACGGTAGACGCGCCGAGGCAGCCAAGCGCTTTGGATGGTACACGCCACATCGCACCGGTGGAATGTGTTCACCGAGGGAACAAGAAGCCAGACAGCGCCTCGCCGTCCCTCACTCGCCCCATTGCGCTCTCCTTAGATTCTAACTTCCGATATCCTCCAGGGTAAACAACATAGCCGGTTCTCTTATCGACAAGGTCGATAATGAACACGCGCGTGACGTGGTCTCCCTCTTCGACCACGATCCTCGCAAAGGGCGGACGCTCCTCGACGTGATCGAGATTCCAGCTGATCGCAAACCGCTCGCTCTGCGAAGCCGTGATAGTAAGCACCTGCCTTATTCTCCCTCGGTCAAGCGTGCCCGCTTGTGCCCAGGCGCTCGCCAAGTCAGAGACGCACCGCAGCAAGATCGATTCGCGAATGCGTGGTGCACTAGTTGGATCGTCGCTGACCTTTAGCAGCCATCCAATCGCGGCTACGCTGATCAGCGTAGTGATACACACCACAAAGAGTAGCCGCTTGACGCGCATGACCAGTTACTTCGCCGGGCAGACGATAGGAATATCATGCCAATCTGTGAACGCGGGACGGATCTTCTTTGCAGAAGCGCGGAGTATGCCGTAGCGACTTACCAGATTCCGCCAACCGACGTCCCGAGCCGCCTCGCACGCGTACAGTGTTACGAATCCGAGACGGTGATGCAATGCCCGATTGGCGTCAAAGGCAGCAAGCCCATCCAGTTGTCCGTTGCCTCCTCCAGCGCACCACAGGATCCCCTCGACGCCGTGACCACCAAAGAACCAACCGTGTATGTCCTGTTGCCCAAGATAGCCGCGTATATCTGCACTCGTAGCATAATTGTCATACACGACCATGTATCCGCGGTTTTCGAGTTCCTTTCGATAGCCACTGATCGTCCAGGACACGTAGACGTTATTGAAACTCCACCAGTCCCATTTCATCCAGCGCTTCCAGGTGGCTGCGGACACATCACCCTTCGTGATGTAGACAGTGTTGGGCACGCTGAAGGGACATTCTGCGCAGCGGATCTCGGTGCCAGGGGGGATCCACTTCCCACTCGTTTCATCGCGCAGCCACAGAGCAGATTCGCTCGGTTCCAGTTTGGCAAACTGTGCTGCGGTTTCCGTCGAGTCGCCCGCCTCTGACAGCATTATTGCCCGAGCACCGCCTTGCCGCTTCCCGTCCTTCCATTTCCACAGCCCGAACGGGTCAACAGCAACCATCACCTGATTGCGCACATACAAATACTCATTCGGCCCACCAACCTCCCCAATCGGATCCCGATTCACCCACCGTCCAAGCTGAGCATTGTAGTACCGATACCCGAAATAGCTCAGCCCCGTCTCGACGTCGAAGTACTTCGTGCTGAAGCGGAACGGGTTCGCATCGGCGTATGTGCCCGTGCTGCTCAGCAGCTTGCCAAACGGGGAGTATTCGTATTTCGCCGTCAGCACGTCAGCCGACCAGGTCGTCGCGCGAATGTCGGCGAGCTGGCCGACGTTGCCGTTGGCGTCGTAGAAGTAGATGTACTTGTAATCGTTGACCTGCGGGCCAGTGCCGCGCGTGTCTTGCAGCGCCAGCAGGCCGCCGATTCCACCGGCTCCATCGAGGCCCGACCGACCGGAGGTCAGTCCCCCATTTTGACCGGACAGGTCCAGGCCCCACGTGTACGTGCGGATGACGGCATCATCGTTCAGTCCGTCCAGCTCCATCACGATTCGCCAGCCGTCGTAGATGAATTTGCGGTGCACCGTCGCCGTGGCGTTCCACGCCGGCGTGCCAGTGTTCCAATTGTACACGATCTTCGCGATGCGGCGGCCGAGATAGTCGTATTCGTACTGGGCCTTCGTGTGGGCCGCGAGCGCGGGCCACCCGTGCGAATCGTGTGGCTCGATTCGATCGTAACAGCAGCTATTTCCGGTTCGGTCGGCGTCGGCAAGACGCTACAATGGATTCGACTTCGGTAGCGGGCCGCCCGGTGCACGGTGCCTCGAAGCGACGTGCCGGGCGGGCGTCGCTGCCCGTGATCAATAGAACTCTGCCAACTCATCCGTCGCGAGGATCGCTGAAATGAGGCGTGCGCGCCACACAACCCGGTCGGTGTTCGTGTTGCTGGCATCTCTGACCATTATGGCCTGCGGCGCTGCTGCCGAACTGATACAGGTCCAGGATCCGCTCCCGGCGGCTGTGGCGGGTCGCGTGTGGGTCTCGGCAGCTTGGGGGCCGGCGCCCGGCGCGTTCGGAATTGTCGATGAGGCCTCGCGCCCGGGGCCGATGGACTTCGCGATGCACGACGGGCACCTTTACGTGCTCGATCCGGTAAATGCCCGCGTGCAGGTTTTCGATCCGCGCGGTGGACTCAGTGGCATGATTCCGATCGGCACGCGGACCGCCGACTTCATCTGCGTCGATACGGACGGATCCATCGCGGTGCTCGACGCGTTCGTCAAGCGCGAACTGCGCGTGTTCGCGCCGAGCGGGGAGTTGCTGACAGCCGCGCGTCTACCTGACTCGCTGCGCCTGCCGTCGGCCATCTTCGCCGACAACGGGCAGTATCTGGTTGAGGAGCGGCACAATCGCGTGCTGGTGCTGCAAATCGACCGCGCCCGGCATGACCAGATTGCCCGGCCGGTGGCGGCCCTGAGCGGTCGTCCGCGCATGGCGGATGCCGAAACGATGCACGCCCGCAAGCTCGGCTTGCGCGATGTTGTGATTGACCGCCCAGGTACAGATGCTACGCAACAGACACTCCGCCTGCGCTTCCCCCGCTCCGTACGTTCAATCGTCGCACTGGAATCAGACGAGCACGGCAACACGTACGTCGCGGCGGCGTGCCTGCGTGACCCGCCGGTTGATGGTCCATCGGCCGATATCGTGATTACCGCACTGGCACCCGACGACGAACTGCTCGGCGTATTGATCGTCCCCGACCAGTACGTGACGGACCACTATCGCAAGCTTCTGGTGACGCCGGATGGTGACGTCGTCCAAATGCAGACCCTGGAGACGGGCGTTCGGTTCATACGGTGGCGCATGCCGGCGTCAGCGGAGGAAGGGGGTGTGCGATGACCACGTTGCGCACGTCACTTGCAGCCACCCTCGTTTTCGCGCTGGTCGCCGGCGCGCTGGGCCAAACACCACCCAAGACACGCCAGGACATCTTGCGCTACGGCGCGACGGGGATCGGATCCCCATACGTGTGGGGCGGCGGCAATTGGGATCCAAACGACCGGGCGTTTGGCGGGGCCGATTGTTCCGG
Organism: Phycisphaerae bacterium; assembly: GCA_963675745.2. Taxonomy (GTDB): domain Bacteria; phylum Planctomycetota; class Phycisphaerae; order UBA1845; family Fen-1342; genus JAFGRR01. Next base: position 37,910 of record CAXXWX010000015.1, read on the forward strand.
CTTCGTCAGCAAGTGCTGGTCCATCTCGCGCTGGACGCCGTACCGAGTGAATCTGCATGGGCCCGCAACCTCCGGTTACATTCAGACGCCCGGCTCGGATTGGTACGAGGTTGATCGCGCCGACATGCTCTATGGCGATGCGATCGTCTATCGCTACAACAACAACCAGAGCGGCCACACGTACCTGTATCTCTCCGGCGACGGTTGGGGAGAGCACGAGATCTACGAGGCCCGCGGTACCGATTATGGCATCGTGCATCGCTGGCGGACCGCGTACGCCGACGCCGACATCACTAAAGCCATTCGTTACGCCAACCTGATCGAAAACGTGGACGTTACCGAGCATATCGTCGAGTCCGACGACGGCGCACCGGCGTACACCGACATCGGGATGACCGGTTCATCACAGTGGGACAGCTATGCCCTGGGCTGCACTGAGGGGGACTGCCGCTATCACTGGGTTACAGCCACGCGCAATGAGACATGCACGTTCCAACCGGACTTGCCGGAAGCCGGGTGGTATCGAGTTTACGTCACCTGCAACGAGGATAGCCCGAATGTGCATGATGTGGGAGTCACGGTGGACCATGCGCTCGGCAGCGTGCGCTACCTGTGGGACCAGGCGGATACCGCCGGCCTCAATCAGTGGGTGCCGGTAGGCGTCGACAGCTTCTATTTCGACGCTGGAACCGGTGGCACGGTGGTGTGGGACGACTTCGAGGCGTGGCCGACGACGGGCGATCACATCTTCCGCGGCGATGCCACGAAGTTCGTGCTCGACAATCGCGTTGTTGTGGATGGGGTAGGCGGAGCGCCTGGGGTCTTTGCGTCCCTCACCGACGCGGTTGGCTGGCTCAGAGCGCGCTCGTCGGAAGAGCCGGACATCATCGACATTACCTGCGACATGTTGATCGAGCCCGGCTGCATCGAACTGGACATGTGGGATGACGTCACGATCAACGGCGACGCCGACGATAACGGCGTGAGCGTGACCATCGCTGTAACGCCGAGCGCGCCGGCGGATTGGACTGTGCCGTGCGGGCTGTATCTTGATGTTCCGATTCAGCACGCGTGGACGCTGCGCGACATTGTCCTGATCCCCGCATACGTGTCGGCGGGCCACGCTAATGGGGCTCATGGCCTGGTGATTGATGAGCAGAATCCGTCGGGGCAGGCGAGTGGTGTCGGCCTGACGCTCGAGAACGTCACCGTTGCCGGCAGCCTGCCCGGAAATGTGCCGACTGACCCTGATAGTGACAACCGCGCGCTGGCGACGATGTTCGGCGGCGTCGGCGGTACGACCGACGGAGCCGTGCTGCAACGCACCGCGGATTGGGCCGGACACGACCTCTGCCGACAGACCGTTGCCGCCACCGATCTCACGATCACGCACAGCGCCACGGCCGGCTTGGTTCTAACATCGGCGTATACGGCTTGGGAGATCGCGGGTGGCCTGCGGCTGACCTACAACGGCAACGCCGGCGTGAAGACCTATCACATCGATGGCAGCACGTTGAAGGTCAGCGCCACGCCCGGCGCAGTGAACCAGATCGCTCATAACGTCGGCAATGGCATCGTGAACCTTGGTGACGGCGGTACCGGCACGGTGCACGTCGAAAGCTGCGCGATTACCAACAACAGCGGCGGTGTGTACAACGAGGATGCAACCACCATCCTGCGCAACTGCGTCATCGCCGACAACGCCGATGCCGGCACGGGCGGCGCGGTGTCGGTCGTGGGCGGCAACGTGATGGTGGAGAACTGCACGCTTGCGAACAACACGGCCAGTTCGGGCGGGGCGATCTACAGTTCCACCGGCACCGTGTCGCTCGCTAACTCGATCGTGTGGGCCAATGGGGCGAGCGCGCTGGTAGGCAGCATGGTGGCCAGTTACTGCGATATCGAAGGTGGCTTGGCTGGTGTCGGCAACATCGACCGCGATCCGGTTTTCGTCGACGCCAGCGCCGGCGATTACCACCTGCTTCGCCGCTCGCCGTGCATCAACGAAGCGAATCCAGCGTACACGGCCACGCCGGGCGAGTTGGACATGGATGGTGACACACGGGAGCAGGCGGCATTTCTCGATATCGGCGCCGATGAGACCGACTTCTGGGACGGCGACGCTGACCACGACGGCGATGTCGACGGCGACGATTTCGCGACGCTGATCGGGTGCCTGTCAGGGCCGGACAACGTGCCGCCCGGCCCCGCGGCATGCCTTGATGTCTTCGATGTCGACGAAGATGGCGATGTGGACCTGCCCGACGCGGCCGAGTTTCGCTGGCGGGCCGCCGCTGGGACCGTGGTCCCGGACATCATTCTCGAGACGCGCGATGCGGGCGGGGCTATCCTGCCGTCGCCCGGCTACCTCGAAGACGGTTCGTGGAACAACAGCACGGCCAAGAGCAGTCTGCCCGAGCTTGTGGGCTCCGGCAGCCGGTACATCAACTACGACCTGCCCAACAGCGGCACTGACAATGCGACATTCGTGCCGACAATCGCCGTCGATGGTGTATACGAGGTGTTCGTGACGTGGGGTACCGGCGCGAACTGCTACGATGCGCAGTACACCATCGAACACGCCGAAGGCACGACCGTGCTGCTCGTTGACCAGATCCCGGAAGGCGTGGCCGGCGCGAATGCAAACACGTGGGTGTCCCTGGGGCAGTATCGGCTCACGGTTGGGCAGAGTGTGGCGAGTGGCTCGGTGAACGTGTCCGAGGTGACCGTCAGCGGCAAGCCGCACTCTGGCTGGAATCAGCGCGTCTACGCTGACGCGGCCAAGTGCGTATACATCGGCGAGTAAAGCAGGCAGAGCGAACTCGCGTAACCAAGGCATGGGCGCTCGCCGAGCTGTACAGCCTCGTTCTCACAACCCGCGCGTTTGACGAGCGCTCGTGCGCGACTCCGCACCTGGCGTCGGTGCAGCATCTGCCGTTTGAGCAGGATCTGCTGCGAGCGGCGATAGCCCGAGCGAGCCTGCGTGCCGCGGCACCGCGCGGCAGACTCCCAGGTGCGGTCACCCAAAACGCGGCACCAGATCGCATTCGTGCGGCGCCTGATTATCGGCCCCATCATGGCGTGCCGCGGTGCAATCCGGACGGTTGACATGCCTCCCACGATTTCGGGCTCAACTTCTCGTTATTCTGGCTTGTCCCCGGGCGGCCCGGGGGCTAGAGTGTAGTGAGTTAGGATTCGCGGCTCAGTCTCCGCGCATGGCGGCACGCCACCGTCAGTGCGGGCATATCTTTGCTGGGTAGCGTGTAATCCAGAATCGGGAGCAACTCAGGAGGCGCAGAGAAGGAGCATGCTATCATGAAGAACGTACTTGTATTGGCCTGTGTGCTGGCGATAACTTCAGTTGCCGGTGCACAACTCATCGCGGACGACTTTGAAGTCGACAGCTCGGCGAACTACACGCTTGTCGAGATTGGTGGACCCGATTCATCCGCCGCGTTCGCTTTCGACTACATCGCCGCCGGCATTCCGTTGGCCCCGAATTCGCTCGCTGGCGACGTCGGCGGCTTGCGTATGACCGCCAATGACACGATGGGCGTCGCGAACACGCTAACCGCGTTTCACAACACGCCGATTGTCGGTCTGGATGCGTACTCGCTGATCGTCGACGTGTATATGGGCGTCTACGCCACTAGTGGCACAACCGAGTTCATGCACGTGGGCGTGGCCGGCGACGGCGTCACGGCCAACTCGATCTTTACGCCGATTTCAGGCACCGGTCACTTCATGTCGATGACCGGCGAGGGCGGCTCGGCGTCCGACTATCGACATTTCAAGCCGAGCGTCACTTCGGTTCCATCCGGCGACGCGAGCTACCTGAACAGTACGAACACGACGAATGCGACGGGCGACACGTATCAAAACCTGTTCCCGAGCCCGCCGTATACGTGGGCCGGCTCGCCGGGTAACGCCTGGACGACGCTGCGGATCGACTTTGTTGGCGGCGTGGGTGGTACGATCACGTACTCGCTCGATGGCGCCACCGGCATGACGCCGATCATCCAGGACGTTTCGGAAGTTCTGGACGGCCAGATCAGCTTGGGCTATGCGGACCTGTTTAGTTCACTCGCCGCCCCGGCCGGGTCGCAGTACATCATCTACGACAACCTCCAGGTTGTCCCGGAGCCAGGCACGCTCATGCTGCTCGGCCTCGGAATCGTTGCCCTGGTGCGTCGCCGCTAACGCGTCGCCAGCAGCGAGATACTTGACATCACGCGAGGTCGCCTGCTTACGCGGGCGACCTCGTTTCTTCTCTGTGCTTGTCTGTCTCCCCATCTGGAACCGATCACGGTGACGGGTCGTGTCCAACCTGGCCAACCAGCGATGACGACTGCTGGGTATGCATCTTGTGAGCGACCCGATTGGCCCGTCCAACGTGACACGGCCCATCGCGCGCCTCTTGCACCACAAAAGAGATAGGTTTTGGGGCGAGCGAAGGGCCGTTGGCATCTTCACTCCGATCCAGCATCCACGCTGGATCATGATTGACGCGGGGCTGTGGCGACGATAGAGTTGTAATAGGACGTCGGTCTCGTCGCACTTCGCTCAGGTAACGCGGGCTGACCTGCGCCAGCACCTATTGCGCAGGCTTGGCACGCGGCCAATTTGGCGTCTGGCGCCACACGGAGGTAGTTGCATGTCTGCCAGGACCATCCGCGGGCGGGGGTTCACGTTGATCGAATTGCTGGTCGTTGTTGCCATCATCGCTCTATTGATCTCGATCCTATTGCCGTCGCTATCGCACGCGCGTAAACAAGCCCGGTCGGTGGTCTGCCGAACGAATGTGCGTTCACTGGCGACCGCGGCGTTCACCTACTCGATCGAGGAAGGGGTCTACCCTCCCAGCCTGACCAATTTCGTCTATTCCGGAAGTCCGACGGTGTCATCTCAAAGGTGGAAAGGCGGCGTCGATTGGCTCGGCATCGGGGATCAGGCCGGGGCTTATGAGCCGGGCGATCCCAATGATCCACAGTCGGGGAATCCGAAGGGGTTTGACGCTGCACCAAAGTTCGGCGCCCTCTTCCCATACGTGAAGATCGAGAAGGCCTACCTCTGCCCATCCGACAAGCGCGGCACGGCGGACGAGACCTCGTACCTGGGCGGGGGCGGCAACGGGAAGTTTAGTTACACGATGTTCTCGATGCTCGGCTTAAGGCCGCCAGATAGAATCCCCGGTCGTCGCGAGGATGTCTCAAATGCGTCACGCGGGCCCGCGCCCGTCGGGCGGCGCCTGAAGCCCCCGGACTTGTCCGGCGTGCCACTGTTTGTCGAAGAGCATCCGGCCAGCCTCAACAATTTTGGCAATAACGGTCACATGGAGGGGAACTTCAACTTCTCCGATCGCGTGGTTTCGCGGCACACGGGTGGGAACAATCGGCAGGGCTATGCCCCCGACGGAAGCGGACTCACCACATTTCGGCAGGGGACGACCAACATTGGCTTCGCCGATGGGCACGTGGATCCAGTCCGCACCAACTTCAAGTTCACAATCAACGACGTGAAGGACAAGGACGTTGGCGGACGCGGACTGGAGGGTATTCCGGATTCGGCTCCGGGTCTCCTGTGGTACTATGGCGTCGAATACCTGGAGGTGGAGGACGGCAGGCCCAATGTCGTGGTGGTGGGGGGATATTAAGGACGGAACCTGCAACCGCAACACGCGAGATTTGCGGCGCAGTGACCTGGTCTCCTAGAAGAGGGAGGAAAGAAGTGAGTACTTCAACACGATTGCACTGGCTGCTTGCAGCGGTGGCGGTGTTGTCTTGCGCGACCGTCGCCGGGGCACAACATTCACAGTTGATCACAGACTTCGAGGTAGACTCCCTGGGGGTGTCGTACCCCTATCAGCCTGGCTCGCTGGCCGACCTGCAGGTCGTCATGTTCCAGGACCCGGCCGAAGCAGACGTCACTGAGACCGCCGTGCTTTCAGACAGCGCGGCGACGTTTCCGAGTGATCCGAATGATCCGAGCATCCTGCGCTCCTCGGAGGAGTCATTCGTCGCGCGTTTCACCGGCAATGGCTTTTTCGGCGCACACGGCAGCGACCAGTTCCTGGACATCCGCTACGAGTGGGCGACCCCCAGCGATCCCAATCGATGGGTGCTCATCGAGACGCTGCAGTCGCCGGCGTTGGGAGATCCGTCGCTGCACCTCGGTGGGTCCGTCACCTTCTACATAAACATCCCGGACTGCTCGGCGTACGAGTTTCCGGGGTTGACGCGGACGCCGGAGATCGGCGTCGCTCTGCTGATCAGCGAAACCGGCCAGGCATTGCCGCAGGGCTTCCGGGATAGTGACGTGTCGACCGGCTCGTTCGAGTTCGTCGGCGTCGACGCGCTCCTGGACCCCAACACGGCTAATCCGGTCCCCGTGCCGACCAACTTCTATCCGATCACCGATCCGAACTGTGCTGGTGACACGACCGGCAGTGGCGGTCACTGGCGCCCGGTGCAAATCGACCTGACTACGGCCGGCGTGGCGGGCTGGACCTACCGGGGCGGCGATGGCACGCTCGATGCCACCGTCGGCGATCCCAATGCCGTCAACCGCGGGGTGCTCGCCGGCCTGGTGCTGGCCGTCCGCAACACTGACACGACCAGCGAGTATGTCGAGTTCCTTATCGACGAGATCACGTTTACAGCCCCGGCGGCTGAGCCGGCGGTCCCGCCGACGATTATCGGCCCCGTCATCGTTGACGCCACGAGCATCTTGATCGATGACATCACGCCGAGTGCCACAATGGTCACTCTCGAAATCGACCGCAATGCGGGCGATCCTAATTTTAACGTGACGGAGACGGTGCCCCAGGCGCCCGGACTAAGCACCACCGGCGAACTTCGCTCGATCACCATTGGTGGTTTGACGGCCCTGGATGTCGGTGATCGCCTGCGGGTGCGGCAGCACGTCGGCGCGGACATCAGCGACAACTCGCTGGTCGTCACCGTGAATCCGCCGGCCGCTTTCAGCGCCACGCTTTGCCTGGACGAGGACGGCAACTCCGGGACGGCGGACTACGAGTGGGTTGGCGCTGCGACGGTCGTCGGCCAGAACGGAACACAGGGCAAGCCCATCTTCCCGCAGAACGGCGTCTGGCAGCGCCTGGAGTACTCGCTCATTCCGGGTGTCGAGCCCATCTATCCCTTCGCGGGAGGCAACGGGCAGCTTGAGCCCGACGGCGGGCTGTACAAACTCGACTCGATGTTCTTCACCATAGACTCGAGCGAACCCAGCGCCGGGCCATACAACATCTTCGTTGACCACATCTACTACATCGACCCGAACGGCGTGGAGGTGGTCATCGGCGATAGTGAGTTCGTCAATCCGTTCCCGTACCAGCGTGGCCAGAGCACAACTGGAGAGAACTGGGATACGATCATCTCCGGGCTTGCAAGCTATGACGGGGCCAGGGCAAACCGGCTCCTCTGGGAGTTCCCTGACACGGCGCTGTCCAACACGCACGCCGTCTATCGTCCCGCAGCGACATTCTCGGATGCGTCGTTGGCGGTGGGCATGTTCCTGCTGGTCGAGGACCCGCGCGACCCGAATCTGCCAACGCCCACGGTTGAGACGTACATCATCGGAAGCCAAACGGCGATCAATGTGAGCTTTGACCCGAACGCAGCGCCGACGGACGTCAGCCTGCTGGTCAATGGCGTAACGGTCAACACGGTCGATCCCAACGGCGCCGCTGCCGTGGACATTGACCCACAGACAGCCCTCTCGATCGGCGACTCGATCTCCGCGCTGATGACCACCGGCGCTGGACAGAGCAACTACGCCTACGCCAGGGCAGTCCAGCGGGCTCCGGCGCCGACCGTGCAGAACCCGTTGGGGGTGGGGCAGACCGAAGTGGTCGTCAACGACATCCTCAACACCGGCAACACCGTTGCGAGCCTGGTCACGCTGTACTCCGGCGATACCGAGCTCGACTCCTTGGACCCGAACGGCCAGGCATCCGTGACGTTCACGCTGGGGGACCCCGGGCTCCTGCTGGATGAGCAGATCTCCGCCACGCAGACTGTCAACGGCAGCCAGAGCGAACGCTCGAACGTCGTGACTGTCCAAATCCTCCTGCCACTCTGTCTTGAGGCGATCGTCGACGACTTCGAGGTCGACAGCTCGGCCGACTACACGGTTGTGAAGCAGGCAAATAGTGCCGACCCGAACGACATCGATTCAACTGCGACGTTCGGCTTTGACTACGTAGCCGCCGGCATCCCGCTCGCACCGCGGTCGGTCATGGGCGACACCGGCGGCCTGCGAATGACCTGCAACGACGTCGCGGGGGTCTCAAACGCGATCACTGCGTTCCACAACTTGGAGCTGACTGGCCTGGACGACTATCGGCTCCTCGTCGACGTCTACATGGGCGTCACCGGGACCGGCGGCACGACCGAGCACATGCATGTCGGCGTCGCGGGCGACGGCTCCACGGTCAACTCGCTCTTCTATCCAATCACGGGTAGCGGTCACTTCATGGCGATGACCGGTGAGGGTGGGTCATCTTCCGACTACCGCCACTCCCTGCCTTCCGGCATCACCAACAGCGGCGATCCGAGCTACCTCAACAGCACGAACACAACCAACGCGACAGGCGACACATACCAGGCCCTGTTCCCGAGCCCACCATATGACTATGCCGGCTCGCCGGGCAACGCCTGGACGACGCTCCAGATTGACATGATCGGCGGCGTGGGCGGCACCATCACCTACTCGCTTGACGGCGCCACGGGCATGACGCCGATCATTCAGGACACGTCGGAACTGCTAGACGGCTTCATCAGCCTCGGCTACGGCGACCTGTTCTCGTCGCTCGCCGATCCGTTCCAGTCGCAGTTTATCATCTACGACAATCTCGTCGTGTACAAAGCCCACGGGACCATCACCCTGTTCGACTGGAACCAGGACACGTTTATCGATACAGCGGATGCCGAGGCGATGTACAGTTGCCTTGGCGGCGTTGGTGACGACATGGCCGGGCAGGAGTGCGGCGCGCCGTGCCTCGGTGTGTTCGATGAAAACCTCGATAGCGACGTCGACCTTGGCGATGTTGCGGAGTTCCAGAAGTCTTTCTAACCGGGCGTCTGGTTAGCGGAAGTTATAAAGCAGCGGGGTCGTCGCACTTGCGGCGGCCCCGCTGTTCTTTCGACCTGTTGCTGCACTGAGTGCGGCGTGGTGCTGTATCGTCGGGGGGTCACAAGGCTATAATGCTGTCCGCATGCGCGCTAGGATCCCGCTACTATACCTCTGCTTCTTCCTGTCCGGCGCCGCGGCGCTGGTTTACGAGGTGATCTGGCAGCGCATGCTCACGCTGGTCTTCGGACTCAGCACGCTCAGCGTTACGGCGGTCATCGCGGCGTTTCTCGGCGGGGTGGCCCTGGGCGCGCGATTCAGCGGTCCGGTTGCCGATCGCACGTTGCGGCCGCTGCGGCTCTACGCTCTCGTCGAACTTGGCATCGCCCTCGCCGGACTTGCCTCCCTGTTTACGATTCCCCCGCTGATGCGCGTATTTGCGGTGCTCTATGCGGCCGTCGAGCCCGGCTGGCTGCTCTCAAACCTGATCCGCTTCGTCTTGGCGTGCATCGCGGTCGGCCTGCCGAGCCTGCTGATCGGTGCGACGATGCCGCTGATGACGCGCATCGCCTCCCGGCAAGCGGGCTGCACAGCCGTTGGATTCGGCGGCAGCTATGCGGCAAACGTCGCCGGATCGGTGGTCGGGACAATCGCCGCCGGTTTCTTCCTGTTGCGGATCGTTGGAGTCGATGGTGCGCTGTACTGCGCCGCAGGGGCGAACCTGGCTGTCTGCGCGCTGGCATTTATCCTCCGAGAGTGCCCGGTGGATGTCTGCTCCTCGCCGGCTGAACCGGTCGCCGCACCTGCCGCGCCAGCGGGATCGCGCGACCACGCGGGTGCGCCTCGCCCGACCATTTCAATGTCGTTTGCCTGTATTGCGGCGCTCGTGACCGGCGCGGTGGCCCTTGCCTACGAAATCGCCTGGATCCGCCTGCTCGCGATCTTCACGCTCAACAGCGTCTACATCTTCCCGATGGTGCTCAGCGTTTATCTCACGGCGCTGGCGCTGGGCTCGGCCGCGGTGGCGCTCCTGGCGCGCCGCTCGCACTTCAACGCATTGGCCACGCTGGCACTTACACAACTGCTGCAAGCGCTGCTTGTGCCTCTATTGCTGACCCTCGCGCCGCAGGCCTCACGGCTGGACATCACGGGGAGCGGGCGCACCTCCGCCGAGATCCTGCAAGCCGAGTATGTGCTCGTCGCAGTCGTCGTGTTCATCCCGACGCTCCTGATCGGCTTCACGTTGCCGCTGCTGGTAACGCTTGCGGCGCGCTGCGTCGAGGAGTCAGGCCGGCTGGTTGGTCGGATCTACGCCTGGAATACGCTGGGTTCGATTGCGGGCGCGGGCCTGGCAGGCGCAGTGCTGATTCCCTTCCTGGGATTGCGGGGCGGTCTCTTGCTTCTGGCCGGCATTAACCTGGCCGTCGTCGCGGCCGCTTCGTACGCCGGTGGTCACCGCGCCGCATGGCTGCGGTCGCTGGCGCCCGTGGGGGCGTCGGCATTCGCAGTCGCCGTGGCCTTCCTGCCCGGCGTGACACGCTTCTACCTGCCGCCCGGCCCGCAGAGCGAGATGGTCCGCTACTACGCCGAGGGGCCCTCGGCAACGGTCCATGTAGTCGAGTATGACGGCGACGCCGGTCGCCACCGCACGCTCTTCGTAGACAGCAAGTCGGTCGCCGGGACGTACGACGACATTGTCACCGACCAAAAGATGCTGGCGCACCTGCCGCTGCTGCTGCACCCGGACCCGCAGCGGGCGCTTACGGTCGGCTTCGGGGCCGGCGGCACATCGTATTCGATGCTGCAACACGGATTGCAGGTGGACTGCGTCGAGATCGAGCCCCGCGTCGTCGACGCCTATCACCTGTTCGAGTCAGAGAATCACGGCATCGTCGGACCAGAGCACGACACGGTCCACTTCCGGCTGATTCTCGACGACGCGCGCGCCTGGCTGGAGGTCGCGCCGCGGCGCTACGATGTGATTGTCACCGATCTGACCAGCATCCAGTATCGCGGCAACGGGAATCTCTACACCGCCGAGGCCTTTGGCTTGATGCAGTCCCAGCTCAATCCGGGCGGCATCGGCGCCGCATGGGTGCCGATCACCGGCATCACGCCCGAGGCGCTCAAACTCGTGATCCGCACGTTCCAGAGCGTCTTCGAGCATACGAGTGTGTGGTACATGATCAACCTGCCGACGGATTTTGTGATTGTCATCGGGACCGAGCGGCCGCTGAGCTTCCCGATCGTTGACATCGAGCGTCGGATGGCGGCCTCGCGTGTACGGCGCGACTTGGCACCAATCGGCATGGACAACGCCTGGAAGTTGGCGGCTTGCCTGTTGCTCGCTGAGTCCGACGTCGGGCAGTATGTTGGCGCCGGACCGCTTCATCGCGATTACCGACCAGTGCTGGATTACCTGACGCACGCGACGCCATACCGCAACACCCTGCCGGAAAACCTCACCGAGCTTACTGCGCACCGGCGTAGCCCGGCGGCATACATGACCCGCTGGCCCGATGCGCCCGAGGGCGCCGCCCGTGCGGATTGGTCACGCTGGTTCGCCGCCAGCGCAGCACTGATCCGCGGCCACATCGCCTTGCGCTCGACGTACGAAGGGCATTTCGACGATGCCCGCGCCGCCTATGAAGCCGCGCTCGAGCAGGTGCCAACCGACGCCCGCACACGGGCGCTTCTCGCCGAAATGCAGCGCCCGTAGGGCAAGTGAGGGGCGGCACTCGCGGGCCATCCCCGACCGGGGCGCTCTTCGCGGCGCAACCGGACCAACAGACTTGCCATCAATCGGCAATTGGAACCACGAACGACAGTCGAGTATCGTAGCGCGTCACAGGACGAGAATGCTGCGATCGTCTGCGCACGGGATTGTCCAGGATTCGCCATGTGGAATAGTGGGAGCTATCCCAACCGACCACCGGCGCGCATAGTCGGCCGGTAGACACAACAAGAGCCCCGCCCGGCCGTACAGGTGTCCGACCGGGCGGGGCTGAATGTCAGATGATTGCGTGTCCCGTCATCCGGACAGCAGTATCACAAACGGGTCAATGTCGCCGTTGTTGACAAAGCTGTCCTGATTGATGTCCGCGAGGTTGATATCGCAGTCGGGATAGGTGCTTGCGTACGCGCCGGGGTCGGAGATAGCTGTGACAAACGCGTCGATATCGCCGTTGTTGACAAAGCCATCGCAGTTCAGATCGCCAAGCGCATACGCCGCGCCAACGGTGAACGTGAAGCTGCCGTCCGCAACAACAATCGTGCCGGCTGTTACCGGTGAGTAGTCCGGCGGCGTGCCGACTGAAACCAGCACGTTCGCAAACCCGTTCGCCAGGCTGAAAGTGTAGTCGCCTGCGGTGGCCGGCGCGGCGAACGAGCCGCTCGCGACCAGTTGGGGGCCGGCCTGCCCGACGCCACCAACCACATTGGCGTTCTCAGCGATCCCGCTGCCGCCGGGCATGGCTTCGCCGAAGGTGTTTTGCGCTCCACCCGTCTGGATCAGGTTCATGGCGCCGGCCGTGCCGCGCTGTGAGCCGACGTAACCGGTGTTCGGATCAGTCTCGGGTGGGTTGGTGATGCCGGCCGGTCGGCTGAAGTTCTGCATGCCGGCGGGGACACCGCTGGCTGCCGGGATGTCGAGCGTGGCGGGATTGCCGCCATCCTGCACCAGGTCAAACGAGATGAGGGCGAGCCCCATGTTGTCGCCGGTGGAGACTGCCGCCGTGACGGTCCAGTTGACCGTGGCGCCGGCCCCGATGGTCGTGCCGTCCTGGGGAGAATCGAGGGTAAGCGTCACGGTCTGGGCTGCGGCGGTCACCACGCACGTTGTAACGAACAGTACGCCGATGAAATATCGCATTTCCATGGCCTCCTTATGTTCGGCTGTGCAGCGCAAGTGCAATCGCCGTAGTTGCGGTGTATTCCATCCACTCCAAGGCGTCGCACATCAGGATCCTGCGCACAGGATTTCTGACTTCGCCCTGGCGGGCGCGACGATCCCGTACCAGACCCCACTAACATCTTACCTTACAGGTCTGGTCGCGCATGGTCAAGAGAATACCACGCTCTGGCTAGCGCCTGCCCCTGCCGAGCGTCCGTCCCGCCCAGAATCTTGTTCTCGCTGGAGCGCGAGGGGCAAGACCCGGCCTCAGATACGTCCAAGCCTGAGATCGGTCGGGCAATGGCGCGGAGTTGCCCTGAGTTCCTTGGCCTCAAAGGTCCCCTGGACTACGGCATTGTCCACCGGTGTCCCGCGCCACACTGGAAAGCCAACTCCTCCCGCGACCACTGTCCGCTCGCATCGGTCGAGCAATTCAGTCGCCAACACGCAACTGATCGACGGCCCAGCCTGCCACGTCGCGCCAGCGGCACGAGTTGCAAGCTCCGTCGAATGGCCTCCAAGTCGGTTGAAACAGCCGTACAGGGCGATGATGACATGCAATGCGCCAGGTCTTTCGAGCCGTCCTGGCCGGTCAGGTAGCATATCTACGGCGGCGGAACTCGCACGACCGGCGACAACGCGCTCGTTGGCGAAGCCAAGTTGGCTCATACAGCTGCCAGAGCCGAATTACCGCGGCTCACCCACGGAGTTCCTCCAGCTTTCGCCGATCATAGTCCAGAATCAGCAAGTAGTACGTGCCGACGCCTACCAAGTAGAGCGCGCCCGTAATGAAGAAGATGTTGGCGTAACTCACGCTGAACTCACGCAGTTTCTGAAATGCAAACCCGCTGACGAACCATGATCCCGACCACACCGACGAGGTCAGTGCGCTGACCAGCTCCTGGTTGCGCGGCCCCACGTAGTTCATGGTCAGCTCTGAGGTCATCGGTCCGGCAAGGTTCATCAGGGGCTGCCGCAAGACGTAGAACACGGCCGCCAGCACCGCGGCGACAGACCACGGGGCGATGTACTCGGTCGAGGCCAGTCCCACGAGCATCGCGATCGCGATCAACTGCGTTCCAGGGATGGCTCTGCGATAGCCGAACGTTTCCTTGATCACTGGCGTCAGGATTACGCCACCAAGTACGACGGCAGTCCCGGCGGCGGACAGCACGGCGACGTGACGGGTCGCGAAGCCGTGGATGTTCGCGAAGAACAACGGCATGAACGGGATCGTCAATCCGGCACCGACGGCGATAAGGCAAGTCGGGATCATCGCGCGCACTATCAGTCCCCAGTCGTAAACCTGCTCATCGGACACGGGCCGCGCGGGCACGCGCTCGGGAGTGCGAATCCGCCAGATGAACACGAAACTCACCAACGCCAGCAGCGAAAACCCCTGCAGCAGGCGTTCGTGGGTGAAGAATTCGCCATTGAGCCAGCGGAGCGCGAAGATCATCAGACCCGCAACGATCGTGGTGAAACTCCAGGTCGAGAAACTCAGCGAGATCGCGGCGGTCTGTGTCTCGGGCTGCGCGTTGCGCATGATGTACGGCAAGACCGCCACCGTCATGCACATGTACGCGACGCCCCACAGGAGGTTGCCGGCGATCAGGAGCGGGCCGCTGTGTACACGCACGGCGTAGATCACGAGCAGCGAGGCGAATGGTACCCCCACGCTCGAAACGTAGAAAAACGGGCGGATCCGGCGGCCGCGCAGGAAACGGCCCAGCGGGAACGCGAGCGCAAGCACGCCGAGGAATCGGTACTTGAAGTACGCGGTCGCATCTTGATCCGCGTAGCCGTGCTCCTGCATATACAGCAGAAACGTGATGAAGAACGCCGAATTCGCGAACTGCACGAGGGTCTCAGCGATAATCACGCCGACAATGTCGGGGGCGAGTCGACGATAGCGTTCAAGCAGACTGTGCAACGTCAAGTACCTGCCTGTCCCGGTCGGATGATGATTGGGGCAAGAACCCGACTGAGCGCGGTTTCACAAAACGCGTCCCGGCCAGCGGTGTGAAGAGACTCACCGCCAGGTGAAGGGACACTGCTTTGGTTAATCCGAGCACCAACGGCCCCGTCTTGAAGAAATCGTGCGGCATCCGCCAGAACCGCTTGCCGTACTCGTCTTCGTCATGCTCAACGGGGAAGCCGAGTTCTTCCAGCACGTCGAAATCCCGCTGGATGGTACGCTCGCTGACCCCGAATTCGTCGGCAAGTCGGCGGAGCGGGATGCCCTCGCCCCGAGTCTGGAGTGTCTTAAGCAGGTTCCACTGCCGCAGAATTTGCTCGCCCCGTGCCATCGGTCAGCCTCCACGTCGGTTGAAATAGCCGTGCTGGGCGCTGATGATAGGCGATGCGCCGGGTTTTTCGAGCCGACTCGGCCGGTCCGACCCCGTTATCGGGCCGGTCACGCAGCATATCCCTGGCGGCGAACCTTGCACGGCCGGTGGCGTTATGCTCGTGGGCGAAGCCAGGTTGGCGTTTCTCGATGTCGAGACGACGGGCCTGGCCGCGGCGATGGGCGACTGGGTCATCGAAATCGGCATCATCGCCTGCCAGGGCGAGCGGGAAAGGGGGCGGCAGTCGCGGCTTGTGAATCCGGAGCGGCCAATCCCCAACGAAGCCCGGCAGGTTCACGGGATCGCCGCAGATCGCCGCCAAGCAGGACGCCAAGCCACATTCTCCGAGGCGCGTAAGCGCTTGTTGCAACAGCGCTTCCAAATCCAGGTTTCGAGGTTCGACTCCCCCCGCCTCCAATCATGAAGTGCTTTATTGACAAGCACTTACATCAAGCCGACCCCCCATTGCGGGAATTATAGCGGGAACTCGATTTCCGGCGGCGGCCGAACAGAAGGCGAACACGCCTGAAATCCGCGGTCTTCCCCAGCCGCCTCTCTCATGGGAGCACTCGATTTGCGGCCTACACACCGCGTGGTTTCTCGCAGGGCTCCGGCCCCGCAGGAAGGACGTGGGTGATGGCTTGTCTGACCCGAGAGCAGGGCCGGTACTGCCGCCTGCACTGGAGGTTCACGGTGAAGGGGGCAGTACATCGAGTAGGTCCGCAAGCCGCGTTCATGGGCTTGCTGGTCCAACGAGCTTGTTGGCAGTCCCACATGACGTGGCCGGAGTAGTAACACATATGCTCGGGCTACGTCCTGCATTCGCCAAGACCCTGTCCCGCCGCAAGGCTCGGCACCATATGCTTGCTTAGGTTCGCTGCGAGTGCACGCGGCGACAGGATCGACAGATCCCGATGAGCGTCAGCATTGCGAGCAGACTGCTCACCAAGGGGCACGCGCCCGCAATCGGAAGCACGATCGGCGTGTCATCACCGGCAGCCGAGAGGCAGGACAGGTCAAACAAGTACGCCGCACCGCTGTGCGGCACGGGCGAGTTGACATCGAGCGCTGAGCCCAGGACGGTCGTGGTCCCGCTGACCGCTACGGCGAAGCCGCTCACCACGCGCGCATCCGCATGGAGTGTACCCAGCACGGCCCGCTCGCCCCACACGCCATCCGAATCGCGCTGGAACACGTAGCCCCGTGGCCCAGCTACCCCGGCCTCAGTACCGTACGTCCCGACAACAACTGTGTCACCATCAATTGCCACCACGCCGAAGCCCATGTTGGGGACATCCGCCACATCAGCGGCGATCAGCTTGGCTTCTTCCGTCCATCTGCCGGCCGCATCTCGCGCGAACACATACGCCGAGCCCGCTGTTGCGTTGTCGCCCTGGGCTCCGACGACGGCGGTGTCCCCGCTGATCGCGATGTACACGCCGAAGATGTCGCCATACTCCGTATCGGCGCCGAGCAGCTTCGCCTGCTGCGCCCAGGTTCCTGCCCCATCGCGCGTAAACACATATACGGGCCCGATGGTCAAGTCGATCACGGATCTGTGGGGGGCAGAGATGATCGCGGTGTCGCCGCTGATGGCGACCGCCGCCCCAAAGTCCGACGCGACTACGGCGTCGTCGGCGAAGAGCTTATTGCGCTCGGTCCAAGTCCCGGCGCCGTCTCGTTGGAATACGTACGCGACACCCGTATCGTCGAGCGTCGGCGTATCGCCCCGATGTGCCCCAATGATGACCGTATCGCCACTGATCGCAACCGCATTGCCGAAGTGATCGTATCCGGCTGCGTCCGATGCGGTCAGCTTGGCTTGCTGCGTCCACACGCCAGACCGGTCTCGGGAGAAGATGTACGCCGAGCCTGTCTGAATGCCCTCCGCCCGGCTTTCCGGCGCGGCGATCACGGCCGTGTCGCCGCTGATCGCGATTCTCCCGCCGAACTCGTCCCCTTTCGTTCGATCCGACGCGGTCAGCTTGGCCTGCTCGGTCCACATGCCCAAGGCGTCACGCGTGAAGACATACACCGAGCCGTAGCGGCAGCCGTACGGATCATTGCAGTCCTGGTCATCGATCGGCTCACTAACCAGCACCGTGTCGCCGCTGATCGCGACCGGCTGGCCGAATCCCTCCCACTCGCCGGCGTCCGCGGCGATCAGCCGGGCGACCATCTCCGGCTCGCAGTCGGCGTTGGCCGGTAGTGGCCAAACGAAGTTGCTCAGAATGACGAGCGCCGGAATGATGTGTTCCAAGGCACGTCCCCTCACGACAGGCATCGCCATCGCCAATGGGCCGTTGCTTCGATGGCCGCGCCAGTGAACAGTGTCGGCGCAACTCTGTGCCGGGGCGCTCCGGGCTTGCGACGTGCTCGTGACGTTGTTGATCGCCGTCCGTCTCATCATGCTCTCCTATGACGCGGTTCCCGGCATGACCGACCGAGTCCGATGAGTGTCAGCGTCAGAATCAGATTGCTCAGGAAGGGACACGCACCGATACCGGGTGGTGCGACGGGCGCGATTCCGGGAAGCCCGCCTCCAGCTCCCGGAGCGTACTCGTAGGCGCCCATGTCCGCGACGGGTGGACCGCCGGCGCCTGTGTCGGGGGTAGTTACGTCGTCGAAGTAACGTGCGCTGCCGCCGAGGTCGACCGGCGTGGTCTCAGTCGTATCGCCATCAGCATCGAGATCCGCTACGTCAGCGGGAACCAGTTCATTGTTGCCGGCGTCAATGGCCGGCGAGCCAGCCTTGAGGCGGAAGTCGTTGTCCGCCCAGGAGCTCAAGTCATTGTCCGCGCCGTCAGGGTCCACAAACAGCGGGTCAACGTCGATGTTGACGCCCTCCCAGCCGCCTTGAATATCACAGTAGTTGACAATCGGGCGACCGGACGAAACGGAAATCTCGTCCGGCGTATCGCCCCACAGGATGCAGTTGTTCAGCGTCGGCTCACTCTCCCAGCAAGACAGTCCACCCGCACGATCGGCAGAGTTTCTACTGAGCGTGCAATTAGTCAGAATGGCATCGCAATACGAGAGCGCCATGCCACCGGCATAGTCCGCGGAGTTTCCAACGATCGCGCAGTTGGTGGCCGTCAGGCCGCCAATCAAACAACCAACGCCGCCACCGTCAAACGCGTGGTTGCCGCCAATGTAGCAGTTTGCGAGCGTCGGGTGGCTGTTGTTCGAGTACACGCCGCCCCCACCGCTGACACCCTCGTTCCCACTGACAACGCAGTCGATCAATGCGGCATCGCTGTAAGTGCAGCACACGCCGCCGCCCAGACCGATTGCAGTGTTTCCGACGATGCGGCATTGGGTGAGGAGTGGCCGCTCGCTCCCGACTGTCGCGCAGTAGACGCCGCCGCCCCTGTGGTCGGCGGCGTTCTCCGTAACATCACAATTCTTCAGCGTCGCACCATCACCCAAGTACAGGCCGCCTCCAAGACCCAGCACCAGAACCTGCGAAGAGGGCGATTTGGCCATATTGCCTCGAATCGTGCAGTCGACGAAACTCGGACAGCCACTACCACAGTACACGCCGCCGCCATTCTGCGCTGAGTTCCCGGAGATGACGCACTGGCCTAGCGTCGGGCTGCTGCTCGCGAGATACACTCCGCCGCCCTGATTAGCGGCGTTGACGCTGCTGCGGGCATCGCCCTTCGTGATCGTCACTCCGAACACGACGCTGTCGGCGCCTTCTCCCGAGTGGAAGTAGAACCCCCGGCCGGCTCCCTGGCAGTCGATGATGCACTGGCCCGGGTCGCCGCTCGCGCTGCGCACTGTGATTGGCTTGCCGGCGAAGTCCAGGTCCTTGTTGCCGAGGCCGGTGTACGTGCCGTCGGCCAACTCGACAGTGTCACCTGCGACGGCCGCGTCGATCGCTTCCTGAATCGCATCGAACGGGTGGGCCGCCGTGCCGTTTTCGGCCGGATCGCTGACGGCCGGATCGCCGGGGGCTGGATCAGCAGGCGCATTGTCATCGACGTAAACCGTGCCGGCCATGGCTGTCGAAGCCAGCAGCACAATCGTCGTCAGCCATGTTCCGAACACAGTCACACGCACGACTCGTGTCATCATGTCGTCTTCTCCGCTGTGAGACCTGACAACGTCGCGGACGGTGTCAGCTTCCTTGATATACTCACTCCGCCGAAGGGGGAGGTGGTGTCCCTTCCCGGTAGTAACAGGTCTCCCCTGACCCCCAACTGTCAAGGACCATGTAGTCGCCATCCATCCGAAGCGAGTAAGTAGTGTGGATTACACCGTTGCTGTCACCGACAAACAGTATGTCGCAATAGCTGTTATCGGGAGCATAACCAAGACCCCAGATACCCACCTCAGATGCAGAAAACCCCTCATATGTAGAGCTATATACATAATCGGCGCTCAGCGTGATCTTCTCGGCGGGCAGCCCTTCAATGGGCGGAACTCCCACCCAGGTGCCGATCAGTGTCTGCTCAAGGGCTTTGCAGCTAGGTGGTGGCGGCGTATATCCCGTGCCACATCCGGCTGGCAGCATGCCCACAACAACCGCCAGAACACGCCAGCAACCACGCCGTTGCATTCGAGTTGTCATTCAGAGTTTCCCTTCTTTCAGCGCGTATTCTCCGCAGCGCGCATCAGATCGCGCGGGCCGTTGCAACAGAACATCGCAGCAGTTTGTGAAAGCCCGTTGAGAACGTAGCGGCCGACCCCGAGTCGGCCGTTCCACGGCAATTGCGACCAGAAGCCGATGTCCGGTTCGCGGGCCGACCGCTTCGTCAAGTCTTCAACGGCCTGCCAGGATCGCTGTCACTACCACGAACCTTCGATTCTGACATCATCAATGTACCAGCCCGCAAGAGCGTCACTGGTGCTGTCACCATTCAGCCGGAACCCAATCTGAATTTCCTTCCCGGAGTAGGCAGACAGATCCACCGTGAGGGCGGGAGACCACACACCAGAAACCAAGGTGTAGGCGTCAAAGCTCGTCCAACCCGCCCACTCCCCGGCGCAGGTTCGTTCTCGAATCTGTACTGTGCCGGAATCGTAGTACCGGTGCCCGTTCCACGTCGTGTAATCATCAAATGCAAACCAGTGCCAGAAGTGCAAGTGGATCTTGTCGTCTGGGCGGATTACCGGGAGCTGGATTGCGCGACTTACCAAGCGACTATCGTTCTGGGCGTATTTCCCTGCCAATACCGTCGCCGCCACTTGCACGCCCGAATAGGCCCGCTCGCCCGAATTGGGGTCTTTCGGCGGCCCGTAGGTTGGCCGGCCGACTTGCCAGTTACCACCGTCAACGGACCAGTCTCCAAAGCCCTCCTCAAAGTCGTCGAAGAAGATGAGTGAGTTGCAGTCCGGCGGGCAGATCTCGACACACTCGCCGCAGATGCAGATTTCGTTCTCGCCGCAGACGATCGGCGTGTTGACACAGCCCAGGTTGGGGTCACATGTGTCCTCCGTACACGGATCGCCATCGTCGCAATCCACCGGCTCGTGCGAGCATATGCCGGTCGCGGGGTCACACTCATCAACTGTGCACGCATCGCCGTCGTCGCAGTCGTTGTATTCCGGGCACGTCAGGCATAGATCATTCTCTTCGTCACAGGGCACGCCGTCCGGGCATGGTGGGGTGCCCGGCGCGCATTCACCGTTGACACACGTTTCTTCACCATTGCAGTACAGCCCGTCGTTGCACAGGGAATCCTGGCACATAACGGAGACGGTCACGGTGTCGGCGCCGCGTGCGGCCGCCGAGTCTTCCACGAGCAACTTGAACGTGTAATCGCCCGCCTCTGACAGCGACACGAGCGCCGTCTGGTTGGTGGCATCTACAATTTGCACGGCGGGACCGCCCGTCTGTGACCAGCGGAAGGCGTACGGCAATAGTCCGCCGGCCGCCTGGCCCTGCAGTTGGATCGTTGTCCCCGGCAAAGCCTCGGCTGGTGCGCTGGCATCTGCGGTCAGCCCGCTGACCGCCTTGTAGATCACGCTATCCGACGCTTCGCCTTCGATGTCATCCGTGGCGGTGAGCGTGAACTCGTACTCGCCGGTTTCGGCGGGCACAAAGCTGGCGATGCGGCTATCGGAATCCATGACTTCTACACCGTGGCCGGAAACCTCGGTCCATTCGAACGTGGCCTGCCCCGATCCACCGGCGGCGAGCCCGCGCAGTTGAACCTCTTCGCCCACCTGGACGACGCCCGATTCGCCGGCGTCCACCGTGAAGGTGTCAACCACCAGCGTCGTGACCAAATCGACATCGATCACGCCGGTTGCGTCCACCGCCTCGAGTTTCATGACATACGTGCCGACGGCCGGCGGCACAAACGTGGTGCTTGCCGACGCGGGATCCGCAATGCTCGCGGACGGCCCGGAGACCTGACTCCACGCGATAGTGGTCACTCCCGTTGCACCGGTCAAGGTGGCGCTCAGCGCTACCGTGTCGCCGACTCCGGCCATGCCATCCTCCCCGGCCGAGGCGGCGAAGAACGCGGCGGGTACATCGGTGATATCGCCCGTTCGTTTGTTGTCGTCCTCGGCAAGGAACTGAAGATCAAACCCATCGGTGAGCACGCCGGGCTCTTCTCGTACGACCGTGACCAGAATCGCGCCCTCCGCTGTGCGGTCATCGGAACCGACATCGAGGACGAAGTGACCGGAGTATCCTGGCAGGCCGACACGCAGTTGTGCCACATCGGACACCTTGTGGCTGTCATCGACCTCCGCAACTTCGACATCGAAGCTTTCGGATGAGTTCGACGTAACAGTGGGCGGGACAATCGTAGGCCCGCCCGTGGACTTGGTGGCGAGCAGCTTGGCCGTAGCGGATTCATCAAGCGGAGCGTCGACCCAGGTCGCCCCCACAACGTTGATGGCTCCGTCAAGGCGTGGTAGATCGTCGCCCGACGAATTCGGGTCACCCGGCCAATTCGGGTCGCCCGGCGCATTCGCGTCGCCCGGTGAATTCGGCTCACCCGGCGAGTTCGGGTCGCTCGGTGAATTCGGCTCGCCCGGGGCGCCAGGCGGCGGACACCCGTGCAGCAGCAGGCACATTACAGCCAGAACTCCTAACAAGCATTTGCAGCGCATTGTAGTTACTCCCCTAGCTGATTCACCATAATGCGACAGGCGCTTCACTCACGTAGCCCCAGTCACCAACCTCACTCACTTCGCCATTTGGCCCACAGATACTCGTTGTAGTAAATGCAATCAGCGGATTCGCACTCCGCGATGCACTTCTGAAACTCACGCTGCGCACTCTCTTGCTCTCCCCGGCGCAAGAAGGCCTCGCCCGCGAAGTAATGCGCTTCACAAAGGTCACCCCCGGGCTCACCGGCCGCCGTAATCAACTGCTCCGGCGGCAGCTCCAGCAACAGGCAGCGCACCAGCTTTCCCTCCCACGTGTCCGGTGCGGCTTTCTGCTTGCCCAGCTCTAGACACTCCTCGGCGTTATCGTCTTCGCCTATGTCCAGGTAGGCAAGCGCCAGGGCGAGATCACAATACAAATTGTCCGGCGCCTCAGTCACGGCTTCACGGAATCGCCCGATCGCCTCCTCCGACGCGCCTAACAGACGCAACGTGACGCCATAGTTGAAATACGTACGCCACGCGTCAGGCACAGATTCGGAGAGCCGCTCGGGCCCCGCAGATATGGCCACCGCGTAGTCGTTGAGCGCCAGGAAGTACCGCCCTGCATCGAAGTACGCGTGTCCGCGGTTGGAGTGGGCTCTGATGAAGTCCGGCTTGATGTGGATGGCCTTGGAATACGCGTCGATCGCCGCCTGAAAGTCAGCGGCGGCATGGGTTGACCGGGCTTTGAGATAACAGGTGTTGCCGATCCCTTCATGCGCGATCGCCGCCTGGCCCGAATCTAGAACAATGGATCGCTGGAAGTCCTGTCTGGCCGACTCCAGCAAGGCGAACTCGTGGATTCCACTCGAACTCAGGATCTGACTATATCGCTTGACCCGCAGGTAGCCACGGTACGCGGTCAGGAAAGCGTCATCCGGCGTGCCGCCAAGCTGCTCGGTGATATACGCGCCGGCGCCCTCGTAATCCCCGTTGGCAGTATAAGCATCCAGCGTGGTCGCCTGGCCTTTCCTGCGTTCAAGTGCGCGCTCGCGATCAAGCAATCGATGAACACGATCCGCCGACGATGGCGAGCCGTCGGCGGCCTCGTCTGATTCAAGCTCTGCGAGTATCGGCGCCCCGGGCCCCCGCGGCAGCTTCTCGCGGACGGCCAGGGAACTTGCGTTAATGGCTCGCTCCAGCTCCTCAATCCGCTGCTGTTGCTTCGCCATATGACGCCAGCTCGCCGCGGAGTAGATGAACGCCGTCAGGATGACCAGCGTCAGGGCGGCGCCGACGGCGATGGGCGTCCGGTATCGCCTG
Source organism: Phycisphaerae bacterium (assembly GCA_963675745.2). GTDB lineage: Bacteria > Planctomycetota > Phycisphaerae > UBA1845 > Fen-1342 > JAFGRR01. The sequence goes on from CAXXWX010000015.1 coordinate 61,616, forward strand.
AGCGTCTTGCTGAGCACATAGAACGCACTGTCCCGCTTGGCCTCGATGGGCTGACCGGCCAGATAGCGCCCGACATCCAGGGCCATCTCGCCGGCGGATTGATACCGCCGCTCGCGTTCCTTCGAGAGCGCCTTCAGTATCAGCGTCTGCACCTCGTCGTCGATCGGACACTGCCCGGCGCGCAGCCTCTTCGAGGTCCGCTGCGTGATCCCCGAGCTCGGCTTCCAACTGCGGCTGGGCGGAGTCGGCGGCGTGTCCGTGATGTGCTTGAGAACCTCGATGACGTTCCCAACAACCGGGTAGGGGTAATGTCCGGTCAGCAGTTCGTACAGGATCACACCCAGCGCGTATATGTCCGTTCGCGTGTCGATCTCGTCTGGATTGCCTCGGGCCTGCTCGGGGCTCATGTACGGCAGCGTGCCGATGACTTGCTCGCTCAGCGACACAACCGTGTCGATTGGCCCGGCCGCCCATTTCGCCAGTCCGAAGTCGAGAATCTTCGGGACTCCGTCGCTGTCAACGAGGATATTGCCGGGCTTCAGGTCGCGGTGAATCACGCCCTTGTGGTGCGCGTATTGCACCGCATCGCAGACTGACGAGAACAGACTCAGCGTTTTTTCCAACGGGAGCTTCTCATCCCTGACGTACTGGTGCAGCGGAGTCCCCCGCACATAGTCCATCACGTAGAAGCGCCGGCCGTCAGGTGTCGTGCCGGAGTGGAAGATCCCGATGATGTTCGGGTGTCGCAACTGGCCGACCAGCTCGATCTCACGCTCGAAGCGCCTTTCGGCCGCCATGGAGGCGTGGGGACCGTCCAGCAGGATTTTGATCGCCACCTTGCGCTTCGTGGATTGCTGGAGCGCCTGATAGACCACTCCCTGACCACCATGGTCCAGCTTGCGGATCGTGCGATAGCCGGGGAACTGCGGCAGGGAGCCGGCGGCGCGAGCCGGCCGGTCCGTTGCGGCGGGTGCGTCGTCGTTAGGATCGGCCGCCTGTGCCACGCCGCTGCCGTCGCCCACTTCGTCAATCCGCGCGGGTGTGTGCGCCGCTGTCTCACCCGCCGCCGCCCGGCCGGCCACTGGCGACTTCAGAAAGCCGTCCTCAACACGGCTGTCGTGCTGCAGGAGCGAGAGGATCTCGGCGCACAGTTCCTCGTCGCCGCCGCAGGCCTCGTTAAGAAGGGCAGCGCGCTCCGCCGGTGGGAGCTGGATCGCCCGCCCGAAGATGTCGTAGGCGCGTTGCGCTTTCTTGCTAGCCATCGCCTGCCAGGCCATCATGCGTTCTCGTGTCACCTTTGCTCAACTCGCGGCGGATCCACGCCCGGGCGAAACGCCAGCCGGTGTCCACGGTTCCCGAGGACACGTCGAGTGCGGCCGCCGTCTCCTTGACGCTCAGTCCGGCGAAGTACCTCAAGTGCACGATCTCCGCGCGGGCCGGGTCGTCCTGCTCCAGCTTCCTGAGCGCCTCGTCGACCGCCAGCACCTCAAACACGTCATAGCCGGCGCCGGGCAGTTCAGCCGGAAGCGGCTCGGGCGTTTTTCCCGCGCCGCGTTTCAGCCGTCCTCTAGTACGTGCGTCATCCACGAGGATTTGCCGCATGGCTTTTGCCGCCGCACCCCAGAAATGGCGCCGGCTGGACCACTCGATGTCCCCCTTGCCGACGAGCTTCATATAGGCCTCGTCGATCAGTGACGTCGGTTGCAGCCGGCAACCGGCGCCTTCGTTGGCCAGTTGCGCCCGCGCCAGCCGCCTCATCTCGTCGATGACTGCTGACCACACTCGGTTGCGCGCTGCGTCGTCCCCCTGCGCAGCGGCGTTCAGTAGCTGAGTTATAGGACCGTCCGTGCCGCCCGCCACAATCCGAACCCTCCGTCCGAGAAAGTGCTGGGTCCATTCTAGCGACTTGACGCACGTACTGACAGAGGGAGACGGCAAGGGCCGTCCGGCGGCGGAGAACGGCGTCGTGCAAACAGCAGGGGTCGTCGTGCGACGAGCGAAACGCGGAATGAGCCTTGGATGTGAACAACGAACAAGGAGCCTGGCATGAAACTCACGATCGCTTGTATTGGACTGCTGTTGTGTGTCGGCTGTGTGGACGATGGCCTCCTGCCAACACCTCTCGCCTTGCACACAGACGAAGCCTTGCAGGATCTCGGCATCGAACGGTACGCCGAGTATGTCTCCGCGGCTTACTCCGGAAACATGCCGGCGGCCCGCCAGGCGCTCAATGGCCTCATTGATGTCTATGAGGAGATGTTGAGACGCCCGTCTATCACTGGACCCATGACGCCGCAAGAAGTCCAAGCCATGCGAGACTATCTCGCGGTTCTCAGAGAGACCCTGAATACGGCGTTAAACGCGACGCCGTCATAAGGCGGTTGGCCGGAGTGGGATCAGCCATGTCTTGGTGGCACGTTCAGTTTGGCCGGCCAGCCCATGGGGCGGCGCCCTGATGTGTTGGCCACAAAAGTGGAAGGAGAGACGAGTGAAAGAGCATCACAACCCGTTAACATCTTCGGCGATGGCCCTGCTGCTGGCCTACGTGCTCACTGCCGTAGCTGGTTGTCAGCAGTACGCGAAGATCACATGGCATGCACCAGAAGCCGTCGAAGTCACGAACCGAACGCCGCTGGCCGTTGGCGATCTGGCGGTGCTGAATCGCCGGTCCGAGTTGTGGGACCGCAACCCTGGACCGTCGACAATCGGCAAGCACACTTGGACGGCTTTCGCGCTGCCGGCGGGGAACATCAACGCCAACCCGGAAACACCGATCCAGCAATCCTTTGACCAGGCCGTCCGGGACGCATTACAAGCGGCGGGCTATGAGCTGGTTGACGCTGTCGCAGCGCCGCAGGATTGGCCCGTGCTGCGCGGGGAAGTGAATCGCTGCTGGTGGTGGAGCTACACCTGGTTGTGGCCCTTTGTGATCGAAGGCGGCCAGAACCGTGTCACCCTGTTTCTTGAGGATCGCGACGGTGAGCTTCTATGGAAACAGTCGTTTGCCCGCTCCGCGCCCGGCTTCCCGGTCGGCGGCGCCTACGCATTTGACCTGATGATCAAGTGGTCCATGACCAGGCTCGTCAAGGACATTGTCCGCGAGTGTTCATCGGATGAATTCAGGGCGGCTCTCGCAAGTCACACGGGAGCGACGCCCACGGTCTCACCGGCCAAGTGAGGCTCGTGCGATCGGCCCGGGGAATGTGGCTTAGCCAATACAAGGGGGCTGGTGTGTGCGTCGAGCGTTCCTGGCGTAGCCAACTGCAGAGTAATGCGCAGTATGGAACAACTTGATGCCGCGATAGGCTGTGCGCGGCCACCCTGCCTCAGGGCCGCGCCACAGACCATACATTGCGGGCTGCTACGGCCCGACGTACATCGACGAGCTGCTGGTTTACGACCGCAACATCAGCGTCGCCGCCGACCCGAACGACGCCGACGCGTGTCTCGACGCGGCGTCGGAGCGGTATTTCTATCACCAGGACGCGAACTTCCGCGTGGTGGCGCTCACAGACGAAGCCGGGGCGGTCGCCGAGCGGTATCGCTACAGCGCCTACGGCGAGCCACAGATCTTCGCCGGCGGCCCGGCGGCGGAGTCGGGCAACGCCCTGCTGGTCAGCCGCGTCGGTAACCCGTTTATGCACCAGGGCTTACACTTCGACGCCGACACCCGCACCTACCACAACCGCTACCGCCAATACCACCCCCGCCTCGGCCGCTTCATGCAGCGCGATCCGCTGGGGTATGTGGATGGACCCAATGCCTATTCATATCTTGGTTCGAATTCCATTGGATGGGTGGACCCTCTCGGTCTATACTACTATAGGCTCAAACAGGCGATCGCCGGCGTTTGGGCAGTTGGATGGGAGGCATCAGATGATGCTGGCCGAGGTGAGACGTACCAACACGCGAGGGAGTACGCGAGTGGGTATGCAGACCAAGGGACAGCCGCCGACAAAAAAGGGGCGCGGAACGCGGCAAGGCACACGATGTGGCAGGCGCGGCTGACATATAAGTACGGCAGAGATGTCGCCAAGAAGATCGGAGATATACATGAGCCTGATGACTCAGATGATAGAGATACTCAGGCTGACTTATACAACAATGAGGTTGGTCGAGACATCGGGGAGCAGGCGAAGGAAGAGGGTAAGTCAATTGACGAGATTGATGGCATGGTGGATGAGGCAATGGAAGATGGTCGTGTTATTCGAGACCGAGAGAACGATCCGCGGATAACCCCGCCGGCACCGAAGCCCCCACCTCGTCCCCCGGCTGGTGGACGCAAGCCTCCGCCTGCCATTCCACCCGGCGGCGGGAACACCGATGGGCGGACCTGCCCAGGCGGACCGCGGCAGTGATGTACACCAAGTGCATGGCTGCTGTACAGCGACCGAGGGGCCGGATAGTGTTGGACGTGGCTGGAAACTGCTTCGCGACGCTCGCGGCGAGAGTCTGCTTTCATGTACTATTCAATGCTCGTTGCCCCCGGCACTGCGGGAATGACACGAAGCAAAAGCACGCGGGAGTCCATCGCGCGATATGCTCCTACCGTCTCCGGTTTCTTTCTTTCGGATCGCTCGTCTCATCGGCTGCGGCGAACACACGGCGGAAGTGACTTACCAGGAGTGAGCATAAAACGAGAGGTGCGTGACATGGAGCTTCGTGGCACAACCTGCACTGGAGTGTTTGGCATGTTCATTTGTCCAAGTACACGTAATTGCATTGCTCGCTATGCTACGGCACTAGGGTGCCTCATTGCCGTAGCCACACTTTCTGGCTGCGAGTCATGGTCAGAGCACAGTATCAACGAGAGCAAGCGGCGCGCGGAGCCAATCGTCGCGGCGATTGAAGCCTACATTGCGGACCATGGAGGGCCGCCGACTACCCTCGATGAACTTGTGCCGAAGTACATCACTTCCATCAAGCCGCCAACTGCCGGATCAAAGGAATGGGAGTATTTGCCTGATGAGAGGTCATTTGCACTATCCTTCGGCTGCGGGCAAGACTGCTATCCATGCTGCACACTGTCGTGGGCTCCCGATGGATCCAATTGGATGATGGATCACTGAGACAGGGAAGCGGGTGCATGTGCCGTCGATGGCGCTTCACCGCCGACATCGGCAACGTGCGCGTCACCGGCGGTAAGCTCGAATTCTACAACTCCGACGGCATCAATCGCCAGTGCGTCCTGCGACACGTCCGCGTCGGCCCGGAATACAGCGGTGGAAGCTCACGCGACGTCATCGTGCAAGCCGACGTCCAGATCCTCCAAGGCCTGTACGACGCCGGGATCATCGTCAACTATCAGGATCCCGAGAACTACGGCATGGTGGTCATCCGCCGCCACATCGGCAGAAAATCCGTCGAATACCGCGAGGTCATCAACGGCAGCGAGCCGGTCGCCCGCGCCACCAGCTCCAGCTTCTCCTACACCAGCGGCAACTTCTACACCGATAAGTAGGGACAGCCACCGTTTTTTGACAGCAACATCGTCATGTGCTAGCCTTCCCGCCATGCCCCGTGTCGCCCGTACGGTCATCCCGCATTGCCCGCATCACATCACGCAGCGCGGCAACAACCGGCAGACGGTCTTCTTCGTCGATGACGACCGCCGGATGTATCTCGACCTGCTCCGCCAGCGGTGCGAAGCCGCCGGCGTGATAGTCATCGGCTATTGCCTGATGACCAACCACACGCATCTGATCGCGGTTCCGCACGACGAAGATGCCCTGGCCCACGCGATCGGCCGCACACATTACCTGTACACCCAGTACGTCAATCGGCTGCACGGTCGCAGCGGCCACCTCTGGCAGAACCGTTTCTTCTCATGCCCGCTCGATGAGCCGCACCTCTGGGCGGCGTTGCGCTACATCGAACGCAACCCGGTCCGCGCGCGACTCGTACGGCGGGCGTGGCGCTATGGTTGGTCGAGTGCCGCCGCACACGTGGGAGCCGGGCCGGACAGGAGCGATCTGCTCGACCTGGCCGCTTGGCGCAAGGACTGGTCGCCGGCGAAGTGGCGTGAGCAACTCTGCGAGCCGGAAGACGAGGCGTTGACCGGCCGACTGCGTCGTTGCACGCGCACCGGCCGCCCGCTGGCGTCTGACAGCTTCCTGAGTAAACTGGAGCGTCGGCTGGGTTGTCGCCTGCGTCCGCAGCCGATCGGCCGGCCGCGGAAGACAAAGGCGGCGAGATGAGGGCAAAAACGGGTGGCTGTCCCTATTTGTACGCAGCCGATCGGCCGGCCGCGGAAGACAAAGGCGGCGAGATGAGGGCAAAAACGGGTGGCTGTCCCTATTTGTACTATTTGTAAAGGCGGCGAGGTGAGGGCAAAAACCGGTGGCTGTCCCTATTTGTACCCTATTTGTACCCTATTTGTACCCAAAACCGGTGGCTGTCCCTATTTGTACCGCCTATTTGTACCCCTATTTGTACCCCCGATCGGACGCCACGCTCCTCGCCCGGCGTGACGTGGCTGATCGGTAGGTGCGAGACTGACAGGGTGACGTTCTTTTGGGGCGCAAAGGGGCATGTTGCGATGGCCATATTCACCGACCAAGACATCGAAAAGGATCCGCCGCTGGACTGGTTTCTCCTTCGGGATAGCCCCGTGACTCTCTACTACCGGCCGGCGATTCTCGAGGAAGACGTCGCGTGGCTTCGTGCTCGGCGCTACAAGGTGTTCTCCTTTGATTGCGCTCGATGGATGTCCGAGGACGCCTTTCACGACGATATCCAGGAGGCTCTGGGGTTCTCAGATTTTTACGGGCGTAATCTGAACGCCTTCAATGACCGCATGAGGTACCTGGAGATCCCGGATATCGGCGGTTTCGTCTTGGTATTCCGCCGCTTTGACTGCTTCGCAGAGCAAGATCACGATACGGCACATTTCGTGCTCGACGTCATCGCCAGCAACTCGCGGACCTATGCGCTGCTGGGTCGGCGGCTGATCGCCTTGGTCCAGTCCGACGACCCGCGCATCGAGTTCGAGCCGGTCGCGGCTTGCCTTGTTGGGTGGAACTCGCGGGAGTGGCTGAACGCGAATCGAGGCCTGTAAGTCCGCCACGCCGGCGTCGGCAGCGTACACGGCTCCAATCCGGACCCGAACGATCCGAATACCGTCGGCATTCTGACCGGCGATCGGCATGAGCATTACTACTACGCCGGCTGGCGGCTGGTCGAGGTGCGTGACAACGCCGCCACGCCGCGGACGCTGGGGCAGTTCGTCTACGGGCCGACGTACATCGACGAACTTCTGGTTTACGACCGCAACATCAGCGTCGCCGCCGACCCGAACGACGCCGACGCCAGAACCAACACCAATCGGAATCCAACCGGCGAATGGTGCGGGACGGAACGTCGGACTCGGGGGGGCGGACACTACTGAAGAAGGAGCGTCCGACTCGGGGTTCGGACGCCATTGAAGACGGAACGTCCGACTCGGGGGTCAGACGCCACTGAAGAAACGCGCGGCTCACCACGGTTGGCGCGACACCTGCACGTTGCACGGCGGCAGGGCTTCGAGGATCTGGCGGCCGTAGTGTTTGCGCACCACGCGCGGATCGAGGATCACGACAATCCCGCGGTCGGTCTTGCTGCGGATCAGCCGGCCGAAGCCCTGGCGGAACTTGAGGATCGCCTCGGGAAGTTGGTAGTTCATGAAGGGGTTCTCGCCGCGCTGACGCATCAGCTCGATGCGCGCCTCGACGGTCGGCCGATCGGGGACGGCGAACGGCAGCTTGACGATGGTTACGTTGCTGAGCGCTTCGCCGATCACATCCACGCCCTGCCAGAAGCTGTCGGTGCCGAAGATTGCGCACTTGGGCGTCTGGCGAAACTCGTCGAGCATCTTCGAGCGCGGCAGCGCCTCGCCCTGCGCGAGAATCGTGTAACCATCGGCTCCCAGATCGTCGCGCACCACAGCGGCCGCCTCGTTGAGCATCTGGTAGCTGGTGAAGAGCACAAAAGCGCGGCCCTCGGTCTGGCGCAGATAGGCGCTGATCGCCGCCGTCGCCGCCCGCAGGAATTCGTCCTTGTTTGACGGCTCGGGCAACCCGCCCTCGACGTGTACCGTCACCTGCCGCTCAAAATCGAACGGCGAGCCGAGTTGGAGCGTCTCGGCCGGCGGCGAACCGAGCCGGCCGAGCATATACGCGAACGGCTCGGACCCCGCCACCGCCAACGTCGCGCTCGTCAGCACCACGCTCGCCGCCCGCTCAAACAGCAACTCGCGCAACGATTCACCGGCCGTAAGCGGCGCGGCGTTCAGCGAGATCCAACGCGCGCGACTGCGCGACGACTCAATCCAATACACGTGCTCCTCGTACGCCTGCGTCAGCAGACTTTCCGTGGCCGCGGCGATCGTCATGGCCCGTTCGAGCGCGGCGCCGAGTTCGCGCTGATCCTCTTCGCGCGGCAGCTCCTTCTTAAAGCCGGCCAGTTCGGCGCACATCTCCTTGAGCGCCGGCGACAAGACGTTCGGTACCGGCTCCTTCACCACCAGCCGCCCGTTGCTGCGCCCGCGCCGCGCCTGCCAGGCATGCAGGCTGTTGAAAAACTCGGTACACGCCCCGGCCGCGCGCACCACCGCCTGCCGTTGCACATCGGCGCCGATCCCCGCCAGAAACCCCTTGCCGGTGCGATCGTTGAACAACCCGCTTAGCAGATATTGAACCTGGCTGGCGGCCACGGAGGTGCCAAAGTGATCAGTCGCCACCTGGTCCAACGTATGGGCTTCGTCAACGACGACCAGGTCATAATCAGGGAGCACGCTGGCCCCATCCCGCCTCAACACCAGGTCCGACACCAGCAGAGCGTGATTGACCACCAGGATGCCCGCGGTCTCGGCGCGGCGCCGGGCGCGCTGGTAAAAGCACTGTTCGTACGTCGGGCAACGCCGGCCCAGGCAGTTGCCGCGTTCGCTGCGCACCTTCTCCCAGACATCCATCGGCGGCGCTTCGGTCAAGTCGCTCAGGGAACCGTCCTTGGTCTCGTAGGCCCAGTCTTCGAGCATGTGCAGCGTGGAGCGCGCATCGCGCGTGTTGAATAGGGTCTTTTGACGCTGGCTCGCCTGCTGGAGACGCCGCAGACCGAGGTAGTTGCCGCGGCCTTTGACCAGCTCGGCCTTAAAGTCGAGCCCGAGCGCCGCCTGCAACGTGGGAATGTCTTTCTGAATCAACTGCTCTTGCAGCGCGATGGTGTGCGTGCTGACAACCACACGCCGTTTCTCGTGAATGACCTGCTCAATCGCCGGCAGCAGATAGCCAAACGTCTTGCCGACCCCCGTGCCGGCCTCGACGGCCAGATTGTGCGAGTCACGAAACGCCGTCGCCACGGCCACCGCCATCTCATGCTGCTGAGGCCGTGATTCGTATCCGGTGAGGTGCCCGGCGAGTGGTCCATCCTCGGCCAACCAGTCGGCGACAAGCACGTGCGTGATCTCCTCGTTTACCTCTCAAGTAACCCCGCACTATGCAACGCACGGGCAAGACGCCGGCGCCACGCTGCACACAGTGCCGACAGCACGGCTGCTATATTAGTGCCAATCACAGTCAAATGCAGCGGCGGGCCACGCCGCCGGCGTCGCGTTCCACCCCACGCAGAGTGACGGTGCGCGACCCCGGACGATTCTCCGGACAGTCCCTCTCGCGACGCCGTATCCGGCGGGCGCCAAAACTGGTATCATTCGTCGGGGTGAAGGTGGCCGGCACGGCCGCCGCAGGCCGACCCAGGAATGCTTGTCCCACGCGAGGAGTTCTGCTGATGCGATTTACCCGTTGGCGTACATGGTGCCTGGTTGGGGCGCTTGCAGTGAGTGTTCTGACCGGATGCGACAAGAACGAGCCGGCGAAGAACGAAACAGAGATCAACGCAGCCACGCTGGCCGAACAGGGCGAATCGGTGGTGGGTGAAATCGATGAAAGCGCCCGCGCCGCCGTCGAGGCCAAACTGGCCGAAGCCGACGCGCTCGATGGCACCATCGACAGAATCGTCCATCGCTGCGCGAGTTGCGCGCTGGGCATGGACGGCAAGAGCGAACACGCGTTGGAAGTGGCGGGCTACACACTGCATTTCTGTTCCGGCCACTGCAAAGAGAGCTTCGCAAAGGACCTGACGAAATCGATCCTCGACCTGGAGATCCCGGAGGAGTGACGTACCGGCGTCGGGTAGGCGTGTTGTGTCAGGCCGACTACGCATGATGCGCGCTCCCCCACCCGCACGTAGACAGGGTGCATTGGATCGAATTTGCCATCAACCGGAGAGCTTACGATGGGCAAAAAGCTGTATTGCGGAAACCTGAGCTATGACATGACCAGCTCGGATCTGGAGCGGCTGCTGTCCGAGCACGGAGCCGTTACAAGCGCCGAGGTTATCACAGACCGCATGACCGGCCGCAGCAAGGGGTTTGGATTCGTCGAGATGGGCTCGGACGAGGAAGCCCAGGCCGCAATCGACGCACTGAACGGGCAGGAGCATGGCGGCCGCGCCCTCACGATCAACGAGGCCAAACCACGCGAGCCGCGCCGGGGCGGCCGTGGCGGCCACGGTGGCGGAGGTGGATACGGTAGAGGTCGCTAGTGCCGACTAGAATCAAGTGCGGCGTCGGACGATGTGTGGCGGAACACCGGCTGGCCGGCGCGGAATGACGGCAGTAAGCTGTGTTGCGCGGCCGTCGAGGCGCAGTGGCGTTTTCTGCATCGCACGCCTGATCGAGGCGTCGGCCGCTATCGCGCCCGCAAGGGCAATGAATTCTTCGCGAGAATGCTGGACGAATCTCCAGCCGAAACAACAGGTGGGCAAGGCGCTTGTGGCAGCCTTCTCTCCTGCGAGCGGTTTAATAACACAGTCAGTCAGAACGGCGTGCGCGCCGCGCGTGTCATCTGGCCAATAGCGAGAGGCCCTTATGGCAACAAAGTGGCAAGGTGAACCAAAGCAATGGCGTGTGCGCGGAAAGTCCGCCGACGGATTAGCCGTAACCCTCGGCCGTCACGACACCCAGAAGGCCGCCGAGGCCGAGGCCGAGAAGATGCGCAAGGAGGGCTTCTACCGCAACGTGACCGTCGAACGCATCGAGCAGGTCGACAATCCACAAGTTCCGGACGGAAAGGCCCCGGCCGGCGGCTGATGCTCGGGCACGCCCACCCAATCATTAACCGCGAGCCCTGATCCCATGTTGAAAACGCATTCGATTGGGCCGTGGCCTCCGCCACACTTCTCCACCCTATCTTTTGTCGAAGCCGCTTCTGTTACCGCGTGATGTAAACGTCCCAGCGCGCGAGCTTGCCGCGGTAGCTCATGGTTGGCGCCGGGGCCAGCGGCTGGGCGCGCGGCGTGCGCTTGACCACCACCCGATCGCGAGCCACGCGCCGGGCCACCTCCAGCAGACCGGCGGCATCAGCGTCGTCACCGACCAGCCGCCGGAGTATACGCATCTCCTTCTTGGGCAGAGCCGACTTGCCACTCGGCGGGTACATCGGGTCGAGGTACACCACGTCCGGCAACTCACTTTCCGGCATGCGTGCCAACACGTCTGCCGCATCGCCGACGACTAACGTCAGCCGCCCCGGCCCGGTCTCACCCTCCGCGGGCGCCGTGGCCATTCGTTCCAGGGCGTCGCGCAACATCGCCGCAAGGATCAGAGAGCGTTCTACGACGATCACCGTGCAACCCAGGCGCGCCAGCAGCATGGCGTCGCGTCCCAGGCCGCCGGTGGCATCCACAATCGCCGGCTTGTGCTTCTTCAAGCCGACGGCCCGGGCAAGCGGTTGCCGGCGTGAAGCCGTCGCCAGCCGCCGAGCGTTCGTACCGGCGACGCCGAAATCCACCCTCACACCGCCGGCGGCGCCGCGCCCGGTCTCGTGCAGTTCCAGCCCCCCACCGGTGACCACCAGCAACAGGTCAAAATCGCGGGTATCGCGGGCAACCACGGGCAGCTTCAGCTCGGCGGCCAGCGCCCGCGCGCGTGACAGCAACCGCTCAACCGTCGCGAGTTCGTCGGACACTGCGGCACACACGCCAACTCGCGGCGGCGCCCAGGCTGCTTGAGCTAAGGGCGGCCGTCCCTGACTAGTTTGGTTCTTCGGCACGGGTCCGAGTGTCCTTCCGTGAGCCGATCGGTCTGCACAACGGACTGGCCCGCTGCATAATGCCTGCCCAGCATGGCCTGAGGTGCAGGTCATGCATCAGGACCAGTCGAGCACGAATCGATTGTATCACGCATTCAGCCTGACGCAGCTTCGCCATCGCGACCTGGCCCCATTGACATCCGCGCGGTGCACTGTGTACATGGAGTCTTGCAGGTCGGGTTCGCGGGGCCGACACGAGGGTCTGCAGGGTGCTTCTAAGCTATCAAGTCCATGGCCCCAACCCACACAACTAACGGAATACGATGGAGGTGGAGACATGTCGTTTGTTAACAACCGCGGAGTGGGAACATTGGCGCTTTGCCTGGCATGCCTGGGAGCACTGGCGGGCTGCGACGGGCTTACGCCGTCGGTAGTGCCTCCGTCGCCGGTGCAGTTATCCCCGTCGCCGATGGACTTCGGGCAAACCCAGACCGAGATGAATTTGAACATTGCAGCGACAGACGCCGCCATCTCAACATGGTCCTGCGAAACAACATCGGGCTGGATCACAATCGACCCAACCAACGGCACCGGTGACGGGCAGACCACTGTTATCGTCGACCGCAGCGGGCTGACTGCCGGCGAGCACACCGCCGATATCTCTGTAGTGACCGACCTCGGAACGGGCATCGTGCAGGTGACGGTCGAGGTGGTCGAGGGGGCCGGCCTGACGGGAACGATCGCCTTCGCCAGCGATCGGGCGGGTAACTTCGACATCTACACTATGGATGCCTCCGGCCTGGAGAAGGACGTCGCCCAGCAAACCAGCGACGAGGCGGACGATGTAAACCCCACATGGTCACGCGACGGCACGCGCTTCGCCTTTGCCAGCAATCGGACGGGCAGGTATCAGATCTACACGATGGCTCCGGGTGGTGTCCCGACTTTGCTGATAGAGAGCACGTTCGATGACAACCATCCCAGCTATTCTCCAGATGGCCGGAAGCTCGCGTTCCTCCGCACGCAGCCCGGCGCCGAGACGCCCGATCTGTTCGTGATTGACCTCGCCCCGGGCAGTGTGCCGATCAGGCTGAACAACATCCAGAACGTCAACTTCGCGTCCGGTACGAGTTGGAACGCGGCGGACTTGCATATTGGCCCATCCAAGCCTGCCTGGTCGCCGGATTCGTCGAAGGTAATCGTGGCCGGCTACGCCATTGTGGTGACACAGAAAGCCTCGGACGCGTTTGAGTTCAACGTGGACGATCCCAGCGCCGATATTCGGGCACTCTCCGTCAACCACGGCATCGGCTTCAGTTGGGAATCGTGGTGCGACTTCTCGCCCGATGCGACGCGACTGGCCCTGGCATGCAGCATCCGCCTTTCGATCATCAACATGACCGGCGGAACAGAGGATCCGATTTACGACGCCGGCTGCGACAACGACGCTGCTCCCGATTACTCAGACGACGGCCAGCACATTGCCTTCGGTCCTCGAATTGACGGCAACCGGGACATTTACGTGATCGATACGTTTCGGACGGAGGGCTCCTACATGCGCGTACGGTTGACCGACAACGCGGCGGACGACCGGACGCCGGTCTGGAAGCCGTAAGCAAGCTGATGAGTGGGATGGTCCGCAGAGTGAACCCTAACGTCCTCTCGTCGAACATGAGGCGCCGACGCTGAACTCCCGCGCCGGGCGCTAGCGCGTCGCCCCCGCTGCCACCGCCGCGTTCATTTCGTAGAACGTCTGCGGCTCGTAAGTCCAGCCTTGCTCCAGGCGGCGGGCTTCGCGGGACATTGTGAAGCGCAGGTAACGGCCGATGAGCGGTGCCACCAGACGCGATTTCAGCCCGAACTCGCGGTAGATGTCCGCCAGAATACGCGAGATCTTCGCCGACATCGTGGCGTTGCGGCGGTACCAGTGCCGGGCGGCCCACAGGGCGCCGGCGTATGTGGTGGCCAAGCCGCGGGTGTCCCAGGTGTAGCGCTCGCGGACCCGCCGCTCGGGATGGTTCTTGTAACGGCGCCAACCCTGGAGCATCGTCCGTGCCAGCCGAATCAGACTCGGCCCATTGACCTCGAAGTCGCGGCAGAACGCGCGCCGCAGAAGCTCAGTCTCCCGGCCGCCGGTTATGTGCTCGTGTCGATGATTGAACTGGAGTTCTCCGTGGCTGTCGGCCAGCGGACACGCCTCCTCGTCCAGCAGCGTCCCGGCGGCCTGTTTCTCGGCGTGCAACGGAGTGCCCGGAATCGCCGTGTACAGCGCGAACTGATGGAAATCCGTATCGTGGCTCACGGCGTGGTCGATCGCCGCGTCGATATTCTCCGGCGTATGCTCTTCCAGCCCGATGATGCTGGAGCCGAGCACGCGAATGCCGTGCGACTGGAGCGTGCGCACAAGACCGTGCGTGTCGGCACCATCGAGCTTGCCGTACTGCGAGTCCTTACCCTCCAGTCCCATCCAGACCCAGAAGATGCCAAGGCCCACCAGTTGTTCGATGGTGTACGAGCGCAACACGTTCGCCGAACTGAAAACGTATAGTGCCCACGACTTGTCGTGTTCAATCATCAGGCTCAGCAGACGCAGAGCCCGCTTGCGGTGCATCAGGAAATTCTCGTCCATGACGAAGAACGACCTGACCCGCAGATCTCGCTCCAGGCCGCACATGACCTCGAACAGCTCGTCGCCGGTGTCATAAAAGTGAACGCACTTACCCTTGCCGCCAAACATCGCCGACGTTGAGCAGAAGTTGCAGCCCATCGGGCAGCCCACCGACGGTATCAGCGTGGCGGCGACCCCACCCCGCTTTTCCGGCTGGTTGACCCCCAGGATGCGCGCGCCGAAACCGGAGACAATCCGCGGATGCGTAACCGGCCGGCTCTGGTCTTCGCCGAGAAAGCCGCGCATCCAGCGCACGCCCTCACCCTTCACAATGTGGTCGGCGTCGATCCGCTCGTCCAGATCCGGCAGATTCGCGACGTGACCGCCGACGACGATCTTGGCCGCGGGCAGGTGCTCGCGGATGAGCTCGCACATCTTCCGCACCTTGCCGACGTTCGGAATGATCGAGCTGATCCCGACGATGTCGTATTCGTTTGTCGCGATCTCCGCGACGAAACGCTCCAGGTCGGGGAAATCCAGCAGCGTACACGGGGCGGCGATATTGGCCTGGATCAGCATCAGCCCCCACGATCGGTGGAACATACGCAAGGAGAAAACTCCCTGCACCCGCGTCACCTGGTTTTGATACAGCTCCATCGGGTTTATCTTGCGGCTGCCGTACTCGTCATCCTGGACATACGGCCCGAAGACGCTGGTCAACAGCACGCGGGCACGTGATCTCAATGGATGCGTGGGCTGGACCGGTTCCGCGACGCGGGAGCGAGAACCCTCTCTCACACCAACGCGGGCGAAGTCTGATCCGCATGGCGGCGTCTCAAACGCCGGCGCGATCGTGTTAGTTGTCGTCATATAGTGCGTGTCATCCTCTCTCGCCGCGGCACCGTGCTCCATCGCGGACCGCGGGGAGGTGGCACATCGCTGGGCGCATATGCTACCAGCGCCCCCCACCGGCGGATACACCCGCCGGGTGCTTTCTGTCGTATAGTGAAAACCCCTAGGACGTGAGGATTCAGGCCGTAGCGTCCACCTCCAGTGGCAGACGCTACGGCCAGGGACCGGTTGGAATGTGTGCCGCTACTTGCGAGTATGCGCAGGGGCCGGCGCTATGCGGACCCGCTGCCCCCGTCCGGCCTACGGGATGTCCGCGATCGTCAGACCCCGCACAATGCTGATGCCCGCGTTGCCGGACTCGTTGTTATTCGCCCACGTGGACACGTCGGAATCTTCAACCGTGTATGTGCCCGCCGGCAGTTCCACGAACGGCGCGCAATGCCAGTATGCGTTCGGCGTGTTGTTCTGTCCGTCAGTCGCCGTACAGGTCCACGTGCCAATGAGCGTATCATCCGCCGCGCGCAACCCAATCGTCCCCGGCCCGGCCGTACCCTGGCCGTTGTTCCAGTGGTAGTTGCGTATTGAGGTCACGAGCACGCGGCTTTCGACCGTAAACTGCGTCGGCGTGTTGGGGTCATTCAACACACCGAGGATGTTGTCGTTGCTGAAGATGATGGGTTCGTCGATCGGGTCCGGCACCGCAACATCGTCGATCGGTATGCCGCGCACAATGCTGATACCCGCATCGCCGGACTCACTGTTGTTCGCCCACGTGGGCACGTCGGAATCCAGGACTGTGTACGTACCCGCCGGCAAATCGATGGATGGCGCGCAGTGCCAGTATGCATTCGGCGTGTTGTTCTGCCCGTCAGTCGCCGTGCAGGCCCAGGTTCCGACGAGGGTGTCATCCGCCGCGCGCAACCCGATGATTCCCGGCCCGGCGGTTCCCTGGCCGTTGTTCCAGTGGTAATTGCGCATCGACGTCACGCGATAGCTGCGGTCGGTTGTGAACTGCGTCGGCGCCGTGGGGTTGTTGGACACGCCAAGAATGTTGTCGTTGCTGAAGATGACGACTTCGTCGGCCGGGTCCGGCGTATTGGGGTCGGCGGGCGTATTCGGGTCACCGGGCGCGTTGGGATCACCAGGCGCGTTGGGATCGCCGGGCGCGTTCGGGTCGGCCGTTGACGGACATCCCCCGACCAGCAATGTGAGTGCGACAAAGACGGCACAAGCCGAGATCCCCAGCCACAACTTCTGCGATGCCATGGTCTTGCTCCTGAGAGGAATAGGCCCCACGGTGGCTACGGCGAACACGAGCGTAACACCGATCGGTGCGTCCGGCAGGCATTCTCACACGGCGCCGGCATCTCACGTGTCACCCCATCGATGAACACGGTGTATTGCCCCGTGGGACTACTGCTCCGAAGACGGCGCCTCTTGTCAATTTCGGATAATCCGCCGTCGGACCTTGAGGTCGTTGCCGCGGGCGGATGTAGACCGCGCTAGCCAATGTCCCAGGTCTCCGGGCTCCCGCTTCCATTTCCCCGGTCCCTTGTCCCCGACCATTCCAGCACCAGCAGCGCTACGAGCGCCAATACGGCCGCCAGCGCGTACGGCACCGCCATCCCCCAGGCAAAGGCCTGCCCGGCACATAGCGCGCCGGCGCTGCGCCCCAGGGCCGTCGCGCTCTGGTGCGCGCCGAGCATGGTGCCCTGGCGGCGGCGCCCCACACAGCGCGACAGCAATGCCGTGATCGTCGGCATGGTCAGAGCGCCGCCGGCTCCCATCAGGGCCATGCTGAACCAGAGGACGCCCAGCGGCGGCACGAGCGCCATCAGGCCCGCGCCGGCTCCCATGCAGATGATCCCGGCCATCGCCGCCAGGCGTTCGCCATAGCGCGGCACCAGCACGCGAATCGCGCCGCCTTGCACCAATGTTGCCGTCACGCCGAACAACACGAAGATCCCAGCCGTCGCCTCTGCGTCGAAACCGTAGCTGCACTTGGTCAGCGTCGCCAGCGTCGTGGTAATCTGGGCCATAGCGAACATGAGGAGCAGAGTAACTGTCAGTAGTGGCAATGCGCCGGGCTCGCCCAAGACTGCGCGCAGTGATACGCGTGGCGCGTGCGGCTGCGTGGCGGGTACCGAACGCACAGGGTGGGTTTCGCGTAACAGGAACACGACGGTAAACAGGGATACGCCCTGGATTGCGGCGCATAGCCAGCCAACGGCTGCGTGGGAACCGAAGTGGGTAACCACCCCCCCCACCAGCGGACCGATGATCATGGACAATCCAAAAGCCGCCCCGATTATTCCCATCCCCGCGGCGCGCTTTTCGGGATCAGTGCTATCGGCCACGACGGCGGCGGAAAGAGCGGCATTCGTGCCGAACGTGCCGGCGAGGGCGCGCGAGACGGCCAACCACTGCAAACTGGGAGCCAGCGCCCAGCCGACCGACGCCGCGATGTTGCCCATGCTGGCGAGCGCCAACAGTGGTCGCCGGCCAAACCGGTCTGACAGCCGTCCGAAGATCGGGTTGGTCATGACCTTGGGCGCCGACATCAGCGCGAACATTACGCCGACCCAGACCGGGCCGCCGCCGAGGTCATCGCAGTAGTAACTCGTCACCGGGAAGACGGCCCAGATCACGAGTCCTTCACAGAAGACAATCAGAGCCGCGGCGAAGACTGGAGGCATGGCCGAATATGTTAACGACGGCCGCGCGAGCGGTATAGCCGTGGCCGGCGCGTGTCAATCCGGCTTGAAGCGCATCAGCACCTCGTACACCGCGCCATTCAAGCCATCAAACGCGACGCTGACGGCCGACGTGTCAATATCTTCCTCACTTACCGGGCCGCGCTTAAGATCACGAATGAGCAGTGTACACGACGCCGGAACGTCCATGTTGAGCGTCACCCGCACGCGCCCCAAGTCCAGTATCTCGCAGGTTAGCGCCAGGTTGACACGGCGCACCGCGAGATTCGTGATCGTGTATTTCTTGCCGGTCGCGGCCAGACGCTGCGGGATAGCGGGGGCCAGCATGAAACTCACGACGTCGGTGTCGGCCGGATCGCACAGCGCGTCCGGCTCCCGAAACCCGATGATGCCCCGGATGATCTGCGCCGGCAGCGTACCACCCCAGCCATAGGCCTCGCCCCCCGGTTCAACGTCGTCCGCCACGGGCCAGTACTCATTGGCCACGCCTGGTATGCGCCAAGCGTAGGGCTTGCCCTTGTCCACCAACCTCACCTCGCGCGCGTCAGTGCGGGCATATACGCGCTCAGCGATGTCGGCGATGGCTTCCGCGGCCAGCTCGCGGGCTTGTGCGGTCCAGGCGGCTTCGACAAACGCCAGCGTGAACGACGGCCATTCGAGCCAAACCTGCGACTGCTCGCAAAGCCGCGCCAGCGCCGGCTTCACAGCCGCAATCTGCTCAGCGGTGGCCACGCCACAGGTCAGCGGC
This sequence comes from Phycisphaerae bacterium, assembly GCA_963675745.2. Taxonomy (GTDB): domain Bacteria; phylum Planctomycetota; class Phycisphaerae; order UBA1845; family Fen-1342; genus JAFGRR01. The sequence goes on from CAXXWX010000015.1 coordinate 80,603, forward strand.
GCGATCATCATGATGTCCTGGTAGTCCAGCACGATCGGTTTGCCGCTGGCGATATCGACGTCGCGAAACCAACCATCGTCAAACATATCCCGCACGACCTTCGTGCGCTGCTCCGCCAGTTCTTTCCAACGGGGCGTATCCTCGGGCGCGTCGGCCACTTCGGAGAAGTGCGCCATCAGCTTCAGCGCCTCGGCCACACCGGCCTCGACGTCCACCGCACCAACGCTCTCGGCGATGCCGCCTTCGCGCGCCGGAAAACGCCGCGATCCATCCTGCCCCGACTCCCAATCACATTTGCAGTGGAAGTAGCCCGTTGTCCCCAGCCGATGTTCAAACCACCATTCCAGATACGCCTTCAGCAGTGGATATAACGCTGTGATCCACTGATCATCACCCGTGGCGGCATAGATCGCCTTGATCACATGGAACGGAAAGCACCAGGATGGCGCGGTTCCGCACGCCATGCCGTCCGCGGCAATCATGTTCATGGTGCCGTCTTCGCGCACACACGGCACGTTGGGGGCCGGCGCGTCAGCGAACACGCCCAGCATAACCTCCTTGGCCCGCTCGATATCGGCGTAGTGCAGCGCGAGCATATCAACCGCCGTTTCGGCCAGCACGCTCCGCGGCGCGTGTATCTGCATGCCGTCCCAATGGTGCGCGAATAGCCCCGCCGGCGGGCGCACGACCATGCGTACGGTTTCAAAGTCGTATACCCAGCCACGCTTCCAGATTTCCGGCCAGTCGCCTTCGAGCAGCGGGCAACTCGACCAGAACGCCTCATCCTCATCAAGCTGCAATTCGAGCGTCGGCAGCGCCCGATCCAGCGACGACGTGAACTCCTCGAGCGCCCAGGTTTCGTTGGCCCCGCGCACCAGTCCGATCAGCGCCTTGACACTCTCGGTCGCCGGAACCGCGAGCTTGTAGGACATCACCGCGTGCAGCGGCCCGGGCCCGCGCACCGAGGCCCCGTTGTTGGAAGACAGGTCGTTTTCGTGCAGCCAGCCCTGCCACTCGCGCTCCGACGCCGTGGCCTTGTGGGCCACCGACTGCATGTCGCTGCCCAGTACGAAGTAGTCGCCGTAAGCCCAGATCGTGCTCACGGCGCAATCGGCTTCGCGCACGTACCGCGCCGCCACTCCATCACTCCCCCACCAGCGCGTGTTCCACAAGCCATAGATGTTGGTGGCGTGCAGCACGATCATCCGGTCGATGGCCTGTGTGTTGTGTACTTCGATGCGGCAGAACAGCGCGCTCTCGCGCGACAGGAAATACTTCAGGCTGAACACCAGCCCGGCGCAGATCCAGTCATAGCTCATCATCTGTGTTGTGTGGTACCGCGATCCGAGCGGAATGCGATTGGATATGAAGTCGGCGCTGGTCGCCAGGCGCAGATCATCGACGGCTACGGCCATGTTCATGAGCGACAGGTAGTTCACACGCTCCTGGCTGCCGCCGCCGTAACACCCCTTGAACGAACTTCGCCAGAATCCGAAACCGAGTGGCGGGACCGAGCGGAGCACCCCGCCCCCACTGCTGCACAACGTGTGCATCGGGTTATCAAGGTAGCCGTGCGGCGTGTAGTCGTTCTCGGGAAAACTCTGCGGCACGACAAGATCATTCATGGTTACACCAGCACCTACCCGCGCGAGTCAAGCCCCCCGCCTCCGCCGACCGGCCACGATGGCGGCGATGGAAGCCGTCCGAATACCACGGCGGCACGGGGTATTCAACCGGTGAGGGCCGTAAGTTGCAAACCTGTGCCGCGGTATTGTGACGGGCACCCTGCTCACTCCGGCCGCCGGATCCCGTACTTGCGCATGCGATAGCGCAGATTGTCGCGCGTCATGCCGAGTGATTTGGCCGCGCGCGTCTGATTCCAGTCGTGCTCGCGCAGCGCCTGCACCACCAGCGATTTCTCGTACGCCTCGACCGAAGCGCCAGCGGTATCCACCGACATCATGACGCGCTGTCCGGCAATCTCGGGCGGCAACTGCTCGGGTTTGATGCTGTCGGAGTCGCAGAGAAGCACGGCGCGCTCGACCACGTTACGCAATTCGCGGATGTTCCCCGGCCAACGGTACGTCGCCAGGAGTGACAGGGCTTCCTCGGACGTGGTCAGCGGCCGCGCGCCGAGTTCCTTCACACTGTGGGACACGTAATACTCCACCAACGCCGGAATATCTTCGGTCCGCTCGCGCAGCGGGGCCACGTGAATCGGGAAGACATTCAGCCGGTAGTACAGGTCCTCGCGAAATCCACCGCTGTCAATAGCCGCCTTCAGGTCGCGGTTGGTGGCGGCGATGATGCGCACGTCGCACGCGATGGCCTTGGTGCCGCCCACGCGCACAAATTCACGCTCCTGCAAGACGCGCAGCAGCTTGATCTGCGTCGATGGGCTGATGTCGCCGATCTCGTCCAGAAACAAAGTGCCCCGGTCGGCCAGCTCGAAACGCCCCGCCTTGCGCCCGGCCGCGCCGGTGAAAGCGCCGGCCTCGTGGCCGAACAGCTCGCTTTCCAGCAGAGTCTCCGGCAAGGCGGCGCAGTTTATGGCGACGAAGGGTTGCTCAGACCGCGGGCTGCGCTCGTGAATCGCCCGGGCGCAGACTTCCTTGCCGGTCCCGGTCTCACCCAGCAACAACACCGTCGCGTTGGTGCCGGCCACGCGGTCGCACAAACGCTGAACCTCACGCAGTGCGGCGCTGTCGCCGATGATCGGCCGCTGCCGATGAGCGCCGACGCGCAAACCCAGGTTGGCTCGTTTGATACCCTCATGCCGCTGGGCATTGGCCGTGCTGATCGCCGCCAGATTGGCGAACAGACGCAGCAACTCCTTGTCCCGCGGTGTAAAGGGCGCGTCGCCCTTTCTGTTGAGCACCTCGATGACGCCGATCACTTCGGAGTGCAGGATCATCGGCGCGCCGATTATGCCGCGTGTGACAAAACTCGACTTGTCGTCGAATTCGCGGAAGAAATCGGGGTGCTGATGCGCGTCGGGCACCAGCACCGGCTGGCCGATGGTCGCAACCCGGCCGGCTATGCCCGCCTGCGCGTCCATCTCCTGCCCCAGCAACCTGTCACTGGTCGTGCCGATCGCCGCCTCGAACACCAGCCGCTTCCGTCGTTTGTCGAGCAGAAGCACCGAGCTCGCTTCAGCGTTCAAGACTTCGGCCGCCGAGGTGGCAATGGCTTTTAGCGTTGCGGAGAGATCGAGACTGGAGCTGATCAGCGCTGACGCTTCGACGAGCGCTTTGAGCTCGCGCTCGCCCAACGCCCCTTCGGACAATCTGACGGGCTTGGTGGACATCCTGTTAACCCGTGGAGTTGTGACCGGTTACGACAGCGGTCGCAAACCGACGCCGGAACCCACCGAGCCGCGATCAACACAACCCGGCCCCGCAGCCCTTACGCCTGCGAGCAGTTGACCCGATAATCCCTCTCTTGGCAAGAGAGCCCAAGCGGCGGCGGAGGTGCCCGGCCCCTTGCGGCACGTGGCATCCGTCAGGACGGCCACCGCCCTGGCTGATGACCGGTCATCCGCCGATCCCGACGCCGTTGCCGGATCGGGTTCTTGGCCGAATTATCCACCGTTTCCGAACCGCGAGGGCTCGCGGGCGTAGTGAGGTATCAGGTGGGAGTGGCTGACCGAACTGATGCTGAGTTGTTGCGCGCACACCTGACCGGTGATTCGACCGCGTTCGAGGTGCTCACGACCCGTTACGCCAGCGAGTTGTTCCGGTTTGTCCTGCGTTTTATCAACAACGCTGCCGTCGCCGAAGACCTGGTGCAGGAAGCGTTTATCCAACTTCACGTCTCGGCGGCAACCTTTGACACGCGGCGGCCGCTCAAACCGTGGCTTTACACGATCACGGCCAATAAGGCCCGCGATTATCTGCGCTCCCGCGGACGCAAGCAGATGCGCTCGCTCGATTCGTCCGGTATCGACGAAGACGGCCCGACGCCGGCTGACACGCTCGAAGCCCCAGGGGCATCCGTATCGGATGACGCCGAGGCCGACGAACGCCGCAAGCTCGTCCGCGAGCTGGTGGCCGAAATGCCCGAGCATCTGAAGACCATCCTGCTGCTGGGCTACTTTCAGCAACTGCCTTATGCCCAGATCGCGGAGATTCTCGAGATCCCCGTCGGAACGGTGAAATCACGCCTTCACGCGGCGGTCTCACATTTTGCCGGATTATGGCGAAGTCACGGCGAACACACAGAATCCGCGTGACGTATGCACAGTTGTATCCCGGGTCGCAGTCGTTGACCGTCTGATCAACCCTGGATCTGCTAATCCCGGACCCGTTCGCCGGAACCAATAGGTACTACGCACATGTCCGATCTGCCCGACGGTGTATTCGCTCCTGATCTACTCGACCTGCATCTGGGTCGACTGTCAGACGAGCAAACGAAGCTGGTCATGGCCCGGATTGAGCAAGACCCGGCCCTCGCCGAGCAGCACGACGTTCTGCTGTCGGTGTTTGCCGCGTTGGAGAGTGTGCGGCGTGAGCCGATACCGGACGGCGTCGCCGACCGCATTGCCGGTCGTGTCGCGACGTCGATCAGGCGTGTCCGCGTTATCAGACCACCATCCAAGCCGGACGACGACGCCGATGCCGCCTCCGCGCCGCTGCTGATCCCCTTCAGAGGCATGCGCGAGATTATCGCCGTCGCTGCCATGATCGTGCTGGCGGTCGGTCTGGGTATTCCAGGACTGCTCAGCGTGCGTGAACGCGGCCAGCGCATCGCCTGCTCCGCGCAACTTGCCGGCATCGGTCAGGGTTTGCAGACCTATGCCGCCGGCTACAACAACAGCCTGCCGTTCGCCGGCTGGGATGAGCACAAAACCTGGGCGATGTCGGAGAATCCGGCTGACGAGATCATGCCCAACCGCCGCCACCTGTACCGGCTGGTACGCGGGCATTACACCTCGCCGAACCGGTTCGTGTGCCCCTCGCGGATGCACGTTCCCATGCCCGATGACAAGGTCGGCGAGCTCGACGATTTCCCCGAGGCCAACAACGTCAGTTTCGCCTATCAGAACATGGCCAAAGTGCGCCCCTCGCTCGACGACAACGCGGACCTGCCTATCCTGGCCGATGACAACCCGCTCTTCGACGACGGGATCCCCGTGCTCGGATTGCTCCGCCAGGGCTTTAACGCGGCGAGCGGTAACTCCACCGCGCACCGCGGCCAGGGACAGAACATTCTCTCACTCAGCGGGCACGTTCGCTGGACCACAACACCGCTCTGCGGTTTTGATGGCGATAACATCTGGACCTTGCAGGACGTCGAATCCTACACCGGTCGCGAGGGACCCGCCTCAACACGCGACGCGCACATGCTCAAGTAGCTCCCGCTATACGCCTTGCCTATTCGACGCCGGACTCGCTGGTGCAACCTCCCGCCAGCGGGGCCGGCGTTGGTCGATTTTGAGTTTTCAGTTTTCAGTTTTCAGTGTTCAGTGTTCAGTAACGAAAGCCGTGCCCCGCCGCCGGAGGGTGCCCCGTGGCTTGCCGCGGGGGACTGACGCCACTGATCTACCTTTATCCGCGAAAACCGCGTACGATCCGTGGGGGATATGTTCACGAACGTCGCGCCGGGCCGCGGCGTTCGGTCAAAACGGAGGGTCTTGCCGTGCGCGCTGTGATTCAAGCCATTCCGCTGCTGCTCTGCCTAACGCTGGCCGCGCCAGGCTCGGCGCAAGTGCCGATCCTTGACAACATCGACGCCTTTGTCCCGGATGGTACGACCTACTACGAGAACGCGCAACTCGTCGACTACGGCGCCGGCTATGTCAGCTTCTGGGTCGTCGAGGACTTCCGCGTTGACGACCTGTCGGCCGACATCACACGCATCGAGTGGCTCGGTAAATACAGCAACGAGTACACCGGCGGCAGCGAACTGACCTACACCGCCGAGATCATCGTGCTCGAAGAGCGCGACGGCGTCATCGACCCCGACCCACTGCCCTACTACCTCGCCGAAGGCCTTACCTTTGACCGCGCCGGGACCGAGATCGGCAGCGACGTCGTCGAGCGTTTCGGCGTCGACTTACCTGTGGCCTTTGTCCTGACGCCGGGCATGCACGTTTACGTCGGCGTGCGTCTCAAGTCCGACGCCGGCTTCATCGGCGGCAACCACGGTCTCGCCTGCACGGGCAATCCGGCTTTGCCGCACAGTGACACCAGTGCCGCGTATCGCTCTGACTTCGGCTTTCCCGACTGGACGCTGATGAGCACCGAGCCGTTCTGGAACGATAACGGCCATCTCGAATACGCCATCCAGCTTCTCGGCGAACATCGCGATTGCGACGGCGACGGCACGCCGGACTATGACGAGATCCAGGGCGGCGCCGACGATTGCAACACGAACTGGGTGCCGGACGAGTGCGAGCTGGACGGCAACGACTGCAACACCAACGGCATCCCCGACGAGTGCGACATCACCTCGGGCTTCAGCCAGGACGAAAACGAAAACGACATCCCCGATGAGTGCGAATTCGATCTGGGCGACCTGAACTGCGACGGCTGGGTCAACAACGGCGACATCGACGCCTTCGTCGACGCCATCTCCGACCCACCCACCTACGCCGCCACCTATCCCGACTGCGACATCAACCTGGGCGACATCAACCAGGACGGCTGGGTAAACAACGGCGACATCGACGCATTCGTAGACCTGATCGCGCCGCGGTAACTCGTGCCACTGCTCTTGAGCAGTGCCGGCTCGGCGCGCGAGCCCGGTTTATTCCGTGCCCTGCTGCACGTCTCGATACTCAGACGCGGTTGCGCGTATCGCGCAGGCCATCCGCTATTCATCGCTTGGCGGCTGCGCGATCAGGGCTTCGTCAAACGCGGTGCCGCACTCCGGGCAGCGTGGCGTGAGTTGACCGCGCAGGTCATAGCCGCAGCTCAGGCAGATCGGTATCCCCCGCTCCTGCAATTGGCGACGGAGGTGACGCCGTATCGGATTGCGCCAGAGCCACTGCATGACGCCGAAGGTCACGCCAGACAAAACCCCTCCGACCAGCCCGCCGTACGCGGCGTGTGGAATCTGTATGAACAGGCCGAGTATATGCAAGGCGGCCACCAGCACTAAACCTCCGACAGCAAAAAAAGCCGCGACGGAGCACCAGAACGTCCATTTGCGCTGTTGGCGACGCATGGCCATGGAGAGCGCCTTCTGGCTGTCCTTCTTCGACGAAAACCGCGCTAACTCAGGGAACAGACGGCTGGAGCGGTCGCGTTGTGAAGACATTTCCGGCGAACTCCCATTGATCCAGGATGAGCGCGAAACGCACTGCTCAAGAGCGGTGGCAGAGAACCATGCCACTACGGCGCGAGCGTTAACGTAAGGCCAACGACTGACAACTGATGGCCAACGATACCGTCGACCACGCCAAACGTCCCGCCAGGGACGTGTGAACCTAGCCCAGGACGCAGTCCTGGGGTTCGGGCGTTCTTCGCGTGTGGCAAGTCCCGCCAAGGACGGACGAAAACTCGCTCGGCGCCATTATGTGATCAAAGCCCTACCCCGCGGACGGGTGATTCAGCCGTCCCTGGCGGGACTGAATCTCCTGGGCACGATCGCGGTCCCAGCATTGCATGCTGGGCTAGAGTCATCCGCCCCTGACGGGGCTACCACTCGGCGAGAAATCTGCCCGACCGTGGTGCGCGGCATGCGTGCGATCAACCGACGGGACTGAATCTCCTGGGCACGATCGCGGTCCCAGCATTGCATGCTGGGCTAGAGTCATCCGCCCCTGACGGGGCTACCACTCGGCGAGAAATCTGCCCGACCGTGGTGCGCGGCATGCGTGCGATCAACCGACGGGACTGAATCTCCTGGGCACGATCGCGGTCCCAGCATTGCATGCTGGGCTAGAATCATCCGCCCCTGACGGGGCTGCCACTCGGCGAGAAATCTGCCCGACCGTGGTGCGCGGCATGCGTGCGATCAACCGACGGGACTGAATCTCCTGGGCATGATCGCGGTCCCAGCATTGCATGCTGGGCTAGAGTCATCCGCCCCTGACGGGGCTACCACTCGGCGAGAAATCTGCCCGACCGTGGTGCGCGGCATGCGTGCGATCAACCGACGGCCAAGCAGACACGACGACGAACCCTCGCGAATCCAGCATGCCGCCGGCGCGGGATGTCCCGCCAGGGATATCTGAACCTAGCCCAGGACGCAATCCTGGAACTCCAGCGCGGGCCGCGTACCGAGCGTCCCGGCAGGGACATCTGAACTTGGCCCAGGACGCAGTCCTGGGATTCGGGCGTTCTTCGCGTGTGGCAAGTCCCGCCAGGGACGACTGAACCTGGCCCAGGACGCAGTCCTGCCTCTCCAGCGCGGGCCGCGCGCCGAACTCCCCGCCAGGGACGGCTGAACGTCAACCGAGCGCCCGCCCCGCATCGAAGTCGAATCCATGCCGCTCCAGAAACAGGCGATACTCCTCATCGAACCCACGGGCGCGGTGATGCTCGCGTTGGTTCTTGATGTACGCCATTGTGTCATCCAGTTGCGACACACCAACCGTGAAGGCCGCATAACCCTCCTGCCAGGCAAACGCCCCCATCGTCGGAAACGTGTCGTGCAGCCATTTCGACGAGCCGGCCTTGATGAGCTGAACGGCTTTGGCAACTGGCATCGTAGCGGGCAGCAGAAGAAGCACGTGTGCGTGATCGGCGATTCCGCCGGCGATGAGCAGCGTGAATTGGTTGGTGCGCGCCACGCCGCCGAGATAGGCCCACAGCCGTGGCTGGATGTCGTCGGGGATCAGCGCCCGGCGTCCCTTGGTGCTGAATACGCAGTGGAAGAGGCATTTCGTGAATGAGTGAGCCATCGGGGCGTTCTCGCGATCGGGTGATTCGGCCATCCCTAATATCGGCTGTGGCGCGCCTGCGCTGTTCCCTGCGACTCGTGATGGACCATGTTCAATTCAACCCCCACTGGACGCCGCCGGCGCGCCGGCTATGTCATGAGCCGCCCAAGGCCTCCATGGGAAACTCGACCTTTACATAGTTGCGGGCCTTGGCGTCCGCGATAACGGCCTCGCGCAGGCGGGGTGGGGCCTGGTCGTGTGGCAGGATCATGGCGTAGGTGTTTGGCGTGCCATGCGCGGTGGCCATGCTCGCCAGTCCGGTGATCTGTCCGGCCCGCGTCGCCGCCAGCAGATGACACTTACCCTGCTCCTGCTGGCTGAGCAATTCGAGCCCGGTGAGCTCGGCGGTTACGGCCGACTCGGCCAGCGGTACGCGCGGGTCGGCGCCCGGCCGATCTTGCAGCAACGCGACGATCAGCGGCCAGTCCGCGCGGGTCACATCGCGAATCTCGACGTCGCCGTTGCCGTCCGGCAGCGGCGTGTCGCCGGCGACACCGGCGGCCTTGCGCATCATCATCACGTCGTCGATCGGCTCGCGCGTTACGCGGTGGGCAACCTTAAAGCCGCACTTCGCGTACAGCTCGACGAGCTCGGCATGGCAGCCCAGGTAGAGCCATTTTCCGCCGGTCATGTCGAACCACTCGAGCGCGGTCCGCAACAACTTGGTGGCCAGGCCGCGCCGGCGATGGTCGCGGCGCGTGAAAGTGTGGCCGAGCACGCCGATACCGCCTTGGCGATTGATGCAGACGTTGGCGAGCACCTCGCCGCCGTTGACGAATATGGCCAGCGCATCCTGCCCGCCGACCACCCCCTCGCACAGACGTTTCTCGATGTCTTCGAGCCACAGCGGGCCTTTGTGCCCGAGAAGTTCGCGCAGCGCGGGCCAGCGGGTCGGCGCCGGCGGAATGATCAAGAGCGGCTTCATGGGGTCGCCTGAGGCCATGGTAGACGGGTATTACCGCCCGCATGCTAACAACGTCGGCGCCGGTGTCTACCAGCCGGGCCGGTCGCGCGTTACAGTTCCCCGCGCCCGCCGGTATGGCACCGGCATGACCTGTGGACCATTCCGCCGCCGGCGGGCTGTTTCGCAGGCCGTCAAACCATGCCAGACGTAGTGGAGCCAGCATACGCCACCCCCGCGAGGAGACACCATGGCCAAGAAGCGATCGATCCAACTTGATGACCTGTTCAAACTCCAAGTGGTGGGCGGCGTCGCCATCTCGCCTGACGGATCCCAGGTCGTGTTCGAGTTGAAGCGCGCCGACCCGGAAGACAACAAGAACTACGTCAATCTCATGCTCGTCGACGTTGCCACCGGGGCGCAGCGCAAGCTCACCGACGGCAAGCACTGCGACACATTGCCGGCCTGGGCGCCGGACGGTAAGAAGCTGGCCTTCATCTCAAATCGCGAGAAGGCCGGCGCGATTTACGTGCTGCCGATGGAAGGCGGCGAGCCGCAGCGCATCACCGACCGCGAAGGAAACGTGGGCGAGTTCCGCTGGTCTCCCAACGGACGAAAACTCGCGTTTACATACACGCCCATGACCGAGCGCGAGAAGCTCGAACGCGACGGCAAGGGTGAGGAGGCCGCCAAGCTACCCCAGTTCAAGCACATCACACGCCTGCACCACAAGCTCGACGGCGTCGGCTGGTGGAACGGCAACTACGCCCACATTCACGTCATCAGTGCCGCCGGCGGCAAGCCGACGCAGCTCACACATGGCAAGTTCGATGACTCGGAGCCGCGTTTCAGCCCGGACGGCAAGCAGGTCAGCTTTGTTTCCAACCGCCTTGACGATCCGGACATGCACTCCTGGAACAGCGATGTCCATGTCGTCAAGGCGACCGGCGGCCCGGCCAAGAGGCTCACGCAGATGCCCGGATTCTGCTTCGGGCACTCCTGGTCGCCCGATGGCCGCCAGATTGCGTACGTCGGCGATCCCGCCAAGTCACACCGGGACCATCGACACAACGCGCGCATCTGGCTGGTTTCCAGCAAAGGCGGCCATCCGCGTGAGCTCACGCGCGACATCGATGCCAATTGCTACAACGCCGTCATCGGCGATGTGACCGGCGTCTCCTTCGGCGCGGCGCCGCCGATCTGGTCGGCGGACAGCCAGCGCGTGTATTTCCTGGTGACCACGCGCGGCTGTTGTCATCTGTATTCCAAATCGCTGGCGCGCGGCAAGTCGCGCTGCGTCGTGGGTGGTGATATAAACCTGATGGCGTTTCAGCGCACCGCCAAGGACGGCCCCATCGCCGTCACCATCGGCGCGTTCGACAATCCCGGGGATGTCTTTGTGCTCGACCCGGACGCCGATGAGCCGCGCCGCCTGACGCATCTGAACGAAACGGTTCTGAAACGCATCCAACTCGCCCAGCGCGAGGCGTTTTACGTCAAATCCGGGAAGGTCGAGGTGCCTGCCTGGGTGCTCAAACCCCCCGGCTTCAATCCGCGGAAGAAATACCCGGCGATTCTCGAAGTTCACGGCGGACCGCAGGCCGCCTACGGCGAGTCGTTCTTCCATGAGATGCAACTGCTCGCCGCCAAGGGCTACGTCGTGGTCTATTCCAACCCGCGCGGCAGCGACTCGTACGGGCTCGACTACCGCGCGTGCATCCACGGTGACTGGGGTAACCGCGACTGGCAGGACGTCACCAAGGTCACCGATTGGATGGCGCGTCAGCGCTACATCGACAAGACGCGCATCGGCATCACCGGCGGCTCGTACGGCGGCTACATGACCAATTGGGCGGTGACGCACACCAACCGTTACCGCGCCGCCGTCACGCAGCGCAGCGTGGTCAGCTTTGAGACCATGTTTGGCAGCAGCGACTTTGGCTATGAGCTCGGACAGATCTTCGGCGGCACGCCCTGGCGGCAGCTCAAGAGATATCGCCAGCAATCGCCATTGACATTGGTCGAGAAGATCAAGACGCCGCTATTGATCATCCACTCCGAGCAGGATCTGCGCTGCCCGATAGCCGAAGCCGAACAGCTCTTCACGTCGCTCAAGGTGCTGGGGCGCGAAACGGAACTGGTGCGATTCGAAGGCGAGTCGCACGGCCTCTCGCGCGGTGGCCGGCCGCAGAATCGAGCGGAACGCCTGCGACGAATATTGGCGTGGTTTGACGCGAGAATGAAGTAGCCGGCGGCATCGTTACGTGTGCGGGCAGGCACATCTGGTCGCAGCGCCAGCCGCCGCGCGATTGGCAACTGAGGTCTACTCGAAGAGGTCCAACTGCCGCGGGTCATCGGCCGTTGCGCGGAACTCGCCGTCGTGCAGCTCCGTGATGACGCGCATCTTGTCGCGTATCTCCTCGATCGAGCGCAGGACCTTGCGTGTTCTGGCTTCGCGCGTGATCGAATAGCCGCGCTTCAGCACGCTCTTCGGATCGCAGGCCCGGACGGCTTCGAGGCGGGCGGCGAGCAATCGCCGGCCATAGTGGATCAAGCGCGTTGCGGCACTGTCGAGTCGGTGTCGCGCCACACGCACGTGGTCGTCCAGCCGAGGAAGATCGCGCTGTGGGCCAACCGCGTGTAGACGCCGTTCGCGTTGCTCCAGGCGGCGCTCGGCGAGGCGCATGGCCGCAACCAGACCAGCCTGGAGAGCATGTTCGCGCTGCTGGAGTCGTTGCCCCAGTCGCGCGAACTGCGCTCCCGAGCCAAAACGCAGAATCGCCAGATCCGCCTTGTTTACGTGTTTCCGCGCGGCCTGTAGCTGGTCATCCGCCGCGCGTGCGGCGCGCTGGGCCATCTCGTCGATGAGTTGCGCAAGATCACGGGAACGGCGCAGCGGCTTGTCAATCGGTTCACGGGCAAGCAGCCGGTATAACTCCGCCCGCGACAGCTCGAGCCGATGCTGAATCGCACGGGCCGCCCGCATGGCCCGCGTATCCACCCACTCGAGTAATTCAACGCGGTTAGGGGCGACAATTTCGGCCGCGGCGGTCGGCGTGGCGGCCCGCATGTCCGCCACCAGGTCACTGATGCTCACGTCGACTTCGTGCCCGACAGCGCTGATGATGGGGATGCGGCTGGCGGCGATGGCCCGGGCGACGATCTCCTCGTTGAAGGCCCACAAGTCTTCCAACGAGCCGCCCCCGCGACCCACTATCGCCGCGTCGATTCCGCCGAGCGTGGTGGCGTGACGGTTGACCAGGCGGATCGCATCCGCAATCTCGGCCGCCGCCCCTTCGCCCTGCACGCGCACCGGCAGCACCAGAATCTCCAGCGCCGGGAACCGCCGTGCCAGCGTTTGGAGAATGTCACGAATGGCCGCGCCACTGGGGCTGGTGACGACCGCTATGCGCTCGGGGATACGCGGCAGCGGTTTCTTGCGGGCCGGATCAAACAGCCCCTCTTTTTCAAGTCGCTCCTTGAGTTGGCGAAACGCGACCTCCAGCGCGCCTACGCCGCGCGGTTCGAGCTTTCGCACCATGAGCTGATACGAACCGCGCGGGATGTAGACCTCCAGCCCGCCGATGGCGATCACTTCCATGCCGGCTTCGGGCTCGAATTTCAGGCGGGCGGCGGCGCTGCGCCACATGACGCAGCGCAGCTCGGCGGTCAGGTCTTTGAGCGTGAAATACACATGGCCGCTGGCCGGTCGCGACAGGTTGCCGACCTCACCCAGCACGTGCAGCGTCGAGGGCACCTGCCGGTCGATCGCGCGACGAACCAGCTCGTTGACCTCGCGCACCGTAACCGTACCGTCGGGCGACGGAGACAGCCGCTCGGCGGCGGGCACGCGAATCCGTGACGGATCAAAAGGCTTGCGCTCGGCCATGCGTCAGGGCACCTTCCGCGTTTGTGTAGCGGCCAACCCCCGAGTCGGCCGTTGCCGCTCTAAACCATATCACGACACGAAACGCCAGTCATCTCTCATCAGGCGGTGCTCTTGAGCCCGTGTTTCCCAGGAGATGTATGCAGTGAGGTATACTGGACATGGATTTCGACCCATGAAGCATGCGATGCGCCGCACTGCCGTTCGAACGCACTGGAGGATTCGACCTGCGAGACTGCGGGATTGACATGCCGGAGTCGACGTATGCGCCAGCGGGTTTTTGTCCGGCTTGCGGCTATCGCATTGACCCGGGCCGTTGCCCGGAGTGCGGGCGGCATGTCACGCGCCCCTGGCGTATCGAGCCGCGAGTCTACCGCTGGCGACGCCGGCTGGTGGTTCTGGCGGTTCTCGCCGGCGCCATCACAGCGGCCTGGTGGTACGGCCCGGGATTGGCGGTTCGTCATACGCCGTCTCGGGTTCTTGTCTGGGTTTGGGAGTTGGATTGGATTGGTGCGGATTGGGCGGAGGGTGTGCTCCAAGGACGATTGTCCGCGGCTTATGCCGCGGTCGGCGCCGCAGGGAAACCGATCCGCGAGGAGTTCTCCGCCAAGGTTGGGGAGTTGCGCGATCACGATTGGGCCGGTACGTACGCGCAGGTGATGATCTGGACGTTGGGTGTTCGCTGCTTGTCGTTGACCGAGGCGGACGCCTTGTGGTTCGAAACGGGCAAACTGCGGCCCGGCCCAGTCATGCGCGGCTGCGTGGTCGGGTTCGATGGCGTGACGCTACGTCTTGCTCTCCCGACCGATCGCCATGTGCTTCGATGGGGAGACCTCGATTCAGAGTTGGTGCTGGTCCGCTGGGGCGATCGGCGTTATCTGGTGGCATCCGAGGAACTGATTGACTTCTGCAACGACATCAACGGGGGCGAGCCGCTCCACGAACTGCACTTGGTTCGGGGCCTCGGCGACAGGGCCACGCCGGTCGAATGGTGCCGACGCCCCCCCGCCGACCAGCAGCCCGTCTTGCCAACACCGTTTCAGCGTTTCATTCTTCGCGATCCCATTCATGCCAGGATAACGGACTGCGGCGTTGGCGACTTGCCAGCGCGCCGATCGGTCGTGCACCTAGAGCAGACTGCACAATCGCTCGGACTGAACGTGCATGCGTATAAAGTTCAGCTAGAGGTAGAGCACAGCGCTGAGTCGTTCGTGGGAATGCGTTTATATGCCCCGGACAGGTACGGCTTGGCTCAGGTGAAGTCCGTACGCGGGAAGACTCTCAAAGCGACCTATCTCGGGCTCTCGCCGGCCGGAGCTCAAAAGCCGTTGCAGCCCGGCCTCGTCCTATCGACGCTCGCGCCGCCTCCGGTTCCTTTGGCCTCGGAACTCGACAAAGAGCGTGCCACGATGCGTTATTGGTTTTACGGGTACTCGGAGCTGGCGACCGACAACGACCCCGCAAGCCCGGCGCACATCGCGGAGCTTCGAATCGGTATGGCCCGGCAGGACTGGCTGCTACTCGAACTGTCTCGCGAACTCCGGCGACTAGACTGACGTCATCCCCGGAGCTGACAATACGTCGCAGCACGTACCGACCGCGCGTTTCTGACTTCTTACTTCTGGCTTCCAACTTCTCCGCCCCGGCAGCGTACTGGCACAGGGTTACCGAAGCCCCCTGAGAGCGCAAAAAAAGAGCCCTGCCGCGCGGGCAACAGGGCTCGACCGATCTTCGGATCCCGATCGGAGGATTAACGCTTCGAGAACTGGAAGCGCCGGCGTGCCTTGCGGCGGCCGTACTTTTTGCGTTCAACGCGTCGTGCATCACGCGTGAGAAAACCAGCGTCGCGCAGCGTCGGCTCAATGCGCTTGTCGGCGGCCAGCAGGGCTCGGGCCATGCCCAGCAGCACCGCGCCGCTTTGTCCCGTTGGTCCCCCGCCCTTCACGTTTACATGCACGCTGTACTTTCCGAGCGCGCCCACCGCCTCCAGCGGCGCCGTGACGGCGTTGCGGTCGACATCTTCGGTGAAGTACGCCTTGACTTCGCGCTTGTTGATCAGAATCTTGCCGTCGCCCGGCATGATGCGGACGCGCGCGACGGCGGTCTTACGCCGTCCGGTGCCCCAGAACATACCCTGGCTCGGGACGGTGTGCGTCTGCACCTCCGCCTCGGTGACAGTGGCGTCCTGTTCGGCCTCGGGTGTCGCCGCGGCCGGCTCAGCGTCAGCCTGCGGCTTCTCCGCCGGCGTTCCCGCGTTCGTGGTTTCGGGAGTGTTTTCCGCTTCCGTCACAATACCGATCCTCGATCAATAACCTGTTGAGCTACAGCGGCAGCGGCTCCGGCTGCTGGGCCTGGTGGTCATGCTGATCGCCCGTGTAGAGCTTGAGCTTGTTCAACATCTTGCGCGCCAGGGGATTCTTGGGCAGCATGCGCCGCACCGCCTCGCGCAAGACGCGTTCGGGGTGGCGCTCCAGCATGGTCTTCATCGTGACGACCTGGCGCCCGCTCGGATACCCGCTGAAGCTCTGGTAAACCGTCTGCTCGGGCTTGCGCGTGCCCGTTACCTTGACGTTGCCGGCGTTCAGCACGATGACAAAATCGCCGGTATCAACGTGGCGCGTGTAGGTCGGCTTGTGCTTACCCATCAGCACGGTGGCGATGCGAACTGCCAGACGACCGAGCACCTGGTCGGTTGCATCGACCACGTACCACTTCTGCTCAACGTCGCCGGCCTTGGCCAGAAAACACTTATTCGCGGTTCGCATAGTGCCTACACCTGTCAACCTGGTTGGGTCCGGCCCCGACAAAGGACCGAGACCTGCCAGTTTAAGCCCCCCAGACAACATGTCAACCGCGCGGGGGAATAACTGCGCGCAGGATTCGAGCAATCGGTGCGAGAACGGGCCGGCATAGCCGGTGGCGACAGGCGGCGTCCCGGACACCGGACACCCGCACCGCCCCCCCCGCCGACGGCCTGCGAGGCGCAGGCCGCTACATCAGAGCCGCTGCATTAGAGTCCTCGGGCAGCGGGGCAGTGAAACCGAAAGTGCGCTCGTCGGTGCGGCTTAACGCTTTTGTTTACAGCCAGTTACGTCGTCACGCCTTACGCCCGCTCGACGATGCGGTCGATCAGGAAGCTGGACTTCTCCATCGCCTCGGTGGTGAACTCCCCAAAGTAGTCATGGACTTCGCGGAACATGCGCGAAAAGGCCGTCCTGTCGGCGTCGCTGACCGTCTCCTGAAGTCGACGGGCCGCATCGACAAACGCCGCAATCACCTTGCCCCCGACCGGATTGCCCATCTGGATGCCGGCATACAGATCGCTGGATTGCCCGAAGTGCCGGGCCGCCATCAGCAGCTCAATCAGATAGATGGGCGACGTGAACTCGAGCGTCTGCTGAAGCGGGACGCGCAGATCTGCCAGTGCCCGGCCCATGACCTCGGTCGCGAAGTGCGTCAGCACCTGCACGATCGCCATCGTCTCGTCGTGCGTCTCGGGAGTCGTCTCGACTATGTTCAGCCCCCGCGCGTGCAGCATCCTGTACACCCAGTCAAACCACTCATCGCCACGGCCGCGCGTCATCACCACGCGCTGGCCCTGAAGCGAGTGTACCGAGGGCCCGAACAACGGATGCGTGCCCACAACCGCGGCCGCCGTCGAGTCGAGCATCGCGTGAACCGGCCCTGTCTTCACCGACGTTACGTCCATGATCAAGCCGTCCGTGCGCACCAGCGGCCCGAGTTCGCGTATCACGTCTTCGGTGCAGTCTATTGGTACGCTGATCAGCACGACGTCGGCGACGCGCGCGGCTTCCGCCGGCGTGAGCTGTGTGTCCAGATCGGCGATCAGCACCGCGTGACCCAGCTCGCCGAACATCTGGGCCATGCACGAGCCCATGCCTCCCTTGCCGCCGATGATTGCCACCGTGCGCTGCTCGATGTCGGGTGGCACTTCGGCCTTCAAGGCCGCCTGGCGATCGCGGCTGGCCCACAGCACGAGGCGATAGATGCTCTCTATCACCTCTGGAGAGAGCCCAAGCTGGGCCGCGTGATCGCGCCGATCTGCAATCAGCTCGCGCTCGCGCGTAAAGTCACGAATGGCACGGCCTTCGCTGCGCTTGACCTGGGCGATTTCGCCGACCAGGCCGTTTCTCCGTTCGAGCAATTGGAGAATCTCGTGATCAACCGCGTCGACTATCGCCCGCAAAACCGGCAATGGCCGGTCCGATCCAGAGCCGTGAGATGACTGATTTGCATGCATTGGCGCGTTCCTGTCCATGGCCGGTGGGCGCAACCGGCCGGTGTGGCAGCCCAATAGCTGCCTGCGCTGCCGACGTAGCGGCCTGCGCCGTCGACGTAGCGGCCTGCGCCTCGCAGGCCGTCGGTGCGAAACAACGCCTCCATTGTCCCACGGCCGGCGCGGCGCCGGCCGCGACACGCTTGGTCAGCACGTGTGGCGCTCTGACGTTCTGTGCCAAGCTAGTCGAGCCGGCATGTTGTTTCAACCGCGTTGCAGGCTAGGATGTTCACAATCGGGTCTCTGGAGGTACGCCGCATGGCCATGCTTGCATATCACACCGCCGGCGAGTCGCACGGGCGCGCCTTGATCGCACTGGTTGAGGGGCTGCCTGGCGGCGTGCGCATCGACGAAGACTTGATCAACGCGGAGCTGAAGCGCCGACAAGGCGGGTATGGTCGCGGCGGTCGCATGCAAATCGAGAGCGATCGTGTCACGGTGCTCAGCGGGATTCGCGCCGGGATGACGATAGGGTCGCCGATCGCAATGCAGATCGCGAATCGGGATTTTCGCATTGACGAGGCCCCTCCCGTCACGCGCCCACGGCCCGGACACGCGGACCTCGCGGGAAGTCTGAAACATCTCACCACCGATTGTCGGGAAACGCTGGAGCGTGCCTCGGCGCGCGAGACCGCGGCGCGCGTGGCGGCGGGTGCGCTGGTCCGCTGTCTGCTGGCGGAATTCGGCGTGCGCTGTGTCGGATATGTCGCCGAGGTCGGCAGCGCGCGCGCGGATGTGCCCGATGATGTTGCCCCCGATGTGCTGGTCGCTGCGCGCGACGCCAATGACATCTACACGCCCGACGAATCCGCCGTCGCCGCCATGACCGACGTGATCCGCGCGGCCAAGCGGAACAAGGACACGGCCGGCGGCATCGTCGAGGTGCGCGTGTTCGGCCTGCCGATCGGATTGGGGAGCTGTCACCGCTGGCAGGATCGGCTGGACGGCCGTCTTATGCGTGCCATCGGCTCGATTCAGGCGTTCAAAGGTGCGGAGATCGGCCTGGGCTTTGATGCCGCCCGGCTTCCGGGCTCGCGCGTACACGATGCGATTTACTACGATGCCAACCAACGCCAGACGCCCAACTTCGGCTTTGTACGCAAGACGAATCGCGCCGGCGGGCTTGAGGGTGGAATGACCAACGGCATGCCCCTGGTGGTGCGCGGCGCGATGAAGCCCATCTCCACGCTGCTGCAAGGCCTGGAGAGCGTGGACTTGCAGACGCTCAAGCCGCAGCGTAGCGATTACGAGCGCAGCGATGTCTGTGCCGTCTCCGCCGCCAGCGTGGTTGCCGAAAACGCCGTCGCTTTTGAGGTGGCCCGCGCCTGGCTCGAGAAGTTCGGCGGCGACACGCTGGACGAGGTCAAGGCGGCATATGCGCACTACGGCGCGCAGGTGCGTGCGCTGGCGGATTGATCAGCGGCGCCGGCGCACACCCGTCCAAGTCGTATAATGTCCCGGTGCTCTCGCATTCCGTGGTGACGGAGAACAGCTATGCCAATCCGACCCAAGCGGATCCTGTGGCCGACGGATTTCTCCGAGCTGTCGCTGCACGGCGGACGTTATGCCCGTGAGCTGCGCAAGCTGTTCAACTCGGAATTGCACATCATCCACGTACTGGCGGCGCCGATGTCGGCCGAGATCGCCGTCACCTTGCCCGCCGAGGTGCCGGTCACGCTGCCCGAGCCGGAGTTGATTGAGGCGGCCAAGGCCGGGCTCAGGCGCCTGATTGCGGATCATTTTGACGGCGATTCAACGATCAAATCCGACGCGTTTTTCGGCGGGGCTTCGACCAGCGTGGCCGAATATGCGAAACGCGAGAACATCGACCTGATCGTCGTGTCGACCCACGGCCGTACCGGTTTACAGCATGTGCTCATCGGCAGTACGGCTGAGCAGATCGTGCGCTACGCCCCCTGTCCCGTGCTGACAGTCAAGAACCCGGCGACTGATTTCCTCGAGGACTGACATCCGCGCTCGGTACCGCCGCCACGGGGCTCAATGGTGTTCGGCTCTTTTGTGCTCAACCAACCAGGCCTGCTTGCGACTGGCTGCGTGATTGTTGCCGCCGTCGGCGCATATACAAAACACAGGCGCGCCGCGATCCGCGCGGAGGCGAGCCGTCCACACTGGTCAGCCGCGCTGTGCGCGTTGCCCGCGGCGATTATCATCGCCGCGCTGGCGGCTTTTCTGGTCAGCGCCGGCACTCAGACCGCGCATGCGCTGCTGCTCGCGCTGACGGTGGTTGTCGTGCTGCGCTTCGTCACCCAGGCGTACGCGCTCAGCGGCGGCGTCATCAAGGACCGCGCCGCCTGGTTGCTCGTAACGACGCGAACGGCGGCGTGGCTCATCGTGATCATCTTTGTCGCACGGCCGGGCTGCGCATTTCGGGACGTCGAGTGGTCAGTACCGCTGCTGGTTGTGCTGCTCGATCAATCAGAGTCGATGTCGGTCAACGACGTTACTGACCCGACCGGACCACCTCTGACCCGGGCGGAGGCCGCCAACCGGGCGCTCGACGCGTCACGCCGACAGATCGACAAGTTATCCGAGCGGTACGAGCTGCGTCTGGCGGGCATCGCTGACGTGTCGCAGCCGCTTGACCGCTGGCATGTTGATCCGCGGGCACCCCTGACGTCGTTGGGTAACGCCCTGCGCGACGCCGGGCAGTTGCGTTCGCGTGATCAATTGGCCCCCGCTGCCGTGCTCGTGCTCAGCGACGGAGCGGACACCGTCGGGTCGCCCGAGAGCATGCACGCGGCGGCCGAACATCTGGCCGCTCAGGGCACGGGCATATTGGCGGTGGGTGTCGGCCCGGAAGATGGCGTGTCTCCGACGGTCGTGATGCGCCCGCTGCTGGTGCCGACACGTCTGGCCGCCCGCGACAGACTCCGCGTGACCGTTGAGGCCCAGGTCTCGGCTTGCGCCGAGAGTGACGCGGCCATCGTGCTGCGCTGGAACGACGAAGTCGCCGCGGAAGAGCGCGTACGGGTCGAGACGGCTGAATCCACCGTGCGCAGCGCGCACACAATCTGGCCGCCCGGACCGGGCGGCCACCGATTGACCGCGGCGGTGACACTCCCCGAATCCTGCGGCGGCCACACAGCCGAGACGTCGGCGGTGATCGAGGTCGCCGACAGTGAACTGCAAGTGCTGCTGCTCGACGGCCGGCCGCGCTCGGAGTTTTCATTCCTGGGGCGCGCCCTGGCAGGTATGCCCGGCACGACGCTGCATCGCATGTTGACCGACACCGCCCGGCTCGGCGACACGCCCGGCGAAATCCCCTGGCCGGAGTACGACGTTGTCCTGCTGGGACAGGTGTCTCGCGCGGCGCTTTCCGATGAAGTGCTGCAACGGTTGTCCGACAGTGTCAGTCAGCACGGCACCGGTGTTCTGCTGGCCGGCGGTCAGCGCATGTTCAATGAGGGGCTGTTCACGGGCACCGCGCTGGCGGACCTGGCCCCCATCGGGTTTACCAGGATGGTGGTTGACGCCGCATATCGCCCGCGCTTCTCACCGACACCGCGCGGCCTGGCCCACCCGATTTTCGCCGGCGCAAACGACCTCGCGCAGTCGGCGGGCTATGCCGGCGCAAAGGAGATGTGGGCCGACTTGCCGCCGCTGGGTGGTACGGCGTTTCTCCGTAACGCGAAGCCGCTGGCGGAGGTGCTGGCCACGGCCAATGATCGCAGTCCCGTACTCGTGGCACAGGAGTTCGGGCGCGGCCGCTGCATCGTGGCCGGCTGGGAGAGCACGTGGAGTTGGGCATTGGCGTCGGACAACGGGGCGAAACTGCATCGCCTGTTCTGGCGGCAGCTCGTATCCTGGCTGGCCAACCGACGCCCGCGGCCGTGGGTGATTACCGATCGTGAGTGGTATGCGCGCAGCGCGCTGGATGCTGGCCAGCGAATCCAGATCCGCGCCGGTATTGCGAGGTCGCCGGCCGAGGGACCACAGGATGCCGAGCCTGATTGGCAGCCGGAGTTGCACTTGCGGACACTCACCGGCACCGACGACAACGCGACCGCCGTCGATGTGCCGCTCAAGCGACAGCACGGCGAGTGGGTCGGCGAACTGGGCAGCCGTGACTTACCGGCGTCTTCGAATGACGCCGGTGCGTACGAGCTGGTATTTCGAGTTGGAGCGGCGGGTGATGATCCGGCAACCTCGCAGCCGACATTGGCCGGCCCGCATGACACGGCCCGTGCCCGATTCTCCGTGCGTAAGCTGAATCTGGAGCTCACCCCGCCAACCGCGAACCTGGCCGCCTTGCGCGAAACCGCTCGGCTGACAGCCGCCCACGGCGGAACCTACATCCCGGTCAGCCGCTTGCCGGGGTTGCTCGCGGAACTGGCTGAACATGATGCCCGCACGCCGCGCGAGGTCATAACGCGCCTGGAGCCGACCACCGATCACCCGTGGTTACTGCTGATCGCGCTGGCGCTGGCACTTGGCGGCGAATGGGGTACGCGCAAACGCTGCGGACTGGCCTAGGCGTGCAGACCCCGCCGCACTACTTGCGCTGTTGCGCCTTTTGCAACTTGGCCCAAGTGTCCTTTAGATTGACGGTGCGGTTAAACACGCGCATCTCGGCGGTTGAATCCGGGTCGACGCAGAAGTAGCCAAGTCGCTCGAACTGGAAACGCGCGCCGGGCGGGGCGGACTTCACGCTGGGCTCGACCTTGCAGTGTGAGAGTGTCTCGAGCGCGTTGGGATTGATGTTGTCCACGAAATCCTGGCCATCTTCGACATCCTCGGGATCTTCGTTGAGGAAGAGGTGGTCGTACAAGCGCACCTCGGCGTCGATGGCCTCCGTGGCGGAGACCCAGTGCAGCGTCGCCTTGACCTTGCGACCATCAGGCGCGTCGCCGCCACGCGTCGCCGGGTCGTAAGTACAGTGCAGTTCCACGATCTCGCCGGTCTGCGGGTCTTTGACCACGTTGGTGCAAGTGATGAAATACGCATAGCGCAAGCGCACCTCACGTCCGGGGGACAGGCGGAAGAACTTGCGTGGCGGATCCTCGAGAAAGTCGTCGCGCTCGATATAGAGCTCCCTGGAAAACGGCACCTGGCGTTTTCCGGCCGCCGGGTCTTCAGGGTTGTTGACCGCTTCCAGTTGCTCGATCTGGCCCTCGGGGTAGTTGTCGATGACCACCTTCAGTGGGCGCAAGACCGCCATGACGCGTGGCGAGTGTTTGTTCAAATCTTCGCGCAGGCAATGCTCCAGCAATTGGATCTCGATGACACCGTCATACTTGGCCACGCCGGTGCGGTCGCAGAGGTTGCGCAGCGCGGCAACGGTATACCCGCGGCGACGGATACCGCGGATGGTCGGCAGACGTGGATCGTCAAATCCCCTGACGTGCCCCTCACCGACCAGTCGCAGGAGTTTGCGCTTGCTCATGACGGTGTAGCTGAGGTTAAGCCGGGCAAACTCGATCTGGCGCGGGTGATAGATCTCCAGCGCGTCGAGATACCAGTCGTACAGCGGCCGGTGGTTCTCGAATTCGAGCGTGCAGATAGAGTGCGTGATGCCCTCGATCGAGTCAGACTGTCCATGAGTGAAGTCGTACATCGGATAGATGCACCATTTGTCGCCCGTGCGGTGATGCGTCGCGCGCAGGATGCGGTACATCACCGGGTCGCGCATGTTCAGATTCGGCGAGGCCATATCGATCTTCGCGCGCAGCGTGCGCGAGCCGTCCGGGAACTCGCCGGCTTTCATGCGCTCGAAGAGCTCGATATTCTCCTCCACACCGCGGTCGCGGTCGGGGCTGTTACGGCCCGGTCGCGTCAATGTTCCGCGGTATTCGCGGATCTGATCGGGCGAGAGATCGCAGACGTAGGCCAACCCCTTGTTAATCAGGTCCACGGCCCAGGAATAGAGCTGGTCGAAGTAGTCCGAGGCGAACAGGAGCCGGTCTTCCCAGTCCACACCCAGCCAGCGCATGTCATCGATGATGGCGTCGACGTACTCCTGCTCTTCCTTGGTCGGGTTGGTGTCGTCAAAGCGCAGGTTGAACTTCCCGCCATACTCCTGAGCGAGCGCGTAGTGCATCAAAATGGCCTTGGCGTGGCCGATGTGCAGGTACGCGTTGGGTTCGGGCGGAAAGCGCGTGTGGACGCGGCCGTCGAACCGGCCGGTGCGGTTGTCTTCATTGATGATGTCGCGGATGAAGTCACGACGTGTCGGCGTATCAGTACCAGCCATTGCTGATGTCGCGGATGAAGTCGCCGACGTGTCGGCGTATCAGTACCAGCCATTGCTGCGGCCCACTCTCATGTCTCGAGCCCAGTGCGTGGCGCCGGCGGTGCGGCCGGCGTCGAGTCGGCGACCTCCCATTGACTTTTCGGTCGCCCGCGTGGCCTCGCGCCGGCGCGCTTTGTCCACGGGTAACCCACGATAATAGTCGGTTGTTACGCCGCCCACAATTACAGCGACTTGGCAGTAATCTCGTTGCTCTTGGCGTCGGTGACCAACTGCCCGAGCACCGTCTGGTTGTGTTCGCACCAGGCGCTGACCATGTGAATCGCCGACTGCGCGGCGACGTGATCGAAGCTGCCGCGGAGCGTCTTGCCGTCGATGGCGACCAGTCGGCCCAGCGGTTTGTCGGCCAGAGCATTCATCCAGTTCAGGAAGCACTGTTCGAACTGGCGTGGATCGAGCCGGGCGAAAACCCGGCCGAAGGTATCGTGTGAGGGGATGCCGTGGGGCAGGTCGAGGAACGTGCGGAACCACTTAAGCTTGGATTTGCCGAATAACTCGACCTGGGTCCAACCGTCGGCGCCGCAGATCACGGCGCAGATCGCAATGGTGAGAATGTCGTTGAGCGCGTGTCGTTTGGTTCGATCCACATCCTCGAGTTCGCGAAAGTGGCGCAGCAGGCCAGCGCGGGCTCCAACTTCCATGTTGCAGCTCCTTCCAACAACGGGTTGACGTTGCTGGCGAGGCCTCGCCGTTCCTGTACACCGCCACCCTACCGTACACGCCCAACGAGCGCAACCCTAACAAATATAGAACAACGGAGCCCTCCCCCAAACCCCCACCTCAACCATCACAATTAGATGCAATCGCCCTGCTTCTCGCCCAGCCGATTCCCGCGAACCGCCTTGCGAGCCGGGGACCATACCGCGGGAAGCAGTCGCGCGGGTGGTTGAATTGTCGGCGGTTGCGAGTAGCCTGTTAGGCTCGCGATATGTGGTCCGCGGCTACGTGAGGATGACCGAGCATGACGGCGACACACGGTGAAATACAGCAGATCGGGGAATTGGTCCGGCGGCATTACGAGCCGTTCGAGCGACTGCTTACCGAAATCCGGCGCGTGATCGTCGGGCAGGAGGACCTGCTGCGCAAGATGCTCGTCGGGTTGCTCGCCGATGGGCATATGTTGCTGGAGGGCGTGCCGGGCCTGGCAAAAACCACCGCGGTAGCCTCGCTGGCCCGCGCGATCAACACCAACTTTAAACGCCTTCAGTTCACGCCGGACCTTTTGCCCGCGGACATTGTCGGCACCGAAATCTTCCAGACGGACAAGGGCACGTTCGAGGTGCGCAAGGGCCCCATCTTCGCCAACATCATCCTGGCTGACGAGATCAACCGGGCCCCCGCGAAGGTGCAGAGCGCGCTGCTCGAAGTCATGCAGGAGCGACACGTCACTATCGGGCCCGAGACTTATGACGTGCCGCTGCCCTTCCTGGTGCTCGCAACGCAGAACCCGATCGAGCAGGAGGGCACCTATCCGTTGCCCGAGGCGCAGGTTGACCGCTTCATGCTCAAGCTGCTGATCGACTATCCATCCACCGAAGAGGAGCGCGTAATCCTCGACCGCATGTCCACGCACCGCGGCGCGGCGACGATCAATCCGGTCATGGAACCCCAGCAGGTGCTCGACGCGCGCAAGGTGATCGACGAAATCTTCATGGATGAGAAAGTCAAGGATTACATTGTCGCGCTGGTACACGCGACGCGGCGACCACAAGACTGGCGACTCGATATCGCCGACTGGATCGAATACGGCGCCTCGCCGCGCGCTACGATCTACCTGGCCCTGGGGGCTCGGGCGATGGCGTTTCTGAACGGTCGCGGCTATGCCACCCCGCAGGACGTCAAGGATATTGCCCCCGACGTTTTGCGGCATCGCGTGATTGTCAGCTACGAGGCCGAGGCGGAAGAGAAGACCAGCGAGGATGTCGTACGGTACGTGCTGGACCACGTGGAAGTACCGTAGGGTTATCGACTATAGCCCGTGAACCCGGACATGCGGGGATTGTGCGGCCGCTGGCCGCCGACTTGGCGCCGCTGGCAGTTGCACGCTCCGTCCTGTGGCGCTTGGCGTAATTTCATCGTTTTTTGTGGCCGCGCGTGTTGCCAGAGCACTAAGCGCGGCGGCCTGGGGTTGGTATACTTCCGCTCCGCGGTTTTGTGGGGCCGCGGGCCGACAGCGAGTCGGTTGGACAGGCCGGACTGGCCTGGCGGGCGCGCGCGGCGCGACGCCCTTGACGCACGAAGGAGTTGGTTAATGGCTAAGTACAAGATCGAAGTTGACCGGGATCTCTGCATCGGTGACCAGGCGTGCTGCGCCGAAGCGCCCAACACGTTCGAGATGGATGATGAGAACATCGCCACCGTCACCAAGGCGGATGGCGATTCTGATGAGGAGATCCTCGCCGCAGCGCAGATTTGCCCGGTCGATGCGATCATCCTGACAGACGCCGAGACTGGCGAGCAGGTCTGGCCCGAGGCCTAGCCTGATCCGCTTTCTCAGTGGTGTCGAACGGAAGCAGACCGTAGAGACCTGCGGGCTTCAGCATGCGTCTGACTGCGCATGCTGAAGCCCGTCGCTCGTCTGAGCGGAATAGTGCGTGAGCGGCGCACCGCCTATGACGCCACTGTCGGGCGCGGCGCCCAGCGGGAAGGCCGCCGCTATGACGGTCGCCGGGAGGTTTGCGCGCCCGGTTGCGCTCGCAGGTGATGTTGGCCGCGGGGGTAATCGCTCTTGACCGGACTTGATCGCCGATTAGGAACGGCAAGCGGCCTGCCGTTTGGGGGGGCTTCAAATAGACGACGCGCCGCGGAGGATTCGAACCTCCAACCTTCGGTTCCGTAGACCGATGCTCTATCCAATTGAGCTAGCGGCGCTCAACAACCAACCATTTCGACCGAAGCCGCGATCAGCGAGCGCGGGCTCGCGCTCGCGGCACTGCCCGGGACTGGAGTCGAACCAGCACGAGGTTTAACCCTCACCAGGCCCTCAACCTGGCGCGTCTGCCAATTCCGCCACCCGGGCGCCGCAGCCGGTCTCCCGGCCATTGGCGATTCCGCAGCGTACGCAGACCGCCCCAAATCGTCAAGACCATTGGGATGATCAGCGCCTCCCAGGCGAGCCCGGCTGAGCGGCGAGGCTCGGCGGCGAGGGACTTGACGCGGCGCCCACCGGACGGATAAGGAGATGTGCGCCAGTGAGCCTGGGACGCATCAGAAAGGAGGCACGCATGAACCGACACGTGATTCTCTCGGCATCGTGGATTACCGTGATTGTCTTGGCCATGAATATTGGCCCCGCATGGGCCGGCGAAGGAGGAGCATACCACATGCTCGGGTCGATCGAGAAACACGCCTGGGGCAAAACCGACGACGGACGGCCGGCGTGTCTGTACACGCTCATCAACGCCAGCGGCATGACGATGAAGGTCAGCAATTACGGCTGCATCATCGTTGCGCTCACGGCCCCCGACAAAAACGGCAAGTTCGACGACGTCGTGCTCGGCTACGAGCAACTGGCCGACTATCTCAAGGACACCCCCTACTTCGGCAGCGTCGTGGGCCGCTATGGCAACCGTATCGCCGCGGGCAAATTCACGCTCGACGGCAAGGAATACACGCTTGCCACCAACAACGGCCCGAATCATCTGCACGGCGGGCTCAAGGGCTTCGACAAGGTTCTCTGGGAAACGAAAGCCATCGTGCGCGACGGGGCCGTCGGCCTGCGATTCCACTATGTCAGTACGGACGGCGAAGAAGGCTACCCCGGCAACCTGGATGTGACGATGTACTACTGGCTGACGGACGCCAATGAGCTGCGGATCGAGTACGCCGCCACAACGGACCAGGCGACTCCCGTTAACTTGACGCATCACAGCTACTTCAACCTGGCGGGCGCCGGCACGGGCGACATCCTCGGCCACCAGCTCATGCTGGCCGCCGACCGTTTCACGCCGGTCGACGAGGGCCTGATCCCCACGGGCGAACTGCGGCCGGTGGTTGGCACCCCCTTTGATTTCACCCAGCCGACGCCCATCGGTGCGCGTGTCAATCAGGACAACCAGCAGTTGGAGTATGGCGGCGGGTATGACCATAACTTCGTGCTGACGCGCTGGGACGGCAAGTTGCGCCTGGCCGCGACGGTCTACGAGCCCGGCAGCGGGAGACTCATGGACGTGCTGACCACCGAGCCCGGCGTTCAGTTTTATTGCGGCAATTTCCTGGACGGCAGCAACATCGGCAAAGGCGACAAGCCGTACCAGCATCGCTACGGCTTCTGCCTCGAGACGCAGCATTTTCCGGATTCGCCCAATCAGCCGGCGTTCCCGTCCACCACGCTGCGCCCCGGTGAGAAATACAGCCACACAACGGTCTACCGCTTTAGTGCAAAATGATCGTCGGATGGTACAGCAATCTCTGTGGCACCGGTTTTCAATCGGGTATCCGTCCAGCGTGTAGCGGCTCGCGCCTCGCAGGCCGACGAATACCGGGGGCGCCTCCGCGCCCGGCGGCCTGCGAGGCGCAGGCCGCTACAGAGCCGGGCGGCAGACGGTGGTTGATCATTGCAAGGAGTCTGCTCATGCACCGCGCACTTGGCCTTTCCGCCGGCCTGATATTGCTGCTATTGGTCGGGTGCGCGATGCCCGGTCGCGTTGAGCTGCGCTCGCGTACGGGGGGCAGTGCCGCGCTATATCGCCAGTTTCAGGCCTTCGATGGAGCCAGCGGTCGACGGCTATCGTTCGACGCGCTGGTTGGCCGCTGCCGGGCGGCCGACGTGATCATGTTCGGCGAGCAGCACGGGGCCGTGGTGTGTAACCAGCTTCAGGCCCAGCTCGTGCACGCGCTGATCGATTCCGGCCGGCGGTTCGCGCTGGCGATGGAGTTCTTCGAAACGGATACGCAGGCTGCGCTCGACGCGTATCTGCGTGGCAGACTGGATGAATCGGCTTTAACCAGCTTCAGGCCCAGCTCGTGCACGCGCTGATCGATTCCGGCCGGCGGTTCGCGCTGGCGATGGAGTTCTTCGAAACGGATACGCAGGCTGCGCTCGACGCGTATCTGCGTGGCAGACTGGATGAATCGGCTTTCCGCGAGCAAGCGCGACAGAAGGGTGCGTACCTGATCTCACACCGGCCGCTGATCGAGTTGTGTCGCGCGGCGCGCGTCCCGGTCATCGCCGCCAACGCTCCGCGCCGGCTGGTTAGCGCGTACCGCAAATCCGGCGAAGACTACGCGGCCTACCGCGCGTCCGTGACGCCGGAAGAGCAGCGCTGGCTGCCGGCGGAATGCTCGGAACTGACGGGGGCGTATCGCGACCGTTTCCTGGAGGTGATGAGCTCGCACGGACCGGCGTCAGCCCCCGCGATGCCAGCTCCGATGACGGCGCCAACTTCACAGCCGGCGCAGCCGCCCACGACGCAGCCGAGCGGGATGCCGGTTGTCGAGCATCCAACTACGCAGCCGGTTGAGCATCCGACCACCCAGCCGGTTGAGCGTCCCATGATGCCTCCGATCATGCCGCCAGGGGCCACGGCTGAGCATGTCCCCACCGCAAGCGAGCCGCCGCCGACGCCTACGACCATGCCCACGACCATGCCAACCACGGCACCTTCCTCAACTGATGAAGACGCGCCGCCCGATCCCGCGGCGATGTTGGCCAAGGCGGAGGCGTTCTTCGCCGCCCAGCTTCTGTGGGACGAGGCGATGGCGGATTCGGTGGCGCAGTTCCGCGAGACTTTCCCGGCCTACGATGTGCTGCTGATCGTTGGCACCTTCCATGTCGAGCAGGAGGGTGGCACGTACCTCAAATACCGCCAACGCCGCCCGAACGACCGCGTGCTCACAGTGGTCTACCGCGGCGTGACGGATGGCGAATTCGAGTTGGCCGACGACGACCGCAACGCCGCCGACATTGTGGTTTATGGTATGGCGGAGGGGGATTAGGGGGAAGAGAGGCAACAAGGCAACCAGGCAACAAGGCAACAAGGCAACGAGGCGTCTGCGCTCTCTTGTTGCTTCTCTGGGATAGTGGCCGCGTGCTCCAGCGTAACTTGGGCTTCGTCGCCATCACCACGGATTGCCCCCCTCTTTCGCGAGAATTTCTTGTGCATTGCGGCGACCGGTGAGATAATCGGTTGTCCGAGGGGCATATCTGGTCCGGCTATGACATCTATAGCGGAGGGACTGCACATGCTCCCACGACACATCACCATGGGCTTGGCGCTAATTGTCACGGCGGGCGGTTTGGCGCAGGCGCAGGATCTGCGGGGCGATCTGAACTGCGATGGGTTGGTCAACAACGGCGACATCGACGCGTTCGTGCTCGCCCTGACTGACCCGTCGGGCTACGCGGCGGCTTACCCGACGTGCAATATCAGCATGGCCGACACAAACTGCGACGGTCTGGTCAACAATGGGGACATCGAGGGGTTCGTAGCGGGCGTCAGCGGCGGGAGCGTACGATCCTGTCCCGGGGACATGGCCCTGATCCCCGCCGGCGAGTACGAGATGGGCTGCCATACGGGAGACTGCTACGCCGAATGGCTGCCGTTGCACAACGTCTACCTGGATTCGTTCCACATCGGCGTGTACGAGGTGACGGCGCAGGAGTACGCCGATGGACTGAACTGGGCGCTCGGACAGGGTGGCTTGATCGAAGTCAGAAACGACGTCGTGTACAAGTACGCCGACACGGACGCGTACTGCAACCTCTTTAGCGCGTATCCCCGGTGTCGGATTCACTACAGTGGCTCGTCGTTCACCGTTACGTCGGGTATGGAGGCCCACCCGATAACCGACGTGAGCTGGGTCGGAGCGGCGGCTTACTGCAACTGGCTCAGTGTGCAAAACGGGCTGGCGCCCTGCTACAACATCGAGACGTGGGAGTGTAACTTCGACGCCGACGGATATCGGCTGCCCACGGAGGCCGAATGGGAGTATGCGGCGCGGGGCGGCGCGCACGATCCTTACTACATGTACCCGTGGGGCGACACGCTCGATGGATCGATGGCCAATTGCAGCGATTCGGGCGATCCCTACGAGGGAGAGAACCCGGAGACCACGCCGGTAGGCTACTACGACGGTGGCCAGATACCGGCCGGCTCGGACATGGCGAACGGGTACGGGCTGTACGACGTCTCCGGAAACGTGCGGGAGTGGTGCCACGACTGGTACAGCGACAGCTACTACAGCGCGTACGCGCCCGACGGTTGGCCACCGAATCCGATCGGGCCGGCGGATGGCATATATCGAGTTACGCGCGGCGGCTGCTGGTGGGACTACGCCGGCATCCGCAACCGGATGCAGTGTGCCGGTCGCTTCTATAACTCGTGGTGGGGCCGCAGCAGCACGGACGGCTTCCGCGTAGCCAAGCCGGCCCCGTAACGCAAAATCACCTAGCCACCGAATGACCTTGTGGCCTCGTGGCCTTGTGGCCTTGTGGCCTGATTGCCCCCCCATTCCACTCCCCACCCCGAAATATAATTGCATCCAGCTATAAATGTGCTATCATTGCAATAGCACCGGGGCGGTGCGGTGAATGAAGGAGACTGAATCATGGCGTCAAACGAATTCGATCGTCGTGTGACCAGTGGCTGGGTGGCGTTACCCATCTTGATTATCGCAATTATCGGAACAGGAATACTGCTCACCCGGGCGATCATGGCGGCCGCAAAGGCCGGTCATCCGTCGTTCGGCATTATCGCGCCGATTGTCGGATGGAGTTTGGCCATAGTGGTCATCATCGTGCTGATGGCCGGGTTCTTTACGATTCAGCCGAATCGGGCGGCTGTGCTGCTGCTGTTCGGTGCTTACAAGGGCACCGTCCGCACCTCCGGCTTTCACTGGGCCAACCCGTTCTATGACAAGCACAAGATCTCGCTGCGGACGCGAAACTTCAACACTGACACGCTGAAGGTCAACGACGCGCGCGGTAACCCCATCGACATCGCCGCCGTGGTTGTCTGGCGGGTGGACAACACTGCGCAGGCTTCGTTCGACGTGGACGATTACGAAGATTATGTGCAGGTGCAGAGCGAGTCGGCCGTGCGGCACCTGGCCAGCAATTACCCCTACGACACGACCGAAGACGACCAGCTCTCGTTGCGCGGCAGCATGGACGAGGTTTCGGAGACGCTCCAGGTCGAGCTTCAGGAGCGGCTCAGCAAAGCCGGCGTGATTGTCGAGGAAACGCGGCTCAGCCACCTCGCCTACGCGGCGGAGATCGCCGGCGCCATGTTACGCCGTCAGCAGGCCGAAGCCGTCGTCGCCGCCCGTATCCGCATTGTCGAGGGCGCGGTGGGCATGGTCGAGACGGCATTGGAACGGCTTCAGGAGCACAACACGGTTGAACTCGATGAAGAGCGCAAAGCGGCGATGGTCAGCAACCTGCTCGTGGTGCTTTGCGGCGAACAGGCCGCCCAGCCCGTGGTGAATACCGGGACACTGTACTCGTAATTCACCGCGCCGGGCGCACACGCGCCGGGCCCCGCCGCCTGGACGAACGGAATCGCCCGGCGGCGGGCTCGTGTTTTGCCAAAGACAAGGGCGTCCGGCTTTGAACCTCAGCGGCCACGAAAAGTAGCGACCCTGAGGAGCAGCGGCCCAGAGAAGTAGCGGCCTCAAAAAGTGGCGGCCGACCCCCGAGTCGGCCGTAGGTACGCCGGTTGACGATCGCCGACAAAAACGTCCGACTCGGGGGTCGGACGCTACGACATAGGACGCTACGGCGTCGGACGTCACTGGAAACGCGA
The DNA here is from genome assembly GCA_963675745.2 of Phycisphaerae bacterium. Lineage (GTDB taxonomy): Bacteria > Planctomycetota > Phycisphaerae > UBA1845 > Fen-1342 > JAFGRR01. The sequence goes on from CAXXWX010000015.1 coordinate 113,586, forward strand.
CTCACTCGCGAGGAATGCGAACGGTTGTGATCAATGGCTGACAAAAAGAAAGCCATTCTGCTACGCATCCCACCCGACTTGTGGGAGAAGCTGAACTCGTGGGCCAAGGACGACCTGCGCAGCGTCAATGCCCAGATCGAGTACCTGCTGCGCGAGGCGGTCCGCCGCCGCCGCGGGAAGCTGGACGCGCCGCCGGGGGATCATGGCGACTCGTCCGGGGCATCTGCGGGATAGTTGATGCCCCACGCCGTGGGTTGCGCCCTGGTCGACATGGCAGGAACCATACTCGGCGTGCAACACCGAGTGCGATGCGGGGAATCAACCGAAGTAGCTCATCGCAGATCGAATTCTGCCACGATATGGGGCCGTTCAGCCAACAGACGCTCCAAGTGGCTATCAGGCCACATTTCGATGCGGGGCAGAGCCCTCTCCGTGTTGTGCCTCTCAATGAGCCGCACGGCGTCAATCGTGAATCTGCCACTCGTGGCAACTATAAGCACATCAACGGAGGGTGGCTCCCACAGCTTCATTTGCTCGCGGGCATGCGCGACCTCCTGTGGCCCGACACTCTTGGATAGCCAGTGTTTGCACTGAATGATCACACGTGCTCGCTGTGTCTCGGCCAGCGAATCATCATGCACGCGTGACACAGACAAGTCTCTCCCCCGATCCTGAGCGCAAGTGCGCGTGAGCCACTGGGGATCCTCATACCCACTCGCATCGCCGATGAGGCAAAACACAAGTCGTTCAAAGTCCTCCGGCCTTAGGCTTTCCCATCGAAGACCTATCGCGACGGAGCCGGACGGTTGACCGGTCACCAAGTTGCCAAGATCTTCGACGACGACCGGCGTTGGATCATCGTTGGCGTAAAGCGCCTGCGACACGCTCGAGTTGATAGCAGGCCAGTCATTGTTCAGCACATCAACGAGGTCGCACCTTAGTCCAAAGTGAAGGTGCCGATGCAAGTCGGCCCATCTTGCTGGTCGGGTAAAGCTGTTGCCTAGCAGAATACCGAGCTGCCTAACGGAAGCCTTGAGAGCATCCCAGGCCGGGTGATCGACCGGGCCATCGCCGATTTCGGGCAGCGCGGCCCTGAGCGTCTCGCTGTGTGCTCCGATTTCCGCAAGACGATCGATTACTGCGCTACGCACCAACTCACGCCTCGCCCTGTTGAACTTGAATCGATACTTGCGGATGATCGGCCCCTGACTGGCGATCTGACGCTCTATGGTCAGCGCGCACTCAATGTCATTGACTTCATGGGCGTCCATTCGCATCTGGGCGATATCATCCAGATCGAGAAGCTCGTCCGTGATCCGGAAGCCATCTAGTGCTGGAACATGTGGTAGGATGCTGCGGAACGCCAAGCAGTCGTTCTCGTAGGTTGCAGCATCAGGGGTCGAGCAAGCGAACCTGATGCCGTCAGGTATGAGTTTCGCGATCTCATCCCAGAGTCGCTCGATCTTCATCAGATTGGCTTCAGTCGCCGCGAACACACGCAGTGCGTCATCGATTCGGCTCGTCACGGCTCGCGTCTCCTTGGGTATCTACTCGATCACCGCGCCGGCCCGTCTGCCAACACTGAATCGGTTCCGACAAGTACGGCGCCAGGACGCATTCATCGCCAGCCCAGGCGGCGATTGCGACTTCCAGGTGCAGGGCGAACCGCTCGCGCGGGGGGATGGGCTGCTTGATGGTCTCCACGGCCAACGTGGTTCTCCCCACCTGCCGGGCTCCCATGATGGCGACTACAAAAGAACTCCGATGCAGGCGCAGGACTGCGCCCAGTATGTCGCTCACTCAGAATCCTGACGTCTGATCATACTGGAAAACTCGGAGGCTGTCTCCGAGTCTTCATGGTTGCCGCGCGGAAGAGTCTGTCCGCACGCGGAACGCGATCACTGTGCAATAGGCTCTGTGTTGCGACACCCTGCTCCCGCCATTCAGCATATCGTGCCGGTGCCGCACTTGTGCGAGTGCGACATCGCGCACTAGCATGCCACGAACGGTGAGGCGGATGCGACAGGTTGTGCCAAGCGACATTCTGGTGCTGGTTGTGGCCGCGCTGGCTTGCCTGGTGCCAACGGCCTGGGTGGCGTTGCCGGGCGCGGTTGTGCTGACGCTGTACCTGCCGGGCCGATTCATCATCGATATTCTCGAACGACGCGGCGCACTACCCGGCCGCCCCTGGCTCGATATTGCCGCCGCACTTGTCATCATGCCCGTGGCGCTCAACTGGATCTGGCGGCTGTCGAACGAGTGGTCGGCGGTTCTCGCCGGCGTGGTGGCGTGCAACGCCATATTGCTGATAGTCCGCGGCCGACGAGAAGCGCGGTCGCCTGCGCCGGCCATGTTCGACAGCCCGACGCAACGCAGGTTGTTTGGCGTGCTGCTCGTGTTTGTCGGCCTATGCGTGTTTGCATCAATCTGGCTGCCTGAGGCCGGTGACAGCGTCGCCACGCGCAGCGCGCGCGATTACGTTAAGCACCATGCCGTGCTGTTCTCGCTTGATCGGGCACCACTGCCGCTGCAAAACCCGTTTTACGCTCTCGAACGCGACACGCCCTACTACTACTACCAATACCACCACCACGTGGCCGCGGCGTTGCGCAAACTGGCGGGGCCGAGTGTCTCAATCGGGCTGGCCTTCGCCATCAGCTCGGCGCTTTTGGCCGTAACGTTCGTCGCGGTCGTCTTTGTCATCGCGCGCGGCGTGGTTCACTCGGCCGGGGGGGCCCTGCTGGCGGCGGCCTGTGTCAGCATCATTGGCGGATGGGATGTAATTCCCACGGCGCTGCGCGTCATCGCCGGCCATTCTCCGCCGATCATCCTTGATTCATGGTGTCCGATCCCATGGCGGGCACACAACCTCATGACGCAATACATGTGGTGCCCGCAGCACATCGCGGCGACGCTGGCGTTGATGTTGGCGGCACACCTGCTGCACCATCTGCCGCGCAGCCGTTGGTGGATGCTGCTGGGGCCGCTGCTGGGGGCGTCGATCTTCGGCAGCAGCGTATACCTGGCGATGACGTTCTTTGTCGCGGCCGCCGCGTACATCCTGCTCGAAATCTGGCGAGCGCGCGGCAACCCGGCGCAGTGGCGCCGCCTGCTCGGCGCGACCGTGGTGATCGCGATACTGGGCGCCGTCCTGATGGGGCGCCAGGCCTGGGAATATCAGCAGATGGGCGCGCGCCTCTCCGGCGGTCTGGTGCTCACGTGGGAACGGCTGAGCTGCGCGGGCCCGGGGCGTCTGCTGCCGGCCGGTCCGCTGGCCAATTGGCTCGACGCGCCCTGGCTGCTAATGATCGATCTCGGGCTACCGGGGCTGGCCTGCCTGCTGATCGCGCCCGCCGCGTGGTCACGCATATGGCGTGACAACGGTACGCGGCTGCTGCTGATCGCCGGCGTGATCGGCACGTTTGCGCTGTACACGGTGCGCAGCAGTGTGAGCCCGTTTGACTACAGTTTTCGCGTGGCGATTATGCCGTTTCAGGTGGTTGCGGCGCTCTGCGCGGGGATGCTGCTGTGGTCTGCGGACGTGCGGCCCATGGTGCGGCGTTGGCGCCGGCCGGTGGTGGTTCTCGGCGCATTGATCGGCCTGGCCGTCGGCGTGTACGAAGCGCCGCTGATGGCCGTGCGGTCACGGTTGCTCGGCGCCGCGTTTGGCGATGATGCCGGTGCGCTCCGTTTCTTGCGCGAGCAGACGCCGGCGGACGCCGTGGTTCAGGGCGCTCCCCGCGGGCGCGTTGACCTGCTACAACTGATCGGCCGGCAGATGGGCGTGAGCGATCCGGACGATTCGCACGTGCGCGTGTTCTACCCGCTGGATATGGCGCGCATGCGCCAAGTGTGCGACCGCGTCGACCGCGCTTTCGACACCGTGTCCAGCGCGGAAGCGTTTGCGAGCATGCGCGCGGCGTGCGTGACGCACGTGCTGGTCGGCGGCGTGGAGCGCGAACGCCGCGACGCGGTGGCGCAGTTCGAAGACCGGACATTGTTCGAGCCGGTCTATCGTGACGATACCGCCACCGTGTTTCGCCTGCGCCCCGACACCGGGCCGCTTGCCAGCCGGCCGGCCGTCGGCGAAACTGATGCGGGAGACGACGAGCCATGAATGCCGGTCAATACCTACTGCGAATCGCACGCTGGTTGCCGATGCTGCTTGGTTTCACACTGCCGGCGGCGCTGGCCGAGGATGCCCCGGTAACGATAACGGGCGGCGCCGACGACAACGGTCAGAATTACCATTGGACAGTCACCAACCACTCCGATTCGCCGATCGTGCGGATCGAGATTCCGCACTATCACGGCGACCAGTTTTCCCCGCCTGACGGATGGAAGCAGAACTGTACGTTTCTGGTCAACGTCGGGGTACCGGACAAGCCCGGCATTTGCGTGGCGTACGTGGACTATCCAATGCAGGGCCTTCAGCCGGGGCAATCGAAGACGATCCATCTGCGCATCGCGCGCGCCGGCGCCCAGCATCGGCCGGGAACGGTTGATGTCCACTTCGCCAACGGCAGCGAATTCGCGGTCAGGGGTGTGGAGCTGCCCACGCAGGCAACGCTGATGGAGCGTTACGTCGGGTTGGTCGGCTTCGCGGTGTTGTTTGTGCTAGTGTTGATCTTCCACGCGCGCCGCCAGAAACGCCGAGCCATCGAGGCGGCGAACTCAGCGGCGGACGACGACCCCCCCCCGCGCGAGGCTACCTGACAGGCGGCCCTGCTCAAATCGACAGGCTTGCGGCGGCTGCCGCCTCGGCGGTCGACGGTCGATGCGCATAAGGGGGGCGGCGGTGGCTAGGAGTGCCAATCGCCGCCCCTGGGCACAAAACGGGTATCGTTACTCCACGGCTAAAGCCGCCCTCGAACTTACGCTGCGGGTCTTAGCCGACTTTGAGGGTCACCAGCGGGGGCGCGTGCATGTTACACGGCGTACCCAACATATCTGCCAGCGTTATGGACGCGAGTGATTGCCGTACGCGCTCGTTCAGCTCAACCATGCCGTTATGGGCTGAGCAGGGCCTGCCCGTCGTAATGGGGCACTCGCGTTCATGCAGGCAATCTTCCTCGGCGCCCGTGGCCAGCGCGTCGATGACGTCCAGGACCGAGATATCTTCCAAACCCAATGCCAGCCGGTATCCGCCGGCTCGACCGCGTTCGGCTGCCACGTAGCCGCACCCGTGCAGGATCTGGAGCACCTTGGCGGCTTGTTCGGGGGGCACCTGCATGGACTCAGCGATGACTGACGCGGAACACACGGCGCCCAGCTTCTGCCGGCTCAGGTAACACAGCACGTAAATGGCGTGGATGGCAGGTTTGTGAAACAACATCGCCGCGCGCCTGTACGATTGAGCCAAAGGCAACCGGACCGTCCAGGTTACCACCATGATTATCGCCGAATCTGGTCGGAATGCCAAGAGAAGTGAGATAAAAAAGTCGGCATTAGTTGTGCAAGCTGACTGGGCATTTGTGGCCACTCTTGCACGCTTCAACGCGTCTGAGGGCTGGGAACGCGACATTTCGCGTCCAGACTCCAGGACCAGAGCCAATTGAGCCAGAAGATTGTGACCAGCGTGTGGAGGCCGATCCACCAGCGCGAGCCGCGGCCGCTGCGCGTTGCGGTTGACTCATCATCACTCGCTGACCTAAGGAGTCGCATGACTTGGTTGAGTACGCGGTTGGCCGGCGGCGTCCAGTGAGGCCGCCGGCTGTGATGTTGGTGTCGGCACCACTATCGCGCCTTCATCGAGCACGCTCACGCGTGTGGCGACAACGCGCGGAGCCATCATGCCGCGATAGAGCAACCCGTGAGCCTCGACGCGCATGCCGACACGCAGATCCGCGGGTGTCAACGGCCGACCGTTGAGAAGGATAGCGCAGTCATCGGCAATCTCGCCGGTCAGGGGAAAACGCTGCTGTGTCTTGGGGTGAATGAACTCGAGCGTCGCGGTACGTGCCTGCGGGTCGATTTCCAGAATGGTGCCCTTGATGGAGCGCTCAATCGGCGTGGTCGCGCGTACGGCGTACCAGATTCCAGCGCCGATGATGACGACGATGCCCGCCAGCGTGATGGTCAGCCGTACAGCCGATTTATTTGACACAACTGAATCTCCCAACGGCCGGTTTCACACAACGTCACCCATCCTGCGGCGCGTTCAGACCGCGGTGCGGCAAGCCACTCGTCAAAAGCGGGTGTTGCGGGATTGTATAGGTAATCACGTCGGGAAACGAACCCGAAGTGGCGCGCGGCAGCCTCGTGCACGGTGCCCGGGCGATTGCACGTGCGACGTGTTTCGGTAACACTGTCGTGACTTATGGGGGATGGATCTGCATCGCAAACGAGGGAAGCTGGCTCAATGGAAGATCGCGGGCACCTGATGACCGAGCTGCGTAACCAGCGCTCGATGCGGATCGACCGCATGAGCATTGCTGAAGCGGTCGAACTGCTGAACGCCGAAGACGCCACCATCACGCAGGCGGTGGCGGCCGCCAAAGGTGATATCTGCCAGGCGATCGAGCTGGTTGTCGCGGCGTTTGAGGCCGGCGGGCGATTGATATACGTGGGGGCCGGCACGAGCGGGCGCCTGGGCGTGCTGGACGCTTCCGAATGTCCGCCCACATTTCTCTCTGATCCCCGCATGGTGCAAGGCGTGATCGCGGGTGGATGGGACGCGCTGCGGCGTGCGGTCGAGGGCGCCGAGGACTACCCCGAGCAGGCCGCGGCCAAGATGGACGAGATGGACGTCGGCCCACACGACGTCGTCATGGGCATCAGCACGGGCGGCACAACGCCGTACGTACACGGTGCCCTGGAGCGCGCGCGGCAGCGCGGCGCAAAGACGATCTTCTTCGGCTGCGTAACCGGCGAGCACGTCACCGACGAGGCGGACGTGTCGATCCGCGTACTGGTTGGCCCCGAGGTCGTCACCGGCAGCACGCGTCTCAAGGCCGGCACCGCCACCAAGATGGTGCTGAACATGATCACGACGGTGGCCATGGTGCGGATCGGCAAGGTCTACGAAAACCTGATGGTCGATGTGAACACGCACACCAACAAGAAACTGGTTGACCGCGGTACGCGGATGATCCTGACCGTCACCGGGCTTGCTCGCCCGGAGGCCGCCGATCTGCTGCAGCGCTCGGGCGGCCATGTGAAGACGGCCCTGGTGATGCACGCCCGGGGCGTGACGCGCGAGGAGGCTGAGCGACTGCTCGCCGAAAACCATGGTCACGTGGCCCGGATACTCGAGGAGAAGCCGGCATGAACGACCCCCTGCTTGCATCGCTCAGCTCGCAGTTCACCTGGATCGACTGGGGGGTGGTGATCGGGTACCTGGCGTTCACGACGTGGCTGGGCGCGTCGCTGGCCGGTAAGCAGGCGACCGTCCGCGACTTCTTTCTGGGGGGCCGCAAGCTGCCGTGGTATGCCGTCAGCGGCTCGATTGTCGCCACCGAGATCAGCGCCCTGACGTTCGTGAGCGTGCCCTTCGTGGTGTTCAACTCGGGCATCGAAGGCAACTTCAAGTACCTTCAGCTCGGCGTGATGGGATCGCTGTTCGCGCGCATCATCGTCGGCTATGTGCTGGTGCCGGTGTATTACAAGCGTGAGATCTACAGCCCATACGACTACATGGGCAATCAGCTTGGCGGCCACGTGCGCGGCATGACCAGCGTTTTGTTTTCGCTCGGCGGGATCCTCGGGCAGTCCGCCCGCGTGTATCTGACCGCCGAGGTGGTCAACGTCGTGCTCCGCGACCAACTGGCCTGGCTGACCGCCCAAGCCGGGCTGAACGAGCTGGCGTGGTCGCTGATCATCATCGGCGTCGTTTCGGTAGCCTGGACGCTGATCGGCGGGATCACCACCGTGATCTGGACCGACGTGATCCTGTTCCTGGTCTTTCTGCTGGGCGCCTTCGTGGCCCTCGGAACGGTGGCGTACAACCTGGAGGGGGGCTGGGCCGAGATGTTCAGAGTGGGCTGGGCGGCCAAGGAGAGCGGCGCTTGGGGCAAATTCACTTTCTTTGACTTCAGCTTGAGCCCGCTGCGGCAGTACACGATCTGGACCGCCGCGATCGCGAGCACCTGGGGCGGGCTTGGCGCATACGGCACGGACCAGTTGCTGGCGCAGCGGATGTTTTGCTGCAAGGACGCCCGCGATGCCCGCTGGGCGATTATCGCCAGCACGCTCGGCCAGATTGTCACGCTGACGGTTATGCTGGTGGGTGTCGGGCTGTTCGCCTACTACAAATCACAGCCCGCACCCGAGGAGCTGGCCGAGGCCAAGGCGCAGCTCGTTGCCGCCGGAGAGCTGGCGGCCGACGCCGAACTCCCGCAGCACCCAGCGTATCCGCGTCTGTACGGCGAGGCGTATGAGGTATTCCACGTAACCGAACCTGACGGCAAGAAGGCCGAGAAGGGCGACCGCATCTTCCCAATTTTCATTCTCGAGCGCGTCCCACGCGGGCTGAAGGGACTGATCATCGCCGCCATCTTTGCCGCCGCCATTTCCAGCCTCATGGGCATCCTTACGGCATTGAGTCAAGTCGTGATGTCAGCCTTCTACAACCCGCTGCGCGAGCGCTACTTGAGAAGCAAGGGCATCACAGTGTCACTCTCGGGAGACATTGAGGCGCTCGCCGATCGGGGTGATACCTCCGCCGAGGACAAGCGCTCCGTCCTCGTCAGCCGGTTGATGGTGCTTTTCTGGGGCGTGGTCCTGTGCTACATGGCCTACGTCGCCGCTGACGTGCGCGAGCACTACAAGTCCATTCTCGACCTCGGTCTGGCGATGGTCGGCTACACCGGCGGCGCGCTGCTCGCCGGCTTTGCGCTGTCCTTCCTGCCGCTGAAAATCGACGGCCGCGGATTCATGTACTCCGCCCCGCTCTCGGTGGTGAGCGTCTTCGCCACGGTCTGGCACCAGGGCTGGACACACGGCGTGTGCTGGACCTTTGCGATCATCCTGCTGCTCGTGTGGATCTGGCACCTGATGAGCGAGGCGATAGCCGTCGTGGCGCTGGACGACGACCGTCAACGCCAACGCCGCGCGCTCTCACTAGTTTTGCGCGACTGGCCGCAGACGATCATACTGCTCGTCGGCCTGGCGCTCTTGTTGTGGCTCAACTACTACGGATTCTGGCCGGGTAAACCTGCCGAAGACGGCAGCCCGACGTACCTGACGATCGCCTGGCCCTGGTATGCTCCGCTGGGCAGCACGATCGCGTTCGTGTGGGGCTATCTGCTCGCACGCAGAAAGATCGAGCCAGACGTGGCATCCGCGGGTGCATGACCTCGCTTCGTCCCAGATGTGCGCAGCGCATCGCATCGCCTGACAAGGCCCGGAGGAAAGGCGTGAGAAATACCACTTGTTGCCGACTCGCCGCTACGACGGCACTAGGCTTGATGATGATGGTCTCGGTTGGTTGCCAGAGCGGTCCGGAGGTGCGGTCGCCGATGCGGGCGATCTGGGTCACGCGGTACGACTACACCACCGCCGACCACGTTAAAAGAATCATCGCCGACTGCGACGACGCGGGCTTCAACACCGTGCTCTTCCAGGTGCGCGGCAACGGGACCGCGTTCTATGACTCCAACCTCGAACCCTGGGCCGACGAGCTCGGCGGCACCGATCCGGGGTACGACCCACTGGCCCTGGCGTGCGCGGAAGCTCATGCCCGTGGCATGGATCTGCACGCCTGGGTCAACGTCATGCCGGCCTGGCGCGGTCGCACCCCGCCCACCAAGGCCGAGCAGCTTTACAACCAGCATCCCGAGTGGTTCTGGTACGCCGCGGACGGTCAAAGGCAGGCGCTCACGTCGTTTTACGTGAGTCTGAACCCCTGTCTGCCGGAGGTGCGCGACTACCTGGTGGCAGTCTTCGAGGATCTGGTGTCGCGGTACGAGATTGACGGTCTGCACATGGACTACATCCGGTTTCCCAACGAGCGGCCGGAGCGCGGCGCGGCCGACCTGCCCGATTTCCCCCGCGACGCGCGCACGCTTGCTCTCTACAAACAGGACACCGGCAAAACGCCTGACGAAGACATCGAGGCCTGGAACAAGTGGCGTACCGCGCAGGTTTCCCGGCTGGTCGCGGACATTCACGACATGATGCGCCGCGCGAAGGCCGACGCGGCCTTGTCGGCTTCGGTGGGCTCGGTGCGCGAGAACGCGCTGCGACACTTCCAGGACGGCCGCCGCTGGATGGACGAGGGTGATCTCGATTTCGCCATTCTCATGAACTACACCGACAGCCCGGAGGAGTTCGCGCAGCGCATAGAACCGTGGCTCGCCGATCGCCCGGACGTGCCGGTTGTACCGGGACTTTGGTTCGGGCGTCACCAGGGCAAGCCGGTCGAAGAGGCGACCGACGCGGTTCAACAGCAGATCGACATCGCGCGCGAGCAGACCGGTAACTTCTGCATTTTCGCGTACGCCTCTCTGTTCGACTCTCCCGACGAAGAGCTCACCGACCAGTCCGAGGCGCAGAAGCGTCGTCGTCAGACGCGCCGCGAGATTCTCCTGCCGTCGCTGCGCGAGCTTGCCGAACAGGACGGCGCGTAAGGCCCGCGCGACCATTGTAATTCGATTGCCGCGTTGCTACGCTTGTTTGAGGAGGTGAACGATGGCCCTCGCGACCAGGCCGCGTCTGCGCGCAATCCTCGTACTGACATCAATCGTCGCCTTGCTGGCTCCCAGCGCCGTAGCGCAAGATCCCGAGTTCCGCGCGATGTGGGCAACGCGTTTCGAGTGGCCTTATCCTGACGAAGGCATATGCAAGTCCATCATCATCTCGCTCATGCAGGACCTGGCCGATGCGAACTTCAACGCCGTTTTCTTTCAAGTGCGGGGCCAGGCGGACGTGCTGTACCCGTCGCCGTACGAGGTCTGGTCACCACTGATCGGCGGCAGTGACCCGGGGTGGGATCCGCTGGAGTTCGCGATAGACACCGCCCATCTGCTGGGGCTCGAGTTTCACGCGTACATCAACACACACACCTGCTGGCAAAGCTATCCCGCCACGGCACAGACATTGCCGGACGACCCCAATCATATCTTTTACGCGCACTGCAACCTGGCCGATCCGGATGCGCACGACTGGCTCTACTACAACGAAGTTGAGCAGCCAGCGCAGTTCGGTGCCGGTAATTACGTCTGGTTTGCGCCCGGCGTGCCAGCTTATCAGGCGTACATTCGGCAGCAGGTGCTGTACGTCGTCGAGAATTACGACGTGGACGGCGTACACTTCGACCGCATCCGTACTCAGGGCGCGGGGCAACCTTCGCGTGACCCAATAAGCCTGCTGCGCCAGTTCACGCCGCAGAGTAATCCGGAAAACCTGCCGCTAACCGAATGGACGGCCGACCAGATAACGCGCACCGTGCGGGACATGTACGCCGCCATCATGGTCGTCAAACCACACGTCAAGGTCAGCGCCGCTGTGCTTTACGACTTCAACGCCTCGCGCGTCAGCCAGCATCAGGATTCGATGGCGTGGGCGCATGACGGCGCGATGGACATGCTGGTGCCGATGATGTACTTCACCGGGGGCGCGGACTCCACGTGGGACTACCTGTTGCAGGCATGGCTGTACGATCTACAGGGCGCCAACACGCAGCTTGTGGCCGGCCACAGCAGCGGCCAGGGGCCGGGATCGCTAATCGAGCAGGTGTCCCTGACGCGCCAGCGCGGGGCGGCCGGCAACAGCATTTTCTCGTGGAGTTCATTTCATTACTGGAATGACTACGAGGCTACGGTGTACCAGAACGCCGCCGCTGTTCCCCCGATGCCGTGGAAAGACACGCCTGCGACGGGAATAGTCTACGGCTACGTCACCGACCCCAACGGCATGCCGGTCGTCGATGCCCAGATCCACATGGCGGGAAGGTCCGACGTAGCGTTATCGAGTGCGGACGGGTTTTACTCGTTCCTGCAAGTTACTCCCGGCAGCCACACGCTGACGGCGGCGCATCCGGAGTACGTCTGGCTGACTGTCCCTGACGTGGTGGTCGTCGCCGGCGAGACCCCACGTGTTGACATGGCCTTTACCGAGTCCGCGCCGCCGGGCGATTTCAACGACAATGGCGTGGTCGATCAGGGCGACTTTCCCATGTTCTTGTTCTGCATGCGGGGGCCGGATTCCGCGTTCGTGGTCGGGCATACCTGTGCCCGAGGTGACGCGGACATCGACCTGGACGTTGACCTGATGGATCTGGCGGCGTTTCAGGCGAACATGGGCGGTTGATACGCACTGACAACGTCCGATAGCTAGTCAGGCCGGCCTTGAATCGGCCCAGCCGCCCGTTGTACACTGGCTTATAAGATCTGGAGGCGGAGACTCGCGCTGTCTTCCTCATCCGCACCGCGCACCTGTCCGACGAAGTGCGCGGAAGCTCATCAAGTGCGCGCACCCGAGGACTAAATATTATGCGACCCAAGACAAGTTACCGGCTCTCGGCGGCTGTGATTGTCGCCGCCGTGGTTCTATCCAGCACCAGTGCAGTCGAACAGGGGAGTGGCGTGCCTGCAGCCTTCGTGTCGGCGCCTGGCGCCAACAGCCTGGCCGACGGCGCACCGCAGGACTACGACGCGATCGCCGGCGCCCTGCACGCGGCCACAGCGAGTTTGACCGAAGCCGGCAACTACCTGTTGCCGCCGGGAACCACCACCGACAGCGTGGCCTGGGACGGCAATGTCATGGTGATTCACCTGACAATACCGTTCGAGACCAGCGACTGGTGGCTGTCGCCGCTTGACATGGAGACCCTGGGGCTCGTCATGGGCAGCCCTTACAGGGATGATCCAGCCTTTGGCGGCACGCGCGTGCGTGCGCGTGTCGGCGTTGATCAGCCATATGACACGTTGGAGCAGTTCCTGCTGGTGCCGCCGTATTCGCCGGCGGACGTGCAACCCTCGATCGACGAGACTGAGGGAGCGCTAAGCGATAGACCGGCGACGAGTATGGGTGGCGAGACGGCGTTCGGCGGCCCGACCGCGAATGCGGCGCGGCAACCGACGGGCGCGCTCAGCGGCGTGGTTGTGTATGCCTCGGCCGGGCACGGTTGGACGGCAAACGACACGCGCTGGTACTTGCAGCGCCCGGTCCTGCTCGACATGGCCGAAGATTACGGCAATATCGATCAGCTCAATTACTTCGTACATTACGCCTTTAACGCCGGTGCTACTGTCGTGCCCATGCGGCCAGTGGGGTGGCAGCCGATCGAGATCGTGCTGGACAACGATGATGCGGGGGTGACCTACGCCGGCGCGTGGAGCGACAGCACCGCGGCCAAGTACTACGAGAACGGCACGGTTTTGTCCGGCGTGTCGTATCGGTATTCGACGGCGAACGTGACCGAGACGGCCACCGCGCGATACACGCCGACCATTGCCGTAACCGACTTCTATCCCGTCTATTGCTTTGCGCTGGCCAGCACGAATCGCACGCTGCAGACTTATCGCGTGAGCCATAGCGGCGGCATCAGCGAGATCACCATCGATCATCGCGACGTCGGCAGTGGTTGGATCTGGCTGGGTGATTACTACTGTGAGGCCGGCGGCGACAACTATGTCGAAATAACAAACATGTCGCCGGAAGCCGGCGTGGTTGTCGCTGACGCGATCCGCTGGGGCGGCGGGATTGGCGACATTGTGCGGCCCGGTCCGGGGACGATCAGCGGCTATCCCCGCGATGAAGAGTGCCAGCGTTACTGGGCCCATAGCGAGTTCGGCAACAACGCCGCCGGCTTCGACTCGGGCATCTGGGATATCCCCGGCTCCAGCGACGGTAGCGACAACGTAGGCACCGGGGCGCGCGTGGCGCGCGAGATGAACCAGGTTCCCGCGGGTGGCGTGCAGGTCGATCGCTGGAAACGGATTCACCTGGAGTTTCATACGAACGCATCCGGTGGAACCGCGCGGGGGCAGATTTGCCTGATTACGGATTTGGGGGCCACCACCTATCAGGCGCAGTTCGCGACGACGCTGGCCGACGAAGTTGATGCGGATCTGTTGCTGATCGATGACGAGTTTGAGCACCAGTGGATCGACCGCACCAGTTCGACCTATACCAGCTCGTACGGCGCGATCGCCACTTCCAACAACAGCAATGAGTTTGATGCGACCATCGTTGAGCTGGCTTTTCACGATAACCAGGACGACGCGGAGTTGCTGCGCGATTGCCGCGTGCGCTCGGCGATGGCCCGCGCGTGCGTGCACGGGATCATCCGTTTCCTCAATACGCTGCCCGACAGCCAGGTGCCGCTCGATTTCGCGCCGGATACGCCGCGCAATGTGCGAGTCGAAGACCTCGGCGGTGGTGACGTTCGCATCTCGTGGCAAGCGCCACTTGTCGATGGAGCCCGGGGCGATGCGGCAACCGGGTATGTTGTGTACCAGTCTTCCAATGGCTACGGATTCGGTGACCCCGTCATCCTCGGCGACGTTTTGACAACCACCATCTCGGGCGTCGCGGTCGGCGAGACGCGGTACTTCCGCGTGGCCGCCACGAATGACGGCGGTGAATCTATGCCCTCAGAAGTGCTCGCCGTGCGACGACCCACCGAAGGCACCGCCAACGTGCTGATCGTCAACGGGTTTGACCGGCTGAGGCGTCAGATTAACCCGATCCAGACGTTCACGCAGCCGGTGGAGTATGCCGGCGACTGGATCGAGCGTCAGATGTGGCGCGAGGCAAACGCGTTCGACTATGTCGTGGAGCACGCCGAAGCGCTTGCGGCCAACAACTTCGCCTTCGCGATGTGCTCGAATGATGCGGCGATCGCGTCAGCCGTGAACCTGGGCGACTATGACGTTGTCGTGTGGATTCTGGGCACCGAGAGCACGGAAGATGTGACCTTCACCGCGTTTGAACAGACGCTGGTGTCGGACTTTCTCAATGACGGCGGAGCACTGTTCGTCACGGGCTCGGAGATCGTGTGGGACCTGGTCGCCAACGGCGCCGGTTCCAGCTTCGCGCAGGATACGCTGCGCGTGGGTTACAGCGGCGACGATGCCGACAGCTATCTCGTCAGCGGCGCGGCGGGCAGCATTCTGAGCGATATGGGCTCCTTCGACTTCGACCCGGCCAACGGTGCGGCATACGACGCCACCAGCCCGGACCGGCTCGCGGTTGGCACCGACGCGGTGGCCTGCCTCAACTACCTGGGTGGTTCCGGCGGGGTGGCGGGCGTGCAGTACACCGGCCCGATTTACAACACGGTGGTGTTCGGCTTCCCGTTTGAGACCATCAGTTCACCCACCGTGCGGGCGGATGTCATGCAGCGCGTCGTTGACTTCCTCGAAACCGCGATCGGCCCACTGCCTTTTGACAAGGACCGCGACAACGACGTCGACTTCACTGACTTTGCCTGGTTCGTTTTCTGCTTCCACGGGCCGGATGACACTTATACGGCCGGGCACCTGTGCCACGACCTGGACGGCGATGGCGACGCCGACGTGGATGTCCAGGACTACGCGGCGATGCAGGAAGTGTTTACCGGGCCCTGATCAGCGCCCGGCGTGGGAGCGGTGGTAACGCGCGTCGCCCTCGCGCCTATGGACGGATGACGCGCTCGAGTTTCAGCGCTCGCCGCAGGTCGATTATCTGCCCGGTGTGCACAGCGGCGTGTAGCAGCACGCGCATCACGAGCGCGCGCATCGGTAATTCCGTATTCGCCCACGTGACGGTTTTTTCCAGCGTGGCCGTGTCTGCCGCGCGCAGGGCGGCCACAATCCGATCGAATGCCGCCTCGAAAATCTCAACGCCGCGCTCCAGCGTGGGAAATACCGTCGGCTCGTCCGCCGGCCGCGTGTCGTAGGCCACGGACTCGGTGTCAAAGCGCAGGTCGGTGCCGCTGGCGCCATCAGCGGAGATGAAGTCACGTTCGGGCAGGGGCTGACCGTCGATCATCTCGGCCGTCCGATTCAGATATAGCGCAATATGCCCCAGGCACCACATCAGGTGATTCGGCAGGTTCTCCGCTTGTCGCGTGCGCGTACTTTCATCGAAGCCGGCCAGAAACCGCGTCAGAGACTCCTTGGCCGCCAGGGCGGCGTCGGCGAGCAGATCCTGTGCAGTCATGTCATCTCCGTTGGCATGTAGCTCAGTGCGGGCCGGTCAAACAACACTGGCGACCCCGACATTTCAAGCCCGTAACGCCGTGGCCGGCCATCATGAGGTGCTACAGCAGCCCCACGTGCCCGTTAAAGTCCTCGATCAATCGATCCCACTCGGACACCTGTCCCCAGGTTTCTTCCCAGAAATCCGGATCCCAGAGCCGCCGCAGTTCATCCACATCGCGCTGCTGCTGCTCCACCCAGGTGAAATACTTGAAGTTGTGCAGCATTTTACGATCGCGATAGTCCAGCTCGCGCATATTGTCGGTGCCGATGCCCTCGATATAACGCGCGAAATGGTGTGCGGCGTTTGTCTGATCGTAAACGCCATACTCCGCGTGCTGCTCGGCCAGTCGGGATTGGTAGAGCTCGGTGGAATCGGTCAGCGGCGTGATGATCACGTCGCGCGCGTCAAACTCGTAGTATCTGGCCGCCTTGATCGCGGCGACCAGGTTGCAGATGCTGGAAATGCCCAGCAGCGGCAGTTGCTCGACAACCGCGCGAGCGGCACCCGCGCGCTCGAGAAACTGCCAGCCGGCCTCTTCGTTGAAGAGCCTCAAGAGCTGCATGCATTGCTCGTCGTCCACGGCCACGACCATGTCGGTGTTGCGCACGTTGTGAATCCAGGGCACGTGCTTGTCGCCGATCCCCTCGATCCGGTGGCCGCCAAAGCCGCACGACAGTAGTGTCGGGCACTGAAGCGCCTCGGTGGCTATGACCCTGAGTTGTGGGTAGCGCGTGCGGAGGAAGTCGCCGGCGGCGATGGTTCCGGCGCTGCCGGTAGCCGAGACGTATGCCGCCAGACGCGGCGCGGGCATCTGTTCGCGCTGTGCCGCGGCTACGGCGCGCTGGAAGATCTCGTCGACGATTTGGCCGGTCAGGTGATAGTGCCAGATGGCGTTCCCGAATTCGTCGAACTGATTGAAAATCACGCAATCCGAACGTGTGCGGCGGATCTCCCAGCACTTGTCGTAGATTTCCTTGACGTTCGACTCGCAGCCGGGTGTGGCAATCACCTCCGCGCCGACCGACTTCAGCCACTCGAAGCGTTCGGTGGACATCTCCTCCGGCAGAATCGCCACGGCCGTGCAACCCAACAGCGCGCAGTCGTACGCCCCGCCGCGACAGTAGTTGCCGGTGCTGGGCCAGACCGCTTTCTGCGTTGTGGGGTCGAACTTGCCCGACACCAGGCGTGGCACCAGGCAGCCAAACGCCGCCCCGACCTTGTGAGCGCCCGTGGGGAAGTGCTTGCCGACCAGGCCGATGATGCGGGTGGAGGTGCCGGTTATCTCCGGGGGGAACTCGATCCAGTTGCCGTCGTTGAACCCACCGCCGCGCTCCACCGGCTCGTTCTTCCACGTGATCCGGAAGAGATTCAGCGGATCGACGTCCCACAGGCCGACGTTCTTGAGCCGCTCCTTGATCTCGGGCGGTATGGTCGTCGGGTCCATCTGCTGCGCAAACGTGGGGATGATGATGTTCCGCTCGTGGCAGCGCCGGGCTGTCGCTTTAAGCACGTTCTCGTTGATCTGCATGTTTGTCACCAGGGTAGCCACCTCTCCAGGATGTCAGCGCCGTTTGCAGCGGCGCGGTCTCGCGTTCAACGCAGCGCTTCGGCGAACAGTGTAGCGGCCTGCGCCTCGCCGGCCGTGGGATATCGGGAACTCCGTTGTGCGCCGACGGCCGCCGCGGTGCCTTGGGCACCTTCTGTGTGCCATCGCCGAATCGGCTATACTACCCGCTTGCGAGTTTGATTTGGAGCACCCGCGGCGTCATTTACCGCGAAGTTGACTCGCAAGCCGGTGCGGCACTTTATACGTAAAGGACGCTGTGCGCACGCACCACGCTTGCGGCCGGCGCCCCCGGGCGTGTTAGCATTGGGGCCGCTACCAACGCAATTGCGCGGTCAACCCGCAAGTCATTGAGACTGTAGATGGAGAAGACTGATGGCGATCGTACTCGAGAACGCGCTGCTCGCTGATTTGGACCCGATTCGTGTCGAACCGGGCGGCTTACGCATCGACGCCGGCAACATCACCGAGCGCGGAGCACGCGTCTCGCAGACGGCGGCCGACGAGGTGATTGACTGCGCCGGCGCCGTCGTGCATCCCGGGCTGGTTAATGGTCATACGCACCTGTACTCGGCGCTGGCGACCGGCATGCCGGCACCGCCGAAGAGCCCGACCAACTTCCGGGAAACGCTCCAGTATGTTTGGTGGCGCCTCGATCGGGCGCATGACGCGGACTCGATCGAGTACTCGGCGCGGATCGGTGCGCTCGACGCCCTGCGCTGCGGAACGACAACGCTGATCGACCATCACGCCTCGCCGAGCCACATCGCCAATTCGCTCGACCTGATTCGTGACGGGCTCGCCGACGCCGGTGTGCGCGGCGTGCTGTGCTATGAGACGACGGATCGAAACGGCCCGGATGGTGCCGCGGCCGGGCTCGAGGAGAACCGGCGATTCGCCAGTGCTTGTCAGCAACAGCCCGACGGCCGTTTCGCCGGACTGATCGGGGCACACGCGTCGTTCACGGTCGGTGACAAGACGCTCGCCGATGTCGCGGGCCTCACGAAGCAGCTTGGCGTTGGCGTACACGTGCATGTTGCCGAAGATCCTTGCGATGAGGATGACTGCCGGTCGCGCCACCAGGTCGGCCTGAGCGAGCGCTTCGCAAGCAATGGGCTGCTCGAACCAAACGCCGTGCTCGGGCACGGGACACACCTTGACGATGAGGCTATCAAACGCGTCATCGACGCCGGCCTTTCCATCGCGCATTGCCCGCGCTCCAACATGAACAACAGCGTCGGGTATGCGCCGGTCGCGCGCTTCGGCGACATTGTCATGCTCGGCACCGACGGGCACGGCAGCGATATGTTCACCGAGGCGCGCATCGCCTGGTTCATCGGGCAGCACGAGAAGGCCGGCCTGACGCCGGACGATGTGCTGCGCATGCTGGCGGCATCTGCCCGGCGGGCGTCGGCATCGCTGGGCGTGACGCTTGGCAAGCTCGAGCCCGGCGCGGTCGCCGACGTGGTCGTCACGGACTACCGTCCCGCGACGCCGATGACGAGCGCGAATCTGGCGGGCCATTTTCTTTGGGGAATGAGCGCGGCCAGCGTCGCGAGCGTGATCACCGGCGGCCGCTGGGCCGTGCGGGACAGGAATGTGCTGACGCGTGATGAAACGGCGGACCGACGCCGCGCCCTGGAGGTTACCAACGCCTTCTGGGATCGCCTGAGCGGATACGGCTGCGATTGAGTCGCGCGTGGCGGCCGACGTCCCCGCCGGCTGGCGGCTGATGTAGCGGCTGGCGGCTAATGTAACGGCCGGCGCCCCGCCGGCCGGCGCACACCGTAGACGCCACTTCGCGCCGACGGCCTGCGAGGCGCAGGCCGCTACTTGGCGCTGGCCACCACTTGTCGCAGGCCGCTACTTGGCGCGGGCCGCTACTTGTCGTATGACGCGGCTGGTCAGGTGAGGTCCGCCAGATCCGTGGGGGTATCCACATCATGCGTCACGCCGTGCGCGCGGCGCTCCACCAACCGCACGCGGTCCGCGTGTGCGTGCGGCAGAGCGTTCAAACCACGATCACAGGCGCTTGAGCTGACGTACGGCGTGAATCGCGCGGGAAAGATGATCGGATGCCCGCGCCGTCCGCTGCGACTGGCGATGATGATGTGGTCCGGCGCGAGGCGGAAGGCATCGATGCACGCGTCG
This sequence comes from Phycisphaerae bacterium, assembly GCA_963675745.2. Classification (GTDB taxonomy): domain Bacteria; phylum Planctomycetota; class Phycisphaerae; order UBA1845; family Fen-1342; genus JAFGRR01. The sequence goes on from CAXXWX010000015.1 coordinate 133,429, forward strand.
AAATCCGCGGTCGCGATTCCCGGCTGATCGCCCGGGCAGATAAGGAAACCATCGTGGTCGCGAATCGCCGCGCGCTGGCACCACGTGTCCATGCCGAGACGAACCGAGTCGATCATCTCGCTTCCGGGATTGTCGTTGAGCACAGCAAACACTGTCGAGTGCGGCGGCAGCGCGAGTTGCTCGGCGATTACCGCACGCGTGACCAGCGCGACACCCTCGACGCGCGAAGCGGCGAGCGGCTCGACGACCGCCGCGGCCATCTGACGTCCGCCGACGTCGATAAGCTGTTTATCCGCGCCCATGCGGCGAGACCAGCCGGCAGCGGGGACAATAGCGAACACGCGCGGCGGGCTCTGGTCCATTGTGCAGTCGGCTTTCAGCGCGCGGTGGCCGCCGTCAATTCGGGATAAGGGTGAGCGCATCCGCCGGGCAGGCGGTTACGCACAGCCGGCAGCCGGGGCACTTCTCCTTGTCAATCACGGGATAACGCGTCGCCTCGTCGATCGTGATGGCCTGGTGGGCACCATCCCGGCACGCGACATGGCACAGATCGCACTTGACGCAGCGCTCCTCGATCAAAGATGAGACCATCTTCTGATCACGCGACAACTCGCCGTGGCTCACAATGGCGCCGAGTGCCAGGCCGACGATGTCACAAGGACGGTCGTGTCCCTTTTCCTCGAGGTAAAACGCCAGCCCGTCTTGCAGGTCATCGACGATGTCGTAGCCGTAGTGCATCACGGCCGTGCAGAACTGGACCGTCGTCGCGCCGACCAGCATCATCTCGACGGCGTCGCGCCAGGTGACGGGGCCACCGGTGGCGGTGATGGGGATGTCGACATTCTTGCTGATCTCGGCGAGTGTGCGCAGCGTGATCGGCTTGGTCGCCGGGCCTGACAGGCCACTGTAGGTGCTGCGGCCCTGCACGTCGGGATAGGGCACGAGCGTGTTCACGTTGACGCCCATCAACGATGGAATCGTATTCGCCGCGCAGATGGCATCCGCGCCGCCGCGCTTTACGGCCTGGGCCACGTGTACAATGTTCGTGACCTGGGGGGTAATCTTGATCACGACGGGACATCGCTGTGCCGCCTGCTTTACCCATCCGGTGACGCGCTCGGTCGCATCAATGCTCTGTGACAACATCGCGCCGGGCTCCTCACCCATGCTGCCCTGCGGGCATGAGAAGCTGCACTCGATGATGTCCACGCCGGCGTTTTCGAGGCGTTTGACGAGCGTCTGCCACTCCTCTTTCTTTGAGCCCATGATGCTGGTCGCGACGACCCGGTCGGGGTATTCGTTTTTCAGCGTCGTCACGCGCTGCTCGACCGCGTCGATGTGGTGCTCGGAGATCAGGTCAATATTGCCAAGCCCGACAATCCGCCGCCCCTGATGGTGCAGGGCGCTCATCATGGGGTATACGAGGTCAACGCACTCACTCTCGACCGACGTGGTCTTGAGCACGGCGCCGGCCCAGCCGGCTTCGAATGCGGCCCGGACCATGTCGAGGTCATCCGTGGGCGGGGCGGCGGACAACAGGAACGGGTTGGCAAAGCGCACACCGCAGAAATCCAGCGACAGGTCGCGCGAATGGGTGATCATTATCACAATCCTCTGATGTAGGCATCAATGGCCCGTGCGGCGCGCACACCCTCGGCGACCGACGCCACGATGGTCGTGCCACCACCGGCGACCGCGTCGCCACCGGCGTATACGCCGGGACGGGATGTCGCGCCTGTTTCGGGATTCACCTGGATAAAGCCGGCCTTGTCGGTATCGACGCCGGGTAGTGCATCGGCCAAGTCCGGCGCCGGTCGGGCCCCGGTTGCGAAAACCACCATCTCGCCCGGCAGCCAGTATTCCGTGCCGGCGATCGGTACCGCGTTTTCCGGAACGAAGCGGTCCGGCACCTGCCAGCGGATGCGCACGGCCCGCAGTCCGGTGACCTTGCCGCCTTCACCCGTTATCTCGATCGGCAGCGAGCGCGTGTGGAAGCGGGCGCCCATATCTCGCACCTCGGCGAGCTCGTCTTCGTCCGCGGGCATCTCGTTGGGAGCTTCGAGACACACGATATCGACCTCGTTGGGCGTGCGGTGAAGCACGGTGGTGGCCACGTCCATCGCCACACCGCCGGCGCCCACGACGATCACGTGTGGCGGCAACTCGGGCTCGGCGCCTTCGCCCAGGTGGCTGGCGGAACAGGCGTTGAGCAGCGGTTTCCACGTGGTGACACCATCGAGGTCAGTGCCGGGGACCGGCGGCAGGTTGGACTGCTGCGCCCCTACCGCCAGGTAGCAGGCGCGGTATCCCGATGCCAGCAGATCGTCCAGCGTCACGTCGCGTCCGAAGCAGGTCGAGGTCTGTATTTCGGCGCCCAGCGCTTTGACGTGCTCGACTTCGGCGGCAACGAGCTCGTTCGGGATGCGCTGCGCGGGCACGCCATAGGTGCAAATCCCGCCGGCGCGCGGCGCCTGCTCAAAGACAACCGGCTTGTGCCCGCGTGATGCCAGCTCGGCCGCCGCGGCAAGTCCCGAAGGTCCGCCGCCGATCACGGCCACTTTCTCGCGGTCTTCGTCGCCGGCTGGGGCAGTGCTGCGGTCGGACTGGAAATCCGTCACCGCGGCATAGTGCTGTAGCCGGCCGATCGCGATCGGGGTCGTCAGATCGCTGGAACGGCAGGCACCAACGCACAGACGCTCCACGGGGCAGGCCAGTCCGCAGATGCCCGCGAGCACGTTCCGCTCCCGGATCAGGTTGATGGCGCGGCGTGGATTGTCGAAGCGGATGGCGCGGATGAAGTGCTTGACCGGAACGTGTGCCGGACAAGCGGCTTCGCAGGGTGGATCGTCGCACAACAGACAGCGGGAGGCTTCCAGCATGGCCTGTGTGTCGGTCAAGGTCGGACCAAATTCGTGGCTTACTTCGGTCATATTCGTCTCGCTGCCTGGATATGCCGCCTTGCGGCCAGAGCCGCCGATTTTGCGACCAGCATCATAGGCCTAGCGCCGCTACCAAGGCAAGTCCGCTGAGCGGCGCGGCTCCCGTTGCCGCGTCGCCGCGGCTCGGCTTAGAATGGCCGCCGACGCCCCATGACAAACGAAGCCAATGCAAAACCAATCTCCTTCGCACTCAACGGGAAGGACGTGACGGCAAGCGTCGATCCGGCGCGTTCGCTGCTTAGCGTGCTGCGCGAAGAGCTTGGCGTCACGTCACCGAAGAATGGCTGCGAACCGCAGGGAGCGTGCGGTTGTTGCACGGTTCTGGTCGACGGCCGGCCATGGCTGGCGTGCAAGACGTCTATGACCAAGGTGGCGGGTCACCACGTTACCACGTTGGAGGGGCTTTCTGAGCGAGAGCGCCGCCAACTGGCCGATTGCTTCGTCCGCAGCGGTGGATTGCAGTGCGGATTCTGCATCCCCGGCATCGCGGTGCGCGCGACGGCTCTGCTGAATCGCAATCCGACACCATCGCGCGCGGAAATCGTCCGCGAGCTTCGCGCTCACCTTTGCCGCTGCACTGGATACACCAAGATCATCGACGCCGTCGAGTTGCTCGCGCGCGTGCGCCAGGGCGCCGAGCTTCCCAGCCTCGAACAGAGCGGCAAGGTGGGCACACGGCTCGATCGGCACGGCGCCCGCGACCAGGTGCTCGGCGACTTTCAGTACGTTGATGACATCCGGCCGCAGGGCGTGCTCTACGCCGGCCTGCGATTTGCTGATCATCCCCGCGCGGTCGTCAAGGCCATCGACGCATCCGCGGCGCAGGCCTGTGCCGGGGTGCGTCGTGTGATCACCGCGGCCGACGTGCCCGGCGAGCGCTACGTCGGCCTGATCGAGCGGGACTGGCCGGTCCTGGTGGCGATCGGCGAAGAAACGCGTTGTATGGGCGACGTAATCGCGATTGTCATCGCTGACAACCAGCGTTTGGCACGCGCAGCGGCGGCGAAGTTGGTCGTGGAATACGACGTCCGCGAACCGGTGACCACGCCGGAAGCCGCGCTGAAGCAGGATGCTCCGCGCATTCACCCGTGCGGCAATCTGCTCTCGCATTCCAAGGTAAGACGCGGCACGACGGAGAGCGCGCTGGCCGATTGCGCGCACGTCGTCGAGGAAACCTATACCACGCAACGCGTCGAACACATGTTCCTCGAACCCGAGGCGTGCGTTGCCGTCCCGCAATCAGACGGCTCGCGGTTGCACGTGTTCAGCCAGGGGCAGGGTGTGTTTGACGACCGCCGGCAGATTGCCGCGGTTCTCGGCTGGGAGGCCGAGCGCGTACACGTCGAGCTGCGCTCGACCGGCGGCGCGTTTGGCGGCAAGGAGGACCTGAGTATTCAGGCGCAGACGGCGCTTGGGGCCGTGCTGTGTGCGGCGCCGGTGAAGTGTACGCTCACGCGCGCTGAGAGCTTCCGGCTGCACCCTAAGCGTCACCCGATCAGGATACACATCAAGGTCGGCTGTGATGCAGAGGGGCACATCACCGGCGTGTGGGCCCGGATGATCGGTGACAAGGGCGCCTATGCCTCGGTCGGGGCCAAGGTGATCGAACGCGCCGCGGGGCACGCCGTCGGCCCCTACAAGGTCCCCAACGTGGATGTTGAGGCTCTCGGGGTGTACACGAACAATCCTCCCGGCGGCGCGATGCGCGGTTTCGGTGTGAACCAGGCCGCGTTCGCGATGGAGCGCTCGCTTGATCGGCTCGCCGGCAAGGTCGGGATAAGCGGCTGGGAGATGCGCTGGCGCAACGTGCTCGACGTCGGCGACCGCTTCTGCACGGGGGAGATACTCGACAAGCCGTTTGGACTCAAACGCACGCTCCTGGCCGTGAAGGACGCGTACAACGCCGCGAAATACGCGGGCATCGCCTGCGGGATCAAGAACATCGGCATGGGCAACGGTCTGGTCGATGAGGGCAAGGCGGTGATGCGGGTCGAATCACCCCGGCGCATCACTATCCGTACCGGCTTCACTGAGATGGGGCAGGGATATTTCACCGTCTGCGTGCAGGCCGCCTGCGAGGAAACCGGCCTGCCGCCGGACGTTTTTGCACCGCTAACTGACACGTCGGCTGACGTTAACTGTGGTCAGACAACCTCCAGCCGCGCCACGGTGCTGGGCGGAATGGCCGTCAAGCGCGCCGCGACCGCCTTGCGCGCACAACTGGACGCCGGCAACTCGCTGGAGGACCTGGTCGGCCGTGAGTTTCGCGGCGAGTACACCTGCGCCCCCACCAGCCCGCCCGACGCGACGGACCCCGAACCGAGAGTTCACCTGACCTACGGCTATGCCACGCAAGTGGTGATCCTCAATGATGATGGCAGCATGCGAAAGGTGATTGCCGCCCACGACGTCGGTCGGGTCATAAATCCCACCTTGCTCGAAGGACAGATCGAAGGCGCGATTCACATGGGGCTCGGGTATGCGCTGACGGAAGAGCTGGTGGTCCAGCGTGGCGAACTCCAGAGCCGGACCGTCAGATCGCTCAACATTCTCCGGGCCCATCATATGCCCGAGGTTGAGTGCGTTTTCATCGAAGTGCAGGACCCTGAGACAGTCTATGGCGCCCGTGGTGCGGGTGAAATCGGTCTGGTGCCGACGGCTCCCGCCGTGGCCGCGGCCCTGGAGGCGTACGACGGTATTCACCGCACGAGCCTGCCGATGCGCGATTCCCCCGCCGCCCGGGCAATCCTGAAATCAAAGGGGCCTCGACGACTAAAATCAGAGTCTGAGTGTAAATGACGGGACAGATGCACAGAACTCGAATCGCTACCGACAGGTGTCATGCACGGGTAGCATGGCAGGTCAGCAGCGTAAACGCCGTCATCAGCTCCGCGCGGTGCTGTAATGAGTGAACTGATTCCACTACTTGAGACACTCGTCACCGATGCCGACGCGGGGCGCGACGTTGCCCTGTGCGTCGTGGCCGAGACCAGGGGATCCACGCCGCGCGCTCCCGGGGCGGCGATGCTGGTGCGCGCGGACCAGAGCACGCAGGGCACGCTGGGGGGCGGGTGTGTCGAAGCTGATACCGCCCGGCAGGCTTTCCAAATGCTGCGCAGCGGTCAGTCCGGCCTGCTGGAGTTCAAGCTCGATAGTGACGACGCCTGGGATGACGGGTTGATTTGTGGTGGAAACATGACGATCGCCGTCACGCCTGTCCGCGCTGGCACGGATCTTACGTGCTATCGAGAGGCGCTCGCGCTGGCGGCCGAACGCGAGCCGGCCCAGTTCCCGGTTCACGTGGAGCACAGCGGTGCGGCGCGGGAGTATCGCATACACGTCGAGGTGGCGCCGCAGCTGGTGATCGCCGGTGCCGGCCACGTCGGACAGGCTGTGGCCCAGCTTGCCGTCGGGCTCGATTTTGACGTAATCGTGATTGACGACCGCGCCGATTTCGCCACCTCGACGCGCTTTGATCAGCGGGTGCGGCTGATCGCCGACGATATTGCGCGGACGCTGCGCAACTACGCGCTGGACGCCGACAGCTATGTTGTGATTGTCACGCGCGGACATCGCCATGATCATCAGGCACTTGACGCGGTCATTCGGCGTGACGCGGCATATATCGGCCTGATCGGCAGCCGGCGCAAATCGCGAATGATTCTCAAGGCCCTTGCCGAAGCCGGCGTTGCCCCCGCACGTATCGAAGCAGTCCACACGCCGATCGGTCTGCCGATTGGCGCGGTCACCGTGCCGGAGATCGCGGTCAGCATCGTAGCGGAGCTTGTCAAGGTGCGGCGCGCGCGGCTACCGACGCTGGTTGAAAGAGTGGTGTAGGACCAGGCGACGCGTGCCGCGTCCGGCTGCCACACTATGAGGCAGGATGTTCTACGGTCGCAGCAGAATAAGATTGCCCAACGCCTGCGGGGCGTAGCAGTGCCCGCGCGCGGCAGACCAGGAGCTGTACTCGCCACGGCGCGCATCGAGCCTGGTTATGTTCAGACCCCAGATGCGGTTGCGTTGGGCCTGCGGGCCGAACGCATCGAGCGGCAAGGCTAGTTCGACCGTCCAGGCGTCGGTGCCGTGCGTGACCGAGACGCGCGCCCGCGCATTCCAGGGCTCGACCGGCCCCACGGGGGGATCAGTGGGACAGCCGCGATATGTCCGCAGCAGCCCGCTGGGCTTGACCTGAATGAGGTTCAGATCGCCGGAAGTTCCGGTCAACGCGTTTTCCGGGCTGATGATGATCTCGACGGTGTCCTGCCCCCACGGCACGATGCCATCGAGCGGTACGGCACTATCGGTCAGCCACTGGGCGCGGTGCCCCGGTTCGAGCGTGCAGCGCACGGCGATATACAAGTGCTCGTCGTCGAGCGCGAAATAGGCGCGCGTGGGCATACTCGGCTCGTACGGATTGGCGACCTCGTCAACGGAGCGGCGACCGCGGCAGAGCTGGAAATCGCCGGCGGCATTGTTAACCCCGAGCGGCCAGTCGGAGAGGTCACCGTCAATCCGGGGCGGACGGTCCACCCGTGGAGCCGACGCGACGGCCAGCCGGGCCCGCGACACGAACTCGCCGGCTTCTCGCGTGTCAAACGCCACGTCGAACGGATACGCCCCGTCGGCATTGTATGCCAGACCGACCAGGGCCAGCTCCATTGCCGTCTGACGGTGCGCGCCGGCCGGCACGTCGAGTGGCGGGGCTTCCACCAGTTCCCATCCGGGTGGCAACGTCGGCAACCCCCATTCGCCGTGTACTCCATGCCGCGTGGTGTTGCGCGCCCCGACAAAGACACGCGCCCGCAACCCTTCCGGATCATCCACCAGCCGCACGCCGCCCGGAATGATGCGGATTCCCGCGGCCTGCGTCAGCAGAAGCTGCCAGCGGGCCAGGTTGGCCGTCTGTTGCGATTGTCCGGCGCTGGTGGGCTCAAAGAGATTGACCAGCTCCTGCAACATGACCTCGCGGGCCAGTTGGAATGTGGCCTCATCGTCGGACCAACCCGCCGGCAGGCAACTCAGCAGATGTTCGCGGCATGCATCCGTGCCGGCGTACTGCACCAACTGAGCGGCCAGTTGGTCCGCCAACGCGCTCTTGCCGTGTCGCCTCAACAGCGCCAGCAGCTCATAGTCCAACAGCGCGCGTCGCAGCAGCTTGAGTCGAACGGATGGCACGGGGCGATCGCGCAACCCATATGCGCTGCCGGGGTAGATGAGTGCCTCATGCGAAACCGGGTGGTTGAACTCGGCGGCGTGTTCGACCCACAGCGCATCACAGCCGTAGCGATATGCGAGCCAGGCCAGGGAGCGCACATCGTTGGCCGGCGCCTCGGGCGCCAGCGAACCGCTGTATGGTGGATACGCCGGCAACAGCCAGGCCTCGCGACCCAGATTCTGTTCGAGCGCCAGGGCCTTTGGCTCGAACCAGGTGGCCGGCGGGGCCCACACGTCCACCTCGCCCGCGTTGATCTCCGGCGCATTGACCCAGCCGAGTCCACGTAGTGACTTCGGCGGCAGGTGGGCTACGAGTCGGGCCTCGATGTCCTGGGCGCGCATCATGGCGCTCACGCGGCGCACCCTCTCGACGTAGGCCGTAGTGAGCGCGCCGGGAGGGCACGGGCGCACGAATGCTCGCTCGGCCCAGCCGCGCTCCGTGAAGTGCTCGTGGCAGGCACGCAGGTACGCGCCGAACAGGGCGGCATAGCCGGGGGACATTATGCCATCGTTGCGCGCCGCCGCGGGATAGTTGAGCGACAGCGGCAGAGGCCAGTGACTGGTGGCGACCCGGTCCGCGTAGGCGCTGCCATCCAGCCACCCGCCAACCAGCGCATCGTACATCGTCCAGTCGATTGAGACGGTGCGCGCATCGATGGGACGGTACTTTGGAAACGAGGCCCACAGAACTGGCGTCGCGCGGTGGCTGTGGAACAGCTCCATGGTCGCGCCGACCAGCTCGAGTGCATCAGCATGCGCGGGCTCATCGGGCAGCAACAAGGTCTCTTCAGCCGAGGTCGGCGGCCAATCGTGGTGCGCGCTGAGCAGGTCGCGCGGATCAATGCGGCATAGCAGCGGGAAGGCCCGCTGGTCCGGGATGGCGACCGGTAGCACCTGGAGCGTGATGTCGGCCTCGTAAAGTGCGTTCGACCCGCGCGAGACCACGCGCAGCTTGCCCGCAAACTCGCCCGGCTCCGTCGTCGCCGGCACGTGCAGGTCCACCCAGATGGTCTCGGCGGCGCTGTTGCTCAATCTGATCGGTCCGCCGCCGCGCGGAGCATCCCAAGGCACCAGGATGTCCGGGAAGCGTGTCGGAATGCTGGGACGCGAGGTGTGATCGGGATACCAACTGCGGAAATCACTGACCTGCACCGAGTGTACGCGGTAGAGCGTCAGGCTGTCGCGGGGGACGATGCTGTCGCCGGTCGCGCTCGCCAGCGGTGTTATTTCCAGATCCAGCGGCCCCAGCGGCGGCTGGTCGCACTGAAGCATGACTTGAAACGCGATGGTTTCGTTGATCGCCGCAGTCAGCGTGACTTCCCGGCGTTCATTGGAGAACGTGTTGCTCTCCAAGCGTGGCGGCGTGTCCGCGAGGATGTGCGTGTCACCGTCGGCGACCCAGACCGACAGCGACCGGGCCCCGATCTCGGCGCAACCAACGCCGGCCAGCAAAAGCATGCCCGCTGACAGCGACACAATCCGGCAGAGGCATCTACCCGTTGCGACCCGCGCTATTCGCGCCATCCCTGGACCTCGTAGAGTTTCCGCGGAACCTCCGGATGCCACGTACGCGCGGACAGGTAGATTGTCTCGAGCAGCGCGGCGACGGCCACGTGCCGGTGGAGTGTTTTCGTCGCCGCCTCGCGCGCCGGCCGTCCGGTCAGCGACCGCGCGAATTGTGCCAGGTCGGCGTCGAGCATATCCGTCGCGAACGGTCTCTCGACGAGCATCTCGCCGTCCAGATCGGTAATGCTGATGGCATGGGGCGTGATCTTGACGGTGTGGGCGGCGCCGTGGTGCAGCGTGTATTGCTCGTGCGGGTGTATGTCCCAACTGGCGCGAACGGATACCACGCCGCCGCCTTCGTAGCGGAAAACCGCCAGCGCGACATCCTCGGTTTCGCGGGCGGCCTCGCCGGGGTGCCGTCGAAACCTGCCGGTGGTCGCGGATACATTGTCAGGCAGGCCGCGCATGGCGATCAGGGCTTCGAGCATGGGATAGGCGTCGAGCGTCATCACGCCCCCGCCGGCATCGATGGTCCCGGCGCGCCAAGAGTGAATCGAGGGCCCCGACGCCGCCACCACGATATCCGTATAGCGCGGCTTGAAATCGTCGAGGGTCTGCAAGGCCTCACGAATAGGCGCGCGCACGTGGTCCCACCACGACATGACGCGATAGACCCGGGGGCGCTGTTCGACGGCCGTCACCAGTTGCGTCGCCTCGGCGAAGTTGCGCGCCAGCGGCGGCGTGCGCCAGACCGACAGGCCGTATGTGCCCGCGGTTTCGTCAAGGTCGATCGCGGCGCGCGTCGAGGTGGCCAACACCAACGCGTCAAGCTTGGATTGAGTGATCATCACGCGGCGGTCGTCAAACCACTCGACATCCGCCGGCACTTCCAGGGCCGCGCCCGACGTCGCGACCAGGTGCCAGTTCGGCGACGAGCTCAGCAGGCGAACCAGCGTCGGCCCCTGCTCCTCATCAGCCACCAGGCCCACGCGCGGCGGGCCTTCATCCGAAGCGTTGTCGGCTGCGCTCATGGTCGTATAATCGCTCCCGATCGTGGCGCGGAAGCGGGCTTGTCTCGCCGCGCCCGCTTGGCCCGTATCGTAGCCTACATTTTGCGCACACCGGAGCGATTGTGCCACCTCCGTGCGGACTTCAACTTCGGATCGGAGCCGGCGTTGAACGCGGACCAGCCAAGCTTGCTGACCACCGACCTGCCCAATCTGCTGCAGCGCGGCAAAGTCCGCGACATCTACGACCTCGGCCAGTCGCTGATGATCGTCGCCACCGATCGCATATCGGCGTTCGACGTCGTGATGAACGAGGCCATACCGGGCAAGGGTGTCGTGCTGACGCGCATGTCGGAGTTCTGGCTGCGCCGACTGACGGCGTGCCGGCCACATCACCTGGACTATGTCGTCGATGATGATCACATGCCGGGTGGTTACGAGGAGCACCTGGATGTTCTGCGCGGCCGCGCGATGGTCTGCCGCAAGGCCCGCGCGTTGCCGATCGAGTGTGTCGTGCGCGGGTACATCATCGGCGGCGGTTGGCGCGAGTATGAGGAAACCGGGGCCGTGAGCGGCATTTCGCTGCCGCCGGGCCTGCGGCGCGCTCAGCAACTTGCCGAGCCGCTCTTCACGCCGAGCACCAAGGCCACCGACGGGCACGACGAGCCGGTGTCGTTCGAGCGCGCGTGCAATATTGTCGGTCGCGAGTTGATGACGCAGGCATGCGACCGTGCCCAGGCGATCTACGCCGAAGGGGCGCGCTACGCGGCGACACGCGGTATCATCATCGCCGATACCAAGTTCGAGTTCGGCATCTGCGACGGCGAGCTGATCCTCATCGACGAGGTGTTGACGCCGGATTCATCGCGCTTCTGGCCGGCCGACGGCTACAAGGTTGGCGCAGACCCGCCGAGCTTCGACAAACAGTTCGTCCGCGACTATCTGAGCGGCCTGACGTGGAACAAAGAGCCGCCACCACCGCCGCTGCCGCCGAATATCATCGCGCAGACACAGGCCAAATACACCGAAGCGCTCGAACGGCTGACTGCATAGCATAGCCGCAACCACACTTCGGCATCCGACGGACACAGTTCCGGCGCGACTTGGCCACCAGATACGCGATCCAAACCCGGGACTGCGGGCTGGGCTGAGTTTATCTCAACGCCCCGTGGGATTTGCCTGCTACGTTGTCTCGGTCTCGGAGGCTGCGGCTTCCTTGTCCGCATCGGCCTCACCGAGCGGGATGCAGGAACGGTGCTCGACCGGTTTCGCATCGTGATCGTAGCCGAGCAACTGCTCACTGAGTTCGCCGTCGCTCTCCATCACGGTGCAGGGCGGGGTCACAACGGCACTGACCGGGAGCATCAGGTAGTTCAGCGTGAAACGCGCGTAGCAGTATGGAACGGCTACCCAATCCTCCCAGCCCAGGCGGTAGCGATAGGTCGTGCCCTTGTCCTCAAACGGATCTTCCATGTAGAGCGGCCCGTGTGTAACCGCCGGGGCACTCGGCGCGATGGTGCGTTGATCCCAGCCGCGCGAGCGTGGCTCGGCGGCGGCATAACGCGCCTTGATGTCCGCCGAGGTGGGCGACTCGCCGGAGTGCTGCGCCGCCGGACTGTCGTCAACGTACATCTTCGGCATCTGCGAGCAGCCGACGCCAACACAAGCAATGAGGGCGATCAGTGGGATGACGGCGGGTGTGGCGAGTTTCGGTTTGAACATCAACAAGTCTCCGCGCGATGCGCCAGTGTGTCGAGTTTGTTGCGTAGGTAGTGTGGCACGGCGGACGGTCGTGTGCAAGTGACGAGGGAGAAAGGCGGCAGAAGGCAACAGGAGGCAACAGGAGGCAACTAGGCATCAAGGCAACGAGGCAACGAGGCAAAAAGGGGAAACGGACAAAAAAAAGGCGCGCCGGCCGAACTCTGTTGCCTAGGTGCCTCGTTGCCTTGTTGCCTTGTTGCCTCTCTTCCTGCCTTGTTGCCTTCATTCCTCCCCCCCAAGCTGACGCACTGCATAATTCGTCGGCTCTTTCGTAATCATGATGTCGTGCGGGTGCGATTCGCGCGCGCCGGCGCCGGTGATCTGGACGAATCGGGCGTCGCGGCGCAGACTCGGGATGTCGCGGGTCCCGCAATAGCCCATCCCCTGGCGCAGCCCCCCCACCAACTGATGCACAAACTCGCCCAGCGTTCCGCGATACGGGACGCGGCCCTCCACACCTTCGGGCACCATCTTCTGAACCGGCTGACCGGCCTGCTCGTAACGGTCGGCGCTGCCGGCTTCCATCGCGCCCAGCGAGCCCATCCCGCGGTATTCCTTGAATCTCCGCCCTTTCCATATCACGAGCTGGCCCGGCGATTCGTCTAGCCCCGCGAGCAGCGAACCAAGCATGACACTATGTGCGCCGGCCGCCAGCGCCTTGACCACGTCCCCACTGAAGCGAATCCCACCGTCGGCGATCACCGGCACCTCACAGGCGCCCGCCACGTCCAGCACCGCCGTGATCTGTGGCATCCCCACACCCGTGACCACACGCGTCGTGCAAATCGACCCGGGACCGATGCCGACTTTGACCGCGTCGGCGCCGGCGTCGATCAGCGCGCGGGCACCGGCCGCCGTGCCGACATTGCCGGCGATGACCTCAACCGGCCAATTGCGTTTCAGCTCGCGTACCGTGTTGATGACGTTGTCACTATGACCGTGAGCTGAATCGATGGCGATCACGTCAACATCGGCGTCGATGAGCGCCGCGGCCCGCGCCAGGTCGAGCACACCGATAGCCGCTCCCACGCGCAGCCGACCGCGATCATCCTTGCAACGCTGCGGGAATTCACGGTTGCGCTCGATGTCCCGCATCGTGATCAGGCCCGCCAGCCGCCCGTCAGCGTGAACCAGCAGCAGTTTCTCCACTTTGGCGCGCTGGAGGATTGTGCGGGCTTCATCCAGCGTCGTGCTCGGCGGCGCTGTGACCAGGTCGCCAGAGGTCATCACTTCGGAGATGGGCTTGTTGGCGCGCTCCAGGAACTTCAGATCACGGCGTGTGAGGATGCCGACCAGCTTGCCGTCTTCGTGCGTGATCGGAATCCCGCTTACATTCTGAAGCGCCATGAGGCGCTCGGCGTCCTTGACGGAGTTACCCGGCCGCAGCGTGGCCGGGTCGAGAATGACCCCGCTTTCCGAGCGCTTGACCTTGTGGACTTCACGGGCCTGCTGTTCGATCGTGAGGTTGCGATGGATGATGCCGATGCCGCCTTCCTGAGCCAGCGCGATCGCCAGGCTGCTCTCGGTAACGGTATCCATCGGGGCGCTGACCAGCGGGATGTTGATGCGAATCCCCCGTGTAAGCTGCGTGCTGACGTCGGCGTCGCGCGGATGGAACGTCGCCCGCGCGGGCACGAGAAGCACGTCATCAAATGTAAGAGCGAGACCGATGATCTTGTCGTCTTTCATGGGGCGAATATAGCCGAGGAGAGGCCACGAGGCCACAAGGCAAAAGAGGGTCCGGCGGTTGGTTGTCGCTGTTGTTGCCTAGTGGCCTTGTGGCCGCGTGGCCTCGTGGCCTTCTCTACCCCCCCGGCATCGACTCCTCGCCCGCCCAGTCAACCTCCGCAACCGCGTTCGGCTCGAACGGCATCCGCCGCTGCATGCAGTCGGGGTGGTCGCAAAGCTGGCAGGGGTACACATTGGGTCCGACCTTGTCGGCCGGCGCAATCCCGAGCAACCCCGAGAGCGATTTGATCGGCATCATCAGACAACTCGGCGTAAGCCGAACGCCGATGTCGCGGGTCGGCAGACTCGCGAACACCGATCGCTGTTGGCTGACGAGCATGCCACAATAGCCCGGCGAGTACCGCGGGGTGATCGCCAACCCGCGTTCAGCCGCCCACTCACGAATCTGCTCTTCGCATAAGTTGGCGGCGGCCTCCGTCGTTTCCGAGGCGATCGCATCGATGATGACGCCGTGCATGGCGCGCGTGCCCCTGATCCAACGCCGCGCCAGACGCTCCATCGCAGATCCGATGGTCGCAACGAACACGGCCACGTATTCGGAGTGTCGTAAGAACTGCCCGACCGCGCCGCGATAGACGGCGCCGGAGTCGAGTTCAAGCCGCCGCTGTTCCAGTTTGCGCACCCGGTCAACGCGATACACCGCGCGCGGCCGCACCAGGCGCCGGGTGCTCTCGAGCTGTTCATCGACAACGGCTGACCAGCGCTGGTGTGCCGGCCGATCAGGCTGAATGCCAACGGCACGGCGAATGTACTCGACGTTGGCTGCCACGTGGTCAAAGCTGACCTGCCGATACAAGACGGCTTGCGTAGGGGTCGGATATCTCTGGAAGCGATGGCTTCTTGGTTCATGCGGGGCTTTATCCAATCCAGGCGCCGAGTTCAACCCGAGTGCACCCACTATCCAATGATACACGCCCGCGGCGTGCAGGTCGATGATTGTGAGGCGCGCGCCGCCGATAAGTGCAAGTGATGGCAACGCGGCGTCGGGCGCCGAGACTGTCGCGCAGGCATGTTGCTCGAGTTGTGAATTCTTACCTGGTACATTTCCGAACTACGCGCCGCCTTGTTAATCCCCTTATTCCGTTGCCAATGCCCAGCGGAAACGCTAACCTCGCGCGATCATCATTTGCCGGGACGTCGCCCGGTAGGGACGGAGATTAACGGCATGGGCGACCGAGTGCATGCCGCGCGCATTAACTGCACGGAGAGACGGTAATGTCGATTCTGGAGCGCATCGCCAAAGCGCTGATTGACTGCGATGAGGAGCAGACACCCAAGCTCGTTGAGCAGGCACTTGGTGAAGGGCTCGAGGCCGGGCAGATATTGAATGACGGGTTGCTGGTCGGCATGACCGAAGTCGGTCGCCTGTTCCGTGACGGCGAGTACTTCGTGCCGGAAGTTCTGATTGCCGCCGAGGCGATGAAGGCGGGCACCGCGATTCTCCAGCCGCATCTGACCGCCGCCGGCGTGAAGCCCGCGGCAACCGCCGTCATCGGAACCGTGAAGGGTGATCTTCACGACATCGGCAAGAACCTGGTTGTGACCATGTTCGAGGGAGCCGGATTTGAGGTGATCGATCTGGGCGTCGACGTTCCACCGGAGAAGTTCGTCGAGGCTTGTCGCGAGCGCCGCGTCCACCTGGTCGGCCTCAGCGCGCTTCTGACAACCACAATGCCCATGATGGAAGAAACCACCAAGACGCTCAAGAATGCCGGCCTGGAAAACCCGCCGTTCATTCTGATAGGTGGTGCGCCCATCACCCCCGAATTCGCCACCAAGATCGGCGCGCACGGCTATGGCCGCGACGCGTCCTCCGGCGCCGAACTGGCCAGGGAACTCTGTATCAAGAAGGCGTCGTAGGCCTGTGTGCCAACGGCGCGTTGGACACCCACGCGCGCAGGGCCTCCGCGGATCGTGCCCTCGGGCCTTGACGAGGCCAACGCCGCGCGGGCTTCGGACTTGACAATGCTGACCTCCAAGACACGCATGGCCCGCGCACTGGCGCGGCAGCCGGTTGACCGAGTTCCCAGGTACGACTGGTTCTGGGATGAGACCCGAGCCGACTTCACCGGCGCGCTGGGCCAGCGTTTCACGGCCAAAGCCCAGGCCGCGTGCGCCGCCGACGGGCACGGCGCGCCCGACAGCTATACGCTCTGGGAATACTTCGACTTTGACTTGATGCAGGTCGCCTGGCCGGACTATCGGCTGACGCTTGATGAACCGACCGTTCTCGACGAGACAGACGAGTGGGTGCTGCTGCGCGATGCCAACCAGGCGGTGTTGCGCTGGTGGAAACGCAAGATGGGCACGCCGGAGCACGTCGGCTTCGGCATCGACACTCCGGAGAAGTGGGCGGCGGTCAAGCACCTGCTGACGCCCTCCAAGGATCGAATCCGCTGGAACGAATTCTGGCCGTTCTACAACCGCGCGCGAGCCAGCGACCGTTTCGTCTGCTTCGGCAGCGTGGAGATCTTCGAAGCGGTCAAGGACGTTCTCGGTCATGAGCTCATGCTCAAGACCATGATCCGCAAACCCGAATGGCTGCACGACGTCTTCGACACATACACGACGCTGCAGATCCAGATGCTCGAGCTGGCCGAAGCCGAGGGCATGGTCTGCGACGGCGCTTTCATCTACGGCGATATGGCCTACAAAACGGGACCATTCATGAGCCCGCGCCATTACCGCGAATTCTCAATGCCCTACCACAAACGTCTGTTCGGCGAGTTTCACAAACGCGGCATGCCCGTGATCTTCCATTCGGACGGCGACATCCGCCCAGTGATTCCGGATCTCATCAATGCCGGCGTGGACGCGATTAACCCCATGGAGACGCGCGCCGGAATGGACGTCCGCGAACTTGCTCCGCAATACGGCGACCGGCTCAGCTTTGTCGGCAACATCGACGTGACCGTGCTCGCAACCAATGACCGCGAGAAGATTCGTGACGAGGTCGGCTCAAAACTGGCTGCCGGCATGGCCGGGCAATGCTACGTGTATCACTCGGACCATTCGATACCACCCGGCGTCACTCTGGAAACATACGAATATGTGCTGGGCCTTATTGATGAACTCGGCCAATACGACTAGCGCGCAACACGCGCCTCCCTCGTAACGTAGACCCGCAATCGGTTCACCCTTTCCCGCGAGGCATCCCGTGGAACGCAGAGAAATCGTCAAACGCGCCATCACCTTCAACAACCCCCCCCGCCTTCCACTCAAGTTCGACGTCGTGGGCGTAAACGACTGCTACGACGTCTGGTGCCCGGACCCGACCGGCTGGGTCTGGGACTTTGGCAAGCGCGCCGCTGACGAGTGGGGCTGCGTCTGGGAGACCTCCGAGATTTCCAACACCGGCCAGGTCACCGTTCACCCGCTCGGCGACCTGTCGAAGCTGACGACGTTCCAATGGCCCGACCCCGATGATGAACGCCGCTACCGGGGATTCAAGGAGCAGATCGCCGGCGCCGAGGATCGCTTCGTGATGTTCTGCTTCGGGCACGGCCTCTGGGAACGGCTGTGGATGTTGACGGGAATGAGCCAGGCCATGATGGCGCTCACGCGACACAAGGACGAGGTGTGTGAGATCATCGACCGCATCCTCACGTTCCACATGCGCGTGATCAAAAACTGCCAGGAGATCGCCGGCGGGCGAATCGACGGCGCCGCGATGGGCGATGACTGGGGCGTGCAGGATCGCACGATGATAAGCCCGCGGCAGTTTCGCGAGTTCTTCAAGCCGCGCTATAAGCGCTGGTTCGATCATATCAAGTCGCTCGGCGTCCATACGTGGATGCACTCCTGTGGCAAGATCAACGCGGTGGTCGACGACCTGATCGACGCCGGGCTCGAGGTGATCAACAACCAGCAACCCAACACCGTCGGGCTTGAGGACTTCGGCGGCGCGTTCCAGGGCCGCATCTGTTTTGAGGCGATCGTCGATACGCAGTCAACGCTGCCGCGCGGCACATATGAAGAGATCATTGACCAGGCCCACGCGATCTGCGAGAAATACGGCACGGCGGCCGGGGGCCTGATTGCCAGCGACTACAACGACGCCGAATCGATCGGAGTGACGCTCGATCGCAGGCTGGTGATGTTCGAGGCGTTCGCCGAGCGTGGCAATTACCCCGACTATCGCGCTATTGTCGAGCGGGCCCGGGCGGAGGGTGGACTTGTCGGCCACTCGTGGGGCCGTGCGACGCAGGCGCGTTGATACGCTTGCAGGGCGCGGGAGGCGGCATCGAGGGGCGACAATCTCGCCGAGCCGGCCATTGATGCCAGGCTCGCGAAAGCGCTCCCGGCAATTCTGCAAACAGCCCCCTTGAAAAGCCTTGCTACGCTCTGGTGCGAGGTGTAGGATTCGCCGGGTTGGATTTGTTATAGACGATCCGGTCCGAGACAGTCGCGCGCAGATGCACCGCATGTCAGACGGCGCGCATGGTATAAAACGGTTAGGCTGAACTCATTCGGTATTAGGAGCCCATCATGTCCCGTGGTGTTCGATCGAAATCTTCAGTATTTACGACCGCGCTGCTCGGAGTTTCACTGTGCCTACTGCTGGGGGGAATACTGGGGTGTCCCGTCACCACGACGCCGCCGGATCCGAACAATGTCGATCCCAACACCGTTGATCCAAACAACATCGATCCCAACGACGTTGACCCCAATGATGTCGATCCCAACGACGTCGATCCCAACGACGTCGATCCCAACGATGTCGATCCCAACGACGCTGAACCCAATGACATTATACCCGGCGACTCGGGTGTGACCGGCAAGTACTTCGGCTCGGAGTCCTGCGGCCTTTGCCACGTCAATCTGCACGCCGACTGGGCCGACACGCTCCACGCCGGCGCACTGGAGACACTCGCGGCGATCGGACAGGCTGAGAATGCGGACTGTCTCCCGTGCCACACTGTCGGCTTCGGCGAGGAAGGCGGTTACGTCGATCGCGAGACGACGAACGCGCTCAAGGGCGTTGGATGTGAATCCTGCCACGGCCCCGCGCGCGACCATGCCCAGAACCTCAGCGACGCCAGCTTGCGCCCGCCGGTGGACATCGGCTCGGACGTTTGCGGCGTTTGCCACACGGGCGCACACCACCCGACGATCGATGAATGGAACGAGTCGGGACACGCCGGCATCGATGATCACGTGGCCGAGCGGATCGTCGAAGGAAGCCTGAGTTCCTGTGCCGAATGCCACTCGGGTGACGTGTTCTACCTCTCCGTGGTTCAGGGCGAAACAGTCGAGGAAGACGCCTTCCTTGGCATGGACCCGGCCGATCTGAATCCGATCACGTGCGCGGTCTGCCACGACCCGCACATGCGCACCGGGAACGCCACCGCGCCGGACGAGGGACGCGACTATCAGTTGAGGTATCCGGAAGACGCGAATCCTGAGCCCACCAACACCATTGCCGCAACTACCGACGCTGACCGCTTCAATCTCTGCGGGCAGTGCCATCGCAGCCGTGGCCGCGAGTGGACGGCAACGTCGCGCGGACCGCACCACAGCGTTCAGTCGAACGTGTACGTCGGCGAAATGCCCACCCCGGAGGCTGAAACGGAACCGCTGGTTCCCAGCATCGCGTCCGTACACCTGCGTGCGGCCGAACAGTGCTCGACGTGCCACCTGCACCGCGAGGACTTCGAGAGTGAAACGGCACCGGCCATCGCCGGGCACACTTTCATGGTCAACTACGACGGCTGCGCCGCGGTCGGTTGCCACAGTTCAGCCGAAGAAGCCGAAACGCGCGGCATGACGTACCAGGGCATGGTCGAGTTCCGGCTGGAGGATATCAAGGCCCGACTCGATGCGCTGGTGGACTTCGATGGCAACCCGGCCACTATCGACTGGGAATACAGTGCTGAAGGTGGTGTGGCCGGCTCTGAGGATCCCAACGATCCCAATGCTCCCTGGCAGGGCGATCTTTCAGATGAGATCCTCCAGGTACGATTCCTGCTCAAGTACGCCGAGTACGACGGCAGCTACGGCATCCACAACCCCGACTACGTCGAGTCGATTCTCGATGAGGCCGAGTGGCTGTTGTTCCTGGCGGAAACCGAGTAGGAGCTGATTAAACCACGGAGGCTCCGTTGAGCTTCAGCCTCGGGCCCGGTGAGTGCCGCATGCGGCACCCGCCGGGCCCAAGTTATAATGAGAACGTGCCGGACCGACGCTCAAGTGTGGCGAGATGCGGCGCGGCGAAAGCGGCATTCAACTGCGAGGGCTACATGTCCCTGGGCGTGATTTTCGACATGGACGGCGTGCTGGTCGCCTCGGGGCCGGCGCATGCCGCCAGTTGGCGCGTCGTTGCTGACCAGCACGGCATCGAGATTACCGACGAGACGTTCAGCCGTCTGTTTGGACGCCCCAGTCGCGATATTGTGCGTATCATCTGGGGTGATGGTGTCTCCGATGAGACCATCGCCAAACTGGATGACGAGAAAGAGGCGGCGTATCGCGCGATCATCGCCGGTGCTGTGCCGCTCATGGAAGGCTGCCGCGAGCTGCTGTCAACTCTCGAGCGCGCCGGGTTTACCATGGCCGTCGGTACATCCGGACCACCGGAGAACGTGGCGCTGGTCCTCAATGAGACCGGCATCGGCAGGTTCTTCAGCGCGACTGTGCATGGTTTTGACATTCAGCGCGGCAAACCGGCGCCCGACTGCTTTCTGCTGGCCGCACAGCGTTGCGGCCTCGCCTCCGGCGCCTGCGTGGTTGTCGAAGACGCCCCGGTCGGCATCCAATCCGCCGTGGCGGCCGGCATGCGCTCGATCGGTCTGGTCGGCACGCATCCGGCCGGTCCATTGACAGACGCCGGCGCCAGTCGCATCGTCGAAGACCTGGCTGAAATCACGCCGTCCATGATCACCGATCTGTTGCAGACGCCATGATATGGGGTGGAGTCACGATGGGTGAGTTCATCAGCGAGCCGATCACGCCGCTGAAAGGCGCTTTCGATACGCAAGCGATGGCGCGAGGTGAGCCGGGTTTGCCGCGCGGCTTTGTCTGGCACGGCGAACGCCACGAGATCGTCGAACGGCTTGAACAGTGGAAGCAGTCCGCACCTGAAGGCGGTCGTCCGGGCAACGAGGTGTACCTGCGCCGCCACTGCTATCGGCTGCGC
Source organism: Phycisphaerae bacterium (assembly GCA_963675745.2). GTDB lineage: Bacteria > Planctomycetota > Phycisphaerae > UBA1845 > Fen-1342 > JAFGRR01. The sequence continues at coordinate 154,740 of CAXXWX010000015.1, forward strand.
ATGGCCAGCGGGCAGGTCTGGACCGTGTATTTCACGCGTCAGCCGGCGCGCGGCAGCAGGTCTCGGCAACGGTGGTTCGTGTACACGATCGATGAGGGCCGGCAATCAGGCGGTACGCCAAAGCTCCCGTTGCCGGATTAGCCCGCGACGTCCTCATCGCCCGTGCAGTCGCCAGAGCTAGGGTGGCGGCGCGCGCCTCGCAGAAAGTCGGCGCGAAATAGCGGCTGCGGCGTTCGAACCAATCGCTCCGCGCGGCGTATACTATCTGTCAGTCGGTGCGCGCGCTGCCGACCGGGTGTCCGCGTAGAATCGGCAACCCGGCCGCTGACATCGCCGCCCGCTGGACATTCACGAGATACGGGCTACCATGTCCGGTGATTGTGGACATCTGGCATGACGTCGGTAAGCCCCTTTATCGCAGTCACTTAACGCGGCATCTATCCGGTAGGCCGTCGAACCACCACGGAGCTTGTGCATGGCGCACGACAACATCTTCAAGCACGCCGAAGAGCACGCACATCACCACGATGACACTGGAGGCGTGAACCTGCGCATACTGGCCACGTTTGTCGGCGGCATGCTCGTAATCGTCGCCGTCGTGGCCCAATACCTTTACCAGGATACGCCCGAGCGCGCCGAGCTGGTGGCTTTTGTGGCGGCCGTGATCCTCGGTGCCCCATTGGTGTGGGAGGCGCTGCGCGACCTGATCCGCGGTCACGCCGAAATGAACGAGCTCGTCGCATTGGCTGTTCTCGCGGCGATCGCCTACGGGGAGTATCTCGAGGCCGGCGTCATTGCCTTCTTCATGATTCTCGCCTCGCTGATCGAACACCGAACTGCACTGGGGGCGCGCAAGAGTATCGAGTCACTTGTGCGCATCACGCCGACACGCGCCCAGCGCGTCGTGGACAATCAGGAAGAAGAGGTCGAAGCCAAGGATCTGCGCCCCGGCGACGTGGTGCGCGTGCGGCCCGGAGACAACATCCCCGGTGATGGTGTCGTGTTGACCGGCGCCAGCAGCGTCAACCAGGCCACTGTCACGGGCGAGTCGCTGCCCCAGGACAAAAGCACCGGCGACGATGTGTTTGGCGGCACGATCAACCTGACCGGTGCCATGGATATCCAGATCACAAAGGCCGGCCGGGATACCACACTCGGGCAGGTGCGTGACCTGATCCTCCAGGCCGAGCAAACCAAGACCCCCGTGATGCGCTTGGCCGACCAGTACGCCCGCTGGTACACGCCGACGGTGCTGATGCTGGCCGGCGTGGTCTATTTCTTCAACAGTGATTCAAACGGGATTGACCGCGCCATCGCGATGTTGATCGTCGCGTGTCCGTGCGCAATCATCCTCTCGACGCCGACGGCGATGGTCGCGGCGCTGAGCGCGGCCGCGCGCCTGGGGCTGTTGATCAAGAAGGTCACAGACCTCGAGATCGCCCGCAACCTCTCCGCGATTGTCTTCGACAAAACCGGAACGCTGACCACCGGCAAGTTGAACGTCAGCCGCATGCGACCCGCCGAGGGTGTGGATGCGGCGGAGTTGCTGCGCAGCGCGCTGTGCGCCGAGCAGAATTCGCGGCACCCAGTCGCGCGGGCGATTGTCGAGGTCGCCGAACAGGCCCGCCTGACCGCGCCCAAGCCGACCGAGTTCGAGGAAATCTCCGGCCGGGGTGTGATCGCCAAGCTGGGCGGTTCTGAAATCCGCGTCGGCCGCGGCAACTGGTTGGAAGACCAAGGTATTCAGATCGAGGGGGTTGACACCTCGGGCACTGACGGGCTCAGCCTGCTGTACGTTGCCAAGGACAACCAGATCCTGGGCTGGGTCGGGCTTGAAGACAAAACACGAGTGGATGCCGCACGCTCCATTGACGCGCTGGCCAACCTGGGCGTGCGCGAGCGGATCATGCTGACCGGCGATCGCTGGTCGGTGGCCCGCAAGGTTGCCGCGGAGATGCACTGCTCCGGTGTCAAGGCCGAGGTGCTGCCCGGCGAGAAGCTCACCGCCGTCGATCAACTGCGCGAGAAGGGCCATACGGTGGCGGTTGTCGGCGACGGAGTGAACGACGCCCCCGCACTGGCGGCCGGTGACATCTCAATCGCCATGGGCGCCGCCGGCAGCGACGTTGCCATTCACTCGGCATCAATCGCGCTGATGAACAACAACCTCAACCGCATTCCGTTCCTGATCGATCTGTCGCGACGCTGCTTCGAGGTTATTCGCCAAAACATGGTCTTCGCGGCCGTATACGTGGTGCTCACGCTGACGTTCTCCGCCGCCGGCTTTATCTCGCCGATTATGGCCGCGTTCCTGCACGTGGCCTCATCGATAGTGGTCGTGTTCAACTCGACACGCCTGGTGCGCGAGGGTGAAGACCTCGACCAGCAAACGTATGATGAGGAGCAGCAGCAGCGTCGCACGACGGTGCGCGTCGAGGCGGTACCGGCACCGGCTGTGTAGCCGTCGGCGACCCAACAATGCACTCCACTTAATCGCCGCGCTCCCCCGGCCATCCGGCATCAGCTTGAAACATGCGCCTGCTGACGGCACAATCTGCCCATTGCCGCGGGTCAGGACTGACCGGGTTCACTGGGAAGGAGCCGTGCATGCGCAGATTCATCATCGTCACAGTCATCACCCTGGGGGTAACTGTCGTCCCGGCGTGCAAGCAGCCACCGCCGATGGAACCCTTCCGCGCAACGGAAACAGCCAAGGACTACTCGCGTCCGCTGCCACCCGGCGCGCTCGCGCTGCGCAAGATCGATCCGGAGGACTACCCGGATTTCTCACGCGGGTTTTATGAACGAGCCGGCATGTCCGAGGCCATCGCGCACAGCCTCGACTATCTCGGCAAACAGAGCAGCCGGCGTTATTTCCCTTACGGCGCGATATCACACAGCCGCGCGGTCGCCACGCTCGAGGCCTTTAGTGAGTTGCTTGACGCCGCCCGGTCGCCGGCCGATTTTGATGCGCAGATCCGCGCGCGGTTCGACGTCTATCAATCCGTCGGCTGCGATGATTGCGGCACGGTGTATTTCACCGGGTACTACACGCCGATCTTTGATGGTCGAGCGCAGCGCGACAGCGTTTACCGCTATCCGCTTTACCGGTTGCCGCCGGACCTGGTGAAAGACGCCGACGGCCAGATCCTCGGTCGTCGCACACCTGACAACCGGCTCACGCCCTACCCCACCCGCCGTGAGATCGAGGAACATCAGCTACTCCAGGGCCACGAAATCGCCTGGCTGAAAGACGCGTTTGAGGCTTACATCGTGTCGGTGCAGGGCTCAGCGCGGCTGCGGATGGCGGACGGGACACTTTGGGAACTGGGCTACGCGGGCAGCAACGGACGTGAATACACATCGGTCGGCAACAAAATGGTCGAGGATGGGCTTATCGGACGTGACCAGCTCTCGCTCAACGCCATGATCGACTACTTCAGGGCACACCCAGACCAAGTCCAGCCGGCCTGCTGGGCCAACGATCGCTACATCTTCTTCCAGGAGACCAGCGGCGGGCCGTTTGGGAGCATCGGGACTCCGGTCACCGAATATCGGACGATTGCCACCGACAAGGAGGTCTTCCCGCGCGCGTGCCTGGCGTTTGTAGATACCCGCCTCTCAAGGCTTTATGAAGGCACGCCCCAGGATCTCCCCTTTGCTTCGTTTGTACTCGATCAGGACACGGGTGGCGCCATCCGGGCGGCCGGACGCTGTGATGTGTACATGGGCGTGGGCGACCAGGCCGGCATCGTCGCCGGACGGACCGGTGCCGAGGGCCAACTGTACTACATCTTCGTAAAGGGCCCCGACGACGTCCCATAACACAGACCCGGCGCCGTAATCCATGGACCCCAGCGCCTGACAGCAGCGTTTTGGGACCAGCGGGCGGCGAATGAGCGTATAATAAGCGTAGTAGACAACCAGACGTAGCGTGACGGCAACCAACAGGCCCACGGATCGCTCCGCAATCATACGTGTGGTCATACGTTCATCCCCCTGTTTGTAGAGGCTGAGCGGCCTCGTGGTGGCTGGGCAGTATGCGTGTGTGCCTCGAAAGGTGTGCATGTACACGTACGAATCACGTGACTTCGACGATTTGGCCGAGCAGTTGAGGCGCGGTCCTCGGCGGCTGAGGTTGCGCCAACTCGCCGCTATCGACTTTCTGCTGTCCGTCGCCGAGAGCGATAAGTCGTATCCGTTTGACTTTGTGCGCCACGCACTGACGGGTTATCGCCGTCCGGCGATTGAGAAATCCGATGAAGATCTGATCTCGTCCGACGGCGCCGCTCTGCGGCGCGATCTGGTGACGCTCGCCGAGGATCTGAGCGAGAACGCCGCCGTCCCGCTCGCCACCTGGCCAGACCGGTTGTACTCCGTTGCCCAGCTTGCCGAGCGTTTCGGCGTCAGCACCAAGACGATTTTCCGCTGGCGGCGGCGCGGCCTGGTCGGCTGGAAGTTTCGTTGTGAAGACCGCCGCATTCGGCTGGCCTTTCCCGAACACTGCATCAGGCGCTTCGTCGCCGAGAACGTTGATCTAGTCAATCGCGGCAGCAGCTTCTCGCAACTCACCAAGACCGAGCGCGCCGAGATCGTCAACCGCGCTCAAGCGTTGGTCGAGGACGACGAGCGAACGATCAATGCCGTGTCCAAGGTTCTGGCGGCGGAGACGGGCCGCGCCGTCGAGACGATTCGGCTGATCCTCAAGCACTTCGACGAATCACACCCCAAGGAAGGGCTGTTTAACCGCTCGGCGCTGGCACTGGCGGTCGATGACCACCGGTTGGCGCTGTGGGAGGCCTACGTCGATGGCGCGAGTGTGGAGACGCTCGCCAAGCGGTTCGACAAGCCGGTGCGCAGCGTCTACGAAGTCATCACCGAGATGCGGGCGCGCGACCTCAAGACGCACAAGATCGAGTTCGTACCGAGTGAGGAATTCGAGCTGGAGGGCATTGAGGACGAGATCAACGAGGACGCCGCTGTCGTGGCGCCTTACGACGAGAGTTCGCGAACAAGCCGGCGCATCCCGGCGAATCTGCCACCCTACCTGCAACATCTCTTCCGCCTGCCGCTGTTGAACAAGGCTGGTGAGCAGGCCCTGTTCCGCAAGATGAACTTCCTGAAGTTCAAGGCCGACAAGCTGCGGCACGAGCTGGAGCCCGAGACATGTACCGCCGCGGAGCTGGATGCGACCGAGGCATTGCTGGAGCAGGCTAATCGGATCAAGAACCAGATCGTGCGCGCGAATCTGCGTCTGGTGGTCAGCATCGCCAAGCGCCACGCCTCGCCGCAACTCGAGTTCTTTGAGATAGTCAGCGACGGGAACATCTCGCTGATGCGCGCGGTGGAGAAGTTCGACTATTCACGCGGGTTCAAGTTCAGCACGTACGCGTCGTGGGCGATCATGAAGAACTACGCCCGCACCATGCCGAACCACCGCAAGCACTCCGATCGCTACCAGACGGGGCGCGAGGAGCTGCTGGAGATCGTCGCCAGTCCGGATCTGGACGATGTCGAGGATGACCGCATTCCCGCACTGCGCGCCACGGTGGAAGACATGCTCAGCACGCTCGACGAGCGCGAGCGGAAGATCCTGCGGCAACGTTTCGGCCTGGATGGCGACGAGGGGCCGCAAACCCTCGAGCAGATCGGCAAGCGCTTCGGCGTATCAAAGGAACGCATCAGGCAGTTGGAAGCACGGGCAATGAGCAAGCTGCGCGGCGATTTCCAACAAGCCATCAGCAAGCTGCTGGCGGGGTAACATCGCAAGCCACTGATGAGGGGGTGGCGGCTCGGCACGTGAGCCAAGGCGCGCCCGCGCCGTTCAGCCCATTGAATCCCCTTATGCCGTTGCACCCTTGGAGAAGCCCGAACGTGGGCGAGAGTGAGCGCAAGCATCGCACGCACCGTTGATGGTCCGAATGGGGAATGCCCGCTGAGTTTTCTTGTGCTACGAGTCTTTCACGCGCGAACGGGCTCAAAGGGGTTAGAATGCGGGTGTGCCTTGGCGATCACGTACGCGCCGAGCATCTAAACGCGTTGTTCGCGCCCTGGCCACTGCCAGTTACGTGGCTACAACCGAACTGGAAGCGTCCGTGCGACGTTCCCAGTATGTGACAGGCCTGGTAAGGCCGCATCCGGCGTAGAAAAACGCACTCGCACGGGACGGACTAGCCAGCAATGACTGGTGAGCAAGAAACACAGCCCGTCGGAAAACAGAGTACGTCAGGTCACGTCTACCTCTCGACAACCGGATTCTATCTGCTTGCCGCGGCCATTCACTTCGTTCTCATCGCAGTCTCGCAAATGCCGGGAGTCCACGTCGCGTTTCTCCGGTTGGGGTGGAGACTCGGGCCGTGGCGTTCATTTCCGTTCCCGTATGACTTTTCCAACGACGTCTCACAACCGTTCTTCCCAGAGTCAATGGCGGTTGCTGCACTTGTCGTGACGATGGTGTTGGGCCTGGCCTGTGTCGTGGCTGCTTTGCATAGCCTGACGTTCGCCGTCGTCGTTGGCACCCACGCCTGGTTCGGCTGGCCGGAGTACTGGAAGGATGTGCGGTCTCGGATCAGTCTTGGGGCAATCTGGGCCACGAGTGCACGACGCGGGTGGTGGGCGTGGCCAGTCGGCCAGTTCGTGTGGCTGTTGCTGGACCAAATCGGCTGGGGCTATCGTTACGCTTGTTACCCCATCATCAACAATGGCCCGCCGCAGCATGCTGCGAACATTGTCGCCGTCGGTCTTGTGTTCGGCGCGGTGGCCGCGCGTGTACTTAGAAGTTCTGTCCGGAAGGCGGTTGGGCCTGACGACCTCCGATGCGGCCGATGCGGTTATCTCCTGCGGGGCCTTGAGACTCCGCGTTGCCCAGAATGCGGATACGAGAGCAACTGTGCCGGCAAGCCAGAATACAGACTCCGCTGGCAGCCGCTCGGCAGATCGCGAGCGATTCGCAATCTCGTTTCGGCCGTGTTCGTTGCGGCGTTGCTGCTTGCTCCCGTCTGGCTGCCCCTTGGGCTCATGCGGCTGCCGCGAAATTGGCTGCGATATGTTCCCGCGGCGATTTGTCCGCCCTGGCAGGTCCTCAACCACAACCCGAACATGTACCCCATTTCCTTGGATGCTGTTTGCTTTATTCGGCACAATGGATCAATCGCACTGATCAGGTTTGAACGGGAGACACACTTCCGCGCGGCATATACGGTGTCCTATTGGTCCAGCGATGGTGGTTTTCGGCGGCATGACCCACCCGACTCCACGCGCATGGGGTACGTAGATGACCTTTGTGGCCCCAGAATGAGGGTCGGACCGTGGACCTTCGGTTGTGGCGCGGGAGGGAGAACGATGTTCTGGTTAATGCTGCCTGACGAGACATTCCAGGTCGAGGTCTTCACACTCGATGGTTTGCCAAGTGAACTGCGATGGGCCGTCGAAGTGCCATGACACCGGGCCAGCGTCGGACCGTACGACTGACCCTCCATTGACGCCAAGCCCAGCACCAACGCACTTTCTCGCCCAGGACCTAACCCGCGGCGAGAGTCTCGGGAGCGCGGCGGCCACTGGGGCGTGACGCCTCTTGCGGGTGGACGATATGTGAGTTGACGCGTCGGGCCAACTGTTCGATTTTAGGGGGCTTCCAACGGCGTGGCGCGAAGCCGGCTGACGCCCGGCTCTGAAAGACGGTGTGGGGGCTGCAAACGGCACCACCAGTTGAAACTGGTGGCAAGGACCGGTCGGCTGAAGCCGACCAACGCCGGCTCCCATCGACACACTCGGCGCTGTTCGAGTATGGAATGCACTCCAAGGGGCTCGGCCTCAATGTTTCCCGCCGGCGGTGTCACGCACCCACCGCCGCGCGTCGACGCCGATTTGCGTTGACAACTTCGGGGTCGCGGGATATCAGTGGCCGCGTGGGGTTGGTGGATATGGGCTTTAGCGGAGGACTCGCGATGAAACGGATGCTGCTGGCGGCTGTCGTTCTGTCTTTCCTGGTGCCTGTCACGGCCAGCGCTCAGCTCGGCAGGCTCCAACACGAAGCCAAGAAGGCCTTGAAGGAGTCGATCAAGGGCGACAATGACAAAGACAGCGGCGATCAGGCGACGACCGAAGATGCCGGCAAGAAGCCAGGTGAACCCGGAGCAACAAGCTCCCGGCCACCCGCACGCAAAGACAAAGACCGCAAATACGCCCCCGGGCTTTCGTACTCGTCGGTTCTGAATGGTGTGATTGTCTTCCCCAAGGACGGCCGGTTCCGGCTGCATCAGATCCAGGCGACGTTTATTCCGGAAGGATGCAAAGGTGGATTTGCGGTCCTGCGCACCGCCGACGGCAAAGAGCTGTACCAGATGGACTGGACGCCGGACCATCTCCAGAAGCCCTACACGTTGTTGAATTTCACCAAACAGACCGATCTGCGCAACGGCGAGACCGTACCCAGCGGGTGGTTTGACCACACCGACCCGGGGGACTACGTGGTGGACTTCTACCTCCCGGACGAGCACGTCTACTCGTTCCCCTTCAGCGTGGCCGTAATCGGCGGCGATGACCCGTTTGCCGAAGGCAAGTGCTACGTATCCAGCGGCGACTGGCGCGACTGGGGCTATCTCTACTATCGCGAGGCCGACGCCGATCAGAATCTCCAGTGGAAGGCCTGGCTGCGAAACGACGCCTGCAAAGAGCAGGACATCAAGGTGCGTGTCGAGATCAAGCGTGACGAGGACGGCGAGCTGGTCTGCACGAATCGCGTGAACACGACGTACTCGGTTCAGCCCAAGTGGACGCGGTTGGAATTCGACATGGTCTTCCCCGAGGGCAAGGAGGTACCCCACGGCACCTATTTCAAGGCCAAACATCTGCTGGCCAAGGACGGTGCCCACACGCTGACCATGACGATTGACGACAAGCCGTACGGCACGTGGAAGTTCACCATCAAGGACGGGAAGCTCCAATACGCCGGCCGCACGCTGCGAGCCGAGGCCGACCCGCTGACCTTCATCGAGGGTGGCCGCGACGCCTGGTGGTACGAACGCGTGAAGGAATAGGTTCGCCGGGTGGAGGCTGTTCTCGGGCGGCCTGCTCGCGATCCCGTAGGAGCGATGCGATCCCCGCCGCTCGTAGTCAAAGCGGTGGGCTACGGCCAGGCTACTCGGGTTGATCTTCCCCCACAGTCACAGTCTTGGTGATCGTGGCGGCGAGGTAGGCATCCACCTCAGCCGCCGCCTTGGCCACCGTGCGTGATGATCGAAACGTGATCGTCACCGGATCGGTGAACAGGGGCCGGCCATCGGTCCCGAGTTTCACTCCTTCGGTCAACGGGAGCCTGAACGTATGTGTCTGGCGTCCGGACGGCGTGCGGCGTTGCACGTGGTAGCCACCACTGAATGTAGCCGGTTCTCCCTGCGGCGTAGCCACCAATCGGCCGTCCGCCAAAAGCTGGCCATCTGAGTCGTGGAGTTCGAGAGCGAACGCCAGGTAACTGAACTGCCGGTCTAACTGCATTTCCAGCCACCAGGCGCGTCCTGCATCCGTGTCGGCACGTTCTCCATCCAACGCACCCCAGCGCAGGCCAAGAACGTGGATCCGGTCGACGGTCGCGGCAGCCAACTCCTCATCTTCGATTTCGATCGGGATCTCAGTGACTGCGTCGGAGACCGTAAACTCAAGCGCCGGGATCGGCAGCGTACACTCCGCAAACGTCGGCAACCCCCGCAACCACTCTCTGAACGTCTGATCAGAAGCCCGGGCATCGGCGTACTCCTCGCGCGCAGGTGCGTCTGCAAAACGGATCTGCACGTTCCCCGTCAAGCGGTGCAGGCCCTTCTCGTTGAGCGCGTTGTCACTTTGGATGCTCCAGCTATACGCCGAGTTTCTGTCAGACGGCAGGAATACCGATTGGCGATCGAGCACCATATCGTCATCCAGTGTCGCACTGACAGCGACGACCATGGCAACTCCAGGTAACGTAAGGCCACGTCGCGGCAGAATGCTCACGCCCAGCGCAGGGTCCACACCCTGTTTGGTTAGACGGCGCCCGGCTACTCCGACTGTAATCAAGAGACGCGCGATGTCGTTGACCTCGTCGGCGCTCAGACGCCCCTTGCGCATGCGCTCCGCCAGACTCTCGAGCAGGCGTTCCGCGGCCTCATGCTCGGGGCCACTGAGCCCCCGCTCGCCCCCCAGAGCAACAAGGGTCCGCGTGAGTTGTTCCCGGTCCTCCAGATGGGCCGCGCGCTCGTCAAGAAGCTGCTGCTGCGCCGCCAGCCGCGCCTCGCGCTCGGCCCCAACGCGATACGAGTAGGCACTCGCGGCCACAAGCACAACGAGGATGAAGGCTGCGACCGTCCCGAGCTTAAACCGCTGTCGGTGTATCGCCTTCTTCAGGACATACCAGCCGCTGTCGCGCTTGGCCTGGATTGGTTCGCCGGCCAGGTAGTGCCGGATGTCGCCGGCCAGTTCGCTGGCGCTTTGATAGCGGCGTGAACGCTCCTTCGACAGCAGTCGCAGGATAATCGTCTGGACTTCGTCATCGATCGGGCATCTGCCGGCACGTACTCGACGCGTGCCGCGGGCGGCAACGCCCCCGCCGACGGTCCAACTTCGCGTCGGTGGCGTTGGCGGCGTGTCCGTTATGTGATGCAGCACCTCGGCCAGTTGCCCGGTGACCGGATAGGGGAAACAGCCCGTCAGCAACTCGTACAGCACCACACCCAGCGAGTACAGATCCGTGCGCGTGTCAAGCTCGTCCGGATTGCCCCGCGCCTGTTCCGGCGACATGTACGCCGGCGTACCCATCACCTGACCGGTGATCGACATCAACGATGCATCGCCGCCCGCCAACGTCTTCGCCAAACCGAAGTCCAGCACGCGCGGCTGGCCTTCCGTATCCACCAGGATGTTCGACGGTTTCAGATCGCGATGGATCACGCCACGCTGATGGGCATAGTTAACCGCTTCGCAGATCGTGGCGAACAAGCGCAGTACCTGCTCCAGCGTGAGCTTCTGATCGCGCACGTACTCGTTGAGCGGCCGGTTGCGCACGTAGTCCATTACAAAGTACGGCCGACCGTCATGCGTCTCGCCGGAATGAAAGATCGCGATGATGTTCGGGTGTCGCAAGTTGGCGGCGAGCCCGATCTCACGCTCGAACCGCTTGCGATCTGACGCCGAGGCGTATTGACCGTGCAGCAGGAGCTTGATCGCGACTTTGCGTTTCGTGGCGGTCTCGATGGCCTGGTAGACCACGCCCTGTCCGCCGCGATGAAGCTCGCGCACCACCTTGTACCCGTCGATTTCGGGAATGTGCGCGTGGCTGTCCTCATGCGTGGGGCGCGCCGCTGCCGGCGACTTGACCGTGTCCGCGGAATCATCGAGCCGCACGACCGGTCTTAGCTCGCGGACTCGTTTGGCCAAGTCGCCGTACTCGCCCAGCAGCTCCGCATCACGTTTGGCACATTCGTCGCATGAGGCCAGGTGCCCGCGCACCTCCAGGGCGCGTGCCTGGTCCAATTCGCCCGCGTGATAGCGTTCGAGCTCAGATTCATCCGGACAGGTGGTCATTTCCACGGCCCGCTACCACCGAGATGCGTTGGCATCCGCCCGCCGGCGCCATGTGCAATGTGCCATGCAAGACCATGAACATACCGGAAGCGGCATCAAGTGCGTATAGCGTACATCGCGATGGCCTGCGCGATCAACAACCCGTCGCCATGGCGACCGCCTCGCCAGCGGCATGCGTTACCGCTACAATGCCGCTCACGAACGTTCCTGATCAGTCGCACCGCAGCTTGAGCGGTGCCGGCCCCTGACATACGGAGACCATCCATGAAACCGTCGTTCTGGCAGCGTCATATCGTCAAGCTGTGGCTTGTGAGCGGCACTCTGATCGCATTTCAGGGCTGCGGGTTGAGTGATCGCGAACTGGCCGGCATCTGGCAATCAGCGCTCACGACCGGCCTCAGCTCTCTGATGCAGGCACTGGTCAGCGCTGCCGTCCCAGCCACGGCATGAGAGAATCTCGCGTCGGTCTGTTTGAGTGGTCCGTCGCAGCCATGGAGGGCCAACGGTGGTAGTGTGCGCACGCCTGCTGTGTTTGATCCCGCTTGCGGCCATCCTGGTCGGCTGTGGTGGTCGGGGGGCGCTCATCGAGCGCAAGCCGGAGTGGAACTACGAACCATACGAGCGTCTGGCCGTGCTTCCGGTCAAGCTCCCGAGCGGCGCGCCCGCATCGGCAGCGCGACACGCCGACCAGATGACGACGCTGTTGTCCGACCTGCTCACGCAAAACGGAGCCTTCACGATCATCAGCCGCCAGGAGCTCGCGGACGTCATGCGCGAGCAGGATCTGGCGAGCCTGGATCTGGCCGATGCGTCGACTTCGGTGCCTTCGGGGATGATCCAGGTGGCCCAGGCACTGGTGATCGCGTCGATTCAGGATTACGACCTGGCCCGCTTGCGCGAGCAACGTGCGGTGCCAGTGTACCGACGCGACCGCCGGGGACGACTCGTGCTGCGCAACGGCATGCCGGTGAAGATCGGCGAGCGCCGCGTCAATGTCTTCAGACACGTCGCGCGCGTCGGCGGTAATGTGCGCGTGGTCGATACGGCGACCGGCGAGGTGCTCTTTGCGCACGCCACCGAGCCGATCCAGTTCGAGAAGACCCAGGAGAAAGTACCGCCCAGCCTCACGCCGGAAGATCTGGCGGGTGAAGCCGCCGCTGAATTGGCGGCGGATTTTTACACACACCTGGCCCCAATGCGCGTCAAGGTTGAATTCGACGATAAGAACATCGCGCTGGCCACGGGCTACTACGACGGCGAGTATGACACGATCAAGAAGTTGCCGGCTTCTGCTGATGAGCTGCTGGTAGTCGTCCGTAACCTCCCGCGCCAGTGCGACCGCAACCGGTTTAACGTCGCCATCAGCGAAAAGGACGGGCGTCGCGATCTCTTTCGCGACGAGTTTGTGTGGAGCGCCGGGATGGGGGCGCGCGGCCACGCGTTTGCGGTCCCGACCGAGTTGCTGGTCGACAGCGGCGCCAGGGAATTCACGGCCAAGCTCTACGCCCCGGGCAACGATGCACCGGTGGCCGAGCGTGATTTCGAACTCGCCGATCCGGACTGACTGAACCGCGCTCCCGCCGGGGGATAGTCCGCCTGCGGAAATGCCGGCGCTGTCCGCTACTTGGCTGACGACCCGGCGACCGATGTGCCGTCGGCCTGCTGGAGGCGTTGGAGCGTCCGCCGTCGCAGCATGGTCAGCGGCCGCGCCAGTAAGCGATGCAAGCGGATCCACACGCCAATCCTGCCAACCTGCTTCCATTCGTCCTCAGTCATCCGGTCAGGTCGCAGCCGGCGTTTGTGCTTTAGTACGTGGTACCGATCCGCCCGCTGAAACCGTCGCAACAGCCATTGAACTGGCGCCAGTCGTCGCCAGCCAATTGGGGGCAGCAGCAGTGAAATCTGGAAGTCAATGAGGTAGGGACGGCCATCGTCGCCCATCAGGACATTCTGGCGTTTGTTCAGATCGACGTAGGCAATATGTCGGGAGTGTAGCGTGAGCAGCAGGTCAGCAAGCTCGTCAAAGAAGGCGTCGGAGACTTGCTCGCGCCGGCCAAGCGCGTGTCCGGGAACAAACTCGTGCAGGAAGCCGGTCTCGCCTACTCGGCCAATGAGTCGTGGGACGCCGGATAATCCCTGAACCTCCGTATAGAGGCGCACCTCGCGGTTTGTCAGGAAGCGCCCGATCCAGGTCGTGGGTAAGGTCAAACACTCGTTGTAGCGTCCGATCTTCAGCACGGCGAGTCCCTCGGGACCGCGATAGAGCCCCGTGGCCGCGAAGAAATCGTGCTTAAAGGTCTCCACGTGCTCGAAGCGCATGCCAGCGCATTGCACGTTGGCGGGCATCTCCAGCTCCGGGAGCGCGTATAGCCAGCGATGGCACACAGATGGTCGCTTGGCGCGTGAGTGGCGAGACATAGGAAAAATTATACCTATCCAACGGCAACGTAAACATTTGCGGGTGGCACAATCGGACATATACTAGCGGAAGCTGGACTGGGGGTTTTTGACGTGTCCGTGTCGCACACGTCCACTTCGCGGCCCCATGGCGATGAACTGCTGTTACTGAAAAGGGGTGTGCCATGATCTTGGGAAGCAAGGCATCAACGTACGCGATTCTGGCCGTAACTGAAATCGCGCGCCACCAGCATGAAGATGACGGTGGCTTTTGCATGCGCGCCGCAGAGATTGCCAAGCACTTTGGGTTGCCGGCCGCTTACGCCGCCAAAGTGATGACACAGCTTGTGCGGGCCGATGTGCTGCACTCGGACCGCGGACCGCGCGGGGGCTTCCGGCTCACGCGCCCGCCAGAGGAGATTTCGATTCTCGACATCGTCGAAGCTGTCGATGGTCACTTCGAGGCGGAGCACGGAGTGTTGAGCTCACCGGCAGCACGCACGGCGCTCACCGGTGTCAACGAGGTTTTTGAAGGCGTGGTTTCTGAAGTGCGCGACCTGTTGAGCAAGAAGTCGATTGCCGATCTTGGCGGATTCACGGCCGAGCCGGCCGTCGCTGAACTCCCACAGCTATCGCACTGATCGGCGGTCCACGACCAGACCCACTGTCCACACTTTACCCACCAACCGCAACCGCTCACGATACGCGCGATACGGCGCACGCGGCGTACGCGCAAAAAAAGGCGTGCGGCACCCTGTGGGTATTGGCGCGGTCTGAGGGTGCCGCAGCGAGTGGAAGCAAGTCTTTATTATACAGGTACTTACGAGAAGCAGAGCTGGGTTTGCCCACTAACTCATATTACCCACCTCGTAGTATAACAGCGGCCGTGGAAGATTCAACCACGATATCCAGCATTAGTCGCTTTCACATCAAAATCCCGACGGGGTGATAACTCGGGATCATGGCGCCGGCGTCGACTGGGCGTCCAACTCGCGGCGTAGTTCGGCGACCAACGCCTCCCCTTCGGCATCGCCGGGAGTCGCCAGGTAGCGTGCCAGCAGACGCTCCGCCCTGGCGGGAACGCCCGCATCGAGCCAGATCGCCGCACTCAGGACGAGCGCCTCGGCGGGCAATTGCCCCTGGTCGGTGAGTCGCTCGAGAGTGCCGGCGGCGCGGCGCGCCGCATCTTCTTGCGGGATCGGCCGGCCATCCCGCGCTTTGCGGGCCGTAACAAACGCCTCGCGCAGCTTGCCGTCGCGCAGCAACAACAGGCCCTGCGCGTAGCACGCCAACGGGTTGTCAGGTTCCTCGGCCAGCAACGTGGTCACGGAATATGCGGCGCCCGAATCTCCGGCGCACGCCGCCGACCACACCAGAAACGACCAGAAGACGCGATCTTCACCCGAGGCGCGGTATGCATCGGCCCAAACACGCGTCGCCTCGTCATAACGCCCCTGATGGGCCAGCGCTTCGTGCAGGCCGCGCAGCGCGCGGTAGTTGACCGGGTCAGTGACGATGATCGCCGCGTAGACCTGTTCGGCCTCGGGCCACTTGTGGCTGCGCAGGTGATACTCACCGAGGACGAATGCGGCTTCGACGCCACCGTCGCCGCGCGCGAGCACCTCGTGAATAATGCGCTCTCCCTCTCCGCCCGAGCCGCCGCGGATTTCGGCGAGCGCGAGGTCAATCAAGAGCGTGCGCCGCGCGGCACCGGTGATCCGCGGGTCGTCGCGTGCCTCACGAAGCCGGGGGATGGCGTCGGCGGCGCGTCCGAGTTGCCGCAGGAGGAGGTTGCCGTGCTCCGCGAGGCGCGCCCCCCGATATGCGGCGTCCGGCGCCGTGTTCCTTTCCAGCCACTCATATGCAATCAGCGCCTCTGACCACTGTCCCACACCACGCCGCGCATGCGCGAGGCTGGTCCAGGAGGCGGGATTGTCCTGGTCGATCGCCACCGCCTGCTCGGCGCAGGCCAATGCGCGTTGTGGCCGGCCATACAGGCCATAGCGGAACGCCGCCCGCCGGTAGAACGCCGCCCGCGCGCCACTGTCGCCGAAGGCGTCCGGATTGGCGGCCACGATATCGACGGTCCGATCCTGGGCGTTGCAGGCACGCTCCAGGAGTGTCTTTGTGTCCAGCCGGCGTGACTCGAACGTGTCGCTGACGGCGGCCCGCTGGTAGGCCAACGTCAACATCTCCCAGGCCGCGGCGTCATGCGGGCGCACTTCAACCAGTCGATTCGCGCGGTTGACGGCCGTCCGCGATGCTTCACAGAGTCCGCGGTTGCCCGGTACCAGGCCCAGGGCGAGCGCAAGCGCAACCATGCCTGGGATAATCCACCGGCGCCGCGGGCCATGGGTCAGCCAGAGATCGGCAAGACCGGCGACGGCGATGAAAAGGCCGATCAACGGAAGATACGAATCACGGTTCGTCAGCAGTGTGTCGTCCGGCGTGTCTATCCAAAGCACCGGCAGCAACAGAAGCCAGAACCAGGTTATGCCGATGCCAATCAGGCGCGTCGCTGAATGGCGGAGTGTCAGCACCGCGATCATGACACTGACGCCAAGCGCTGCCAGCGTCGTGCCGATCTGCCACAAAGGTACAGGGGCTGTGATGGGATAAGCGGGCGCGACGCGCAGCGGCATGAGCGCGCATCGAACAGCAAGCCAGGTCGCTTCCCAGGGCACGTTACTGCGCAGATTGCCCCAGAGATCGTCCAGCAGAACGAGCGCGCCCGCCATACACACGATGGCCACGAGATAAATGTGCGCGGAGCGCAGCACACGCCGCATCCCGCGCGCCCGCCAATCAATCAGCGCAACCGGCACAACCCAAAGCATGAGCGGGGCACAAAGCGTGGCGAGCGCCAGTACCAGCAGAGCGAGCACCACATGACGCTGCCGGCCACCGGCCGCCGCTGACATGCAGGCTAGCAGGGAGAGGAGCGCCAGCAGTGTCGCGAGGAGCGGCGCACGGTTGGCATCCGCCGTATAGATCGGGACCAGTGCGGGATGCATCGCCCAGAGCAATGCCAGCGCGTAGGCGATCATCATACGCCCGGTGCCCCGGCGCGTCGGCTCGGATGGGGGCCGCAGCAGCACGTACAGCATCGCCCACACCAGCAGGGCGTTCAGTACGTGCAGGCACACATCCGTGTAACGGACCCAGGCGAGGCCCCCGCAGCCAAGCCCGGCCTGGAGCCCGTACGTGAGCAACGGGATGGGGGCGCGACCGCTGGCTCCCAGTGCCGCGAGGCAATGGGCCAGGCGACCACCGGGTGAAGCGTCGGTGGCGGCGAGAAGCGGGTTGTCGGTAATCGAGGCTTGCTCGTTACCGGGCATTCCAGGGGCGTCGGCCAGAGGTTGTCCGCAGATGAAGACCAACGCGGCCAGCAGCATCGCCAGCCCCGCGACAGACAAACGCGTACGCCCACTTGTGCGGGACGGCGCGCGTGATAATGGCGGTGGAGTCGCAGGCATGTCGGTTTGTTTCCCGCGCAGGCAATGTCGAGGGCGGCCACCGGGCCGCGCCCTTGGAGCAAGTTTAACACGGCGCGCGATACGAAGCGCCTGTGTGAACACGCGTTATCGCACGCGGGCGACCCGCGCCGGGCAGCCACGCGGGCGCGACGCTTGCTTGGAAACGCTTGAACACCTAGAATTGGTGAGAGGTTTGTTTGTAGTCTTCACACGCAGGTGGTTGGCATGCACGCAGAATCGCCGGCCTTGTCAGCAAGCGTACTCGTCCTGAACCGCATGTACATGGCGGTGCGGGTCGTGTCCGCCCGCCGGGCGATGTCATTTCTGTTTCGCGAAATGGCGGAAGTTATCTCCGTCGAGAACGACCAGTACCTGTCCTACGATTTCAATGACTGGGTCGAGGTCAGCGAAGCCAAGCGGGCATTTGAGCCGGAGCGCCACGATTGGATCCGCACGATTCGCTTTCAGGTGGCCGTACCCAAGATTGTGCGGCTGTTGGGCTATGACAAGCTGCCCAAGTCGAACGTCAAGTTGAACCGGCGCAACATCTTCGCACGCGACGAGGGACGCTGCCAGTATTGCGGCAAGCGCTACGCCACCAGTGAATTGAGCCTCGATCACGTGTTGCCACGCTCACAGGGCGGGGGAACGTCGTGGGAGAACATCGTCTGCGCCTGCGTGTACTGCAACGTGCGCAAGGGCGGCCGCACGCCACAGCAAGCCCGCATGCGGCTGATCCGCCCGGCACGGCGCCCGCGGCGTTCACCGATCCTGGCGATCAAGCTGTCAGACCAGAAATACGCGAGCTGGAAGCAGTTCCTCGACTATGCGTACTGGAACGTCGAACTGAAGTGACGCAGTTGACAGCGCCGGGGCTCGCGGCATACCCTGCTCGCACGTTTGATGGTCCGTTTGGTACTGTATGACAGCGTCGGGTTCGCGCTGGTGATCCGGTCGCGGGTGGAGTTGGACATGCCTGTCGAGCAATGGTCCGAGACAATCATTCTGGGCGAGTTGCAGGACGATCCGCAGTTTACGGATGACATCACCCAGGTCACCGAGCAATGCACGGCGAACCCCGGCATGGACGTGCTGCTGAGCTTTGGCGCGGTGGCTCATCTCAACTCATCAAGCCTGGCCAAGCTGCTCAAGCTGCGCAAGCTGGTGACAATCACGAACCAGCGCCAGTTGAAACTCTGCAACGTCAACGCGCACGTCTGGGGCGTCTTTCTGGTCACGGGCCTCGATCGCATCTTTGATGTTTCCGAAGATGTGCCCACCGGGTTGGCCGCTCTCCAGATGCAGGCCTGAGACACTTCTCCCATCGCCACCCAACACGCGCACGCGCTGCGCTATCCGCGTTGCGCGCATGGGCGGTCCGCACCGGCCGCAATGTGGGAACCGAGAACGCTCCGGGCCAACGCCGTATCACGCGCCGGGTGTGTCCTCGGCGTCCGTCTCGACTGCTGGTGCGATGGGTGACGTCGTCCCGGGCGCCGGAGCGGGGGCGCTGTGCCGGCGCAGCAGCGGCGTGATAATCCTGGCGACGAAGCGGGTGGCAACGCTGTCCGTGTGCCACCCGCGGTATCCCAAGCGGCCATACGCCCGGCGCCACGGCATG
This sequence comes from Phycisphaerae bacterium, assembly GCA_963675745.2. Classification (GTDB taxonomy): domain Bacteria; phylum Planctomycetota; class Phycisphaerae; order UBA1845; family Fen-1342; genus JAFGRR01. The sequence goes on from CAXXWX010000015.1 coordinate 173,787, forward strand.
TTGCGCAAACGAGCGGCGTAGAGCGCATGGCTCTCCTTGTAGACGCCGGTCGGCACCACCAGTCCGTATAGCCCGGCCACGCCTCCGCCGTCGAATTCGCGATCGACTGAGCCGGTGAGCGGCACGAACGAGCGCAAAATCGGGTCGCTGGTCGAGTAGAAATTCCAGAGCTGGCCGTCAAGGCGTTCGAGCACGCCGGACAGGTCGTAGTCGCGTGAGAGACTGCTACCCAGGAACACGACGTGGTTGATGCGGTAGTTGTCCGGCAGACTGTCGACGGCCCAGGCGATGATCCCGGTTCCGGCGGACAGACCGATCAGACACACTGGCCGATCAGGGTACTCGTCGAGGTATGCGCGTATCTTGTTGGCAAGCCGTGCCGCTTCCTTCTTGTTGCGCGCGACGTCCACCTGGTCGCGCAGCGTGCCTCCCAGGACGCTCTGCCAGCCGAAGACCTCGATGGCGCCATCGTAGCCCCCCTTGCGCAGCCCGCGGGGAACGGAGGTCGTGCCCACCGGACCGAACGGCCCGGCGCCGCCGACGTAAAAGGTCTTGCCGCATTCGGCTCCGCGCGGATCGCTGCCGGCCCGCGCGACCAGCCGGCAGCCGGACGTTGTGCCGCAGAGCACGACAATGAGCAGAGCGATGGTCAGGGCGAGCCGAATGCGTGTCCGGCCGGCGACCTGCGCTGGCATGAAACCCTCCTGTCGAACCGGCGGCCCCACCGACAAGGCACGAGCGGCGCTGCGTGGGGAGCAACGCGCCGGGCCTATTGCGCGACGTCGTTCAGCACATGATCTTCGACATAAATGGGCACGCCGCCCTCGCCGGCGACGCCGAGGGCGATCGCGTCCGACGGTCGACTGTCCACCTCGACGATGCCGCCTTGATGTCGAATGACCAGTTTTGCGTAGAAGGTGCTGTCGTGCAGATCGTTGATTACGATTTTCTCGAGATCGGCGCCCAACTGCCCGATGGTGTTGGCCAACAGGTCGTGCGTCATTGGGCGCGAGAGGCGCATGCCTTTGACGCGCCGATCGATGGCGAGAGCCTCGGTCAGGCCAATGACGATTGGCAGGGTGCGCGAACCGGTCCGCTCACGCAGGATGATCAGTTGGTGATCGCGCGTTTCCGAGATCACGATCGTTGCTAAGTCCATTCGGACTTCCATGGTTACCTCGCATTGTAATCACATGAGGCTATCCGGTGGCTGCCGCTCGTGCAAGGCTCGTGAAGGCACACGAAGCCGCCGGGCGTGACCGTTTCGAGTCACGGATGCCCACAAGACACAATCCGCATCGGCGTAAATCGAAGTTCGCGGCCTGTGGGTGCCGCTAACTCGCGCCCGGCGGCCTAGTTGTTGAGGAAGAGTCCGGGACCAAGCTCGGCGGCGCTGGCCAGGGCTGCGAGGGCCGGAGGCACCAGTTGGTCAGAACGGTTCGCGGCCGAGGGTGACGGGTCGCGCGCCGGCGGAACAGCCGCTGTCCCCAACCACCAGGGCAACTCAAAGCGGAGTCCGCTCATCAATCTGCCGCGGGGCTGGCTGTCAGATGTGTCACGCAGCTCTTCAGCGCACTGGGCGAAGCGATCCTGCTGTGCGAGGAACGCGTCGACGATTCGCGAGTCAAACTGCCGATCACGCCCCGCCACGATGATATCCACGGCGGCGGCGTGCTCGAGGGAGTCTTTGTAGGGTCGCGCCGATCGGAGCGCATCATACACGTCGGCGAGCGCAACAATGCGCGCCGCCAACGGGATCTGGTCGCCGCGCAGCCTCTCAGGATAACCCGTGCCATCGACGCGTTCGTGATGATAGCGTGCGATGTCTTCCGCCATCTGGAGCATGTCAGATTCAGGCAAATCCGCCTGTGCGGCGCGCAGCGTGTCAGCGCCGATGATGGTATGGGTCTGCATGACGCTCCGCTCGACAGCTTCGAGCGGTCCGGGCTTGAAAAGGATGGTATCGGGGATGCCGACCTTGCCGATGTCGTGCAACGCCGTGGTCCGCAGCAGATTCTGGATGAAGTTGTCATTGATTACCGCGCCCAGGTCGCGGCGTTCGCGCAGCTTTTCGGCAAGCAGGCGCGCATAGGTTGTCACGCGGTCGATGTGGCGCCCGGTGTCGTCGTCACGCCGTTCCGTGAGCATGACCAGTGCCCTGACGAGAGTGTCGCGCGTCTGGTCGGCCCATGAGCGGGACATGACATGCTGGATGGCCGACGCGGTCCGCATGCTCAACAACTCGAGGAATCGCAGGTCGCGCTCGCTGAAACGCGGTGTCGACGATGATGCGCGAGCGTACAACACTCCCAGGCAGTCCGGCTGCCCACCGCTGGCCGCGACGACCAGTGGAACATAGGCGGCCTGGGCATCGGCGGTGCCACCGGCATGCGCTTGGTCCCGCTCGTCGGCCAGCATCAGCACCCCGGTGCGGGCCACCTGAAAGGCGGTTTGATTGCACGCCGCAATGTGCGCCCCCCGCTGTCCGAACCGTTCACCGATGGTGGCGGCGACCACCAGCTCCTCAACCGCACGGGGCTTGAGCAGGATCGCGGCCTGCACGCTGGCTGTCAGCCCGGTAGTGGCGCTGACGGCGTGTTCAAAGACGGTGTCGAGACCGGCGGCGGAATCCACCGCCGCGCATGTATCAACGAAGACCAGCAAGGCCTGGGCGAGTTCGGCCCGATGGTCGCTGGTCTGCTGCGCTGTCCGCCGGGCGCGCAACACACCGCGCAGCGATTGGACGCGCGTGCGCAGCTCGTACGGCGTCAGCGGATATGCCGCCACCTGGTCGGCCCCCGCACTGAGGGCCACTTCGGCCCGGCCCCAGTCTTCCGCACGCTGTACCAGCAGGATCGCGACCTCCGCCGCGTAGAGATTCAGACGCAGCCGATGCATCAGCGCCTCGGCGTCCGCGTCAGGCAGCTCGGCGTCGGCCACAATGATGTCGGGCGTGTCATGCGACAGCAGCCGCATTGCCTCGGCGGCGCTCGCTGCCGCCAGCGTGCGATAGCCATCACGGTCGAGCGTGGCGCGCGCGAGCGCGCGCTGGTCGGCGTCGTTGCAGATCAACAACACCGTACACCACTCGACGTCCGTCGACGCGGCGATGAGCCCGGTTGGCCATGGCGTCTGCATTCTGCGACCCTGGTTCGAGACGGTCGGCGGATTACCGATCCGCGCGGTCGCACCCACCGCCCCCCGGTATCTGGCTCTGCTGGGCGCTGGGATTAGCCGCGCCATACCGCGGCGCGGCACTCGCTGAATCGACAGAATCGCGGGGCGGCTCTAACTGTGTGGTCATGGGCAACGGCCGGCGTGCGCCACCTCGCCTGATAACGCCGGCGCGCGACAAAACAGGGGCTGCCCCCGCTGTGCAGCCGCCGGGTCGCATCACGTTCTCAGTGAAGTCGGACACACGAAACATCGCAGGCGGGCACGCCCGCTAAGAGCGTGTGCTTCGACCGCCCATCGCCCAATCGTGTGGTCGCGCGAGGCTTGTCGGCCAGGGCAGGGTTTGATCGCCACGAGCCTGGCAGCGGGAGCCGGGACGGTTGCCCGGGCAGTGTTCGTCAGGCACCCGCCCCATGCGCGGGGCGCCGGTGCCCGGTAATCCGCGCGTCAGGTGTTTCGGGGCGGGTCCGCGCCAGGTCCGGATTCAGCGGCCAGGCTCCCGATAAGCACAGACGCAGATAGACGATCGCGGGGCCGACCGTAAAGGTCCGCCCCGCGAGCGAAAATGTGCGTTGCCTGCAACCGACGGTTAGCGCACCTTGCCTGAGAATGGCAGGAAGCAGCCGACGTGTTCGCGCTGGATGATCATCATGTTCCGCCAGCCGTGCAGGAGTGAATCCACCCGGTCGCCCGCCAACTCCTTCAGCACCGGGAGCATCGCCCGCAGCATGGGGTCAGTTGTGGCCAGCGGGCGCATGCTGATCTCGAACTCGTCTTCGGTGTCCTCGTCAAAGAGCGTCATGAGCACGTCCATGAAGTCCTTCTCGCGTGGGAGCACATGGATCGCGGGGTCGGCCAGCCCCGATCTCTCGGTCGCATAGGCGATAGCGTCGCTGAGCCCGCCGATCTTGTCGATCAGCCCGATCTCGAGTGCCTGTGTGCCGGTGTACACGCGGCCGCCGGCGAGCTTTTCGAGATCCCCCTTGATGCGCTCGCCACGGGACTCCATGACACGGCCCTTGAACGCCGCGTATATGTCGTCCAGCCACTGCTGCATGCGCACGCGTTCTTCGTCAGAGAACTTGTGGTTCATGCTGAACAGGGCGGCATTTTTGCCGCGCGTGAACTCGGTCGTCGTAATGCCGATCTTCTCTTCCCAAAGCTGATTCCAGACCAGCTTTCCGCCGAATACGCCGATGGATCCCGTTATCGTCGTAGGCTGGGCGAAGATGACCTCTCCAGGGATGGCCACGTAGTATCCGCCGCTGGCGGCGACATTTCCCATGCTGACAATCAGCGGCTTCGATTCGCCGATCCGGGTGGCGGCGTCCCACATGATGTCACTGGCCAGGACCGACCCGCCCGGCGAGTTCACACGGATTACCACCGCCTTGATGTTGTCATCCTCGAGTGCCTCGGTGAGGGCGGCGCGAAGACTCGTGCTGCCGGCGGTCTGGCCGGACATGAACCCGCCCTGGCTCTTGCCCACCATAATGGCGCCTTCGATGTAGATCAGACCGATGCCCGGCTCAGGTTCCTCCTGGGCTTTCTCCATCAGATCCTGGAAAAGCTGGAAGATGGCAAACGGGTTCTCAAAGTCGACATCCAGGCCATCACTCTCGTCGAAGCTCTTGATGACCTTGACGTCGCTGCCGTACTCCTTCTTGATCAGGCGGCGAAACGCGGGGAAGCCGGAAACCTCGTCGACGAGCTTCAACTCGAGTGCCTTTTCGGATGTCAGCGGCGCGGCATCGATTGCCGCTGTGATTTCATCGGCCGTCAGACCGCGACCCTCGGCAAACATACGCACAAGCTGCTCGAACAGGCCGTCGAGGAGCCGGTTCATCTGTTCGGCGGCGTACTTGGTGGGTTCGGTGCGCGTATAGGGCTCGACCGCACTCTTGTAGTCGCCACAGTGCAGGATGTCCGCCTCAACGCCGATCTTGTCAAACATGCCCTTGTAGTAGCTGATTTCGGCGCCGATGCCGGTGATGTCCAGCGCGCTTTTCGGCGCGAGCGTGATGTGATCGGCAGCCGTGGCAAGTGCATAGGCGCCGTTGCCCGCGTGATCGAGATACGCGTGTACGGGTTTGCCGGCCTTGCGGAAGTCCAGAACCGCCTGGCGCAGGTCTTCGACCTGGGCGAGGCCGAACTGGGGGGAATCGATGATCAGCACCAGGCCGGCCACCTCATCGCTCTCCGCCGCCTCGTGGATCATGTCCACCCACTGATACAGCGTGCGCGCCTTCTCGCCGCCAAACAGCACGGCCAGCTCGGCGTCCTCGCTGGGGGCCTCATTCACCGATCCTGTGACCCAGAGGCGCAGCACTGTCTTTTCGGCGACAGCCGGCGCGCCGGCGTATATGCCGCACAGAATGACTGCCACCGACCAGGCGAGCTGTTTGCTGATACTGGCTTTCATGTCGTATCGCTCCTGTATGTACACGTGCCCGAGGATGGGAAACTCTCAAGTGAATCTGCTGCGCACGGCCCGATGCTCGGGTCCCAACGTAACAACCGTGCGTATCGGGCGCAAGGCCGCCCCGCGCTGATGTATTCGCGGGAAGCACTGGAAAATGATGCTAACGCGACCTGAACGCATGTGAATTATAAACCCGTGCTTGTATCTATACTCGGCTGCGCGGCGACGGAAGCTGTCGCAAGTTGTATGGCGACATTCGCGGATGTATGGCACGCCGTTGCCGGCCGCGTCGCGCGTTCGGTCAATGGTCTTTCCCCGCGGTGGTGGTGCGCTCACTCCGTTGGCGGTAGATTGTGTGGAATTGTCGGCGATGCGACTGTCGCGGGGTGCGGTATTCGCAAGCCGGGTGACATTTCAAGGGAAGCTGCGATGCAAATCGGAGTCGTGGGAAGCGGTTATGTCGGGCTGGTGACGGCCGCCTGTCTGGCGGACAGCGGGAATACCGTTGTGGCGGTGGACACGGATGCCGAGAAAGTCGCGGCGCTGTCAGAAGCGCACTGCCCGATTTTCGAGCCCGGGCTCGAGGAGCTGATCCGCGCAAACATCCGCAGCGGACGCCTGCGCTTCACCACTGACTATCCAACCGCAGTCGCCGGCGCGGAAGTTGTGTTCCTGGCGGTGGGCACCCCACCACGGCCCGATGGTTCGGCTGATCTCTCGGCGATCGAGGCGGCCGCCACTTCGGTGGGCGAGTCGCTGACCGGCCCGGCGATCATCGTAAACAAGAGCACGGTCCCGGTGGGTACGGCGCGCCGTGTCGCCGACATCCTGGGCCGTCACACGACGCACCCGTTCAGCATCGTGAGTAATCCCGAGTTTCTTAAGGAAGGCAGCGCGCTCGACGACTTCCTGCGCCCCGACCGCGTCGTCATCGGTGCCGATGATCCCGAGGCCGGCGCCATCGTCGCCGAGCTGCACAAACCGTTCGTGCGCAACAACAAGCCGATTGTAGCCATGAGCGTGGCGGCGGCGGAGATGTCCAAATACGCGGCGAACGCATTCCTCTCGACGCGCATCAGCTTCATAAACGAGATCGCCGAAATCTGCGAGCGGCTGCAAATCGATGTCAACGAGGTCCGCCGCGGCATGGGCTCCGACGCGCGCATCGGGCACCACTTTCTTTACCCCGGCGTCGGGTATGGCGGCAGTTGTTTTCCGAAGGACGTGCAGGCCCTCGTCGCGATTGGTGACCAGGCCGACATCCCCTGTGACCTGCTGCGCGCGGTTCACACGCGCAACGTCCGCCAGCGTGAGCTGATGATCGCGCGCGTACACGAGCGTTTGGGCAGCGATCTCAGCGGCCGGCGGCTCGCCGTCTGGGGAGTGTCATTCAAGCCCAAGACCGACGATATCCGCGAAGCGCCGGCCGTGTACGTGATGGATGCCCTGCTCGAATCCGGCGCTGAGGTCGTCGTGTACGACCCGGAAGCGCTGGATAATCTGCGCGCCGCGTACGGCGCGCGGCTCACCTATGCCGACGACGCCTATGCCGCGCTGCAAGGGGCTGATGCACTGCTGGTGATGACCGAGTGGAACGAATTCCGCAGCCCGGATTTTCGCCGTATGCGCCGCGACATGAAACAGCCGCTCATCCTCGACGGCCGCAATCTGTACGAGCTGGAGACGATGCGGCGTTACGAGTTTGAATACGTCAGTGTCGGCCGGCCGCCCGTGCGCCTGGCCGGAGTGGCTTCGGCGAACGTCGGCGGGAGTTGATGCGGCTTTACGACTCGCGGTAGTCGGCCCAGGTCTTCGGTGTTTCGTAGACGCGGACGTTGTACAGCTTTGCGGGGGCAAACGCTCCGACGAGCAGATCCCACACGACGCGCGCGATGTTCTCAACCGTCGGATTCACTTGGCGAAACTCGGCGGCGTCCGTGTTCAGGTGCTTGTGATCCAAGCGGTCAATCACACGATCGCGGACCAGCTCCTCGAAACGCGGTAGCGCCACGACGGCGCCGCTTGCCGAATCGAGTGTGCCCGTGACGCTTACCTCGACTACATAGTTGTGCCCGTGGCCGTGGGGATTATTGCACTTGCCGAAGAACCCGCGGTTCTCAGCGTCGCTCATTGACGCGCAGTGCAGCCGATGTGATGCCGAAAACTCGAATTGCTGAGTAACGCGGACCATCTCCGGTTCCTCCTGCCTGATCGTGTAGCACAGAAACGGCGTTGCCAGCAACTCGACCTGTTCGAGCCCGACATGTGCGGGCGCGTGAGCAGCTACCAGCGCCCAAATCTCCTGCAGCAGACGCTCGGCGGACATACGCCAGCCGTGGCGCCGCAGTTGGCCGGCGGTCAGCGGAATCGCGTGTGCCCGCACAACGTCATCAAGCGCGCTGATGTTGCAGAGCATACCCGTCCGTGCGTCCGGATTCCCGGAGATGGTCACGCGCAGACGCAGATAGGGGACAAGCCCCACCGCGCTGGGCCAGCCACCCCAGGAGTTGGTGATCGGCCGAGCCGGATCCACGTGTCCGGCCCAGTCGCGATCCACGGAAAACCGCACTTCGCGTGTGAGTCGAATCATATGCGGATTGTAGCGGCCCGGTTGCTCCACCGCCCGGTCGGCTTGTTGCCCTGCTGCCTGGCGGCCTTGGGCCCCTACCGGCCCGGCCTTCCTTGTCGCCGTGGTTGCAGCAGCTAGAATCACTTTGTCGCGGCCCAGCGAATCGTCGATCCACACGAGCCCGGAATATGACGCTGCCCTACGATTATGTCGATGCGAAGCTGCACGAGCGGCGTGAGCGGGTCTTCCTGATCCTCGCCGGGCTGTTCCTGGGCACGTTGGCGATGCTGAATATTCTGGGCATCAGCCGGTTTATCAAGCTGTACGACGCGGGGATCGAGGTCGCCGGCGTGCCGTTGGTGTTTGCCGTTGCGATCGGCGTGCTGCCCTATCCGATCACGTTTCTCTGCACGGACTTCATCTCGGAGTTCTTTGGGCGCCGCCGGGCCGCACAGGTCGTCTGGGTGGGCTTGTTGCTGAATCTGTGGGTTATTCTGGTGCTGTGGATCGGCGGTCAGATGCCCGGTTTTGTGGCCAACGACCCGGTGACCGGTATGCCGCCGTTGCCGCAATTCGATACCACAAAGGGAGCGTACATCGAGACAGGCTGGACCTTTTACCAGGTGCGCAACCTGGCATTCGGTGCCGTGACGGCTTCGATGATCGCCTATTTGGCCGCCCAGTTTGTGGATGTGTATGTCTTTCATTTCTGGAAACGTGTCACACGCGGTCGGCACCTGTGGCTGCGAAACAACGGCTCAACACTGGTATCGCAGATGGTCGACACAACGGCCGTCATTCTCATCACGCACTTCTACGCCCACGCGCTGCCAATCCGGCCCGACAAGCCGCTTTGGCCGCAGCTTGCCCTTTTCATTGCCTCGGGGTACGCGTTCAAGCTGGTGGTGGCGCTTTTGGACACGATTCCTTTCTATGTCGGCTCTTACTATCTCCGCAAATACCTTAAGATCGACCCGCTACGCGAACATCGCGTCGACGGCGAGAGCACCTGTGGACCAGGCTGACGGGAGCAACACATGGATAGCAGAACGGCGCTCATCACCGGCGGTAGCCGCGGCATCGGCCTGGCCATCGCACTGCGTTTCGCCAAGACCGGTCAGAACATCGTCATCGCCGCGCGAAATGCCAGCGCGCTGCAGGAGGCGGCGGCACAGATTCGGGAAGCGGGCGCGGCGTGTGAGGCCACCGCGGCGGATGTGGGCAGCCCGATGGACGCCGCGCGCATCCTCGACACGGCCATCAAGCGTTTCGGACGCATCGACATTCTGGTGAACAACGCCGGCTACGCGCCGGACGTGCCGGTCACGGAGATGACCGACGATAGCTTCCGCAGCACGATCGCGGCCAACATCGACGCCCCGTTTTACCTGACGCGCGGCGTGTGGCCGATCATGCAACAGCAAGGTGGCGGCGTGATTGTGAATATCTCGTCGATGGCGTCGGTGGATCCATTCCCGGGTTTCGCCGTCTACGGCGCCAGCAAGGCCTGGGTGAACGTGTTTACGAAAGCCACGGCGGAGGCGGGCAAGAAGGTCGGCATCCGGGTCTACGCCATCGCTCCGGGCGCGACGGAAACGGAGATGCTCCGCGGCGCGTTCCCCGATTTCCCGCCGGAGAAATGTCTGCGCCCTGACGACATCGCGGCCGCGGTCGAAGCCGTCTGCGACGATCGCCTGGCCCACAGTGTCGGCCAGACGATATTCGTGCAGAAGTAAGCGACTTGACTTCGCCCAGCAGGACCGTCACGCCATCGAGCAGAATCGGGGTCCGTATATGCAGGCGACCGTACATGCCGTCTTTCTAATCGCATTCGCAGCCTCTACACCACTGGCGCTGCTCGTGCTCAAGCGGCGGGCGCCGACCAGTCGGCAGTTCGTGATTGCGCTCGCGGTGGCGGCTGTCGGCACGGTCGTTGCCTCACCAGCGTTCATCCGGCATATGTGTCGCGAAGGCCAGCCGCTTGCCCCGTGGTTGATCCTCGGCCCGTGCCTCTTTCTGATCCTCCTCTTCGTCAACTCCGCCGCCTGGCGCCGCATCCTCGGCGTCGTCGTGTTTGTCGGCATGGTGAAGCTCTCGTGTCACTTCACCGACATAGTCCACATGCCGGGCTGGACCGGGAACCCCGACTTGGACTACGGCCCGGTCGTGCTTCGCAGCATGCGCGGTCAGGTCACTCTTGCGGCCGGTGATTCAGAAGATCCCCAGGACACCTACGCAGCAGGATGGCTGCGCGATCTCCCCGTTTGGCAAGACATCGTTAGCGAGCACGGGCGCGACAGGCGGCCACGAGCCAGGCGCCAGGTCGAACGGGCCTGGCACACGTGGCTCACCGGCCTGTATCATTACACGTTGGTCCCGCGGGATTACTGGTATCCCGGCGGCCCCGTCGCGGAGGCCGGGCCAAAGCTGGAGCTGCGCGATCGTCCAGTGCCGTAACTCGCCGCCGCCCCTTGCTATTGCAGATATTCCTTTATTCGCGCTATGACCACGCGGTCGCAGTCGGCGCGCGATCGTGGTTTGATGCGTTTGTATTCGGGTTGATACTCGTTCTGAAAGTCGACGAGCACCCAGTCGCCGGCGCGGTCACACACGACGAAATGCACGCCGCGCACATAGTTGTTGCGCGGGCTGATCAGGTAGTCGGCCAGCAGCACGTAGTCCGCATCGGGTTTTTCCCTGGCGACAAACGTCTTGGCCGCGCGGGCCAGGTTCCACAATACGCGCTGCTCGTTGGACGAGCCGGCCACCTCGAGCAACGGCCCGTCTTTCAACGCCGTCGCCTTGCACAGACCGTCCGCGTTGAGTCCTTCGGCGAGGCGCGTCGCACACTCGCTATCAACGGCCTGTCCGACGCGCGCGGGATACACGAGCACGCTGGCATCGGCCCCCTTCCGCTTCATCACCTGCACACGCTGCTCGATGGCTTCCCGTTCCGCCTTGTCCGGAAGCCCCGACTTGCGCTCCCAACGCTTCTCCATCTTTCCGCCATGCGCGGGCTGCTTGCCGGTGGTGTCGATGGAGAGCGCGTCGCGCAGACGCTCGTGCAGCAGCACGCAACACGTCATCGGATTACGCGGCTTCACGCGGTCGAACGCCACACACCCGGGCGATTGGACGTCTTTCCAGGCTACACCCCCCTTCTTGTCGGCGATCACAGCACGCACCGCCGAAACGCCGCTGCCAGGCGTGCCGACGTATTCGGCGTACAGGCCGTACTCGGTCTTGAGCTCTTGACTTTGGACGAACCCGGCAAAGGCGCTTGCCAGCGCGTCGATGTCGGCGTCGGTCGGCGCCTTGAACGCTGTGTCGGTCATTTCAAAAGCGCTGAAACCGTCGCGTTCCAACATCAGCCCCACGACATCGGCCACGTCGCGCGATGTGTCCCCGCCGAGACTGATGGGAAAGATTGTCAGCGAGCTCCCCGGGCCGAGTGACTTGACAGCCGGCGCATCGTCCGCGTTGGCCGCCGGCTCCGCCGCAGCGGTTGGGCCGGCGCTGGTCAATCCGGCGCTGCACAGCGCAACGAGCATCCCCAGTCTCGCGCATCGTTCGAACATAAGCGGTCTCCTTGTCGGACGAGGGTTATACTGTAAGCACATACTTACATTACGCGCAAATCAAAATGCGGCTTATCTGGCCTGCCCTTGCAGCAGCATGTGCCCGATCTGGCCAAACAGCCGCTGCCGTTGTTTCGTACCCAACAGGCCAAGTTCGCGGGTAATGCTGGCGACCGTTCCCAGGCCCACCAGCGCCCAGCCGACCAGGGCGGCATCGGGCTCGCGCCGCGCCGCATCGTCGCCGCGGTGCGCGCTGATCTGGTCGCGCACAAAGCGGTGGTAACGCCGGTACATCGCCGCCAGCGCCCGGCGCACGTCGGGATCATCTGTCTCGCTCAGGCCGGCGAAGACAATGCGGTAGTGGCCAAGCTGACCGTGGTGCCGCGTCTCGTGGTCCAGAAGTCGTTCGGCGGTCGATGCCGTCGCTGCCTCGTCATCCTCGACCGCCAGCAGCGCACGCCACGACTGAACCGACTGGTCATACACATGCTCGATCGCGGCGATGAACATGGCTTTCTTGTCAGCCCAGATGCGGTAGAGAATGTTCTCCTGCACGCCGCACCGCCGCGCCAGCTCGGCGGTGGTGGTGCGGCGATACCCCAAGTCAGCGAACGCCAGCGCAATAACCGGGAGCAACTCCCGGCGTTTTGCTTGCATCTGACTCTCTCTGGGCATCGCGTCAATCCAGATCATCAAACCGCAGCGGCCGCCCCCCAAGTCGGCCGTCACCGAACGGTCGTAGCCACCCCAGTACGCGGCAGCGGCAGGTCTCACGGAACTCGAACCGCCCTGCCGCCCTCCAGGCCTGCGCCATACTGTAAGTAACCACTTACAGTATGGCACATGCGCGGCCGGTTGTCAAATCATGCCGGCCGGAATCTGCCGGTGCGACTGCTGCGGTGTATTAACAGCGCGGGAGCTATCCGCCGGACACGCGCTGCGGCGGGTGTGGCGTGGGGTTCTCGCCGGGATTGTCTGGCGTGCGGTAGCGGAGTGGTTCGGAATAATCAGGATAGGCGTGGCGCAGCGCGGCGTGTACCAGGCCGACGAAGAACGGCTGCGGGCGCAAGGGGCGGCTGGTCAGCTCCGGGTGCCCCTGCGTTCCCACGTAGTACGGGTGAACCGACTCGGGAAGCTCGTAAACGTTGCGCAGCTCGGACTTGGGCGCCTGGCCGGAGAAGATCATCCCATGCTTCTCAAGCGATTCGACGTAGCGCGGGTCCACTTCGTACCGATGACGGAAACGCAGACGCGTGCGCTCGCCGAACATGCGGTGCGCCAACGTGTCGGCACGGATCTCAACGTCGAACCCACCCAGCCGCATTGTGCCGCCGAGCCCTTCGATCTTGCGCTGATCCGGAAGGATGCTGATGACCGGGTGGCGGCACTCCTGGTCAAACTCGGTCGAATTGGCGTCGTTCAGGCCACAGACGTTGCGGGCGAATTCGATCACCGCCGTCTGGAAACCCAGGCAGATTCCGAGGCAGGGCAGCCCGCTCAGCCGCGCTTGCTTCATACAGGCGATCTTGCCCTCGGCTCCGCGCGCGCCGAATGCCCCGGGGACAATAATCCCGTCAAGATCGGCCAGCTCCTCGGCCACGTTGGCGTCAGTGATGTCCGTCGTGTCGATCCATGACAGGTTAACCCGACACGAGAAACGCGTGCCGGCATGCTCGAGGGCCTTGATGATGCTGGCGTAGGCGTCACGCACCGCCGTGTACTTGCCGGTTACGCCGATTGTGATCTGCCGGGACGCCCCGCGCAGGCGATCCAAATATGCATCCCAGGCGCGGCGCGCCTGCTGCTCGTGCCGCTCATCAAACTTGCTCTCGACTTGCAGCCACGTGCAGACCGCCTTGTCATAGCCCGCGCCGCGCAGCAGGTCGGGAATCAGGTACACGCTTTCGCAATCGTGCATGCTGAACACGCGCTCGAACGGCACGTTTGAAAACAGGGCGATCTTTTCGCGCACCTTGCGGCTGACCGGGTTTTGCGCGCGGCAGGCGATAATGTGCGGCTGAATCCCGCACTCCATCAGGCGCTTCACGCCAAGCTGGGCCGCCTTGCTCTTCTGCTCGCCGAGTATCTGCGGCTCCATGACGTAGGTAAGCGCGACAAAGCAGACGCTGTGCTGGCCCTCCTCGAAGGCCAGTTGGCGCGTGGCCTCGATCATGTACGCGTTTTCAACGTCGCCAACCGTGCCGCCGATCTCGACGAACACCACGTCGGCCTGCGTGGCCACGGCCAGCTCGCGCAGGTGGTTTTTTACCTCGCCGGTGACGTGCGGGATCATCTGCACGTCCCGGCCGAGGTAGCCGCCGGTGCGCTCGCGCTCCAGCACACGCCGATAAATCTGCCCGCTGGTGCAGAAGTTCAGACGGGCCAGATCCTGATCCAGCACGCGCTCGTAGGTTCCCAGATCCATGTCGCACTCGGTGCCGTCGTCGAGCACGAACACTTCGCCGTGGCGATAGGGGTTTAGCGTGCCGGCGTCGATGTTGAGGTAACCTTCGAGCTTGATCGGCGCGACAGTGAGCCCCTTGTCTTGAAGGCAGCGGGCCAGCGACGAGCTGAAGATCCCCTTGCCCAGCCCGCTCATGACCGTGCCGAGCACGACCACGTACTTGGTCTGCCCCGGCTCATAGCCGGCCGGGAGTGGCGTATAGAACTCCGTATCGCCGGACCGATCGCGGATCGAATTGAGCAGCTCTTCAGCGTCCATCACTTACCGCCTCGCCTCCCGATCGGGTCAGAACCATCCATGGCACACACGGCCCATCGGGTTACCGCGCGCCGTCGCGATCAACATCGCCGTACCGTAGCACAAACCGCCGATAGTCCTCGGGCGTGTCAATTCCAACCGCAGACCGGTTGACACGCTCGACGGCGATTGGAAAGCCATGCTCCAGGATGCGTAGTTGTTCAAGCTTCTCGCTGGTTTCCAACGGGCTTGGTTCCCAACTCGCGAACTCCAGCAGGAAGTCCCGTCGATAAGCGTAGACCCCCAGGTGCAGCAGCCACATGGCACAAGTCGCCGCGCTCTCGGCCTGGCGGTCACGTGGATATGGTATCAATGAACGCGAAAAGAACAGCGCCCGGCCCGCAAGATCGGTGACGACCTTGACCGCGTTGGCATCCGCGGGGTCACCGTCGGCCGGAAACGGACACGCCAGCGTCGCCGCCGGACAGTCAGGTTCACGCTCCAGACGGGCCACCAGGGCGTCGAGGTCATCCGGGGCCATCTCGGGTTCATCGCCCTGGACATTGACGATGATGTCTTCCGGCCCGCTACCGAGACCGCGCGCGGCCTCCGCGATACGGTCGGTGCCGCTGGGGTGCGCGTCGCTGGTCATGACGGCCTCGCCGTCAAACTCGCGCACCGCGTCCAGGATGCGCCGGTCATCGGTGGCAACGATACAGCGCTGGATGCGCCGCGCGGCACATACGCGCTCGTATACATGCTGAATCAGGTACTTGCCGGTTTCTCTGGCGAGAGGCTTTCCGGGGAAACGCGTCGAAGCGTAACGGGCGGGGATAATTGCAACGACACTCATGCAGCACACCCGGATTCGAGGCATCCTCAACCCGGGGCCGCATAATAACGGCTGGGCGGGCGAATGCAACAACGAACACTTCGAGCCGTCGCTCGGGGGGCACGACCGCCAAGAGCGGTCACGCCCGACCAGCCACGGCTTCTAGATTCTGCTTGCATTCGGCTGGGCGTCTGCGTATAAGCGCGCTTGAGAGCATCTGGGGTTTGCCGCGTCGGTGAGACGTGTGGGGCGAAGTAACCATGCCATCGGCGGGGCCACGGTCAAGGGAGGACGAATCATGAAGACGCTCTGTATCGCCGCTGCGCTGGTTGGTATCTGTGCTTCTTCGCTCGCCGGTGAACCGCACAAGCTGATGCCGCCTGGCGTCGCGCCGGCCGGCCCGGCTCGCGTTCACACGCCATCAGACGCTTCCAAACCCCTAGCGTTCGATCCGCCGGCGGTCGCCTATTCAAACTCGATCAACAATATCTGGGGCTGCGATACCAGCGTGCCCGGCTGGTTTGCCGACGACCTTGAGCTGGTCGGCGGCGGCCTGCTCACCGAACTGAGCACGAGTTTCTGGAGCTGGCACCCTGAAAACCCCGAAGACCCGAACGTCGCAGCCGGCATTGTCAGTGCGGAGGTCACGATCGAGCTGCGCCGCGCGGACGACGACCTGTTGCTGGGCAGCTTCTCACGCACGCTCGACTATGGCCCCAACGACCCATTACTCCATAACCAGTCGAGTATCTGGACGTTCACCGGTCTGGAGACCGAGAACATCCAATTGGCCAACCGCAATGTGCTGGCCCGCATGATCGTCAACAGCATCGTCTACGACAATCCGGATCCCAACACTCACGGCGGCTGGGGGCAGATTGTCTATGTCGATCCAAACCACGCCTATTGCCAGGGCACGGTCTACACGGCGGTTGAAAACCCGGTCGGAACCAGCAGCCAGTACTTCGACAACAACGAAGGACACTGGTGGTACGGCCCGTGCGTCGACGGCGGCACCTATCCGGGACAGGGCACACCCGGCAATTTCTACTGGGAGCTGAAGGTCGTCGAGCTCGAGCCGTTAGAGGTGATCATCGACCGCCGACCAGAGTTCCCGTCGCCGCTTGCGCGTTATTGGTTCGATCCGGCGATTCCTGATTTCGGCGGCGGAAGCGGGAACTGGCGGAGCGACCTGCCGGATTACGTCCCATTCGACGTGGGCTCGGAATACACACTCGCCGCCGACCCGAACTCGATGTCCGGCGAGCTGGCGTGTTTGGGCTGGGTTTTCCGCAAGGTGGGCGGCACGGTCGATCGCCAGCCGCTGTCCGAAACGCCCTACCCCGGCATCATCGCGACCGACTACGCCGAGCTGCACATGTTGTTCGAGACGCAGACGACCATAACGGTTGTGGATGGCGACAACACGCCGCTGAGTCGTCTTGTGACAATCGGCAACCGCGACCCGAACGACCCGAACAACCCGTTGATTCCGCTGCTCGATCGGCGGGGTCAGGGCAGCGCGATCGCGCCGTTCACCCGATACTACAACCCGGTGATCGAGGTCCCGCCGTACAACAACCAGGTGGTCGTGTTCGAGGTGGATGCCGATCCGGACACCGAGGTGGTTGCGTCGGCGTGGACGCGCTGGGATGACAGCGTGCTGCTGCTCGACGGCGTCCGCAGCGGCAACATGGTGATTCACCGCTTCAAGGCCGCCGAGTTCACGGTCGCCGACGCCGGGCCGCCGTGCCTGGAGCGGGGTGATACTAATTGTGACGGGCTTGTGAATCATGAGTTTGATGCTTTCGTTATTGCATTGACGATGGGGCAAGACGCCTGGGAGGCGCTGCCATCATCGACGTGCGACTTCTTTTGCGCCAACGACATCAATGGTGATGGATCAGTGAATAACGGCGATATCGACCCGTTCATTGCACTGCTCACCGGGAAGTAACGCGACCACGGGGGCAACACCCACCGCCGGTCCCGTGGCCCGGTCCTTTTGGCGCCGGCCCGGCGAACCGACGGCGCTGATGACCGAGATTGACTGAGCGCGTCGGTGTGGCTAGCATAGCATAACCTGCCATGTAGCCGGGCGTTTAGCTCAGTCGGCTAGAGCGCATCCTTCACACGGATGAGGTCACTGGTTCGAGTCCAGTAACGCCCACTTTTGTAGGTCACGCCGAACGTTTCGTTTAGCAAACCTGCCTGCGTCTGGTGGTGCGGCTCAGGGATCCGCGAAAAACGGTACATACCGTTTTTGCGGCTCGGGCCGGCGCAGTCGTTCATGGCGCAAGGGGGAGGATGCGCGCTTCAGCCGCATCAACTGCCCCGCCGCGTTCCACGCATACTCCAGCACGTCGCCGGACGTCTTCGTCTGCTTCGTCAGCCGGCCGCTTGCAGCACGGCGAAGTCCTCCATGTCGCAGTCACCGTCGCCATCCAGATCGGCGGGGCGGCACCCGCCGCTCACCGGGGCAAACGGACCCGCGAGACACGGTGTCAGCATCGCCATGTCTTCCTCATCCACGTCGCCATCGCCATCCACGTCGCCCAGAATGCGGTACTCGTAGGCGCCCATGTCTACGATTGGCGGCGTCCCGCCGCCGCTATCCGTCGTATTGGGGTCCTCGGCGAAGCGCGGGCTTCCTAAGAGGTCAAATGGCAGCGCTTCGGCCGTGTTGCCGTCGTCATCAAGGTCGGGCATGTCCGGAGGCACAGCCGAGTTGTCGCCCGCGTCGATGCAAGGCGAGCCGGCTGCCAGGCGGTGGTCGTTGTCCTCCCACGTATTCTGTTCGTCGTCGGGCCCATCGGGATCGACGAACACCGGATCGGCATCAATGCAGCCAGCGCCGAACCAAGGCTGCCCAGTGCCGCCCGCAACGTCCGAGTACGTCACGGCTGGGCTGCAACCGTAGATCTCATCCGGCGAGTCCCCGTAGAAGATGCAATTCGTAATCACAGGCGGGTGTCCATACTCGCAGTAAAGCCCGCCGCCGCCGGCGGATGCTGTATTCCCACTGAATGTGCAATTCACAAACGTCGAGCCAAGATCCCAGATGCAGCAGACGCCGTGCATCGAATTCCCGCTGATCGTACAGTTGGTAAGCGTCGGACCGCTTTCCCAACCGGCGAGGAGGCCACCGCAGCCGGTGGCCGAATTTCCGCTGATTGTGCAGTTGGTGAGCACCGGATCGCTTTCCACGCAGTAGATTCCGCCGGCATCGCCCCCGGGGTCGGCGGTGTTCCCGCCGATTGTGCAGTTGGTGAGTGTCGGACAGCCGTCAGAGCAGTACATGCCCCCACCGAAAGACGTCACTGAGTTCGCGCGGATCGCACAGTCCATGAGAGCCGGAGCGCTCTCATCCTCGGAGAAGACGCCGCCGCCGTCGTCCGCCGTGTTCCCGCTGACTGTGCAGTTGGTCAGGGTAGGGCTGCCGCTATAGCAACCAACGCCGCCACCACCCCCGGCCGCGCTTTCGCAAATCATGCAGTCGGCCAGCGTCGGGTTGCTGCCTGCGCGGCAAAGAACGGCGCCGCCGTAGTCGCCACCGGGGCTACTTTCATCAACGTGGCCATTCCTGATTGTGAGCCATCGCACGGCTGCTTCCGGTCCTTCGCCCTTGTGGAAGTAAAAGCCACGGCCGTCGCCTTCACAGTCGATGACGCACGCGTTCGGAATATTGCTTGCGCTGCTCACCGTGATGGTTCGGCCGTCGAAGTCCAGGTTCTTGTTACCTGCTCCCGTGTACGTTCCATCCGCAACCACGACTGTGTCACCTTCGTGCCAATGGCACGCGTCAATGGCTGCCTGGATGGTCACCTTCGGGCCGTGCTCGCCATCCCAGGCTGGTGCCAGACCATCCCAAGCGTCATCCCCCCCCGGATCGACATGAAACACACGCGGCGGCACGAGCGGATCGGTGCCATTGATGTACTCCTCGAGATTCAGCCGGCCGTCGGCATCATCGTCAGCCGCCGAATCGCCTGCGGTCGCCGAGCCGAAATAGTGCTGCTCCCACCAGTCCGGCAAGCCGTCACCGTCACCGTCGAGCCACTCATCGGAGCCGATGTCCACGAAATCGCCACTGGTCCGTGGCTCACCATCTATGTCAGTCTGGCCAGCGTAACTCCCGTTGGGATCCCCGTTTTCCAGACATGGAGAGCCGGCTGTCAAATGGCCGTCCGGAGTCAAGGCCGGGTCCAGTTCGATGCAGCCGGGGCCAAACCATGGCTCACCGGTCCCGCCCTTGACGTTGCTATAGGTGACGGTCGGATTGCCTCCAAGGAAGAAGATCGCGGTCTGCTTGTTGGTCCATATGACACAGTTGGCGAATGCCGGCTCACCGCTGCCACTGCACGAAACGCTGTCGTAGCTGTTGCTCCTGTTGCCGGCGATTGTGCAGCCAGCAAACGTCGGGCTGCCGGCAAAGCAGCGCACGCCACCACCGCTTCCCTCGCTCCAATTGCCGGTAATCGTGCTATTCGCAAGCGTTGGGCTGCTAGAACTGAAGTAGATGCCACCCCCGCCGGTTTCGGCCGCGTTTCGGCGGAGTGTGCAGTTGGTGAGCATGGGGCTGCTGCTGTCGCAGTACACGCCGCCGCCGTAGCCGCCACCAGGGCTGCTATCGTGGATCTCGCCGTTCGTGATCGTCAGGCCCCGCACGATTGCGTGTGGTCCCTCGCCACCGTGGAAATAGAATCCGCGACCGCTACCTTCGCAATCGATGATGCATAACGCAGGATCGCCCGAGGCGCTGCGCACCGTGATCGTTTTCCCATGGAAGTCCAGGTCCTTGTTGCCCGTCCCGGTGTACGTGCCATCGGCGATCTCGACGGTGTCGCCCGGCCCCGCCGCGTCGATCGCGGCTTGGATCGTGGGATACTCGCTCGGGACGAGAAGCGTATCACTCTGCTCCTGAAACTCATACGCGCCCATGTCGACCATCGGAGCCGTGCCGCTCCCGGTATCCGCCAGGCCGGGATCGTCGACGAAACGCGGTGCGTGATCCAGATCCCACGGCGTTGCTTCGGTCGTGTCGCCGTCGCCATCCAGGTCCAGCGTATCGGCCGGTACGCTCGCGTTATCGCCCGCATCGATGCAGGGCGAGAAGGCCAGCAGCCGGAAGTCGTTGTCCTGCCACGTGTTCGGGTCGTTGTCGGGCCCGTTGGGATCGACGAAGCGCGGGTCGGCGTCGATGCAACCCGCGCCGAACCAGGTTTCGCCGGCCCCGCCCTGCACCAAGGAGTATGTGACGACCGGCCCAGCGGGGCCAGAGCCGATCTCGTCCGGCGCGTCGTTCCAGAGGACGCAGTTGGTCAACGTCGGGCTGCTGAGGTTGCAGTAAATGCCGCCTCCGTAGCTGCCGGCCGTGTTACCCGTGATCGTGCAGTTGGCCAACGTCGCGTTGCTCTCGAACCCGCACCACACGCCACCGCCGCGGCCATCGATCGATGAGTTGTCGGCAATAGTGCAGTTGGTGAGGGTCGGGCAGGTGGTATCATTGCAGCAGACTCCGCCACCGTGCTGCACGCTTGAATTGCCGGTGATGGCACAGTTGGTCAACGTTGGGTTGCTTCCCTCGCAGTGGACGCCGCCACCGCGGTTGCTGGTCGAATTATCGGTTATCTGGCAGCTGGTCAGCGTCGGGAAGCTGAAGTCGCAGCAGATGCCGCCGCCGTCGTCAGCCGTGTTGTTGGTGATCACGCAGTTTGTCAGCGTCGGATCGCTGAAGGAGCAGTAGACGCCACCTCCGCCGCCGCTGCCGGAATCGACGTGACCGTTCGTGATTGTCAGACCCTGTACGACTGAGTCTGGGCCTTCGCCGCTGTGGAAATGGAAGCCGCGACCGCTGTCTTCGCAGTCGATGGTACAGAGCGCTGGATCGCCGCTGGCACTGCGCACCGTGATCACCTTGCCGCCGAAGTCGAGGTCCTTGTTACCCGTCCCGGTGTACGTGCCGTCAGCGATCTCTACGATTTCGCACCACCCAGCCGCATCGATCGCGGCCTGGATCGTGGCGTATTCGCTCGGGACGTGCAGCGTCCGCACCTGGAATTCGTACGCGCCCATGTCGACCACCGGAGGTGTGCCGTTTCCAGTATCCGTCGTGCATGGAACGTCGATGAAGCGCGGCGCTTCATCCAAATCCCAAGGCAGCGGTTCGGTCGTGTTTTCGTCGCCATCGAGGTCCAGCGCATCGGCCGGCACGCTCGCGTTGTCGCCCGCGTCGATGCAGGGTGAGGTCTCCAGCAGCCGGAAGTCGTTGTCCCACCACGTGTCCGGGTCGTCGTCCGGCCCGTCGGGATCGACGAAGCCCGGCGTGGTGTCGATACACCCGGTTCCGAACCAGGACTCGCCGGTACCGCCCTGCACCAGACTGTACGTGACCACGGGAGTGCCGGGATTGACGTAGATCTCGTCGGGTGTGTCACCCCAGAGGACGCAATTGGTCAACGTGGGACTGCCGGTGTCACAGCGTAGACCACCGCCGCCATTGTCAGCCGAATTGCCGCTAATCGTGCAGTTGGTCAGCGCGGGGCTGCTGGCGTCGCAACGCACACCGCCGCCGATGCCGGCCGTATTCGCGCTGATGGTACAGTTGGTCAGCACGATGCCGTCGCCGACGCACAATACGCCGCCACCGCCTCCGCCGGCGACAACCGTATTCCCGCTGATCGTGCAGTTGGTGAGCGTTGTGTTTCCGCTGCACGCGATGCCAGCCCCGCCGCCGCTGACATTCTCAGTGATCGTGCAGTTAATCAGCGTCGGGCTGCCGAGGGTGCACCAGACGCCGCCGCCGACGGTGTAGGCGGTGCCCTCATTGCCACTGATCGTGCAGTCGGTCAGTAGTGGGCTGCTGTCGCTACAGAAAATGCCAGCGCCTAAGACGAACCAGTCCTCGGAGTCGATCGAATTCGTGTTGATCGTGCAGTTGGTCAGCGTCGGACTGCCACCGGAGATGTACACGCCTCCGCCGCAGCTACCGGGCCCCGCGCGGTTACCGGTGATCGTACAGTTGGTCAGCACTGGACTGGCGGCGGTGATGTGCACGCCACCGCCGCCGGGGTCATACTCGACGTACCCATCCGTGATCGCCAACCCATCGACGATCGAGGTGGCCCCCTCCCCGCTGTGGAAATAGAACCCGCGGCCAGACCCTTGACAATTGATGATACACAGTGCCGGATCGCCCGAAGCGCTGCGCACCGTGATCGCCTTGCCGCCGAAGTCGAGGTTCTTATTGCCGGCCCCGGTGTACGTACCGTTGGCGACTATGACCACGTCAGCGTTGTTCGGATCAGCCGCGTCGATGGCCGCCTGGATCGTCGGATACTCACTCGGCACATGCTGCTCTTCAGCAATGGCAGCGCACGCGATGGCAGCGACAGCAAGCAGCGCGGACCGGGCTTGGAATCGTGAGGTTCTCATATCACATTCTCCCTCGAATGGGGACGTGCATCCCAAGCCTGGCCGGACTGCCCGCGCCCCATTCGCCGTTTTGTCCACACCAGACCGCTGGTTCGCTGGATACCCATGAACGACTACTGAGCGGACAACAGCACGAGGAATGCATCGATGTCGCCGTTGTTCGTCCAGCCGTCGCCGTTGATGTCCGCCAGATTAGGGTCGCAGTCCGGGAAAGTGAGTGCGTATGCGGCCGGATCGGTCAGGGCGAGCGTGAACGGGTCGATGTCGCCGTTGTTGATCCAACCGTCGCAGTTCAGGTCGCCGACCTCAAACTGCGACCCGCTTTGCGGCGCGGCCCAGAAACCGCCGGCGAGTCGGAAGTCGCCGCCCGTCATGGTGACGGGGCCGGCGTCGGGCTGGCCTATGGTGCCGAAGAGCACCAGGTCGCCGCCGGCAGACCACATAGCGCCGCCACCGTCGATGGTGTGCCAGGGTACTTCGTAATCCTGCGCCAGTGTCAGCATCGTGACAAGCAGACCAGCGCCGAGGGCGAGAGCTTTTGTTTTTTGGCGCGTATACATATCGATCTCCGCACTTTGGTGCGGCCGCACGCCGGCCGGGACGTCGATATCGCCTTGCGGCCCTGGCCGACGGTGCCGCGTGGTCAGTCAATGGTCACGTCATAGCCCTTGAGCGTCAGGGGCCGGTCGATCACCAGATTCGGCACCGCGAACGTGTTGACGCTGCCGGCTTTGAAGATGAGCGTGGTTCCGTCCGGGGCCTCGGCGATGGCCTCCTCGATGCCCCCATAGCTGTTGTCGGGAGAGCCGTCGCCCGAGCCGCTGGTATTCACAAACTGCACTACGTCGAGCGGTGCCAGGCGATACACCTGGCCCTGGTCGCTATCGAACCAGGGGAAGTCGTTCGGGTCGTTTGGGTCTGGATTACCGATCTTGTCACAGGAGTACCAATCGTCCCCACCGCCGCCCCAGCCCATGTTCATCAGGAACTGCGGGTCCTCCGGCGATGTATCGTAGCCGTAGACGACCCAGGCATGGCCACCGCGACGGTCAAAACCATGCATGATCACGGGCCGCAGCCACTGGATCTCATTGATCATCGTCGACGTGCTCAGCCCTCCGGACGTGCCATCCGGGTCGTACCGGAAGTGGCTCTCCAACGCACCTGGGACATTCGAAGTAGAGGCACCAGACGCCAGGAGCCCGAAGTCCATGTGAACACACACCGCGACGTCGTAGCACAGTTCGGCAACGGCGTCGTCGCTGCTGTCCGGCGGATCGGCGTGCTGATCCTGGAGAATCGACCAGTCGTACGTATGCATGCCCGGGTAGGCGTAGTATGTCGAGGTGTACTCGTTCATACGTAACCAGAGCATGAACAGCGCATTCCGGTACGCCGCGGCATCGCTGTGGTTGTACGCTTCGCTGAACACTGAGTCGTCCCAGTACCCGTTCATGCGCAGTCGGCCGCCATTGGTGGGTGTCCACTCAAGGCGAGTCGGTGCCCACCACCACCCAGGGAAGTTGGGATCGGTGGACAAGGGCTCCTCAATCCAGCTCGTCTGCCAATGGCACGAGTAATCGACGTGGTCCGAGCCCACACCCGTCAACGGCCACTTCCAGTAGTACATGAGCTGACACGTCGCCGTGGCGGTGCATCCGACAACGGTGTGCTGATCGGTGTTGGGGTCCGGCGCCGGGCAATCGTCATTGTAGGGCGAGCCTTGATCCCATTTGCACGTCAGCGGCAGCTCCATCCTCGTCGGCGCTGCCCGGTCACCGTCGTCACGCGTCATGACCGGAACACGCCCAACCGTCAGATCGGCCCAGAATGCCGCGCGCTCGGTTAGGGCTGGCTGGTAGCGCTGTAGCCGCGGGTCCCGGCGGCCAACGGCAGCGCGCAATGCCTTGGTGCGCATATCGATTTCCCAGAGAATGTAGTCGTAATTCGGATTAGCGGTGTCGTAGGTCCCGTGCGGGCTGTAAAGGTACACGGGCAAAACCAGGTCATCCGCTCCACACAGGCAGAAACCGCCGGCGCTTAGATGGGCGATGTAGCCCGCCGTCTGATTGTCAACGACGTACGGCTCCATCGTTTTGATGACTGCCCCGGGCCGGGCGTCGGCGGTGACATGGCGCACCCAGGTGGTGACGGCCGTGCGGACTTCGTCCTCTGTCAACGGGGCCGCGGATACCGGGCCGATGACGAAGATGGCCACGGCGAGCATGCACAACGCAGTGCGGCGCGTCCGTGTTGTCTTGGCAGGAATCGTTGCCATGGTTGTACCCTCCTTCCAAGTGCCTACTGGAGCGATACCAGGACAAGGACCAGGCCCTCACCCGCATCCAGCGACGTCATGGCCTTGCCGAGGATTGCGCCCTGCGCCTTTGTATGGTCAGCGGCCTTCATCGCGTGGCCGGGCGTGTCGGAGGTGGTCAGCAGGTCGCCGGGCTCGATGGGGCCACTCGATGCATCGGCCATGACGTAGACGCGGCCGGTCAGCGCAACGGGGTGCTCACCATCGGCGGCGGAGCCTCTCTGCCCCATCAGCATCCCAGTCTGAACGCCGCCGGCGCCGCTGATCACGCCGGCCACAGTACGGTCATATGCGTTCTTGCTAACAACCAGCGCGCCGGGGCTATCCGGGTCGATGCAGACGACCATGCCCGGCATCGGTGTCGCAGTCGCATAGCTGATATCGAATTTCTCAGACAGATCGCTGCCGCCGCGGATCTCGAGAATATCGGTGGTAACGCGTCCATCCGACCCATCCAGGGAAATCTGTATGTCACCGTTCGGATCACGCACGTCGAAGTAGCCGGCTTCGGTCCCGGTGTCGTCGGGCCAGATTTCGAGCGCGCGGCGCAGCCGGAGCGTGCCGTCATAACCGCTGTGGATGTTGATTCCCGGCGTAAGCTCGTCGAGTCGGAACTCGATCCGCCCGGAACCAGGCGTATCGACCGTCGCGTTCCCCGAAAACCAAGTGTTCCCGGTGAACCAGCCGGCGTAGCCATCCGGGCTGTTCGAGATACCGAGCACGCCGTAGTTCGTGCCCGTCGCGGAGCTGGCGTAGCCGCGCACGGCACAGCCGCTGGCGGTTGAATCGGTGACGTCGAGCTTCGCGTCGGGGGTCAGGTCGCCGATGCCGACCTTCCCGCTGTCACGGTCAATAACTACGTGCGCGCCGGTCGGGCCGTCGGCCTGGCCCAAGATCTGCAATTGATTCTCGCCTCCATCATAGACCAGCGCCATCCCGTACGAGTAATCATCGTCCTCGCCGAGCTTCAATGACGAGAAGCCGCCTTGCCCCGGTTGGTCTGGCGTGACGAGGATTCCGGCGAAGCTGGAATCGCCCATGACGTGCAGATCGGCCAGTGGGTCGTCGGTGCCAATGCCGACCTCACCGTCGACGTCATCGATCCGCAGCGCGTTGATGTACGACGATGCGAGCGTACTCCAGACGCGCAAGCCGATGCCTCCGGCGCCGCTGCGGTTACCGAGCCACACGGTATCGCCGGCATCCTTGGCCAATACGACGGATGGCGATCCACTGCTGTCGTCGATGAGAAGGCCCCGGTCGTTGTCCAGCAGGATGTTGCCGCCCGAGACGTGCAGCCGCGCGTCTGGCGTCGTGGTGCCGATCCCGACATCACCGGCCGGTTCGCAGGTCAGTGCATTGAGGTTCCCCGACGGTCCGTTACCCCAGATTTCGAAATTGCCCTGACGGCTGCCGGTACCGTTCACCTGAAGGAAAAACCGCTGCTCCACACCCGAGCCAACACCACCACTGGTGTTGGTCAGGCGGATTTGAGTAACTGCCGTCGAGTCGCTCTCGATAATGAAGTCATCCCACGTCTGCGACGACTTCACGTGCAAAGGCGTATCTGGGGAGTCGGTTCCGATGCCGACGTTGCCGCCGTCGTAGTAGATGTCTCCCCCAGTCTCCGTCCAAAACGACGAGCCGCCGCCCAGGTCACCGGCTTCGTCGATGACCGTCCCGTCGGGCAGCATGAAACCGCCGGTGGTTGATCGCACGGTCCCGGCCACGGTGAGCTTGTCGGTCAGGACATCTGTGCCGATGCCGACGCTGTCGGAGAAATAGCCGCGCCCTTCGAAGTAGCCGGCGTAGCCGTCGGGCGAGTAGGTCTGCCCCAAAACGCCGTAATTCGTACCCGTGGGTTGCATGGCGAGCCCGCGGATTCCGGCGCCCATCGGTCCGACTGCGACGCCGAGAGCACCAGAACCGCCTTCGACGGTGCTGACGCCGTGCAACCCGGCCGGACTACCTTCACCGTAGACGCCAGCGCCACTGCCGCCGACATGGCCCCAGTTGCCGCTGGTGCTGTGTTCACCCGCGATGGCCGGGCCAGTATCAGTGTTAGTGACGCTGAACGCGTTTCCGCTGTCCGCGGCCGTACCGGAATACGGCAACGCGAATCCGCCGCCCGGTTGCCACGTGGCCAGCCAGTGGCGTCAGAGGTCAGCACGTAACCGGCCCCCGCCCCGGTCGGCAGTTGGAGCCCCGTGGTCTGTACGGTGCCAACAACGTCCAGCATGGTCTCAGGTTGGAGTGTGCCGATACCGACGTAGCCCGATTGAGTAATCCTGACGCGGGCCTCGTCGTCATCTGTCCTGGCGCCTGGCGTGTACAGATCGAGGTAGTCACCGAGCGCGGCGTCCCAGCCTGTTCGCAGAATGGTCCGCGAGCCAAAGTCCTGGTTGGTGACACGAAGCGCCCCGCTGAACGGGAGGGCAATATCCCCGTAGACCGCAAGCCGCGTATCGGGATTGCTGAAGGCGATGCCCAGGTTGCCTTCATCGGTGAGCCGCAGTATCTCGTTCGGGCTGGCGTTAGGGTTCCAGAAACTCAGCCATTCCTGGTCGAATCGGAGCGTGACGTGGTCGATCTGCCCGGGCTGCGCTTCAATCATCATCCAGTCGCCTGGCACGCCGCCGGCCCCCATCTGCTCACCGCCGAATCTGCTGACTCCTGCGACGTGCAGGGCTGCATCGGGATCGTTGGTTCCTATCCCGACCCTGCCGTCGTTGTAGTAGATGTCGCTGCCACTCTCTTCCCACAGGCATGAGCCGCCACCCGTCGCATTCAATGCGTAGATGGCGAACGGCGCAGGTGTCAGCTCCTGGCGCGGCAGAAGCTGTGTCCCGTTAACCCAGATCTCCAACCAGCGGGCATCGCCGTTGTAGGCGTTGGCTGCGTTGAAGAGGATCTCGGTGCTGAAGAATCCATCGACGACAAGCACGCCGGGGCGTATGTCGCTGTCGATCAGCGTGCCGCCGGTCGCCGCATCGTAGAGCAAAAACTCCAGATCGGCGGTGGGCAACGGGTACGGAACGCCGGCGCTTTCGAGCCGGCCCTGGTAGGTGATGGCACTGCTCAGAGGCGTCTGTGGCAGCGCCACGACGGCGCCGAGTGCCGCGACGACCAGGATGGCCGTGGTCGGCCAGGACTTCATCGTTCTCATTGGTGCATCCTCCCACGAAGCAGCCATGTCAGACATTCAGTCCCTGCAGGCGGCCGGCGCTGCGGTGCCTGGCGCGCTCTACAGTGATGGGGCGCTTGATTCCCCCCCCTTCAGACGCGAGAATGAAAGCAGGTACCCGTCAAAAAAAACGGGGGATATTGCGTGCCGGGGAGCGTACCGACGTGGGCGAGCCTTCCGATCCAACGGGACTATTGGTGGGTGTCTCGTCTGGTGATCGTGAGGCAGAGAATCGCCTGACACCGCTGGTCTATGCGAACCTGCGCGCCTTGGCCGCAAAAATGATGCGCCGCGAGCGCGCCGATCACACGCTCCAACCGACGGCACTCGTCCACGAGGCGTACCTGAAGCTGATCGACCAGACGCGTGTGACCTGGAAGAACCGGGCCCACTTCTTCGCGGTGGCCGCGCAGGCCATGCGGCGCATCCTTATCGATCACGCCCGCAAGCGCGCCGAGGTAAAGCGTGGAGGCCGTCAGTCGCGGCTCGCTTTCGACGAACAGCTCGTGGCCGAGTATCAGCGCTCGGTAGACCTCGTGGCCCTGAGTGAGGCGCTGGACCGACTAGCCATGCGCGATCCGCTCCTGGTACGCATCGTCGAGCTGCGCTTCTTCGCCGGACTGACTGTCGCCGAGGCCGCCGAGGTCCTGGGAATGTCCAGCAGCACCGTCGAGCGCGAGTGGCGCTGCGCGCGCGTCTGGCTGCGCGCGGTTCTTTCCAACGAGGAAGACGCCGGCACATAGGGGGCCCCATGGGACGCGAGCCAAGCGAACGTGCGCTGCAGATTTTCCGGGTCGCGCTGGATCGGCCGCCGGACGAGCAGCAGGCCGTGCTGGCCGAGGCCTGCGCTGGCGATGTCGCGCTGCGGGCTGAAGTCGAGCGGCTGCTTGCCGCCGATGCCACGCAGACGTTTCTGCAACCCCCCGACAGAACATGCGTTGTCGGGCCAATCGCTCCCGACCCGGATGATGGCCTGGTTGGCCGCGAGATCGGGCGCTACCGCATCGTGCGGCGCATCGCCTCGGGCGGGATGGGCACGGTTTACGAGGCGCTTCAACCGAAGCCGCGGCGCAGCGTCGCGCTGAAGATCGTGCGGGCCGACCTCGCATCCGAGTCCGCGCTGCGCCGGTTTGTCCACGAGGCGGAGATCCTCGCGCGGCTGCGGCATCCGGCGATCGCCCAGGTTTACGAGGCCGGCTCGCACGCGGGCATGCCTTATTTCGCCATGGAGTACATCCCGAGCGCGCAAACGCTCATCGAATTCGCCGAAGATCACAAGCTGCCGACACGCCGCCGACTTGAGATGTTCGCGGAAATCTGCGATGCAATTCACCATGGGCATCAGCGCGGCGTGATTCACCGCGACCTGAAACCCGGGAATATCCTGGTGGACGAAGCTGGTCGGCCAAAGGTCATCGATTTTGGCGTGGCGCGGGCCACCGACGCCGACGTGACGATTGCCACGCTGCAAACCGACGTGGGCCAGGTCGTCGGGACGCTGCGCTATATGAGCCCGGAGCAGTGTGAGGGGGACTCTGCCGCGCTCGATACGCGCAGTGACGTATACGCTCTGGGCGTGGTGCTCTATGAGCTGCTGACGGGTCGGTTTCCCTACGATGTGACCAACCACTCGCCCTTCGAGATTCCGCAAATCATCCGCGAATGCGCGCCGCGGCGCCCGTCGTCGATCAGCCGGCTGCTGCGCGGCGACGTGGAGACGATCGTTCTCAAGGCGCTCGAGAAGGATCGGACGCGCCGCTATCAGTCGGCGTCGGAACTGGCGGCCGACATTCGGCGGTATCTGCACGGCCAGCCGATCGAGGCGCGGAGCGATAGTCGGTTCTACATGCTACGCAAGCAGGTGCAGCGCTATCGGATCCCGCTCGCCGTGGCGTCCGGCTTCGTGCTGCTGCTGATCGGGTCGTCAATTGTCGCGTGGACGCTGTACTTTCAGTCGCAGCAGCGCCTGTGGGAGTCGTATTTGTCGCAGGCACACGCGCGGCGCTGGAGCGGCAAGCCCGGCTGCCGTGTGGAGAGCCTGACGGCGCTGAGAAAGGCGGCGGCAATTCGCCCAAGCGCCGCGCTGCGCGACGAGGCGATTGCCTGTATGGCCCTGGTGGACGCCGAGTTCACGAACCGCATCGACTACTCGAGCCTTGATCCCGCGCCGAACGTGGCAGCCGATCCAGACGTGCAGCGCGTAATGCTCTGGTGGAACACCGGCGAGACGCTGTTGAAGCGCGTGGCGGACAATCGCGAGGTTCTGAGTTTGGCGGCACAGGGGGGCTTCCGCGCGCGTCCGCTTCCGCGTTTCAGCGCGGACGGCAAGTATCTGGCGCGCCCCGGCGAATCGGCGTGCGAGATCTGGGAAATCGATCCAGCCCGGCTGATTGATACGTTCGCGGTCAGGGCAACGGATTATCTGCAGCCGCTCGACTTCAGCCGTGATAGTTGCGAAGTGGCGGTGGGAGCCGCCGATGGATCTGTCGCCATTCACAGCTTGCGCACCGGCGAGACACACACGCTTCCGCCGGTGCATGCCCCGGTCCACCGGATTCACTACAGCCCCGCCGTCGACACGTTGGCCACGTGCTCGTTGAGCAGTTCCGATGTGCTCTTGCGCGACGCGAACAGCGGAGAAGTCCTGCAGGTGCTCGAGCACCCGGCGGCCGTTCGGACCGTGGCCTGGAGCAAGGATGGCCGACAAATGGCCAGCGCGTGTTCGGACCAGTGCGCGTATGTCTGGGACCTCGGCACCACGCAGAAGCGATGGACGCTCCACGGGCACACCGGCCCGGTCACCGCTATCGGCTTTGGCTGCGATGACACGATTCTGTACACCGCGTCGTGGGACGGCACGACGCTGCTCTGGGATCCGCGACTAGGGCGGCGATTGCTCACGCTACAAGGCTGCGGGTTGGGCTTCGCCAGCGCCGGCCCCTGGCTCGGCCTGCGCACCTTCCAGCCCGGGCTCGCGTTTGTTCGGGCGCGTGTTTACGGCAACGATGCCTTCCGAACGATCTGCGACCATCCGGCCGAATCACAAGACGGTTGTCAGTGGGTCCGAGTCAGCCCCGACGGTCGCCTGGCCGCGACGGCGTCTGGAGCGGGCGTTCGTCTCTGGGATCTGGAGCACAATCGCGCCGTAGCCTATCTGCCGATTGGCTTCACCAACTCGGTTGTCTTCCAGCCAGACGGGCTGGCGCTGATCACCGTGGCACCGCGCCGCATATTGCGCTGGCCGTTGCGGATCGACGATCAGGTCCTCCACGTCGGGCCACCTGAGAGCATCGTGTTGGACACGCTGGGCAACTTCTGGGAAGCATGCCTCAGCGCGGATGGCAACAAGTTGGCCGTTTCGGCGGATCTGCGCCGCGTTGTGGTCGCTGATCTCGATCATCCCGCAGATGTGCGCATCTTCGAACCGCATGTCGGCGTGTGCTCGGTGGCACTCAGCCCCGACGGGCGCTGGCTTGCCACCGGCGCCTGGAAAGGCAGCGACGCCAAGGTCTGGGATGTGGCGAGCGGTGAGGTGGTGCATGTGGTGCCAACCAGCGACAACGTGCGGGCCGGTTTCAGCCCCGACGGCAAGTGGCTGGTCACAAGCGAGGCCGAATACGTGCTGTGGGAAGTGGGCACGTGGCGACCAGTGGCGCGTTTTCCGCGCGGAGGCTATACGAGCGTGTCGGCCGCGGCCTCGTTCTCAGACGACGGCACCTACGTGGCGGCGATCAGCGACGCCAGCAAGATTGATCTGATCCACCTGGGCCGCTGCGCGGTTGTGGCGCGCCTGGAGTGCCCGTTGCAGCTAAACATGATCGGCGTAAGCTGCACGCCGGACGGCACACGAGTCATCTTCCCCGGGCGTGCCGGGCACATTCTGCATGTCTGGGACCTGCCTGTTGTCCGCGAGCGCTTGGCGACGATGGGACTGGATTGGGAGGCGCCGCCATTTCCCGCGCCGGCGGCACCAGCTTCCGCTCGGCCGTTACGCGCTGAGTTGTATCTCGGCAAACTTGAACCGCCCGGTGACCGTGGTCAGAGCAATTGACGTTTACCTGTGACGTCCAGCAACAGAAAAGGTGTCACAACAGGCAACAGAAAAGGTGTCAGGATGATTTTTCGGCACCTTGAACGCGCGGCGGGCCGACCGTTGGCCATTTCGCCCTGCGCTGAGGGGGACACGGCGAAGATCGTATAGCGCCGGAATACTTGCGTATGGCGGGGAAGTGGAAGGCGAACGACCTAGAAAGTGACGGCAAGCTGCCCCAGCGCTGGCAAAGCAGACGGAAGGCCGCCTCGCTCCTCGACCCGGTGCTCCGCGCCCCGCGAGATACGGGCCGGAATCGGCTCTCTGTGAGCGCGCCGCCGCGCATCTCGAATGGGGTATTGTCCGGGTGATATCGGCACGGGAATGTAGCGGTTGAACCGACCGGGAATCGGTGGCAGCCGTTTCCCGATCGGTTCAGACCTGCGCATGCGCCCGGCGTGCATGCGCGCTACGACGAGATCGCACTGACGAAATCGTCGATATCGCCGTTGTTCACATAGCTGTCGCCGTTCATATCGGCCAGCCGCAGATCGCAGTCCGGATACTGGACCACATAGCCGTCCGGATCGGTAATCGCGGTGACGAACGGATCGATGTCGCCGTTATTGACAAAGCCGTCGCAGTTGAGATCGCCGACCTCGTAGCGGTACAGCAGGATCGGGGTCACGCACTCGTTGCCGACGCAGTCCAGCACGCGCACGCTGCCCTCGCCAACGGCACCGCCCGGCGTAAGCTCGACCGAGTAGCGCACGATCGTGTCGCCATTGGTGAACGGATCAACCGTCAGCACCAGGTTACTCGCACCGGGCAGCAATTCGACCGCACAAACGCCCGTATCGCGGAAGATCGGCTCCTCAACACGGCCGTCATAGCGCTCCGGGAACGTGCTCGACTCGATCGTCAACGACCAGCTATCAAACGTGCCCGTGTCGTTGTCCTTGTCGTCGGCGACCCGCAGCACGTACGTGGCGTCCGCCGAGAGACCGTCGAGCGCGAACAACGCCGGTCCGTCCTCCGGCTGGTAGGTACCGGTGAACGGGGCCTCGGACGAGGAATCGGGAATCGGCGCGGCGGCCTCATCGTCCAGGGTGGTGTCGATGAAGTTGTTGCCGGTGCTGCCGATATCGGAGAGCAGGTTAATCACACGCGGGGCGATCAGCGTCAGATCGATGTCGTCGTCGTAGGCATGCGTGATGTTGAACGTGAGGTTGACGTCCTCGATCACGTCGGTGTCCGCAACAACGATCGATGACGACACACCAACCACGTTGTTGTCCGGGATTGGCTGGGGCAGATCGCTGCTGATATAGCGCTTGCTGTGGTTGATCGACCCGGTACACACGGGTGCCTCGGCGTCCATTTCCACGAGAATGTATGAGCGCCAGCCGCAGGCGTCCGTCACGCGAATGTAGCCGCGGCCGTTGATACCAAGCGCGACGCCGACGATGAAGTCAACGCTGCCGGCCCCGGCGGGCGGATCGGGCGTTACCATTACCAGCTCGATATTCTCGCCATACGGCGCGACTTCGACCGCGACAATGCCGCTGTCGCCGGGGCCGTTATCCGTCGCCGTGCCGATGAATTTGGCCGTCGCGGGGTCATAGCTGCCTGTGATGATCGGCGGACTCCGGTCGGCGCTGATCGCGGCCAACGCCACCGGCACGATGGTCACGTTGCCCGCAACATCGTAGATTTCGATGTCGCCGGCGCCGGCGAAGTTCGGGTCGGTCAGTTCGACGCGGTATTCGACGACCTCGTCGCCAGGCGTGAAGCTCGCGACCACCGTCAGGTTCGTCGCGCCGGCGGCCGGTGCGATCGACTGCACGCCGCTTTCCGGCGCAAGCTCCTGCGCGACGCCGACGTAGCGCTCTGGCCCGCAGGGGCTCTTCAGCGTCAGGGCCCAGCGGCGTAACTCGGTACGTGAGGTACCAATCATGCGGTGATCGGCGGCATTTACCTTCCACGGGCCCGCGGCACTCTGATTCGCCAGGGCGAACATCATGTTGTCGCGCTTGTCGGTGGTGATCCCGTCGCCGATGAATTCGCCACGCCCGTCGGGCTGATGGACGCCGAGGAACGGGATCGTGCCGAGGGCTGGCTCCTCATGGGCGTCGTCGGCCACGGGCGCGTCGTCGTCGAGCGTGATCCAGAGCGTGTTCTTGGTCAGCCCGGCCGAGGCGCGGTCGTCCATGCCGACGCGGTTGATCAGTGACGCGAACTCGCCACTCTTGTTGATCGTGGCGGCCAGTCGCCCGACGTCCAGGGTATCAATCGTGATTTCGGCCTCGACTTCGCCGACCAGGAACGGCTCGGCCACCGTAATGGTGCTGGAGGCGCCGGCCGGATTGCCGTAAGGCAAATCGGCTTGTATCTCCTGCTCGAAACGCAGATCAGTCGTCACGCCGCCCGTGTTCGCCGGGCCGGTGCCATCCGCAAAACCGGTGAGATTCACGATGCTCTGGCAGGTGTTGTCCTGCATGTCGGTGACGGTGACCGTGCCCGAGCCGTTCAGCGTCGAGTCGATCAGCGTGACGGTATACTCGACCACGGTGTCACCCGGTGTGAAGCCGGGCGGCAGATTGAGCTGGGCATTGACGGCACCAGTCAGCACAATCGACTGAATACCCGCATCGAAACCGCCCGAATCAGTCGCCAGGCCCGCGAACGTCTGAGGCCCGGCGAACGTCGCCACGACATCCAGCTTAGCGTAAACGAGCCGTGAGCCGCCATTCTGCGTGTTGTAGTCGTCACGCACGTTGAGAATCCAGGTGCCATTGGCCGGGCCGCCATTGAAGTCAGCCAGCGTGCCCTCCGGCAGCCAGGTGCCGGTGTACGGTTCATCGCCGCTGAGCAGCGGCATGAGCTCATCTGCGTCGTCGTCCCAGGTGGCATCGGTGATATTGAACGCGAGCGAGCTGCCGCGGTCGGTTTGAATCTCGACCTCGGTGAGGTCCGGCGAGGTCAGTCGGATATCGAGGTCCGCACACGAGGTCGTCTCGAATGTCGCGGTCAGATTGACGTCGGTGATCGTTCCGGCGTCGCCGATGACCAGCGGTACATCAATCCCCGTCACGGCGTCGTTGTCCGGGATGAAATAGGGACCGTCCAGGGTGCGCACCGAGCGGCCGGCCACGGCGCTGCCGGCACACACCGGCGGATCAATATCGATCATGACAAGATCGCAGGCGGCATTCCCGGTGCAGTCGATGACGCGGATTTTGCCCGAGCCGCCCTGGTTGGGGTCGGTCAGCACGATGTCGAACGTCGCCGTCCCCGTGCCCAGGCCGGTCAGGTTAACGAGCATGAGATTCGTCTCGGCGTAAAGCTCCACGGTGCACACGCCCGTGTCACCCGGCTGGTTGTCGGTCACCAGCCCGGCAATCGAATCGGTGTTGAAGTCGGGCGTGAGCGCGACGACGGGGTCCATTTCCTCGGCCAGCGCGGGGGCCGCGTTGTCGATGAAGACGGCGAGCTCGTAGGTCTCGCCCGGGCCGACTTGCGAAGCGGTGCTCTGCGGCTTGACCTCGATGTAGTAACGGCCGCTGGTGCGCGCGATGAAGAAACAGGCTTGCGCGGGGTAGTCCGGCGGATCTTCGCTCGTGTTCGAGTCACTCACGTCGCTGATCAGGACGTCGCCGTCCGGATCGTAGATCACCAGCTTGCCGTGAAACGCGTTCGGGTCGTCGTTGGCCGCGTCAAACCCGGTCGAGTCGCGCTCCGGGTCACCATCGAAGGCGATGAACACGCGGTCACCGACCACGGCATCAAACGCGTAGAAATCGCTGTCATCGCTGCGGTCGATCACGCCGGCGTAGTAGTGCTTGCCGGTGTAATCAGCGCTGTCCATGTCATCGTTCAGCTCGCAGCCGACGAGCGGATTTCGCGTCGCGGGGATCACACCGTTGTGGAAGCGATAGCGGTGAACGGTCTTCGTGTCGTCCACGTCATTGTCTTCCACGACGAAGTAGTGCGTGCCGGCACCTATCATCTTCGCGCCGGCGATTACCGAGCTGGACGTGCTGTAAACGTAGTGCAGGTCGTTGATGGGCGAGCTGATCCCGTCGCCGTCGTCGTCGTCAAACTCGATCACGGTCGAGCCGTCGGTGCCGAGGAACGACAGCCACGTATCCAGGGTGCTGTTGCTCGAGCCGCCGAGGTTGACCCAGGCATACACGCGGTCGCCGTCCAGGCCGGTCACCGCCCAGTAATCGGCGTCGGCCGGACCGACGAGTTGGCCGCCGTCGCGCGGATCGCCGACCGGCGTGGCGTTCACGGCCGAGCCGTTCGGCTCGATCTCGCTGAGCTCGTACTCGATCGCATCATCGATGATGAGCGCGTACGGCCCGGTGGTGTATGTGGTGCTGCCGTTGTCGACGTAGATGTAGTAGTCCGCTCCCGCCAAGAGGGTCACGACAACGAGTTCGTGCTTGGCGCCGCTGGTGCCGGCGGTGCTGTGGTTTGATGCACCAAGACACCCATCCGGAAAGACCGGTGGACAGGAGTCGTTGACGTACAGCACGCCGTCAAAGCCGCTGCTGATCAGCTCCAGCGCGTAGTCACCGCTGGCGGGGGCCGTGAACTTGTACACATGGTCGTTGCCCGGCGCGGTGGTCGGCGTCGTGCCCGACACGCCACAGCGCCCGGTGCCCTGCACAAACGAATAGTCGTGCACGGCATTATCGATGTTGTTGAGCCGCAAGACCGGGAGTGGGCCGCTGAGTGTCTCGGCCGCGGCACAGTCGTCCGGGTTTGTGAGGTTCAGCTCATCGACGATCAACGTGAAGACAAAGTTGTCGTACGTCGCGTCGTCGTGGTCGATGCCGATGAGGTAGGTCTCATTCATCGTCAGGGCAACGTCGAGATTGACCGGCCGCGCGCTGCCCGGCGCCCGCACGCCATCCACCTCCGTCATGGTCGAATCCAGCACGTAAATCACGAAGCGGCGGTCAGACGACCGTAGCGGCGCGTGGTGCCAGGGCGCAAGCTGGATGCGATACGTGGCTGTCACCGTCGGCGTGAAGCTGTAAAAGACATCCGGGCCATCGACGTACGGGTCGATCGCCGGCAACCCGGGGAGGGTGGTTATGCTGTCATCGGCCAATACGGTAGTACCGTAGATGATGGTTGGTAATGGGCCGCTAATCACAGCGGCGTTGTTTGGATCGTCGTTGGCCGGGCTCGGTGGCAATGCCCAAGCGGCGGCGGTCAGCCCGCCGATCGTGAGCACACTGACGAGCACCCGCAGTCTGGTCCCCAGAACGTCCTTCATCGGGAGATCCTCCGTTCCTTATGGAAAACGCGTTTGACGAACAGGGTCGCGAAGTAGATAGATCGATGGCCCAAGTCCCTGTATGCGGCCTCGGGCCAATCCGCACCTAGATTGGCTTGACGCCGTACGAACTTGCTGGCCCGGACCGAGCGCTTGGCATGCTGCCCGCGTGATCAGCGCTGACTATCGGCACAGCACGTCATGCGGGCCACTTCGCACGGCGAGTCACCATGAAGCCTGACCCAACTCCTCCGCTGACACCGGCACGGCATGCTACCCGCGTTCATTGTAGCGTTTCATTCAAGGGGAAGGACAACAAAATCCCCGCCCGTAACCGGTTGCGGACACCCAGGTGAGCAAATCGCCCCTGGGTCAGAACGCCCCCCAGGCGGCTCAGCAGCGCGCCGCGCTGCGTAGGCACGTTTATGGCAGCTTCTCCAGCACCGCCACACGCTCCTCTCCGGGAGGGTGCGTGCGGTAGTGGTCACGCAGCTCCTTGCCAATCCGGCCGAGCGTGCCGTCAGGTTCGGCATGCTGCGGCGACGGGATCAGTTCTGTCATGCGGCGTAAGAACGCCAGACGCTCCTGCTTGGACCGGCCGATTTTCCGCATGGTGTCATAGGACCACAGATCGGCTTCAAACTCGTGTTTCTCACAGTAGCCGACGGCGATGTTCCGGTAGAGGAACATAACGACTCCAGCGCCCAGGTCACCGCCGACCTCTCCCGCGGCGCCCGCATACCCAGCGCCGCGCAGCACGTGCTTGTGCTCGATGTGGCCAATCTCGTGACCGAGGACAAACTGGAGTTCGGCGTCGCTGCGTGTTGCGTCGATCAACCCGCGATTGACGTATACATAGCCCCCCAGATGCGCAAACGCGTTAATCTCGTCTGAGTCGATGATGTAAAACGAGTAAGTCAGCTCCGGACGCCGGGAATGGACGAGCAAGGGCGTCGCCAGTCGTTTCATGCGAGCGAGCTGCTGCGGATTGTTCAGGAGCGTGTGCTCGCGTCGCACGGTCTGATGCACCTGCCGGCCATACTCGATCTCCTGCTCGATCGTGAGCGGCAGGATCTCACCGCCGATCTCGTCGGCGGCGCGCGTGATCTCGTGGAAGACCTCGGCCGCGGTTGAGACCGCCGCGGGGCCGTCTTCCGGCAGACGTTTTCGCACAGCCTGCTCCCATTCGTCGAGTTGCTCCTTGGTAAGGTCGATGGCGGCCTCACCGCTACCCTTGACGGTGTCGTAGCTGTTGCGCCGGCAACCACGCGTCATGAAAGCCGCAAGGACCGTGATCGACAGCAGGATGAGCAGGAGCCGGGTGGTTGCGTGCATGTCTACGCCCTTTCCGTATCAAGGCTCGCGCGGGCCGGCCCCCGGCCGCGGCGCGCCAGCCGTCCAGTTCTCGTTAATCCGGCGGGCAACCGTCCGACAGGCCCGTTCCACCAGGGAATCAAATGGCTCGACGGTTCCCTGTGCGTCACTCTTGACCGCGACCGTCGGCGTGTCGGGCGTCTTGACGATCGGCCCGAATTCAAAATCCGTTACCGTGTCCAGCACGCTGAGCTCGAGCGCATAGTGCCAGTTGAACCAGCCCGCCGGATAATCGCCGCGCTGCATCCCCGTGCAGGCGGCGGTGGCGTGACCGCAGATCAGGATGTCGCAGGCGTTTTCGCGCGCCGTGCGAACGAGGGTGGCGCGATCGGCCGTGGCGGGCACGTCCACACTCACGATCCGCGCGGCCTGGTCCTGCAATTCACGAGCCAGCCAGCGCTCCACCGTTCCGCGCTCGGGTGAGGCATCCGCGGAAAGCGTCTGCGCTACGACCACCATGATGGCGGGCTCCCCTGCCAGCAGCGGCGGCCGCCAGAGGTCTTGCGCGGTGACCGTATACTCGCGCTCGATCACGCTGTCAGGTGTGTGCGACCGCAGGGTGACGTATACGGTGCGACCGTCGGTTGGCAGGTCGCCGACTTCGCAGTACTCCCCGCGCACCGTCGTGCTGCAAAGGTCATCGAGGCGCGGCGAGGTTCCAAGCAGCAGGTCACGGCGCTCC
This sequence comes from Phycisphaerae bacterium, assembly GCA_963675745.2. Classification (GTDB taxonomy): domain Bacteria; phylum Planctomycetota; class Phycisphaerae; order UBA1845; family Fen-1342; genus JAFGRR01. The sequence goes on from CAXXWX010000015.1 coordinate 213,374, forward strand.
ACCGCGGTTCCATTGCTGACTGCAAAACGCACGCTCGGCCCGTTGAGCTGGGCGCCGTCGCGCGGACTGGTGATCTCGGCGGCCACTGGCTCGGGGGGGGTGTCCGTGTCATCGACTACGCTCGCGGAGGCAGGCTCGGAAACCGCGTCTCCGGCGCGCACAGACGCCGCCGTTGGCGCCGACAGACCGGCCCGCGTGCTCCAGGCCAAAACCGCCAGCAGAAACACAACCGGCACGAGGGCCACGGCCCAACGGGTGGATCTCCGTCTGCGGCCGGCCGGTCGGGGCGGTTTATCAGCGGACTTGGTCGGCGGCACGACGGTACCACCATCGCGGTCCTCGTGCAGCCAGCGCGTTAGATCGTCAATCAGCGCGGCACAGTCGGCGTAGCGCGCAGCGCGGTCTTTGGACAAGCACTTCTGGCAGATGGCCGCCATGCGCGCCGGCACCGACGGCACACACTCGCGCGGCGGCTTGGGCTGCACGCAGACGACCTGGTGGATGGCCTGTTCGAGCGTATCGCCATCAAAGGCCGGCGTGTACGTCAACATCTCGTACAGCGTGGCGCCGAGCGAGAAGATGTCGCTGCGGGCATCGATCGGTTCGCCGCGCATCTGCTCCGGACTGCCATAGCGCGGCGAGCCGAGCAGATCACCGGGCTGGGTCATGCCGGTGTCCTGGTTGAGCTGCTTGGCCAACCCGAAATCCGCGACCACAATGCGGCCACGATCGGTGAGCATTACATTCGCCGGCTTGATATCGCGATGGACGACGTCGCGCTGGTGTGCATAGCGCAGGGCCTCGGCAATCTCGATGGTCCAGCGCGCCACCTGACGGTGGTAACGGTCGTGAAACCACGCCGGTTGTCGCGCGCGCAGGGTCTTGGCGTCGAGTGTGTGGGCGCGCAGCTCCGCGCAGCGTTTCGCCACGTCCGTCAGCGTCGGCCCATCGACAAGCTGCATTACGATGTATGCCAGATCGTCGCGCTGTCGGTAGCGGTGGATGCGGACGATGCCCGGATAGTCAAGTCTCGCCGCCCGTTGCGCTTCCAGTTGGAAGCGGCGTCGGAAGCCTTCCTCCAGGAACAGGCTCGAGCGCAAGACCTTCACGGCAACCGGGCGATCCAGCGAGCGCTCGTAGGCACGGTAGACCGTCGCCTGTCCGCCGCGCCCGATCAAACCCAGAATCTGGAGATCTTCGTCCAGCACCGGGTGCGGGGATTCAAGCTCCGGCGGTGACTGGGATGGCGACGAAGGTTCACCGCCCGGTTCGAGGAAATCGGGGCTGTCTTCTTCATCTTTCAGATACAGTTCAACCGCCTCGCGCAGCTCAGGGTCCGCCCCGCAGGCCTCGGTGAGATACGCGGCACGACGCTCCGCCGGCAGCTCCCGCACGCTGAGATAGAGCGCTCTGATGCGCTGGTGGCGGCCGCGTCCGCCTGTTGTCTTATCATCCGGCGGCGGCGTGGCCGGGCCGCCGACAAACGTCTGCTGGCTTGGACCGTGGAGGATATCGGCGAGCGTCGGCCCGTCCGCGCCGCGCCGCGTCTCGTACTCCTGCCGGCACCGCGCGCAACCGCGCAGATGAACGCGCAACCGTGCGCGCCGCTCACGAGGCAAGCCGGCGCCAAACAGGGCTTCGTAATCAGAATCAGTCAGGCACTCGCTCATCGTCTCTCTCTCGCTGACGTCATGCGTGCTCATCTTGTCACCTGTTTAGTCCGATCGTCGCAGCCGGGTCTCGATCCGATCGCCGCGCGCGTCGAGCATTACGAGTTGGTAATTGCCGAAACGCATGCGGGTGAGCAGATCTTGCAGTTGCTGTCGCGTGAGGCGCGTTCGCACGGCGAGCGTCACGACCTCCCCGATGCTCTCGTGTTCCTGCACGTGCAACACGTGCTCCCGCGCCGCAATAGCTTCGCGCATACTCAGTGTTCTTTCCGGGCTGGTGTTCTGGATGGTGACGAAGACGGTCTGGCCGAACTGCCCAAGCTGGGCATAGGCCAACACCAGCTCCTCGACGCACCGCAGGCCTAATGCGCGACCGCTGTGCTGGAGGGCACGAACCGCGCCTTCATCGCCCGAATATTCCGAGGCCCAGGCTTCGCTGACCGGCGGCAACCCGCGCAGCAGCTCACCAGTCGCTGACGAGTGAATCACGGCCTGTGTCGAGGTCTTGTAGTCGGTCAGCCGGCGGGCCGGATTCGGATCGCCGGGCCGACCGGGGATTTCGTGGACCTGTGCGCTGCCGACGACGTAAAACGGCGCGCCCAGATCGGCCTGCGCGTGGCGCAGCGCCGCGGCGTTGGCCTCGCCGTCGGCACGCGCGATCCCCATGGCCTTCAATTGCTCCCAGCGGCTGCGGACACGCACATCGAGGTTGAACTCCTTGAGTGCGCGCTCCAGTTCCGCGGCGACGTGCCCGCCGGCTTCCGAGCCCGGTTCGTCAAACCAGACCATCAGCCGCGGCGGGACTTCCGCGCTGAGCACCCGGCTGAGCGCGTCACAAAGCTCGCGCAGGCGCATCTCGTCAAGCTCGGCGGTGATCCTGACCGTGTACTCCTCGTGGGCGAAGCGGGGGCGGCGTCGGTCGGTGATCCGCACGTCGAACACACACTCACGCGCGAGCAGCCGGCGCGCCGCCGGGTAAATCCAGCCCGAGCGCAGCGGTTCCAGTGCCGGCCCGGCGTAACGCTGAAGGAAATTCTCGCGCGCGTTTTGCAGAGCCTCCTCCAGCCGATCGCCACGGGCGCGCCCCGAAACCACGCGCCCCGGGCCGGGCGCCGAGAGCGTCGCCGCCGGCACCGGCGCGGTGCTTGCTTCCGGCGGCGGCGGGCTGGCGTAGCTCGGTGGTCGCCGCCGAACCGGCTGCGGTGATCGGTATCGCGCCAGGGGATCCTCATCGCGGGCCGTGCAGTTGGTTGTCCCAACAAGCATGATGGCCAAAAGCACCGTTGCGAACGCGCGATGCATGGCTAGTGACCTCCTTCGGCAACGCTGCCGACAAGCACAGGTTCGCCGCGACCGGACGGCTGCGCGCCGTGACGCGCCTGCTGGGGCATCTGAACCGGAGTGATAACGGAGCCGTTGCTATCGAGCGCATCCGACACGCGTTCGATGGCCCGGCGGGAGAGGCGGATGTAGCCGTCGTCGTCCTCGCGCTCGTCGTCGTCGCGTTCCTTGACGACGAGAGCCTGACGGTAGTGTGTCAGCGCACCTAACAGGTTGCCGCTTTTTTCGGCAATCAGCCCGAGACCGAAGTGGGCCTGGTAATCGTCGGCGCTACGGCCGACCAGCGCCAGCTCAAACGCGCTTCTCGCCGCTTCGTACTCGCCGCGCTCGATCAGCTCGACGCCCGCGCGGCAGTGTTTGTTGCGCGATGATTCGAGCGGGATGCTCACGGTGCGGGCACCACCGAGCAGGCCGCGCACGAATTCATCCGCCGCTTCCTCCAGCACGGGGGCCACGAGCCGATCAACGGGGGGCATCTCGCTGAAGTCACGATGGCGCGCCAGGAAACCGACGAAGTTCGGCTTTAGCTCCTCGCGCTTCGGTTCAGCGCGAATGGTCCGCTGACACAAGACACTCCCGTTGAAAAGCTCAATGCGGACCCGCCCGCTGGGACAAATCTGGCGTCCGACAGCGCGGAACACTTGCCGCCGGTTTTCGCCAACCGCCCGCTCGACGCCCCATTGCGACTCTGTAACCTCGACGGTGCAATCGATCACGACAAGAGCATCCGCCCCTATCAGCTTGCCGTATTCGGCGGCGGCCCCGGGACGAACCAGGTCAGATCGCTGCAATTTGTGTTCGTCGAGCACGCGTTGCATTTCGGGGCCGCGCAAGACCGTCTGCACATGCAAACCATCCTGCATGTCACGCCGACCCAGCAATGTGCCGATCCGGTTGGCAACCATCGGCGCGTAGTTCTCCACGTAAGTCCGCGACCCGCTGACCGGGCTGTCCGCCTTGAATGGCGGCCGCGCCGGCTGCGACGCGTCATAGACCACCGCGATGGTTTGGATTTCAGCGGGCAACTCCACGCGCGGCCGCTGGTGGGAAATCGCGACCAGCGCCTTCTTATGACAGCCCGCGCCACCGGGAAACAGGAACACAATCACAAACACCAACGCCAGTCCCGTACATCTGCGGTTCATCGGTTGACCTCCCATTAGTTGTGTCTTGGCGACGCGAATACCCACTGGCACCATGCCTGACAGCCACCGCGCCACGTGTCCGCTCTATGAGGCGAAATCGGGGAACGGCGGGCGCGAAAAATCGTCGCCGTAGTGCGGGAGGAGTTCGCACGCTGTCCTGCCGCAACTGTCATGTGCCACGGAATCGAGGGAGTGGAGTGCCAGTGTCGTTGCCAGCTCGGCTGTTTGGCGCGTATGGCTGCGTAGCGGCCTGCGCCTCGCAGGCCGTCGATGTATGACGAGTGTCCTCAACCTCCACAGACCTTCGTCCATAAACGGCGTTTCCAAGATCGGGCGGCCGGCGAGGCGCCGGCCGTTACACGTTACGCCGAAGCATGGCGCGAAACACGGAACGCCCTTAGTGGGAACGGTGCTGGGGCGTTATGCGCTTGGCGGCCGGCCAGCGGGCTTGCAGTCGCACGAGCAGGCGGCGCAGTGCCGAGCGGCCTTCTTCCACAACCGGCAGAATGTCAATCCGCCCATACGGGCCGTCCTTACGGTGCAGGAAATAAACGCCGGCCGCGCTGTAGATGCTCGTGAACACCAGCAGTGCCACGATGCTCGCAAACCACCCGTGCGAGTGCGGATCGGTCGGGAAGTGCTGCGGGTCTAGCAGTGAGCGCAAGGCATCGAGCCCCCAGTAGCACGGGATCAACGCCTTGCCAATCAGTGCCAGCGTCCCTTCCAGCGGGCCCAGCGCCTGTGTGAACAGGATCTGCGGCATGATCAGGACCACCATCGTTATGACCGCCTTGTCCGTCGTGTCTACGGCACAACTCGCCGCCAGCCCGAGTGCGGTCGCACTGAACGCGATCAGGAACATGGTGATCAGCAGGGCCAACTCGCTGCCGGCGGCCAGGTCGAGCGGTCCGCCCCAGCGAACAAACAGGTACATCACCAACACCTGCACCGCATTGACCACGCCCAACACCGCCAGCTTGCTGCCCAGATACGGCAGGATGTGCAGCGTGGCGAAACGCTCGTGCAAGTAGATGCGCAGCTCCTTCACGACCTCTCGAATCGACCCGAACAGGCCGAGGAAGAACATGCCCACCACCACGGCGAACGTGATGTTCATCTGCCGCGCGCCTTCGGTGGCCCCTTGAGGCAAAGATCCGAAACGGTAGCTCACCAGCACGCCGAGTATCGGCGCGAGGCCCAGCAGCAGCGCCAACGCGCGCGCGTCGTTCAACAGCACGCGCGTAAAACGCCGCAACAACACGCGAAACTGCGTGGCGTACTCGGGTGAGCGCACCACGCGCAGCAAATCCCCGGGCCGGAGCTTGGTACGTCGTTGTTCAAGCGCCGCGTTGTCGGTTTGCGCCTCGAGACAGCGACCAGAGCAAGCCCGCGTTTCCTCGAAGCGCTGGGCCCACTCCTCGGCGGTATGGCGCGGTTCACGCCAGAAGACCTCCCGGATATTGTCCACGCCGAAGTGTTGCTTGAGCTCGGCTGGCGTCCCGTAAAACGCCAGCCGCCCCTGGATGAGATAGATCACCTTGTCGCAGGCTTCGAGGCTGTCGGCGTAGTGCGTGATGCACAGTGTGGTAACACCGCTGGCGGCCACATCGCGGAAGATCCGCATCATCTCGGCCTCAGTCCGCAGATCCAGACCACTGGTGGCCTCGTCCAGGAAGAGCGCATTCGGCCGACTCAACAGCTCGATCGCGATTGACACCCGCTTCCTCTGCCCCCCCGACAGGTTGCGCACGGCGACGCCGCGCCGTTCAAACAGGCCGACATCACGCAGCACGCGGTCTACGTTTTGCTCGAGCTCTTCGGTTGACGTATCCGGCGGCAGACGGATTTCCGCCGCGTAAGTGAGAGCATCGGCGACGGTAAGCGCATCGTGGAAGATCAGCTCTTGCGGGACGTAGCCGATGCCGCCCTTGAAGGCGTCGAAGTGGTCGTAGAGGTTGCGGCCGTTGTAGAGCACCGCGCCCGCGGTCGCCGGCCGACGGCCGTTCATCGCGTCCATCAGCGTCGATTTACCGCAGCCCGCCGTGCCGAATATGCCGACAAACTCCTGCGGCGCGATCTTCAGACTGACGTCGGCCAGTAGTGGCGTCAGGCGCCCATCGTCCCGGCTGACTACCTGCTTGCCGAGACCCACCAGCTCTATATTGATGCCGGCGTCGCCGACCTGTTGGGCATGTTGCACGGCGTGCGACGTCAGTTGCCGCCCGTCAAACGCAAGGTCGAGTGATCCGAACCGAACATGATCACCCGCCCGCAACTGTGCCCGGCCGCGCAGCCGTTGCTCGTTAACGAACGTGCCATTGGCTGACCGCAAGTCACGGATGATCAGGCGCTCATCACGCCGTGTAATCTCCGCGTGACGACGCGAAACGGTCGGATTCGCCAACTGGCAATCACAATCCTGCCCGCGGCCGATGATCGTGACGGGCCGCTCAAGCCGGATCGCGATGTTCGGCATCGCCGGTGCATGTCGGCGGCGCGGATCAATCAGTGTGTCCAGCACCTCGGGATCACGAGCCGGGCGCCGCCCCCCCGATCCGGCGCCTGGCATCGCTGTCTTGGAGGGATCCGTTCGCACGTCGAGATCAGCCGCGGCCGACAGCGGCTGGGCGACCCGCCCGCGCTCGCTGTCGCCGGCACACGACTGCAAGGCCACGCGCAGAGTCGTGGCGCCAAGCCGCAGCGCGTCGCCGTCGCCAAGCGCCGTCGAAGCGGACACCTGCTGCCCGTTGCGATATGTACCGGACGTGCTGCCCAAGTCCATTAGCACCAGAACGTTTGACTCGTAGCTGATCTGGCAGTGGACACGACTGACCGCGGTGTCGTTCAGCACGACATCTGCGTCCTCGCCACGCCCCAGCAGAATATGTCCGCTGCCCGAGCACTCACGTTCGAAGATCGGCCGCGAGTTGGCATGCTGGCCGGCGGTGAGCGTCAGCCGGTAATGCATCGGTCTCGGCACCTCCCAGTATGGCGGGCGACGGGCCGCCGGGCGACCGCGCCGCGAACACCGATGTAGTGCGGTTTCAACACAGTTCTGACGTTCTACGTCGGCCACGGGGGGCCGACGCTACTTCTGCGTCTGACGTTCTGCCACTTCTGCGACGAGCCGTCGTGCCGGCGGCCAAGTGGCAAGTCGCTACTTGGAGAGGCGTCAAACGCCGCGTTCCCCGCGCAAGAAAATTGTGACGATTTTCGCGTGGGGCTGCTTATCACTTCACGCCTCATTGGCCGGAGGCACGAATGACCATGCATCGACCACAATCAACGCTCCAGCTTCAGGAAGCCGCGCGTCCGACGCAAACGCAACCACAGCGGGTACCCGCACGCGTTGTTCCCCGGGACCTGAACCCGGCGGCGCTACCGGCCGGCGAACGCGCGGCTTCGTCACGGGATCAAACGGCACCCGCCACCGCCGCCGGACGTCCCCGGGGGCGGGCCTGGAAGCTGCTCGGCGCTGCGGCCGCCGCCCTGGTCGCATGGGCCGTGCTGTTGGCGCCATCTCCACCTGATGGGCCCTCGCACCCGCGCTACCACCACCACATTGAATCTCCGGCGACAGAGATCATTGTCGGTGACGAGGACATCGACCGGGCCAACACTCAGGCAGCGCGCACCGGTAACGAGGCGACTCTCGCATCCGAACCGCTGGTCGCAACGCTCACGCCGGGCGCGCGGGCGGAGATACGCGCCGGTGATGCGCGCTATTACCACATCTTCCTTTTTGATAACTGCGACGAAGACGGCGACATCGTGCAGGTGTACTTCAATGGGGCGCTGCTCGGGGAGGTCCCGATTACCCACGCCGGCACGACTATCTCCGTGCCAGTCACGCAGGGGGCGGCCGGCCTGCTGCAAATCGTCGCCGTTCACGACGGCCAGGGTGGCATCACGGTCGCATTTCAGACCAGCGCCGGGCGCCGTTATTCCCGGATTCTCCAGGTCGGCGAGAGCCAGGTGGTCAACGTCGTGGCCCCCTGACGCTCAACGGGAGCAAAGCCGTGGTCAACCGTGTCAAAACACTGCTTCAGCAATCACCGGCGTTTCGCTATGCCGCGCTGGTCGCCGCAATTGGAGTGGCGGTAATGCTGCTCGGGGCGGGCCCCGGCAATACAAGCGCGGCGGGATGACCATGAACCGGAGCACACACGGATGAGGACCGGAGGCACCATGCGAGCAAGCCAGCAGAGCGGTCTGGCCGGGCCGCTGGCCAACCCGACCGTGCGGCTGGCACTTCAGGCGCTGATGCTGTTCTTCATCCAGCGTTACCTCTATGTGCGTCTGCCTTTGCTCACAGTGGCAATCACCGTTTTTGCGGGGTTGGTCGCCGTAACCGCTTACCTGCTGCGGTATCGGCGGGCCCCGCTCGTGAAGTGCTATCGCCACACAGCTTGCCGCTGGTTCATCGATCTCGTCTGTCGCTGGACGCGCGAGCAACCGCCGCTGACTGAGCCCTGCGCTGACTCCGACAACTCACCATCCCCGACAGTGCCGCCGCCGTGTCCGCCACAAACGCCGGCCAAGCCCGGCGCGCGCCCCAGCTCGACAACCGAGTTGCTGGCGACCGACGGCCTCGATTTCGAGTTGTTGCGCGATAACCTCGCGGACGTCGTTCGCGGATTCGACAATAACATCGGTACGGCCGTGGGGCGCATACGACAGAATATGCGGCTGCGGACGGATCGCACCAACCAGGTCGCCGACGCGCCGCTGGGGGTGTTCCTGATCGTCGGTCCGGAGGGTGTCGGCAAGCGGCATTTTGCGCAGCAGCTCGCGCGCGGCCTTTACCGCTCAGCCGGCATCACCAGCATCGACCTGCGCCGTACCGCGGACGCCGCGGACAGCGTCGATAGCGTGCTCGGTTTCGACGATCGCAGCGATGGGACGCTCATTCGCGCCGTGCGCACACAGCCGTGCCAGGTGCTGCTGCTCGAGCACGTTGATTGCGCGAGTCCGGAGCTGCTCAATCGTCTGCGCGGCGTCTTGCTCAACGGGTTCCTGCGCGACGAGCGAAACGGGCACACCATCGCGTTCTCGAATTGTGTGATCGTGTTGACGACCACGCTTGGCACTGAGGCGTTGGCGCGTCTCGAGGTCGATGACGCCGAGGGCTCTGGCGCCCACCGGCAAACCGCTGATGTCCTGGCCGCGGCCACGCGTTTGCCAAAGCCGTTCCTGGCTCAGGTCCACGACATTTTGTCGCTACAGCCCCCGCCTCCGCCGCAAATGGCAGAGGTCGTGGCGCTCGTAATGGAGCAGGAGTGCGATCGCCATCGGCTGCTGCTGCGTTATGTCGCCGCCACCATCATTGCCGACGAGGTGCTCGCACTGGATCGAGAGCATGGCTATGCGCCGCTGCGGGCGCGCGTGCGCCGACGCCTGCGCGACCCGATTGACCGCGCCCGCCAGGCCGGCGCTGCACATTTGACCCTGCTTGATACGTGAGGAGACACTCACATGGCCGAGGACATTCTCGCACGCCTGACCGACAAGCAAGTCCTGCTGCAACTGCTGGAGCAGGCTGACCGCGGCGCACGGCGAAAGATCATTGAATCCGACATGTGCGCGCATCTCAGCGCGCGGGTCCGCGGACAGGATCACGTAAACGGTGATCTCGCTCGCCTGATCCGCCTGGAGTGGGGCAAGCAGAGGCGCACCAAGCCCATTGCCAACCTGCTGTTCCTCGGGCCGCCGGCCGTCGGCAAGACCGAGCTGGCCAAGGCCCTGGCCGAGTACCTGTTCGGCGACGAACGCAACATGCTGCGATTCAACGGCCCCGACTTCAGCGGGCCCGAGGGCAAAACCCGGCTGATCGGCACGCCGACCGGATATGTCGGCGCCGATGCCGGCGGACAGTTGACCCGCCCGATGTTCGGCAACCGTCGCCGGCTGATTCTGTTTGACGAAATCGAGAAAGCCTACGACGGCGTTTATGACCTGTTTCTGCCGCTCCTGGGTGAAGGGCAACTCACCGAGCAGGGATCCGGACGCGTTGCCGACTACTCCGAATCGATCGTCGTGATGACCACTAACGCCGAGTTTGAGGCGATCGGCAAGATCACTGAGCAACACGAAGACGAAAACGAGTGCATGGCGGCGGTGAAGGCCCACCTGACGGCCGCCAAGGTCTTCCGGCCCGAGTTATTCAGCCGCATCGACCGCGTTTATGTGTTCAAGCCGCTTGAGGGCGTGGTCGTCGCCGAGATCGCGGTCTTGAAGATGGTCGATCTGGCCGCCTCCTATGGCCTGACGCTTGAGTATGTCGAGCCCGACCTGGTTTTCGAGGCGCTGCAGAAGACGGCCAAGTTCGAACGCTACGACGCCCGCGAAGTCGAGCGCATGCTCGTGCCGATGGTCGGCGAGGCGCTCCTGCTCGCACGCGAAGCCGGCGCCCGCCGTATCCGCCTCGAAGTGTCGGAAGACGGCGTTCTCGAAGTAAATCCCGCTCAGGCGGCCTGACGAGGGAGCGGCCCCACGATGCCCAGCCGCGTGGAAACAGACGAATTACGCAACGCACGCGCCGGATTCCGGCAGATCGTAATCACGTGTGCCGCCCTGGTGGTGGGTTGCCACGTGCTGGACTTCGCCGGCGTCTTCACGCGTGACATCCCCCCGCAACCGCTGCGGCGTTACTGCACGATCGCGTACTTCACCGCCCTGATCGTGCTGTGCGTGATGATGATGCGGCCGCGCGCGCGGTACATGCAGCTTCTGTACGCCTGGCGTTACGAAGATTCGCCGCCGGCGATCGAGAAAACCTGGCGCGAGTTCCTGTTCGCGCTCGACCGGGCCGTGACACCGTGCGCCGTGGTCGGGATCGCCTTTCTCGCCACGACCGCGCTAAAGGTGTTGCTGGAGTGGCATCCGTCGCTGGTGGCGCTGCGCGGGATCTACGAGCCCGGCTGGTGGATTTCCGCCCTGGCCTTGCTGGCTATCCCGTTCTTTCTCGGCGATCGCCTGAACGAGGCGCGCCAGCGACACCGGCTGCTGCGCGAACAGCTCGTTACCTCCACCTACAAACCGCGGGCGACGGCGGAAATCATGGTTGCCGGCGCCGGTGAACCGTCCACGCCGGTCGAAATCCGCGGGCCGCAACGCTTCTGGGCCGGCGGCCTCGAGTGGGGCTGGGATGATTTTTACAAGAGCTGCGTCGTGCTCGGGCAGCCAGGCAGCGGCAAGACTGTCTGTGTACTCAACGCGCTGCTCGACGGTCTGCTCGGGTCCGGTAGCCAGACACCGGGGCGTGAGTGCAGCGCGCTGATTCTCGACCCTAAAGGCGACTATCGGCACAAAATTGTCACGCTTTGCCGGCGGTACGGGCGTGAGCGCGACCTGCTGGTGATCACGCCGCGCGACCCGGCCCGCAGCATCCGCTGGAATCCGTTTGACTCGGCCGACTCGGATCTCGAGCTCGCCGAACGGCTGGCCGGCGCGATGGAAACACTGGGGATGAAGAGCAACGACACGTCGTTCTGGATCGACTCGGCCAAGAAGTTCATCCGCCACAGCGTGGGCCTCCAGCGTCTGTCCAACCCACGCGGCACACCGCCTGACGTGACCGAGGCCTCGCGCCTGGCGGGGAGTTTTGCGGCGATCGCTGAACGTAGCGAGATCGTCGACGTCGCCGACCCCGCCTGCGAAGTCCCCCTTCAGTTCTTTGCCGAGGAGTGGACCCAATTGGCGCCCGAGCCGCGCACCAGCGTCCAGGCCCACATCTCGAACATGCTCGACCCTTTCCTGTCCGAGCCGTACCGAACGCTTTTCACCGGCCGCTCGACGATGCGCGTCGGGGAGATGCTCGATCGCGGCAAGATCCTCTACGTGGATATGCCGATCGCCGAATACCCGGCCATGTCGCGTACGATCGGCACGCTTCTCAAGCTGGAGTATTTCAACGAGGTGCTGCGGCGGCTTGATAATCCGCGACCGAGCCTGTTCTTCTGCGACGAGTTCCAGGCGTTTTTCACGCACGGCAAGTCAAAGGGCGACGCGGATTTCTTTGATAAATCCCGGCAGAGCAATCATGCCAACATCATCGCGACACAGAACATCAGCGGCCTGCTCAAGCAGTGCCGCCGGCCCGAACACGCCGAGACGCTCCTGGGGCTGTGCCAGGTAAAAGTCTTCCTGCGCAACACGGATCACCGCACGAACGACTATGCCTCGCGGCTGTTCGGCGAGTCGATCGAGCTGATCGGCGGGCTCAGCGGCCAGAGCGGCAACGGCGGCGTGGCCGGGCTGCGCGCCGCCGCCATGGGACAGAACGCGCTGGGGCAATGGGGGCGCAATGCGCGGCCCGAGCGGTTCGCCGAGTTGGGAATACCGTCACGCGTTGAGAGCGTGTCGCACGCCGAAAGCCTGATCCACCTGGCGGCGCGACCCGAGATCTCTGCCCATCCGATGAAACGCCGGTGGAGAATCCACCCATTGGTGAACGGAACACGGACAGACGAGGACTGATTCGCTTGCCTGGTTTCGGTCGAACAAGGAGTCGCACATGCTGAAGCTCCTGTTTTTGTTGGTGCTGATGTTCTTTGTGGCCACCTTTGCGCTGGGCTGCTTCGCTGGCATCAAGGCGACGATCTATCAGATCTACTGGTGGATGCTGCCCTGACAAACATGGCATAAATCACCGCGCGTCGGCCGCGCCGCTTACGCCTCTCTGATTGTGGCAGGCCAGGTCACCGCATCCAAAGGAGAACGCGTCATGTCGGATTCAAACACGCCAGGCCGCATTGGTCCCGACGCCCCCGACTACGGCAGCCGCACCAACCCCGTCGGCAGCGGCGTGGATATCGGCCACGCACCGACGCGCGAATACCGTGAGGCGCTGCACGCCGGGCAGGCGGGTCAATGGCCGAAAGACAAACCGAAGTTCGAGAACCTCAAGACGACGTTCGCCGGCGGACAGTGCGAGGCGCGCGTGTTTGGCCCGGGAGAACGCCTCTACAGGCTGACCGCGACCAACGGCAAGGCCGACCGTCAGTTCTGGGTCACAGAGCCGGAATACAACCGCGTGCGCGGGCACTGCGCCAGGCACGGCATCGCGCAGGAAGATGGCTTTCGTAATTCGTTGGCGCTCAAGGAGGGCTGGCAGGTCAACCTGGACCAGACGCACCGCCTCGACGTACCGCAGGACAAGTACGTGCTCGGGCACGTTGGCAAGACCGCGCACGTCACGGGTGGCTACGACCTGTACAACCATGACGACCCAGCCCGCGGCATCCGCGCCGGCGCGCGACGCAATCCGGTCCACAGCACGAGCTGGGGCGGCGGAGGCGAGCAGGTCCTCATCGCCGACGACATTCAGCTCACCGAATGGCAACGGCAGGGCCACATCAAGAGCACGCACACACCCAGGCCACACACGCTTTCTCAGCGCATGGGGACTGCACCGACGCAGCAGCCGCAAGTCGCGAATCAACCCACGCCCCCTGCGTCCAAACCGAAGACAACGAACTCGCGCTCGCCACAGTCGCGCCCGCGCAAGCACATCCCGCGCAAGGGTGCGCGATATGGAATTGACGTTCAAAAAGGCCGCGGCCGGCGCGTCGAGCAGCCGCGAGAAACCAGCCGGCTTCCGAAATCTCACGCGGCACGCGCCGAGAAATCCACAAACCCGACGAAACGTCAAACCAGCAAGCGGAAGCTGACACCGAAGCTGTGAACCTGTTTGGATGGTCGCTATGAACGCCGACGAAGACAGAAGGGACGATCCGCCGCAACGCCGCAAGATACGCCTGGGCAGCTTCGCGCAGATCTCCGACGATTCCCGCGCACCAGCAGCGGACCTAGCAGCCCCCTCTGTGGGATCGGCCTCTGTGAGACCGGCCTCCGGCCAGTCAGACCCCAGCAGTGGAATAGACTCCAGCCTCTCCCTCAACCCGGCCGGCGATCAGGTCCCTCCCGCGCCCGACGCGGCCCCGCTGCTGAACCCGCCACTTCCGCCGATTCCAACCTCGTCACCCGAAGACCTGCGGCGGCGTCGCCGGTGGCAGGCCCAGATAAGCCGTGCCGCCACTGGCAACTATGCGGAGCAGGACGAGTACGGAGGTTTTCTGGTGGACGAGTGACGGGGCCGCCGGCTAACTGTCGCGGCTGGCCGCGCGGCGCAAGCGGCGACGCAGCCATGTGCGCGCCATGTTCCACTCCCCGTCAACACGCCGTGGTGCGAGATCGAGGTCGTCGGCGATCTCCTGGATCGTCATCCCGAGGAAGAACTTGCGCTCGACGATCGCGAGCTGGCCCTCGTCGAGCTTGCCGAGCTGCTCCAGCGCTTCGTGCAGGTCAAGCACGTCCACAACCTGATCGCTGCGATCCGCCAGCAGAAAAGACGTCTTCAATTCACTCGGCTTCTTGCCGGCCCCGCGCTTCTTCGCGCTTTCGTGACGGGCCAGGTCGACAAGAATGCGCCGAATCTCGGCGGCGGCGGCACCAAAGAAGTGCTTGCGGTCACGCCACTGCGTGCTCGAAAGCCGTCGCATTCGATCGTAGAGCAGCCCGACGACACCGGTCGCCTCGAGATTGCGCTCGGGCGCCTCATGCCGCACAAGCCCGCGTGCGAGTATGCGCAGGCGGTCGTATACCAGGCTCCAGAAGCGTTCCTCGGCACCCGGTTCGCGCGCGATCGCCTTGTTGGCCCAGTGCGTGATGGATTCGTCGCCGGCGGGCTGATCCACGCTGAGTTCCCCTTAACGGGCGGCCTCGCAAGACAGGGGGCGTCCCGCCTGCAATCGCGAGACAGGAATACCGACAGGCAGAGTATACCCGGACCGTCACATCCTGGCCCGGCCCGCAGAGATTGCTGACGGGGTGGCCTTCAATCAGGAGACCCGCGGGAAGCCTTATCATCTGACATGTCAGCCAGCAGTTGCCGCTGGCGCAGGTACTCCTCAAGCGGCACGGCTACGTCCGGTGGCCCGATTGACCCCAGGCGTTCCCGGGCCTGCGCCAGAATATCGAGCGCCCCCTCGTGTTGCGGCTCCCGCTCCAGGATCGCGGCCGCCAACTCGATCGCGGTGGTATAGTGGCCGACGCCGTACTCGGCCTGCGCGAGAAGCTGTTCGCACTTAAGGTCCCCCGGAAAGCGCCGCACCGCCAGCTCGGCCAGGTCGCGCGCCCTGCCGTAATCCCCAGCCTTGAGCATGAGACCGGCCATTTGCCCGGACCAGCCGGCGAGCTTGGGATCTGAGAGCAAGCGCCCGCAAATTCGATCAAACATCTCCTGCCGAGCAACCGGGTCACTCTGCGCTAATCCTGACTCATACATCAGCCCTATTTCAGCCAACGCTGCAACAGTCCATGCCCATCGGCGCACATCGAACAGGGCCGGCGCCTCCATCGCTTGTCGCGCCGCCGCGAGCGCCTCTTCCCATCGGCCGTTGATCAGCAAGGCCATGCTATACACCGCAAGCGTAACGCCCTCGGGGTTTACAGCAGCAGCCGTCTCTAGCTCACGCAGCATCGCATCCTCGCCGGTGCCGTACAGGGCGTGACCGACGAACGCCCCCGCCACGCGTCCCCAACTCTCTGCGACCGCTGGAGGGAATCTGCTTCGCAGTGTATCCAAGACGCTTGCCGTCGCGCCGGCCTCTGCCTGCTGAAGTGCCGCGCCAATAGCGAGAACGCGGGTCATCAAGCCAAAAACCCGGTCACGGACGCGTTCATCACCCGACTCCGCCAGCGCGTCGATATACTCGGCAGTATCGCTGACACAACGAAATATCTCACCGAGCTGATCCACATAATCGCTGTCGTGCTGATGACGTAGGCGCTCCATACAGGCGGCAAGCGCAGGCTCATCACGCTGGAATGCGCACAGCACCGCCTGGAATGTCAACGCTGCGGGGTCTTCAGGGATCAGCGCCTCCACAATTGCGAGTTGCCGCCGGCTCTCGTCCAGACGACCCGCAAGGAACAGTGTCACCGCGAACATGGACCGCGCGCGATAATCTAGCTCATCAAGCTCTACCGCCTGACCGAGCAACTCGACCATCTCTGGAATTGTCGGCGCCAGCAGCGCGCGCGCATACGCTTCCTTGGCAGGTGGCAGTCCAGCCGCGAGCGCTTCACGAATCCACTCCAGCCCGTCCTCGCGAGTCTCGGTCTGCACCAAGGCAAAGTCGCCACGCCAGAGCAGAACCTGACTGCGGTGATCGCCCAAGTCCTCGCGGGCCGCCAACTTGGCTAATTCGCGCTCCGCGTCGGCTGTTTGGTTCAACGCGTCATGGGCCACCACGATTCCGAGTCGTAGGGGCACATCATCCGGATACCCTTCGGCGATAGCCAGCCGATGGTACCTCAGCGCCGAGCGCCAGTCTCCGCGCCGCGTGGCCAGCGCCCCCGCGTCCACGTAGGATTGCACCAATAGTGAACGGGTCTCACGTTCGGCCTCGTCCGCGCGCACATACAACAACCGGGCGTCGCGTTCAGCGTTATTCGCGCGCACATACAGGTATGTGCTGACCGTCACACCGGTCACCAGCACCAGAAAGATCGCCGCGGTGCCGCCCACGAGTCCCTTGTGACGCCGCGCGAATTTGCCCAGCAGATACGTCGCGGTGGGCGGACGAGCGGTGATCGGCTCGCCGCGCAGATTGCGGCGAATATCGTCCGCCAGGCCGGCAGCCGTCTGATAGCGTCTGGTCTTCTCTTTCTCGAGCGCCGTGTTGATGATGGCGTCAATGTCGCCGCGCAGCGCGCGATCGACGCGGCCGAGTGGCGTTGGTTCCTGCTCGCATATGATGCGCACGGCTTCGGGCACGCGCTTGTTACGCAGGTCGTGCGGCAGGCGCCGCGCGAGCAGCTCATAACCGATGACGCCGAGCGCATAGACGTCGCTGCGCGTGTCGAGGTCATCGGGCTGGCCGCTGGCCTGCTCGGGACTCATGTATGGCAGCGTCCCCACCAATTGCCCGACGTCGGTCTGCAACGTTGCTTGCTTCACATCACCATCGGTCACCCGCGCCACGCCAAAGTCGAGCACCTTGGGCTGACCGTCGGACGTGACCAGGATATTGCCCGGCTTCAAATCGCGGTGGATGACCCCCTGCTGGTGCGCGTGTTGTACGGCGTCACACACGTCGGCCAACAGTGCCAGGCGCGCCCGCAACCCGAGTCCGCGCTGGTTCGCGTAGTCAGTGAGCGGCTGGCCGTCAACCAGCTCCATCGCGAAGAACGGCTGCGGACCCTGCTCGCTCTCAAACGTGTCGGCATCCAGGACGCGGGCCACACCGGGGTGCCGCAGGCGACCGAGCACACGCGTCTCGTGCGCGAAACGGTGCATCGCCGCCTGGGGACTGATGCCGGGATTAATGACCTTCAACGCTACGGCCTGCTGCGTCCCCGGCTGCCGCGCCTTGTAGACCACCCCCATGCCGCCGCGCCCCACCTCGTGCAGGATTTCGTAACGCCCGATCAGGGCCGGATGGTCCCCTCCGACTTGGACGGCGTCCACGCCCAGGGGCGGCGGGTCCTCGAGAAATCGGGTTGCCGTCTGCTCATCGGCCAACAGCGCGTCGATGCTCGCGCGCAGATCGACCTCCGAGCCACATGCTTCGGCGAGATACGCGCCGCGTTCGCCGGCACTCAGGTCGCGCGCAGCCAGGTAGATCGCCTTGATCCGTCGGTAGCGCTCCGCTGACATCTCCTGTAGCGCCATCTCCCACACCCCTTCCGTGTCTTGCCGCGGCACACCACCACCCGAGCGCCGCCTCACGGCCGGCGAATACGGACACCGGACATACGTGCAACCGTGCCGCTGGAGTTACTTTACCACGTTTTCCCGCCGTGCGTCACGCACCCCGCGGCCCGTTACACGGGCGTACGCGCTCAGCGCAACTTCCCAAATCGGGCGCCCCCAGTGCATTGAACGCTTATCACTCAGATGCGGTCAGCATGCCGGCGTAGATGCCGAGCATCGCCGGGCCGGTGCCATGTGAGTCGTTGCGCTGCGGTTGACGGTCGAGGTATGCCTGTTCGGAAGCCTGCGGACCGGTGCCCGGACAGACGTTTTCGAGATCGCCATTCGGCGTAATCAAGGCGGCCATCGCCGCGTACCCCCGTCGTGCCGCCTCAGCATATGTATTGTCCAGCCAGCCGCGTTGCGCGCCGCGCGCCAGCCCGTAGGTAATCAGTCCGGTGGCCGAAAGCTCGGCGTAGCTTTCAGGGTGATCCAGGAGCTGATGCCAGGCACCATCATTACCTTGATGGGCAACCAGGGCCGCGGACAGCTCCTGGTAAGCGGCCAACAAGTCAGCGCGCCCCGTGTGCGTCGCGGGGATTGCGTCAAGCGCCTCGACCATCGCCACCAGCACCCAACCATTGGCCCGCCCCCAGAATCCGGGTGTCGCACCTTCGCCGTGCCAGTTCCAGCCCTGGTGATAGAGGCCAACTTGCGGGTCGCGCAGCCGTTCGCCGAATCCGGCAAACTGTAGCAGCACATCGTCATGGTATTCGTCGTCATCGAGCACGACGCCCGCCTTCGCCAGCAGCGGCATCACCATGAACAGCGCATCCGCCCATATGCGACCGCGTTTGGGATCACTGTGATACGCGATGAGCCCCTCCGGCGTCCGCGCTGCGTTGTTACGGAAGAAGTCGGCCGCGTCCAGGGCGACTTGCAGCGCGTCCTGGTCACCGGTTTCCCGCGCATACTCCAGCGTGGCATGCGCCATCGCGCCGAGATAGTCGATCGGCTCATCGCCGCCATGCGGGCGATATAGCTCGTCAAGCATGTACTTGTCCACCGAGGCGCGCACCTGCGCCAGGTATGCCGGATTGCCGGTCTCGTCATGGAGCAGGAGCAGCGCCCACAGCGAAACGCCGTTGACGTACGTGAAATGATACACGACGTAGGGGGCGTCGAGCGTGCTGTCGATCGCGCCGTGATACTCGCCGGCCATGTAGCGCGCCGTGACGGTTGTCGCCTTCAGCAGAGGATCGGGCGTCGCCCCCACGTCGAGTACAAGCGCGTCGCACCCGGCCGCAAACAGCGCAGCCGCGAGCATGCCGCATCCCATCGCCAACCGCGTGCAGAACATAGCGGTACTTCGCCGCCTGCTTGGGGCACCGGTTTACGGAGTCTCTTTCTCAGGCAACGGCTTGGCCGGAGGTCCCTTGGCGGCGTTTTTCTTGCCGGTGTCCTCGCCGCCCGCCTGTGCATCCTTGATACCCTCGTCGATCTGACGACGCACCACGCTGGCATCGACCGCCGGTGAAATCCGCCGCGCCCCCTTGGGGTTCGACATGGCCGGGGCCGCCGGGCGTTGCGGTATCACACGCCTGACAATCATGCACTGCAGCTTCTGAAACTCGGGAGACTCATCGTCCGTGAGGACTGTCAGCATGCCACCCTGCGGCGGTAAATCCTCGAACGCCGGCAGCGTCACCCTGATCCGATGAAACGCGCTCCTGCCGCGCGTAACCGCCGGCGCGTCGAACAACTCCGCCTTGACGGTCTCCGGTTCCACCTTGATATCCGTGATCTTGACCGGTTTGTCCGCGCGATACTGCACCTGGACAAAGCGCTCCACGGGCTTTGTCATGCTCGAGGTCACGTACAGTTGAGGCGGGACAAACGCGACGCGCGGCCGGACATTGGCAGTTACGTCATACTCCAAGGTAGGCGCCTCGGGCAGCCCGGTCTCCAGGACCACGGTCGTGCGGTTGAGACCCTTCACGAGCGGCGGCAAGGTCGTCACTTGCAGCTCATACTCCATCCCCGGCTTGATCTCCTTTAACTCCACAGCGAATTTGTCGCGCTTCGGATCGTCCTTGAGCTTCAGTTGCACGGGTTTCGTGTAGCTGTTCGTAAGCCTGGTCACAACCGTGTCGCGCGAATCCACCTGCGCGTCGCGGAAAATGATCATCGAAGAGGGGGCCGCCGTGAACACCGCCTTGACCTCGCCGACAACATTGATCACCGTCGTGGGCTGCGTTGGGTCATTTGTCGTCAGCGTGATTTTCTTGTTGGCCTTGCCCGCGCGCTTGGTGCTGTAAGTGATTGTAAACCGGGTCTCCTCGCCCGGCGCCAGCGGCGACTTTGGACGAGTGGCGACTGTGCATCCGCACGAGCTCTTCGAAGCGATCGTCAGCGGCGCGTCGCCGACGTTCTTAATCGTGAACTCACCCACCGCGGGTTGATGCTCCAGGACGGTCCCAAAATCGAAGACCGTGGGGCTCAGCACCATGCGCGCCGTGCCCTGTGGCGCCGCATCCTTGGGCGTCAACTCGACGAAATTCGGCGCCGGCGTGGCGGGCGCGGGCTCCTTCGCAGTGCCCCCTTCTTGTGCGAAACCCACCGCGCACACCAGCACAATCGATGCCAACCCCATGCAGCTCCGCATTACCCAGCCTCCTGCCGATCATCGGCGATACATTGCCCTCATCAACCTGCGCACACTCGCGGCCCCCGGTGTGGCGCAAACCGGTAGTTTAACGTGATCATAGTGCCAATGCGAGAAACAAGTGCAGCGTCACGCAAAAGGCAGGGAACAGGGAACGGGGAACAGGGAACCGAAGGGCCGCCAGCCGCACCCGCCGTTCCCTGTTCCCTGTTCCCTGTTCCCCTTTCCCCGCCCCTTGCCTCACGCCATAAGTACGCTAAAGTAATTGTCTGGCCCCGCAATGCCGCGCCGGCCACATACGCCTCGCTAGCTCAGTTGGCAGAGCAGCTGACTCTTAATCAGCGGGTCCAAGGTTCGAGTCCTTGGCGAGGCAATCAGTGAGGCCGAATCTGCAAGGGCTTTCGACCTTGCGAGTTCGGCCTCTGTCATGCGCATCGGCTATGTGCCATACCGGTGGCATGTTCTCGGTCATTCTCGGCAGAGAGGCCGCTGCCGTATCATGAATTGTGTCCGGCCGGATGTTGGTCCAGTTGCGTCCGGGCTCTATCATCGCTCAAGTGATATCGCGACAATACGCCCATGCCCGGGACTTAAGCGGCACGCCACCTCGTGGTCTGTGCATGTACATTGTCAATGCTCCACCCCCGCACACCGGCACCTGACGGGAACGCCTCGCATACGGGTTTTTGCGTATTCCTGCTCTCCCGGGGATGACTCTTGCCCCTGTCTCGATGCCCTGCGCGGCATCCTGGAGGTATAACGCCGTGGCGCGCGACGATGACCAGCTTGATTGTGGATTCGCATGGTAGATCTTGGTGTACGCCTGTGGGCCTGGATCAAACGCGGCCTGGCGAGGCCGGCGGGGTTGCTGACCGCGACCTTCGTTCTGCTTATCGTCATCGGCTGGGCGTTGCTGACGCTACCGATGGCTCACGCCCACGAGCCCTTCTCCGCGCTCGACGCTCTCTTTACGGCGACCTCCGCCGTCTGCGTCACCGGCCTGATCGTCGTCGACACCGGCACCGATCTCAGCCCGTTTGGCCAGATCGTTGTCCTGATCCTCATCCAGCTCGGCGGACTAGGGATCATGACTTTCGCAGCACTCGGCATGCAGGTGCTGGGCCGCTCGCTGTCGTTCCGCTACTCGGCCTCGTTGCACGATGTGTTCTACCAGGCGGAGTCGGCGGCCAGCCTGCACAGCGATCTAAAATGGATCGTCGGCCTGACGCTCGGGTTTGAGGCGCTAGGTGCCCTGCTGCTCTATCCCGGGTTCCATGCGACACCCGGAGGACATGCACCCGCGTTCGCAGCGGTATTCCACGCAATCTCGGCCTTCTGCAACGCGGGTTTCTCGCTGCAAACGGACAGCCTTACCGCCTATCGGGGCAGTGCGTTGGTCATGCTGACGATCATGTCGCTGACCGTGGTCGGCGGCCTGGGTCATACGACGCTGATCGAGTCGCTGCGTCGCGCGCGCGATCGATTGTTCCGGCGCTCGGTTCCGTACCGGGCATGGAGCCTGAACAGCAAGATCGTGCTCACGACCTCGGCGGCCCTGCTGGCCGCCGGCTTTGTGCTGCTGCTCGTGATCGGAATGGGCCCCACCGACACGCCGCGCGCGCGTTTCCACGTGCTCGACGCGCTCTTCCAATCCGTCATAGCCCGAACGGCCGGTTTCAACACGGTCGACATTGCCACCGTGCCCGTTGCGGCTCAGCTAATCCTGATCATGCTCATGTTTATCGGCGGCTCACCCGGGTCCTGTGCCGGCGGCGTGAAGACCACGACATTCGCCCTCTCGATCGCCTACGTGCGGACGCGCCTGATGGGACGTCAGGATGTCACGCTGTTCCGTCGCCGAGTCGCCCAGCGCACCGTTGCGCGCATGGTCGTGCTGGTTACGCTGGCGCTGGCGTGGAACGCCTTTGGCTGCACGCTGCTGGCGCTGACCGAGATGCACGAGCACTCCCACATTGCGCTCAACGATGTGTTGTTCGAGCAAATCTCGGCGTTCGCCACGGTCGGGCTGTCCACCGGCATCACCGCCCAGCTCTCCGCGGCGGGCAAACTCTGGATCACATTGACGATGTTCGTCGGTCGGGTCGGCCCGCTGACGGCGGCGCTGGTGGTGCTGGCGCCCCGATCGCAAGCCACACGCTATCCCGAGGCACATTTGATGGTCGGCTGAGGTCAGTCACATGAAACAGGTAGTCGTTATCGGTATGGGGCAATTCGGCATGCATCTGGCACGTGAGCTCGTGAAGCTGGGCTGCGAGGTGCTGGTGATCGACTTGTCGGAAGAACGGATCGCGGAGATCGACGACGAGGTGCATCGCGCGCTGATCGGCGACGTGCGCAGCATGGAGACGCTGCGGGCCAGCGTGCCGGAAGGTGTGGACGAGGCCGTCGTCTGTCTGAGCAACAGTCTCGAAACCAGTATCCTGTGTACCGCGCACCTGGCCGACCTCGGCGTCAAGACGATCCGCGCCAAAGCCCTCAACGATGATCATGCCAGCATCCTGAGCCGCGTCGGCGCCACGGAGACTATGTTCCCGGAGCGCGAGACCGCGGAGCGCGCGGCGCGACGCATCGCCCACCCCGTCATGCGCGATTTCTTCCCGTTCGCCGAGGAATACCGGATCATGGAGATCGCCACGCCCCGGTCTTTTGTCGGCAAGACCGTGCAAGGGGCGCAGTTGCGCGCCAAGTACGAGTTGATAGCGCTGGCCATCAAATCGGAGCGACGCGAAGTTTATCACTTCATGCCCGCCGCAAACGACGTCCTTCACGACGGTGACATTCTGATTCTCTTCGGCCGCGAGATGGACCTGGCGCGCTTCTCCGCGCTGGACTGAGCGACTGCCGCACACGTGGCCACGATCCGCCGGCGGCCGCGGCGTTTGGTGCCGGGGACCACACACAACTCGCGAGTTATGCCAATGACTGGCACCGCGCCTCGCGATTCACTGCAACATGCCCCCGGGGCCAAGCCAACAGACGTGCGGCAATCAGCAGTCGGCGACAATGCCCTCGGCGTGGCCCTTGACCTCTTCCACCGCCATACCGAGAAAGTCTCCAAGCCGCTCGGCCACATCCTTCGCGTTCTCCGCGCGAAGCGTGTGCCCCAACTCGACGTCGCGCTGATCCGCACTTGCCGCTCGCACGACCAGCCGATAGCGGTAGCGATTCGCATTGCGGCCGACTCGATTGAAGAGCCAGTACCGCGTCAGGAGCAGCGCATCAAACCGATCCAGCGCGTACTCACGCCGGCGTTGAAACAGGAAATGCGAGGTCCACGACATAAAGGTGCCGCGCCGACGATCGAAATCAAAACCCGAGCGCTCGAGCACCAGCATGATGCCGATCACGAGGAAGCTCAGACCGCCGAGGACCGGCAATACCATATAGGGCAGAGCTTCACGAGGCAGCGGCGTCCCCGTTGCCCCGGCGAGCCCGGCGACCACGCCAATCAGAGCACCAGCGCCGATCACGGCAAGCAACAGACCGAAAAGCGTGGAACGCGTCGCCCCTCGCTGAACGCGCCGGCACTCCGCACCATCATCGGACAGCAGGTTCAGACGCACGATCGCACCTCCATGATGCGTGCTCAGCGCGCACAAGACGTTTGCCCGGCCTGAGCGCCGGGCTGTTTTGCTCCAGTATACTGCCGCCCAGCGGCATTGCGTGCCGTGATCACGCTGGGCGGCCAGCTACCCACCCAGCAGCGCCACGAATGCGTCGATGTCGCCGTTGTTGACGAGCCCGTCACTGTTGCAGTCGGCCCGACTCCGGTCGCAATCCGGGTATGTCGCCACGTAGCCAGCCTCGTCCGTCACCGCCAGCACGAACGGATCGATGTCGCCGTTGTTAATGAGCCCGTCGCAGTTCAGGTCGCCAGTGAACAGAACTCGGGCGACACGAAAACCGATGTGGAAGTTTTCGGTCAACGGCGCCGTGCCCTGGTCTCGACACGCCGCGCGGAGACCGATGTCCTGGCCTCCATCGCCAAACGAACCTCCGCGCAACATCCGAGTAGACTCAGTGACAAGGCTATCGTTCCATTCCCAAACATTGCCCCCTTGGTCATATGTTCCATAGGGACTTGCGGAGTTCTCAAACTCGCCGATTTCGGTGCGCCAGAACGGACCGTCGAGCGTGAAGGTGAGGTAGTAGAAGTTGGCCGAATTGCCGGGGTCGGGTTCGACCACATGGTTGCTTGGCAAACTGTCGCTGCTTGTCGGATAATCAAAGTAGTTCACAGTTACGCCGTCGTTTTTGTGATAGGCGGCCTTGTACCACTCGTCTTCGGTGGGAATCACCCATGTTGCATCTGTCTCACGGACGATCAGCGCGAGCCCAGCGCCACCCACCTCCCCGTCCAGGTAGTACGAACCATCCTCGGTAGTCGTCAAATCCTGCGCCCCCGACGGCTGGCCGTTGTGCAGCCAGTTGCAGAACCGCGCTGCGTCACCCCAGGATACGAAATTCACTGGACGCTCAGCCCAGTCCGCCGCGGTTGACCCAGGCGCTTCGACAGTCCCGCCGCTGAAATCGTAGACATAGCTGCCATCACTTCCCGTGCGAGTGATCTGGCAACCATACAGATTGCTGTTCATGTACTCGCTGTACAGTCCATAGGAGTCGCTCTTGGCCACGGCGTTGAGGAACTCTGTGTACTGCGCGGCCGCGATCTCGAACTGACCAATGTCGTACACATAGTCCACCGCACCGCAGATACGGTCTGGGCCGAAGCCACCCGCCCCCTCACCTGATAGCTCCCCGGCGTTGCCCGGGTTGCCGACCGTGACCGTGTCAATGACCACCTCTGCTTGCACGACGCTGGTGCATGCCAGTGCCAAACCCAGCAGCCCGACAAGTGTTGCGATCCTGCACATACGCCTCTCCTCCTCGGATTGCAGTGCACATTCCCCTGCCAGCTACCCACCCAGCAGCGCGACGAACGCGTCGATGTCGCCGTTGTTCGTTAGCCCATCTCCATTCGTATCGGCGAGCGTTATGTCGCAATCGGGGAACACTGCCGCGTAATAGGCCGGAAGTGTCACTGCCAGCACAAAGGGTTCGATGTCCCCGTTGTTGATGAGGTCGTCGCAGTTGAGATCGCCCAGCGGCCGCAACTGGGCGATGCGAAATCCAACATGGTAGGATCGATAAAACGCCGCCCCGCTGCTGCGTGATCCCGCCCACAGTCTGGTGTCATCATTGATGAACGACCCGCCGCGCAGCCCGTGATACGGATTGACGACACCGACCAGGGTGTCATTCCACTCGAACAAGTTCCCGCCCTGGTCAAACGTACCGTAGGCACCGCTAGACGGCTTGGCGCTGTACGCCCCAACTTCCGTCGTGTAGTAGGTCGTGTCGACGTAGTCGCCGTCACTGAGGTAGTTTGCGGAACCGTTGGCCATGTCCGTACCCGGAGGAAGTTCGGGTATCGGGGCCGTGTCCGATTGTGTCGGGTAATCCCAGTACCCGGCATCGGTCCCACCACCCTTGTAATACGCCGCCTTGTACCACTCGTCCTCACTCGGCAGGAAGAAGCGCGCGCCGGGCTTGCGAACCGCGTCATGGCCGAGCGACACGTCGTACGCGCCATCCTCTGTATCGCCACTGCCCTGACCGTTGTGCATCCAGTTTGCAAAGCGAAGCGCGCAGACCCAACTGACGTAGTTCACCGGTCGATTACCGCGATTCGGGCGGGCCGCGTATACCCAGGTGCTGCGATCCCGAGTCGATACACCGCGCGAGATGCCCCCGATATCGTTCCAGCCGCCGCCCATATCCGTGGAGTACAACCCGTGCGGATCGCCGCTGGCTGCCACGGCGTTCAGAAACTCCGCGTATTGGCTGTTGGTCACCTCGTATTTGCCGATCTCAAACGTGTGGTCCACCGCGCCGTAGCCACCGGCATCGGGCGCGTTGCCCGGATCGCCGACGGTGACCATCTCGATCACCACGTCTGCGTGCGCACCGAACGCGCAAACCAATAGCGCCGCCACGATCCCCACCGATGTAGCAATCCTGCACATGCCCCAATCCTCCTCGGTTCACGACGTGCGCCCTTACGGCGCTTCCACCCTGCTCCAGTGCCCGTATCAGCGAAAGTGTACCGCCCATGCTATCGAGTGGCTTTACGCGCAACAACCTGAGTGAGAGCGACTGCTACACTGGCCGGCAGGCATGCCCCCCGGAATCACGACGGCAGCGCGCATGCGATCACGCCCGCGCCTCAGGGATGAATCGCGCACGCCCTGTTGTGTCAGAGGCGACCATCCGTAGTGGCCGGCGGTTTGGAATTGCCAACCGGTTGTGGTCGAACGAGGCTCAGCTTCGGCGTGAGTGCGCGATGTGCGTCGTTGTGTTCGTGGGTCGCCGCGCAGGACAACGGCGTGGGGAGGTCGTCGTGTGGCGGGCATGCCTGCGCACCGGCTGATTGATAGAAAGATTCTATCTTGGCGCCTGCGCACCGCCGCGCTAGAGTGGCGCTCACACAACCCGCCGGCGCGCCGTTCGTCCAACTTTGGGGGACCGGGCAGGCGCGCCGCCTTTATGCGCTTCGCCATTCAGTTGGCGATCCCCAACGCCAACTCTGATCACCCCCGCCTCTTCTTCGGCTGTCCGGCTACCTGCGCGCTTTCCTCGGCCGGCGCGAGCGGATCATGCCGAGCAGCGAACCGCCGATCATCAGGCAACTGACCGCACCGCAAGGGCCGGTGACCGGCGGCACCACGGACGGCGTGTTTCCATCGCCACCGTCACTGCCATCGCTGCCGTCATTTGGATCGCCCGTCCCGTCGTTTGGCGTGTTGGGGTCGCCGGTACCATCTCCACCGTCGGTACCGTCGGTGCCATCGCCCCCATCGGTGCCATCACCACAGCCCGCAACTTCAACTTCGCCGCAACCGCACGCACCCGGCGCGGTCTTGGCCGGATCGTTGGGGCATCCATCGATACAGTCGGGCGTCCCGTCACCATCCGTGTCGGTCTCGGCAACGCCACAGCCGCACGAGCCCGGCGCGGTCTTGGCCGCGTCGCTCGGACAATCGTCGTCGCAGTCGAGCGTCCCATCGCCGTCCGTGTCAACGTCAGCCTGGCCACAGCCACACTCGCCCGGCTCGGTCTTGTTCGCGTCCGTGGGACAGTCATCGACGCAATCAGCGGTCCCGTCGCCATCCGTGTCGGCGTCGGTGTTTCCGCAACCACACTGCCCCGGGCCGGTCTTGGCCGCATCATTCGGACAGCCGTCGCAATCATCGATCGCGCCGTCGCCGTCAGTATCGGTTTCGCACTCATCCGGCACGCTGTTGCTGTTGCAGTCTTCGCTGGTGCCGTTGCTGATGTCGGTCAGATCGGGCACGTTGTTGTTGTTGCAGTCGACTTCGCACTCGTCCGGGATACCGTTGCTGTTGGCATCACTGCTCGCCCCCCCACCGACGTCACACTCGTCCGGCACGCCGTTACTGTTGCAGTCTTCACTGGTGCCGGCGGTTATGTCGTCCTGGTCGGGCACGCCGTTGGAGTTGCAGTCCACCTCGCACTCGTCGGGTACGCCGTTGCTGTTGCTGTCGGCGCTGGTTCCGTCGGCGATATCGCACTCGTCGGGGAGGTCGTTCTCGTTGCAGTCCTTGCTGGTCCCGGTGGAAATATCCGTCGCATCGGGTACGCCGTTGTTGTTGCAATCCGTCTCACACTCATCCGGCACATCATTGCCATTCGTATCGCTGCTGGTACCACCGGCGATATCGCACTCGTCCGGCACGTTGTTGTTGTTGCAGTCCTCGCTGGTGCCGTTGCTGATGTCGGTGAGGTCGGGCACGTTGTTGTTGTTGCAGTCGGCCTCGCATTCATCGGGCACGTCGTTTACATCGGTGTCGGCACTGGTACCGTCGGCTATGTCGCACTCATCCGGCACACCGTTGCCGTTGCAGTCTTCACTGGTGCCGGAGCTGATATCAACCGCATCCTGCACGCCGTTGTTGTTGCAGTCCACGGGGACGTCAATCTTCGCGTCGGCGATGGTGGAGCTCAGCCCGACCAGCCGGCTCTTCACCGGGTTGTCACCGAAGCCGTACCTGACATAGTCGGTGTCCACCGATCCCCAAACGCGCGTGGTGATAGCCGGCCCGGTCGCCATCCGCACTTCCGTGCTGCGCTCGGCCGTGATGGTCACCTCGCCGACCAGGAACCAGGCAAATGAGTCATTCGGGTCGTAGATCGTGCCCTGCGTATCCTCGTCGTACCTCCCGAGGCCGTAGGTCTGCACAGCGCTCCCGTTCGCCCGACCATCGTCCCAGTCGAGGCTGGCGACCGAATCCCAGCGCTTGTTGAAGGCGTACTGCGGGTTATAAAGCTCACCATCGATGCTCGTGACGGCGTTGGGGTCGCTGAAGACCAGATCGACCGCCAAGCCGTTCCACACGTCACCGACCGTGACCTTGCCCCACAAATAGAGCTTGGTGCCGCTGGCCACCGTCTGGTTGCCGGTGGGAAAAGCGTTGTCGGCGGTGCCGAACGCCAATTGCAGTTCATGGTCCTGAGCCGTAGCCACGCCCGTCAAAGCAAGCGACAAGATCAACACACAGCAAGCCTTGTACATTCTGTAAAACCTCTCTAGCTGCGTCAGCGCGAGCGTTTGTTCGCCCGCCCTGCTACGACCAGTCCATTGCCCGGCTGATAACTTTCTTCCATGCACACGGTTCGAGATCGGCGCGCAGTAAGGGCGCGCCAGCGAATTATACGATTCAAGGCCGTGTCCCGGCGAGTGCTGCCGCGCGGGGAATACGGGCGGCCTCGCCCCTGCTCGGCGCACCGCCCCCAATCACCGGCAACGCACGGTCCCTGCTCACGCACATCATTTCTTATCGGTAGTCAGGCGGCGGTGAATGAACCGGGCCGGCGTGATTATCCGCCGGAGAGTGGTCCTACTCGAAGCGCAGCGCCTCAATCGGGTCCAGTCGGCTGGCGCGCCAGGCCGGGTAGAAACCGAAGAACACGCCGATAATGCTGGAAAACCCGACGGCGATGCCCGCCATCCAGTATGAGATGATGGCCTCACGCTCGAATTGGTGCTCAACGAACAGGGCCAGCGCCCAGCCGCCAAGAAAGCCAAATAGACCGCCAAGCGCGCAAAGCACGACAGCTTCGCACAGAAACTGCCCAAGGATCTGCGTCGCGTTCGCGCCGATCGCCATGCGCAACCCGATCTCGCGCGTCCGCTCGGTGACCGACACGAGCATGATGTTCATGATCCCGATGCCACCGACCAACAGCGAGATTGACGCGATCAGCGTCAGCAGGAAGTTCATCGTGCGCGTCACCTCTTCGCGCGCCTGGGCATTCTCAGCGCGATCGAACATGCGAAAATCGTCGGGCTGTTCGTCGGCCAGCCGGTGACGCCGCCGCATCACATTGCGAATCTGCTCTTTGGTGAAATCGAGGGTGTATCCGGGCGTCGCGCCGATGAAGAAGACGCGTGGCGGGTCATTGCCGCCGACGCCGGCCTGGTAGGTGGTCAGCGGCATGATGATCTCGTCGTCATAGTCCTCGCCGCTGCTGCCGGCGCCCTTGGGCTCCAGCAATCCGACCACCTCGTAGGCACCTTTGTCAACCCGGATGGTCTCGCCGATCGGGTAGACGTCACCGAAAAGCTCCTCGGCCACCGTGGCGCCGATCCAAACCACCTTGTTCCGCAGATCCAGGTCGTACTGAGTCAGCACACGGCCTTCCTGCACACGCCAGCGACGGATATCGAAATACGGCGGCTCGACGCCGCGAACCGTTGTGCGGTGATTGCCATAGCTGGAGATCGCCTGCGTGCCGCGCCAGTGGCGCGCGGTCAGCGATACGGCGCGCACGGACTCACACTCTTCGAGAATCGCCAGCGTGTCATCGCGGGCGGTGTTGGGACGAACGGCTGTCTGCCGCTGGGCCCCGCTGGCCTGTTCGCGCTCGTACCAGATTACAATCCAGTCATCCCCCATCTGCGCAATCTCACGCTCGACAGCCCGCTGCGCCCCGGCCGCCACCGAGACCATCGCGATCACCGCGGCGATGCCGATGATGATGCCCAACACTGACAAGGCGGTGCGCACCTTGTTCTTGCCGAGGCTGCCCAGCGCTTCACCGATGACGGTCAGTGGTCCCATCAGTTACCCCGCTTCGCTGACCAGGTGCGGCTCGACCACGGCGTTGCGGGCAGTAGCCACTTCACCACCGGGAGCGCCATCGCTGACAATAACTCCATCCTCAAACACCAGCTCGCGCCGGCCGTACGCCGCGATGTCCGCTTCGTGCGTGACCACGATGATGCTTATGTGCTCCTCGTGGTTCAGTTGCGTGAAGAGGTCCATGATCTCGCGGCTGGTCTTCGTATCCAGGTTGCCCGTGGGCTCATCAGCCAGCACGACGGCCGGGCGTGTAACCAAAGCCCGCGCGATCGCGACGCGCTGTTGCTGGCCGCCGGAGAGCTGGTTCGGATGGTGCCGGACGCGATCGGCAAGGCCCACGCGCTCGAGCATCTCGGCTGCCCGGCAATGCCGCTCACGTCGCCCCGTTCCCTGATAGGCCAGCGGCAAAGCCACGTTGTAGAGAATCGAGGTCCGCGGCAGCAGATTGAAGCTCTGGAAGACAAACCCGATCCGCTGATTACGGAGCAACGCGAGCCGCTTACGCGAGAGCTTCTCCGTGGACTGGCCCTCGAATGCGTACGTACCGGCGTCCAGCCGATCGAGGCAGCCGACCAGGTGCATGAACGTCGATTTTCCCGACCCGCTCGCGCCTGTGATGGCGACAAACTCGCCACACTCAATACCAACCGTGACACCACGAACGGCCGGCACTTCCATGTCACCAAGGAAGTACGATTTGTGCGCACCGCGGATATCTACCAAGGCGTTGCTGGTCATGGGATCGGATCAGGCGCGCGAGCGGTTGCGGCGAGTCGTCTGGCGCATGCCGGTGACGACCTCGTCGCCGGCGTCCAACTCGTCCGTGCGCACCTCAGTGAATTTCCCGTTATTGAGGCCCAATTCAACCTGCACTTCACTAAGCACCCCGCCAGATCGGCGGTACACGCGCGGCTGCGTCGGGCGTCCGCGCGGCGCGACGTTCCACCCGGTCTTGACGCGCTCGGCGTGTGGGTCAAAACGCAGAGCCGTATTGGGCACCATCAGTACATCCTCGACCTTCTCGACTTCGAAGAGAATGGTCGCCGTCATGCCCGGTCGCAGTGCCAGGTCCGGGTTGTCGACCTCGACCAGCGTCGTGTAAGTGACCACGCCATCGACCACGGTTTCGGCGTAACGAACTTCGGAGACGGTGCCGCGAAACTTGCGCCCGGGAAACGCATCGACGCGAAACTCCGCCGACATCCCCTCGTGTACTCGGCCAATGTCGGTTTCGCTGACGGCCGCGTTGACACGCATGGCGGTCAGGTCGTTCGCGATGGTGAACAGGGTCGGGGCCTGCAACGAAGCCGCAACCGTTTGCCCCTCGTCCACGTCGCGCGATATGACCACGCCGTCAATCGGCGACTTGATGACCGTCTTTTCGAGCTCGATCTTGGCGTATTCAGCGTCGGCCGTGGCGGCCTCGAGCTGAGCCCGCGCCGCATTGGCAGATGCAAGAGCAGCCTCCTCTTCCGCACGGCGCGTCTCCAGCTCAAACTCCGAAGCCACTTGCCGCTCAAACGCCCGCTCGATTCGATCACGATCGAGCGTCGCGGTTGCCAGCCGGGCTTCTGCCTCATTGACTCGCGAGCGGGCCACGGCAACAGCGGCCTGGCGCTGCGCCAACAACGCCGCGAAACGATCCTGATCCAGAACCGCCAGCAAGTCACCTTCGCTGACGCGGTCATTGAAATCAGCGTGCAACTCAATGACCGTGCCACTGACCTGTGAACCGACGAGCACCTTCACAACCGGCTCAACCGTGCCGGTGGCCGAGACGGTTGAGATCAGCGTGCCGCGCGCCACCGTGGCCGTGGTGTAGCTGACCTCGACGGGCGGCGCGAGCCAGTTGTGGTAGCCGTACCAGCCGCCGCCACCAAGCGCCGCCACCACGATAATCCCGATGAAAAGCCGCATGACGTTTCGACGCTCCAGAGAATCTGCCCGATGACTGCGTTGCCGATTATAGATGCCGCCCATCGATACTAAATCGTCAGTGCCGCTGCGCGTAACGCGCGTGACGATTTCCGACATCGCTGACAAAATCGGTAGACTGGTCCCCGGCTCGCGTTTGCGGCAACTGACTGGTCGGCCGGCGCCTTCCCGCCAACCGGTGCGCGCCAAAACGCGTCCGTTCGATTGGCGAGATCGGCCCAGCCAGAGATGATACGCGCCGGCCGACATGGAGCATCGATGGCAACTACCGGCGAAATCCGTCCGGTCGTAATCTGGGGTTTGCTGATCGCCTGGCTCGCCTGGGGGGCGTGCGCCGTGGCCGAGGTTCTGTTGCTTCACGAAGTCGAGAGTGTGATGGTAACAGGCCCGGTAATCTTCATCCTGGGGCTGTTTGTCATCACCCTCGCGCTGATCGGCCGCTATCGACTGCTGGCGATGATCGGTTTGGCGGATACGCTCATCTGCGTGCTGTTCTTCACGCTGGTACAGGTGCTGACCTGGGGCCCCGGAGACGCCTACGCCCCCTTTGCAGTCCTCGGCGCCATTTACGTGGCGTCACTGCTTCCAATCATGCTCACCGCCACGCGGCGTGTCCCGCGGACCAGGCAGGGCGATCGGTGCCTGAGCTGCGGGTATCTGCTCCACGGCTTACCGGAGCCCCGGTGTCCGGAATGTGGCCAGCCGTTCGACCCGCGGGCAGTGAGTCCACCTCCCAATTCCGGGCGGAAATCCCTGTAAACGGGCGAATATCGCCGCCGGCGCTGAATTTTCTGATTTTTTTTGAGACCAGAGTGGAAATCCGGCTGATGGGGTGCCTATTACCTGATGACTTCTCCTCCTCCTCCTCCTCAAAGAAGTTGGGGCCCACTCGCACGAGTGGGCCTGTTTTTTTGCGCGAAGCACGCTGCCACGCAGAACGACGCGCAACTCTCGCCATATTAATAACTTACCCCACCGACGCCCCCTGATCGTCATTCACCACCCACACGGACCGGCCCAACGGGCCGTCACTCGAAGACCAGCGTCCTCGCCCCAGCGTCATCCGAATCGCCACGGCCGGCCGCCATTTCCACGTATGTCTCGTTGACGGCGGCTTCGGGGCTGAGGCCCAGACGGTCGCGCAGAGAGAAAATGATCGCCGAATCATCTGCTTCAATCTCGAGAAACCAGCCCAGCCGCGGCAGCTCATCGAGCGTGACGGTTGCGCCCCCCAAGGTGTACGACTCGCGGCGTTTCTCAAACCGCACGCACACGCGGTAACCGAGGCGCTGCATGATGTCGCTCAACGCGTCGGCGCTGCCGGCGCTCGTCTCGATTTCGCTGCGCGATTTGATGCCCGCCGGCGCGTCGGTGTCGAGCGGCCCTTTGAATGTGAGCGTTACGTGTGGTGGCCCCGCACCGTTTAGCGGAGTGGCGACGCGTATGCGCAGACCGCTGCCCGCGCCGAGCAGTGCGCGCGTCTCCGAGTCGAGTATCAGGTTGGTCTCGAGTACCTGTTCACCCGATTGTGCCCCCAGTTCACGCAGCCGCGCGCGGATCGCGTCAGGCTCACCAACGCGGAATTTCGCTTCGATTTCATTGCGCATCGACATGGACTCGATTGACAGCACTCTCGGTTGTGGGCATGCTAACGTCGAATCACGCGGATTCATATCGTTCCGCGGCGTGTAAGCCGTTGCACTTGACTTTGGCGCGGGTGGGCGTGATCGACGCCCCGACGGCACAGGCTTTCCGCAAAGAGCGTTGACAACCATGATACGAAGCATGAGACCTCTCGCGGTGATCGCCATCGCGTTCGCCATCATCGCCTCGGCATCAGCACAGCCCCGGCCCAATGGCACGGCGTCCCCGGCGACCAACATCCTGGAGCAACAGCGCTATATCGACGAGCAACTGGCCGACGCCCGGGGGACGGCCGCTCCGCTCGACGCGCTGGTGGACTGGCAATGGGGCGGGTGGATCGAGCATTACACGTTCCACTTCGATGACGGTGTCCAGGCCTCACGCTGGTACCATCGTCCCGGGATGTCATTGTGGACGCGCCTGCGGTTTGATGGCGGCACACACGAGCTGTTTGCCCGCATGAAGCTGGGCTTCGAGTATTTCAAGCCCGGCGACGAATACGAACGCCAACAGGACTGGGTTGGCCCCAACCTCGAACGTCTTTGGTATCAGGTGGACGTAGGCCGGGCGCTGCGCATCACCACACCGGCCGACCCTTACCAACTGACGCTCCGCATCGGTCGGCAGCAAGCCATGATTGGCAGCGGATATGTGCTGGACACGCCGCTGGACGCCGTCTATTTCGACAGCCGCCTACACGACCTGCGCGTCCAGGGCCTCCTGGGCAAGACCTTCGGCCTCACGCCCAACATCGACCGTAGCGACCCGGTAGACAACAACAGCGCGCGCTGCTTCTACGGCGTCCAGCTCTCGTATACCGGCATCGAGCGTCACGAGCCCTACGTTTACGCCCTGTGGAATGACGATCACACGGATGAGCGGCCGCAGGACTGGTTCCAGAATTACAGCTACGACACCGCGTACTTCGGCATCGGCTCGCAGGGTGAACTGGTCCACAACCTGCGCTATTGGGCGGAGGGCGTGTTTGAGACGGGCAAGAGCTGGGGCAATGATCAGTGGATCGTGCGGGATGATGTGAACGCCTGGGGCTGGAGTGCCGGGCTGGAGTATCTCTTCGACACGCCGACGCGGCCGCGGCTGGCTTTTGAATACATGTTTGCGAGTGGCGACCGTGATCGCATCGGCAGCCCGAGCAACGCCGCCGGTGGAAACCGCCGCGGCATGGACACCAGCTTCAACGCCTTTGGCTATCGCGACACGGGTATTTCCGCGAGCCCGGCACTCAGCAACATGCACGTTTGGCGCCTGGGCGGATCATGCGCCCCCTTCGCCAAATACGAGTCTTTTCGCGACCTCGAGCTGGGCACCAACTGGTTCCTGTATCACAAACACCATGCTCGCGCTGCGATCAGTGATATCACGTCAGACATGAATGCCGGATATGTCGGCTGGGAGATGGACTATTTCGCCAACTGGCGTATCTCGTCCGATCTATCCTGGACGCTGCGCTGGGGAGCCTTTTTCCCCGGCGACGCCTACAACGATCGTGGCATGCGGAACTTCGTCTTCACCGGCATCACCTGGAGCTTCTAAGAAATGCTCGCACGCACGATACGCGCAACCCTGCTGGCGATCATTGGCTGCGGTCTGGCCGGCTGCGATGCCACGCAGAGGCGTGACACCGCCAATCCCGTCACCGCGCAGCCCGGCGCCGAATCGATGACCGCCGAAGCCGCTCAGGCGGAGGTGCCGCGCCAGAGCAGTGCTGAGTTGATGGACTACATCGGGAACCAGCCCTTCGTAACCGCCGAGGCCGGATACCGCGCCGCGCATTTCCTTGCGCGTGGTGAGTCGTTCGATGGCGACTTCCCGGCGCTGTCGGCCGAGCTGGCCGGTGCCGCCATCATTGACGACGGCTGGCACTACGCGCCGGACTACGTATTGCGCCGGGCCGACGTCGGCTATATGATCTGCCGCGCTTGCGATATACGCACCGGCATCAACTGGCCCCTCTTCGGCCTCGGGCGCTACGCCTACCGCGAGCTGCAATATCTGAACATCGCCGGTCCGGGTGGCGAATGGGCCCTGGTCAGCGGCGGCGAATTCCAGGGCATCGTGCGCAGGGCCGACGAGTATCGGCGTCGTGCCGGCGGGCCACGCGCGGAATTGGGCCCGCAGCCCTGAAAACCGCCACCAAGCTCGCGCACACACCTGGAATGTCAATGATCGGGGGGGCTCCAGCGCTATCGATCGGCACGCCGCCTAATAGGTGATCTGGTTCCGCGTGAGAACGAAGAACACGGCCGCAGATAGTGCGATCGTGATCGCGCCGGCGCTGATGAAGAACGCAAGCCACGATAGGTTGGTCTTTTTGTTACGACGCTGACCGGCCGTATACAGGCCCATGAAGAACGCCAACGCACCGGCTCCGAGCGCAACCAGCAGGCTGGCCGCGACCGCCGGAAGCCACAACGTGCCGCTGGCGTAATTAACGAAGAACTCCTCGGAGTCGAAGTTGCGCAGGATGAGGGCCACCGAGGCCAGCGATGCGAGCCCCGCGACGATCGACGCGTAAACGCTGAGCTTGGCCTGGTCCTCGTAGGTTTTCATGCTGATCACGGTCGTCGTACCCCTGCTCTATGGGCTATTTGAACTCTGGGCAATACCAAGTGCGTCCCGGTGCTGGCCGGGGCAATCCCGGCCCCGCCGCAAACCTCATTATCGTCATTCTATCCCGATCACGTCGGCTGGCATCATAGCAAACTCCCCGGAGAATCACACCGCTACGCCGGCGATGATTCCGTGACGACGATGCTAATGTTACGATACGCATATGCAGGCGGGATTCTCCAACCAGCACCCGTTGCGCCTCGCGGTGCTCATCTCGGGCGGTGGTTCGACGCTGGCGAATCTGATCAACCACATCGACGACGGGCGTCTGCGCAACACTCGCATCGTGCTCGTGATCAGCTCGCGCGGCGCGGTTCGGGGTGTCGACATCGCGCGCGAGGCGGGCTTGCCGGTGCGGATCATCCGCAGTCGGGATTTCGCCGACGCCGCCGCCCACTCGGAAGCGATCACGGCCGCCTGCGACCAAGCCACCGTCGACCTGGCCGTAATGGGTGGATTTCTGTGTCTGTGGGATTACCCCGCGCGCTACGAAGGCCGAATTCTCAATATCCATCCGTCACTTCTTCCGCGACATGGTGGCAAGGGCTTGTACGGACATCGCGTACATCAGGCTGTCTTGAGGCATGGCGACAGCGAGAGCGGCTGTAGCGTGCACCTCGTGGACCACGAGTACGATCATGGACCAATCATCGGGCAGCGCCGAGTCCCGGTATTGCCGGACGACGACCCTGATACGCTGGCCCAGCGCGTCGGCGTCCAGGAGCGCGAGCTATATCCACAGATTATTCAGCGGGTGGCAGATCACGGCCTGGAGTGGCTGAAACACGCCGGCAGCCGTACCACCTGACCGGCCAGGTCGAGATCAGCGACCTGCGGACTACTCCTCGGGAGCCTTGCCGCTCTCGGCCGGGCCACTCGCCGGTCTGGCGGCCAGACACAATTGGCTCAGGGCGGCGAGTTGCTTGCGGACAGGCTCCACGTCCGTGCTGTCGCGCAACAGCGTCTCGATCTGCGCGGCCAATTCCGTGATCACCTGGAAGCCATACGATCCGGCCTGACCCTTGAGCGATCGCACGATCTGGGTGATGGCCGACACATCGCTCGCCGCGGTGGCGCTCTTGAGTTCGGCAATGCGCGCCGGCAGTTCGGACACGAAATGGTCGATCAACTCGACCATATCCGGCTCTCCGGCAAGGCTGCTGACGAGCGGCTCTCCGGCAAGGCTGGTCAACAGGGCCACGAGTGCCTGCCGGCACACCGGCTTGGGCAGGAAGCGTGTGCAGCCGGCCTCGAAACAGCGCTTACGGTCCTCTGGATCGGGCAGCGCGGTCAGGGCCACAATTGGCCCCGAATACCCGGCACTGCGCATCTGCTTGACCGTTTCGAAACCGTTCATCTCAGGCATGTCCATATCGACGATGGCGACATCAAAGCTCGCCCCGTCGGTCAGCTCCAAGGCGCGTTTTCCGCTTTCGGCGTATGTCACCTCGGCGTTGATGCCGGCGAGGAGTTTCTCGACGAGCTGGGGGATGGCCGGATCATCGTCCACGAGCAGTACGCGCGAGGTCTGGGCTTCCGCCGAGAACCGCGCAACCTCGATGGGCCGGTCGAATTTCACGCCGACTTCGTACACGCACCCCGAGCCCTCGATATAGCGGCAGCGTGTAACCTGCCCGTTGACAAGCTGGGGATCATGTCTGGTCGAGAGCAGACGCAGCCGGCATGGTGTCGATGGGTGCACGAAATGGCCCAGGAGAAAGCCCAGCCCGTCACGGCTGATATTGCGCGTGGGTACCAGGTATTGGGTCGGTCGCCCCCCGCGCGGCGACAGTTCGACGCGGATGGCGGTCAGGCGATAGCGCAACCTGTCCGACTGACGGGCGCAGGCGTGCTTGTTCGACTTGTTGGCGTTGTCGAGCAAATCCAGGTAGGCGGCGATTTCGTCGTCGTCCTTCCTGATTCGCAATGGGCGGCTACTGTCCATTTGTACTCCAAGCCACGGCGCCGCTGACTGCCGGCCGGCAGCTCTCGCGGTGGCCATACCTCCGGCGCTTCATTACATGACATCGTGCCGGGTCGGCGTGAGCTTCATCAGGAGTATCACGCTGGCGGGGCGCGCGATCTGTGCCGGACTATCGACCGACCACGCTGAGCAGGTGCCGGTCCAGAAAACACTGGGTAGGGGCGTCAAAACAGTAGTCGCGCAATTGCGGCACGAGCACCCAGCGCGACTCGACGTGCTGCATCAACCTGCTATCGGAGAGGTCCGGGTGGCACACGAAGTACCGATATTTCGCCGTGCGGAAACCCAGGTTGTAGCTGCAGCTCTGGCTTCCGGCCAACCGCACGATGTTCGAATCGAACAGCTCCCGACATATTCGCAGCAGACCATTGACCGCCGACTCCCCCGCTCTCAACTGCACGCCGGGAAACCCCCAGGCCGCATCGGAATACGTCCTGGTAATCAACACCTCACGGCCGCCGCGCAGAAACAGGGCCCGGACCTCGGAATACGTCGTGTGCGGGGTACATTGCATGCGCGCACGGTAGTGGCCTGCCACGCTGATGTCCAGCTCGCATGGCGTGCGCCGGGCACAACGATTAGGATACCCCGCTGCGTCGCACGGCGACGGCGCTGTTCCACGGTGTACTGGCGGGAAGCATGATGCGCGTTCTCATTACCGGATCAAGTGGGCAAATTGGCACTAACGTCGGGTTGGCACTGCTGGAGCGCGGCGATGATGTTGTGGGAGTGGACATCCGCCCCAACACGTGGACCGACCGCATTCCGACCGTGACGTGCGACCTGCGACGTCACCAGGACGGAGATCTGCCGGTCGACGGCAAGTTCGACGCCGTCCTGCATCTGGCAGCCCATGCCAAGGTGTTCGAGCTGGTCGAGAATCCGCGGCGCGCGATGCATAATGTCGAGACGCTCTTCGCCGCGCTCGAGTTCGCGCGGGTGAACGGCAACACGCCGTTTATCTTTGGCAGTTCGCGCGAGGTTTACGGCGACATCCACCAGCACGTAACCGACGAGGCCCAGGCTGATTTCGTGGTCGCCGAGAGCCCCTATAGCGCGTCGAAGATCTCCGGCGAGGCGTTCATCTATTCATACGCCGAGTGCTATGAACTGCCGTGCCTGGTGTTTCGTTTCAGTAATGTCTATGGCCGCTATGACTGCGATATCGAGCGCATGGAGCGCGTGATCCCGCTGTTCATCCGGCGGATCGCGCAGGGGGAGCGGATCGTCGTTTACGGCCGTGAGAAGGTGCTCGATTTCACGTATGTGGATGATTGCGCGCGGGGCGTGCTGGCGGGCATAGACGCCGTCGTCGCGCGCCGCATACTGCGTGAGACCATAAACCTGGCGTGTGGGCAGGGCTCGACGCTCGTCGATCTGGTGAATCTGATCGGACTGTCATTACAGACAGAGCCCAATGTGCAGTATGAACCGTCCCGGCAAGGAGAGGTAACGCGCTACGTGGCGGACATCGCGAAAGCGCGTGATCTGCTCGAGTATGCGCCGCGCACACCGCTGACGGCCGGCGTGCCACTGAGCGTGCGCTGGCAGCGAGAAAGCGGCATGCTCGAAATCTGAGCCCCGGCGCCCGGGACTGGCGCTCGATACAACGCTGACCTGGTGCATGGCGTAACGACCAAAGCATGGGCCACTGCTCTCGAGCAGTGCTGAGCCTGCTGGGCACACCGAGAGCGCCGGGAGACGCCGCTCAAGAGCAGTGGCACAGCGGCCCGTCAATTGAGGGTTGACAAAGCACTTGCCGCCCGCGAAGACCATGATCCGCAAGCGCCCTGATCTACGCCACTGGCGCCGTTTGCTCGCGCCGCTCTCCGCCGCCTATGGTGGGGTCATCCGGTTGCGCAATCGACGCTACGATCGCGCCGGTGCGGCCCGGCACGCCGGCATCCCGGTGATCAGTGTGGGCAACATCACGACCGGCGGCACCGGCAAAACTCCGACGGTGATTGAGATTGTCAGCCGGCTGCGCGCCATGCAGCGCCGACCGGCCATCCTGACCCGTGGTTACGGCGCCCAGCCGGGCCAGACGGCTGACGAGGTGCTGGAGTTCGAGAAAGCCCTGCCGGGTGTGGCGGTCGTCGTCAACCCGGATCGCGTCGCGGGGGCGGCGATCGCACGCCGGCAGCATGATGCCGACGTGTTGGTACTCGACGATGGTTTTCAGCATCGCCGGCTGGCGCGCGACCTGGACATCGTGCTGATTGATGCGCTGAATCCGTGGGGTGGCGCAGCGCTGCTGCCCGCCGGCAATCTGCGCGAACCGTTGACCGGCCTGCGCCGCGCCGGGTTGTTCGTGATATCGCGCGCGAACCAGGTCACGCCGGCGCGTATCGACGAAATCGAAACGAGGCTGCGTCACTATGGACGCGCGCCGCTTATTATTCACACGACGATCGCCGCGACGCAGATCGAGTACCAGGACGGGCACACCGAGGATGCCGCGGCACTGGCCGGCCTGCGCGTGCAACCGGTGTGTGGATTGGGCAACCCCGAGACGTTTACACGCCTGCTGACACCGCTGGCCGCCTGTGTCCGATCGGTGCTCCCGTTCCCCGACCACCATCGCTACACCCGGCGGGATGCGGATGTTATTGCGCGGACCGCGCAGGCGCGCGGCAGCGACGTGGTGGTGACAACGCGCAAGGATTGGGCGAAACTATCCGCCGTCTGGCCGGCCGCGCCCGACCGTCCATCATTGGTGCGGCTTGATGTGCGGGTCTGCTTTCCCGAAGACAGCCCGCTGGACCCATGTCTGCGCGAGGTGCTGGAGGAAACCGCGTGAAACTCGATTTCTCGAAGATGCGCATGAAATCCCGTGGCCGTCGCACGCACAAAGTCGATACTGCGTCGCTGGTCGCACCGCCCGCGGCAGGCGTGTCGTTTGCCGACTGGTTCGCCACACTGCCGGGCTTTCTTGGCGCAAACGAGTTGCGCGCAACGGTCGATGCCATCGTGGCCGCGCGCCGCGCCGACCGTCCGGTCGTATTTGCGTTCGGCGGTCATGTGATAAAAACGGGTTGCGGCCCGTTGGTGGTGGATCTGATCGAGCGCGGGATTGTCACGTCTATCGCAACAAACGGCTCGGGCGCGATCCACGACCTGGAGTTGGCCGAAACCGGCGCCACGAGTGAAGAGGTCGGTGAGACCATCCGTGATGGCAGCTTCGGCATGGTTTTCGAGACTTGCGAGCGCATGGGCACCGCCGCCCGGCTCGGCGCGGACGGACGCGGCCTGGGTCGCGCCCTTGGAGACCTGCTGAACGAAGCCGAGGCGCCCTACCGCAGTGTGAGCATCATGGCCGCCGCGGCGCGCGCCGGCGTGCCGGCGACAGTTCATGTCGCGATCGGTACCGACACCGTACACATGCACCCGGACGCCGACGGAGCGGCGATCGGGGCCGCCAGCATCGCCGACTTCCGCACGCTCTGTGGCGTGGTCGCCGATATGACCGCCGCCGCTGACGGCGCCGCGGGCGGCGTGTGGCTCAATGTCGGCTCCGCCGTGATCATGCCCGAGGTCTTCCTCAAGGCCGTCTCCATCGCGCGAAACCTGGGTCATTCGCTGGCCGGCATGCACACGGCGAATTTCGACATGTTGCGGCACTACCGTCCCCAGCAGAACGTCGTCACCCGCCCGGTTGATAAGGGCCATGGACACACGATCATCGGGCATCACGAGATTATGCTGCCGCTGCTGCGCCAGGCGATCATCGAAGCGGTCGGCAACGTCGCAACATGAGTCCGCGCGGAGGCGACGGTCAGATGAACAACGAGGAATCAACCATGGCCACCGCCCCGCCGGAGGAGCAGACGCCGGCGCGTCGTGCCCGCACGACCCCGGGCGAGCCGGCCGAAGTCCTGCGCGGGATGGCCGACCAGTTGCTGGAAATACGGGTGATGCTCGACAAGGCGAGCCGCGCTCAACAACACCGCGAGCTCTCGGTCGCCAGACCCATCGGGGCCATCGTCCAGGCCGTGGTCGTCGGCCTGCTGGCCTGGGCCTTGTCGGATTGGGTGTTTGCCGTAGATGCCGGCCAGGTGCTGATCAAGCTGGGTTTCGCGATCGCACTGCAGCTCGTCGCGCTCACGGCTTTCACGCTCATGCCGCGTGACTGACAGCGTGCATGGCGACCGTCAGCCCGCCAGACCCTTTGCCGCCGCGGCGGTTGTGGGGAAGACCGCCAGGAAGCGGTCAAGCTGCGTGGTGCGCAAAACGCCGGCGACCATGGGCGAAGGTCCTGCGTAGACAATGCGCTGCTCCTGCACGTTGGCTTGGGCGGTCATGCGCACCAGCGTGTTGATCCCGGTGGAGTTGATGAAGGTCACTTCGCTGAGATCGACGATCAGCGATGCGCCCGGCCCGCTCATCAGGTCACGGACGCGCTCGATCAGCGTCGCATCGTCGGGTCCACCCAGCTCACCGCCGACGTTGAGTACGTTGAAACCTGATTCAACGCGCGTGTCAAGAAACATGCTTTCCTCGCTCGCGGGCACTTGGCCAAACCGGCAACCTGCCCCGTCAGCCACCCGAACCGCAAGTTTACGCCTTGCGGCCCGCACCGTCGCGGACTGTCATATAGCTCATCATCGACGGGGCCACAAGCCCACCACTGGTCTGGATACCGGCGAGTGCCGCGTCTGCCCGGCGGCCACCGTTTGTCGAGACTGGCGCGTCGGCATCCGCCCGGCGGTTATTACGGGCCCGCGGCGCACCCGACGCCGCCCGGTTGATTATGCCGCGGCCCGACGCCTATGATCACTGAGCCGACAACATATGCGGTGCGCGCCGACATGGCGCTCCGCACCAGCCAAAGGAATGACCCATGCGCTTACTTCTCGCCTGTGTGGCGACATTGACGGCGTTCGCGGTGACGGGCGCCCACGCCGACGAGTTTCACCGCATTCACTACACGTTCGGCGAGTGGTGCGGGTGTACTTCGGCGGACATCGGAGTGTGGTCGGAGGCGACCGACGGCTATGACGACACCGCGGATCACCAGATGAACTTCGGTGTCTGGCCGGGCTATGCCGCGATGTATCACATCAACGAGCCGGGAGTCTGGGAAGGGCCGAGCGGGTTTTACGACGTCGATCTGCGCTCAATCCCCGACCCCAACGAAAGCAAGACCTGGAGCCCGATCTACGTCTGGGCCGTGGATTCGTGGGTTGGCGACACCATGCCATTCTCGGTGCTTATCGACATATACAACCCCATGCCGACCGACCGCGTCTACACGCTGGAGCTGCTGGCAACGCCCAAGAGCATTGACTGGCCCGCCGGCCAGCCGACATCCTGGATCGTGCCGCAGGATCCCAACGTTCCGCTGACGATCTACATGCCCACGTATCGCACAAGCGACGGGCTGGAAAGCTACCAGTTCGCGCTAAACATGTCGGCCGTCATCCCGGAGCCCGCGAGCGGACTGCTGCTCGGCTTGCTGCTGGCCGGGCTGACAAGCCGGCGCGGCGGCTGGTAACACGCGCAGGGCGCCGCCGATTTGCACTTGGATCCTTGAACGGAGCCGCAGCCCAATCGGAGTGTGGCAGCCGTATCGCCCCGGAGGGGCCCGGGCGCATGGCCACGGGTGGAGCGCAGCGCAACCCG
The DNA here is from genome assembly GCA_963675745.2 of Phycisphaerae bacterium. Lineage (GTDB taxonomy): Bacteria > Planctomycetota > Phycisphaerae > UBA1845 > Fen-1342 > JAFGRR01. The sequence continues at coordinate 257,894 of CAXXWX010000015.1, forward strand.
TGGATGAGTTTGGTTCCCCGAGAACACTTCGCCCCGGCAGGGGCGCGGGCGACTTCGCCGTTCGCGCGTCTCCACCGCCCCTGCCGGGGCGGGAGAGTGAGTCGGTTTCCGATCCACGGGTTGCGCTGCGCTCCACCCGTGGCTATGATCCAGCGCCCCTCCGGGGCGAAGTTTGCCAAACTGGCAAAGCTACGCACCCGCGGGTTGTGTCATGCCCCTCTGAATCCTCGGCCCTCTGAATCCTCACGTCCTTGTACCCAACCACGCGCTCCCGTTACGATCCGCAAAATCAGACCACCCCTGCGGAGCGCCTCATGCCCAACGTCACGTTTCTCGGAGCCGGCAGCTTCTTTGTCGAGCATCTCAGCAAGGATCTGTTTCAGATCGCCGGCGACGGCGGCACGCTGCGGCTCGTGGATATCGACGAACGTCGGCTGGAGCTGTCCCACCAGGTGGCGCGCATGGTCGCCGAGCGGCTTGGCGGCCGCTGGCAAGTCGAAGCCACCACCGACCGCCGACAGGCGCTGCCTGCCAGCGACTACGTCATCAACTGCATCGAGGTCTCCGGGCTCGACACGGTGCGCTGCGACAACGATATCCCGCTCAAATACGGCGTGTCGCAGTGCATCGGCGATACGCTGGGGCCGGGCGGGCTGTTCAAGCTGCTGCGCACGGGGCCGGTCTGGCTCGACGTGCTGGATGACTGCGAGGAGCTCTGCCCCGACGCGCTGGTGCTGAATTACACGAACCCGATGAACATGATGTGCCTGATCGCACAGTGGTCGTCGACGATGCGCGTCGTCGGCCTGTGCCATTCGGTCCAGGGTACCAGCCGCCAACTGGCCGACTACGCCGGCGTCCCCTACGAGGAGCTCGACTGGCAGTGCGGCGGCATCAATCACCATGCCTGGTTCACGAAGCTCGCGCACCATGGCCGCGATCTGTATCCGGAATTGCGCGCGAAGGTGATCGACCGCGGCGCCCTGTGGGAGCGCGATCCGGTGCGCTTCGACATGATGCTGCACTTCGGGTGTTTCGTCACCGAATCGAGCGGGCACTTTTCCGAGTACCTGCCTTACTATCGCAAGCGCCCGGAACTCATCGATGAGTACTGCCGCGCCGGGTATCTCGGCGAGGCGGGATTCTACGCGCGTGACTGGCCCCAGTGGCGGCGCGAAGCTGACGAGCGCCGCCAGAGGATCATCGCCGGCACAGAGCAACTGAAGCTCGAACGCAGCGAGGAATACGCGTCATACATCATTGAGGCCTGTGAAACCAATCGTCCGTGCGTGATCCACGGCAATGTGGCCAATGACGGGCTGATCGAGAACCTGCCGGCCGACGGCTGCGTGGAAGTCGCCTGTCTGGTCAACCGTCAGGGCATCCAGCCGACGCAGTTTGGGCCGCTGCCGCCGCAACTCGCCGCCCCTGTGCCGCTCGAACATGTCGATGTTCGAAGTGGGCGCGCTGGCGGTACTCGAGGGGCAGCCGCGAGGCAGCCGTCCACGCGCTGATGCTCGATCCGCTGACAGCGGCCGTGTGCAGCCCGGCCGAGATTCGCAGCATGGCCGACGAGATGTTCGAAGCTCAGCGTGAACACCTGCCGGAGTACAGTTGAAACACGCCGGCCGCGCGGGCTTCGGCCACCCGTTCACATCAGCTCCACAGATGGCTCAAACCAACTCGGTCTGGCCCGGTACTGGTACGGGAGCTACTGGAAGGTCGCCAAACTCGTAGGCCGGCGGCGTCAGATCAAGCTGCGAGGCGTTCATCATCCAATCCCACGAAATCTCGCGCCCGGTGTAGGCCGACATGCGCCCCATGATCGCCGTTAACGTGCTCTCAGCCACCCGCCGACCTTCGTTCAGCGGCTGCCCGGCGCGAATGCTGGCGATCAAATCCCGGTGCTCCTGCTCATATGGGTTAATCCACTCACCGCCCGGCGGCTCGTATTCGAACGCGCCGGAACCCTCGATCTTCGTCGGCGGGTGTGCGACACCCGCGGTCCCAACCAGACGCTCGGCAACACGGCCCGAACTCCCCTGAATCTGCCGGCACATGCTCATCACGCTGGCGCCATTGGGATACACATACTCAACCGCGAAATGATCGAATATGTTGCCGTACTTCGGATCGGTGCGGACCTCGCGCCCGCCCATGCCGAGCGCCTTGACCGGTGGTGAGCCCATCGCCCAATTGACGACGTCGATGTTGTGGACGTGTTGCTCGACGATGTGATCGCCCGACAGCCACGTGAAGTAGAGCCAGTTGCGGCACTGCCATTCCATGTCCGACCAGTCCGGCTGACGTTCCTTGACCCAGAGCCCGCCCTGGTTCCAATAGCACTGTCCGCCGACAAGCTCGCCGATCGCACCGTCATGGATGCGGCGCATCAGCTCGACGTACGCGGGGTCGTGGCGCCGCTGCGTACCGGCCACGATCGCCAGGCCCTTTTGCGAGGCAAGCTCCGCGGTGGCAATGACCGAGCGTCCGCCCACCGGGTCCACGCACACCGGCTTCTCGGTGAAGATGTGCTTGCCGGCCTCGACGGCGGCCCACAGGTGGAGCGGCCTGAATCCCGGCGGCGTCGCCAAAATCACAATGTCAACATCGCAGGACAGCACGCCCAGGTAGGCATCGAAGCCGACAAAGCAGCTTCCCGGAGAAACCGTCTGCGGCCGCTCGCAGTCCGCCAGCTTGTTGCGGCACGCGTCAAGTCGATCCTGAAACAAGTCACCCAAAGCGACGATGCTCACGTGGGGATCGGCCGTCAGGCAATTGAGGGCCGCCCCGGTGCCGCGCCCGCCGCAGCCGATCACACCGACGCGCAGCGGCGTCGGCGCGCCAGGCAGCACCGGTATCGCCGGTTGCCGCTTGGGTGTCGTCGCACAGCCCGTGATCAACGTCGAGCCGGCTACGATTGAGGCGGTTCTGAGAAAGTCACGGCGTGATAGTGATTTGCCGCCCGCACTGACCTGTTCGGAAATCGCATCGTTATTCATCGCGTCTGTCTCCCGTTTGAAAAACCACCCGCGTCTAACGCCGTGACAACCACGCGTCCGTTCCATCTCGGCCGCAAGTGCCGTTTCCAGTTCAGTTGTTTCGCGCGCGGGCCACTGTAGCGGCCTGCGCCTCGCAGGCCGTCGCTACAAAGCGGCGTTTCCGACATCAGGCGGCCGGCGAGGCGCCGGCAGTTACAGAGTCCGACGAAGCGTAGCGCGAAGTACTTGAGGCCTCCAGCGACAACGACGCTAGAAGTCGTCGCAAGCCGCGTAGGCGTCGATCACGGCCTGTTCGCCGGCTTTGCCGGGATGCATGTTGCCGTGCTCCATTCCGATGATTCCCTGAAAGCCCTTGTTGTGCAGGTGGGCGAAGATGTTGCGGTAGTTGATCTCGCCGGTGGTCGGTTCCTTGCGTCCGGGATTGTCGCCGACCTGGAAGTATGCAATCTCCTCCCAGGCTCGATCGATGTTCGGAATCAGGTTGCCCTCGGTGACCTGCTGGTGATAGAGGTCGTCCAGAATCTTGCACGCCGGGCTGTTGACGGCGCGGCAGATCTGGTAGGCCTGGGGCACCTTGGTCAGGAAGAGGCCGGGATGGTTGTGCGGGTTGAGCGGTTCGAGAACCATGGTCAGCCCCGCGGGCGCGCACACCTCGGCGCAGGCCTTGAGGTGATCAACCACGTGGGCCGTCTGGTAGTCCCATTCCAGACGCTGGTCATACATGCCCGGTACGACGGTACACCATTTGGCGTTGACGCGCTGGGCGACCTCGACCGCGGCCTGCATCCGCTTGACCAGCATGTCACGCACGTCCTGGTCACGGTGTACAAACGTCCGGTCGCCGAACTCCGCATAAGCCACGAACACGCCCATGGTCATCCCCAGGCGTGACATTTCACCGGCGATCCGTTCCTGCAACTCCACCGGGCGGCCCATCATGCCGTTGTCTTCCAGCGCGGTGAATCCCTGGTCGGCCATGAACTTGATCTGCTCGATGGGATCATCGCCGGCGTGATGACGGAACATCCCGAAGTGCGGCGCATACTTGAGCTTGAATTGACGCCGGCCGGCAGCGCCCGCCGCCTGTGGCTGCGCGGCACCGGCAACGCCCAGTCCAAACGATGCGGCGGCGCCGGCCGCCAGACTCGACCCGAGGAATGTGCGACGGTCCATCAGTATCCACCTCCGTTGCGAGATTGGCACCGGCCCGGTCCCCCAGGGCGGCGTGCGCCGCTTATACCAGAGGAATCAGCGCCGTGCCAGCGACGGCAGCTCGCGCTACATTTCTGGGCCAAGCGGAGACTCCCACGGCGGGCACGGTCGTCGGCTCGCCGTACGCCGGAATGCCGGTTAGCATGTGTCAAAAGAGAAGCCCGGCGCGACGCTTGCCGGGACCGTGACAGCCGACCTCGGGGCGCGTGAACCGCCCCCCGCCCAGCGGTTCGCGACAGCAGACTACGCGACAGCCGGCGCCGCGCCGGCCACAGATCTCGGGAGTTTCGTTTCGCGCCGACGTCCGGTGAGTACCGGGCCGGCAGTGGACTGCTGCAACGGACTGCGAACACTGGATCGAGCACAGATGTCGCTTCGTAATGAGAAAATCCGCAACGTGGCCATCATTGCCCACGTCGATCATGGCAAGACGACGCTCGTCGACCAGATGTTGCGACAGTGCGGGCAGTTCCGTCAGGGACAGCTCAAGGGAGACCGCATTCTCGACAGCAACGATATCGAGCGCGAACGCGGCATCACCATCCTCGCCAAGAACATCGCCATCAACTACGCCGGCGTGAAAATCAACCTCGTCGACACGCCCGGGCACGCGGATTTCGGTGGCGAGGTCGAACGCGTACTGATGATGGCCGACGGCTGTCTGTTGCTGGTGGATGCCTTTGAGGGGCCGATGCCGCAGACCACGTTCGTGCTCCGCAAGGCGCTCGAGTGTCACCTCCGCCCGATTGTCGTGATCAACAAGATCGACCGCCCCGCCTGCCGGCCGGTTGACGTGTTGAACGAAGTCGTCGATCTGTTCATCGAGCTCGGGGCCGATGAAGACGTGCTGGAGTTCCCCACGCTGTACAGCTCCGCGACGCTGGGCTATGCGACACTCGACCCCCGAGAGCGAACCAACGACGTCAGTGTGCTCTTCCATGCGATCATCGAGAAGGTGCCGGCGCCGGCGGTCAAACCGGATGCACCACTTCAGATGATGATCACGACACTCGACTACAACGACTATGTTGGCCGCATCGGCATCGGGCGTCTGTACGCGGGTGTGCTGGAGGCGGGCGCGCTGGTTAACGTCTTTCGCCGGGATGGTACGCAAAGCAAGGAGCGGATTGGCGAGCTGTACGTCTTTGATGGACTTGGCCGGCGCAAGGTCGCGCGGGTCGAGGCCGGCGATATTTGCGCCCTGGTCGGGCTTGAATCAGTCGATATCGGAAACACGATTGCCGACGCCGAGCGCGGCGAGCCGCTGCCCCTGACGCGTGTCGATGAGCCAACGCTGCACATGACCATCCGGGTGAACGATTCACCGTTCGCCGGTCGCGCCGGCCGTTTTCTCACCAGCCGCCATCTGCGCGATCGTCTCGAGAAAGAGGCCCAGCACAATGTCGCCCTGAGAGTGGAGTCGGGGGCCACCCCCGAGGAGTTACACGTCTTCGGGCGCGGGCTGCTGCATCTCTCGGTCCTGATTGAGAACATGCGCCGCGAAGGCTACGAGATGGCGGTCGGCAAGCCGAAGGTGATCTACCGCGAGCTGGACGGCCGCAAGACCGAGCCGATCGAGTTGTGCGTGATCGAGGTGCCTGCCGAGTACGTCGGCACCGTAATGGAACACATGGGCACGCGCCGCGCCGTGTGTACGGTCATGGAATCACGCGGCCAGGGCACGCACCTGGAATTCACGATCCCCGCGCGCGGTCTGATCGGCCTGCGCACGCGCCTCTTGAACACCACCAATGGGACCATCGTGATGCACCACGCGTTTTATGAGTATGAGTACCTGCGCGGCGCGATCCCGGGGCGGCAATGTGGTGTGATGGTCACCAGCGAGTCGGGGCAGGTGACCGCCTACGCGCTCGACAATCTGCGCGACCGGGGCGAGATGTTCGTCGCCCCGCCCGAGCAGGTTTACGAAGGTCAGATCGTGGGCGAACATTGCCGCGACAACGATCTGCCCGTCAACGTCTGCAAGGGCAAGAAACTGACGAATATCCGCGCGGCGTCGGCGGACAAGACTGTCGTGCTCAAGCCGCCACGCGAAATCACGCTCGAGATCGCGCTGGAGTTCATAGAGGACGACGAACTGATCGAGGTCACGCCCGACGCGATCCGCCTGCGCAAGCGCAACCTGAAGGCGGTTGACCGCCGCCGCGCCGCCCGTGGCGAACGCGTGTAGCCATCCCCGCGGATCAGCAGCACACGGCCGTTTGTAAGGCCCCGTCACCAACAGCCGCAGCCGACACGCCGGCCACGTCCGCGTTACTTCGGCCCGATGTCTCCGCTGCCCGCAACGGCGGCGGTCACGTGCGGCTTGCCGGAATAGCGAATCGACCCCGAACCCGCGACCGTGCCGGCCAACGTATCGGTCGCATGCACATCAATGTCGCCAGAACCCGCGACCCGGGCAACAACGGCGCGTGCCACGAGCTTGCCGGCGTCAATATCACCCGACCCACTCACCGCGGCTGCCAGATTCGCCGTCTGACCCGCGACATACGCGTCGCCCGAGCCGTTGACGGTGACTTTGAGCGACTCGTTGTCGATGCCAGCGACATACGTGTCGCCCGAACCGTTGATGGCAACACTGAGCGGACTGTTGTTGGGGCCGGTGACGCGGATGTCGCCTGACCCGTTGGTCGCCACCGCGGTGAGGCTGCCCGTGGAGACGTTGATTACCGTTTGCAAGCGCGCGCTGTAAGACTGCTTCGCCCGGACAATCAGACGCCCGTCTTTGACCTCGGTCAGGATGATCGGCAGGATCTTCTCATCGCCCGTGATCGTAAGCGGCCCGGGCTCGTCGATCGTAATGATAATGTCCACGGCACCGTCAAGCTCGACACTGGTGAAGAGCGGCACGTTGCGCGTCTCGGAGACTTTGACGCCGTTGCCGGTGACCATGGGAGTGATGCCGACGTTCACGGTCGTGGATCTGCTGGTGCCCCAGCAACCCCCGGCAACCATGACCAACAAGGATGCGATTGCAATCGACGATTTACGCATGGTAGACCTCCTGTGTGTCACTTCCCGCGTGGCACGGGTGTCCCGCCCGCGCCGTGCAACTTGCAATGTGCCACAACTCCGGCAGCGCATGTGGCACCGGTTTTTAACCGGTGACCGGTTTTCAACCGGTGAGACCCACTGGTTACACGCCGCAGGCGAAGCGTAGCGCGAGAACCAGTGCCACAATCATGGGGCAGCTTCTAGAAACTGTCCCGCATCCACGGGATCGGGCCGGCGAACACGGACGCCGCCGTCGTCTGTTCCTCTTCCGGCGCCTCCCCGCGCCCGGTCATGATCACTTCAATCGGCGACAGAAAGCCGGCGTACAGCGCCGCCAGACCTCGGATATCCACGTCAAACGTGCCGCGGCCGCCGGCCTCGGCCCGCCCGCGCCCATCCGCCACGTGCAACACCCAGCGCCCCGCGTTTTGCGGCAAAACCTCGTCGCGGACATTGAAGTGAATCTCTCCACTCGTACCCGCCGGATAACCGCGCGCGGCGAGGGCCTTCGGCACGTCTACAATCCGCAACATCCACTGTCCCAGCGTGCGCAGTTTATACTCGCATTCGGCCAGGCCGATCAGCAGCGGGTCCGTCGGGCCGGTCTTCCACTTCACGCACCGTCGCGTTGTGCGATAGTCGGCGAAGAACGTGAGCAGGCGCCGCGCCGCCTGCGGCGTCAGGGCGACAACATCATGTGCATAGACGCTGCCAAAGCCGCCTGCGGCCTCCTGGTTGCGCACGTACGTGAAGCCCTCGATCTCGCTGCCGCGGCAGACGACGAAGCCCTGGTTGGGTTTGTCGCGGTATTTCTCGATCCGGCGCCAGTTAAACGTGGCCCGATCGAGATTGCCGGTGTGCCGCCGCGCCCACCGCCGATACACGTCATGAATCTGACGCTCATCGTCCGGCGTGACCGCACGCATTTCGAGCTCGCGCTCGCGCGCATCTATGCCGGTGCATGGCAATTCGACCTCGCACTCCAGGCCGGCGAGCTCGTACCCGACCCGCCGGTACAGCTTGCGTGTCGCGGGGTAGAGGGTCGAGATCGGCGTGCCGCGCTCGTACAATTCCTCGAGCACGGCCTTGAGCACCGCCGTCGCCGCACCGCGCCCGCGCCAGTGAATCGCCGTCGCAACGGCCCCGATGCCGTTGGTCGCCACCGACCGACCGCCCCACCATTGTCCCATCGGCACCGCCACCAGGCCGGCGGCAACCTCGTCGCCGTACCGAACAATGCGCATGTTCTCGTGCCCGGCCATCTCGAAGTACGGCGCCGCCGCCTCGGGCGGGAAAATGAACGCATCGCAGGCGATCTCAGAGAAGCGCGCCCGGTCTTCGTCGCCCTCGGGCGGTCCAACATACGACACGGCGCTCATGTGCAACTCCCAACTGCGCAAACGCCCAAGTACCGGCCGACGACGTCGGCGCGGAACGGCGTTCCCCGTATTCAACGGCCCACGAGGACGTCGGCCGCTACGTCACTCTGGTGTCTTCTCGCCAGGACCGATGAGGAACACCAGCATGTCCTCACAGCGCGCCGCCCAGGCACCCTCGTCGTGGAACGCCCCAGGGTATTCGGCGTAGTGCTGTCGACCTTCGCAGGTGAGGCCCCTTTTCTCAAGTAGCGCGGACAATTCTCGACAGGTACGCAGGTAACGCGACGGCTTGCTCGTCCGCGCCTCTTCCCGCGAGACGACGTCTCCACGACCGACTTCGACCCAGAGCTTCGCGTCGGCGGGGAACTTGGTCTCGCGGACGAGCGTCATGATGCGAAAATCACTCCACCAGATCGACGGCGCGATCACGCCGAAGCGGCTGAACGTCTCTGAATACTCGCACGCGGCGTATAGTGAGATCAATCCGCCCAGCGAGCTGCCCGCGATGTACGTGTGCGCGCGATCGGGCAGCGTCCGGTAGCGCTGATCGATGAACGGCTTAACCGTCTTGGCAATAAACGTCAGATACGCATCACCATCGCCACCACCGTATTTAGCGTCAGCGAACGGCGTGTATTCATCGGCGCGCGCCGGCGTGTTCTCAATCCCCACGACAATGCACGGCGCGATCGCCCCGGACTTGATCAAACGCTCGGCCGCTTCGTCAACGCCCCACTCCACGCCCGCAAACGCCGTCGCGGCGTCAAAGATGTTCTGGCCGTCGTGCATGTACAGCACCGGGTAGCGCTTCGTCGGAGATTCGTCGTAGCCCGGCGGCACGTAGACCAGGATGTCACGCCGGTTCTTCAGCTCGTGAGATTCGAAATCCTTGTGATCGCGGATATCGCCGCTGCGCGAGGATGGCGGACGCGCCTGGCGGCGTTCGGTGCGGTCGGCAAACAGCACCTGTGCCCAGGGCGGCGGCTCCTGATCCGCCCAGCGCGGTACTTCGTGAACGACAACGACCTCACGCTGCTCGCTTGAGAGCTTCAGCCGGCGATTGGGAATCTCTCCACCCTCGGGGCCCTTCTCAACCGACAGCCAGCTTTTCTCACGCTGGAACTTGTACTCAAACAGTTGCCCCGGCGGCAATTCAAACGTCGCCGCGTATACCCCCGGCGACACACGGCGTAACTCCCGCCCGCCGTCCGGCCACCCGTCCTGCCTCATCGAGCAGTAGATCACGCCAGGGGCGGTTGTGTCGATCGGCGGCGTCACGACCACGAAATGCACTGGTAAATCCTCCCCTTCGCGCGACGGCACGTCGGTCGCTATCGCCGTCAACCCCAACAGCCCCACGCCGGCCCACGCCAGCACCACACACCAAGCCCGCATTCGCATGGGCACCCTCCGGCCACCATCCAGCACACTATCGGCCCACGCAACTGTAACCAGCGACCAACCACGCCACAAGCGCCGCCGTCATCGCGGCACCTCTGTAGGATAGGTCAAGCGCAGCGAAACCCGCCATTCACGCGGTATTTGATGATTGGTCGCAATACGGGCACGCCGTTGGCGTTTGACCTACTCGGAGTGCAACTCCCGGATCAAACCACCCGGGGGATTGAAATCGAGGGTGTGCCTCCGCACTCCGCAGGCATGTTTCCCCCAAACAGACAGGAGGTTCTGTGATGCACGGAGTTCGCATTTGGTGTGGCGTCACCGTGCTGGCCGCCGCCACAGCACTGATGTCAGTTGGTTGTGCCGACGTAGTCGATCTCAACCAGCTCGCAGACTCGCTCATCGATTCCTTTGCCAGCAACGGACCGGCAAACGCAGGCGCGCAACCGGCCGATGGCAACAGCTCCCCCGCGGGGTACGCCGGCGATCCACGGCCGACCGACCCGCTTGGCCCGGGAGATGATCCCATCGATGACGTGTTCCTGCTCGACGAGGGTCTTGTCGAAGACGTGAACGGCGTTGTCGAAGGATTCGACGCACAGGCGGTCGACCCGGCGGAGAAATCCAATGCATTTCGCGCCTTGGCCAAGCCACTCGACCCCGAGACCGAAATGGTCCCGGTCGATACCGAACCGGTCGACGCCACTTTCGGTGAGGCTGGCGAACTGTACCGCGTGCCGAATGGCGACAGCGTGCGCGTGGCGCTCGACGACCTCACGCCGTACGTGGCCGGTGATGACGAAGACCCGGAGTTCGTTGAGCATGGCTGGCTCGCGGGGCTTTTCTGGAATGATGGCCGCGACGGCGACTCGTTCGTCAATCCCGGCGTCTTCCGCGGACGCTGGATGGCCGCCGACGGTCAGCCGCTGGGCGTATTGCGCGGGCATTACCATCCAGTCCCGGCTGACATGCTGCCGCCCGGGATAGTGGCCGGCGGTCTGTTCCACGGGAAGTATGTGGATATGCGCGGCAGGTTCCGCGGCATTCTGCACGGCCGCTATGGCCGTGGCGAAGACAACATCCCGCGGTTCTTCGGACGCTGGTACGATCGTGACATGCGCCTGGCGGGCGTGCTGATGGGACACTGGTGGGACATCCCGCCAACGCGTGGCGGTGTCTTCGCCGGTCGCTGGGCGGCTTTCGACATCTGTGAAGAGATTCTTTCGCTGCCGTGGCACGAGTTTGATCCGGGTGACGTCGGCGACCTCGACCCCAACGATTACATCGTGCCGGACCAACCGGACCTGCCCGACGTGCCGCCGCTGGGACTCCTGCCGGCGGAAGAAGCCGGTGATACGTGGCGTCAAGCCAACGGTCCGGACGACCCCGATGACAACCCTCCGCCTCCACCCTGCATCGACCCGGCCTTGCCCTTTGGCGTATTCCATGGCCGGCACATACCATTCCCGCCCGACGGCGAAACACCGCTGCCCGGCGGCGAATTGCACGGTGCGTGGCACGGGATGCCCTCCGAGAGCTTCGGCTTCCTGAATGGCTACTATATGCCGCTCGGCGAGCCGGAGGACCCCAACGCAGCGCCACCCGAGCAGCCGCCCAGCGGGGGAATCATCCACGGCGTGTTCTTCGCGGTCTATGGCGATCCTGGCGGAAACGTGGTGGGATACCTGCGCGGCGCATATGGCCGCAGCACTCATCGTCTGGGTGTGTTTCGCGGCGAGTATCTTGACGCCGACCTGATGGTGATCGACGAGATCTTCGGCCGATCGAGCATCGGAATTCCACGGATTCCCGGCGGCCCGTTCAGCGGCGTGTTCAAAGGCGATCCGGCGTTGCCCGCGCCGCCTGAGTAAAGCGTGCCTCGGCGACGGCCCCTCCCTGGCAGAACGGAGCATAGCCAGCGCGCTCACGCAGCAGCAGTCGATTAGAAGACAAGTAGCCCAGGGCCCGCCACGCCCTGGGCTACTCGCCGTTTTGGCTGTGTTGACCGCGGCCCTCGACGGCAGGTCTTGCTGCGCTCGACCTACCCTACCGCTACGTCCGACCCGCTATTAAACGATGGCGACGCGTTGGCCGGCGATCCAGACACCGACCGGCGCCGGCGCGAGCGCGATGAGATCGCCGACCGGGTCACTGGTGTTGCTCTGACAGGGAAACGCCGCCAGGTCTGCCTGCTTGTCCGTCTCGAGTGAGCCGATCTTGTCCGCGAGCCCCAGCGCACGCGCGCCCTCGAGCGTCGCCATCCGAAGCAAGTCGTGCGCGGTCAGCTCCGGGTGCCCCACCCCCTGGGGTGGGGGACTGACCGGGCCCAGTTCGTCGGTGCTCGCTTGCCGCATCTCGGGCTGACCATTCCGCACATCGGCCGACGACCCGCCCTTCAACGCGCGCAATTCCGCCAAAATCGACAGGTCGTCATTACTCGCCGCGCTGTCCGTACCAATCGCTACCGGCACGCCACCGCGGATCAAGCGCGAGAACGCGTGCGGCGGGTGACCGAAAAAGCGGTGTGCGCGCGGGCAGTACATTACGACGTGCCCGGCATCGGCGAGAGATTCGATCTCCTCGTCGCCGGCTATGTAGTTCACGTGCGCCAGCGCTCCGGGCGCACCGTCGCCGACACAGCGCGCCAGGTATGCTATCGGCGACAACTCGGGCGTGTGCAACCCGATGCGACTCATGAGTGGACGAATGAACACCGGCAAGGCCTTGGCATCACCGTGCACAAACGCCACCTCTTCCGCCGTCTCCGCCCAGTGTGTACACCACGGCCGGCCCAACTCCGTCGCCAACCTGATCGAGCCACGAATGTGCGTTTCCGGCACGGAATACGGCGCGTGCGGTGAGACACCGACGGTCAGCAGGTCGTCCTCCTCAACCGCCCTCACCGCCTCTCGCAGCTCGGCGACATTGCGCGGCGGCTCCCCGGCGATTGAGAGCAGCTCTACAAAACAAACCTTGCGGACCGGTACTTCCTTGAGTACGTCCCACGCCAGATTACGCCGTGATATGTCGCCCACACACGTCACCCCCGCGCGCAACGACTGCCAGGCGCCGTCCCGCACCGCCCGCTGCTCGCGTTCGACCTGCCCGGGCATGGAGCGCAGCAGCACGAGCCTGCCGACCCATGTCCAGAACGACGCGCGCGGGAGCTTGCCGGCGTAGCACGTCAATTCCAGGTGCGTGTGCGGATTGACCAGCCCGGGCGTGAGAATCGCGTCGCCCAGGTCGATTACATCCTCGCCGCGATGGGCAAGTGGGTCATATACCCCCAGATCGCCGATCAGGTCGCCGCGCGTCTTGATGAACCCGTCGCGGATGGGTGGAGCCGTAACGGGGACAATCCAACGTGCTCTGAGGATCATTTCAGCGCAGCCGGCTGGTTTCGCGGATCTTGGGCGATGGGGGTTGGGCCAGATCGGCAATCGCGGCGATGTTCTTGCTGGCCGAGTCGCGCGATGTCGGCCGACCATTGCGTCGCAATACGTCCAGCAACCGCTCCATCACGCACGGCAGCAACTCGACCGCCGCCTCAACACGCTGGCGCTCGATCCCCTCATCCAACACCTCGCCGCGCTCGAACGGACGAGCGCTGCTGCCGCTCTCGGCGTAGTTCGCCACGTAGCAGGCACAGGCATACGAAAGCTGCAATTCCTTGGTCAAAAACGCCTCTGGAGCCAGTGCCCGGCCTATCAGGTCTCCACCAAACGACGCGTACTTGCGCACCTCGGCGGGCGTGTCCTGGCGGTGACCTTCGACACACACGTACACGCCGCGATCGGTGAATTCACAATTCGCCTCGCGCAGCGCCGTGGCCAGATCGAGCCGCAGAGCCGTGCTGAACACGGGCCACTGGCGCACGTTGGCGGCATCGAGCGTCTCTTGAAAAGACAACGGCGGCGAGACGGTCTCGTCAACCAGATCGGCAACCAGCACAAACTGCCCAACGCGGTAATTGTGGCTGATCGCCTTGGCATCATTCCACGCGACGACCGTCGCGACGCCAAGCTGCTTGAGTGCGTAGAGGTTCGCCCGGTAGTTGATCGCGTGCGGTGAGACCGGCTCGCTTTGCGTGCCAAACCGTGCCAGAAACGCATACTGACCGTGCTCGGTGTCACAAAGAAAGACCGGCTGCGACTCGCCATAGGGCGTCGCTTGCGCGCCCAGCGACTCGGTCAGACAGTCGCGCTCGGCAAGTGAGCTGTGCGCGGCGATTCCGCCAATACAGGCCACAGACGCGGGCATCCTGGCGCTCCTGGTTTCGTGGATCAACAGCGTTACGATGTCCCGGGTCGCGGTCCGCCGTGTCCCGACCCCCCGGCGGAACACCACGTCCGCCGATTATTACCCATCTGGCTGCCACGGAGGTTCCTGGCACTAGAGCAAACTACGTTTGCCCGTAGCGTCCGACCCCCGAGTCGGACGTGTTCAAGCAGCTTGCGTTCTTTCGAGGTCACGGCCGACTCGGGGGTCGGCCGCTACGCTGTAAGGTAAAGCGCGCTGGAACGCCAGACAGTATAAGAGGCGCGCCGCGGGACGTAAAGATACTGTTCAAAGCACGCACGCCGGCATGTTACGTAAATGCCGTGACTGTCGCTGATTACGGTGTGCGCGTCATATTCGCCGAACCTCAGCCGGACTTGCGGAGCGGATCGTGGCGGATGTCGCGCGCGATGTTGTGCAGGTGCTCCAGCGCGCGGGGCGCGATGAGCACGTCCAGGATAGCGCGTCCCTCCTCAAACCGCCGATCGATCACCTCCGCAAAACGCTCGAGGAAGCTAAGCGCCTTGCCATCGCCGGCCGGGACCGAAAGCGTGAGTGGCTTCTGCTCACCGCGCACAGCCTCCAACACCAGATCGCGCAGCCCTTCCAACCCCTCGCCCGTCTTTGCCGAACCGAGCACGACACGCTCGTGACCATTGCGCAGCAGCGTGATCGCCGCATGATCCTCGGCGATGTCCGCTTTGTTCAGCATCAGAATCGACGGTTTCTGATCGGCACCCAACTCGGTCAGAACCGCGTTCACCGCTTCGACCTGTTGATCGGCATCCGCGCTCGAGCTGTCCACGACGTGAATAAGCAGATCGGCGTGAATGGCCTCCTCCAGCGTGGCCCGGAATGAGGCCACCAGGTAGTGCGGCAGATCGCGGATGAAGCCGACCGTGTCCGAAAGCAGCACATGCCGCCCGCCGCCCAGCGACCACTTCCGCGTCAGCGTGTCGAGCGTCGCAAAAAGCCGGTCTTCCGTCGGCGTATCAGCCGCCGTCAGCGCGTTCATTAACGTGCTCTTGCCGGCGTTGGTGTAGCCCACCAGCGAGACGGTGAAGTGATCGTGGCGGGCGCGCACCTCGCGGGTGCGCCGCGCGTCGACTTCGCGCAGTTGCTGCTTCAGAAAGGCGACGCGCTTGCCGACGATGCGCCGGTCCATCTCGATCTGACGCTCACCCGGGCCGCGCGTACCGACGCCCCCCACCGCGCCCGCACTTGTACCGCCGCCGGCGCCGGCAATGCGTTCGAGGTGCGTCCACATGCCGCGCAGGCGCGGGGCGGTGTATTCAAGCTGGGCGAGCTCGACCTGGAGCCGGGCTTCGTGTGTGCGCGCCCGGGAGGCGAAGATGTCGAGGATCAGCTCGCTGCGGTCGAGCACCTTGCACTCGATGGCTTTTTCAATTTCGCGGATCTGCGACGGCGACAGGTCGTTGTCGAAAATGACCACGTCCGCCTCGTAGCCGGCAACCTTCTGGCGGATTTCTTCGAGCTTGCCCTTACCGACGCACGTGGCCGGATCAAACGACCGCCGGCGTTGCACCACGCGGCCGACCGGCTCACACCCGGCCGAACGTGTCAGCTCAGCAAGCTCAGCCAATGGATCGCCGATGAGCTGTGTCTGGTGAGGCAGCACGCCAACCAGGACCGCCTGTTCGGGCCGCACGTCTTTTCGCTCGCGTGTTTCGTACTCCACCACGTCTCCGCATGTCCCGCCACAGTGTGACACCGGCCCCGCCGGCCGGTCGTCAGCCAGTACATGATACTCAATCCGCGCCGGCCGCGTCGAGCAAACCGCCCGATCTGCCCAAACGCCGTGGCCGTGGCATCTGCGGCGGGAATTCCGCGCCCGTGGTTTCCGAGTTGTCCGCCCCGCAGGGGCATCTGAATCTAGCCCAGCACGCAGTGCTGGGTTTCGGTCGCGTAGGTTGCCGCCAAGTCCCGCATGGGACGACTGAATGCTCAGTCGTCCCGGTGGGACTTGGTTCTCACGAGGCCACAACGGCCCCAGCACTGCGTGCTGGGCTATGTTCAGTGCGTCCCTGCGGGACGGCATGGCTACCATTTGCCGATTGTGTCACGGACTCCCAAACACCGTGGCCGCCGACGCCCTCGTCCGCCGTGGAGACCCATAGGCGCCGCCGTGACGCGGATTCGGACGTGGCGCGCACCGGCGGCGGCGTTATGCTCAGTGCAGCAGGATCGCCGCGCGCATGTGCGAGCATGTTTGTCGCGGGAAGGAGTACGCCGATGGCGCTGAGCGCTTTTGACGACAAGACACACAAACCCGAGGCCGATGAGTTGGCGCAGGTGCTGGGGCGGTCCGGCAGACTCTGGAACGAGCTGACGGCTGGCTTGTCAGCTCAGTATGATCCGCTCGGCCAGGAGTGGCGATTCAGCGGCCAGAACTGGGGCTGGTCGTTACGGCTGAAACATAAAAAGCGGGCGATCGTGTACCTCACCCCCTGCAAACGCCATTTCCTGGCCGGCTTTGCGCTCGGCGAGAAGGCGGCGAAAGCGGCCCACGCCGCCGGGTTGCCGCCCCAGGTGCTGGAGTGTATCGACAACGCGACAAAATACGCCGAAGGGCGCGCCGTTCGGCTGGAAGTCAGGACCAGGAAAGACCTCGCCGCCGTCCAGCAGGTCGTGGCGCTCAAGATGGCGAATTAGACGACGGCGTGGGGCGCACAACGCCGCCGGCGCCGCACATTCGGTAGGGTAGGTCGAGCGCGGCGTGACCTGCCGCTGCAAATGCCATTCGGCCTTGAGTCGATGCGGGAGAGTGGGCATGACCTGCCGCGTGATCTTCATCCTCACCATGGCGCTCACCACGGCCCCCGGCTGCACTAACGCCCCGCACGCGCTGCGGATGTCCGTCGCTCCGACAACGGAACAATTCCCGGTGGGAGAGGATATCCACCTGCTGGCCACGCTGACGGCAGCCAGGGATCGCGTGGCGTTGGGCCGCGCAAGTCAGTTCCGCGCCAGGCTCGTGCACGACGAGACCAGACGGCGCTACAGGAGTGACGCCCCCGTACTCTGCGGATGTCCGTCGGCGGTGCTCTGGCCGATTGCGTATCCGCTGATGAAACTCGACCTGGCCGACGTCGGTGGACGCTACCGCATCATTGCACCGGGGCGCTCCGAGTCAATCCAAGTCAGCGTTGTCCTGCCCGAAGCCGGCGACATGTGGGTTAGTGAAACAGACGCCGACACCCACGGCGGCGTCGAGAACCATCTGCCGCCCGGAACATATCGCGCCGACGTGGAGCTACGCTGTAGCAGCCCGCCCCCGCCCCTGTTCTGGATCCCCTACACGCACACGCTGACCGCCACATGTGAGTTCAGCATCGTCGAGCAGACCGCGCGCCGGCAAGACCGGGCGGATCGCGCGACCAGGCCAGGAGTAACCCGCAAGTGTGCCACTGCTATCTCGGCGCCAGAAAAATCATCCTGACACCTTTGTTTCCTTGACACCTTTGTTTCCTTGACACCTTTGTTTCCTGACACCTTTGTTTCATGTGAAAGCACGATTCTTGATGGTCTCACGTTCATAGCAGCCGCCAGGATACCCCACCCCGCCCGGTCCGCAAGCCCCGAATGTTGCGCGTTTCGGACGCGGCGGGGTGGAATAGGGCGTCGCCATTCGCATCCCTGCCCATGATTTGGTACGCTGGTGAGCGCGGTTGGGTCAGCGTGAGCGAGGCATTCCCGATTCAGCAGTTCTTGCAGACGAGACGTCTCGCGAATCGCTCAAGTCAGGCCAGCGAGGAGGAGAGGATCATGATGAGGGACTGCGGGCATTGTGTGTTTTGGCGGGGGCAATAGTGCTCGCCGGCGTCGCCGTTGCGGACGAAGCCACGAGGGGCGACATTGACATTTTCTTCTCAGAGAGCAACACGATTCAGCACATGCAGCCACAGGTGCCGGAAGTAGTCGTGGACGTCAGCGGTGGCCCGGTGGTCAAACGACTGTACATCTGGGCGAATATCGACCTGAACGATCACGCGCTGTGGAACGGCTTGGGTCGGGGGTAAGTTGCTCGAGTTCAGCACGACTGGACATGCCACCGTCACCGGCGGTGAGTACTATAACCCGAACCACGGTCCGGCGACGGGCGCGGGCGACTGGCAGGACTGGAAGAAGTTCCGCTGGTTGAATGGTTACAATGGTTCGTACCCCAACTCGGAGCCTTGGAACCCAATACCCGCCGTCCCCGGTGATCCCGTCTACTCGGACTGGGAACTCAACGCGATTGGCATTGTCCACCCCAGCCTGCCATTCGTGAACGCCCTCGGGCGGCAGCCCGCGTTCGGCAACGATGGCCTCGGCGGCGGCGCGGCGTCTGGTGACGACCTATTGGCGTACGCCGACTACTTCCCCGAGACCAACACCTGGACCGGCTCGTACCTGCTCGGCCACATTGACGTCGAGGTCACGAGCACGGCTGGGCCGCCGACCGTTAACTTCGCCGTCAGTCCGGGCTGGATTACGCAGCAGGGCGACACCGATCCGTGGTCGACCGTGGCGTTTGGTCTCAACGACCCGATCGACGGCCGCACCGACCACAACATGGATCCCAGTTCCTATCCCGACGTGACGTTCATACCCGAGCCCGCCAGCCTCGTGCTGCTGGCTCTTGGCGCGTCGCTCATTCGCCGCCGCTAGGCCCACAACCACGCGCCCAGCCGCCACAAACGCCCTCTAGCGTATCCGGTGGCACTAGGGTACCCGGCACGTCTAGCACGTCGCCTACAGCCTGCCGGACACGTCGCGTAGCCTACGCGGAACAGAAACGGTGTCGGGAACAGAAACGAGGCGAAAAAGGTGTCAGGAAGATTTTTGCGGCCCCTTGCGGAGGCGAAAAAGGTGTCAGGAAGATTTTTGCGGCCCCTTGCGGGCGTCATCGCGTCGATCCTGACGGCCACCGCCGCGCACCTCACGTCACCAGCCGCCGCGCACCTCACGTCACCAACCGCCGCGCCCCTCACGTCACCAACCGCCACACGCCTGCCACCGCCGTGCAGGTTACGATCGCTATGCTCAGCGGCATCAGGTTGGCCCAGAGCGTCCATTTCACGCTGCCGGTCTCGCGGTAGATCGTCCACGTCGCCGTCGAGCAGGGATAGTGCAAAAGCGAGAAGAGCATCAGGCACACCGCCGTCATCAGCGTCCAGTTATGCGCGTGGAAGAGGGCGGCGGTTTGGCTGATGTCGTCGAACTCGGTCATCTGCGTCGCCGCCAGGTAACCCATGATCATCGTCGGCACGACAATCTCATTGGCGGGAATGGCGATCAGAAACGCCAGCAGAATCACGCCGTCGATCCCCATCACCCAGCCGATCGGCTCGAGCCAGATACTGAGAATCTGCATCAGACTCTGATCGCCGACGTGGATCGCGCCCAGCAGGTAGATCACGCCGCCCGCCGGCGCCGCGACGACGCACGCGCGCCCCAGCACCGAGATCGTGCGGTCGATGATCGAACGGTAGATCACGCGTAAAATCGCCGGCCGGCGATATGGCGGCAATTCGAGGTAAAAGTGGCTGGCCTCGCCCTTCAACACCGTGTTCGACAACACTTTGCACACGATGAAGGTCACCAGAACGCCCAGCAGGCACACACCCGCCACACACGCCGTCACTACCAGACCAGCCCACCGTGGCGGCACGGCGGCCCCGACGAAAATCGTTGACACCAGGATGATCGTCGGCCAGCGCCCGTTGCACAGCATGAAGTTGTTGGTCAGGATCGCCAGCAGCCGCTCGCGCGGCGACTCGATCACCCGGCACGAAACCACACCCGCCGCATTGCACCCAAACCCCATCGACATCGTCAGCGCCTGCTTGCCATGCGCGCCGGCCCAGCGAAACAGCCGATCGAGGTTAAACGCCACGCGCGGCAGATAGCCCACGTCTTCCAGCAGCGTGAATATCGGAAAGAAAATCGCCATCGGCGGCAGCATGACGGCGACAACCCACGCCAGCCCGCGATAAACGCCGTGAACCAGAAACCCCGTCAGCCAGCCCGGCGCCCCGGCGGCGGTGAACCACAGTTCGAGCTTGTCGTGCAGCCAGAAGAGCGCCGAGAACAACAACGCGCTCGGCGTGTTGGCCCCGGCAATCGTCATCCACAGCACGACCGCCAGCATCATGAACATCAGCGGGAAACCAAACCAGCGGCTGGTGAGAATGCGGTCGGCGAGCAGATCCCAGTTAACGCGCGGTCTGCCGGTGGTGCTCACCGCCGCCTGCGTAATGCGCTCGGCGTGCGAGTACATCGCCGCAACGGTGCGGTCGTGCAGACTCCCCGACAGCTTGGCGCGCAAGGCGTGCGCGCGTTCTATGATCTCGTCGGGCTTCGGGCCGGATGACGTGGTCACGAGACGCCCGCTCCCCCACCGGCGGCGAGTCGGGCCAGGCTACCATCGCGCAACGCCGCTTCGACGCGCTCGTCACCTTCCAGCAGACGCATCGCAATCCAGCGCGCACACGCTAGATCCGGCAGGGCCGCGCGCAGGTTGTCAGCGATCTCGCTAATCGCGCGCTCGAGGTCGGCGTCAAATGCCACGTCCACGAGTGATGGCGACGAACGCCCCGCGGCCATTTCGTGGACGCGATCCATCAATTGACTGAGCCCCTTGCCATGCCGCGCAACGGTCGCAACAACCGGCGCGCCGAGTTCGCGTTCGAGCACGTCGGCTTCAATCTCGATGCGCTTGCGACGAGCTTCGTCTATCAGATTGACGCACAAGACCACGCGGTCGGTGATCTGGCGGATTTGCAGCGCCAGCAACAGGTTGCGTTCGAGCACGGTCGCATCGCAGACAACTATCGTGCAATCCGGCTGGCTGAACAGGATGAAGTCGCGCGCGATCTGCTCGTCAACGCTGTCAGCCTGTAGCGAGTAGGTACCGGGAAGATCAACCAGGCGAAAGCGCTTGCCGGCGTGAGTTATCAGCCCTTCAGCACGGCTGACCGTCTTACCGGCCCAGTTCCCCGTGTGCTGACGCAGACCGGTCAGGAAGTTGAACAGCGTGCTCTTGCCGGTGTTCGGGTTGCCGGCCAGCGCGATCACGTAGTCGTTCCGGCCCGACGAATCGCCGAGCGTCACAAGCTGAGGCTGGTCGGTGGGCTTGCACCCCGCTGGGCAGGATTTGCACGAGCTCATCGCCACGCTCCCGGGCCATGCTCGCGTAAGGGCGCCGGCGCTAGACGGTGACGCGAACGGTAGCGGCGTCGACGCTGCGCAGTGCGATCATGGCACCGCGGATAAGATAACACACCGGGTCGCCGATGGGGCTGTTGATCACGCGTTTCACGACCGAACCGGGGATCAAGCCAAGATCCATCAGGCGTTGGCGCAGCGGGCCGGAATTGTCGATATCGAGAACCTCGGCGGACGTGCCGGGTTTCAGGTTGGTCAGGGGGATGCCCATGCTGTTTACTCCGTAATTGCCGTTACACGCTGGCGGGGCCTCGGGGCCCACTGCCGTAGCGTTGGTTATCTAATGTAGATTGTACTACATTTTGGCGCATGTGCAACATTTTTTAGCAAAACCTGGCGAATCCCGCA
The DNA here is from genome assembly GCA_963675745.2 of Phycisphaerae bacterium. GTDB lineage: Bacteria > Planctomycetota > Phycisphaerae > UBA1845 > Fen-1342 > JAFGRR01. The sequence goes on from CAXXWX010000015.1 coordinate 279,759, forward strand.
CGAACAGGCTTATCGGTAGCGGTTACGACAAAGGGCGATCAACAGCGCTATGGTGTGTACCCGCCGATAGATATAATCGGACGTTTGCGACGTCCAGTTCAACATGCCGCGGTCAGCGGCGAGTCTGCCTGGTGAGAAGAGAATGAGGGATTTTGGATTGAGCCGCCCGCGCGTTGGCTGGTTCGTTACTCTGCTGGGCGTTGCGGTCGCTGGCGGCGCCTGTGTCGCACAAATGGTGCAACCCGCCGACCAGGCACCCGCGTACTCGCCGCCGCGCGGTATCGCGCAGCTTGACGACCAGCGAATCGATGAGGCGTCGGGCATCGTGGCGAGCCGCCGGAACCAGGGCCTGTATTACATAAACAACGACTCGGGTGACCAGCCGCGCGTGTTTCTTGTAGACCGCGCCGGAAAGACGCGCCTGACCATCACGCTGAGCGGTGCCCGACACGTCGATTATGAGGACATCGCAATCGCACCAACCGAAAAGCCCGGCGAGTTTGACGTGTGTGTCGCCGATATCGGGGACAATGAAGCCAAACGCAACGACCTCGTGATCTACCGCTTTGCCGAGGTCGATGCGGCGGCGCACGACGAGACCGTCTCGGTCAAGCCGCGCGTCTACCGCATCAGCTACGCCGGCGGGCCGGCCAACGCCGAGGCTTTGTTTGTGCATCCACAGACCGGAAACGGCTACATTGTCACCAAGCGTGATGACGGCGCGCCGGCGGATGTGTATGAGCTGCCGGCGCCCTGGCCGCTGCGCGGCGTAACAAAGCTGCGGAAGGTGGCCGAAGTCAAGGTCAAAGGCCGCAGCGCGTTCGAACGACTCATCACCGCGGCCGACATCTCGCCGGACGGCAGGCGCATCGCGTTGCGCACGTACGTGTGGGGATGGGAATGGAACGCGGGGCCTGACGACGACGGCGTGGAGTTCACGCGCATTTTTGAGCGGTCGCCGCAAAGGATCATGCTGGCCGCCGAGCCGCAGGGCGAGGCGCTCTGCTACAACACAGACGCCAGAGCGCTGGTGACGGTGAGCGAGAAACTGCCGACGGTTTTATACGAGGTAAGAGACGACAGCGGCGCCCACTAGAGTGGCGCCGCGACATGAGGCCCATGCGCCGAAGGACCAAGGGGCACATATGAACCCGCGACCGGACTCCATCCTCCCGATGCTGGAAGCGATGAAGCGCCTGCAAGCCAGCGATCTGCACCTCAAGAGTGGCCTGCCGCCGATCTATCGCGTGGCCGGGGCGCTACGCCGTAGCGATGTTGAGCCGTTCTCGGTTGATGAGGACGATATCCTCGGACTCATGAAGCCGCTGATTCCGGAGATGAAGTTCAAGGACTGGGATACGCGCGGCGCGATTGACTTCGCCCACTACCTGCCGGACGGCGATCGCTTTCGCATCAACGTATTACGCGCCGGCGGCCTGATGCACGCCGCCATACGCCGCGTAAAGGCCGAGATTCCGAGTTTTGACGAGCTGCATCTACCGCCCGCATATCGCAAAATCGCGGCGGAGATACACGAGGGGCTGGTGTTGGTCGTCGGCGTCACCGGCTGCGGCAAGAGCTCGACGATGGCCGCGATGATTGACCATATCAACGCCACCCAGCAGGTCAACATCATCAGTATCGAGGACCCGATCGAGTACGCGTTCAAGCCCAAGTCGGCGATCGTGAGTCAACGTGAGATCGGGCTCGACCTGCCGTCGTTCGCCGACGGGCTGCGTTCCGCCGTTCGGCAGGATCCCGACGTGATCTTTGTCGGTGAGCTGCGTGACAAGGAGACGGTGATGGCGGCGCTCCAGGCCGCCGAAACCGGCCACCTGGTATTCGCCACGCTGCACACGGCGGACACGATGCAGTCGCTGACGCGCATGCTCGAGTTCTTCCCCAAGGAGCAGCACGACTTTATCCGCAGTTCGCTCGCCAACAGCCTCAAAGCCGTGCTGGCCCAGCGCCTGCTGCCGGCGATTGACGAGAAGATTTCGCGCGTGCCGGCTTGCGAAGTGCTGATTGTCGAGGCGGTGGTCAAAGACAAGATCCGCGAGGCCGAGGACGAAGACATCCCCGAGATCATCGCCGGCAGTCGCCACATGGGCATGCAGAACTTCACGCACTCGCTGGTCGACCTGGTCGAGCAGGATCTGGTCTACACCGATATTGCCGTCGAGTACGCCCCCAACCGCGAGCAACTAATGGGCGCCCTCCGCGGCATCAAGACATCGGCGCAAACACTGGTCCACCGCATCAAGCGCGGTTGAGTAGAGGCCAACCGTGAGCTGACATTCGGCACAAAGCCGGCACAGTAGCGGCCCGCGCCTCGCGGGCCGTCGACACGACAGGAGGTTTCGGGCCCCGACGACCCGCGCGGCGCAGGCCGCTTCTATGCAAGCTCCGTGTCTGTCAAGCGGCGTTGGGGGGTGGACCCCAATCTTCTATCCGAGCATCTCCTGCGAGCAGGATAGCCCACACGGGTATTCCGAGCGGTGCGGGTTGCCCCATCTACGAACGAGCGTCAACAACAGCCCCAGCGGCCAACGAGCTCACCCGCGCCAAGATCCTCTCCCAGCCAAACGCCGCCCTCCGGTGCTCTCCGGAGGGGAAAGAAGTCTGTTTTTTAGCCCGCCGCCTCCACCGACGGCAACATCTCGTAATACAACTTCCGCACCCAGCGATTGGCCACCGCCGCCACGATCACGCAGCGGGCCTTGCCGGCCTGCGACAGTCGCGCGGCCAGATCACACCAGTGCGGATCGTAGCGTTTCAGGCGATGGGCCAGTTCGATCAACGCCAGCTTCAACTGGCGATTGCCGCCACGCACCAGGCCGGCGTCCGCCTGACGCTCTCCGCTCGACGCATTCTGCGGGCTCACCCCGCAGTAGTGCGCCAACTGCTTGCCAGAACCGAACCGCTCAAACTGCCCGATCTCAGCACGCAGCACGCCGGCCGTGATCAGCCCGATCCCAGCCTGCTCCAGTAAGCGTTGGACCAGCGGATCATCGGCGACCGTTTCTCCCAGCCGTTGTTCATATGTTTTGATCTCCGCCGCCAGGTAATCCAGATGACGCAGATGCCGACCCAACAACCATTGCGATTCGTTCGGCAAACGTGCGTCCGACGCCAGTTCGGTCAACCAAGCCTGGCCGCGTCGGGTCCACACGCGTCGCACCGTCTCCGGCTTGCCGATCCGAAGATCCCGCAACAACGCCCGCACACGCAGCTTCACCCGTCGAGCCTCTTCGACCAACGCTTGCCGCCCGCGGGTCAGACGCCGCAGTTCGCGAATCGCCGACGGCGCCAGCCATACCGGCGGCAGATAGCCAACACGCCGCAGATCGGCCAGCACACGGGCGTCGCTGTAATCCGTCTTGTCCGGATTCCGCTTCATACGCCGCACAAAGCCCGGATGGGCCAGTTGCACCGGCCAGCCCCGCCGCTGAATCAGTTCGTCGGCCAGAGTGGCGGCTCCGCAACACGCCTCGATCGCCACCCCGCCGATCGGACCAAAACGTTCGGCGTATGCGATCAAGCGATCGCCCTCACTGCGCAGCCGCCGCGTGCCGAGTTGGCAACCGTCCGCGTCCAAAACCACAACCTGCGAAACCTGATCGGCGTAGTCAATCCCTACAAATACCGGTACGCTACCTTTCATCGCTTGCTCCTTGGTCAGGAAACTCGATTTACCAACCCGAGTTGTACTCGGGAGACCAAGGAGCTTGCATCCCCATCTACGTTGTCGGGCACTGCGGAGCCCCCCCCACCATGCTTGCGGTGATGGTGGAGTTGGCAACCGACGTGCCTGAAACAGATCACGGAGTCGCTGCCACCAATCAATCTTCGTACTTGAACGACAGGCTCACCTTGGCGCGATAGGCGACCACCTTGCCGTCTTCGACGCGCAGATCCAGCTCCTTGATCTCCGCGATGCGCAGGTTCTTCAGACTCTTCGCCGCCGTCTCCACCGCGTTCTTGGCGGCGTCTTCCCAGGACTTCTCGCTGCTGCCGACGAGTTCGATGACTTTGTAGACGCTTTCGGACATGTCGAGGCTCCTTGTGGTTGTGCCGTGTTGTCTTGACCGGCGTATCGTACCGAGACCGGAACGAGGATCAACGCCATACGGAACTCGCCGCGCCCGGTCGCGTGTCCCATCCCGTCATGAAACGCGGATAAAGGGAGGACGCCCCCGAAGAAATCGGCGGCCGGCGGGGCGCCGGCCGTTACATTGTCGGCTCGCGCGCGTGCGTACGTTGCCCCGTCGCGCAGCGCGGGGGGTCGGACCAATCGGGATGCGCAGGCGCATCGGAGCGTCATCGGTCGACCAAGACGTTGGCCGCTGCGGCCTGACCGATGCGTAACCGAAGAACAGGGATGCCGGCGATCACGGGGCCGCCGGGCGACCGCCCTTTCTCGGGTCGCTGCCCCCGACCATCGTACCATCTTCGAGAAAACGGATTGCCTGGACAATGCCGCTGCGGTGCTCGGCGCCGATCGTGTGCCCCAGCGCCGACAGGGCCTGCGCCCCCGCCGCGGCATCGCGATCAAAGAAGACCTCGTTTGGTTGCCATTGATGATGGGCGCGGACGCTGGCCAACGCGTCGGCCAGCGGCAGGTTGATGTCAAGCACATTCAACATCACGTGCAGCACGGACGAGATGATGCGCGGGCCCCCGGACGCACCCAGCACCAGCACCGGCTTATCGTCTTTCATCACGATCGTCGGCGACATGCTTGACAGCGGGCGCTTTCCCGGCCCGACCAGGTTCGCGTCGCTTTGCACCAGACCGTAGAGGTTTGCCTGGCCGCGCGCCGTGACAAAGTCGTCCATCTCGTTGTTAAGAATAATGCCGAACGGCTCGGCGACGACGAACGATCCGAACTTGCCGTTTATCGTCTCGGTGATCGCAACGACGTTGCCGTGTGCGTCAGCCACGCAGAAGTGCGACGTGCCGTCGTCGTCGGGTATCTGCGCGACACCGTATGTGTCCGCCGCGGCCGTGTGTTCAAGCTCGACCCGAGCGGCGAGCGTCTTGGCGTATGCCTTGCTGACGAGGTAGTCGCTGGGCACATCGGCAAAATCCGGGTCGCCGAGGAATCGGGCCCGATCGGCAAAAGCGTGCTTCATAGCCTCGATGCGCAGGTGCATCTGCGCCGCCGGGCTCGGCTCGTCGGCCAAAGCTGCGCGCCGGGCTTCCAGGATATTGAGCGCTTCGATGAGCGCAACACCGCCCGACGACGGTGGCGGCATCGAGACCACCTCGAAGCCACGATAGGTCCCGCGCACCGGCGTGCGCGTTTTGACACGGTATCCCGCCAGGTCGTCAGCCGTAATCGGGCTGCCCGCCTTCCGCGCCGCCTGCACCATCGCCCGCCCGAGCGGACCGCCATAGACGGCTTCGCGACCCGCTTCGGCTATGACGGTCAAGGCCTTGGCATAGGCCGGACGCGCGATGCGCTCCCCGATCTGTGGCGGTTGTCCGTTCTTCAGGAACATCTCGCCGAGTTGGGGATGAAACGCGCGCAGCTTTGCCCACTTGTCGTAAGACTCGGCGATGTGCCGACAGGCCTCGCGGAAGTTGGCATCGACCGCGACGCCGCTCCGCGCCAGCGCAATTGCCGGCTTGGTCAACTCGGCGAGCGACTGCGTACCGTAGTGCTGGTTGATTTCGACCAGGCCCGCGAGTTGCCCGGGGACGCCGATCGCGTTGCCGCCGAAAATGCTCGGCGGCGGCCCCTTGTCGGCATCGCGCATAACTTCGGCGTAGTGCTCGGGCGTCGCGCCGGCTGGGGCCATCTCGCGAAAGTCCAGCGCGACAAAGCGTTGCTCCTTGGCGATGTAGGCCACCATGAAACCGCCGCCACCCAGACCCGTGCTGTACGGCCGCGCGACTCCGAGTGCGAAGGACGTCGCGACGGCGGCATCAAACGCGTTGCCGCCGCTGGAAAGCACGCCGGCCCCGACTTGCGATGCCTCGGGTGAGTCACTGGCCACCATCCCGTTTCTGCCACGGGCTATCCAGGTGGGGTCATCCGCCCACGCCACGGCGGAGAGAAGAACAAGCAAGCACAGACCGATTTTCGCCTTCAGCATGATCGCACCCTCAAAGCCCTAGTAACCAAGGGCATATTAACCCCCACAAACGCCACCTAACACCCACACGCACACCACCCACCCGTTTGTGCAGTTTCTGTTGTTTCTGTTGTTGCTGTTTCTTCCCGTGCCTGGTTGCCTAGTTGCCTAGTTGCCTGGTTGCCTCGTTGCCTTGCACCCTTGTGGCCTAGTGGCCTCGTGGCCTCGTGGCCTTCTCCCCCCCTACCGCCCCACCAGCATCTTCCGCCAACCCCGGACCGGCGCGACCAGTGGCGGCGCTGACGCCGAGCGAACGTCCTCGATCGTGTAAAAGCACTTCTCGTCCAGCGCCCGGGCCATCGCGACGACCCTGGGCGCGTCCTTACGCCGGGCTTTGATGAATAGCTGGAGCACAGCGCCGTCGCGGCCATCGCCGAGAAACTGCGTGACGCCGTAGCCCGCCTTCCGCAGGTCTTCGACCACGAGCGGGTTGCGTGTGAACACGCGAATCGCCTGGAGCCCGAAGGCAAACCACTGCTCGATCATCACGCCGACATAACCCCCGGTCCCGAAGCCGAGGGCCCAGGCGATGATATACGCGGGATTGCTCAGCCGGCTGAACACGCTCGAGACCGCCACGATCCAGATCAGCGATTCGGCGCAGCCCAGCACCCACGCCAGGTTCTTACGGCCGTTCACAATCGCGATCATCCGCAACGTCGCGATCGACACGTCAGTGATACGCGCCAGAAAGATAAACACGCACATCAACGCAACATCGAACATCTGAGTGTCCTCGTGAGGAGGTGTGGGAAGAAGGCAACCAGGCAACAAGGCAACTAGGCAACAAGGCCACTAGGCCACTAGGCCATAGGGTAGTTCGTCCACGGGGCGCTGTGGCACCGGTTTCCAACCAATGGTGTCCGGGACCTGCTTTCTGGGCGCGTAGATTGAGTGCATTGTGGTGAGATTGACGCGAACATGGAAGGGGCGACGACGTGGCGTAGCGCCGCGGCGAGCGCCTGGGGCGCATACTCCGGGCCGCGCTGGTCCGAGCGCGGACCGGCGCGGGGGCCTAGTCGCTGCTTTTTTGCGCCGCCTTTTCACGTCGCCGCCGGGCGGCACGCTCGCGCTCGGTGCGGCGTTTGGCCGCCACGGCCAGGGCCTCTTCCAGCGGGGCCATGCCGTTCATCACCATGCTCATCAACGAAAAGTCATACACGCTCGGACGCGCCCCGGTCTCCAGCGCGATCAGCAACGTCGCGATCAGCGTCACGTAAAGCTGCAGCGTCATGCCCTGCGGCGACTCGGAATAAAAGTGCTCCAGGTGCGCCATGCACTTCAACCAGCGGAAAAACAGCTCAACCTGCCAGCGATGCTTGTAGATCAACGCGATCAGCTCCGCCGGCAGGTCTACGCAACTGGTCAACAGCACCAGCGGTTCGTCCTTGTCGGCCACACTCACCGCCACCCGCCGCAAGGGCGGCAACTCCGCCGTGCGCTCGGTCCGCCAGCCGACTCGCACCAGCGTGTCGCTCTGCACGCCGGCGGCCAGGTCGGCGGCGGTCAGCCCGCGCGGCTCAAGCACTTCGCAGCGGGCGCTCTTCCGCAGCCGCACCACGAAATCGCTGTCGGCCTGAATGATGTCGCCCAGCAGGTGGTAAGACTGAAAGCCGCGGTCGAGCACGTAACAGTGTTCGGGCCGCAGACTGGTTTGCAGTTGCCCGCCTTCCGAAGCCGTTCCGCCGGTGAGCGTGAAGTGCTCCGGCACGCCGCGCAGGATGTCGAAATGCACGTGGGCGCGCACGTTGCCGCGGGTGGTCTTTCCGCGGCGGCCGGTCTTCTTGGGCGCGTCGCCGGCGGACTTGCGGTTGTAGAGGGCCCAGGGGATGCGGCTGGCGACGTTGAAGAACGTGCCGTCGACGGCGATCAGTTCCCGGGTGAGTTGGTCGAGGCGGGCGTCGTGCGGCTGGATGTTGGCGCGGTGCTTGAGGTCCTCGAAAATCGGCTGCAACCGTTGCGGATCGAAGAGGCGTTGGGCGTCGGCGACGGTGCTTTTGGCGGCGGCGTGGATACCGAAGAGGCGTCGCACGCTGGGCAGGTCGAAGGCGTCTTCGATACGGCGGAGGCTGTGCAGCACGGGGTTGAAGAAGGCCAGCAGGTGGGCGACCACGAGTTGGTCGTAGAAGAAGGTGCGGTTGCCGTGGGCCGGCAAGCTGTGGAGATGGCGCAGGTGCTCGTCGATCTGGCGGAAGAGCCGCCGACCGTCAAGCTGGTCGGGCCGCCGAGGAATCGGCGTCACCGTCCGTTCGCGTTGCGTGTCCTTGTGGGCCATGCGCCACAGTAGAGCAGAAACGCGCCCCGGGCGCAAGTACGGACAATGTTAGGTATTACCCGATGTCCGGCAAACTCCCGGACACCATTGGTTAAAAACCGGTGAGTGGCACCGGTTTTTAACCGGTGAGCGGTTTCTAACCGGTGAGCACTATAGGTTACAAGCGGGGGCTGCGTTTTTGCGACGGGCTCCGACCATCGATGGCCGCCGGTCGGTGGTCGCTGCCGACGCGCTCTCGGATGCTCAAGGTCGCGGCTTCTGGCGGTCCTTGGCACTCTCGGTCGCCCACTGCACGATTTCGGCGAACACGTCGCGCATCGGCGGCCCCGCCGCCGGCTTGTCCACGTCACGAAATCCATGATCGCGATTCGGGAACCGCCGAATGACCGCATCCGTCCGCCCGGCGCGGATCAACTCGACGGCGAGATAGTCAAACGCCTCGATCGGCCCGGACGTGTCCTCGCTGCCATGGGCGGCGTAGATCTTCGCCTTGGTCTTGAGCAGGTTGTCCGCCGGCGGGTTCTGGAAGAACGTCGACCAGCGCCGGTACGCATGCCCCTGGAAGAACTCGGTTACGCTGGTCGGGTCGGCCATTATTTGGCGATAGTCGTCCTGCAACTGCTCGACGGCCCGCTCGATTCTTGCCGGCGCGGCTCCCTCCTTCGTCATCTGCTTGCGCCTGAGCACGATGAGATCGAACATCTGCGTCGGCCCGCCGCCGGCCAGAAACGCGACGTGCGTGACCCGGTCATCCACCGCCGCCAACCCGGCCGCCACGTCCGCGCCTTCCGAGTGCCCCACCACAACCACCCGCGACGCGTCGATCGCCGGCTGTTTGAGCAACGCGTCCAGCAACAGCCGCGCTTCGGCGACGCGGCCGTCATACGTGGCGTGCCTGGTGTATTCGTCCGGCGCATTGTCCCCGGTGCCGTGGGCCTCGTTCAGAAACGGTACGCCGCGCTTGTCGGTGGCGGCGACGTGAAACTGCTCATTGGCCTCCTTCGCCAGCACACCAAACATGCTCCACGCCACATGACCGTCGTGCATGGTAAACAGCGACCCGGCCCCGGAGCCGTCAAGATAGATCATCAACGGCTTACGCTTTTCGCGGTCCTTGGCGAAGTCTGCCAGATAAGCGCGCATACTGCTGCCATCCGGCCGCGTCACCGCAAACTCCCGAAACACCGGCGGCAACTGCGGATTATCAACAAACGCCAAAGACCAACCACCATCCGGCGGTTCACCGACCTGCCCGGCAACAACCGCACCAACCCCCACCGCCAACAACACCACGCCAGCCGGCAAAAACGAAACTCGACACGTCATCTGTAATCCTCCTGTGGGCGGCGGATGGGGATATTACCGCGCCGGGCGGGTGAAAAGGGGGATGCCTGAAGTTGAACTGAGTCAGGTTCGTCCGAAATCACTGCTACCTGCTATGCTGTGACATTCAATGCGGCCATGAACGTTGAGCGATCGATACAGGAGCGACGAGTACCATGGACCACGGGGACGATTTGGCAAAGTGGCAGGCTTCGAGCCACCGCGAGCTCGCTAAACGGAAACCCAGTGAGCTATTCGAGACTGAGTTCGCCGAACGCTATGACAGGTTGCACATTGATCTGTGGCAACGGATTCTGCGCTTGCATGGGACAATCCGTACGCTTGAACAACTGGCTGACTTTCCATTCGACCATTTGTATGGGCCGAACCACATGGAATTCTGGCAATTGGTCGGACAGAATTTCGTGGAGATGGCGATTGTCCTGCTACATAGCCTCGTGCATGATCGCGGGCAGGATACACACACAATCCTCAAGTTCAAGGACGAGATCGCTACCGCGACTTGGCGGGACCCGGGCATGCGCGAGCTTCTTCTTCAGACGTTACGAGACCGGAGATTCGACTCGAACGTTGAGTCAGTGGGGACGCGCATCAAGAAGATTCGCGACCATCGCATCGCGCATCGGCTGATCGACAGGCAAACGGGACACCTCAAGGACCAGCTTGACGCCGTAACACTTCGGGATCTCAGAAATCTGTTTGATGCTGCGCACTCGTTGTTCGGCGCCCTTTCGTTTGGCTCTGGTTATGTAACACTCGCAGGCGACCTCGTGCCACGCACGACCGCAGGCATACCGACACAAACGTGTCTTGACAAGATCCTGGATGCTGTAATCCGCGACAGCTATTTTGCCAACACGCCGGAGCGACGGGCGCAATGGTGGCCCGCGGAACGCGAGCATATGAACCCGGAAGAGCTCCGAATCATGAACGACCTTCGCCAACGAATCGGGCTTCCTAAGGCCTGACGTCTGACCGCAGACATGCGAGGTGTCCGTCTCTTGGATGCGGCCCAGACACTGGAGCAAGCGGGACGCGTCCTGCAATTGGCAATGCGGTAGACGCGAGAATACATGCGCCAACGGGCGTGGGGCCCTGCCCCGCTTACATCCCCAAACCGCTCTTCGACATCTCCGCCAGGTGTTGCATGTAGCGATCGACCGACGCGCGCACTTCGGCGGCGGCCTCGACGGCGTCCGCCCAGCCGCCGCTTTCCACCTGCGCGTCTTTCTCGAGCGCCTTGTACGTCAAAAAGAAATGCTCGACCTCACGCAGGTAGTGCTCGGGCACGTGGCTGAGGTCGGTGATCTCGTTGAACAGCGGATCGGAGTTCGGCACGCCCAGAATCTTGTAGTCCGGCTTCCCGCGATCCGTCATCCGGAACATGCCCACCACGCGCGTCTCGATCAGACAACCCGTAAACGTCGGCTCGTTCACCTTGACCAGCACGTCCAGCGGATCGTCGTCTTCGGCGAGCGTCTGCGGTATGAAGCCGTAATCGCCGGGATAATGCGCCGACGAATACAGATAGCGATCCAGCCGCATCAGGCCGGTCTTCTTGCACAGCTCGAACTTGCTGCGCCGCCCCTTGGGGATCTCAATAATCGAATTGACATTCGACGGCAGGTGCGTACCCGCCGGAACGCTCATGTAATGGCTGCGGTGCAGCATGCGTGGCCCTCGTGCGCCGATTTCCCGGACACCAAGCTAGAACGCCGGTCGCGCACTGTCAAACCCGCCCGCGGCGCGAGACGCACAATTTACCCCGGGCGGGCCCCAGCGCAGCCTCGCTACGCATTTTAGACCTGTTTGACGGCGGTGGCGGGGTCTGAAAGCCGAGGGTGCGGCGGATCAACTCACGCGTTACGTGCATCCATGCGGAGCAGCCGCACATCGCGCTGGTACGGGGCGAAGTAGTGTGATTCATAGCCGTCGTCGCGCATGCCGGCGGCCCGGTATGCGGCGATCGCCGGCTTGTTATCCGTAAAGACGACGAGCACGACCCGCCGGGCGGCGTGCCAGTTGAAAGCCCGTTCGAGCAGCAACCGCACCAACGCCGTCCCCAGCCCGCGCCCGCGCTGTTCCGGGTCGATCAGCAGGTGGCCGAGCCAGTATTCATGAGGGCGCGATCGCAGGATGTTGAGCTCGCCATATCCGACGACGGCGACGTCTTCGCGGACCAGTTCGAATGGTTGCCGGCCGGCTTCCTGCCAGTTGAGGATTTTCTCGGCGGTGATCGGCGGCGCCGTGCGCGGCGCGAGCCACTCCGCTTCACGTGCATCGCCCACCCATGATGCGACCAGCGCCGCATTTCGGCAGTCGAATCTGCGCAGCGCCGGTGCGCCGGTGGCTGAAGTCGTGGTTACCGGTGCGATGGCCATGTTTGACCAGCCCTGTTTCCCTGCCATGCCCTCGCGTGCATAATGACGCACGTTCGGCTGGATAACAAGTACAATCGCCGCCGCGAAGGGCAGTTGCGCAAGATTCGACAATTGGCACACGATCCCGTGACACAATTCCACGGCTACTCGACATCCATCCGCCGCTGCCGCATCGCCGGGAGCGCGTACGATCTGCTTGCGCCGGACAACCCCGGCGCGCTGCTCGATGATCCGCGTATCGCCCGGCGATTCTACGAAAAGCAGGACGAATACCTGCCGTATTGGGCGGAGATATGGCCGGCGTCGCTGCTGTTGGCCGGCGAGGTGGCCCAATGGGCACCGGCACCGGCTGTCGACCCGCCGGCGGTGCTCGATCTGGGCTGTGGCGTGGGGCTGGTCAGCCTGATCGCCGCCAAGCGGGGTTACGCGGTGATCGCCGGTGATTACGAGCCCGACGCGCTGGCGTTTGTGCTTGAAAACGCCCGACTTAACGATCTTCCAACACCGCGGACCCGGCATGTTGATTGGCGGGAGTCGTACGACGATTTAAGACCGCACCGTATGGTCGCCGCCGACGTAACCTACGAAGCGCGGAATCTGGAACCGGTTGCGAAGTTTGTGCGACAGCACTTGCGCAGCGGCGGATTCGCGCTGCTGTCCGATCCGAATCGTGCCGTCGCCGACCCGTTTCCAGGCGTCGCGCGTGCGGCGGGGCTGACAGTCGATGTGCGCCCACTGACCGGTGTGGGTCTGGACGGACAGCCGATCGAGGGGCGCGTCTTTGAGCTTCGCCGGGAGCATGACGGCGGGGCGTAGAAACCTGGTGCGGCGAGCCGCACCCTACCTAGCGAATGGTCAGCGCGACGAAGCCGTCTATGTCGCCGTTGTTGACCGAACCGTCGCCGTTGATATCGCCGAGCATGATGTCGCAATCCGGGTATTCATCCGGATACTGCTCGGGGTATGACAAGGCAAACACAAACGCGTCTATATCCCCGTTGTTCACCCAGCCGTCGCAGTTCAGATCGCCGGGCAGCGGGGCCGGCGCGATCGACACATCGTCGATGTACCACTTGTCGTAGTAGTCGACGAATGTGCCATATGGCGTGAAGCGCAGCGCGAAGTAATCACCCAGGCCGTCGGCGGGCACGGCGAATTCGTGATAGACGAAGTCGAGCGTGTCGATGCCATCCGAGTAAATGCGCGCCAGTATCTGCCACTGCTGCAACGTCGAATTGAAGTACTCGACCATGAGTTGTTTGCCATAACTGCCCGAACCGGCTTCGACACCCTTGGGATTCGCCCAGAACGAGACAGTCGCCGGAACATCGACGATCATCGGCCGCGTGCGCGCCGTGTCGTATTCGTTGAAATACGCCGACCAGGGCGGGCTGGGCTCGTACCCACCGCTCTGGCTGTGGTAGGCACCGTCAACGGCCGTCCAGCGGTTGGGGTCGAAATCAACGCTGCCTTCAAAGTCGTCGAAGAATGGGAACTGCGTGCGATTCGGGTCAACCGTGCCCGAGGCGATGCACGGGCGCCCCGGCGCGTAGTTTTTCATCTGGTCAACAGCGGATGGACTGAACGAGTGATAGCCGCTGCAACCGCCCAGTGACGAGCACATGATGCGGCACCACCAGTCGCCGTAGTCACAATGGCCGGCGTCGAAATTGTGGCCGATCTCGTGGGCGGTCAGCGCCACGCGGCGGGCGAACTCCGTAGTATAGCGCGACTGCGACAGGCCGAAGGCCAAGTTGTTACACAGATAGCCGCGCCAGGCGATGCCGATCGCGCTTCCGGCCAGATCCTTGCCGGTGAACAGGTGGGCCACGTCGCGGTGGATGTCGGCGTGGTTGAGCACCCAATAGTCGCCGAACTGGTCCAGCAGCGACTGCGGGTCGGTCGTGTTGTAGGGGTCTTCCTCGGCGGTGCGGACGATGATCTCGGTGATGGTGAATGTCGCCTGGATGTCCAGCTCGTAAACCGTCGAGACGCCGTTGAGGACCGCTTCGATGTCGGCGACGGTATCGTCGACCGAGCTGTTATTGAGCTCGTAAAACTCAACGTCGGCGTCGCACGCGATCTCGCAGACGATGGCGTCCATCGAGCGCGTCGCCCCGCCACCGACCGGCAGCGGCTCGGGTGGCGGATCATCCCCGGCGGGTACATCGGGTGTGGCACAGTGGCCCTCGGTGACGGCGAAGTCGGCGACGCGATAAATCAGGTGCGTCCGCGCGGGGCTGCCGGGCACGATCCGGTCGAAGGGCATGATCGCCCAGGCACTGTCCTCGTCATCGAGCGCGCGGACTTCCGCGACGATCTGACCGCCGACTATTGAGGCCACCACGCGGCTGTCCGGGTCGTCGGCCACGTGTCCGCGATAGGTCGTGACAGGCGGCGGATCGACGTCAACCAGGCGCCCGGTCGCGTCCTGCACGCGCAATCTGAACGACGGTGCGCGCAGCGAATGGGGTTCGAGCAACAGCCGTTGCACATGGCCGTTGTACGGCACCACCAACTCACACCCCTCGCCCGGATCACGCGGCGGGTCGAGCGTCAGAAGTGTGCACGGTGCATCTCCGAGATGGGCGCGCAACGCCTCGTGCACAGGCACACCGATCGGAGAGCCGCCAACCGGATCGGCGGCGGCGGCGCACGCCACCCCCAACGCAGCCAACACGCCAAACGCCATCCGATATGGACACATGACTCATCCTCCGACATGCCCCCGCACTCCGCCCAAAGCACTGCACTCTCAGTATATCGCGCGCCCCGCGCCACTCCAACGACGGCGTTGCCGCCAGCGTGTGTCGCCCCGGAGGGGCCTGGGCGCATGGCCACCGGTGGAGCGCAGCGTAACCGGTGGATAGGAAGCCCGTTTGTTCTTCCGCCCGGGCAGGGGCGCGGGGAACGCGCCTGCCGCGGAGCATCGCGTCATCAAGCCGCCGCCCACGCCCCTGCCGGGCCGAGGGGTTTTCAGGAGCCGATCGCCTCCACGGGTTGCGCTGCGCTGTACCCGTGGCCACGATCCGGCGCCCCTTCGGGGCGGTGATTGCCAAGTTGCCACCGCCACAAATCGCCCAATCGGGTCACGCCCCCCGCTCGCCTGCGCCGCTCTCGCGGGCTCGCCGCGGCCGATCGCGGCGGCTATCATGAGGGCTTGTCTGTCGGCTGTTAACCGAGGTGTCTCCTGTGTGAGGAAGCAATCATGAAGAAGATCCGCCTGTACACTCCCGGCCCGTGTGCGGTTCCCGAAGAGGTTCTGCTCGAGATGGCCCGGCCGTTTGAGCATCACCGTACCGACTGGTTCAAAGACTTCATGCAGCAGTGCCAGGAAAAGCTCAAAGTGGCGCTGCAAACCAAGAACGAGGTGCTCATCATTACGGGCAGCGGCACGGCCGCCGCCGAAGCGGCCATCATCGGCTGCAACCCGCCCGGTTCCAAAATGCTCACGATCGAAGGCGGCAAATTCGGCCAGCGCTGGGGCGAGATCGCCGAACAGTTCGGGCTCGACGTCGTGCGCCACGAGATCGAGTGGGGCACGGCCATAGATCCACAGGTCGTGGCGGACTATCTCAAGAAAGACCCGGCCATCACGGCGGTCATGCTCACGCACAGCGAGACTTCGACGGCGACCTTGTGCGACCTGGAAGCGATCGGCAAGATCACCAACGCGGCCGGCAAGCTCCTGCTGGCCGACTGCATCACCTCCGCCGGTGCACTGCCGCTGAAGCCTGATGAATGGGGCGTCGATGTGGTTATCACCGGGGCGCAAAAGGCGCTGATGCTGCCGCCGGGGCTGGGCTTTGCCTCGCTGAGTGCGCGGGCCTGGGAGGCGGTGGAACGTAACCAGGGCCAGCATGCGTACTACCTGAATCTCCTCAAGGCGCGCAAGAGCGGCGAGAAGCACGACACCCCCTTCACCCCCGCACATCTGCTCATCCGCGGCCTCAACAAGGCCCTCGATATTCTGCTCGAAGACGGAATCGAGCAGGTCTGGAAGCGCGTGGCGGCGATGGCCGCGGCGACGCGCGCCGCCGGTGAGGCCATCGGCCTCGAAGTCTTCTCCAAACGCCCGTCCGATTCGGTAACAGCGCTGAATTGCCCGGCGGGCATCAGCGTCAGTGATATTCGCGCCGGCCTGAAGGACCGCTTTGGCATCCAGTCCGCCGGCGGACAGGAACATCTCAAGGGCAAGATCTTCCGCATCGGCCACATGGGCTATGTCGACGCGATGGACACCGTGCTGGTGATCGCCGCTCTCGAACAGGTGCTCTACAAGTTGGGTCACAAGTTCGAGTTGGGCGCGGGCGTCGCCGCGGCACAGCGCGTGTTTGCGGAGCAACTGTAGCACTTGATTCGATGCCGCGCCCCCGCCGGCGCAAAACCAGGACACCGCCGGCAACGATGATCATGACATGAGGCTGCTCGTAAAGAATGCGACGCTTGTTACCGCGGATAATGTCCGCGCCGGCTGCGCCTTCGTCGTGGAGGATGACCGCGTGGCCGCCACGGGCGCCACGGAGGACTTCTCCGATCCACCCGACGGCGGGCCCTACGACGAGATCATCGATGCCGGCCGGTGTCTGGTAACACCCGGCTTCGTCAACACCCACCACCATCTGTACCAGTCGCTGACGCGCTGCCTGCCCGCTGTGCAGAATCGGCCGCTGTTTGACTGGCTTCGCGGATTGTACGCACGCTGGCGCAACCTGGACTATCGCGCTACGAAACTGGCCGCCAAGGTCAGTATTTGCGAATTGCTGCTGCACGGCTGTACCACCACCAGCGACCACCACTACATGCTGCCGCCGCACACCGACGCGCGCATCGAAGCCGTGCTCGAAGCGGCCGAGGAGTTAGGCATCCGCATCCACCTGTGCCGCGGGAGCATGACGCTGGGGCAATCCGCGGGTGGGCTGACGCCGGATGACTGCATTGAGCGTGATGCGGACGTGCTGGCTGACTGTATGCGCGTGCTGGATGCGTATCACGATCCCGCGCCGCACGCCATGCGCCGCATCGACCTGGCCCCCTGCTCACCGTTCAACGTCACGCGCGAGTTGATGCGCGACACGCTCGCGCTGGCCCGCGAACGTGGCGTTCTGCTGCACACACATCTGGCCGAGACGCTTGATGAGGATGCTTATTGCCGGGAACACTACGGCTGCCGTCCGCTGGAGTATCTCGTGGACATGGACTGGCTCGGGCCGGATGTGTACCTCGCCCACTGCGCCCAGCTCAATGACGACGAGATCGGCCTGCTCGCGCACACGCGCACCAGCGTGGCCCACTGTCCGACGTCAAACATGCGGCTGGGCAGCGGCATCGCGCCACTCGAGAAAATGCTGGCCGCCGGCGTCAACGTCGGGCTGGCCGTGGACGGCTCGAGCAGTAATGACTGCGGTAATCTGCTGGCGGAGGCGCGCATGGCACTGCTGGCGGCGCGCGTGCGCGCCGCTATCACCGGCGAACGCACCGCCGCAAGCGCGACGCCGCCGCCCCAGTCGGGTGAAGCTGCTGCCGCCCCCGACGATCTGCTGGCGGCGGCGCGCGTATTTCGGCTGCTCACCCAGGGTGGTGCGAGTGTGCTGAATCGCCCGGAACTGGGACAGCTCGAACCCGGGGCGGCCGCCGATTTCGCGCTCTTTCGCATTGACGACCTTGCGTTGGCCGGCGCCGTTGCCCGCGACCCGCTCGCCGCGCTGCTGCTTTGCGACGCGCCGCGCGCCGACCGCGTGTTTGTCGCCGGACGCGAGCTCGTACGCGACGGACGCATCCAGATGCTCGATGAAGACCGCCTGGCCCGTGAATTCAACGACTTTGTTGCCGACAGTGCGGCCGGCGGTGCCTGATGCGTGCGCGCGGCCCGATTACACGTCGAGTGTTGCGACACGCCGTCGCATTGGTTGCCGCGCTGCCGATTTGGCTTGGCCTGGCCGGCTGCGAAAAGCAGGATGCCGGCCCCCCTGGTGATGTAACCGACCCGACCGCCGTCGATCGCCTGCGCGCACTCCCGTACATCGGCAGTACACCGGTCGAGCACGGCGCCGGTGACGGGGTCGTGCGGCGTGACGCGCAGCGCTCCGCACCCGGCTATAACCTCTATACGGTCCAACCGCTCAGCACCGCCGAGCTGATCGACGAGCAGGGCCACACGATCCGCAGTTGGCATCTCGACGGCAGCGCCCGCTGGGCGCGCGCCGAGCTGACTGACAACGGCGACTTGCTGGTCATCGGGCTCGACGCACGCCGCACGCCTGACGGTGCCCCGTTGCCCTACGACCCCGATGACGCACGCTACCTCGCATGGCTCGACTGGGACGGCGATCTGCTATGGAAGAAGCAGTTGCCGGTTCACCATGATGTCGAGCAACAACCGGATGGCAACCTGCTCGTGCTCGCCCTGCGTCGCAGAAATGTACCAAAAGTACATGCCGAGCTGCCGACGCGCGACGACCTGGTGCTGACGCTCGCTCGGGACGGAACAGTGATTGGCACACAGTCTTTGCTGGACGGAATTGCCGCCAATCAGCCGGCGTTTGAGCTGCACCGCGTGACGCCCGACAAGCGCGGCGGCGCGCCCTGGGTCGATCTGCTGCACGCCAATTCCATCGAGGTATTGCGCGACGAAAGCCTGGCTTCGCGCCACGCGCTGTACAAGCCCGGCAACATCCTCGGATGTTTTCGCCATCAGAATCAGATTGCGGTTTTTGATCCCGCGCGCAACCGGGTTATATGGAGCTGGGGCGCCGATGAGCTGCGCGGCCCACACGATGCCCAGATGCTGCCGAGCGGGAACATTCTGCTCTTTGACAACGGCCTGGGGCGCGGGTATTCGCGGGCTATTGAGCTCAACCCGGTCAGCCGTGAAATCGTCTGGGAGTACAAGTCCGATCCACCATCGTCGTTCTATACCGCAAGCAAGGGATCGGTGCAGCGCTTGCCAAACGGCAATACGCTGCTGGCCGAGTCGGATCGCGGGCGTGCGTTTGAGGTCACGCCCGACGGCGAGATTGTCTGGGAGTTTCTGTGTCCCCATCGCGTCGCGGGCGACCAGCGGGCCGCGATCGTGAGGTTATATCGTCTGCCGCGCGCGAGGATTGATGCCCTGATCGAAGCGCACGACGACTGAATGCGGGAGCTGACCCGCGATGCATGACGGCAGGTCACACCTATGAAGCGGAAACGCAGAACGCGGCGTACACAGCCCACCGAAACACCGGCGCGCAAGCCATCGCGCGGGCTTCAGCGGGTTGCCATCGCGTTGCTGGCGGCTGTCGGAGTGCTGGTCGCCTGGTACATCGCCGCGCGCGGCCCGCGTTACGCCGGCCCGGCTCGCCACGTGATTGTGATTTCGCTCGACACCACGCGCGCGGATCATCTTGGCTGTTATGGGAACGCCTGGATACAGACGCCGAACCTTGACGCGCTGGCGGCCGAGTCGATCCTCTTCGCCGATCACCTGACCGCCGTCACTACCACGCTGGCATCGCACACATCGCTGTTCACCGGTAAGTACCCGCAGTCACACGGCGTGCCGCGCAACGGCTTCGTGGTCCACGATGACAACGTGATGCTGGCCGAAATCCTGCGGGACGCCGGCTTTCATACGGCGGGCTTTCTCGGGTCATTTGCGCTGGAAAGCCGCTTCAATTTCGCCCAGGGTTTCGAGGACTACGATGAGTGGTTCGATACGCTGGTCGGGCCGGGCGGATTCGACCAGAATCAGCGCGACGCCGCGGCCGTAACCGACGCGGTGATCAAGTACCTCGACGGCCGGCGGCTGCCGCGGAACCTGTTTCTCTTCGCCCACTATTTTGATCCACACATGCCCTATACGCCGCCGGCCCCGTTTGACCGGATGTATGGGGATGACGAGCTGCCCGGCACGCACCAGGTTTCGGACCACCCCGCCCTGGTCGCCGGGCCGCGAACGGCGGAAATCCGCAAGCAGCTTTACAGTTATGCTGGCGAGGTTTCCTATGCGGATCTGCACATCGGCCGGCTGCTGATATACCTGCGCACGCGCGGCATTCTTGATGACGCTATCCTGGTCGTGACGAGCGACCATGGCGAAGAGCTAACCGATACCAAGGGTCGGCCGTTTGACCACGGCTGGACGGTCTACAACTCTGAAGCGCGTGGCGTGTTGATGGTGCGTCTGCCGGGTGGCGGTAAGGCCGGCTCGGAATACAAATATCTGACATCGAGTACGGACGTACTACCCACGCTGACCGAGTACCTCGGGCTGCCGACGCCGCCCGGCGTTGACGGCGAGGCCATCGAGTTGCTCGATACCTCGCTCCGCCAATCCGGCGACCCGCCGCGCGTCTGCTTCTCGGAAGGGACCAAACCCTGGGATGAGGTCGAGACCGACCCGCGCTGGTTCGGCACGCGCAAAGCCCGGGGCGTTCGCCGTGGACCATATAAATACATCCGCACCGAGTACCGTGGTACCGAAGAGCTCTACAACCTGGACGCTGATCCGCTCGAGCGCAACAATCTGCTGAGCGGCGGAAACGTGGAAATGCGCGCGCTCGCGCGCGAACTGGCCGACATTCTCAACACGTGGACCAACGCCGCCGACCCGCTGCCGACTCGTTTCGAGCCAAGCCAGCGCGAGGAAACCATCCGCCGTCTGCGCGCGCTCGGATACCTGCGCGACGACGGAGGATAGGGGGAAAGATAAGTCAGAAGTATGAAGTCAGAAACGCGCGAATCGGCACCATGCGATCGACAGCGCGTTTCTAACCTCTAACCTCTAACCTCTAACCTCTAACTTCTGACTTCTAAACTATCAGATTCACCAGCCGGCCGGGGACTACGATCTGCTTCTTGATGTCCTTCCCGCCGATGGCCTTGACAACCGCGTCGAGCTTCAGGGCCGCGGCGATGATCGCGTCTTCCGATGCATCGGTCGGCACATTGATGCGCCCCTTGAGCTTACCTCTGACCTGGACGGCCATTTCAACCGTCGCGTCAATTGTCAGAGCCTCTTCATAGCGGGGCCACGCCTGCTGGCAGGCCAGATCCTCGTGCCCGAGGCGATGCCAGAGCTCCTCGGCGATGTGCGGCGCAAACGGGCACAGCACCAACAGAAAACGGTCGATCTGACCGCGCCCGATGCTGTCGGCTTTCACCGCCGCATTGACCCACTCAATCATCGCCGAGACCGCTGTGTTCAGCGCGAAGCGGTTGATGTCGCCGCTGACCTTCTTGATGGTCTTGTGCAGCGAGCGCTCGAGGGTTTCGTCGTCGTGGTTGACGATCTTGGGGTTCAGCGTCCAGTCGCCGTTGGATGCGGCCCCCGCGGCGTCGTCTCCCGCCGGCATCACGACCAGACGCCAGACCCGCTGGAGGAAGCGGTGTACGCCGATGATATCACGCGTATTCCACGGCTTGCTGGACTCGAGCGGTCCCATGGCCATTTCATAAAGCCGCAGCGTATCCGCGCCGTACTCCTCGATGATGCGGTCGGGGTTCACCACGTTCTTGAGCGACTTGCTCATCTTCTCGACGCTCTCGGCGAGCACCTCGCCCGTATCGGTGTGTACCGGCTTTTCGTCTTTGTAGGTGACTTCATCGAGCGGGACACAGACGCCGCGACCGTCGCGATAGGCGAAGCTCTGGATCATGCCCTGGTTGAAAAGCGTATGGAACGGCTCGGGCGTTGACACGTGTCCGAGGTCATAGAGCACCTTGTGCCAGAAACGCGCGTAGAGCAGGTGCAGCACGGCGTGCTCAGCCCCACCCATGTACAGGTCCACGCCCCCCACCTTGGGTTTGCCATCATGTCCCTCTCCGCCCATCCAATGTTGTTCGGCGTCGGCGCCAACAAAGGCGGCGGAGTTGTGGGCGTCGCAAAAACGCAGGTAGTACCAGCATGAACCGGCCCACTGCGGCATGGTGTTCAGCTCGCGACGGTAGGTCTGGCCCTTCCGCTCGAACGTCGCCCAATCCTGTGCGCGCGACAGTGGCGTCTGCGGCTCGGCGTTGGGATCGTTGCTGGCATGCGGCCGGAAATCCTCCATCTCGGGCAGACTGACCGGCAGATCCGCCTCGTCCACGCCGCGCGCAAACGCGGCTTCGTCGTACACAATCGGGAATGGCTCGCCCCAATACCGCTGGCGCGAAAAGAGCCAGTCGCGCAGCTTGTACTGGATGGTACCCTCGCCCAGGTCGCGCTCTTCGAGCCAGAGCGTGATCTTGCGCTTGGCCTCCGGGGTCGGCAGTCCGTTGATGTCGCACTGCCCATCGAAGCGGTTCTCACCGGAGGGGGAATTTACGCTCACTCCGTCGCCGGTGAATCCGTGCCAGTCTTCACCCGCGGGCGGTTCGACGACCTTCACGACCTCCAGTCCGAACTTCTCGGCAAACTCGAGGTCGCGCGTATCGTGGCCCGGTACGGCCATGATCGAGCCGGTGCCATAGCTGATCAGGACGTAGTCGGCGACCCAGATGGGCACGCGCTTGCGGTTGACCGGGTTTATCGCATAGGCGCCGGTAAAGACGCCGGTCTTGGTCTTGGTGTCCGCCGTGCGTTCGAGTTCCGAGCGATTTCTGGCGGCCTCGACATACTTCGTGACCTCGGCGCGATGCTCGGCGGTAGTGATCATCGAAACCAGCCGGTGCTCGGGCGCGAGCACCATGTAGGTCGCCCCGAAGAGCGTGTCGGGCCGGGTGGTGAAGACACGGATGGTGGGGTGTTCGCCATCGATGTCGATATCGGTTTCGGTCTCGAGCGAGAAATCGACGTAAGCTCCCTCACTACGACCGATCCAGTTGCGCTGCATGAGCTTGATCGGCTCGGGCCAGTCCAGCTCGGCCAGATCGCCGAGCAGCCGGTCGGCGTACTCGGTGATGCGCAGCATCCACTGCTTCATCGGCCGGCGATAGACAGGATGGTCGCCGCGGTCGCTACGGCCGTCGTTGGTGACCTCTTCGTTTGACAGCACCGTCCCCAGCGCCGGGCACCAATTGACCGGCACCTCGTCGCGATAGGCCAGCCGGTGCTCGTCACGATAACTCTCGACGGCGGCCTGGCCCTGAGCTTTGACGTCTTCGGGGATTGGCAGGTTGGCAATCGGGCGCGCCGCGCCGACAACATTGCGGCCGTGCCGATCGGTCCAGCGATGCTCGGGGTCATACCACGCGTTGTAAATCTGGAGGAATATCCACTGGGTCCAGCGGTAATAGTCGGCCTCGCAGGTCGCCACCTCGCGGTCCCAGTCATAACCCAGACCGATCATGCGGAGCTGGCGCTTGTAGGTCTCTATGTTCTTGCGCGTGGTTACCGCCGGGTGTACTCCCGATTCGACGGCGTATTGCTCGGCGGGCAGCCCGAAAGCATCCCACCCCATCGGGTGCAAGACGTTGTAGCCGCGCATGCGCACAAAACGCGCGATGATGTCCGACGCGATATAGCCCAGCGGGTGTCCGACATGCAGGCCCGCCCCCGACGGATAGGGGAAGAAGTCCAGGATGTAGAACTTGGGCTTTTCGCTGCCTGACTCGCCGGGGTTGGCGGCACGCCAGACCTTGTGTTCATCCCAGACACTCTGCCATCTGGGCTCGATTGCGTTAAAGTCGTATATGTCGCTCATGGTGGTTTCACACCTGGCTAAGCACGAATTCCGAATCTACGGCGCGCCCGCGAGTCCCCACGGGGCGGCCCGACTTGTCTCGTTGATGTGACGCGCCCCCGCGCGACACCGATTGTGTGTCTCTGGCAGCCGCGGCTAGCGCAACCGGTCATCCTCGGCCTGCGCCCATTGCGCGCGTAGTCGGATGTTCTCCGGGTCGTACCAGCCTTGGTAAACCGCGATCATGTCGTTCTGAACACTACGCGCCAACTGGCCGCGCTCCGCTTCGAACTCACCGGCATAGATCGGCGTGATCTCCTGTAGCTCGCAGACCACCCACGCCTGGCGCTTGGCCACACCGCTGGTGAGTATGCGCTGCTCCAGCGCGAGGCTCGCCGGATCGCCGGCGGAAAAGGCCTTGTCGGCCAGCGCGTTGACCAGGCCGACCTGCTCGATGACGGGGTTGTTGCGCGTAAACCCGCTTGACTCGTTCGGGCCAAGCAATGTCAGGTTGCGGCCCGTCTGCGGACTCTCGGCCTCCTCGGGTAGCACATCCGACGAATCCGGTAGTGGTAGCGGCAGCACGGTCAGCTCTTCCTTGAGCTCCGCGGCCTGCTCGACCGCCGCAGACAACCCAGCCTGTCGCGCGGCTTCCGCGATCTCGCTGGCGCGTTCTCCCGCCAACTCAAAGGCCTTCATCAGTTTCCAGTCGGCAACCACCCGCGCGCGCACCTCATCCAGTGACGCCGGGGGACCGGCCGGCTGCACGTCGGTGACGCGGATCAGGAAGGTCTGCCGCGCGTTCGGCGAGAACTGACGGGTCTCGCGATCAAACGGGAAGTCGTAGACCAGGGCCGGCTCGTACGGTACCAGCACCGGGCCCCGATCATCCGCGGGCCGCTCAAAGAGCCCCTTCACGCGAAATACAAACGTTTCCAGCGGCACCGGTTGGTTGCCGGCGACGTAGCGCGCGATGCCGAGGTTGGGCACGCGCCGTATGCTCAACTGATCCACCCATTCGGTTTTTCCGTACTTAACGCGATAGGTCTCGCTGGAGTATTTTTCGGCGAGCTTGTCGAAGGAACCGATCTGATCCTCCGGCGGCGCCGGCCGGAAGCCCTGCTCATCGCGAGCGCTGGCCAGCCAGGGCTCGTCAACCTCGCGGTGGATCTCGTTGACCAGCCTCTGGGCTTCGGCAATGGCCTTCTCGGCACGGAGATCACGCTTGACGTCCGCCTTGGCCTCATCGTAAGTCTGCTGAATCTCCTCGACGGTCGGAGGCAGGTCGGTGCCCTCCGGAGCCGGAATCTCACGAGTGGTCACATAGAGCTGACGATTGTTCTCGAAATAGCGCTGGGCCTCTGAATCACGCACCCGGACGCGTTCCTGGTTTTCAGCCGGGTCAACCGTCAGGTATTCGATCCGGATTTTGGCCGGTACGCGATAGCCGAAAACGAGCGCATCGTCGGTATGCGCGGTTTCGCGATCCTTACCCTCCTCGAACAGCCGCTGAAGCTCCTCTTCGCTCGGCTCGCCCACGTATTCGATGAAGCTGCGGGCCATGATGACGCTGGTCAGCATGACGGCTTCCTGCTTCTGGTCGCGGTAAGCCTGCTCGAGGCGCGGCAACGAGTCGCCGATGGAGTCGAGCTGCCGCCCGGCCACGTACTGGATGCTGAACCAGTCGGCCACACTTTGATACATCTGCTCCTGGCTGATGCGGTAGTCGTTCTGCACACGCGCCGCCTGTTGCGCAAGCTGCTCGGCCGGGACGCCTTGCATGGCCAGGCTCTGACGCAGCGAATCCTGGGCATAACCAGGGCCGAACCGCACACCAACGCGGCGGGCCTCCTCCAGCAGCAGATACACGTCAAGAGCGTCCAGCGTGCGCGGAACCTGCACGTTCAGGCGACGGCAGATGTCGATCATCGTGCTGGCCTGCCGTAGGTCGCCCGAATGCACCGCTTGACCGTAGGCGGTCCCCAGCACCTGGTTGCCTGCGGCGCCACGACCGCTGAACATCGAGCTCGGCAGCAGAAACGCCACGAGCAGAAACGACATGAAGACCATGAGCAGGGTCTTCGTGTGCCGACGGAAGAGTTTGATCGGATTCATGCATGCGGTCCTTGAAGCGCGCAACCTGACACAGCACTGCCGCAGCTAGCGACAGAACGGACCATCTTAAAGGATGAGTCGGATAAGGCAAGGCGCGGCCGCGGAACTATCGCGGCGCAGGCGACAACCGGTGCCTGTCTGGACGATACTCCCGCCCGGAGCATCCCCCGCCGTGTACCTCCCCGACGATCGGAGCCGTCGCCGGACAAGTGTCGATAATAGGCTAGTCCTTGGCCGGCAGCGGGCCGGCCAGCAGCTCGAACTCGTCCAGCGGTGACCGGTCGCCGGTCAGGATGGTCTCGATGTTCATGCGCAGCTTGGGCATCTCGGCCTCGATGAAGCGGTGCGCAACGCGGCGCTTGCGCTCGTTCACGGCCGCTTGACGCAGGAACAGATGGCCGACAATCACGGCGATGGCCGAATCAACCAGCCGGCGCGCCGACAGGTCCAGGTAGTCGTTGCCACGCTCCTTGACGAAGGTGATCGCTTTGAGCACCTCATCCTTGGCGAGCTCGAGCTTCTGCTTGAGGTACACCAGCTCCTCGTGCTCGTAATTGATGGCCTCGTACTGGTCGACGACCTTCTCGAACGAGCCCGAGCACACGCCGCGCACCGCCGCCACAAGCTGCAACTGGCTGGTGCCCTCGTAAATCGTCGTGATGCGCGCATCACGCAGGTAACGCTCGGCCGGGTAGTCCTGCATGTATCCCGAACCACCCAGAACCTGGAGGGCGGTGTCGGCCACGCGCGTACACATCTCGGAGCTGTAGTACTTGCTCATCGGCGTGAACATGCCGTTAACGCGCTTGAGCGACCGGGCGCGCTGCTTGGCTTCCTTGAGCTCGCCACTGTCCGTGATCACGCCCGTTTCCATCCGGCGCGCGTTGTTGTTCTCCAGATCGCACCCGAAGCTGGTCTCATAGGTCAGCGCGCGGGCCGCCTCGATCGCAATCTTCATATCGGTGATCAGCTCAGCCACCGCCGGCAGGCGCTCGATCGGCCCACCGAACTGCTTGCGCGAGTGGGCATAATCGCGCGCCAGGCGATAGGCGGCTTCGGCGATGCCCAGGGATTGGGCGGCAATGCCAACGCGGGCCCCGTTCATCAGTGCCATGACGTAGGTGATCAACCCGCGCTGACGCTCACCAACCAACTTCGCGGGTACGTCGTCATAAACCAACTCGCACGTCGGAGAGCCATGGATGCCCAGCTTGTGCTCCAAGTGGCGGACTTTGACGCGATCGGAGCGGTCCACCAGAAACAGGCTCAGCCCCCGACCGTCGGCGATCTCCGGTTCACTGCGCGCCAGCGTCAGCAGCACCTCGCCACAACCATTCGTGATAAAGCGCTTGACGCCACGCAGGTACCAATTGCCGCTATCGTCCTGAAAGGCCTTCAAGCGAACCGCCTGAAGGTCGCTGCCCGCATCCGGCTCGGTAAGCACCATCGCGCCGGTAACTTCGCCGCGCGCGAAACGCGGCAGATACTCGTCGCGAATCTCGTCGTTGGCAAAAGCGTAAATCGTTTCGGCGATGCCCTGAAGGCCGAAGATGTTCATCAGCGAGCCGTCCGCCCGGCTGACCATCTCGATCGCCATCGTATAGACCAGGTTGGGGCAGTTCAGACCCTGGTATTTCCGCGGCAGCGTGAACCCCATCAGGTCGGCCTGGCCCAGACGCTTTATGTTGTCGGCGACGTGTGGGTGCAGCGTAACCGTGCCGTCGTCGTTGAGCGTGTTCCCGTCGGCATCGATCTCCTCGGCGCGCGGCGCGATTATGTTGGCCGAGACGTCACCCACGATCTTGAGCACGCGCTCATAGCTGTCGATGGCGTCATCGGCGTCAAGCGGGGCGTCATCGCACTCGCGATCGCGCGTGAAGTCATCCTCCTGCAACGCCGCGATCTGCGCCAGCGGCATATGGCCGAAGAGGAATTGCATGTCTTCGTTGTCGAGGAAGAAATTGCCCATCAAAAAAGCCCTCAGCTTTCAGCTAACAGCCGTCAGTCATGCGGTTACGTCGGCGTCCCGTTGGTGGAGACCATGCGCAGGTCCTCAGAGGCCGGCGGCCTGTGCCACATCGTCATCCGCCGTCGCGCGTTCCTTGATGGCCTTGACCATCATCGGGATGATCTGGTTCAGGTCGCCGACGATGCCGTAATGCGCGACTGACAGGATCGGGGCCTCTGGATCCAGGTTGATCGCGACAATCTTGGCGGACTCTTCCATGCCGGCGCGATGCTGGATGGCGCCGCTGATGCCGCAGGCCACGTAGAGCGCGGGCCGCACCGTCGTGCCGGTTTGTCCCACCTGGTGCGCCTTGTCGATGAATCCGCCGTCGACGGCCGCCCGCGACGCGCCCACCGCCCCGCCCAGCGCACCGGCGAGGTCGTGGATTATCCGGAAGTTGTCCTTGCTGCCAACGCCGCCACCGCCGGCCACAATCGTGCGGGCGGCCTTCAGATTCACCTTGCGCTCTTCGCGGTGCCGCTCGATGATGCGCAACGGGAAGTCCTTGTCATCGTCAAAGGCGACCTTTTCCTGCACGACCTCACCCGTGCGCGTCGGGTCACCTTCGAGCAACGGCATCACACCCTCGCGCACGGTCGCCATTTGCGGCCAGCGGTCGTAGTTGATGATCGTCGCGATAATATTCCCGCCAAAGGCCGGCCGGATCTGGAGCAGCAGGTTCTTGTGAACCTCCTTCGTCTTCAGCTCGGTGTAATCGCCGAGATCGAGATCAGTGCAGTCGGCCGTCAGGCCCGCGCGCATCTGCGAGGCCACGCGCGGCGCCAGATCGCGGCCCAGGTGCGTCGCTCCATAGAGCACGATCTGCGGCTTGTGCCTGCTGATCAGCTCGCAAACCACCTTCGCATAGGGCTGGGTCTGGTAGTGATCGATGCGGCGGTCTTCGACCAGGTACACATTGTCGGCCCCGTAAGCGATGAGCCGCGCTGACAACTCGCGAACTTCCCAACCGGGCAGGACCGCCCCGACCTTTACGCCGAGCTTGTCCGCCAGTTGGCGCGCTTTGCCCAGCAATTCAAGCGAGACGTCGTGCAGAGCACCGTCTTCCTGCTCGGCAAACACCCAGACCTCGCCATCTCTGTTAACGTCGATCATCTTGCCTCCTCGGCACCACCCGCGTGGGCTGGAATCCCGAGTACTAAGCCCCGTCGAGTCCACAGAGCCGGCCGCCTGCCACTGCTCTGTCGGCCATGCTTCTGCGGCGACCGCACAACACGGCTCACAGAGCCGTGGCACACGCGCAGTCGGCGCTCATCGCCGGCCCTAGCCCAGCGTATGGTCCTTCACCAGCTCTGATATCATCCGCCGCACCCCGTCCTCTGTCGGCGGAATCTCGGTGTACCCTTCCTTGGTCAGCACTATCGACTGCACGCGGTGTACCTTGGTCGGTGATCCGGACAGGCCACACCACTGCATGTCCGCCGCGATATCGTCAAGATCCCACTGGTCAAGCATCAGCCCGCGCGGCCGCAGCGCCTCGGCGAGCCGTTCGGCCTCCGCCTCGACCTTGCCATTGTCGGCGTCTTTCAGGTTGGCTTTGGCCGCGCCGATCAGCTCGATGCGCGTGCGGGCCCGCTTGTACTTCATGACGCGTTTGGCACCCTGCGGCCGTGGCATATTGGCCGTATCGAGCACGGTCACCAACACAGGCAGACCGACCTCAACAATCTCCCAGCCGTTGCCCACATTTCGCCGCAGCCGGGCGGTTTTTCCGTCCAGCGCGACGACCTGTTCCAGGTACGTGACCTGCGGGATGCCGAGCTTCTCGGCACACTGGGGCCCGACCTGCGCCGTGTCGCCGTCGATCGCCTGGCGGCCGCAGAACACGAAATCATAGCTACCCAGCTTTTTGATGGCGCAGGCGAGGATGTAGCTGGTCGCCAGCGTGTCGCTGGCCGCCGCGCGGCGATCGGTGATCAGGACCGCTCGATCGACGCCGCGGTAGAGGCACTCGCGCAAGACCTCGCTCGCCGCCGGCGGCCCCATCGTCACCACGGTCACGCTCCCGCCGTGCGCGTCGCGGATTTGCAGGGCTGTTTCCAGCGCGTGCAGATCCTCGGGGTTGAAGATGGCCGGCAGCGCGGCGCGGTTGACGGTTCCGTCTTCCTTCATTGCCTCGGCCGTGACATTGGCCGTATCGGGCACCTGTTTTACGCATACAATGCAGTCGTAAGGCACGAGCACGTCTCCCTGAGCAGATAATCAGCGGGAAGCTAGCACGCGTGACCACCAGCGTCAAGAACAAGGCCCCGGCCGCCATCTGCGTCGGGTCCGTGACAGTTTAGGCGGGAATTCCGCGCCGGTGGTTTCCGAGTCATGTGCCCCGTAGGGACGACGTGCCTACCATCCGCCGATTGTGTCACGGGCCCATCTGCGTCGCGGTGTGGCGGTATTTACGACACGGCAGACGTGGATTCTCCCTGTCTCCAGCGGAAACCCGACGCCACTGACCTCCTCGCCGGCGGTGAGAGTGTCTGACGTCGCAGTTGCCTTGTCGCCGTGGAACCGTATCATTTCGATACTGTTTAGTGGGTATTCACCAGCACCAATGAGCCGCGGGCCTGATGCCCGCGCGGCGACACGTTCAGCGGCCGGTCGCGCGACAGCCTGACGCCGGCCGCCGTGGAAGCTGCACCTGGAGAGCATTATGGGTTTGATGGACGGCAAGAAGGGCATGATTTTCGGCGTGGCCAATGACCGGTCGCTGGCATGGCATATCGCCGAACGGCTGCACGAAGAGGGCGCGGAGCTGGGCTTCACGCACCTGCCGCCGCCCAAGATGGAACGTCGCGTGCGCATTCTGGCCGAGCCGATCGGCGCCAAGTGCATCGTGCCCTGCGACGTGCAGGATGACGAGCAGATCAAGCAGGCGTTTCAGGCGGCCAACAAGGCGATGGGCCATCTCGATTTCGTGGTGCACGCGATCGCATACGCCAACCGGGCCGCGTTGCACAACCCCTACTACAAAACCAGCCGCGAGGATTTTCAACAGGCGATGGACATCAGCGCCTACTCGCTGGTGGCGTTGTGCCATTGGGGGCTGCGCTATCTCAACGAGGGGGCGAGCATCCTCACGCTGAGTTACCTCGGCTCGGTCAAGGTGATCCCGGGCTATAACGTCATGGGCGTGTGCAAGGCGGCGCTCGAATCCTCCACGCGTTACCTCGCCGCCGACCTCGGCCGCGAGCATCACGTGCGCGTCAACGCCCTGTCGGCCGGCCCGGTGCAGACGCTCTCCGCCGCCGGCGTCGGCGGCTTCGACAAAGTTCTCCGCCACTACCCGCACAAATCGCCGCTGCACCGCAATATCCGCGGCCACGAAGTCGGCTCCGCCGGGCTGTACCTGCTCAGCGACCTTTCCAGCGGCGTAACCGGCGAAGTCCACTACGTCGACGCGGGCTACAACACCGTCGGCTGGTAGGGCACGTCGAGCGCGGCGAGACGTGCCGATTCGCCGGCGCTCAACAACGCGATTGGCGGACGGGTAGCAAGGGACCGAGGGATTGAGGGAACGGGGAACGGGGAACGGGGAACGGGGGATGCCGCTAATTGGCCTTATTCTTAATCCCTCCTGTTCCTTAGTCCCCGCACCGTATGAACGCATCCGCCTGTTCGCGTACGCTGCACGCCCGGACTATCATGGCGTCATCGGATTACGCCGAGCAGGGGAACGCCATGTCCAACCGCCAACCACCGACCATCAGCAACCTGCCACCACGCCTGGCGGCGACCTTCGCACTGATTCCGATCAGCTTCGGCGTGGCATTCATTGCAGTACTCGCTGAAGCGATGCTGCCGTGGAACCTCGGGGAATGGTACGGATTGTCAGCGCTAATTCTCCCTGTACTCGTGTTCCACATAGGTGGCCAGGCGATTTGGTGGGGTACGGTTGATTGGACATTCCGGCGCCGGTTGGCTGTATTCGGTGCGAATCTTGTGTGGTTCATGTTGCTCGTCTCTATTCACGGCGTCATGTACTTCGCGGATGAGGGTGCATACGTGTATGCGCTCCTCGTGACGCTCATCGCCAGCCCGGCCATCCTTCTAGTCATCAATCGGGTATGTTGGTCACCGCCACGCCACAGCGCGCTCGTGGGCGCGGTGCCCTGCCCCAGGTGTGGTCATGATCTGCGCGGCGAGGGACGCTGCGGGTGTGGCGAGTGCCACACTGAGTTTACGCTTGCAGAGCTCGTGGAATCCACACGGGTCGCCAGAGCGCTGAACCTACCCGGGCAACAGCGACCGTGTGCACACAAGGTGGCCGGCGGATGAACCAAACCAAACAAACGCGGTCTGGACCGCTTCACCCCCGCCTGGCGATCAGTTTCCTGCTGCTTCCCCTGTCACTCGGCGTGATCGGCATGCTGTGGGCCGCCGCTACGTATCTCGTTAGCGACCTACGCCTACCAGCCGCTACGGTTGTTTTCTGCGCGGCGGCTGTCTTGGCCGCCCTTCTGCCGCCGGGCATCGCATACGTTGGCGGGGTTCTTCTCTGGGCGCCTACCGTTCGCTGGACACGGCGGCGGCGGCCTTCCATGCGATTGCTGCATCTCGCGGCGGCCGTCACGATGGCCGCCGGACTGGGAGTCACAATCCTCTCCAGTGTGTTTTGGCTTTTCCTCGTGCTTTTTGCCAGCTCGCTGATACTCGCCGGGATCGCGCTCATCGTCATGAATCGCATCTGCTACGATCCGCCGGACGTGGGCGACGAGATGCCTTGCCCGGCGTGCGGCTATGACCTGCGTGGACAGCGCGAGTGCCGCTGTCCGGAGTGCGGCCGGCGCTACACCGTCGGCGAACTCGTGAACCGTAGCCAGTTGCTGGACCCGCTGGGGTGCTACTGACCTCATGCGGATCGCGGTGGGCGCGAGAGTCAGTCCCCCACGGCAAGCCATGGGGCACCCGCCCCGGCACTGGCGAATGACGTGGCGCGCTCGCCTGCGCGCGCGGCTCGGGGTAGCATGGCGCGACCGGACCGCCGTGAACTGGAAACGCTATGCCTGTTACGCGAGATCACACCACCGGCGATTCACCGCCGCATCGGCGGCGGCAGATCGGCTTGCTGCACCCGCGCCTGGTCGCCACTATCGCGCTGCTGCCGCTGACGGGCGGCGTGCTGATCATCGAAGCGTTCATCTGCGATTGGCTGCGCATCGACCCCGACCGGCCCCTGACGGTGCTGATCTTCATGACGCCGATGGTGTGCTTCAACGCCGGTCTGCTGCTGATCTGGTGGCGCACCATCAAATGGACCGCAAGCCGCCGGCTGAAGGTGGCGGCAATTCTTCTCGGCCTGCTCGCGCTGTACACCCCGGCCGCCGCGTACCTGCTTATGGCCAACGACGACGACGTGGGCATCTTGCTGTGCCTGAGCGTCAGTTTCACGGGCGGGGCGGTGGCGATGGTACTCATCAGCGCGGTCTGCTGGACCCCGCCGGGCAACCCGATCACGCCGCGTCCGGTGCCGTGCCCGCAATGCGGACACGACCTGCGCGGGCAGCGCTCGTGCCGGTGCGGCGCCTGTGGCTATCAGGCCACGCTCGCCGAGCTGGCCGCATCAAAGGCCGTCGCCGACGCCTTGGGGCTGGATACGGACGCGCTCACAGCCCAGTCTGCCAAGACGATTGGTATCACGTAAGGCGCCACGCCGGAGTCGTCGCAGAATGGCTGATCTTCCGCCGCACAGAGAACCTCGCGCGTGCCACGGCTCTGTGAGCCGTGCCTGTCCCGCCACGGGCCTTGCCGAAAACACGGCTCACAGAGCCGTGGCACACATCGCAGACTCGTCGGGCCCGGATACCCGGCGGACGCGCAGACCGGCGACACTCGGCGGCTCGATTCATCCGCGCATCGTGGCCACCGTGGCACTGCTACCCTTCGGCCTGGGCATCGAAATCCCCCTCGTGTTCATGTACGCCTACTACAGCTCACGCGTGTTCAGCCCGGCGGGCAGTAACGCGCTCGCACAGGTATCTCTGATGGCCATGATTTGTGTGCCCGCGGTGGTGTTTTATGGCGGAGCGCTTGCCATCTGGTGGCCAACCGTGCGCTGGACGCCGGCGCGCCAACTCGCGGCCGTGATGGCTACGGGCGTTCTCGGTGCCGCGGTCGTGGTGGGCATGCTTGTTTCCGGCTGGTTTATGTCCGCAATTGGCATGCTTGCCACCGCCGTGGCGTGCGTTGTCGGCGGATCTGTTGCGATGGTCATCCTGTACTGCGTCTGCTGGTCGCCGCCGGTCGGGTCCGGCGGCCCGAGCGACGTGCGCTGCCTGGAGTGCCTGTACGACATGCGCGGGCAGCACGAATGCCGCTGCCCGGAGTGCGGCGCGTCGTTCACCGTCGCGGAACTGCTTTGCCGGGGAGATTACGCGCCACCGATCGGCCTGGATTGGCGCTGAGCTCAGGATTCAAGCGGTAGACATCCAGGGGAGGATTACGCCATGTACTTACTCGCGATGTGCATCGTTTCTCTCACTGCCACGTCGGCAATTGAGCCACATATCGAACAGCTCGAAAACGGCCTGACGGCGATCATCGCCGAAGATCACGCCCTGCCGCTGGTCAGCGTGCAGCTTTGGTACGGCGTCGGATCGGCGATGGACCCACCGGAATACCCGGGCCTGTGCCACGTAGCGCGAGCGCTGCTGGAGGATAGCGATGACGCGGCACTGAAACTGCGTGCGGCGGGCTTGCAGTTCTGGAGTTGGACCGACTGGGACGCTGTCACGTTCAGCACGCTGCTGCCACCGGAGTCTCTGGATTACGTGCTGGGGATCGAGGCACGACGGGCCTGGCGTGCGATCGTTGATGACCAGCTACTCAGAGATGCGATCCAGTCGGCGGCACGGGCGGGTGAAAACGTGGTGCGCGCCGAAGCCTACGAGCGGCGGAATTGGCTGATGCCACCGTTGTTCGGCGACCACCCCTATGGCCATCCGCCAATGTTCGTCGCGCCGGCCCTGACCGACATCGACACGAACACGGTACAGGCGTTCCTCGACCGCTGGTTTGTCACCGGCGGCGCGACACTGGTGGTGTATGGCGACGTTGACCACGAGGCGGTAGCAAAGCGCGTGCGAGTGCTATTCGCGGAGTTGCCAAAACGGATGCCGCCGCGGCGCAAACAGGTGCCGCGGCCGGAAAGTGAGCCGATTCCGCCACTGGCGCTGACAGGGCAAAACGCGATGGTGGACATTGCGTGGGTCACGCCGCCGGCGGGATCTTATGAAAACCCGGCGATCGCGGTGCTGGTCGCGCACCTTGCGAACGCGAGCGGCGGCCCTTTGAACCAGCGGCTGCGCCCGTTGGGCTGCATGCCGGTAGGGTGGTACTGGCGCCGCGGTCAACAAGCCAGCACCATTCGCATAGCCGTAATGTCGTCGCAGGGAATGCCGTGGGCCGACGAGATGCCGCCGACCGAGGCCGACGCCCCGCGCGACCCGATCGCGTTGCGCGACCGCATCGCCGAGGTGGTACACGAGGTGTTGGAACACGCCGTCGATGAGCCGCTGGCGCCGGTTGAGCTTCGACGGGCGCGCGCGCTGGCACTCCAGAAGGTGCAACCGTGGGGCGATTCGCTCTCCGCCGCCGCGACGCAACTGGGCTGGCAACAGGTGGTGACTGGCGACGCCGGCGGGCATGCGCGGCTCGTTGAGCTCATCGAGACTGTGACGGTTGATGACGTGCGCATCGCGGCGCGGCGATTGCTCGCGGCGCGAACGACGGCGCTGGTGACATCACCGATACTGGACTCCGCCGCGGCCACCGCATTTCCGGAGCCGCTGAAAGGCGTCCCCCCCGAACGATTGGACGGCCCCGCCGCGCTGCGGCTGCTGGCCACGTACGCCGACGGCGCACCGTCGCCGGCGGCGCCGGCGCGCTCGCCACGCGTGGATACGCGGCAGATTGCGGACGGCGTGAAGCTGACCGTCTGTCGCATTCCGGGGCGGGCGAGCGCAGCGGTCACCACGCTGGCGTCGCCGCGTGACTGGAACCTCTCGATGGCCCTCATGGGCCCGCCGACGGGGCGTTTTTCCTCTGAGGAGCTGTCGGAGTATCTGAGTCTGCATGGGCTGACAAAGCACGCGGCGCGGACAACGCGCGACTCGGGCTTGTCGTCATATGGCCCGGCAGACAAGGCGCCGCAGATGATCGAGCTGCACGCCGACACGATGCGCGGGCTGATGAAGCCCAGCGACGTCGAGATCATCGGGCGAGCCGCCGCCGCGCTGAAGACCTCGCGCATCTGGGTCATCGTTGTCGGGGGCGTCGATATTGACAGCGTTTTCAGCACCACTTACGCGGAGTGGTCCGAGTTCGAAACAGAGCCCCCGGCGGAAGCCGCGGCCGAACGCCCGGACTGGCCGGAAGGAACGCGCGCGACAATCCGGAATGATACAGACTTCCGCGACGGCGCCTTGTCGGTGAGTCTTCCCACGCGGCCGCTGGCGATGCGTACGATTGCTGATCGGATCACCAACGCCGCGGCAACGTGGTGTGTTGGCGTACCCGAGGGAACCGTCAAGCGGATCGACCGCCGGCATGCGTGGCGTTGGCATTGGTGGGCCGGCAATCTCGATACGGAGGGTTACTTGGGCACAATGGTCGCCCCGGACGGGGCTTGCGAGGCAATCGACTCGCTCGCGCGGAGCATACGGCAGATGCGCCGCGGGCAACTCGGTGCCGTCGAGGCGCAGCAGGCATTGCGGCTGGCGTGGATGCAGCACCTGCTGGCGCTCGACGACAACGCGGCGATCACCCGCGCGATCATCGAGTGCGACGGCTCGCCGTGGCAGGTTGACCCCGGCAGCGTGACCGTCGAGCAGCTTGCACAGGCGCTGCCGGGCATGGTCCGCGAGGCGCCGTTGTCAGTGACCATCGGCGCGGGCAACTGGTCCGACGAGCAGATCGAGCGGCTGCGCAAGTGTGTGGAGGCGGTGCAGCTCACCGATGAGACAAGCGAGTGAGCGACGCAGGGTCGCTTGGGCGCGAGCGTGCAAACCGACGCATCAGCGCCGTGCGGCCTGAACTCCACGGCTCGTAGACGCGCGCGAAACGCGTATAATGCAGCGGTAGTTAACAGTTAACAGTTAACAGTTAACAGTTGGCAGTTGGCAGTGGGCAGCCCCGTTTCTGCATTCTGCATTCTGCATTCATCATTCCAAATTCAGCGAGTAACGAGCGCCCATGATCGACATCAAGCTCATCCGCGATAACCCCGACGCCGTCAAGCAAGCCGTCGCCGACAAGCACATGGCGGTGGATATCGACGGCCTGCTCGCCGCCGACGCGCGCCGCCGGGAGATTGAAACCGAGTTCAACAACCTGCGCCACGCCCAACGACAGGCCGGCGAGCAGATGGCCAAGGCCGACAAGCAGGAGAAAGCCGCGCTCGGCAAATCGCTCAAAGAGCTGAAAACACGGCTCCAGGAGCTGGGCAAGGAGCAGGAGGCCGCCGAAGCCGACGTGCAGGAGCTGATGCTGCTCGTGCCGCAGATCCCACACCCCGACGCGCCGCGCGGACCGGATGAGTCCGGCAATGTCGAGATCCGCCAGCATGGCAAGCCAAAGACCAAGGCCGACTTCGGCTTCGAGCCCAAGGACCACCTCGAGCTCGGCACCGCGCTGGGCATCATCGACATCGAGCGCGGCGTCAAAATCGCCGGCTCGCGAAACTACGTGCTGTGCGGGGCCGGGGCCATGCTGCACGAGGCGGTTTTGCGCCTGGCGTGGGACATCATGGTGCAGCGCGGCTATACGCCGCTCACGGTGCCGGTGCTGGTGGGCGATCGGCTGATGTACGGCACGGGCTTCTTCCCGCTGCACGAGGAAGAGGTCTATCGCTGCGAGCGCGACAACCAGAGCCTGGTCGGCACGGCCGAGGTGCCGGCGACGGGCTATCACGGCGACGAGATTCTCGACGCCGCCGAGCTGCCCAAGCGTTACGTGGCGCGCAGCACGTGCTTTCGGCGTGAAGCCGGCGCCGCGGGCAAGGACACGCGTGGCTTGTATCGCATTCACATCTTCGACAAGCTGGAGCAGGTGATTGTCTGCCGGGCCGACGCGGACGAGTCGGCGGCGTTGCATGAAGAGATCATCGCCAACGCCGAGGCGGTCTTGCAGGCGATGGAGCTGCCCTACCGGCTGATGGAAGTCTGCACCGGCGACATGGGTCAGGGCAAGTTCCGCATGTTCGACATCGAGACCTGGATGCCCAGCCGCGAGGCCTACAGCGAGACGCACAGCGCCAGCGCCCTGCACGACTTCCAGGCCCGCCGCCTGAACCTGCGTTACCGCGACGCGGAGACCGGCAAACCGGAGTTCTGCTACACACTGAACAACACGGTAGTCGCCTCACCACGCATCCTGATCCCACTGATTGAGCTCAACCAAAACCCCGACGGCAGCATCACCGTGCCGGTGGCGCTGCGGCAATACATGGGCGGGACGGAGAAGATAACGTAACCGGCGGACAGGCGACCACCCGTAGCGGCCGACGCCCCCCTCGGCCGTGGATGGGCAGGTGCCACGCTCAGATCGCTGACAAACCTCAGCTATTCTGCCAAGTCAATGCCCGCTACAGAATGGGGGCAATGCAGACGAAGGATTTATCCCGCCGCTTGGCGGTCGAGATAGCGCGCTGCGCGCGAACTGCTCCGTTTCTGGCAGCACGTTTTCCCACCCTCGAGAACGCACTTCATCCAACGCCTTTGCCTCGAAAGAACTCAAACCACTGCGCATCGCATTGAATTGGCGCTCGGCGCCTTGCTGCGCTTCTGGCAGCATGGACACATCGCGAGAGAGCCAACGAAAAGTGTCTTGCTTTGCTTTCGGCAGATACTTCATGTACTCAAATTTCTGGTGATCTAACATGTCGCACCCCTTTCAGCTCACGGCGAAATATACCTTGCGGCAATGACGCTTGCAAGAAGAAACTGCGCCTCCGTAATCGGAGGGGTGCGTGACACTTGCGGCGGGACGTTGGCAGCGGTGGTCCGGTGAAGCTTGCCCCAGAGGGGCATGGGGCCGGTGCCACGGGTGCAGCGCAGCGTAACCCGTGAGCACGGTCTGCTCAGCCGCGACTCTTCGCCCTGAAGGGGCGCAGGCGCATGGCCACGGGTGAAGCGCAGCGTAACCCGTGAGCACGGTCTGCTCAGCCGCGACTCTTCGCCCTGAAGGGGCGCAGGCGCATGGCCACGGGTGGAGCGCAGCGCAACCCGTGGATAGGATGCGGGCTGACATGTCATTCCGCCCCGCAGGGGCGGGGGAGGCGCGCAGGCCGGGGACCTTCACGCGATTGCTCTATCACGTGGCCTTCAGCACCAAGCACCGCGCCGACCTCATCGCCACGGAGCTGCAACCACGCCTGTACGAGCACGTCGCAGTTCGAGATCGTGCGGCGATATATCCAAGTTCAGGCGGCGTATCATGGTCGACGAGGATTCGTGGAGGAGCCGAAGGCGTTGCTGGACGCACACGGGATCGAGCACGACGCGCGATACCTGGAGGGCTGAGCGCATCCTCCGCCGCCCCTGCGGGGCGGAGAGCTTGTGGTGGCGGACCGTGTCCACGGGTTCCGCTGCGCTCCACCCGTGGCTACGCGCCCACGCTCCTCCGGAGCGAAACGCTCGTGCCCGGGCCGCTGGCACGGATGACCACACGCCGCCGATTCTGTCACGGACCCTAATCGGAGTGGCAAGCGGTCACAGCGGCTCGCGGTAACCTGTCCGTCGCACACCCTCTACTTCACGGCAGCTGGCATGCAGAAACCACGAGTGGCCGTTGAGGTGCCCGTACGTCGGCTGCGCCTTCCCCGATTCGTTGCATCCGGATAGTCTCTCAAGTCGGTCGCCCGTGCCCCACGACAGCACGGCGTGTTGCAACCTCACTGGAGTTGGCTGATGAACGACCAGACGGCCACGCCCGCCGCGCGCATCTCGAAACGGCAGGCCGCGATCGCCCTGCTGCTGCTGGTGCCCGCGCCGACGCTTGGCGTGACCATGGCCTTCTGGATCGCGCCCGGCCCGCTCGGCAAGGCCATCTATTTTCTGAGCAAGCTGTGGATTCTCGCACTCCCCGTCGCGTGGCTGCTCATAGTCGAGAAGGGGCGACTTTCGCTCTCACCCGCGCGGCGCGGCGGCTTTGGCTTCGCCGTCTTGTCGGGCGTGATCATCGGCGCGGCGATCCTGGTCGCCTACGCCACGTTCGCCGCGGCGCTGATGAGCCCCGCCGCCCTGCGCGACCTGGCAACCGCTAACGGCTTTGACACGCCGCTGACATACCTCATCCTGGCGGCGTACATCACACTGGTTAACGCGCTGCTCGAAGAATACGTCTGGCGCTGGTTCGTATTCACTCGCTGCGAAGCGCTGATGCCCGGGCGCGCGGCCGTGGTAGCGGCGGCAGTCGGCTTCATGCTGCACCATATCTTCGCACTGCGCGCCTTTGTGCCCTGGGGCCTGACCGCCCTCGGCGCGGGCGGCGTGCTGGTCGGCGGTGTCATCTGGAGCTGGTGCTACCTGCGCTACCGCTCTATCTGGCCCGGCTACGTCAGCCACGCGATCGTCGACGTCGCCGTCCTCGCCATTGGGTGGCACCTGTTGTTCGGCGCGGCGTGAGAATTACTGAATAGTGAACCTCGCACCGCAAGATTCGGGTGGTTGGGCCGCCGACGACGGCGTACATTCGACCACATGAATACCAAACGAAACGAGAAACCGCGTCTTACCGACTACGACCGCATCGGGATTGCGCTGAGCCACCTCGATCACAACCGCCGGCGTTCGGTCCCGCTGGCCGAGTTGGCCGCGGCGGCCGGGCTGAGCACCTTCCACTTCCAGCGCCTCTTCACGCGCTGGGCCGGCATCAGCCCCAAGCGCTTCGCCCGCTACCTTCAACTGGACGACGCGCGGCTGCTGCTGCGCGATGCCCGCTCGGTCCTCGATGCGTCTCTCGACATCGGCCTGTCGAGCCCCGGCCGCCTCCACGACCTGTTCGTCTCGATCGACGCCGTGACGCCGGGCGAGTTCAAGGCCCGCGGCGCAGGTCTGACGATCCGTGTCGGGACGCACGACAGCCCGTTCGGGCCGTGTCTGCTCGGCGTGACTGAACGGGGCATCTGCTGGCTGTCGTTCGCCAGCGCCGAACGCGACGGCCTGGCGGAGCTCCGCGCGACGTGGCCGGCCGCGACAATCCGCGACGACTCCAGGGGGACCAGCGCCTATGCCGGCAGGATTTTCTCGCTGCGCCCACAGGCGTCGCGCCGGCCGCTGCGGCTCCTGGTCGGCGGCACGAATTTCCAGCTCAAGGTCTGGGAGGCGCTCATCCGTATTCCGCCCGGCCGGCTGACAACCTACGCGGACGTCGGTGAAGCGATCCAACGTCCAACAGCCGCCCGTGCCGTCGGCAACGCCGTCGCCGCCAACCCGATCTCATACCTGATCCCGTGCCACCGGGTCATCCGCCGCATGGGCATCGTCGGCGACTATCGCTGGGGCCGCCGGCGAAAGAAGACCATGATCGCCTGGGAAAACGTCCGCGCTGGCGAGACGCCCGGTGATTCCCCGCGGCGGCAAGACGGTTAACCTCGCCTCCGCTGGCACTCTGCCGGGTTTCGACTATCCTTAGCGGCGTCTGAGCAGTTGATACAACCGCAACACACGCGCCTGGCTGGAGGATACCGCCATGATGGACAATGTACTGAAGCACCTGGGTGACAAGGCGAATGCGCTGCTCGACCACAAGTGCAACACGATCGCCAGGGAAAACCTGCACCTGCCCGGGCCGGACTTCCTTGATCGCGTCTTTATCAACTCCGACCGCACGAACCGCGTGCTCAATCGGCTGGCGTGGCTGTATCACCACGGGCGCCTGCGCGGCAGCGGCTATCTCTCGATCCTGCCGGTCGACCAGGGCATCGAGCACTCCGCCGGCGCCTCATTCGCTCCGAATCCGCAGTACTTCGACCCGGAAAACATCGTCAAGCTCGCGATCGAAGGCGGCTGCAACGCCGTGGCCAGCACGTTCGGCGTCCTCGGCATCGTCTCACGCCGCTACGCCCACAAGATTCCCTTCATCGTCAAGATCAACCACAACGAGCTGCTGGCCTATCCGAACACGTATGACCAGCGCATGTTCGGGCTGGTCGAACAGGCCTGGGACATGGGCGCCGCCGGCGTCGGCGCGACTATCTACTTCGGCTCCGACGAGTCCGCCCGCCAGATCGAAGAAACCGCCGAGGCGTTCCAGGCCGCCCACGAACTCGGAATGTTCACCGTCTTGTGGTGCTACACACGGAACAACGCGTTCAAAAAGGACGGCGTCGACTACCACACCGCCGCCGACCTCACCACGCAGGCCAATCATCTCGGCGTCACGCTTCAGGCCGACATCATCAAGCAGAAAGCCCCAACCACCAACAAGGCGGGCTTTACCGCGCTGAACTTCGGTAAGACCAACAAGCTCGTCTATGAGAAACTCTCCAGCGATCACCCGATTGACATGACGCGCCTGCAAATCGCCGGCTGCTACATGGGGCGCATCGGCCTGATCAACTCGGGTGGGGCCTCGGGCGACAACGACTTCCAGGATGCCGTCGAGACCGCCGTCATCAACAAGCGGGCCGGCGGCCAGGGGCTGATCAGCGGGCGCAAGGCCTTCCAGCGTCCGATGAAGGACGGGATCGCCCTGCTGAACGCAATCCAGGATGTCTATCTGGCCAAGGAGATTACCGTCGCGTAGCGCGCCAGCGACGCGTGGATACAACAGTGCCCCACCGGATGGTGGGGCACTTTTTTTGTTGCGCGGTAGCCCAGGGGAGAAGCAGCTACGCCACACGGCGCCTCAGACAAGCGATGGCGCCGAGGCCAAGCACGCCCAGCATCGTTGCGGTCGGCGTTGGGATAGGCTTGGCGGTGGCGCGGACCTCGACGACCACGTCGTTGTAGTCGCCGATGCCGCCAAACGCGTCTTCCCAGAACAGCGCCCAGGTGGTCCAGCCGTCGTCGAGCCCGGTGATCTGGTAGCTGACCATCCAGTCTATGCCGAGGAAGTTGTCAGCAGCGCGCGACGAGTGTGTGTGCGCGCCGCGCTGGTGCGCAAACCGCCAGGTGGAACCGCTGGCATCGACCATGCTCATCGAGCCGGTGGTGGCGAACCCATAGCCGCTGACGTCAAAGAGCTTGTTGTATGAGCCGCCGCTCGCACCGCCAAAGAACCCGAACGATTGATTCGGCAGTATGGTGTACTTGGCGCTGGCGTGTGCCTCGATGAAACCATCGTCGAACACCTGGTCGTCAGCGGCGCCCGGCGTGCCGTTGACGATGTTCATGATCCCACCGAGGCCTTTGTCGTCGATGCGTGTGGCGGTAATCGCCCCGTTCGACCAGTCCACGCCGTT
This sequence comes from Phycisphaerae bacterium, assembly GCA_963675745.2. GTDB lineage: Bacteria > Planctomycetota > Phycisphaerae > UBA1845 > Fen-1342 > JAFGRR01. The sequence goes on from CAXXWX010000015.1 coordinate 323,022, forward strand.
GCCATCCAACGTGAATGACCCACCATAAATACCGGAGAGGATGTCACCGTGGCCCAGCTCTCCCGGGAACGGCGCGCTCACCGATGAGAAATCCGCGCTGACCGGCGCGACAAGCGCAAGACACAGCGCCACCGGCATAACTACTTTGCCTGCGTTTAGCATGATCTGCCCCTTACCGTCTCCCCAGTTGGGGGGAGATGCCCTTACGAATCGCGATATGGACCGCACACTCCCTGTCACGCGTCTTGGTGACTTGTGCCCGGCGCCCTTTCACCGGGTGTGCGATGCCCTGTCTCCTGTGCCTCAGTGTATCCAAACGGCCGCATACAATGCAATACCAGAGATTGTCTGCCGTCACGCACGCGCGAGGAGATGACATGCGCGGGCCAGCCGGCTACCGGAATGGCACGGCGCTTGCTGTTTGCACGGGCAGATTGGTACGATGAGCCTGTAAACGGACAGTGGTGGGTGGAGATGGTTCTGATGCGTTTAGCACCGATAATTGTCATTGCGATTACTGGCGTCGCCTTTGCGCAAGTGCCCGATGACCTCGTGCAATTGCCCGTGCATCAACGGGCACTCGAGACTCACCGCGACACACCAACGTCCCCCGACCTGATCGGGCCGCGCGACGCCGTGCTCATCCCCTTGCAAACAAGGGACTTACCGTCGCACCCTTGCGCAACCGTGTTTGGCTACCTCCCCTATTGGGAAAGTGCGGCGAACCTGCGCTACGAGCATCTCACGCACATCGCCTGCTTCTCGGTCGAGGTCAACAGCAACGGGACGCTGGGCGACGATCACGGCTGGCCGTGGACCAGCCTGATCAACGATGCCCACGCCAACGGCGTCAAGGTCGTGCTCGTCGCCACGCTGTTCAGCAACAGCGGCATCAACACGCTCATCAACAACTCCACCTACAAAAACAACTTCTTCGTCAACATGAAAAACAAGATGCTCGAGGGGACCGCCGACGGCATCAACATCGACTTCGAGCCCGGCGGCAGCGGCAGCCTGGACTGGCAATCGCAGATTCACACCTTCATGGCCGAGTTAACCGCCTACATGCACGCCGAGGTGCCCGGCAGTGAGGTGACGATCGCCGGCCCGGCGGTCAACTGGAGCAGCCGCTGGGATCTGGCGGCGGTGGCTGACGGCTGCGACGGTATCTTCATCATGGGTTACGCATTCGCCGGTAGCTGGAGCTCATCAACCTGGGCCAACGCGCCGCTGGAAGGCGGGAGCTACGACATCACCAACACCGTGCTGACGCAGTATGGTGACGTAACCCAGAACCACCCCGAGAAGCTGATTCTCGGCGTGCCGTACTACGGTAACGAGTGGAAAACCACCAGTTCGGATCCGCACGCGACCGTCAGCAGCTACGTCTCCTCCACGCGTTTTCGCGACGACGAACCCGACTCGCAAACATATGGCCTGCTCTGGGACACGGTTACACAAACCCCGTGGTATCGCCGGTGGGATGGTTCATACTGGCGTCAGGTGTGGTTCGACAACGCGACCAGCCTGGGGCTGAAGTACGACCTGGCATTGGACAACAACCTCCAGGGCGTCGGCATGTGGGCGCTGAATTACGACGGCACGCGCGACGAGCTCTGGGACCTGCTGGCGACCAAGATCGGCGGCTGTGTCTCCTACGGCGACTTCGACGGCGACGGTGACGCCGACAGCGACGACTGGCCATTCTTCGTCTTCTGCCTGGGCGGCCCCGAAGACACGTACTCCGACGGGCACATCTGTCTGCCCGGCGACGCCGACGAAGACCTCGACGTCGACATCACCGACTTCTCGATGTTCCAGGAAGTGTGTTTACCGTAGGAATGCAGAAGCCACGAACGTAGCGCAGGTACTTCTGCATTCATCATTCTGCATTCCGCATTCTGCATTCGTCCCCTACTCCAGCGCCTTCACCATCGCCTCACCGATGTCCGCCGGGCTGTCCACCACTGTTATGCCCGCTTCGCGCAAGGCGGCGATCTTTGACTGGGCCGTGCCTTCACCGCCCGAAATGATCGCGCCGGCGTGCCCCATGCGCTTCCCCGGCGGAGCGGTCTGACCGGCGATGAAGCTGACCACCGGCTTCGAGACCTTGGCCTTGATGTGCTCGGCGGCGTGCTCCTCGTCGGTCCCGCCGATCTCGCCGATCATGACGATACCGTTGGTGTTCGCATCGGCCTCGAACATATCGAGCAGTTCGATGAAGTTGAGACCCTTGACCGGATCGCCACCGATACCGACACAGGTCGTCTGGCCGATATCACGCGTCGTACACTGCCAGACGGCTTCGTACGTCAGCGTTCCGCTGCGTGAGATGATGCCGACGGCTCTTCTCGCATCACGCGCGGGCTTGTGGATATAGCCGGGCATGATGCCGATCTTGCACTCGCCGGGGGTTATCACACCGGGGCAGTTCGGGCCGACCAGCTTCACGCCGCGATCATCCAGATACTTGCGCGCCTTGACCATATCGAGCGTCGGAACACCCTCGGTGATCAGCACGACCAGTTTAATGCCGGCCTCGGCGGCTTCCATGGCGGCGGCACCCGCGAACGCCGCCGGCACGAAGACCATCGATGTGTCGGCACCGGTCTGCCGGACCGCCTCCGAAACGGTGTCAAACACCGGCAGCCCGTGTTCGGACTTGGTTCCGCCCTTGCCCGGCGTGCAGCCGCCGACAATCTGCGTGCCGTACTCCAGGCACTGGGCTGTATGAAAGGCGCCGGCCTTGCCGGTGATGCCCTGACAGATCACGCGCGTGTTCCTATCGACCAAAATGCTCATCGTGCTCGGTTCCTGGTACGTCTGCCTACCGGGTTGGTACGGCGGCCGCCTGCCGCCGAAGCCGGTTTATATCGCGCCGGCCGGCCGATTGAAAGCGGCACAACGCCACAGCCCCCCTGATCCGCGCCTGACTTGCGCGCCGGCGGGCCGCCGGGTCTGGCGCACTCGGGCGAACTCAAACCGGTCATTTGCGTATGCTCCCAATGAGCCGGGTGTAACGCGATGCTTGCGACACCTTGCCCTGGGGGCTATACACGGCGCTCTGCTATGTCTGCGTAGAAGCGCTGGATCCTCGGAGAACCGCCGCATGGCGAAATCAAAAGTTGCCATACTGAAAACCACGCCCGCCACCGTCTTGCGGGACTATCACGAACTGATGAATCTGGCCGGCTACCAGCATGTGATTGCCAAAGATGCCGACACGGCCCTGAAGGTGAACATCTCGTGGCATTTCTTCTATCCGGGCAGTTCAACCACACCCTGGCAGATGGAAGGCGTCATTCGAGCGATGAAGAATGACGGCTATGACCCCGAGCTGATCCATGCCTGTCACAATCGCACCGTGGTCATCGACGCCCGTTTCGGCGAGCAGGAAAACAAGCAGCGCCACGTCGTCGATGCCCATGGGCTGCGCAACGTGCATCTGTATCCAGAGCCCGGCAAGCAGCCCGAGGAGTGGATCGACGTCCGCGACGCGGTCGGTGATCTGGCCAAGAAGTTCACCGTGCTCAACGACGTCTATCCCAACGGTTTCGACATCCCCCGCCGTTTCATCGGCGAGAACATCATCCACCTGCCCACCGTCAAAACACACATTTTCACCACCACCACCGGCGCGATGAAAAACGCGTTTGGCGGGCTGCTGAACGAACGCCGGCACTGGACCCATCCGGTGATCCACGAAACATTGTGCGATCTGCTGATGATCCAGAAGCACATTCACCGCGGCCTGCTGGCGGTCTCGGATGGCACGTTTGCCGGCGACGGCCCCGGGCCGCGCTGCATGATTCCGCACGTGAAGAACGTCATCCTGGCCAGTGCCGACCAGGTTGCCATTGATGCCGTCGCCGCCAGGCTGATGGGCATGGACCCGCTGAGCATCAAGTACATCAGGATGGCGCACGAACTGGGCCTGGGTGTCGGTGACCCGCGCGAAATCGAGATCGTGGGTGATCGTGAAGCTGCCAGCGAAAACTGGCACTTCGTCGGTCCGTTCAAGAAGATGACATTCGCGAGCAAGATGCAGCACCTGATTTACTGGGGACCGCTCAAACGGCCCATGGAGTGGTCGCTGAAGACGGTGTTGGCGCCTTGGTCATACATTGCCAGCGTGATCTATCACGACTCGTTCTGGTACCCCACACGCGCCAAGAAGACAATGGCCGCGGTGCTCAACAGCGAGTGGGGTCGTCTTTTCCGTAATTGGGAGCATGCGCGGCCCGACGCCGACGGGAACGGCTATCCCGAGGTGGGCGAACATCCGGCCGAACTGACCCGCACGGGCTGGGCGGCTTTGGCCAAATCGTTCTCGATCCTCGGCACGTGCATTAAGGAAGCACCTGAGTTTACCGTTCGGCGTCGGCGTAAACGCGCGAAACTGGAAGAAGTAAGTCAGAAGTGAGAGGTCAGAGGTTAGAGGTTAGACGTCAGACGCTAGAGGTTAGAGGTCAGAAACGCGCGGCGTCTGGCGCGCGTTGTGGGGTTGTCTTTGCGTCAATCGTCGCGCTGCGGGCATGCGCTCCGGGTGCTGAGAGACGATAGTTGCGCGTCGAACTCGCCAAGAACACCGTTGAGGTTCCGTTCGCGCTGCCCGACAAGCGCCGCACGCTCGGTCGTCTGCTGTTCGCGAAACCGCAGGGCTATGAACTGTCGGCGCAATTCCTCTTCACGGGCCGCCAGAGCCGTGAACTGCGCGACTAGCTCCGCGCTGCGCGTGTGAAAGTCAAATCGTTGCCGCCGTTCGGACCGCAGACGGGTGAGAATCCTGCGGCGGCGCGCAGCCAGCCTGGCGGCACCTTGTCTAAGTTCGCGCCCCACCTCATCCAGCTTTGCGCGGCACAGGGCCAGATCCTCGGCGCGAGCGGCGACGGCTCGCGCACGCTTGGAAAGCTGCCGCCCGTGATCGTCGAGCTCGGCGGAGCGCGCGTCCAACTCCTCGGCTCGCGCCGTAAGCTCGGCTTGCAAGGCGCCCACCGTCAACTCGCGCTTGGCAAGGTCCTCCTGCAGTGCGGCAAGCTCACTTTGTCGCGCCGCGATCGGGCAGGCGGTTTCCACTGGCGCGCGTTCGCTCCGAGCAGGTTGCGCGCTGCGTGAGTCGAGTTGACTTTCGCGTAGGGCCAGGCGCCGTTCACGCTCTTCACACGCCTGGTCGCGCGCCGCAATCGCCACCTCCAGCGCGGAGACCCGGGCTGAGCGTGCGTCGAGCTCGGAAGTACGCTGATCCAGTTGTGCTTCGCGTCGCGCCAGGTCGGCGTCGCGCGGCTCGAGTTCGTCGCGCAATTGCCGCAGACGATCTGATCTCCGTTCGAGATCCTGGCACAGCGCCCGCCACTTCTCGGCTTTGGTGGAGAGTGCCTGCGCAGCCGTGCCGCGCTGCCGCGTTATGAAGTCGCCGGCGCCGGCCGGCCTCAGGTCGGCCGCATCCGCTGTTATCGGTCGGGAACCCATCAGGCACTCCTTGGGCGGCACGCGTCAACCGCATGCACGCGCGGCGCTCGCACAGACTCCACCCTCCTGCGAGGAGTCATCGTCCCGCCCGGCCGCTGTGTTCACTTGCGCTTCCTCACCGCCCGGCGTTCCGTGCGCACGGACCGGCCCGACCGTGGCCCTGGCAGTCTCGCCGGCTCAGCACATCTCCACGCACGCCGATAATGCACGCTTCTCCCGCGGACACACCGTGCGACCTTCAGCCACGCCGCCCGCGCGTCTCCGCTCATTTGACCGCGACGCGCCTTTCTCGTTGAATATGCAGTTTCCCTGGATCGACGTGTGCCAGGAGCCGCGCGAGAGGAATAATCAATGGCAAAAGCACCCAAGACGGCGATCTCACCCACGCGGGCGGAAGACTACCCCGAGTGGTATCAGCAAGTGGTCAAAGCGGCGGATCTGGCCGAGACTTCGCCGGTGCGCGGCTGCATGGTCATCAAGCCCTGGGGCTATGCGCTGTGGGAGAACATCCAGCACGCCCTGGACGCCATGTTCAAGGCGACCGGCCACAAGAACGCATACTTCCCGCTCTTCATCCCGCTCAGTTTTCTCGAGAAAGAGGCCGAGCACGTCGAGGGCTTCGCCAAGGAATGCGCCGTCGTCACCCACCATCGCCTCGAAGCCGGTCCCGACGGCAAGCTCGTGCCCGCCGGCGAGCTTGAAGAGCCGCTGGTTGTACGCCCGACGTCCGAGACGATTATCGGCGCATCCTTTGCCAAGTGGATTCAGTCATATCGCGACCTGCCGCTGCTGATCAACCAGTGGGCCAATATCGTGCGCTGGGAGATGCGCACGCGCTTGTTCCTGCGCACCGCCGAGTTCCTCTGGCAGGAAGGTCACACCGCTCACGCCACCGAAGCGGACGCCGTCGAGGAGACCCGCCGCATGCTCGACGTCTACGCCGAGTTCGCTGAAAACTGGATGGCCATGCCGGTGATCAAGGGCGAAAAAACCGCCGGCGAGCGCTTTCCCGGCGCGGTCAACACGTATTGCATCGAAGCGATGATGCAGGATCGCAAGGCCCTCCAATCGGGCACGTCACACTTCCTCGGTCAGAACTTCGCCAAGGCGGCCGACATCAAGTACCTCAGCGCGGAGGGACGCGAGGAGTATTGCTGGACCACTTCGTGGGGCGTCTCCACGCGTCTGATCGGCGGCCTGCTGATGACCCATTCCGATGACGACGGCCTGGTCCTGCCGCCCATGCTCGCACCGGCCCACATCGTCATCCTGCCGATCATCCACAAGGACGAAGTCCGGGCCGAGGTCATGCACTACTGCGAGAAGCTCGCCGTCGAGCTCGAAGAGGAGCTGTACCACGACCGGCAGGTGACCGTCGAGATCGACGCGCGCGAAGGACGCGGCGGCGAGAAGACCTGGTCCTGGATCAGAAAGGGCGTGCCGATCCGCCTGGAGATCGGACCGCGCGATGTGGCGGCTAACTCGGTGTTCGTCGGCCGCCGCGACCATGACCACAAGGACCGCCGGAGCGTGCCGCGCGACGAGTTCATCGCCAACGTCGGCGAGATACTCGACGACATTCAGGTAACGCTGCTCGAACGCGCCAAGAGCTATCGCGCCGACCACACGCGCCGCATCGACTCCAAGCAGGAGTTCTACGAATTCTTCACGCCCCAAAACGCCGAAAACCCCGAGATTCACGGCGGCTTCGCCGAGTGCCACTGGAGCGGCGAGACCGAAGTGGAGGAGCAGGTCAAAAACGACCTGAACGTGACGATTCGCTGCATTCCGTCAGACGCCGAGGACGAAGACGGCAAGTGCATCATCAGCGGCAAGCCCAGCAAACGGCGCGTGATCTTCGGCAAGGCGTATTGACGGCGGAATTCACGAAACCCCATGGAAGGCCGAAGTGTGCCACGGCTCTGTGAGCCGTGCTCTTCTGAAGTAGGGGCACGGCACACAGAGCCGTGGCACACGATGCCTTACGCCGTGTTCAACGACCGTCGGCGGGCCAGCGCCTCGCGGCGCATGGCGTCTTTGGCGTTGTCGTTGCGGTCGATCGTCGCCTGGTCGATCGCGTGGTCGGTGCCGCCGGCGTGGCGAATCACCTCGTAGATCGGGTCCCACACGCGTCCAATCGTGTAGCGCTCACTGATGCGCAAGACGAGATCGTAGTCTTCCCCGTAATTGCGGCAGCTCGGCGTGTCGTTCACGCCGAACCACCCCGCGTCGCGGATCGCCTTGATGTGCGCCGACCGCGGCGCCCCGGCACCGTTAATACGCAGCAGGTTGTTGCGGCCGTTGTCCGGCGTCCACTCGGCGTGCGTGACAACGGGGATCTCCTCGTTGCGCCGCAGCTCGCCGGTGTGCTCATCCAGCGTCCACACCTCGTACGAGCCGACCACCATGCCGATCGTCGGGTCGGAGTCAAACACCGCCAGCAGCTTCTCGACCGCGTCCGGCTTGAGGCGATCATCTGAATCAAGCTGGACGTAGTACTTGCCGCGCGCGGCGGCGATGCCGCTGTTCAGACACAGCCCCAGGTTATTCACATCCAGGACAATCAGCCGCACCGCCGGAGTATCTGCCTTGTAGCGGTCGCCGCCTTTCATATATCGCCGTACGGCGTCGGCGGTCGGGTCATCCGGGCCGCCGTTGACGACCACGATCGCCTCGGTTCGCGCGACTGTCTGCGCCTGGACGCTCTCGATGGCGCGCCCGATGAATTCCGGCCGGTTGTTCACCGGAATGACCACGCTGGCCAGACACTCCGCGAAGCTTGCCTCTTCCTCGCGAGAATACGCGATCGTCTGGACATGCGCGCCGGGCTCCAGATACGCCCCGGTCCGCTTGAGATGCTCGGTGCAGGCCCGCTCCAATTCGAGTTGCGTCTGCTTGTCAGCCAGCAGATAGGCGAACACGTTGTGCGCCTCGGCCGGCTGGGCCACCGTGTAAAGCGAGCCGGCGTAGCGGTTGGCGATGTGCAGCGCGCGATAGCCCTCGGTCAGACGCAGCCGCAAGTCATACCAGTCAGCGGCCGCGTAACGCGCGTCAAACCCGTCGAGATCGCGCAGCACCGTCGCCGGCATCAGAATCGCGTTACCGAAATCGACCGTCTCACGCAGCCGACCGCGGTGGTGATCCAGCAGATGCACGTCAACGCGCGATCCGTCGGCGGTGATCCGTTCGTAGTCGCCATACACCATCCCGATCGGCCGATCCGCTTCCGCCGGCGTCGGTTCGCCGCGAACGGCGGCCATCAGCAGTGTCCGCAGGGCTGACCGCTTCAGCACCACCTGGGCCTGGTCGTTGAAAAGCAGCAGGATGTACGCCCCGCTGGCAACGTTCAGAGCCGCGTTGTACATTGATGCCCGGTTGGCATACGTGCCGGCGACATGACGAACGCCGTTCGCAGCGCCGTCGGGCGGCAGGAAGTCCGGCTTCGCGCCGGGGCCGCGCCCGTCGACTACGATAACCTCCGCCGGCGGATAGTCTTGCTCCAAAGCCGCTTGCAGCCCGGCGTGGAAGGCCTTCTGGTCATAGGGTAAATCGTCATTGAAGAGCATGACGATTGACGCGGTCGCATTTGGGAAGTTCGTGGACATCGCGACATTCTAGCGGCTGAACGCGAAAAAAGGGACCAGCGCCGGCTGTCGGCTGCACACGTAGGGTAGGTCGAGCCCCACGAGACCTGCCGTTGTACCCAACAGTGAAACGCGACCAAACCTGTCATGGAAGGTTACTGATGCCATCAAAACCTACGCCGCCACCGATCAACCGGGCCGACGAAAGCGACTTGCCCGCACTCTACGCGCTGGCGAAAGATGCCCTGCCGCTCGAAACCTTCAGCCGTGACCTGCTGGCCGAGAAACTCTTCAGCCGCCCGCGCCCGGGCGAGTTTGCCTGGGACGTGCTGATCGCCGGCGATCGCCAACATCCGGCCGGCATGATGCAGACGGTGGTGCGGCCGGCGGCCGGCAAGGCCTGGCTGGGGCTGTTCGCCGTCGCTCCGCAACAGCGCCGGCAGGGGATTGCCCGGGCGATGTTCGCGCGCGCGTGCGAAACGTGGCCAGCCGGCGTTAGCGAAGTCGAAGCGCTGGCCATTCCCGGCAACTATTTCAACCCCGGCCTCGACCCGCGTTACACGGAGGCCCTCTGCCTGCTGGAGCGCCTCGGCTTTGAGCGCTTCAAGGACTGCGTCAATCTGACCGCCGACCTTTCGCGACGATTCGACACCGCCGCCGAAGAGCGCCGTCTCGTCGCCGCCGGCATCGAGGTGCGCCGCGCCGGCCCGGCGGATCAGCCGCTGCTGGACGCGTTTTTCGCGGGACACTTCGGCGAAGACTGGCGTTTCGAGGTCAGCCTGAGCATGGTCAACGATCCGCCGGGGCTGCATCTGGCCCTGATGGACGGGCGGCTCATCGCCTTCAGCGCCCATTCGACACAGAATCGCGAATGGGGCTTCTTCGGCCCGATGGGCACCGCCCCCGAGGCCCGCGGCAAAGGGCTCGGGCGCGTGCTGCTATGGCATTGCCTGAACGACATGCACGACGCCGGCCACCGCACGGCGGTCATCCCCTGGGTCGGCCCGATCGCGTTCTATCACCAGTGGGCCGGCTGTCGCGTAGAGCGCGTATTCTGGCGCTATCGGCTGAATCTGCCGGGAGCGGAGCCGTCGGGGGCGTGAGCATGCGAAACGCTATTCACTGCTCGACGTGTGGTTACATCCTCGCGTCGCGAGCCGCAGCTAAATGCCCGGAATGCGGCGCTGAGTACACTGATGATCAGATTGGCAGACTAAGAAAGGCAATGCAACGACCCTGGTTCCCGGACTTGCGAGCCTACTCAGAGTCGAACCTGCGCGCGGTGCTTCGCACGTGGATTGTCGTGCTATTCACTCCACACAGAATCGTCGATACCGCCTGGTCACGGTGCAATATCGCACAGCCAGAGGCGTTCGCCGGGTGGTGTCGCGTTACCTGCGGAGCGGCGTTCATAGCTGGGAGCGTGGTTGCTGACATTGATGTCGCGTTGAAAGCCCTGTTCGTATTCGTGGCGTGCGTGGGAGCTGCCGCGTCTCTTCTGTGCGAGGTGTTGGTGACGGCATCGATTGTGGCGTTGTCCGATGCCGTCAGAAGGCGGGATTATACTGCCATCCGCGACGTGACGCGGTACGGGGCAGCTTGGCTTAGTGTGAACGCCGTGTTTGGCATCCTGCTCGTGCAGGGACGATTCATAAGTACTCCGCCTTCCCGATGGCCGGTGCCGGCACTGGCACTGGTCGGCGCTGGTGGAGCGCTGATTTCACTGTGGGCTGTGTGGTTGTGGATTCTCACGGGTCGTCAGTTGCTCACGATTGTGCCCGTGGCGATGCTGCTCGGCGCGATCGTGACTATCGCGGGAACGGTGTTCACGATCGTCAGCGCGTGGACAGCGTACCGGGCCATGGGTGGGGTGTAGCTGGGTGCCATGCCGACGGCTGTTCGCGTCGGCATGCAGCATGCGTACACGGTGACGATTCGACGTTCAGATAGAAGCCCACCTAAGAGCCGGATGGGGCCGCCGACGACTCTCCCACCACTTTGGCGAGGCCGGCACGCCGCGTAGTGGATTGGGGATCATCGAGCGCCGAAGCGCACGAGACCGACGGCGGTCAAGAAACATGCCGACGCGAACAGCCGTCGGCATGGCACCCGACAATTAAGCCACGCTGCGCGGTACTAACCCGCTGCCAGATTCTGTTCGAGCCTCTCCGCAAATAGCGCATAACCCTCGTCGTTCAGGTGCAGGCCGTCGGTCGTCAGCTCCGCGCGCAATCGGCCGGCCTGGTCAACCACGACCGAGTGAAAGTCCAGGTGCGCGCAGGCGTGTCGGGCGGCGTTTGTCGCCACGTGCGGGTTGAATTGCACCGCCAGGGGATTGATGCCGTCGAAGCGGCCACGCGTGGGCAGTTCGTTTATCACCAAGAGCGGAACGTCCGGCAGCCGCCGGCGGATTCGCATGATGACCTGCTCATGCGCCGCGACGATTTCATCGAACGGCGGCTCGCCGGTGCGCCATAATTCGCCCAGGTCGTTCACGCCGTTGTTGAATATGACCTGGCTCGGAGCAAGATCGAAGACCGAGACGTCCAGGCGGTGCAGAATCCCGCGATCGCCGATGCCGAGGCGATCGGAAGCGATGCCGCGATTGACGAAGCGGTGCCGCGGCAGAAAACGCCCGGTTTCGAACCACTCGAAGTGCGACGATCCGAGCAGCACTATCCCGCCCGGCTCGACCGACTCGCTCTCAAACTCGCGCAGGCGATCCTGATAGTGCTTTTCGGCGTCTATAACAACGTGCTCGTGGGCCATGGGCTTCCTATCGGTAAACGTGAGCCAGGTCGGCGTTGGGATAATAGTGCCGGCAGATTTGTTGATAGTCCGCGCCGCCGAGGGCCATACCCAGCGCGCCAATCTGGCACAACCCGACGCCGTGCCCCCAGCCGGCGCCGCGCAGCGTGATAGTCGTCAGGTTTCCGTCGGCGTCGCGCTGCGTGTCAATAGTGAACGCGCTGCTGTACAAAAACCGGGCGTGCAAAACCTCGCGAATGCGATACTCGCTGTCCAGACGCGTACATTCGGGCCGACCGTCGCCGGCCTGCCACAGCACGTCGAGCACACACGCGCGCCCGCTGACGCCGCGCTCGATCACGCACAGGTCGCGCAGCAGCGCCAACTCGCCGGCCTGCGGCAGCTTCTCGCGCAACAGGTCTTCAAGTTCGCCGCGCGTATAGCGCACCGTCCAGCGAAAATAGTCATCAACCTCATCAACGCGTCCCAGAAACTTCGCGATGTCATCGGTCGATACCACCTGCGGGCTGCAATACACGCGCGTGCGCGCCAGCCACTCGCCGGCGAGATAATCCGCGATATTCTCTTCTGTGACGCGGCCAAAGTCCCGTCCCGGGTCATCAGCCGGCCCGTCAAAGACCGACGACACGCCCGGCTTGGGAGCGCCCCAGACAAAGACCGGCTCCTCCGAGACGCCGCCGCAGCTCTTGGCGTAATTTGCGTCGACCACGCCGCGCGGGCACTGGTCGGGCGCTTGTGGCGTGACGAGCGCCTCGCCGCGCGTGGCGCGGACGGCCTCGAGTGCCGCGGACGTCAGGTCACCGGTGCCCTGGTAACGCTGACAGCAATCGTCATTGCAGCGATCGAAAGGCGTGTTTTCGTGCTTGGGCTCGGCCAGGGCCAGCAGCCAACTGCGCGCGACAACGCACTGGGCCTTGAGAAACTCCGCCGGGCACGCCCCGCTCATCTCGGCGGTGATCACGCCCGCCAGGTAATCCTCTAGCGGCAGTTCGTTGACCAGCACCACGCCGGCGGTGCCCGGCAGCAGATCGAACGCGCCAGTCAGCGTCTGTTCGGTGTGCTTCTGCCAGTGAAAGCCGCGACCGGCGACGACTTCCCGCACGCACGCCCCCGCCCCGGTCGTCAACGGCACCGGCGTCACCGCTTCGAGACGCAGACCCGGAATGACCATCGGCGGCTCATCGCCGGCACGCACGCTGAGCGCGGGGCCCGCCAGTGACACGGTCAGCTCCGTATCCGGTGCGAGCGTGATTTCGCCTGCATGGCCGCCGCGGCCGCGATATCGCCCGCCCGCAAGTCGGATGCGCACGGTCGCCAGGGCGTCCTGGTCGAGGATAACCCCCACACGCAGCGACGGCTCCGCACCGGCCGCGCGCGTCCATTCGCCAATACCGATCGACTGGTCATTTGTCATTGCCTGGGCACCTCACACGGCGATTGTCCATTCCCGCGACTCCCGCGTCAAAGCGGCGGGGAGATGAGCCTTCCCCACAAGCCGTCGGCACTTAACCGCCTTTTGTCCTCCGCCGCGTTGCCAACCGGCGTATGATCACCTAGACTTTTTCATTCGACTTCGCTGCCTCGCCGACAGGACGGGCACTCATGCTGGCAAGCACCGACTACGCGCTAATCGCCATAATGATCCTGATCGCCGCCGGCGTCGGCTGTGCGATCCTGCTGCTAACCCACGTCGCGACGCCGCTGATTCTCAGGCACGGCCGCTATGGCGAGGTTAAACACGCCACCTACGAATCGGGCGTAGACCCGATCGGCGACTCCCGCAAACGATTCAACGTGCGCTTCTATCTCGTCGCCGTGCTGTTTCTGGTGTTCGACGTTGAGATCATCTTCCTCTATCCCTGGGCCGTATTGTTCAGAAAGGTGCGAGAGGCGGCACCGGCGGTCGAAGCCGGCATGGTCGACCCGGCCAATCTGACGCTTGGCGAGCAAATCGTGGCCAGCGGCCATTCACCGGCGTATCTGCTGGCCACGATCGGTTTCTTCTTCGCCCTGCTGCTTGTCGGCTTCGTATACGAATGGCGCAAGGGGGTCTTCAAATGGGCCTGACCCGCGCGGAAGTCACAACGCCTGTCGGCGGCGATGACGTGAAGGTCACGCGCCTCGATTACATGCTCGACATGGTCAAGCGGCACGGCATCAACTGGGCCCGCCGCAACAGCCTCTGGCCCATGCCGTTTGCGACGGCCTGCTGCGGCATCGAGCTGATGGCGACCGGCGCCAGCCGCTACGATATCGCCCGTTTCGGCGCCGAGGCGATGCGCTTCACGCCGCGGCAATGCGACCTGCTGATCTGCGCGGGACGCGTCGTGGTGCGGATGCTGCCGGTGATTCAGCGGATTTATATCCAGATGACCGAGCCCAAGTGGGTCATCGCCATGGGGGCTTGTGCCTCCACCGGCGGTGTGTTCGATACATACGCGGTTGTGCAGGGAATCGATCAGTTTCTGCCCGTCGACGTGTACGTGCCGGGCTGCCCCCCGCGTCCCGAAACGCTGCTGGAAGGGCTGATGGCGATTCAGCGCATCGTGACCGAAGAGGGCGTGAAGTCCAGCCAGGAGCGCGGCGGGCTCGGCATGGTCGTTCAGCCGCCGCGACAGGCCAGCCTCGGCCCCGGATTCGGCGCGCCTGATCGAGGCTGATACCCGCACGCCGACATGCGCGTGCCCGTGGTTGTGAGATTGCATATGGCAACACAAGATGCGATTGCGGCGCTTGGGGAGAGATTCCCCGACATCCCCTTCGACCCGCAGCCGCTGATGCGCTATCTCGACGGTCGCGAGTCAGGCCAGACATGGATTCGCGTGACCGGTGATCGGCTGCTGGAAGTCATGCGGTTCCTGTATGACGATCCGCGCTGCAAATTCGAGCAGCTCTGTGACGTAACTTGTGTCGATTACCTGAATTACCCCGACGCCAGCGACCGCTTCGCCGTGGTTTATTCACTGCTGAGCCTGACGCACAACCACCGGCTCTGGATAAAAGTATTCGTCAACGACCCCGACCCCGAGCTGCCAACCGTTACCGGCATCTGGGCCGGGGCCAACTGGCGCGAACGCGAGCAGTTCGATATGTTCGGCATCAGATTCCGGGGACACCCGGACCTGCGGCGGATCCTCTGTGAAGAGGGATTCGAGGATCACCCGCTCCGAAAGGACTACCCCTTGCACGGCAAGGGCGAACGTGAGAAGTTCCAGCGCGTAACACGCGAGACCGCGTAACCGCGCGCTGCAACGTTGTCTGGCAAGAGACGAGCACCAATGGCTATCGCTCCCGATTCAGAAGCTATTTCACTCACCAGAGACGATAGCGGTGAGGATCGCTGGACGCTCAATTTCGGCCCGCAGCATCCGGCCACTCACACTACACTGCACCTCGTGCTGGAGCTCGACGGTGAGCGCGTCATCAGCGCCACCCCCCACATCGGTTACCTGCACAGCGGGTTCGAAAAACTCGGCGAACATCTGAATTACAACCAGTACGTCGTCGTAACCGACCGCATGAACTACGTCTCGCCGATCGCCAACAACATCGCCTGGCACCATGCCTGCGAGAAGCTCTTCGGAATCGAGATTACGCCGCGCTGCAAGGCCATCCGCACGATCTGCGGCGAGCTGGCCCGCATACAGGACCACCTCGTATGTCTGGGCTGCACGGGGCTGGATCTTGGCGGATTCACGGCGTTTCTGTTCGCTTTCAACGACCGCGAGCCGATCAACGACCTGTTTGAAGAGCTCTGCGGGGCACGCTTCACCGTCAGCTATACGCGCGTCGGTGGGCTGGCCTGCGATCTGCCGCCCGGCTGGACCGACAGGGTACTGCACTACATGCGCGACGTGCTGCCCAAGGCGCTCCACGACATGGACACCCTGCTCACGCGCAACCGCATCTTCGTCGAACGCACCAAGGGCGTCGGTGTCGTCACCCACGACGAGGCCATCAACTGGTCGCTGACCGGGCCGGTCGCACGCGGCAGCGGAGTGCGGCGTGATGTTCGCAAGGATGAGCCGTACCTGTGCTTCGCCGACAATTGGGATGGCCGGGGCGCGCCGGCCGTTGACTTCAAAGTCGCGGTCGCGCACGGGGGCGATGTCTTCAGCCGCTACCTCGTGCGTCTCGAGGAAGTGCGCCAGTCGTGCCGCATAATCGAGCAGGTCATCAAGATGCTGCCCGACGGGCCGATCAATGTGT
Source organism: Phycisphaerae bacterium (assembly GCA_963675745.2). Taxonomy (GTDB): domain Bacteria; phylum Planctomycetota; class Phycisphaerae; order UBA1845; family Fen-1342; genus JAFGRR01. The sequence goes on from CAXXWX010000015.1 coordinate 339,053, forward strand.
TCGATAGCGAGAAACTGACCCTGCCGGACAAACGCGAGATTCACTTCTCGATCGAGGGGCTGATTCACCACTTCGAGAAAGTGATGACCAATCGCGGGCTGGCACCCCCCGTCGGTGAGGCGTACGGTTCGGTCGAAGCGCCCAACGGTGAGTTGGGCTTCTTCCTGGTTAGTGATGGAGGCAACGCAGCCTACCGCGCGAGCTGCCGGCCGCCGAGCTTCATTCACTTTCAGGTGTTTCCCAAGATGATCGTCGGGCACCAGATCAGCGATGTGGTCGCGGTGCTTAACAGCTTGAATATCATCGCGGCGGAGTTGGATCGGTAGCGCCGGGCCACTGTGCCCGACGAATGACCGGCTGGAAGCCGGTCCCACATTGGGAGTTGGGCTCACATTGGGAATCGGGCTCACACTGGGAGTTGGTTGCACATTGTAAGTCGAGCAACGCGGAGCAGACGCGGTGGCGTGGCAAACGATCGATCGCAAGACGGTATCCGATGAACGGCTTGGACCGGGGCTGAGCGCGGCGGTCAAGGACAAGATCCGCTCGTTCTTCCCGCGCTATCCGGACAAAAAGGCGGCCATGCTGCCGGCGCTGCACATCGCCCAGGAGGCCAACGGGTACATCTCGCTGCGCGCAATCCGCGAGATCGCCGAGGTGCTGGAAGTTCCGCCGGCGGCCGTCATGGACGTCGTCTCGTTTTACACGCACTTCTGGACACATCCGCGCGGCCGCAAGGTCATCTGCGTCTGCCGCTCGCTGACCTGCGAACTGATGGGCGGCAAGACGCTGCTGGAGCTGCTCAAGGAAAAGCTCGGCATCGGCGAACATGAAACCACGCCGGACGGCGAATACTCTCTGATGACCGAGGAATGCCTGGCGGCCTGTGATCACGGCCCGTGCATGCTGATCAACGAAAAGCTGCACAAGTGCGTGCGGCCCGAGGATCTGGACCGCATCCTCGCCGACCCGGACAACGACAAACTCGACGTGCCGCGCAGCGACCTGTTTGACGCGCCCGAATGAGGCACCACGGATTTTGCACATGAGCTTTGAACCCGTATTGATGCGAAACGTCGGCGTGGCCAACAGCCCCTCGATCGACGTGTACAAGTCCGCCGGCGGGTATGCGGGCGCCGCCAAAGCGCTGGCAATGACCGCCGACGAGCTGGTCAGTCTGGTCAAGCAGGCCAACCTGCGCGGACGCGGCGGTGCCGGATTCCCGGCGGGCGTGAAGTGGACCTTCCTGCCGCCCGATCGCGAGGTCACCTATCTCTGCGTCAATTGCGATGAATCCGAGCCGCCCACCTTCTGCAACCGGATCACCGTCGAGCAAGACCCGCACATGTTGCTCGAAGGCATCCTGATCGCCGGCTACGCCACCAGGACCACCACCGCGTATATCTACATGCGCGGCGAGTTCATGGAGCAGTTCCACATCCTGCAAAAGGCCATCGACGAGGCGTACGCCGCCGGCTATTTCGGCAAAGACATCCTCGGCAGCGGATACGACCTTGACTGCTACATTCATCGCGGGGCGGGCGCCTACGTTTGCGGCGAGGAAACCGGCCTGATCGAGAGCCTGGAGGGCAAGCGCGGCTGGCCGCGGATCAAACCGCCGTTTCCCGCCGTGGAGGGTGCCTTTGGCAAGCCGACGGTGGTCAACAACGTCGAGACGCTGGCCTGCCTGCCCCATATTCTCACGCGCGGACTCGACTGGTGGAACGCGCTCGGCACCGAGAACTCCAAGGGCCCCAAGATGTACTGCATCAGCGGCCCGGTTATGCGGCCGGGCTGCTACGAAGCGCCACTGGGCCTGCCGCTGCGCGAGTTGATTTACGGCGAGCAGTACGGCGGCGGCATGCGCGACAGCAAAAAGGTAAAGGCCGTCTTTCCCGGCGGGCTGTCGATGGGCGTGTTGCGCGGCGATCTCTTTCCGAAAAACCCCGGCGAGAAGATAGACACCGCGCAGGATTACGACGAGCTCGACTGCCTGCTTGATTTCGACGATGTGCGCCGCTACGGCATTCTGGGGCTGGGCACCGCCGCCGCGGTTGTCGTGCCCGAAGACACCGATATCCGCGACGTGCTGGCCAACGTCGCGCGCTTTTACGCGCTCGAATCGTGCGGCCAATGCACGCAGTGCCGCGAGGGCACCAACTGGATGTACGGCATCGCGCGCCGCATACAATCCGGCGCCGGCCGCATCTACGACCTCGACCTCTTGACCGAGGTCACCAGAAACATGGGCATGATGCCCGGCCTGAGCATCTGCGGGCTCTCGGACGGAGCCGCCTGGCCGATCCGCATGTTGGTGGAGAGATTCCGCAAGGAGTTTGAGCAGCGCATCGGCGAGCAGCCGGCCGGTGCGGCGGAAGATACGATCAGAAAGACCAACCCGGCCGCGTACGCTCTGCCCATTGCCGGCCGCGTACCGGTCGAGTCGTTGTAGCAAACAGGACCGTGGAACGAATTCGCAACCCGTGGACCGGGGCCGGCCCGGTCAACCACTGGTGACGAGGCACTGATGCCCAAGATCATCATCGACGGTAAGGAAGTCGAGTGCCGCGGCGGTATCCCCGTCTTGCAGGCCGCGCTCGAAGCCGGCTTCCGCGTCCCCTATTACTGCTATCATCCCGGCTTGTCCGTATCGGCGAGCTGTCGCCTGTGCCTGATGGAAATGAAGATGCCCCACCCGCAGACCCGCGAGCTGGGGTGGGCGCCCAAGCTGTTTCCGGCTTGCCAGACACCGGTCAAAGACGGCATGGAGGTGCGTTTTAATTCGGACGCGGTCAAGGGCAACCAGGAGCGCGTGCTCGAATACTACCTGCTGAATCACCCCCTGGATTGTCCCGTGTGTGACAAGGCCGGCGAGTGCTACCTGCAGGACTACTCCGAGGAATTCGGCCAGGCCGCCTCCCGGATGGTCGAAGACAAGCACAAAAACCCGAAGAAGGACATCGGCTCCAAAACCCTGCTGTACTCCGACCGTTGCGTGGTCTGCACACGCTGCGTGCGCTTCACCGAGGAGATCACCGGCTCCGGCGAACTCACCGTGGTCAACCGCGGCAGCCGTAGCGAAATCGACGTCTTCCCCGGCGTTGGATTGGAAAACCCGCTCCAGGGCAACGTGGTTGACCTGTGCCCGGTGGGGGCGTTGCTCAGCAAGGACTTCCTGTTCAAGCAGCGCGTCTGGATGCTCAAGTCCACAAAATCGGTCTCGCCGGCCGACTCCTCCGGCAGCACCATCCACATCGATCACAACGACGGCACGATTTACCGCATCCGTCCGAGGTTTAACGAGAAGACCAACGAGTGGTGGATCAGTGATGAGGCCCGCTTTGAGTGGGCTTACGTTCACAACGAGCAACGGCTCAGACAACCGACACACCGGGTCGATGACGGGCAACCCCCGGTCGCCTGGGAGGCGCTGCCGCGGCTGCTGCGCGAGCGCTTTGAGCGGGCGGCACACGGCAACGGCGGAACGTCGGTAGGCGCCGTGCTCAGCCCGATGATGAGCTGTGAAGAAGCCTATTTGCTGGCCGGGTTCATCCGCGAAGTCGCACCGCAAGCCACGCTCGCCTGTGGATTTGTGCCCTGCGAGGGCGAAGACCGCGTATTCCCCAAGGGCTTCACCATCAAAGCCGAGAAGTGCCCCAACCGCCGCGGCATCGAGACCATCATCGAGCATTTCGGCGGCAACACCGCCACCTGGCCCGCATTTCTCGAGCAGCTCGCCGGCGGAAAATACGCCGCGGTCTACGTCTATGGCGGCTATCCCAAGGCCTGGATCACGACCAAGGCGGTCGAAGCTCTCGCAAAGGCCGGCTTCGTCGCACTGCACGACCTGTTCCCCTCGCAGCTCAGCGAGCGCGCCGCACTTGTCGTGCCCGCCGCGGCCTGGGCCGAGCGCGAAGGTTCATTCATGAACCATGCCGGATTACTCCAGCCGTTTGAGCGCGCCATCGCGCCGCCCGACGGCGTGAAATTCGACGGCCAGTTCTATTGGGAGCTCGCCGGCGGCACCGGGCTGTACCGGGCCGCAAACGTACGTGAACAGATGGCCGCCAAAATGCCGGCCTTTGCGGACGTGTTTACGCCGCGACCCGAACCCGAATACGCACATTGACAGTACTTGCAACCGCTGAAACCGGGACACAAGATGGCAGTTGAGGCAACCAAAGGCACGATCGATCCGATCCTGCGAAAACCAGCCGTCACGTTTGGGATCATAATCGTCGGCGGCATAGCGGCCGGCGTGGGCGGGTGGCTTATCACCTTGATCCCGTGGGCGCGCGACCTGCTGACCTGGCTGCTGGCCGATCCGTTCCTCTTTGCGCTGGTGCTGATGGTCTCGGTGTTTGCGCTGATCATGACCGGAACCGCCGTCTGCATTCTCGCCGAGCGCAAGCTGGCGGCGTATATGCAGGACCGTCACGGCCCCAATCGCGTGGGCTATATCGGCATCTTTCAACCGGCCGCGGACGGGCTGAAGTTCATGTTGAAAGAGGACATTGTCCCCAAGAACGTCGACAAACCGCTCTTTCTTTTGGCGCCCGCGCTGGCGTTGACCGTGGCGCTGTCGACATTCCTGGTGATCCCGTGGATGGGGCAGTTCCGCTGGCCCTGGATGGCGGCCGACGCCGCCGTCGTCAGCGGCCAGGTGGTCAGCATCAATATCGGCTTCTTCTATATTCTGGCGGTCTCATCCATGGGCGTGTATGGCGTGGTGATGGCCGGCTATGCGAGCAACAACAAGTACTCGTTTTTGGGCGGCATGCGCGGCGCCGCCCAGATGCTCAGCTACGAGGTGCCGCTCGGCCTGGGCCTGCTGGTGATCCTGATGGCCACCGGTACGCTGCGCCTGGAAGAGATCGTCCAGCAACAGATCGCCGGGACCTGGAACGTCTTCCTCTACCCGATCCCGTTCCTGCTGGTGCTGACGGCGGTATTCGCCGAGACGAATCGCCTGCCGTTTGACCTGGCCGAAGGCGAACAGGAGCTGGTCGGCGGATTTCACACCGAATACAGCTCGATGAAATTCGCCATGTTCTTCCTCGGCGAATATGCCCACCTGATGGTCGGCAGCGCGCTGCTGATCGCGCTGTTCTTCGGCGGATACGCACCCGTGCCGTTTTTGTCGCTGGGAACCAGCGCCGAGCCGGTGGGCTGGATGACCGCGCTCGTGCAATTCGGCATCTACTGGGCCAAGATATACCTCTTCGTCGGGTTCTTTATGCTGGTGCGCTGGACGATTCCGCGGTTTCGCTATGACCAACTGATGCGCATGGCCTGGCAAGGACTGATCCCAATCGGCGTGGTGATGGTCATCATCACCGGCGCGTTGATGGCCATGGGGCTCGAACGAAACCTGTTCGCGTGCCTCGGGTCGAATATCGTCGCGGCGATCGCGCTGCTTATCGCCGCCGGCTGCAAACGAGACCCCGTGACCGGACGTCAGGCAAACATGCCCCAACTGGATGTGCGATTGGGGTAGGAGAGAGGCCACGAGGCCACTGGGCCACTAGGCCACGAGGTTGGAAGAGAAACAGAGAGTTACGCTGAGGTTTTGGCGCGATGCGCGATGAAGATGTTGTAGTTGTTGATATCCCCGAGCTCTCCGCCGCTGAGCGGTTTTACCTCCCCCAGATTTTCGGGGGGTTCATCGTCACCCTGCGGCATCTGTTTTCACGCAAGTTGCGCGACGATCGTGTCGTCAAGTACCCCGACGCGCGACGCAAACTGCGCGTCGAGAATTACCGCGGCGTACACCGGTTGAACAAGGACCCGGACGGCCGCGTCGCTTGTGTGGCCTGCTTCATGTGTTCGACAGCCTGCCCGGCACACTGCATCCACATCGAGGCCGGCGAATCTCCCTGGCCCGATCGTGAGAAGTACCCGGTCAAGTTCGACATAGACGAGTTGCGTTGCATCTACTGCGGCATGTGCGAAGAGGCCTGCCCGGTGGACGCGATTGAGCTCACGCCTTTTCATGACCTCGTCAGCCAGACTCGTGAGGAAATGATCTACGACAAGGCGAAGCTCTTGCAGGTGTTTGACGAAACCGTGGAGATCAAGCCGCGGAAGAACCCCGCGGTGACCGACTATGGTTTGACGGGCGGCCAGAGCAAGGCCGTGGCCGAGCCGACCGCGCGGTCCAAGATCTAGCGACCACGGAGAAGTGGCGGTATAGTCCCGGTTCACTTTCGCCGCGGTTAAAATCGCCGTGGCCGTCATCCGTGGCCGTGCGTGCCGGGACGCCCGTCGCGGGTAGTTGTGAAAAACACGAACGAGCGAGGCGTATGGGCTACCTGCTCCTGTTTCTGGCAGTCCTTGGTGGTTTTGGGCTCCTCCTGGCCATGCCGGGTGGGCTTCAAAACCTCAGGCTTTTGGGCTATGTGCTGCTGCTCGCGGCCGCCGTAACGGTTGTGCTGGTTCTGACGCAGCAGATGACCGCGGGCGGGCACGCGACGTGGTTTGTGGCCCTGGCTCTGATCGGCCTGTGGGGCGCGGTCCGCGTAATAACGCACACCAAGCCGGTCTACAGCGCGATGTACTTCCTGCTCGTCGTGATTGCGGCTGCCGGCTTGCTCCTGCTCGCTCAGGCGGAGTTCCTGGCGGCGGCACTGCTGATCATCTACGCCGGCGCCATTCTGGTCACATACGTGTTCGTCATCATGCTCGCACAGCACTCCGGCGGGCCGGCGCCATACGATCGCAAGGCACGCGAACCGTTCCTCGGTTGCCTGACCGGATTCGTATTGCTCGGCGTGATCGGGGCCCGGATGATCCTGGCCCAGCCGGCAGTCGAGACGGCCCCGGCCGGCATGTCGCCCGACGCCGTTGGAACGGTCCAGCGCGTGGGCACACACCTGCTGACCACCTACATGATCGGAATCCAGATCACCGGTGTATTGCTGCTGGCCGCGATGGTAGGCGCCATCGCCATCGCCCGTCGCCGCCCGTTGCCGGAAGAGGAGGTGGAGGTCTGATGCTCTTGCCTTACCTGCTCGTGGGGGCGGCGTTCTTCGCGCTCGGCCTGATCGGCTTTCTAACCCGCCGCAATCTGATCATCATGTTCCTCTGCACCGAATTGATGGTGCAGGGCATCGTGGTGAACCTGATCGGCTTTGCACGCTTTCCGCTGGACGGCGGCCCGCCCCAGTTCATCGGGCACGCCTTCGCACTGTTTCTGCTGGCGATAGCCGCGGCCGAAGCCGCGTTGGCGCTGGCGCTGGTGGTGTTGCTCTATCGTTACCAGGGTCTGCTCGACGCAGGCGTCTGGACGAATCTGAAGGATGACTGACGTTGCCCGCTGAGATTCCCGCCTGGCTGGAGACGCTCGTCGCCACAATTCCGGCGTGGCCGCTGTTGGCCACTCTCGGGATCGGGTTGATTCTCGCGCTCGGCAAGGGAATCAACCATGCCCATAAGCTGACCGTGGTCGGCGTCGGCATCACCGCCGCCATCGCGATCGCGCTTTTCTGCCAGATGGGGACGACGCTGCCGGCGGCTACTGAAAGCGCCGGCCATGACACGCACGCGGCGTCCGCATCGATCACGCCCGAGGCGCACGATTCCCACGAGGACGCGCTTCACGCCGAGCCGACGGGCGAACCGCACGCCGAATCCCCCCTGCACATGATCACGATCATGCGCTGGATCAGTCTCGGACAAGCCCATGCGGACGCGGGCCAGTGGATCGAGATCAACTTCGCCATCGACGGCCTCACGTCGGTGATGCTTGTTTTCGTCTGCTTCGTGTCGCTGATGGTGATCATCTACGCCGTCGGCTACATGAAAGATCATCACGGGAATCCGGAAGCGGGCTATCAGCGGTTTTTCGCGTTCCTCGGCCTTTTCGTATTCTCGATGTGCATGCTGGTGATGGCGGGGAATTTCGTGCTGCTGTACCTGGGCTGGGAAGCGGTCGGCCTGTGCAGCTACCTGCTGATCGGCTTCTACTTCCGCCGTCCGTCAGCCGCCGCCGCCGCCAAGAAGGCCTTCATCGTCAACCGCATCGGTGACTTCGGCTTCGCGCTGGGGATCTTCTCGATTTACTACGTGCTGAAGGACCACGTCCAGCCGGGCGAGAATCCGCTCGACTACGCCGTCGTGTTCAAGTACATCGGCCACATTGCGCACGCGACCATCTTCGGCTACAACGCGGCCACGGTGATCTCGCTGTTGCTGTTCTGCGGCGCGATCGGCAAGAGCGCCCAGTTCCCGCTGTACGTCTGGTTGCCCGACGCCATGGAAGGCCCGACGCCGGTCTCCGCTCTGATCCACGCGGCGACGATGGTGACGGCGGGCGTGTACATGGTTGCCCGCTGTGGCCCGCTGTTCGCCGCCGCCGACCCGATCGTGCTCGACGTTGTGCTGATCGTCGGCGTCATCGGCGCCGTGCTGGCCGCGACGATGGCCATGGCCCAGTACGACATGAAGCGCATCCTGGCGTATTCGACCATCAGCCAGCTCGCCTACATGTTTGTCGCCCTGGGCTGCCACGCGCCGGCCTCCGGCGTGTTCCACGTGTTTACCCACGCGTTCTTCAAGGCCCTGCTGTTCCTCACGGCCGGCAGCGTCATGCACGCGATGGGCGGCGTAATCGACCTGCGGCACTTCAGCGGCCTGAAACGCACGCTGCCGACGACGTACAAGCAGATGTTGATCGGCTGCCTGGCGCTGGCGGGCTTCCCGCTGTTGGCCGGCTTCTGGAGCAAGGACGAGATCGTCCACGCCGCCATGCTGCGCAACCCGGTCGTCGGCTGGATCATGATCGCCACCGCCGGCCTGACCGCGTATTACACGTTCCGCATGTTCTTCCTGTGCTTCAACGGATCACGGCGTCTGCCGCCCGAGGCGGGTGAGCATCCGCACGAGATGCCCGCCATCATGACCGGCCCGCTGTGGATCCTCGCGTTTGGAGCCGTCTTTATTGGTTACCTCGGCGTCACGCCCGCTGCCGGCACATCGTCGTTCCTCGGATTCCTGCAGCCCGGCGGCGTGTTCCATCGGTTCCTGGAGCCAGTCAACAGCACGGTGATCAGCGGCGCGCACCACGGCGGCGGCATCTGGGTCGCCTATGTTTCGGCCGCCGTCGCACTGCTCGGCATCGGTCTGGCCTATGTCCGTTACGGCACGGCCCCGCGGGAAGATCCCGACGCCAAGGCGCTGGGGCCGGTGTTCAACGTCTTCTATCACAAGTACTGGGTCGACGAGTTGTATGACGCCGTCTTTGTCAGCCCGCTGCGCCGCCTCGGCCGGCTCTGCTTCGGCTGCGATAACAACCTCGTCGATGGCCTGGTCTGGTTTGTATCCGCCGTTCCGCGCGGGCTGGGCTTTCTTATCAGTTTGCTGCAGCGCGGAGCCCTGCAAACGTACGCGATGGGCATGGCTGTCGGCATGGTCGTGCTATTGGTCCTGTGGCGCTGGATGCAGTCGCCAATCGGTGGTTAGGGTGAAACGACAGGCACTATGGGCGAACTGGCTCTGAATCTGCTGATCTTCCTGCCGCTGGTGGCAGCGGTGGTCATCTGGGTGTTGCCCGAGCACCGCAGCGCGCTGGCCCCCCGGATTGCCCTGCTGACCGGCATTGTCGTCCTGGCCCTGTCGCTCGGGCTGTGGCTGAACGTGGACGGCACGCACCTGACGGCCGAGTGCAAGTACGACTGGATCAACGTGGGCGATTGGGTGATCGACCGCGACGCCGGCGACCAGCCAACCATGATCAGCGGGCTGATCATCCGGTATCACATCGCCCTCGACGCCATCAGCGCGCCGCTGGTGCTGCTGACCGGGCTGCTGGTCCCGATCTCGGTCGCGTGCGGCTTTACCGCGATCAAGAAACGCCAGCGCGAGTATTACGCCTGGCTGATGGGCCTGACCTTCGCGATGTTCGGCGTGTTTGCCGCGCGCGACGTGGTCCTGTTCTACATCTTCTTCGAGCTGACCCTGGTGCCGCTGTACTTCCTGATCGGCATCTGGGGCGGCCCAGACCGGCGTTACGCGGCCAACAAGTTCTTCATCTACACCTTCGTCGGCAGCGTGATTACTTTCGCCGGCATTCTCTACCTGGGCGTGCGCGCCGCGCAGTTGTCCGGCGCCACGGCGGTCACCTTTGATCTCGCGTCACTGTCCGCGTTGCACGGGCTCAGCTTCGATGAGCAGAAGTGGTTGTTTGTCGCATTCTTCTGCGGCTTCGCGATCAAAGTGCCCTTCTTCCCGCTTCACACGTGGCTGCCGCTGGCCCACACCGAGGCCCCCACCGCCGGCAGCGTGCTATTGGCCGGCGTGCTGCTCAAGCTGGGCACCTACGGCTTCCTGCGGTTCGCCCTGCCGATGGTCCCCGAAGGCGCGTTGTTCTGGACCGGGATCATGGGCGCGCTGGCGCTGGCCGGCATCATCTACGGCGCTCTGTGTTGCTGGGTGCAGACCGACGTCAAGAAACTGGTGGCGTACTCATCCGTGTCACACCTGGGCTTCTGCATGCTCGGCATGTTCAGCCTGCTGCCCGTCGGCGTGAGCGGTTCGGTGCTGTACATGGTCAACCACGGGTTGAGCACCGGGGCGCTGTTCCTTGTGGTCGGCATGGTCTATGAACGCTACCACACGCGCGACATGAACAAGATCGGCGGGCTGGCCTGGCAGATGCCGGCGATGGCCTTCTTCCTGGTGCTCTTCACGCTATCGAGCATCGGCCTGCCCGGCCTGAACGGTTTTGTCAGCGAGTTCACCGTCTTGCTCGCCGCGTATAACTCCGAGCATCTCGGCCCGGCCTTTGGAATCATCGGCGCGACCGGCATCCTGCTGGGTGCCGTCTACATGCTGTACATGTGCGGCAAGGTGCTCTTCGGCCCGGTCAACGAGCCCCGTAATACACCCGATCTCTCAGCCGGCCTGAGCCGCGACCTGAACCGCCGTGAGGTCATCATCCTGCTGCCCCTGGCGATTCTGGTGGTCGTGCTCGGCGTCGCGCCGTGGCTCGTCACCGACACGCTGGACCCCATCATCCAGGACCAGATTCTGATTCGCTTTGAAGGCTCAACGCTGGCCGACGGGCATCACGCTCCCGAAGCGGTTGCCGATGCCGGTGGGCTGGCGCTCGTCGCGCCCGATCCTTGGTCGATGGCGGCCGACGTGCCACGCGACCACGTGGGAGGCTACTAGTCGTGGAGCCCCTGTACAACTCAATCAGGCTGAGCACGCTGTTGCCGGAGATCATCCTGGTGGTCGCCGGCTGCGCCGTGCTGCTCGTCTCTCAGGCCCAGCGCGACGCGTTGCGGCGTGCGGCGAACTGGGTCGCGCTCTTGGCGATTCTCGTCGCGGCGCTGCTGATCTGGGCCGCGCCATCGGTGGTCGGCAGCACCGGTATCACCACCGGCAGCGGCCTGGTCTATGACCCGTTGGCCGGCTATGTCCGCATCAGCACCCTGATCCTCGGTTTCCTCATCGCGCTGGTCAACTGGTCCCAGGCACGCGATTCGGAACGCGGCGAATTCCTCTCGATGATGCTGTTCTCGCTGGCCGGGCTCTTGCTGGTCGGAGCCGCCGACGATCTGGTTACGCTCTTCCTCGCGCTGGAGCTGGTGAGTATCCCCACCTACATCATGGTCGCCCTCAGCCGCACCAGACGCGTCGCGCTCGAGGCTGCGACCAAGTACTTCTATCTCGGCGCGCTCTCGGCCGCGATCATGGCGTACGGATTCACCTTTCTGTACGGCGTCTCGGGTACAACCGAGATTTCCGGCTCGATCGCGGCGGTGTCCGACGCCCTCACGATGCCCGGCACTTTGCCCCACGCGCTGGCGTCCCTGGGTCTGCTACTCGCGTTCGGCGGCCTGCTCTTCAAGATTGCCGCGGTGCCAATGCACTTTTACATCGCCGACGTTTACCAGGGCGCCGCAAGTTCGGTGGCGGGGCTGCTCGGATTTGTGCCCAAGCTCGCCGGGATCGTGGCGATTTTCCGATTGATGACCCTCGCCGAGTGGCAGACGCTCCACGGAGGACTGTTCTGGCTGCTGTGGATCGTGGCCGCCGTCACCATGACCGTCGGCAACATGCTCGCGCTTCAGCAGACGAACATCAAACGCATGCTGGCGTATTCCGGCATCGCCCATTCGGGTTACATGCTCGTCGGGATTCTCGCCGGTCCGGTTGGTGCGCGTGGCGCGCTGCTGGGCGACGGTGCCGCCGCCGTGCTCTATTACGTGGTGATCTACGGCATTGCCAACCTGGGCGCATTCGCGGTGCTGGCCCTGTTGCGTGTTCGCGGCGGAGCCTGCGAGACACTTCGCGACGTTGCCGGGCTGTTGCGCCGCAACCCGGCGCTGGCTCTGCTGCTGGCCCTGGCGATGTTCACCTTGATGGGCCTGCCGCCCACGCCCGGCTTCTGGGGCAAGTTGAGCATCTTCGGCAGCGCTCTGGCCGCCGCCAAGACGGCCGGCGGCGCGTACGAAAGCTGGCTCATCGCCCTGGTTGTGATTGGCGTGCTGAACTCCGCGATGGCCGCCGCGTACTATCTGCGGGTCATCGCCGCTGTTCTGCTCTACGAAAACGAGGAGCCCGCCAGCGCCGTCTCGCGCGATGCGGTACAGATGGGCGCGCTGCTCTGCGGTTTGATGCTGTTGATTTTCACGTTCAGGCCGGCGGATCTGTTGAACCGCGGGCGTGATGCCACCTTCGCGCTGCGCAACAGCGTCGCCCCATCACAGAGCCGCGTTGACCACTCGGCCCCCGCAGTGGCAATCATCGAGCCCGCCGACCCCTCGGAATAAGACAACGCAAAGAACGCCCTACTTCTGCATTCTTCTTTCCGCATTCTGCATTCTGAGCTCCCCCAGCCCTCCTGCTAAACGCTCGCACACCAGCGGCGGGGCCACGTTGCGATCCAGCATCTGCTCAGCCTCGGCCACGCCCTGAATGGCCGCCTCACACACGCTGGAAGTCGTCGCCGCCCTGAGTTGATCCACCTGGGTCGCGCAGGTGTGTACCTGGCGCAGTTCCGGCGCAGCCGCCTCGTGTGCCAGCAGCGCATCGCGATAGAGCGCGCCGACCAGCATGAAACCCAGCTTCAGTGCGTCACGCAAAACATCGGTCGGCAACCCTTTGCCGGTCGACCGGCCACGGGCGCCACCACCCGCGCTCGACTCCTCCGCACGCTCGGCATCCAGTTTCATCAGACGCGTGCCCAGACCATCCGCGGCTTCAATCATGCCCTTGCCAAAGCCGACCGGATCATGCGGTGAACGTGCCACAACCAGCCCCGCCACGCTCTCCAGCGTGTCGAGCATGCCCAGTCGATGCCAGTGCAGGGCCGCTCCCAACCGGCCGCCGGACAGCCCGGCGAGCGTCCGCGCCGCTGCCGCGTCAAGCTCGGTCAATTCACCAAGGCGCTCCGCGACATACGCGGGTGGCAACAGGCCAAATGGCACACGCTGACAACGCGAGCGAATCGTCGGCAGCAGACGCTGCGCCGACGAGCTGACCAGGATCAGCACCGCGGTGCCGGGCGGCTCTTCGAGCGTCTTGAGCAAGGCGTTCTGAGCGGCCTCGTTCATGCGCTCCGCCTCGCGAATCAGGAACACCCGCCGCAAGCCCACGGTCGGCGATAACGAGGCGGGCTCGATCAGGAAGTGGCGGATCAACTGCACCACCAGGTACAGACCCTTCCCGGCCCTGATGGTGCTGTCGGGGTGCTGCCGGTGCATCCCGCGATGGATCGGGTGAAAATCCGGATGACTGTTCCGCTCCAGCAGCGTGCAGGATGGACAACACCCACACGCATCCAGGCTGCTCTCCGGCTCGGCCAGATCAGCAAAAAGCGAGCCCTGGTCCGCCGCCGGCGAGTCGCCGCCGGTGCACAGCAGACGTGCCGCCAACGCGCGTGCCGCCGACTCTTTCCCCACCCCGTCCGGCCCGTCAAACAGGTACGCGTGGTGCGTTCGGCCACTCTCGAGCGCGCGACGCAGGATCGACACGGCCCGGTCCTGATGCCGGATCTCACTCAAACGCACGGCCGAACTCCTCTTGCGCGGCGGCGAAGACCGTGTCGGCATCGCGCGCCGCGTCGATCACCACCACCGGTGACGGATATGCGTTCGGTAATTCCAGAAAACCCTGCCGCACACGGCGATGAAACTCCAGCGGCCGCCGTTCCATCGCGTCCGGCGCGCTACCTTCAAACAGTGGGATTTGACCGGGTGAGTGCTTGCGTTTTCGACGCCGGTTTTGCGCCGGGCCGCGTCCGGTCCGCTCCAACCCGACTTCGGGCGGCACGTCGAACACCAGCGTCAGATCTGGCCAGGTGCCCGCAACCGCCAGGCGACCGAGCTCGATCACTTCTTCGTACGGAAAGCCCGCCGCCCCTTGATATGCATACGTCGCCGAGATGAACCGGTCGCACAGCACGACCTGGCCGGCGTCCAGCGCGGGCCGGATCTTCTCAGCGACCAACTGCGCGCGCGACGCCATAAACAGCAGCGTCTCACATCGCGCGCTCATCTTGGCCAGATCGAAGTCCAGCAAGACATGCCGAATTCGATCGCCTATTTCAGTCCCGCCCGGGTCGCGCACACGCCGCAATGGTGTGCCGGACTTCTTGATCCACGCCGCCAAACGCTCGAGCTGCGTGCCTTTGCCCGATCCGTCAGGGCCGTCCACCACGATGAATTTCCCGGCTAGATTCATGTCCCGGACATTAGTGCATTGGGTCCGCCGCGGCAACCGAGCTTGACCGGCGCGTGAGCGGTGCCTACCGTTGCAGCTCGGCGACCGGGGAGCGGACTTCAGCGTCCAGACGTCGTACCCGCCCCCCGGCGATGGGCCTCAATCACGCTCACGGCAAACTCCGCGGAGCGACCTGTGGACTGGCTGGTATACATCTTTATCGAATCTACGCTGACGCTCGGAGTCCTGCTGGCCCTGGTGTGCTTCTGTCTACTGGTGTATTGGCGCAGGGAGGGACGGCCTCGACCGCTGCTGATCGGACTGGCGGTCTCCGCCCTGCTGCTGATCGTCCAAACCGCCGTGACCACCCAGCGCGAACATGCCTGGCGGATTCTGGCCCGGATCGAGCGCGACGTGCTCGCCGGCGAAACCGATCGTCTGGCGGCTTCGCTGAGCGACGATTTCAGCGCCGCCCGCTACGACAAGCCCCGCTTCATCGAGCTTGTCGACGGACGTTACGACGTGGTCAGTGTCATCTGGCTGCGGCGCTTGTCCTGCACGATCGTCGAGTCCACTGCTGACAGCTTCACCGCCGAGGTTGGCTATCTCGGCGAGGTGCGCGCCTCTGAGTACATGACCGCGATCGACAGCAAGTGGCGGATCAAGTTCATCCGCCGCGAGCGCGATTGGAAAATCCAGACCGTCAAACCGCTGTCCCCGTTCACATCCTGGGACCAGGTTGCCGGCTACCGCTAGCATGGCAACCACGCCCCGGCCGGCCGGTGCGGCACCACCCGTGGGCACGCGGCCGGAGAGTGAGTAAACTGTGCCGTCATGACGCAACGCCAGCGACGTGCGAACCGTGCTGCCATCCTGGTGGGACTGGCGGCAACGGTGCTTGTGCTCACCGCATACGTGCTCGGTGTGCTTGATTGGCTCGAGCTGCGCACCCTCGACTATCGCTTTCGCTGGGCCAATTCGATCAAACAGTCCGGCGATATCGTCTGCATTGACATCGACGACGGGTCACTCGAGCTCGCCGGCCGCTGGCCCTGGCCGCGACATGAACAGGCCGCGCTAATCGCGGTCCCGATCGAGCTGGGCGCCAAGGCAATCCTTGTCGATCTGACCTGGATCGAACCCCAGGCCGCGGCGCTTGACCTGCCGCGCTACACCGACCTGGACACTGACGTCCTCAACTATGCCCCAATCGAAGACGATGTCAGATTGCCCGACCTCGAGCTCCAAGCGGCCATCGCCAAGGGCGGCAACGTCTACCTGGGCTTCCTCTTCAAAGAGCACGACATTGTCCACAGCCCCCGTTTTGGCGGGTCCGGCGGCGCCGTGGCCGCCCTTGCCGATAAGCGGCCGGACGATGCCCGATCCCTGGCCGAGGCGCTCGATACGGCCCAAAGGACCGACCTGCTGAAGCGCGGCGTGCGCCCCGAGGACATCGCCGAGTCGCTGCCAGCCTTTGACTTGGCGCGCATGGTGATTGAGATCGAGGGCGAGTTGGAGATATCGCCGGCGGCTCTGGCGGCGCGCCTCAAACTCTCGTCAGACGATGTGGAGCGGCATTTCGAAGACTGCCGGCAATTGGTGCTGCGCCAGCAGATCGGCAAGCGCCTCGCCGATGAGCCGGAGTTGGCGACATTGTCCGTCGATGCCTTGTTCGGGCGGATTTACGCCGGCTATTCCGACCGCCCGCTCGTAGATGACACGCCGCTCAAGGCCGCCGTTGCCGCCGCCCTCCAGGAAACGCTGGGGTACCTGGCAACGACGCGCTCGCGATTGGCCGGCGCTGATGTGCTGCAACACGCCCCCGTTGATGTCGATCGCATTCTACCCGTGTACTTCTTGCACGCCCGCGCCGCCAAACGCTGTGGCACCACCGTGTTCGAGCCGGACGATGACGGCGTAACACGCCATCTGCCGCTGATGATTCGTCATGGCGACAACGTGTTGCCGCAACTCGCCTTCGGGTTGGCCTGCGATCTCGTCGGTCAGCGGCCCGTCGAGGTAATCCCCTCGCGCGGTGCGCGCCGCGCCAGCCACGTCGCCCTGGGCGCTGTGCGCATTCAGATCGACGAGCGCGGACGCGCGCTGGTGCCCTGGGTACCCCAGCCCGATTGGCAAAAGCAGTACACCGCCTCGGGCCCGGATGGATCGCGGGCTGACGAGATGGGACGCGTGCCCGCCGATGCGTTGTGGGAGATTCACAACCTGCGCGCCCACATGACGCGAAACGCGCGCAACGCACGCCTGATGCGCGCTCAACTCTACACGAGCAACCTGTTTGCGAAGGAAGCGCGTGCGACCTACGAAAAGGCCTACGTCGCCATCGAGCAACTCCGGCGCCGCAGCGAGCAAGCCCGCCTGAGCGCTCGTTTTGATAACGCCCGGATACTCCGCGAACAGATTGCCCGCGAATCCACAGCGCTCGCCGCGCTGGAGCGCAGTATGGCTGCGGCGGACACCGACGACTGGGTGCGGGAGCAGATCACCGCCGTCGACAAGCAGACCGCCGCGATCAGCGTGATCAATGACGACCTGCAAAAGCGCGTCGATCAGTCACTCACACGCCTGCGGCCGGCTTTCAAGGACCGCATCTGCGTCATCGGCTACACCGCATCCGCCCTGGCCGACATGACACCCATTCCCACGCACAAACGCGCCCCCGGCGTGCTGGCACACGCCAACCTGCTCAACGGCCTGCTCACCGGCCAGACGGTTTCGTGGGCTCCGCGCTGGGCGAATCTGATGCTGGCCGGGCTGCTGGGTTTGCTGGCCACATTGCTCAGCTATTCACGCCCGCCGCGCGACACGCTTCTGCTCATCGCGCTGGTGGCCTTCCTGTTCCTGGCGCTGGCGGGCTGGTGGGCGTTCTACCTGTGGCACTATTGGATCGCTCTCGTGCCGGCCATGACCGCCCTGGCGCTGAGCTACTTCGCGATCGCGACTTACCGCTACATCTTCGTCGACATCGAACGACGCAAGCTATCCACGGCCCTCGGGCAGTACACCTCGCGCGAGATCGCCCAACAGGTGGCCGACGACACCGAGCTGTGCCGGCGAGCGGAGATGCGCGAAGTCACCACAATGTTCACCGACCTCAAGGGCTTTACCACCATCTCCGAGCGAATCGGCGCCGAACGCACACAGCACGTGCTCAATCTCTGCCTGGGCAGATTCACCCAGGTAATGTTGCACCATGAGGGGATGGTCAACAAATTCCTCGGCGACGGCATTTTCGCCTTCTGGAACCCCGTGATCTATCCGCAAGCCGACCACGCTTTGCGGGCATCGCTGACCGCCGTTGATCTGCTCGCAGCGCTCGATGATCTCAAACGCGAGCAACGCGCCGCCGGCGGCGATGACGTCTTCGAAGAGCTGCTGATGCGCGTCGGCGTCGCCACCGGCAACGCCGTCGTCGGCCCCTGCGGTTCCGAGCAGAAGTTCGACTACACCTGCATCGGCGACTCGGTTAACGTCGCCGCCCGGCTCGAATCGGCCAACAAGTTCTACGGCACACAGATTCTCATCAACGACGCCACGCGCAACGTGCTCGAAGATGCGTTTGTCTGTCGCGACCTGGGCGCCGTGCAGGTAAAGGGCAAGCGTCAGGGTGTGCGCATCTATGAGCTCATCGGCGCCGTCGACGATGTGCCGCAGGCCGTGGTCGCCCACGCCGTCGAATTCGCCAAGGCCGTCGCCCACTTCCAGAATCGCCGGTGGGAGGCCGCCGCCGCCATCTTCGGCGTCTGCATCCAGCAGCGCCCGGACGACCTGGCCGCCATGCGCTACGCCGAGCTATGCGCCAAATACCTCAACAATCCCCCCGACGAAGACTGGAACGGATCGATCGAGCTGATGGAGAAATAGTCGGCTGTGCCAACTCCGTGCCGGCTGCTCACGGCATCGTCGTGTGCGGATGTTGCGTGGGCATCCGCTCCCGCCTGTGGTATCCTCCCAATCTTGATTCTCTCGGGACCGCAACGTGATCAGGGAGGAGCCGCACATGCCGGACCCCATGATTCAGCTCGAATACCACAACGTCCTCGACCGCACCATCGGCAAGGCCCACGGCCTCACGCTCGGAGAGATCAAACGGGCTGAGGCCGACGTCAAGACCGTCGTCGCACGCGTCGAACGTGAACGCAAAGACGGCCTCCACCGCTACCGTGAACTGCCGCGCGACGCCGAGATGCTCAAAACCATCAAGGCCGCCGTGCGGAAATTCAGGCCCGGCGTGGAAAACCTCGTCGTGCTGGGCATCGGCGGGTCGGCACTGGGCAACGTCGCGCTCCAGACCGCTCTGAACGACCCGTATTACCAGCTACACGCCAACAAGGACCGCCGCGGGCCGCGTTTGTTCGTCATGGACAACGTAGACCCGGTGCAGATCGCCGGCCTCATCGAGCTGCTCGGCCCGGCCCTGCGAAAAACGCTGTTTAACGTGATCAGCAAGTCCGGCGAAACCGCCGAGACCGCCGCACAGTATCTGCTGTTTCGCGACATGGTCGCCAAAAAGCTCGGACGCAAATCGCTGGCCCGGAATATCATCGTCACCACCGACCCCGAGCAGGGCACGCTGCGCTCGATGGTCGAACAGGATGGCTATTACGCGCTACCCGTGCCACCGGGCGTTGGTGGCCGCTTCTCCGTACTGTCGTCAGTCGGGCTGTTCTCGGCTGCCATGTGTGGGATCAAGATCGACAAGCTGCTGGCCGGGGCGGCGGACATGGGTGAGCGCGTCGCTCTCCGATCGGTGCGCAAGAACCCGGCCGCGATGCTCGCGCTGATCCTGCACGCCTACTACGTCCGCGGCAAACGCCTGCACGTTATGATGCCCTACAGCTTCCAGCTCAAGGACCTCGCCGACTGGTATCGGCAACTGTGGGCCGAGAGCCTCGGCAAGCAACATGACGCCGAGGGACGGCCGCAAATCATCGGCCCCACGCCGATCAAGGCACTCGGCGCCACCGACCAGCACTCCCAGGTGCAGCTCTATCGCGAAGGCCCCAACGACAAGGTCTTCATCTTTCTCGAGGTCGACAAATTCGCCAAGACGGTGAAAGTCCCCCGCCAGGCCGGCATCCCCGCGCCGTTGCAGTATCTACCCGGCGCGTCGTTCGGCACACTGCTCAACTCGGAGAAGCTGGCCACCGAGCACGCCCTGGCCGCCAGCCAGCGCCCGTGCCTGACCATCCGCTTCCCGCGCGTCAGCGAGGCCACCATCGGCCAGTTCATCATGCTCTGGGAGGCGGCGACGACAATCACCGGCCAACTCCTCAACCTGAACCCCTACGACCAGCCCGCGGTGCAAATGGGCAAGGATTTCACATATGCTCTGATGGGCAAGGCGGGATACAAACGGCAAGCGCGCGAACTGGCCAAGGCCGCCACCAACCGCGGAAAGTATGTCGTGTGAGAATGCAGAATGAAGAATGATGAATGCAGAAAAACATAGTCGCGGCGGCGTCAACGCGGTGATACCGCCTTCTGCATTCTTCATTCCGCATTCTTCATTCAGGAGTAGCTCATGCATCATGCTGTCATCATGGCCGGCGGGTCCGGCACGCGGCTCTGGCCGCTCAGCCGCCAGGATCGTCCGAAGCAACTGCTACGCCTCTTCGACGGGCAGTCACTGCTGCAAATCGCGCGCCGACGGCTCACCGGCCTGTTCGAGCCCCGGAATATCTGGGTAATCACCTCGGCCCGATACATCGACCTCGTCGCGAGCGAATTGCCCGACATCCCACGCGAGAACCTCATCGGCGAACCCGTCGGCCGCGATACGGCGAACGCCATCGGCCTGGCGGCGGCCCTGCTGGCGCGGCGCGATCCCGACGCGACCATGGCCGTATTCACCGCCGACCACATCATCACGCCACAGCAGCGCTTCGCTGCCTCGATCAGCGCCGGGCTGGCCGCGGCCGATGACAACACTGATTCACTGGTAACTTTTGGCATCAAACCCATGTCCCCGCACACCGGATACGGATACGTGCGCCGCGGCGAGACGCTTGGCGATGGCGTGTTCCGCGTGCGCGAGTTCAAAGAGAAGCCGGACCAGAAACTGGCCGAGCAGTACCTGGCCTCGGGCGAGTATTACTGGAACAGCGGCATGTTCGTGTGGCGGGTGTCAGCGATCCAGGCCGAACTCGAGCGCAACCTTCCAGACAACGCCGCCGCTCTCGCGCGGATCGCCGCCGACTGGGGGACCGACAATGCGGGCGCCGCGTTCGCGGAGCTACACAAGACGTCAATCGATTTCGGCGTGATGGAACACGCCCGCAGTGTGTTGATTGTCGAGATGCCCTGCGACTGGCTCGATCTGGGCTCGTGGAGCGCCATCGCCAACACACGCACACCGGACAAGGCCGGCAACACCTGCGTGGCCGCCAATGCAGCTGTCGTCAACGGACGCAACAACATCCTCGTCACCGAAGGCGATCATCTCATCGTGGCACTCGGCGTGGAAGACTTGGTCGTCGTGCATTGTGACGATGCAACGCTCGTGTGTCACCGCGATCACGAACAGGCCATCCGCGATCTGGCCACGCAGAGGCAGGAGCGCTTCGGCCGGCGCTACGAGTGACTATCTCATTCAAACTCGGGGAGGTGGTGCAGCGGCCTGGCCTGCGCGGGTTGAGTTGCTTCCGATTCCGCCACGAACACCGACCAGTCATATCGCAGCATGCACAAGCGGTCCTGCCACCCGTCAAAGGCGATCGTCGGAGTCTGCCCGCGCAGCTCCTGGATCAGCCAGCCGGGAATGTCCGCGCCGGCGGCAATCGCCAGCGGCATCCCGCCACCAACGCGCGGATTGATCTCGATAAAGCGAATCCGGCGGTCGGCGGTAACGATGCATTGGAGCGTCACCACGCCACGCTGTGACGGGCCCAACACGTCGACGACGCGCTTGCCCACCTGCATGATCTCGTCATCCTTGACCGTCATGCCCTTGGATACCTCGCCGCCACGAACCTGCAACCGGCGCCGCGGCACCACACAGCGCGCCTCTCCGGTCAGCCCCACATACACATCCAGCGTGTGCTCGACGCCGTCCACGAACTCCTGGACGATCGGATCGGGCACGTGTGCCAGGTGATATTCGAGCTCGCCGGCGTCGGCGATCTTGTGCACATGGTGGCTCGCGCTTCCGGTACGGGGTTTCACGAGCAGCGGGTATTCCAGCGTGCGTTTGCGCTTGACCTGAGCGGGCGTGTATGTCACCGGCGTATCGATGCCCTGCCCGGCCAGGAAATCATGAGTCAGCGTTTTGTCACGACACGTCCGAATGACATCCGGCTTGGCGATCAACGCGGTGCAGCCGGCCGCCTCGAAGTCGTCGCGCGCAGCGCTGAGTTTCGGCAGATCGGTGTCCGTCGTCGGAATGAGCGCATCGACCGCATGTTGCTTGATGAGTTCCAGCAGTTGCGGGATGTAGTCCGCATGATCGACCGCCGGCACCAGGATCGGCGAGTCCGCCACGTATAACGCCGGCGCGGTCTGCTCGCTGTCGACGGCGATAATGCGCAGCTTCACGCCCAGCCGCCGCGCCGCCGCACTGAACGCGCGCAGGAGCTCGACCCGGCGTCCCGCACAGGTAACCAGCAGCGTGAGCGCGTCAGATTGGCTCTTTCCAGTCGCCATGAAACTACACTGTCCCGCACGAAGCCATCGGCGCCAAGAGCTTGGCGCGACTCGATCGCGTATATCCGGCCGATAAATCTACCGGTGGCGCCCCGTCAACCGCGTGACGCCGACGTCAGACCTACAACCTGTGCTGATCATCGGCGCGAATCAGCACCCGGGCGACAGAAATGGCCGGCAATTTACAGGTATATCGGCCCGGAGTAATAAACCACCGCGCCGCGTGCGGCTCCCCAATACACGGTCGACGACGAGCCATCGATCAGCCGGGCCGACGCGACGCCGTTGCTATCGGTTCGCCACAACGTAATGGCTGTTCGAATCCACGGTTTCGACCACCGTCCCCCACGTCCCAGATGATCGTGTCTACCGCGCCCGACGGAGCGACCGCCGTAGTTATCCGCGATCCACACGCGCAAAAGCGATCTGCTCGGGACGTTCGTGCGAAACGTGGTGGCCTTGGCGCCGACGGCGTCGGATGTGGAGATCTTCAGCGACGTGGCGACGTCGGGCGCCAGGGCTTCGGCCAGCGTGCGGATGAACTCGGCGTGCGCGATGATCTCGTCATCGTCGCGTTTCAGCGGGACGCGGAGTTGAGCGAGGGCCGTCGCGATTTGCACTACGCTCGTTTCGAGGCGCGACGAGGGAAAACGGCCCACGAGCCAGATCGGGGCCAAAAAACTCGGTGTGGCGTTCGTTCATGCGAAGCTCCTTGCGCAGTCGGGGCCGGGTGCGTCTGTTCCTGGGAATACTAGCACTGGCGCGCGCCCGGCCGGGGCGCAAAGCACCGCTCTGGCGCAAAATGGTGGGTTTTGGCGTGGTTCCGGCAGAGAGCAATGCCGGATGCAGATGCTAAGCCGGCTTAAATCACAGATTTAAAACCTGCGGCCCTGGACTGGCTACAGCTCGCGGAAGCGCGCCGTGAAATGCCGCAGCGTCGGCGGAGCCTCGATAATCTCCAGCCCGCGCAGCTTGTCACGCCCTTTGTACAGCTCCAGCAACCCTTCGATGACGTAGTCAATGTGACTTTGCGTGTACACACGCCGCGGAATCGCCAGGCGCACCAGCTCCATGGGCGGCGGCGTGCCGCTCCCGCCGAACATCACACTGCCGATCTCAACCGCGCGAATGCCCGCCTCACGGTAGAGCCCCACAACCAGCGCCTGCCCCGGAAACTGCGCCGGCGCGATGTGCGGGCAGAATGCCTGGGCATCGATGTAGATTGCGTGCCCACCGGCGGCTCGACTATCTGAATGCCGGCGGCGCTGAGCTTCTCACCGAGATACAGCGTGCTGCGAATGCGATATTGCAGGTAATCCTCGTGTACGACTTCCTCGAAGCCCTGCGCCATGGCCTCTAGGTCGCGTCCGGCCATCCCGCCATAGGTCAGATAGCCTTCCGTCAATATCAGGAGCTCGTCGGCACGCCGAATCAGCGTGGGATCGCGCAGCAATAGCAGGCCGCCGATGTTGACGATGCCGTCCTTTTTCGCGCTGATCGTGGCCCCGTCAGCCAGGTCGAACATCTCACGCACGATGTCGCGCACGGCGCGCTTCTCCTGCCCGGGCTCGCGCTGCTTGATGAAATAGGCATTCTCGGCAAAGCGGCAGGCGTCGAGAAACAGCGGCAGATTATGGCGATCGCAAACGGCCCGCACCGCCCTCAGATTCTCCAGGCTTACCGGCTGCCCGCCGCCGCTGTTGTTCGTCACTGTCACCATGACCACCGGAATCCGCTCGGGGCCTTCGGCTTCCACCAGAGCCTCCAGAGCGGCGATATCCATATTGCCCTTGAACGGATGCCGCGTCTGGGGCTGTCTGCCCTCCGGGATAACCAGATCAACGGCCCGCGCGCCGGAGTGCTCGACGTTGGCCCGCGTTGTGTCGAAGTGGCTGTTGTTCGGCACGACTTTGCCGGGCCCGCCAACCAGCTCAAACAGGATACGTTCGCTGGCCCGCCCCTGGTGCGTCGGCAGGATGTGCTCAAAACCCATCAGTTCGCGCACCTTGTCGCGCAACACAAACCAACTGCGCGCACCGGCGTATGACTCGTCACCGCGCATAATCCCCGCCCACTGCCGGCTGCTCATCGCCCCCGTACCGCTGTCGGTCAGCAGGTCGATCAGCACATCGTCAGCCTTGATCAGAAACGCGTTGTAGGCCGCCTCGCGGAGAATCTGTTCGCGCTCCGCACGAGTCGTCATGCGGATCGGCTCGACAACTTTGATGCGAAACGGCTCAATGATCGTCTTCATGGCGTGAACCTCTCGTTCGTGTGCCCCGCCACCGCGTTGCCGGCGGGGCGCGGAATCAATCAATGTCCCAGATGCGCAAGGCCGCGAGCCACCGCTCGGCCTCGGGGCCGGCGACAGCCGCCACTTCATCGTCCATCGCCGCACGCCGCGCCGTCTCCCAATCGGCCCGCGCGTCGTCGGCCATCCTGGCTGCACCGCCCCAGGACATGCCGATCAGCAGCCACAGAACTGTCGTCGCCGCGCCGGCGCGAGCCAGCCACCCGCGGCGTCCCAGGGGCGCGCGGTGGGCCAGGCCGACGATTAGCGCCCACCCCGCGCCGACGCACGCGCCCAGCAGGACCGTGCGATACCAGGTCGTGGGCATGCCCCATTCAAAAACGCGGCGCAGGTCCGACTGGAAGTGGCTGTCACCCGTTGACCACCCGAGAAACACGAGCAGCACAACGGCCACGACAGCCAGCACGCTTTTGCCCACAGGCGGCCAGCGTGTCTCCCGATCGACAATCCAGCACCACGCCACCAGCAATGTTAATAGTCCGACCCCCAACGACACGCCGGTAAGCCAGGTGCACAGCTTAAGCCAGATCAAGACGCGCGCGTACTCATCTGGGCATAACACGGGTTGCGCTTCCCAACCGAGGTAGTCGTCGGCGCGCCCTTGCGCCGCCTCTCGATACGCCGCCCGCCACGCGCGCAGGTCGCCGGCAAGCCGAGCCGACTCGGACGCCG
Source organism: Phycisphaerae bacterium (assembly GCA_963675745.2). Taxonomy (GTDB): domain Bacteria; phylum Planctomycetota; class Phycisphaerae; order UBA1845; family Fen-1342; genus JAFGRR01. The sequence continues at coordinate 364,362 of CAXXWX010000015.1, forward strand.
CATCCACCGCACCGTCCCGCTCGAGCGTGTCGGCCAACAGATCGGCCGCCAGCAGGCGTAGTCCCGGCGGGGCCGGTTCCAGCACCCATTGACGCAGCAGTCGTAGCCGCGTGCGCCGGCAGGAGCGTGCCGCGCCCGTGTCGCCGCTGTTCCGGCACGCATCTTCAACGCGCTCAAGCCGCGCGGCCGTGTATTGCAGCAGCGCGTTGTGGGGAAAACCGACGAATCGATAACGGCCCGCCTCGCGCGCCGTTGCCGGCGAAACTCCCAGTGACGCGTACAGCCCCTCCCAGTAGTCGATGTAAGCCCGGCTGTGATGGGCCAGCGACGCGCCCTCAATCCCGGTTATGTACGGCGACAGCCTTGACCACCATTCGTCGGGCGCCACACCGCCGCGCTCCAATTCGAGCATCAGCATGGCCGCCCGGTAAATGCGCGGCAGGAATGTGCTCCGCACGCTCGCCAGCTCAGCCAGTTCGCGCTCGGTTGGGATTGGTGCGCGCGCCGGGTCGACCAGCGATTCCTCAAACCTCCTGGCGCAGCTCGCCAGAACGGCGGCATCACGCACGATCGGCGGCGCCTTCCCGCGCATCATTTCGAGTCTGGCGGTCACCTGGCTTTCGGTCACGCGCGTTATCTGGGCACGGGGCAAGCGACGCCACACATCCATGGCCCAAACCGCGCCACCAATGTTGACCGTCACCGTCACCATGAAGATAGCAGTCGGCACCAGAACGTCGCTGATCGTCATCGGCCGATTCGGAGACTTCCGCATGGCGTCAAGCTAAACGGAGTGGGAATAGAGCACAACCGGGGAAAGGGGGGTGGAGCAGGGAGCAGGGAACAGGGAACAGGGAACGGGGAACGGGGCTGGCCGGCCTTGTGCGGCCGCTCTTGGGCAGTGCGGAGTCCCGCGGGCTATCGTTACTGTCGGCGTGTGCTAGCGCGTGACCAGGCCGATCAGGCGATAGACCAGCTTGGCCGCTAGGAATTCGGTCACCGTGCTTGGCGACTGGGGGCTCACTTCGACCACGTCAGCGGCAACGATCTCCCGCGCGCCGGCTACGGCCGCCAGCAGGCCGGTCACCTGGTGCCAATCCAGCCCGCCGGGCTCGGGCGTGCCGGTGCCGGGCGCACAGGCCGGGTCGAAGCCGTCAATATCTATCGTCACATACACCTGGTCGGTCAGGTGCGTCAGCACCTCCTCGATCCAGCGATCAGACGAGCGGCAATCACTCGCGTGTACGATTGGTATACGCTGGCGCTTTATGAACCGCGCTTCTTCGCTCGAATAGCTGCGCACGCCCACACCCACAATCGGAACGTGCAGATCCCAGATCCGCCGCATCACGCACGCGTGACTGTGGCGCGAGCCCTGATAGCTATCGCGCAGGTCGGCGTGGGCATCGATCTGAAGAACCGAGAGCCGCTTGTGCCGCGAGCGCACGGCGCGAACCAGCGCGGCGCTGATGCTATGCTCGCCGCCGATGCCGATGAGAAACTTCCCGTCGCGCACAACCTTGGCGGCGGTTTTGTACACGCGTGCCAGCGTCGGCTCGGGACCGCGCGCGTCGGGTTCAAGCGGGTCCAGAGTGGCCACCCCGCCGCGCCACGACTCGCGCCCCAGAGACGCGTCAAACAGCTCCACCTGTTGCGAAGCGGTGATGATCGCGCGCGGGCCATGTCGCGTCCCCCCACCATAGCTGGTCGTCGCTTCGTACGGAATCGGCAAGACCGCAAACCGCGCCCCGGCGTAGGCACCGGCCGCGGAGCCTAACCCCAGGAAATTGTCGGGAATCGAAGCTGCCATGCGCCTGACCTTGTGCCACTGCTCTTGAGCAGTGCGGCTCTGGCGAAGCGGGCGTCAGAACCACTCGTCAATTGACGTGCGACGGAACGCTAGCCCCGGTTATTTCGCGATGCCGCTTGCTGCGGCCATCTCGGCGGCCAGGCGCTTCACGTTCGAGGCATGATCAAAAATCATCACCGCCGCGGCCACCACGCTCGTCCACAACCCCTTCTTGTGGCCCTCGGCCGTCTGAACCACCGCGCGGGTCTTCACAATCTTGCCGCTCATGCGGTATATCTCGCGGCGGGCATCGTAGTCTGCATCCAGGTCAAACTCGACACCCTGCGTCGAGGCTAGCATGCTCGCCGCCATGTCTTCCACAAAGTCGGCGGTCCTGCGTTCAGTCATGCCATAGCCATGGTGCTCGGAGATGTACCCGAAGTGATCGCCGTCAGCCGGCACAGCGAGCCCGATGCCCGCGGACACCAGCCGACTCGGTTCGTTGGTTCGGGCTTCGGCGAGCACGACATACGTGATCTGGCCGGGACTCAACTTCGCCAGGCCCACGCGCCGCGAGACAATCTTGCACATCGGCGGGAAAATGCTGGAGACCTTGACGAGGTTCAAGTGCGCAATACCGGCATTGCGCAATGCTGCTTCGAATGACTCGAGATTGTGCCGGTGCCGGCCAACACCCCGCGTGAAGAACATCTCGGTTGCTACGGGAAAGATCATCGCGAGCGTCCTCCTGCCCCCGGGACCCGCCACAGCCCTTTGGGGTGCTTCCACCCCGGATTCTGTCAAACGCGGCGAATTATAGCACCTGCCCGCCTACGCTCAATCGGGCTGAGGCACATTGCGCCGGTTTTGAACGAGCGATTTGTGAGCGGCCCGAATGTTTCCCATGATTCCTGTGGATGGAGCCACGAGCACGGGCAATTGCCCGGACTTCAGAGGGAGCCACACTGAGGTGCATTCTGGATTGGGGAGAAGCACATCGTGTGTTACCGGGTCGGCGCCGATCAAACGGCGCCGACCCTTTTTATTTGCGCCACCCGCCGCTAAGCTCGGCGGGCGGCGTGTCCGTACGCACAGCGCAGACCGCCCGCGGCGCCTGGCTGGCTGGAGCCGCACAGATGAGGAACGGGCATGTTCTCAGCCGTCAATGCGCGATCGTTTGGGGTGGCTTCACCACTCGCTGCGCAGGTGGCGCGCGCCGCCAACGCCGGATTCGATGGGGTGGAACTCGCTCTGGAGCCACCCGCAGCCGGCCTGCCACACGCCACCGCCGCGGAGTGCCGCACCGTGGTCGCCGGCGCGCGTGACCTCGGAATTCAGATTTGTGGGCTGGCCACCAACGCCTTCTGGACCGTGAATTTCGCCTCGCCACGCATCGAAGACCGGCAGGCCGCCATCGATCTGACGCTGGCCATGCTCGACCGGGCGGCGGCCCTCAATGCCGGCGTTGTGCTGGTCGTCCCCGCCGTAATCGGCACGCCGGACAGCCCACGCCCCGGCGTGACCTATGCCGACGCCCTCCATTACACGCTGGAGGCGCTCAGCCGGCTGCGATTCGCGGCCGAGGATCGCGGCGTGGTGATCGCGCTTGAGACCGCCTGGAATCGCTTTCTTCTGTCACCAATCGAGCTGGCGGACCTCATCGACCGCGTCGGTTCACCCTCGGTCGGGGCTTGCCTCGATATTGGCCGGGTGTCCGCGTATGGCTGTGCCGAGGACTGGATTGCAACGCTCGGACATCGACTCAGGCGCCTCCACGCCAACGACTACTCGCCAACTTCCGCTGCTGGCGGCGAACTGCGGCCGATCGGCGAAGGTCACGTGGACTGGCCGGCGGTTATGGCCGCCGCGCGGGATGTCGGCTACGACGGACCGCTGACCTGCGATGTCATCGGAGACGCTTCGGATGCGCGTCGGCGAGTCACGCGTCTGATCGCCGACTCGGCGCCGGTTCGAGGAAGACCGTCATGAGACTGGATGTCGAAACTCTACGCGGAACACTCTCGGTTGCTGATGGAGCGTGGTCCACGCAACTGCGCATGCGGGGCCTGCCACCGGCCGCCCCGGCCGAAAACGCCAACCTGACGCACCCGCAACTGGTCACGAACCTGAGCCGTATGTACGTGGCGGCCGGCGCGCGGTTCATAACGACCAACACCTTTGCGGCCGGCAGCTACGCGCTCGAGCGTTTCCAACTGACCGATAAAGTGCATGAAATCAACCTTCGTGGGGCTCAACTCGCGCGCGATGCCGTCGGCGAGGTGGCCGTCGTGGCCGGCTCGATTGGCCCCAGCGGCAAAATCCTGGCAGTCCAGGAGATCAGCGAGGATGAGCTCGTGGCCTCTGTGAAGGCCCGGACGACCGCCCTCGTCGAGGGGGGTGTGGACGCCATCTTGCTGGAGACCTTCTCCGAGGTGGCCGAGACGCTCATCGCCCTCAAAACGGTCAAGGACGAAACCGACCTGCCGGTCATTTGCAGCATGTCGTTCGACTCCGGCCCGCAACGCACGCGGACCATGATGGGCGCCCAGGCGAGCGAATGTGCCGCCGCACTGGAAGACGGTGGCGCGGACGTCATCGGGTGCAATTGTGGCGCGGCGACAGAGCAGGCCCTGCCGGCGGTCGTTGCCCTGCGCGCCGCAACCGATCTGCCACTCTGGGTCAAGCCCAGCGCCGGTCTTCCCGAATTGCAGGACGGTCTGCCGGTGTGGACACAGACCCCCGAGGAGTTTGTGGCACACGTGCCCGCGCTCATCGAAGCTGGCGCCAACATCCTTGGCGGCTGTTGCGGCAGCGGGCCCGACCACATTCGCCGGCTGGCAGCGATTGTCGCAAGGTCGCGGCCACCCGCGTGACGAACCGGGGCAACCGGGGAGGTGCAGTTTCTGCGTGTCGGGGCCTGATGAAGGTCGTTCGCAATCTGTACGGCTCGCGCGCCGCGCGGTGAAGGCGCGATAACGCTGCATGCCCCAAGGCTGGCCAATCTCTGTAATACCTTGTGATATAAATAGTTAAAACACCTGTAGCGCGATCAACGGTTGACGGGCCGGTTGGTTTCGGTTTATCCTGCGCGTACTCAGGGACAGCGGCCCCCCATCACCAGCGCCCGTGCAACCACTCGGGCGACCTCTCATCTGGGCCGCCGCCACGGGGGGCGAATGCCGCGCCGATGGGCACGGTGCGGTTCAAGACGGCGTCAGGTGGTCTAACTACCTCCGCTCGCTCCAGTGCTTAATAGCCACCTGCCTGACGCGCGCAATCTAATAGCCAGGAGGACCCTAATGCACAGAGCCAATCCGCATGAGCGCGCATTGCCGGTCGCGACCCCACGGCGTGTGAAGTACGTTCGCGAACTCAGCCAGATCCCCGGCATTACCACCGGGCAGCGCGCGCGTCTGGAACCGATAGCCGGCAAATACGCCTTCCGGGCAAACGACTACTACCTGAATCTGATCGACTGGAGCGACCCCAAAGATCCGATAAAACAGCTCATAATCCCACGAGAAGATGAGCTCAACGACTGGGGTGAGCTCGACGCCTGCAACGAGGCTGCCGTTACCGTCGCCCCGGGTCTCCAGCACAAGTACTCCGACACCGCCCTCCTGCTCTGCACCGAGGTCTGCGGCGCTTTCTGCCGCTATTGCTTCCGCAAACGCCTGTTCATGAACGAGAACGGCGAAGTCAGCAACGACGTCTCCGAGGGGATTCGCTACATCAGCCAGCATCCTGAGATCAGCAACGTGCTGCTCACCGGCGGCGACCCCCTCCTGATGAGCACCCGCCGCATCCGCGACGTGATCGTGGCGTTGCGCCGAATCCCACACGTGCGTATCATCCGGATCGGCTCGAAAATGCCCGCGTTCAATCCCTTCCGCATACTCAACGACCCTGAGCTTCAGGACGTGCTCCGGGAATACTCGACCGCTCGAAACCGCATCTACCTGATGTGCCACTTTGACCACCCGCGCGAACTGACCAGGGAGGCAACCGCAGGCATCAGTTGCCTGGTCGGGGCGGGCGTTGTTTGCGCCAATCAGTGCCCGATTATCCGGGGCGTCAACGACAACCCCGATACGCTGGCCGAGCTGTTCAACGAGCTCTCGTACGTGGGCTGCCCACCCTACTACCTCTTTCAGGGGCGCCCGACTGCGGGAAATCAGCCCTACGAGGTGCCCCTGGCCCGCGGATTTGAGGTCTTCAGCGAGGCACAACGCCGGGCCAAATCCGGGCTGGCCAGACGGGCGCGATTCGCGATGTCGCACGAGCTGGGCAAGATTGGCGTCGCCGGTATCGACGACGAACGGATCTACTTCCAATTCCAGCGCGCCAAACACCCGGCCCACGAAGGGCGCTTCCTGGTCTGCAAGCGCGACGACGACGCCTTCTGGCTCGATCAACTCGAACTTGCCGACGGCGGCTCGCCGCGCGATTACCTCGAGTCTCTGGTCGACCAGCCCAGCCCGGCAAGCGCCTGAACGCCGCCCCATCCGGCCGCGGCTTGCATGTCGCTATGGAGCACAGCACACCGCGGGCGCCGGGTACCACAACCCGACACCCGCGGTGCTCTTCGGCATTACCGGTGGTGCTGTCCAACTTGCCTACGCGCCGCCGGTCAGTAGCGCGACGAACGGATCGATATCGCCGTTATTGACCCACGTGTCGCCGTTACAGTCGGCGAGCATGTGGTCACAATCGGGATAGGTAACGTAGTACAGTGCCGTGTTCTCGATCGCCAGAATGAACGCGTCGATATCGCCGTTGTTGACGACCCCGTCACAGTTCAGGTCACCGGTTGTTGGGCTGGCTGACCGAACGACAATGCGCGTGAACCGGGCCAAACCATCACCAAACAGGTGGTCACCCGTCCCGACGAGATACAGCCGGTTCAGCGCGGCATCTGGCGCGTGCGTGGTCCACTCGCGCTCACCGACCACGGTCCAGCTATCGCCAATCATCTTGCTGAACCTGGCGTAGAGATCGGTTCCCGAGCGGCCGAAGACAACCTCGTACTCGTTGCCACCTTGAGGTTCGCCGTAGACGACGTCGGTTTCAGAGAAACCCGTTGCGTCTTGCGAGCCAGCGTTGAGCGTGACATCGTGACCAATGTGGAAGCGCGTGCGAATCCACTGGCTTCCCGCCGCATACGGATCAAGGTAGTCGAACGTCTCGTCAGCGAGACAAATGTTGATATCGTAGCCCTCTTGGTCCAGGGAGAACCGAGCCTCAACCTCGACATCGTCACTACAGGCACCCACAGTTCTGCTCGCGGCGACAACTTCACTCACTCCGTTGCCGGGATACCCGACAAAGAAGCCCTCGCCAGGAACGTAGTAAGCGTTGTCGGTCTCACCTTCGAGCAGGAAGTTGGGATCAGTCGATGAATCCCAATCCCAGCCGCACTCTGTGATGGAATGCGCAAGCTGCTGTATTTCCGTCTCGGACAAGGCGCGGCCATACATGTACACGTCGTCGAGCAGTCCATTGAACTTGTGCGAGCCACCTTCCGCCCCTCCGACTATGAGACCCTGCGCGTTGTCGGAAATGTCGGCGATATACACGCCGGCCTCAACCGGGGCACCGTCGATGTAATAGACGTACTCATCGGTAAAGTCGATGTACGTCATGGCCAGATGATGCCAGACATCGCGCGTCGTGGCGGTGGTGCTGATCAACTCGGTGTGCCAGGGAGTAGCGATGAAGTAGGGAAGCACATCTCCGGCAACCACCTCGACGGTTCCCCACATCCAGCTTCCATCAGAGTTGCCGCCGTATCCATGTTTGCCGAGGATGATGTTGTACCCACTCCCGTCGTAGGTGTTGATCCAGGCCGCGAATGTGAAGTCGCCGGTTGGATCGAGCTGAACGGCGTCGGGGACCGTCACATAGCCCACGTCGTTGAACTGCCCCGAGTACGCCGACTCCGCGAACGGCGTATTTGGTGAGAACCCGAAGCCGCCCTGCCCCGTTCCATCGTGTCCGTTGCCGCTGGCGTCGCCAACGTTGACGCCGCTGCCCTCCTCGAAATCCCAGAATGCGATCAGCCCGTCGCCAAGATCGGCGCGGACGGCACCGGAGACAACCAAACTGGCCACCGCGAGCGCGCCGATCATCTGCCATCGTGTCGATTTCATCCAATAACCCCTTTCCAAACATGGAAGCCCAAGTGCCCGCCCCACTGCGGGGCGCTATCCGCCATTGACTCGCGGGAGTGCCGTTCGATCTTTCGGCGATCTCGTTTTTTCGCGCCGCCAGCAAGAATCGCGGTTTGCGAGAAAGATCCCGGAGGCAGCCTGCGAGTGTGCAGGTGGGGAGCCGGGCACCGCATGCCGGTTCGCGGGGGGGCGGACCGGTAGCGGCCCTGCTCGCGGCGTGGTCCGGATGTCAAGGGATGGCGTACAATGGCACTGATGATCCAGACAACCAGCAGCCAACTCCTGAAGACAATGCGCGGCGGGTGCGATGAGCGCGCCTGGCGCCGGTTCTTCGCGACCTACGCCCCGATGCTGCTGGCGTTCGCTAAGCGCCTGGGCCTTTCAGATGCAGACGCGCACGACGCATTGCAGGAAACCGTGCTGGCCGTCTTTGCGGCATTTGCCAAGATGCAAGACCCGTTTGATCGCTCCAAGGGTCGTTTCAAGGCCTGGTTGCGGGGGATCGCGAAGCACAAGATCGCGGACGTGCAACGACGTCGCGTTCGCCAGGAGTTCGTCAAGGCCAGCCAAATGCAAGAGGCAACCGACCCCGCTTGTATGACCAGCGAAATGGACGAGCACTTCGAAACGGAATGGCGCCGCAACCTTCTGACGCGTGCCCTCGATCAGGTCGCGGCAACAGTAGACCCGACGGTTTACCAGGCGTTTGAGCTGTACGTGTTGCAGGGGCACCGCCCGGACCAGGTGGCGCGTCTGCTCGGCGTCACACGGAATGCCGTCTACATCAGCAAGACGCGCGTGATGCGGCGTTTGCGCGGGATCTTCAGCGGGTTGCTGGAAGAGGAGAGTTGAGCCGTGAGCTGTCCGGATCCGGAGATCTTGATCGCATACTCCAGCGGCAAGCTCAGCGCTGAAGCGGCCACCGAGGTTGAACGCCACGCCGAGGGTTGTCATCGCTGCGCCGCGCGACTCGCCGACATGCCGATTGACGAACCGTTGCTGGCCGAACTGCGTGATATGCTCAAAGCGCGCGATGAGTTGCAATCGACGCTCAACGAGCTTGCGGACTCGGAGGAACGTATCACGAGCACGCTTTTTCCGCGCAAGGATCCACGGTTGCCCGCGTGAGCCACCATCCGTGGGGCGCGGCCGAGATGAACAGCGCCTATTGCCAACACGATGGCGACGCACTCGTCGGCCGGTTTGCGAACAGGCGTTCGAGAAGGTATCAGTCTATCTGAGTTGACCGCTCAGGAGGGTTGGGATGGATACAACAGCCACGCACGCGAATTCCCAACCCGCGGGCCAGTCACCGCTGACACCCCGTTCACCCGGCGAAATCCCCAATTATCGAATGCTGTACCACATTGGCGCTGGCGGGTTCGGCGACGTCTGGCTTGCACGCGAACGAGTAACCGATGTCCCGCGCGCGGTTAAGACGATCTTCAAAGACCATAGCGGCCGTGACGAGAAAGAGATCGCCGGCGTCCGTCGTTACCAGAACTGCGCCCACAACCACCCGCATCTGCTTCAGATTCTGAGCGTCGGCGAAAATGCGCGCTGCTACTACTGCGTTATGGAGACGGCAGATGACGCCGAGAGCTCAACGACACCTGAGCGTGCGTATCGCCCCATGACATTGCGCACGCTGGCAACGCGACGCGGGCGCCTACCGGCCCGCGAGACGCTGGACATCATCGCCAAGCTGGCCTCGGCTCTCGGTCGGCTTCACGATCAAGGACTTGCGCACTTCGATATCAAGCCTGAGAACATCCTGATCGTGGGCGGAGAACCCAAGATCGCCGACGTGGGCCTCGTGTCGCCATTAAGCGACGCATCCACACATGCGGGTACGCGCGCCTACATGCCGCCGGATGGGCGCCCGGATGATCTATACGCCCTCGGAAAGATCCTCTATGAGCTACTCACGGGCCGCCAAGCCACCGACTTCCCGAGCCTGCCGGCCGATTTCCTGCGCAGCGGTGACCGCCTGCTGCGGTCAGCGGTCGCCTTGGCCAACCGCGCTTGCCATCCAGATTCAACACGGCGCTACGCATCGGTAACGCAGCTCCGCAACGATCTCAGGCGGCTTCTGCGCGCACGGCACGGCCCCATCGGGTGGTGGCGCCGGCGCTCGCGACGGACCCGAGCTATGCTCGTCAGCGGCTGTGCTTTGGTGACGACCGTGATCGGTATCACGGCGTTCGCGGTGTATCGGCGAACGGTGCCGTTGGAATTGCGCGCGCAGCGCATCGACACACCGTTCAGTGCGGAGGGTATCATCTTCGTCCCGGACGCCGATCAGGAAATGCAGGCCATGCTGACCGATGCGCGCGGCGAGTTGTCGACGCGCATCGACCCGGGCGCGTATGCGCTCCCGCTGGCCAAACATACGCAGTACTTCAGTCTTGAAGCCCGCCTGCGTTTCCACAGGCCGTGGGGGTTCGTGCAACTGGGCCTAGCCGGCGATGCGGCGGGAGCTAATGCTATCGCGGTCAGCCTGGAGGGCCAGCCGGGGGGCGAGGGGTTGCGCACGCGTCTGATTGCAGCCGGCGCGGTCGGCTCCGAAGTCGCAGAATCCGCGTGGATAATTGGCCACCCATTGCCTGGCGTGGAATATGTGCTGCGCCTGGCACGCTGCCGCAATGAGTATGAGCTGGCCTTGTGGCCTCTGGCTTGCGATGACCCGACGCCCCTGAAGTGCCGCACTGCGGTATTACCGACACACGGCGCGGCTACGCACCTCCGCATTACGGCGCGCTCGCCCGATCCGCTGGCCGGCGTCGAATTACTGAAGATACGTCTGGCGAGTTACACCGCGCCCTTACCCAATGCTAGCGATCCGTTGCCCGAGGCGGTGCTTGATGGGCCGGTGTGGCCGACCGTGCCCCCCGTTCAGGCTGACTTCGTGTGGCCCGTGTGCAACCTCATCCGTACTCCGCTCCACCCGGTAGGCTCCGATGCCTGGTCGGCCATCGGAAACTGGGGCTGGTGGGACGCTGGTGTGCATCGCCGGGGCGATCCCGGCGAGCTTCACTGCCGTCCCTGGAGCGATGAACGACGAAACGATATCGTCAGGGAGGGTCTCGGGCCGCTGGCGGACTGCTATCAGGGCATTCAGCTCCTGCGTTTTGACCGCGCGGAGATCGGAGACTGCGCAGTTCGTGTAAACATACGTATGCGCGGGGAAGATCAGCCGGGCAACGACCAGGCATTCGCAACAAAATCTCACGGCGGCGCGGTTGGCGTCGTGTTGAGGCTTCAGGATCACCCCCCTGACGATTGCGCCTGGGGAGCAGCGTATGTCGCCGCGCTCCAGGTAGAACCGGCAGAACATGTAGCCGCGGTGGCGACGCGCAACGCCGGGTATCAACTCAGACGGACTCCGTTTGGGCACTCCGGAGACTCAAACGGGCTGCTTTTGGTCCGAGGCGTTGAGGCGCCACAGGACCCGGATCGGCCGCGATGCGTAACGCCACACATGAGCGACGCGCAAGCCGCGCGCGTGCGCGCAGCGCTCTTTTCACCGGAGGGCGTCGATCTGGATGTAACGCTGGTCGGCGGAGACCTCACGTTGCGTTTGATGGGCGACGAAAACCCGCTTGTGGAAATGCGCGACCCGGACCCGCTCGGCCGCGGCCGCATCGCCCTTTTCTGTGCGCGGCTGCTCACAGAATTCACCGAGGTAGAGGTCACGCCGCGCGACTAGCGCGACATGCGTGGATTACCCAGGTGGTGCATCACGGTGCAGGCACTGCAGCGCGAATGTGTTTCTGTAGCAGTCGGGCTACGCCAGATTCATCGTCATCAGGAACACCGCGTTCTTCTCGACCTTTTGCAGCCGGCCGCGCAGCAGTTCCACGCTTTCCACCGGGTTCATGTCGCTCAGTACGCGGCGGAGCATGTAGATCTTCTCGAGCTCCTGCGGGTCGAGCAGCAACTCCTCTTTCCGCGTCCCCGAGGCCGCGATGTTGATCGCCGGCCAGATGCGCTTGTCGACCAGGCGGCGGTCGAGCGCCAACTCGGAATTGCCGGTACCCTTGAACTCCTCGAAGATGACCTCGTCCATCTTTGAGCCGGTATCGACCAGGGCCGTACCGATGATCGTCAGGCTGCCGCCCTCTTCGATATTTCGCGCGGCACCAAAGAACCGCTTGGGCTTTTGAAGCGCGTTGGCGTCAACACCGCCGGAGAGAATCTTGCCTGAGTGCGGAACCTCGGTGTTGTGAGCCCGGGCCAGACGCGTGATCGAATCCAACAGGATGACCACATCGCGGCCATACTCCACCAGCCGACGCGCCTTCTCAATCACCATATCCGCAACCTGCACGTGGCGACTGGCCGGCTCGTCAAACGTCGAGCTAATCACCTCGGCCTTGGTCGCCCGCTGCATCTCGGTCACTTCCTCGGGCCGCTCATCAATCAGCAGAATGATGACCTTGGCCTCCGGGTGATTGGTCGTGATCGCGTTCGCCATCTTCTGTAGCAGAACCGTCTTACCGGTGCGCGGCGGCGCGACGATCAGCATGCGCTGCCCGAAGCCGATCGGCGTCACCATGTCCACGATCCGCATGTTGATTTCTTTGGGATCGGTTTCGAGCACGACGCGGCGATCCGGGTGCAACGGCGTGAGATCCTCGAAATTCGTCTTCTCCGTAACCGTCTCAGGCGCCTCGAAATTGATCGCCTCCACACGCAGCAGCGCGAAGTAGCGCTCGGATTCCTTCGGCGGTCTGATCTGACCGGCAACGATGTGACCGTTGCGCAACCCAAACCGGCGGATCTGCGACGGGCTCACATAGATGTCGTCGGGACACGGCAGATAGTTGTATTCCGGACTCCGCAGAAAGCCGAAACCGTCCGGCAGAATCTCCAGCACACCCTCGCCGTACAGCAGGCCGTTCTGGTTTATGCGGCGTTTGAGAATGTTGAAGATCAGATCCTGCTTGGTCAGGCCGACGTAATCTTCAATCTTCTCTTCCTTGGCGACCTCGTGAAGTTCGGTGACGGTCATCTTCTGAAGGTCGGTAATGTGCAGCTCGGAACGCTTGATGCGCTCGTACTTCTCATGCGTCTCGCGGTCGATGGCCGCCTCGGCGTTGTCTTCGGCGGGCGCTTCACGCTTCTTCTTGCCGCGCGAGCCCTTCTTGCCTGACCTGCCGGAGGACTTGGCCGGCGCGGCTGTCGCCTCTTCGCCGGCGCTCTCCTCTTCGACGAATTTTGTGTCGTCGTCGGTGTCCTCGGGCGCGGTCACCGCGTCTTCGGCGTCTTCGGGAATGCTCTCGATGACATCCTGCAAGTTCTTCTTGCTGCGCGAGCGCGTAGTCGACTTGGCCATGCGTTGTTACTCCGCGTACAACAATAGCGACGAGCCCCAGCCAGCCGTCCTCGGGTAGGAAACGGCGGGTATTGCGTTAAGACTGGCCGCAGGGGGGAGATGCTACGCGAGTATCCTATCGAGGATATTCACAACCTGCCCGCGTAACTGTTCGATTGATCCCTCGTTTTCCACAACAAATCCAGACCGCTTTCGTTTTTCGTCCAACGAAAGCTGCCATCCTTCCCGTTGGGCTAGCTGATCGGCATCCCAGCTTCGTTCCCGCCGCAACCGCGCCAACCTCTGCTGTTTGCTAGTATCGACGAAAACAAGGTGATCGCACAGGCGATCGAGGCTGCTTTCAAACAGAAGCGGGGAATCGAGAATGATGGCCTTGACCACTTGGTCCGTGTTACTGCGAGAAATAATAGCATTGCGCTCCCGCGCGATCAAGGGGTGTACGAGTGATTCCAGGCGCTGTTTCTCCCGTCCGTCCGCAAAGATAATCCGGGCTATCCGGCTCCGATCCGGCTTGCCCTCTGGAGTCATAACCTCAGGCCCCCACCAACCTTGCAACTCGCTGAGCACCTCGGGCCGCGCTAGTATCTCGTGATTCAGACGATCCGAGTCGATTATGACGCAGCCCTCCCTGGCGAACGCGTTGGCCACGGTCGATTTCCCCGCGCCGACCCCCCCGCTCAATCCAATGATCGGTTTGTGATATCCCACGCCCTCACCCACCACCGAGCCGCCTCGTTGCCTAGCTGCCTAGTGCAGTTTCTCACGCTGTTTGCATCCTATGAAGGGTGGTGCGGGCGTCTCGCCCGCTTCGGAATCGGCTCCTGGCGGGCGAGACGCCCGCCCCACCCATGTTGCTGGATTGGCGAGAAGGTACACTAGTTGCCTTGTTGCCTTGTTGCCCTGTTGCCTCGTTGCCTGGCCGCCTCTCCGCTTCCCCCCAAATGTCCCCCCCCACCATGGGGTTGTCAATCACGTCAAGACGCTAAAATGTCGCCTTCCGTCGGCCGGCGGGTCGGCGGCCCAACCCAACCACACGGAGCTATCATGACTCGGCCCATTCGCGTTCTCATCTCCAAGATCGGCCTCGACGGGCACGACCGCGGCGCCAAACTGATCGTCCGCAACCTGCGCGACGCCGGCATGGAGGTCATCTATACCGGCCTGTGGCAGACACCCGCCTCAACCGTCTACGCCGCCTTGCAGGAGGATGTTGACGTGCTCGGCGTCAGTCTGCTGTCGGCCGCGCATATGACGATCATGCCGGAGTTGCAGCGCCTTTGTGGCGAAGTGGGTATCGGCGACACACCCATCGTCGTGGGCGGGATCATCCCCCAGGAAGATGGCGCCGCTTTGCGCGAGATGGGAATCGCGGGGGTCTACAACCCCGGCACGCCAACTGCGGAGATCATCGAGGATCTCCGCAACCTGGCCAAGCGCCACAGATCGCGCCGTGAGCTCGACGAGGCGATTCCGGATGTGACGACGCCGGCCGGCTTGCCCCGCGCATTGACGCAAATCGCCGCCGGCGATGTCCGCGTGCTGGATCAGCTTCCCAAGTCCAACGCGTCCGCCGCCCTGGTTGGTATCACCGGGGCGCCGGGTGTCGGCAAGAGCACGTTCATCGGCAAGCTGACAACGCGGCTGCGCGCGCGCGGCCACCGCGTGGCCGTCGTCGCGGTCGATCCCAGCAGCCCGATTACCGGAGGTGCCGTGCTAGGCGACCGTCTGCGCATGATGTCAAAAGAGCCGGACGACGGCCGCTTCGTCCGCAGCCTGGCGTCCTTGGGAGTGGCCGGCGGACTGGCGCCCCATTGCGCCGATATCGCCCGTGTGCTGGTTGCCGCCGGCTTTGAAATCGTCCTGATCGAAACAGTCGGCGCGGGACAGAACGACGTACAGGTGCGCGACCTGACACCCGACGTGCTGCTGCTGCTCATGCCCGGTGCCGGCGATGCAATCCAGTTCGCCAAGGCCGGAGTAATCGAGATTGCCACCGGCATCGTACTGAACAAAGCTGACCTCGAGGGAGCCGATACCACCTTGCGCCAGTTACGCGACATGCTCGATGATGGTCGCCCGATCTGGGAGGTCAGCTCACTGCGAACCGAAGGGCTCGAACCGGTATGTGATTGGCTGGAGTCCCGAATCGCCTGAGCCGGACGCTGGTCACTTCATCAATCGACAGTCCGCTGATCGAATCACGTGCCGTGCCCGCCGCTTCATCCGCATTGCGCGCGGGATCATCGCGCGTCCGATCATTCGCCGCGCGCGTCATACCAGGCCCGCCAGCGCTGCCGCGCCCGTTCGCGCGCGCTCTCCGATAACTCGCTCTCCGGCGGCGACTTGATACCGGTGATGTGCGCGAGGGCGTTAACGGCTGCGCGCGACACGGTAATCGCGCGAGCAGTCATGGATGTCGGCACGGTCGTGGCGCCTTCACCGAGAAATTCGTCGAGCGGCGCCGCGTCGGCCGGAATCGAACGCTGATCGTCGAGCAGGCCCAGTAATGTCGGGACTGCGTCCGGATCACGCAATCCCGACAGGCTGTCAATAACCGCCGCGAGCTGTCCCGGCCGTGCGGATTCGCCGGCCAGGTCGATCAGAACCAGCGTTGCCTGTGATGTCCGCATGGTGGCCAGTGCGTTGCACGCGGCGCGCGCTGAAGCGTCATCTCCCGTCAGGAACAGGGTTTGCAGTGCGGGTAGCGCGCGAGGATCACGGCGCGCCGCCAATCCGACAGCGGCGAGCTCACGTATGCGACCATCCTCATCGTCGAGCAACGCGCCGAGTTGTGCGTCCGCCCAGCTTGTCCGCATCTGCTGAAGGACAACCACGCCGAGTTGGCGCAACTCCGCATCAGAGCTACGCATAAGTGCTGATGCGCCCCACGCCGCATCGTCGCCCAGGTTAGCCAGCGCCGCGACATACGCCACGCGTCGAACCGGATCAGGCGTTCTGGCCAGTTGATACGCCCAGTATCGACCATACAGCTGATCTCGCAGAAACAGCGCAAGCGCGCACGCGACAATGGTCGCCAACACCATGATCAACGGCAAACGCGACCTGCGCCGGCGTGTTTGCAACTCACCTTCCGCGGCGTTCATAGCGCGGATTATACGTGTTCAGCCGCTGCCAGTCTGATAAGCGCCGCGCGAGTTTTTTGTGATAGGTGTTTGGCTTTACTTGTGTATGATTAAGGACGTCTTGGGTAGCGCACACACCGTCGACGCGGACAGGAAATGGGCACGCACAAACATCCATTCGACCAACTGATGGAACTCGATACCGCCGACATCCACTTGGATTGTGCGGCGTTGCAATTGGCGCGCGACGTATATCCTTACATCGATCTGCGCGCATACCTGCACCGGCTCGACGCGCTGGCCGATGAGGTTGCGGCGCTGCGTCCCGGCATTGCCGCGCCGCGCCGCTACGAAGCGCTGCGCGAGGTGCTCGTCGATCGGCACGGGTTCAGCGGTCCCGAAGAAGATTACTACGACGCGCAGAACTCGTATCTGAATCGCGTGCTGGATCGCGGCGTGGGCATCCCGATCAGCCTGTCACTGGTATGGCTGGAGGTTGCGCGCCGCTTGAACTGGACGGTGTGTGGTATTGGTTTTCCAGGTCGTTTGCTGGTGCGCTTCGACGATCACGAGCGCTATGTCGTGGCCGACCCGTTTGACGAAGGCAGTTCGTTGTCGCTCGAGGACTGCCGGGCGCTGCTGTGCGCGCAGGCTGGGGCGGAGGCCGTGCTCAAGGCGGAGCACATGGCGCCGATCGACACGCGCGCCGTATTGGCGCGAGCGCTTAATCATCTGCGGACGGTTTACCTGATCAACAACGATTGGCCGCGGCTGGCGAATGTGCTGCGCCGCCTGGCCGCCGTCGAGCCGGCCAACGGCGAGCCTCTCTGCGAGCTGGCCGCGCTGCACTGCCGTCTCGGCAACATGCGGCACGCCTACGCACACCTGGCCGTGTACCTGGAGCGCATCCCCGACGGCTCGAACACGGCGCTGGTGCGCTCGAGCCTGCGACGTATCGAAGCTGCAATCTCCGCGCTGAACTGAATCACCGCCGCGCCAGATATGGCGTATGTCCACTGCGCGCGCTCACATCCGGGGGAATCGTACACTCGCGTCACTTGACGGCCGACCATAGAATTGCGGCGTAACGTCGCGTATGCGTTCGGTGAATAGCAGCCGCCACGGGGGCAGTTGCTGCGCGACGGCGAAAGGCGCTCCAACCAGCCGCGCGCGCCATCTCGCCTGGCCCTGGCCAATCTGCGAGGCTCGGACAAGCGATGCCTGTGGCAAACATCAATCCGGTCTTCTCCCTGGCGGTCGCGCTCCTGGCGGTGATCGCCGCCTCGATCGCCGGCTGGATTGTCGTGCGGCGTGTGCGCGCCTGGGCGAACGAGGAGATTCTGACGGAGCCGTTCACGCTCCAGGATTTGCGCATGATGCGCGACAATGGCGAGATCACGCCCGATGAGTACGAGACCATGCGCGACGCGTTGCTGAATCGCGTGAAGGCGTCGCTGGACAACGAGTCGGATGCCGGCCAGCGGCCACCGGATTCCCCCCCAGACGCCGGATGATGACGACGCCGGCTGATCCCAAAATGTGCGGAGCCGAGCGCCAAGCCGGAACGCAGGTGCGTAACCAGTGGATATAACCGGTCGAAAACCGGTGCCCCAAAGACAATCACTCGCAGCGCTCCCCAATGTGTGCCCGGGCTGCTAGAATCGATTTAGGATCGCCGGTGAGATCGGTCGAAAACGAAGGTGAACGAGGCCGGGCATAACAACGGTAACCGGGCTCGCGAATGAGGATTTTGGATGAGTGGATCGCGCGGAAACTCCGGCGGCAAGTCGCGAAAGACCAACGTGTGCAGCTTTTGCGGCAAGGGACACCGTGATGCCGGGCCCATGGTCGAGGGCACCAACGACGTTTTCATATGCGCCGCGTGTATCGAGCTGTGTCACAATCTGATCAAAGAGGAGCGCCGCCGGTCCAGCCATGGCAAGACGCTACTCAAGAAGATCCCCAAGCCGCGCGAAATATTCGATTTTCTCGATGAGTACGTGATCGGACAGGAAGTGCCGAAACGCGTGCTCGGCGTGGCTGTACACAACCACTACAAGCGCCTCGCCCACGCGGACGCGATGGAAGACAACGACGTCGAGATCGACAAGAGCAATATCCTGCTCATCGGTCCGACCGGCTCCGGCAAGACGCTGCTGGCCCGCTCACTGGCCCGCGTGCTCAATGTGCCATTCTCTATCGGCGACGCTACCACGCTGACCGAGGCCGGCTATGTCGGCGAAGACGTCGAGAATGTCCTCCTGCGGCTGCTCCAGAACGCCGACTTCGATCTGGAAGCCGCCCAGCGCGGCATCGTCTACATTGACGAAATCGACAAGATCGGCAAAACCTGGAACAACGTCAGCATCACACGCGATGTCTCCGGTGAGGGCGTGCAGCAGGCGCTGCTCAAGATGCTCGAGGGCACCGTCAGCAATATCCCCCCCCAGGGCGGCCGCAAACACCCCGAACAGCAGTACATCCAGATGGACACCAGCAACATCCTGTTCATCTGCGGCGGCACGTTCGTCGGACTGGACAACATTATTCGCAAACGGCTCGGCCGGCGCTTGATCGGGTTCAGCGGCGAGAACGTGCAGCAAGATGGAATTCTCGAGTTGGGACAGGTGCTAAGCCAGGTTACGCCGGACGACCTGATGGAGTATGGCATGGTGCCGGAGTTTGTCGGCCGGCTGCCGGTGCTGAGCGCGCTGCACCCGCTCGACGAACAGTCGCTGGTGCGCATTCTGACCGAGCCGCGCAACGCGCTCGTCAAGCAATACCAGAAGCTGTTCGAGATCGAAGGGGCGGAGCTTCAATTTTCGCGCGAGGCTCTGGAAATCATCGCCACTCGCGCTCTGGAGCGCGAAACCGGGGCCCGCGCCCTGCGCGGCGTGATGGAGGAGATCATGCTCGACTTCATGTTCGAGCTGCCGGAGATGAAGCACACCGAACCTTACGTCGTCACCCCCGGCGTGATCCACGGCGACGAAGACCTGCTGCGTCCGGCGAAGGAGGCCAAGAAGGAGTCGGCGTAGGCGAACAACCGCGCCCCAGCGATCATGCGCGGACCATTATAGGACGTACCAGAACTCACTCTAAAACCGCCCCTTGCTGCACAATACACCTGCCAACAGCGCGGCGTTCAAGCCGCAGTCAGCGTCACCCCGAAAGAATAGTCGCAATGTGTCCCGTACTGGAAGGGTTCCCGGGAGACGGTATACGCACTCCGGGCGCTCAACGCTGGGTGGTGGCAAATGTCCGACGTTCTGGATCAATCCGAGATTGATGCGCTGCTGGCCGCGGTCGACCATGACAAAGACCAGTCGCAGGCGGGGGAACAACGCGCCACCCAGGCCGGCTCCTCCGAGCCCCCCTCAAAGCCGGTGGGCGGGTACGACTTCAAACGACCGGAGCGCGTGAGTAAAGACCACATCCGCGCGCTGGCCGCGATTCACGACGGTTTTGCCCGCAACTTCGGAGCCACCTTATCCGGCTTCCTGCGCACGATCATCGATGTCCGCGTGGTGGACGTTGAGCAACTGACCTACAGCGAGTTTGTACACTCGCTTCCCAACTCCACCTGCTTCGTCATCCTCGAGGCCCCGCCACTTGAGGGCCAGATGTGCCTCGAGATCAGCCCACTGATCGTCTATCCGATCGTCGACCGGCTGCTGGGGGGAAACAGTGGCGAGGTTTACCTCCCCCAGCGCCCCCTGACGTCAATCGAGTGGCGCCTGGTGGGACGCATCGTCGAGCGCGCACTGGAGCACCTCTCCGAGGCATGGAAGAACCTCGTCGATGCGCGGTTCGTCATGACGCAGACCGAGAGCAACCCGCAACTCGTACACATCGTCGCGCCGACCGAGGTTGTCGTATTCATCACGTATGAGATCAAGATGGGCGACTGCGCGGGCACGATGAGCATGTGCGTCCCATTCAACGTGATTGAATCGATGCTCAGCAAGCTGACCACGCAATCCTGGTTTGGCTATCGTCCCAAGGAAGCCACGCCGGAACAGCAGCAGCGCCTGTTGCGCAATCTTTCGAAGACGACCGTGGACATGGCCTGTTTCCTTGGCGCCACGCGCATAAGCCTCAACGACCTGAGCGCGATGCGGCCGGGCGACATAATCCAGCTCGAAAAGCGAACCAGCGAAGATCTGATTCTCCAGATCAAGGGACACACCAAGTTCGCCGGTCGTATCGGCGGCTATCGCGGCCGGCGCGCGTTGCGGCTGACGCGCCGCGCGGAATACGACGAAATCCTGTAGCGATCACTGTTGATTCCCGGATGGGAGGTTCTCAGGAAGGGGCCGGGGCAGCACTGCGCTCGAACAGCGTAGTTCTGACGCGGACCTCACGGCTCATAGAGCCGTGGCACACACGTGTCACACCGCGAAGTGACGAACGCGCTATTGAAGTCGATGCCGCTGCCCGTTCAACGCGCCTGTGTCTGGCGCGCGGCGGCGTCGTACGCTTCGCCGATCAGCCGCCAGGCTGTTTCGATGTGCTCGCGACGCGTGCGCAGATTCCCGACAGTGAGGCGCATCACCAAACGCCCGTGGAGGCGTGTGTGCGACAGGAAAACCGGGCCGGCTTCATTGACCTGCGCCAGGATCTGCTCGTTGAGCGCGTCCAACCGGTCGGGCGGAAGGTCGGCGCGGGCGCGAAAGCAGACCGTGCTGAACGGAACCGGGGCGCATAGCTCAAACCGCGCGTCGGCCTCCACCCATGATTGGAACTCGCGGGCCAGCGCGCAGTGCAGTCGTATCCGTTGACGTATTCCATCGAGCCCGAACGCGCGCATGACCATCCACAGCTTCAACGCGCGAAAACGCCGCCCGAGCTGCACGCCGTAGTCCATCAGATTTGTGACGCCCTGTTCGGTTGTGGTCAGATAGTCGGGCACTATTGAGAACGCCTCGCGCAGATGCCGCGGATCGCGCACGAAAAGCACGGAGCAGTCGACCGGCACGAACATCCACTTGTGCGGGTTCGTAACCAGCGAGTCCGCCATGGCCAATCCCGGCATCAGCTCACGCAGCTCGGGCACGAGTGTGGCGGTACCGGCGTAGGCCGCGTCGACGTGCAGCCAGAGTTTCTCGCGGCTTGCGATCGCTGCGATCTCCGGAACCGGGTCCACACTGGTGGTCGAGGTTGTGCCGACTGTCGCAACGACTGCAAGCGGATGATGCCCGGCACGCCGGTCGGCCTGCACGGCATCCGCCAGGGCGGCGGGGCGCATGCGAAACTCGGCATCGCTCTCTATCTTGCGCAGGTTGTCCAGCCCCAACCCCAGCGCGACACAGGCCTTGTCGATCGAAGAGTGTGCGTGCTCACTGGCGTAAACAGTCAGACGCGGCAACTCGGGCCGCCCGCCCATGCCGCTACGGCGGATGTCGTATTCCGCGAGCCGATGGCGCGCCGCGGCGACCGCCAGCAGCGAAGCGATCGAGGCTGTGTCGTTGATGTGCCCGACAAACTCGGCGGGCAGCCCCATCGCCTGACGCAGCCAGTCGCAGACATGCTCCTCGAGTTCGGTCGCGGCCGGCCCCGTACGCCAGAGCATGGCGTTGACGTTCAGCGCGCTGGCCAGCGTCTCGGCGATGATGCCGGGGCCTGATCCAGTAATGGCGAAATACGCCAGAAACCCGGGGTGGTTCCAGTGCGTGGTGGTGGGCTCGATGATACGGCTGTAGTCGCTGAGAATACGATCGAGCGAGGCGGGCTCTGCCGGGGGAGCATCGTCGAGCTGCCCGCGAATATCACCCGGCACGACCTTGGGCATAACCGGATAGTTGCCCACTCCCTCCAGGTAATCCGCGACCATATCCGCCGCCCGGTGCATCGCCGCGCGAAATTCCTCCGCGGGGATGTCGCCGGGCGTGGCGCTATCGGCGTCATTCGCGGCCGCGGACGGCGGCGGTGTGGGTGATTGCTCGTGCTGTGTCATTGAACCAGTGTCCTTCCGGCAAGTACCGCGCACCGCTGTCAGCCCAGCGCGGGAGTATTGGCAACGCTCACGAATGTAACGGCCGGCGCCCCGCCGGCCGCCGATCACCAGCCGCGCCACTCCGCACCAACGGCCCGCGCAACGCTCAATCCACGGCCGACTCAGGAATCGCCCGCCACTCGATTGTCGCGCCGGACTACGCCGCCGCATCAGGAATATAGCCGGTTCACGCACCCGGCAACAGCGACGTGAACTGCGCCAACATCAGCGAACGCGCCGCACCGTCAGGCATGTGCCGGCATGGGATTCGAGCGTGTCAGTGCTGACGGGAGCCGACGAGCCGCGATTGCTGTGGGTGGACACGCGCACGCGCTATGTGATAGGGTACACGCGTGAAGATCGCGGTAGGGTCGCAACAAGACCGGCCGCAACATGTGGGGTCGCCACGACCAATAGATGTCCAGCGAGACGCCAAACGCGACGATCCCGGGCGTACGAACGAACTCGCTACAGGCAGTCGTTGACCGGGAGGAGACAAATGAGCTGCGATGGTTGGGATGTGGGTGACAAATGCCAAGCGGCGCGTGTAGTCGCCGTAGAGGGGACAGGGGGACGCACGATCGAGATCGCCGCCGGAACGTACGGCGTGGTCCGTGAAGTCAATCACGCGGCGCATCGAATCGTCGTTGAGTGGACTCCAAGCCGGGTGCAGGTGCCTTTCTCGCACTCGCAGATACACGATTACCTCCGTCGTATCACGTAGGTGTAACGCGCAGCGATGAAACGGCTACGGGAAGCTCTGCAAATGCCTTGGCACCAGCTTCGCGCCGTCGGAAACTTGAAAGTCCTGAAGGCATCATATGTCGTCTGGGCGATTGTACCGTTTGTTTCCCAGCAGCGGTGGCTCGTTGCTGCAATGGGCCTAAGTACTTGGCAGCTTGCCGAAGTGTACTTTGCCACCGTTTTCCTCGCCGTCGCAAACCTCATTTACGACCTCATGTGCCCACCCATTGTCAAGCGGTTCGCGAGCCCAAACGACCTGTACTCAAAGATGTTGGAGATGAGAGAGCTATCGGTACGCCTGTATCCTGAGGACCAGTTTGAAGCATCCCTTTCGCACTGCAGGGCCGCGTATCTAAGAAAGACGGACGCGAATCCGCTGTCGCGCTGCGTGTGTTCGATCCTCTTCCTGGCTGCTGCTGGGTTGTTTGCCGTGATTCTGCTGCATCGGTCGTTCGTCGTTTTGGGGGCGCTGTTCGCGCAGGGTGCCGCATAATCCGCCCCGGGCGAATTCCCGTCCGGATGGGCCCGGCGCGACGGACCACGCGACGATCTCGCGGGCGTGCCGGTCGGCGGCGCGCTTTGCTTGTGATCCCGTGCGGTTTGGTCACGGCCGTCGCAACACGGCGCGCCAAACCTCCGTGGCATCGGCAGCAGGCTTAGCGAACGCGCCGCACCGTCAGGCATGTGCCGGCAAGTGTCAGCATTCCGGTGGCGATGGCGCCGAGGCTTAGGAGTGCGTAGTCGAGGTCGTGGGTCGTTGCGTAATTCACCGCCAGCGCAACCCCCAGAACATAGAGCACCAGCACCGCGACGTGCTTGACGGTCTCCACGGCGTACGGCGGCAGAAACCGGCTGAGGCGCGTAAGGCCGAGCAGGCAGTCGGCGCAGCCGGGGCGGCCATCGAGACCGTCCAGCAATTCATCATAATTACCGCAGCGCGGGCAACGACGCCGTGCCGATCCGTCGCCGAGAAGGCCCAATTCGTGCTGCAACACACGATAAGCCTTCACGACGCGCGCGAAACGCCGACCGGACTCGGGGGATCGGTTCAGATCGGGGTGGTGTTGTTTGGCCAGTCTGCGGAAGGCCATGCGCACTTCCGCCGGGCCCGCCGATCGCGGCAATTGCAGGACACGAAACGACTCGTCTGATGAGAAGCCGCGCATTGTGCTTCAGTCCCGAACGAAGGCGGTGGCCGTCAATCGACGGCACGTCATTCTAATGATACGTCGAGCGGCGAGATTCGGGCAGACGATTTTTCGGACCCGCGGCCGATAAGTTGTACAGATGCCGGTTCACGCAGTGATTGTCAGGCGCACCGTCCGCGCCCTTGCGCTCAAACCCGCGTGCGGCGGGCCCGTGGCACAATCGGCGGATGGCAGGCATGCCGTCCCGCAGGGACCCAATGAACATAGCCCAGCACGCAGTGCTGGGGCAATTGTGGACACGCGAAAACCGAGTCCCGGAGGGACGGCTGAGCTTTCAGTCGTCCCTGCGGGACTTGGCAGCCAGGTACGCGATCCCAACCCAGCACTGCGTGCTGGGCTATATTCAGATGCCCCTACGGGGCACATGACTCGGAAACCACGGGCGCGGAATTCCCGCCGCAAGTGTCACGAACCCGCGTGCGGCTGATGGTATGGCCGCGCGTTGCCGCGGTCACGCGTGTCACGTAGGATGAGTCAGGGCGGCCGGTGCCGCCGGCCACGCAGCGCCAGCGCGAATGTGAGGAAGAAGATCTGATGTCGCCGATCGCGCGGAGTCTTGTCGCCGGGATGATCATCCTGGGCCTGACCGTTTGCGGTTGCGAGCGGGCGACGCCGGCAGACACGTCGGCGCGGCGTCCGAACGTGCTGCTGATCGTGATCGACACCTTGCGCGCCGATCGACTGGGCTGTTATGGCAGCGAATTGGGGGCGACTCCGCGGATCGATGCACTGGCGGCGGAAGGCCATCGGTTTGAGCGAGCCTATGCGCATGCCCCGTGGACGCTCCCGTCATTTGCCTCGCTATTCACGTCCCAGGCACCGCCGCGCCATGGTGCCGGCGGGCAATTGCGGCAATTTCTTCCGCTCCAGGCGAGCGCGCGCACCGTGGCCGAGGTGTTCCGCGACGCCGGCTTTGCCACCAGCGCGATCATCAACGTGGATTTCATCGCCGAACGCTTCGGCATGATGCAGGGCTTTGATCACGTGGATTTCGTGTCGCACGCCAGTAATGAGAATGAGCGCACGGCGGAAGGCACGACTTCAGCCGCGGCGGCGCTGCTGGCCAGCAAGAGCGACCGCCCGTTTTTCCTGCTGGTTCACTACTTTGACCCACACCTGATCTACGACCCGCCACCCGAATACCGCGCCAGGTACGGCGGCCCGCTGGACCGTGACAACCGCGACTGGCAGTTCGGCCAGACCGCGGATGTGATCGCGTACCGTCACGGGAAGTTCGCGATAAGCGAGGAGACCATTCGCCGGGCGGAACTGCTGTATAACGGAGAGGTTGCTTACACGGATGCGCAGGTGGGGCGGCTGCTTGATGAGCTCATGCGTTTGGGCCTGGCCGACTCGACTATTGTCGTACTGACCGCCGATCACGGCGAGGAATTCCTCGACCACGGCGGCTTTGAGCACGGGCACACGCTGTACAACGAGTTGCTGCACGTACCGCTGATCATCCGCTATCCGCGTTGGGTGGCTACGGGCGTGAGCGAGTCAATGGTGGGCCTGATCGACGTGGCGCCGACGCTGTGTGACCTGGCGGGACTCGATGCCGACCCGGCATTTGCCGGCCATAGTCTGGCGGGGCTGATGGAGGGGGCGCCCTGGGCCCAGCACCCCATCTATCTATCGGGGAACTTCTGGGGCAAGCCGTTTCACGGCTGGATCAACGAGGAACACAAGTTGATCGCAAGTCCAAACGAGGTAATGCTCTTCAACTTGGCCGCGGACCCGCGCGAGCGGCAAAATCTCACAAACGCCAAACCCGGCCTGGCGCGCCGCATGGCCACGGATATGCAACTGGCCTTCAAGGCGATGCGCGCCACGGCGCCGGGCCGGGCTCAGCCGCTACAACTCAGCGATGCCGAGCGAAAGCGGCTCGAATCGCTTGGGTATCTGCGCTCGGAAGAGCCGTGACGGCCACGCCCGTGCCACGATAGCACGAATTCTCGTGCCACGCGCTTCACTTAAACGGCGAGTTCAGCGGATTGCAATCCTGCTCCCACGGCGCGGGCGCCGAGTCGCTATGGCCGGCGGGCCTGATCGACAAGTTGGAGCGCCGCGCGCGGCTGGGGGAAGGTAGGATCGAGCTCGAGCGCCCGGTTGAATGAAGCCTCGGCTTCATCCAGGCGGTTCTGGGCCAGGCGCATCAGGCCGACAGCAAGGTGGAGACTTGCGTCGCGCGGCGCGAGCTCAAGTCCGCGATCAAGGTGCTTTTGCGCCTCGTCGTAGCGCCCGAGCGCCGCCAGCGCGACCGCGATCTCCTGCATCGTGCCGGTGTCAGTCGGAAGCAGGTCGAGTGCGATCGTATATTGATCCACGGCCGGCTCAAGCATCCGCGCCCCGGTCAGGATGCGCCCGTATGATCTTCGCACATAATAGTCACTGGGGGCCAGTTCAACGGCTTGCTCGATGATTACGAGCGCGTCCTCCACGCGGCCCTGCTCCTGCAAGGCATCGGCCAAGTCGGATCGCAGCTTGGCGACCTCCGGGAAAACCTCGATCAACTCACGGTACAACACTTCGGCCTTGTCAAACGCGCGGAGCCCCATATACCACGAGGCCTGTGAGCGTTTGTGAATGTAGTCGACGAAATCACGCGGGTTGCGACCCTCCGGCTCAAAACGTTCGAGTTCGCTGCGGCTGTCTTCCGCGGACTGTGATCCGAGATACCCCAGTGACTCCAGCCGGGCGCGGTCCGCCGCGCCGAGCGTCACAGCGCTGACCTGCGGATCTTCCGCAACCGGCGGCGGAGCCTCAGCAATCACCTGCCGCAGGCGCTGTCGCAGCGACGCCACCAACTCCGGCCTTTCATCGGCGAGGTTGTGGTTCTCACCCGGATCGCTTGACAGTGCATAGAGCTCCGGCCTGGGGGCGTGAATGTACTTGTAGCCATCGGCCGCCAGGCTGCGCAGGTGTGAGAGCTTGAGCTCGATCTGGTTTTCAAACGTATCGGCATACGCCGTGAGCCCGAGGTCCTGCTCCTCGTCGGTGATCAGCGGGTACAGGCTCATGCCCTGCACGTCATCCCACGCAGGCAAACCGAGCAACTCCAGCACGGTCGGGGCAATATCAATGGTGCGCACCTGCGCGGCGATCGACCGGCCCGCGGGGACGCGGCTCGGACAGTTGAAGATGAGTGGGACGTGCAGCACGGTCTCGTAAACGAAGTTGCCGTGCCGCAACTCACGATGATCGCCAAGTCCTTCGCCATGATCGGCAACCACGACTATAAGCGTCCGATCAACGACACCCATGGATTCGAGCTGGGCGATCAGCAGGCCGATCTGCTTGTCCACGTACTCGATCTCATCCTGGTAAGCTTCCCTCGAATCGGTATCCGCGGAGTACGCTGACTCGTAGGGATGATGTGGGTCGTAGAAATGCGCCCACAGGAAGAAAGGTCGGTCGGCTACTCCGCGGAGTTGTTCGAGGACATCTTCGCGGATGTCATCACCGCGCCGTTCGGCCTTGAACGGGTTATCCGATCCGTTGGCCACAACGTCGTGGTAGACATCGAATCCCTGGCCAACTCCGAATTGCTTATTCAGCACAAACGACGCCACGGCCGCACCGGTCTGGTAGCCGGCTTCGCCAAGCGTTTCCGCCAGTGTTTGAGCGGTCTCCGCCAGACGCGTTGTGCCATTGCGGCGCGCGCCATGCACGAACGGATAAAGCCCGGTCATGATGCTGGCATGTGACGGAAGCGTGATACCGGCGCAGCTCGAGCAGCGCGTGAACAGCACGCCGTCGCGCGCGAGTTTGTCAATATTCGGCGTGTCAGCCGATTCGCGACCAAAGCACCCGAGGTAGTCGGCGCGTGTCGTGTCCAATGTGATCAGAAACAGATTCAGCCGCTCCGCGCCGTTGACGGAGTGCGGCCGGCGTCGCATGACGCCCTGTGCGGCCCAGAGGCCGGCAACGACGACGGCGACCACGACAATCCACACAAGATAGCGGTGGTCGCGCCTTGGTTTCCGGACCGCGTCGTTCTCGTGCGCTGCGCCCATCAGAGGCGTCCTCCAACCCGGTTACGGTCGCACCGGTCGCTCGTGCAGCCCCGCGTTCACGAACCGACCACTCGGAACCGACTACTTCTCGCGGGCCTGCGCCACGTACCGCAAACCGGCTTGTGCCGGTGCAAACTGTGGATCCAACTCCAGCGCCGCGTGAAAGGCCGCCTCGGCTTCGTCCAGACGCTCCTGCTTCAGCCTGAGGACACCCAGCACTTGTCGCATCCGCGTGTCATTCGGGGCCAATTCCAGACCGCGCTGTATGTAGCTCTCGGCGGCGTCAAACCGCCCGAGTTCGACCAGTGCAATTGATATTTCGGGTAGTGTGCCCGTGTCGTCAGGCACGATGTCAAGCGTTATCGCAAACTGGTCAACGGCGTCCTGAAAGCGCTCAGCCGTAAATAGCAACTGCCCATATGTGCGCCGCACCAGGTAGTTTGCCGGGGCGATGTCGCAGGCATCATCTATCACCGCCAGTGCGTCGGCGAGCTTGCCCTGCTTGTGTAACACCTGCGCCAGCGCGGCGCGTAGCTGAGCCACGTCGGGAAACACCTTGATCAAGTCACGGTAGATTCGCTCGGCCTCGCCAAAGTCGCCCCGCGCCGCACAAGTCAGCGCGACGGTGCGCATGTTGATGTGCGTGATATGGTCCTTCGGGTCGCCGCCCTCCGGCTCGAAGTGGTCCAGCTCCGAACCCGCATCCTCCTGCCGCGAGCCGCCGATATAGCCCAGCGACTCCAGCCGGGCCACGTCCACTGGCGACAACTCCACCGCGGCGTCTCGCGCATCCGCCGCCACGGGTGGCGGCGCCTCGGCGAGCACATGTCGTAGACGCTCGCGCATCTCGGCCGCGCGCTGTGGCTGCTTGGCAGCCAGATTGCGTAGCTCGCCGGGATCGTTACCCAGGTCATACAACTCCGGCGTCGGCGCGTGGATGTACTTGTAGCCGCCGTATACCACGCTGCGCAGTTGCGAGAGGTTCAGCTTCACCTGGTTCTCAAAGGTCTCGGCGTAGGCCAGCAAGCCCAGGTTCCGCTCCTCTCCGGCGATCAACGGAAACAGACTGACGCCCTGCATCTCGTCGCCGGCCGCGATACCCAGCGCCTCCAGAATGGTGGGCGTGATGTCGATTGTGCGCACCTGCTCGGGTATCTCCAGCCCCGCGGGGATTACGCCGGGCAGGCGAAACATGAGCGCGACGTGCAACACCGAGTCATACAGGAAATTGCCGTGATGCAATTCGCCGTGGTCGCCCAGCCCCTCGCCATGGTCCGCGACAACGACCACAAGCGTCTTCTGCTCGAGCTCCAGTTCACCGAGCGCGTCCAGCAGCCGGCCGACCTGCCCATCCATGAATGATATCTCGTGCGCATACGCCACGGGAGAGTCACGCTCGGCCACGACCGGTGACTCATACGGATCGTGCGGATCGTAGAAATGCACCCACAGGAAGAAGTGCTGCCCGGCCACGTTGCGCAGCAGATCAAGCGCGTCATCGGCGATATCGTCGCCTTTCCGCTCCGCTTTCTGGGCGTCCTTGGCGCCGCTGATGATCACGTCGTGATATGTATCAAACCCCTGGTCAGTGCCGAATTGCCGGTTCAGCACAAACGAGGCCACGGTCGCGGCAGTGCTGGCGCCGTTGGCCTTGAGAGTTTCCGCGAGCGTAACATTGGCGTTCGACAGCCGGGTCGTCCCGTTGCGCCGCGCGCCGTGCACGAACGGATAAACACCGGTCATGATGCTGGCGTGCGATGGCAGTGTCATACCCGAACAGGTCGTACACTGCGTGAAAAGCACGCCCTCGCGCGCGATGCGGTCGATATTGGGGGTGCGAGCGTATTTGCGCCCAAAGCAACCAAGATAGTCCGCGCGCGTCGTGTCCAGTGTGATCATGAGCACGTTCAGTGCCTCGGGTCGCGCGCCACCCGATTGCGGCACAAGTCGCGCGACCGCCCACGCGGCGGCCACCACAAGCAGTACAACACCGAGCCACACACCCACACCGGGGCGGCTTCGTCGGAGATCCTCAGCGTCCGGAGTACCTCTGGTCATTCACCACCATCATCGCGCGCGGCGTTTGGATCATCGCGCGTCTCGGGCTCGTCGTCGAACAGATCCTCTGTACCGCCGCCGCCGATGTACCCCACGGCACGCAGGCGACGGATTGTCTCCGGATCGAGATCGCCGACCTCGGCTGTCTGGACCGCCGCCTGGATACACTCGTCGTACCATGTCTCGGCTTCGGCGAGCATCGCCTCGACGACCGCGGGCCGTTCGGAGGCGATGTCATTGCGCTCGTGCGGATCCCGCGCGAGATCGTAGAGCTCGAGTGAATCCAGGTTGACGTTCCATATCCCCTTGAGCTGGCCCTGCCGGATAACGACGTTGACATCCCCGCGTGTCAGGCGCCACGGCTTGAAATACCGCGTTGTGTTGATGCGCAGGCCGGTAATCGCGGGGTCGCCGACGTCCGGCGGGTCGCCGCCGGCGATCAACGGCAGCAGGCTGCGCCCCCGAGCGCCCCCCGCCAGATCGGTGCGTCCGACGTAGTCCATGAGCGTCGGCAGCAGATCCACCAGGGATACCGGCGTCTTCACGCGCTGTCCGGCGAAGCGGTTGCCGGGAAAGCGCACAATCAACGGCACGCGCACGAGCTCCTCATACACCGATTGGTCGTGCAGCCAACCGCCGTGCTCACCCATTTCCTCGCCGTGGTCAGCGACGTAAATGAACAACGTGTTGTCCCACAGATCCATGGTCTTCAGGGCCGTAATCGTCGTGCCGACGCGCGAGTCCGCCAGACGCACGGCGGCATCGTACAGCTCGCTCCAATCGCTGTGCATGGCCTGCATGCTGCTCAGGTGCTGCAGCTGCGTGTCGGTCTGATCGTTCGTGCCCAGCGGCAGACGCTTGCGATAATCGTATTCGGCCGCCGCCTTGTACTCGTGAAAGTCGAGCTTGACGCGTTGCCGCACCGGGTCGGAGATATCGCGGAAACCGTCGGTATGCTTCGGCGCGTAGTGATACGGGTCATGCGGCTCCATGTTGTGGACATACATAAAGAACGGCTGCGGCGGCGATATCCCGAGCGCCGTGGCCACTCGCTTACCACCATTGCGCCCGCCCGCCTGTGGTCGCATGAAACCCTGCGACATACCGAACTGCGGACCGATGAACTCGTTACCGTAAAGCGCGTAAGTCGTATAACCGGCGCGGACCAGCCGTTCGGCGAGCGTGTCGAACGACTCGGCCAGGCGTTCGTAGCGCGTCAGCATGTTGTGTTCGCACGGGTACGTCGATGTGAACATCGAGGCGACCGATGGTATCGTCCACGGCGCGGGGGCCGTCGCGTTTTCGAATACGACGCCGGTCGCGGCCAACTCGTCGGCGCACGGCGTCGTCGGCCGGTTGTACCCGTAGGGCCCCATCCGATCAGCCCGCAGCGTGTCAATCAGGAAGATGAAGATGTTCACCGGCTGCTTGGCGCGCGCGTCGGCGACGGTGCCTTTGTCCACGTGCGTCCAGGCGCCGGACTGCGCCTCGCCGCCATCAGGCTCTGCGTCTTTGCCGCCACGAAGCATGGCCCATGCTACGGCGGCGATGAGCACAACCAGCACGGCAATCGCCCCGCCAAGCCGTCGTGGCCCCGGGCTCGGCGTGGCAGCGTGTTTCTGCTTTGACACAACATCCTCCAACATGCAAACCCACAGTATAAACGATCGGCACGCAGAATGGGCCCCGTCGAGTCGCTGACAGCCAGCGCGCCAAGTCGTACAATCGCGACAAGCTGACACATTTGCGAGTGCTAACGTGCTACTGAGCGCCTGGTCGATCCTCTGCGAGTCCGCACCGTTTATTCTGGCGGGGTTCTTCATCGCCGGTCTGCTCGACGCACTGTTGTCAGCTCGGCGACTGGCCGGATGGCTGGGCGAGTCCGGGACACGCTCGGTAATCCGCGCAACGCTCGTCGGGGCGCCGCTGCCGCTGTGCTCTTGCAGTGTATTGCCGGCGGCGGTGACGATGCGCAAAAAAGGCGCCAGCCGCGGAGCCACACTCTCCTTTCTGGTGTCCACGCCGGAAACCAGCGTCACTTCGCTGCTGCTCACTTACGCGCTGCTGGGGCCGGCGCTGGCGGTAATCAGACCGATCGCGGCACTGGTCACGGCAATCACGGCCGGACTGGTCGAGAACTTCGTCGAAGCACGCTGCGCTGAGAAACCAGGCGCGGTTGGCGATGGCCCCGCTTCGGAGGATGGACAGTCCGACGAAGATGCTGCGGCTGCTCCCGACGCGACACTCCCGCTGGGGGCGCGACTGCGCGCCGGCATGCACAACGCCTTCGTCAGCTTGTTTGATGACATCTTCATATGGGTGTTGCTGGGGATATTGGTGGCGGCGGGTATCCAGGCCTGGCTGCCGCCGGAGTTGCTGAATCGCATACTGGGCGGCGAACTGCGTTCCATGCTGGTGATGGTCCTGATCGCCGTGCCGCTGTACGTGTGCAATGAAGCATCGACGCCGATCGCCGCCGTCTTCATGCTCCAGGGGGTGAGCCCCGGGGCGGCGCTCGTTTTCCTCTTGTGTGGACCGGCAACCAATATCGGCTCGCTGGGTGTGTTGTATCGCCTGCTCGGCCGGCGCGCGGTGATTGTGTACCTGGCGTCAATCATCATCGTCTCGGTGCTGGGCGGCCTGGCCGTCAACATGCTGTTGAGCCGACCCGAGATCGGCCTGCAACCGCGCGTGCTCGACGAGCCGCTAACTCCCGCATGGATCAAGGTTGTCGGCGCCCTGGTGTTCCTGGCGCTGGGTGTGATGACCATCAGGCGAGCCCGATACGCCACCCGGCTGGCTGCCTGGCTCGAGGCCCGTCTGCCGGTACCGGTGTCACCCGGCGTGGTGCACATTGCCATGTGGCTGCTGGTCATCGGCGGCTACTTCTGCTCCGGCTTCGGCATCGTGCGCGCCGGCGAGATCGGCATCCAACAGCGCTTCGGAAAGATCATCCGCGCCGATCTGTCACCCGGACTGCACTACACGCTGCCCTACCCCATCGACACGCTGGATCGCGTGGCGGTGCAACTGGTACGCCGCACGATCGTCGGGATTGAATACGACGAGAGCGGAGCCGTTGTCGACACGGACCCGCGCGAGGCATGGATCCTGATCGGTGACGAGAACATCGCGGATATCCAGGCCGCCATCCACTGGGGGGCCAGGGCCGATCAGCTCACTCTCTTCGAATACGGCGTGACCGACCGGGAGCAGCTTGTGCGCGACGTGGTTCAGGCGGCCATGCGCGAGGTGCTTTCCGGCGCATCGATTGAAACCCTGTTCACCGCGAGCCGGCGACAGCACGAGTCGCAGGTCGAGCAGCTCACCCAGAGTCGGCTGGATGCGTACCAGAGCGGGATCCGCGTACACGCCTTTCACATTCTGTATGCCCACTCGCCACCCGATGTTCACGAGGCTTTTCGCGATGTGGCCAGCGCTTTGGAGGACCGGGCGACACAGGTCAACCAGGCGCGGGCGCAGGAAGCGCAACTAATCCCGCTGGCGCGCGGGGAGGCCGACTGGATGTTGCGAGAAGCCGAAGCCTATGCCGCTCTGACAGTCAGCCGGGCTCGTGGCGACGCGGAGCGGTTCACGGCTTTGCAGCGTGTCTACCACGAGTGGCCGCACGTGACCGCGAAGCGTCTGGAGTACGAGACGATCGAGAAAGTCTTGCCGGACATACGAAAGTACCTCATTCCACCGCGACCGGCGTCTGATGAAATCGAGATCTGGTTCCTCGATGACGCCGCCAGGAAGCGGACGCCCTTGTGGGCACCGGAGGATCAGTGAGCTCCGCTGAAACGCGAAGCGGGATAACGCCATGCGAACAACCGTTACACTCCTGATTGTGGCCGCACTCCTGGCGCTGGTGTGCTCGTGCTTTTTCATCGTCGATGAAACCGAGTTTGTCATCCAGTTGCGCTTCGGCGACCCGGTGAACACGCGCACCGAGCCGGGCCTGTACGTCAAGTGGCCTTGGCCGATCGACCTGCTCGCGCGCTTCGACAACCGGCTGATGGTGCTCGAAAACCCCGCGCCCGGCGAGGCGGACAAGGAATACCTGACACAGGATGAGGAATCCGGCATCGGCAAGAACGTCGTGGTGACAACCTACACCTGCTGGAGAATCAAACCCGATCCAAACGCCGCGCTGCTCTTTCTCAAAACCATGCGCGATATCCCCAGTGCCGAGGCACGGCTTGGCGACATAGTTGTCGCGGAACTGGGCGTCGCGCTCGGTGAGCATGACTTCTCGGTGCTGGTAACCACCGACGAATCGCAGCACCGCTGGGCGCAGTTTCTCGAGGATGTGCGCGCCAAGTGCGCGGCACGCGTGAAAGACGCGTACGGTATCGAGGTGCTTGATATCAAGATCCAGCGTCTGAACTTCCCAGACCAGAATCGGCGCAACGTGTTTGATCGCATGCGCGCCGAACGCGAGACCATCGCGACGCGCTATCGCTCCGAAGGCATGGAGCAGGCCACGCGCGTTCGGGCCCAGGCCAATCGCCAGCGCGAGGAACTGCTCGCGCAGGCCATCGAGGAGAGGGAGCGCATCCGCGGCGACGCCGACGCCGAAGCCGCCCGGACTTACGCCGAGGCGTACGGCCAAGACCCGGACTTCTACGATTTCATGCGCACGTTGGAAGCCTACGAAACCACGCTCAAGGAGAACACCGTCGCGGTCTTGTCGGGAAGCAGTGATTTCCTGCGCCTGCTGAATAGGCCCCCGCGCTCATTGTCGCCGACGACCCAACCGTCGACCGAGGAATAGGCACACCATGCCAAGGGCACGCACCTGGACCATCCTGGCGGCCGCCATCGCGCTGCTCGCCTACGCCGCCTCCGGCTTCTATTTCGTGGAGTCGAACGAGCGCGGCGTGGTGCGTTGGTTTGGGCGGGTCTACGAGTCGGGTCGCAAAGTCCAGCCGGGACTGCACTACGCCGCGCCCTGGCCGATCTGCCAGGTCGATACACCCAAGACCACCGAGGTGCGCCGCGTGTATGTCAGCCTGCTGCCCGCGCAGCGCGAGGCGATAGCGCGCGGTGAGATTGAGTCGATCGAGGCCAGCCCGGCGAGCGACGTGCTTTCAGGAGACGTCAACATCCTGAAGGTGACCATGGTCGTGCAGTACCAGGTGATTGAGCCGGCGGCGTACCTGTTCAATACCAAAGATCCCGACCAGTTGGTGCGCGATGCCGTGCAGGCGATTCTGATCGAGGAACTCGCCGGCATACCCGTCGATGAGGCCCTGACCTCCGCCAAGGCCCGCCTCCAACTGATCACACAACGACGCGCGCAAGAGACGCTCGACCGCTATGGCTGTGGCGTGCAGTTGGTCGCCGCCAACCTGGAATCGATCCAGCCGCCCCGCGCGATCATCGCGGCGTTCCAGGACGTCGTCAGTGCCAAGAAGGACGGCGAAAAGTCGGTTGACAGCGCCGTGGCCGAGGCCAGTCGCGTCGTTTCGCGCGCGCGGGGTGAGGCCGCCAGAATCCACGAGGAGGCCCTCGCCTATGCCAGCACCCGGCTGAGCAGGGCGCGCGGCGAAACCGCGCGTTTTCTCAGCATTCTGGCGGAGTATCGCCGTCAACCCGAGGTGTACGAGCGGCGTCTCATGTTGCAGACGTTTGAGAGCATCCTGCCCGATATGCGGATCTACATCCTGGACCACCAGGAGGGTGATCCGCCGACCCGGGTGCGCATCGTCGATTCACCGGAATAGTCCCCCCCCGCCAATAGGACAAGGCACCGGCAGGAGGGTACCGGTGCCTTTTCCGTGTCCTCAATGGGCGTTGGTGCGGGATACCGACGCCCGTGTCCCGCCCGGCAGGGCACCGGGCGAAGACGTGTCATGCAAGGGCTACTCGATCGTTATCCGCGGCTTGCCATTCTGCCGCGGCTTGTGCAGAAGAAACCCA
Organism: Phycisphaerae bacterium; assembly: GCA_963675745.2. Taxonomy (GTDB): domain Bacteria; phylum Planctomycetota; class Phycisphaerae; order UBA1845; family Fen-1342; genus JAFGRR01. The sequence goes on from CAXXWX010000015.1 coordinate 400,688, forward strand.
AAGCTGCCAATGACCAACAGGAGGCCAACGAACCAGAAAATAGTGCTAAGCATCGCAATCCCAACCACGTCCCAGCCTCGGTTTGGCCTCAGTCGCCGTACCAATCGACGCCCAGCCGCACCACCGCTGGAATCCGCTCCTCAGTTTGGACAAAGAACTCGAGCCGTGCTCTTGGCTCCTCGTTATCCTGGTACACGTCAAACTGATAGAGGTGGCGGCCATTTTCTTCAGAATACCACATCTCGAAATCGGCGGATTTGAGCGTTTCGATGCTCAGTGGTGAGCCGCAGTCGATGACAAAAGTCGCCAGACCGCCGCTGGGGCCACGAATCCATGCCTCGAAATGGGGCAGTTTCACACCCTCAAGTTCCTGGAAGTATTTATCGGACCACTGATTGCTCTCGGCGGCCGGGACTATCACCAGATCAGGAGCGCCGACCAGCCGCACCAGCACCGTGTCCGTCGATTCGTATCCCCGGTCATCCACTACGGTTAGCGTGAACTCGAGATCGATCGGCTCCCAGAACAGGCCATAGTGCGCATCGAGATCAGTGGCGATCGTCTCCGCCATCTCCCCCTGCTCAATCGTCACTCTGGGACCATCGGTCTGCGCCCACAGGTATCGTATTCCGACACCTTCGCTCGCGTTTCCCCCCAGCACGACCTTGCCCGCTCCGGCCCAGATAACCTGATCCACGCCGGCGTCGGCACGCGGCATCGGTCGATTCGCATCATCCTCGGACTCGGGCTCGGGCTCGACCGGCTCCCGCGGGTCACCGGGATCCTCGTCTGCGAGCGGCACGTCACCCTCGGTGGTTGACCTGCCCGGGCGCCAGATACGCTCGGGGATTTCGGGTGAATCCGGGGACTCGGAAGCCGGATATGCAGCGTCAGATGAGTCATCCGGCGAGGCTGCGTGCTCAGTCGTGTTGGGTTCCGAGGATGGACGCGCTGGCGACAGCGACACGGTCGTGACACGCGGCGATCTGCGCGCCGGAAACGGGGAGCCATGCTTTACCTGGAACTCCTCACCGTCGGCAACCAGCCCGTCATTCGCTTCGGGGCCCGCCGCGGCGGGCAGCGCGCTGGCCTCGCGCGGCTCATACGCCGAGCTGAGCATCATCAGCGTAACGCCCAACGAGAAGCACAATATGAACAAAAACGGTCGCATGTTGCAGGTTCCCTGGTGGCAAAGCGCGCGTCAGTAAGACCGTATGTGTTTCATCAGCAATCGGGGTCGCCGACTCCAGGATGACGTGCGTTTTCCCGCTGTGATACCTGATCGGCGTGTTGGGCACGCGGTTGGGGAAAAGTGGTGGAATTGCGCCTATTCGTGCCGCCGGTCTGCCGATGGACTATGGCAGAGGCATCGCCGACAAGAATTTCGGACTCTGCATGGCGATGAAGTCTGATAGATTCAGCCCTTCTCGCCGACCAATCGGGACTTGGTGTGGAGACCTTCGACGGAGTCGTGCTATAATATAGATGAAATCATGGCACATCTGGTGAGTTGCGACCGGCTCTGGCCGGCCGTTCGATGACGCCACATATCTGACGCCATCCGAGACAACTGGCTGACGCACTGGGAGGATGCGATGTCCAATAGCGACCGTATCGCAATGGCTGAGGACTTGGCGAGAATCAGCACAGACCTGAGCGCGTTGCTCTCACGCCGCGAGGCGATCCCACCGCCCGTTTTTCAGATCCGCTACCAGGAGTTGAGCGAAGCGCGCAAACGGCTGGAAGCCAATATCGAACTGGACTGGGAGCGCGAACTCGCCGCCGGCAGCGCCGAGATGGTCCACTGACAGAACCTTTGTGGCGCCTCATGGCGCCGACTTCTGCGCGGAGCGGACGCCGCGCTCATGCCCGTGTGAGCAGACGGAACGCCTCGCTCTCGAGCATCAGACGCAGCGCCTGGCCGCGATGACTAATCGCATTCTTCGTATCGGAGGATAACTCCGCGGCACAGCGCCCCAGCGCGGGTACGTAGAAGTGCGGGTCATAGCCAAACCCGTTCACGCCGCGCGGTTCATCGACAATCAGCCCCTCAAATTTCCCGTGCGTCTCGGCCAGGACCGCTCCCCCGCGGGCCAGCACCATCACACAGTGGAAACGCGCGGTGCGGCGCTGCGGCGGAACGTCGCGCACCGCGCCGACCAGTTTGCGGTTGTTGGCGGCATAATCGCGCGGCTTGCCGGCGTAGTACGCCGAATCCACGCCCGGCAACCCACCAAGACAATCGACTTCCAAGCCCGAATCGTCCGCCAACGCCACAAGCCCGGTGGCTTCTGCATAGAAGAGGGCTTTCTTACGCGCGTTCTCGGCAAACGTGTGCCCGTCCTCAACGGCTTCCGGTACGTGCGGGAAATCGGCCAGGCCGACCCACTCAACGTCCGTTCCCGCTGTCATCTGGCGCAGCTCGCGCAGCTTCCCGGCGTTGTTTGTCGCCAGCAGCAGGCGCGTCACCGCGGTCCTCCGCTCGCCGCGTTTCGCTCGGCGCGCTGAACGCTGGGCAGCTTGACCACCACTGATGGCCGCGGAAAGCGCTCTTTCTTGCCGGTGCGCGTATCCAGTTGCAGGTCGCTGACAACGTGAAGATTCTCAAGGTTGTGGGGGTACTTGGCTTGCAGGGCGCGCAATCGTCGATCAATGATGCGGTACTCCGCCACGTGTTTGGGTTTGCCTTCCAATGTCCCCTGGCGGCGTTGTATCGACATCATGGCTTTGCGCGGAAACGTGCCGATCAGCACCGAACTCATCGACGGCCCGTGGTAATAGTACGCATCTTCGCCTTTGGCGCGCAGCAGCCGGCAATAGTCCACCGCGGCCTGCCGCCGTCGCTGCATGGTCTCCGTGTTGTAGAACACGCCTACCTGGAGCGACCAGTATCCCTCGGCTCGACTGGCATCCCAGGCCGGGTTTCCAACAGCATCGGCCGGCACTGGCATCAGGTGTGCCGCACCAAACGGACGCGTCACCTGGTCGGCCGACAGAGATTTGATCAGCTCTAGGTCTTCGGCTGGATCCGGGTGATAAGTCGGCTGGTCGGAAAACGGGCTGTGTTGCAGCGTGTAGCTACCGTAGTACACATTGCCGAAATCTTCGTCGAAGATCACACGCACCAGGTCGGCATCCAGGGCTTCGACGTGCCGCAGTGACTCGGCGTAGTAATTCGCAATCGTGTGCTGGTCCGGGCCATCAACGGAAATGCACTTGATCGCCCACACATCCGCACCCGGCTGCGCACAGCCAACACAGAGCGCCAGCCCCGCCAACGCCAGGATCATGCCCGTTGTAAGCCGGCTCTCTCGCGGCATGCACTTCATCGCAAACTCTCCGGGGCCGCCGGCACACTCTGCGCCAAGGCCGCCCGCTGAAGTTCGAACAACTGCTCGATCGCGCGGCGCCCGCCGGCCGTCATCGCGGCAAGCTGTGCCTCGCTGAAACTCCCAGCCTCACCCGTGGCCTGCACCTCGATCCACTCCCCCTTGCTCGACATGACCAGGTTGCAGTCCACCGCGGCGGCGACATCCTCCCGGTAATCCAGGTCAACCAGAATCCGTCCGTCAACGATGCCCACGCTGACGGCGGCGACCGCCACCACGTTGACATCCGCCCCCCACAGGTCGCGCCGCCGGCCTTCGGCGAGCGCGTCGCACAACGCCACGTATGCGCCGGTGATCGACGCGGTTCGCGTGCCCCCATCGGCCTGCAAGACGTCGCAATCCAGCGTGATCGTCCGCGGGCCGAGGCGCGCCAGATCCACCGCCTGACGCAGCGAGCGGCCGATGAGTCGCTGAATCTCCTGACAGCGGCCGTCGACGCCGGTGCGGTTGCGCGGCCGGCGGCTGCCGGTCGAGCCGGGCAGCATGTCGTATTCAGCCGTGACCCAGCCATGGCCGCTGGCCTCGCGCCACGGCGGCACCGACTCATCGATGCACGCGGTACACAGCACGTGCGTGTCCCCCGCGCGAATCAGCACCGAGCCGGGGGCGGCGCTGGTAAACCCGCGATTGATCTCCAGCGGCCGTAATTCGTCGTCTTTTCGCTCATGAGATCGCATGTGCGCATTGTTAACACAGCACCCGCCGCATGGCAACGACTTGCGAAAGAAGTACTGGCCAGAGCCCCGAGTCGGTCGTTCGAAGAAGCGTTAGTCGCCCCCCGAGCGCGGGCAACCACCTCCACCTCGGGCGTCCGTTGCCCCTTCCGCTGGCGGCGAGGCGACCGTACTACATGCACGCTTTTCTCCTGGCCCTTGATCTGCTCAGGAATCTAATCCCATTGCCCCGCGAAACGCTAAGGACGCGAACTTGCCGACGGGGATGTCGTATCGTATCTTAACGAGCGCGAGAACTACGCGCAACGACTTCTCGCTTTCTTCAGCGGATCGTTACCATGGTGGGTGCAAACAATGGACACCGAAGAGAGCCTTGAATTCGCGAGTTTGCCACTCGTTGAAGTTGTGTTGCGGATGAGCTTCGAGCGGCCGATCGTAATGAGCTTTGAGCTCATCAACAGATTCTCTGCTGCCCTTGGTCCGGACTTTCCTGATATCACGGAGATCAAGAAGATCGAGGCAGCACCTGGGGTGAAGTTCGAGCTTGAAATGGCCGAACTGCCAGGCGCTGTGTTTACGGGTGGTGAATCCGGGCTCCTGATCACGCTTCAGAAAAGCGTTGTTGCTGTGCGATGGCTGAAGCGCGCCCGCGGCCAGGGCACAGGGTACCCGCGTTTTCCAGTCCTAAAGGAAGCTCTGAGTCGGGCGCACACGGTGCTTGCTGGAATGGACGGGGTCGACGTGAAACCGTGCGTTACAAACATGGCGTACGTCAATCTCGTTCAGGAGGCGCCATCCGCGAGTTCCCTTCAGCGCTACTTGAGCGCAGGTTCGTTGATGCAGGTTGCTGCAGATACCGTGCGCATGCATGTACTCGAAGCGGCCTGGCAAGAAAGCGATGGCGTCGATGTCCGCTTCAGAGTTGATGCGCGGCCGCCAACCGTCGAGCACCAAGCCGCAGCATTCACGCTGACAACCGTAGCAGGGCAGCGCATCACTCCACCAGCGGCACACGTTGATGCGGCGCTCGACGTTGTTCATCAGCGGCTGCAGAGCTTTTTCACGCGGCTGATCTCGGATCACGCGAAACAGGAGTGGGGTCTTGCGGAGAACACAAATGCCTGAGCCCGCTACGACGCTCCTCGATGGACAAGGTCAATCACCGGATCTGGCAGTGTTTGAAGCTCCGGCGGGCCGACGGGCTAGGCGACCGATGCACTACAACTCGGCTGACACCAGTACGAACACTAGTTTTCTCGCGTTTGCTTTATCAACTGAGATTGCTGAGTCCACCCAGCTTGCAAGCATCCCAGAGATGCTGGGATGCGCGTCCGCCGAGATTATTCGGCAGGTGGACAAGGATCTGGACGACGGGCTCCGCAGCATCGGCAACGCAGTCAATAGGGACCGCCTCGCGGCTGCGCGGCCGTCCTGCAAGTTGCTTGCTCGTGGCTTCAGCGGTCTTCTTGCGTTGAAACCGCGCGTCGCGGTCGCAGCGTTTGTGGACGAGGACGACGGTGTGTCGGTTGTCGCTCAGTCCTTCGCGACCTCCCGACGAGTGACAGTTGTTTTCGATGTGGGAGTTGATAGAGTCCATGTCGTGAAGGTCGATGAGGACCAACACGTATACCGGCTCGATCCCAACTACAGCCTTGAGAACCTTGGGGAGGAACTGGCTCGGTGGCTGATCGCGCGGCCCTGATACCACCGACGAGTGGGGACTGGTTCATTCGTCGCAATCCGTATAACAACGGCTTCAAGATCCGGCCAGCGGGAGTGATTGTCGCCCGCAAGGTTTTTCGTGAACGCCACGGCAGTATGTCGCTCACCCGACAGACGGAGGAACTCACCACAGCGATGGCGTTGAGCGACTATCAGCTTGCCCACCAGTTGCCATCCGGTGACATTCCCGGTCTCTGCAAAGTGTCCTACAGAAACCTGGTTGAAGACGTGCGCCCAGCGCTCCCCCCGCGCTTTGAGTTGGACCGCAACGATGACCGCTATGGCCATCTGCACTACGTCACAGAGCCTCCGACTGAGGATCAGCAAGAGGTGCTTGCCAAGCTCGCGAGCGAAAACGGCATCCTGCGTGGGTTTGTCGAGAGAACCGTAACATAAAACCCTGTCGAGCCGGCATCTGCCGAGCGAGGTGCGATGACCACATCTGGTTGTCGAATAACGAGTTGGTCGGCACAATGCGGTATCAGGGATTGGGATATCAAATGCGGGAAGAACAAAGGGAAAGACAGAAGTGCGAGGATGACTCATGTGGACGCCGCTCTCGCGAGCGTAAGCGATCGACCCGGCTCGGCCGTGTGTCGTTTCTTCCTCCGGCAGCGGTGAAATGACCGAATGGACGTCACAGCCATCGCTGAAAAATCTTTCTGACACCTTTTTTTCTTGAAAAATCTTCCTGACACCTTTTTTTCGGGTCACGGTGTGCTGGTTGTTGGTGTGCTGTGGTATAGCGTCAATTCGCTGGTCCAGCGGGTTGAAAGCGCGTGCTGTTGCGTGGATTCCGCTCGCAGCCCGGCGGCATTGGCCAGACTCGTCACAAGCTCGTCCGGCGGACCGCCAGCGGGCCCTTCAAAACGCAGAATCCACGCCGTTGCCGACGGCAGTTGATCCAACACGAACACCGGCGGCACATCGTGCTCCAACTCCAGGTAGTACCGCAGCACCTGGTCGAACTTCGGCCCCACGGGTGGCGCCGGTGCCCCTTCCTCCGGATTCACGATCGCCACGATGTCCCCCGGCGCGAACTGCGCCGTCACCGCCCGCATCGCCGAACGCTTGTACAGATCTTCCGGCGACTTGCACCTCATGATCACATCCTTGGTCATTCCAAGCAGCGCGATACCAACCAGCACCACGCCCACCAACCCGCGCGCGCAATCGCGCGCCGGCCGTAACGAGATCCACCCCGTGACCGCCGTCACTCCCACCGCCGCCACCATGCAGATCACCGGCGCGAAGTAAATCGACACACGTACGCTGCCGCCGTAGGGATATCTGTGCAGCCAGGCGGCGACGAGCGCCGGGGCGGCCATGCCCGCGAAGAGCAGCACCAACCAGGCCCGTCGCCGGACGACGAGCACCACCGCCCCGACGGCGAAACAAGCGGTTGTGAGAATGCTGCCATACCCCGTCCCGCCGTGCGGATACGCAAACATCCGTCCGCAGTGGATCTTCGCCAGCCAGGCCAGCAACGACCCGATCCCGTTGTGCGGCGGGAATGCGTCGCGCCAGTAAGCTTCAAGCCACGACCCCGCGCTGCGACTCACGGTGTCAGCCTCAATCACCCAGAAGAAAGCGAGGAAGCTCACCATGACGAGCGCGTTGTACACCCCCCATCCCAGCCACGCCCGTGGCTTGCCCGCGCGAATAGCCGCCGGGAGCGCGGCCACGCTCACGCCAACGCACACAAACACCGCCGGATAGCTGAGCCACAATGACGCCGCCGCAACAACCCCGCACACCAGCGGCCACTTGACACCGGGCCGCGCCTGCCGCCAGCGCATCGCGAGGTAGATCAGCAGGGTCGCGACCAGCAGATCGCCGGCATACGGCTTTGACTCACACGTGTGCCGTACGAGGTAATAGCTGCACGCAGACACACCAACGGCGATATTCGCCGCCAGCGCTTCCATCTGCGCCCGCGCGATCCGCCACACGAGCAGAAGTGAAGCGACCCCCGCGATCAGCGACCACGCCCGTAGCGCATACTCCCCGCCGCCGAACAGGTTGAATGCCGTCCGCTGAATCCACAGATACAGCACCGGAGCGACCTGAAAGTAGTGCAGCGGCTCCATCAGCCCGGCGTAGTCCCGCCGCAGGATGCTGATGTTGAGATACGCCTCGTCGCCCCAGAAGGGAAAACACAGCCCGTACCGCAGCACGCGCCATCCGACGCCGAGCAGCAGCAGCGCGCACAACCATCTCCGTATGGCCACCTCCTCCGGATGATCCACGTCTGATGTCGGCATCAAAGCCCCTGGCTACGTAGAACAACAACAGGCCTGCTAGCCAACCGCCGAAATGCCGGCCCCACACGTCAGCCCAAGCCTGCGGCCGATGCTATCGAGCGTAGGGAGCCACAACAAGCACTCCACACGCGCCCCGCGTCGCAATCCGCGACCGCCCGCAAGTCAATATGCGCCCCCCAAGATTCGACGTGCAGCGGTGAGCACCAGACGGCATGCAAAACGCCGTCATGACCCGGCCGGGTCATGACGGCGTTGGATGGTTCACGCGCCAGGTGCGGCAGCGCTTCGTCAGGCGTTGATTTCGGTGATCTCCACCCGCAGCACTTGCTGGCGATGTCCGAACTTGCGCTGATAGCCCTTGCGCCGGCTGAACTTGACCCCCGTGACCTTGGGCATCTTCAACTCGCCGACCAGGCGCGCCTTGACGGTGGCACCGGCGACCCACGGCGTGCCGATCTTGGTCTCGCCCTCATCGCCGACCATCATCACGCGGTCAAAGGTCAGCTCCGACTGCTCCGGTTCGAGGTCTTGCCGCTCGACCAACAGGGCGTCGCCCCGGCTGACCTTGTATTGCTTGCCGCCATCTTCGAATATTGCGTACACGCTGCTTACCTCGTGTCATGCGGTTCGGGTATCGCGATCAGTAGAGCCCATTATAATAAGGGCCTTGCGGGCTGGATGCAACCACCCCCAGCCGGCAAGATACGGCAACCGTGGGGTGTTTTGCGCGCCGCCGGCGCGGCGGACCGCGACGCACCAGCCATACGCTGACCAACGCACAGGGAACCGCGATGCTTCGGCCTGACAACACCGGAATGGATCACGACCCGCTCGAAACCCAGGAATGGCTCGATTCGATCGATTCCGTCAGGCGTAGCGCCGGCGACGAGCGGGCCGGGTTTCTGCTCCAGCGGCTCCGGGAGTGGGCGGACCGTCACGGCCTGACTGTGCCGTTTTCCGCCAACACGGCGTACGTGAACACGATTCAACCCGAGCAGCAGCCGGTTTACCCGGGCGATCGTGAGATGGAACGCCGCATCAAGAGCTATGTCCGCTGGAACGCGATGGCGATGGTGGTGCGCGCGAACCGTGCCGCGGAGGGGATAGGCGGCCACATCTCGTCATTCGCCTCCGCAGCCACGCTTTACGAAGTCGGATTCAACCATTTCTTCCGGGCTGCGAGCGAGGCGTACGGGGGCGATCAGGTGTTCATTCAGGGACATGCTTCGCCGGGAATCTACGCCCGCGCGTTTCTCGAGGGCCGGCTGGACGAGGGTCATTTGGAGAACTACCGGCGAGAATTGGCGACGGGCGGTGGGCTGTCGTCGTACCCGCACCCGCGTCTGATGCCTGATTTCTGGCAGTTTCCGACGGTATCTATGGGGTTGGGCCCGATAACATCGATATATCAGGCACGATTCAACCGATATCTCCAGCACCGTGGCTTGGCCGAGACCGACTCGTGCCGAGTCTGGGCCTTTCTAGGTGACGGTGAAATGGACGAGCCCGAGAGTCTGGGAGCGATCACGCTCGCCTCTCGCGAACGGCTCGACAATCTCACCTGGGTGATCAATTGCAACCTGCAACGACTCGATGGGCCTGTGCGCGGAAACGGCAACATCGTCCAGGAGCTCGAAGCCGCATTTCGTGGCGCGGGTTGGAACGTCATCAAGGTCATATGGGGCGGCGATTGGGATGCGCTCTTCGCGCGTGATACGGGCGGCTATCTGGTCGACGCGATGCGCGACACTGTCGATGGCCAGTTCCAGCGCTATGCCATCGAGCCCGGGGCCTACGCGCGCGAGCATTTCTTCGGCCGCCGACCCGAGACGCTCAAGCTCGTTGAGCACCTGAGTGACGAGGAAATCCAGCATCTGCGTCTGGGCGGGCATGATCCGGAGAAGGTCTACGCGGCCTATGCCGCCGCCGTCGGACATCGCGGCCGCCCCACGGTCATTCTCGCGCGCACGATCAAGGGATACGGGCTCGGCGAAGCGGGCGAGGGACGCAACGTCACGCATCAGCAGAAGAAGCTCAACGAGGATGAGCTGCGTTCGTTTCGTGACCGGTTCGACATGCCGATCACCGACGAACAAATCGCCGAGGCCCCCTTCTGCCGCTTTGAGCGTAACACGCCCGAGTACGAGTATCTGCACGCGCGCCGAGAGAAGCTCGGTGGTTTCGTGCCAAGCCGCGAGGCGCGCGCGCCGCGAATTGAGACGCCTGATGCCAACATATTCGAGGAGTTCCACGCCGGCAGCGATGGGCGCCAGGCCGCCACAACCCAGGCGTTTGTGCGCATGCTCGGGCGTCTGTTGCGGGACCCACACCTGGGCAAGCTGATCGTACCGATCGTGCCGGACGAGGCGCGCACCTTTGGCATGGAGTCGCTGTTCCGCTCGTACGGCATCTACGCCAGCACCGGGCAGCTCTACGACCCGGTCGACTCGCACCTGCTGTTGAAATACGAGGAACGCAAAAACGGCCAGATATTGGAAGAGGGCATTACGGAGGCCGGCGCGTTGGCGTCATTCACCGCGGCCGCGACGGCCTATGCCACGCACGGCGTCAACACGATTCCGTTTTACGTCTTTTATTCTATGTTCGGCTTTCAGCGAGTGGGCGACTCGATCTGGGCGGCGGCGGATGCGCGTGCCCGCGGGTTCCTGGTCGGTGGCACGGCTGGCCGCACGACTCTCGCCGGCGAAGGTCTCCAGCACCAGGACGGGCACAGCCTGCTGCACGCCAGCACGGTGCCGAACGTCGTGGCATACGACGCCGCCTGGGCCTATGAGCTGGCCGTGATCCTGCTCGACGGCATCCGCCGTATGTACCAGGAGCAGGAGTCGATTTTCTACTACCTGACGGTTTACAACGAGCCGTACGAGATGCCGCCGATGCCCGCTGGCGTGCAGGAGGGCATTCTGCGCGGAATGTACCGCTTTCGCGGCGCGGAGAAACCGGGTCGCAAGGCGCGCGTGCACCTCTTCGGCAGCGGACCACTGTTGCGCGCCGCGCTTGAAGCCCAGGAACTGTTGGCGCGCGACTTCAAGGTGGCGGCCGACGTCTGGAGCGTAACGAGCTATAACGAACTGTATCGCGACGCGCTCGAGTGCGAGCGGCACAACCGTCTGCACCCGGAAGAGGACCCGCGCCAGCCCTGGATTGTGCGGCAACTGGAGCAAGACCCCTGGCCGATTGTGGCGACGTCGGACTATGTCAAGGCGATCCCGCATCGGCTGGCCCCGTGGCTGCCGAACGGCTTCTGCGTGTTGGGCACCGATGGGTTTGGACGCAGTGAGACACGCGCGGTGCTGCGTGATTTCTACGAAACGGATTCGCGGCATGTTGCCTATGCGGCCCTGTACTCGCTCGCGCGGCAAGGGAAGTATGACGCGTCCAAGCTGGGAGCGGCGATCGAGCGCCTGGGGATCAATCCCGAGCGTCCAAACCCCGCCACCGCCTGACCTGCCGGTCGGGCGTTCATACGCCATTGTGAGATCGGGGGGGGCATTTCAGGTTAGAGATCATTAATTACGAGTGTACATAGTACCCCCCGGTCTGGTACGATGGTCCTACTGGCAGGGCAGCCGGCCGTGGGGCAATGAGAGTGGGTTGCAAGAGGAGCTCTCGTTTTATCGGACGGCGCCAAAGCGTGCATCCACTCCAGAATTTTCGGGCTCGGCTATGCCGCACCTGTTATGTCTGCGCCTACGTCGCATGCACGCGCGGCCGCAACGGCTGCGCCACACTCGGCGCGGTTGGCACATGCTCATCGCAGATCAGCACGCAACAACTCGTCAGTTCAACGGGTAAGGAGATGAAGGAATGAGCACAAGATCACTTGCTAACGCTGTCTCGGCGCTCGCCATCGCGGCGCTGTTTGCGGCGGGTGTCGCCGGCGGCGACGTATGGCTCGCACCCACACCGGATGGCGCACTGGGCGTCAAGGAGATGAGTGCCGCCGCACCGCCGACCGTGTCGATCCAAAGCCGGGGCACTGCCGGGTTCAGTGCTGCGCTGCGGCTGTCGGGTGTGGAAGCGTTGACCCGCCAGACCAAAGGGGGTGATTTTGTGGAGCTGAGCTGGCCGGATGCCGCATTCAACGGCGCGGTCGGCGCGCCGCGTGTGCCCGTATGGCGTGAGCTGTTCATCGCCCCGCTCGATGCGGACGTGCGCTTGTCCGTAAACACCGGCCAACCGGTGACAGGCGATGAGAAGTCGCTGGACCACAACCTGCTCGCTCTGCCGGTGCAACCGTCAATCGTCAAGCTGCCCGGTGCGCGCGAGGCGGCGGTTTTTCAGTATGACGTCAAGGCTTACAGCGCGGATGTGGCCCTCCCCGCCCAACGCGCAACCGTCAGTGAGTTCGGGATCATCCGCGGCCAGCGGGTAATGCTGCTCGAACTCCAACCGGTGGCCTATAACCCCGCAGCCCGGGAGATCACAATCTACCCCAATCTCTCGGTCGATATTCAGTTCACCGGCGGCACCACGACGCACCAGGGCCTGACACCAATGCCCGGCCTGGAGCGCATCACGCTCAACCCGGAGCTGGTGTCCAGTGTCAAGCATCGCGGGTCGGGTAACTATCTGATCATCACCGCCGACAGCTTTGCGGCCGGCATCGCGCCGTTTGCCGCCGCGAAACAGGCGCAAGGTTTCAGCGTCATCACGCACACCGTGACCGACGGCACCGCCAACACCACGATCAAGAGCTATATCGAGGGACTGTGGGGCGGCCCGGATTCGCCGGACTATATTCTGCTCGTCGGCGACACCGAGTGGATTCCGCATTGGACTGGTGGTGGCGAGGGCAACCCGGCCACCGACCTGCAATACGGGTGCATGGACGGCGCCGGTGATTGGGCGCCCGACATCGCGGTCGGCCGCTTCCCGGTGCGCGATACGACGCAGCTCAGCGACGTGATCGCCAAGACGCTGTACTACGAGAACGGCCCGCTGGCCGATCCGGACTATCTGAAGCGCGCGGTCTTCATGGCCTCGGTGGACAACTACCAGATCACCGAAGGCACGCACAACTACGTCATCGACACGCACATGGAGCCGAACGAGTACATCTGCGACAAGCTATACCAGGTGACATACGGCGCGGATACTCAGGATGTGCGCGACTCGTTTAACGCCGGCCGCTTCTACGGTATATACAGCGGTCACGGCGGAACCTATTCCTGGGCCGACGGACCTCCGTTCGAGCAAAGCGACGTAAACAACCTCACCAACGCCAACATGTATTCGTTCGTCTGGTCGTTCGCCTGCATCACGGGGACGTACACGGCGAGCGAGTGCTTTATCGAGACGTGGATTCTGGCGCCCAACAAGGCCGCCGTCGCCGCGATCGGTTCGTCGGTGAACAGCTACTGGACCGAGGATGACATCCTCGAACGCGTGCTGGCCGATGCCCTCTTTGACGCGGAAGACGACGTTCCCAGCGAGGCCGGCCCGCTCTGGAACGAGGGCCGGGCGCGCTACTTCGATCACTTCGGTGATTCGGCAACGACGCGACGATACTTCGAGATGTACAACCTGATGGGTGATCCGGCACTGGCCCTGCCGGGGTCATGCTCTGACGCCGGCACGATTTCGCTGGACGGCAACAAGTACGCCTGCGAAGACACGGCCACGATCCAAGTCGGCGATTGCGGCCTGAACCTCGACGACAACACCGTCGAGATTGTGATTGTGACCATTACGTCGGATTCAGAGGCCGGCGGCGAGAGCGTCACGCTGACGGAGACCTCGGCAAGCTCCGCCACGTTCCGCGGGCAGATTGTGCTCAGTGGGACCGACGCGGCGGGTGTTCTGCTCGTCGGCGCGGGTGACACCGTCACGGCGACGTACATTGACGCCGATGACGGCCAGGGCGGCACTAACGTCGTCGTCGAGGCCAGCGCGACGGTCGATTGCACACCGCCGGTGATTTCCAATGTCCACGCGGCAGACGTGCAGCCGCGCGACGCCACCATAGCCTTTGACACCGACGAGCCAACGCGTGGTACCGTGTACTATGGCATGAGTTGTGCCGTGCTTGATGGCACGGCCGTGGGTGGCGGCTACAGCGTCAATCCGACAGTCGCCATCGACACCCTCCAGGACGACACCACGTACTACTATGTTGTCGAAGCCGAGGATGAAGCCGGCAATGCCGCCATCGATGACAACGGCGGCGCTTGCTACACGTTTACCACGCCGGAGATTCCCGACTTCTTTACCGAGTTGTTCAGCAGCGACAATGATCTGGACAACATCAGCCTGCACTTCATCCCGGTCGGCGGATATGAGTTTTACGCCGGCTGTGTGGAGCCGATCACCGTGCTGCCGACCGATCCGGCCACCGGCACGCCGATCTCGTTGAGCGACGATTCCTACGACACGATCACGCTCACCGGCAGCCCGGTCAGCCTGTACGGCACGACTTACAGCACGTTTTACGTGGGCAGCAACGGCTTTATCACCTTCAGCAGCGGCAGCACCAGCACCAGCGAGTCGCTCGAAAATCACTTCAGCCAGCCGCGCATTTCGGGTTTGTACGATGACCTCAACCCGGCGTCCGGCGGCACGGTAAGCTGGGAGGAGTTTGCCGACCGCGTGGTGGTCACCTGGCTTAACGTGCTGGAATACAACACGTCGAACGCCAACACCTTCCAGATCGAGATGTACTTCGACGGGCAGATCACGATCAGCTATCTCGACATAACCATCAGTGACGGTCTGGCGGGCCTCTCGGCCGGCGGTGGCGTGCCGCTGGACTTCTTCGAGTCCGACCTGTCGGGTATGGGCAGTTGTGGCCCGCGTCCGCCGAGCGCGTCGAGCGCCGAAGTCAGCACGCCGTCCGACACGCCGGTGGCGATCACGCTGCAGGCCACCGACGACGGCTTGCCCGATCCGCCGGCGGCGTTGGCGTACATCATCACGGCGCTGCCGACCCACGGCACGCTGAGCGAACCGGGCGTCGGCACGATCACGTATGTTCCATGGACGCTGACCGCTTCAGTGAACATGGTCGATTACGATCCGGCCGCGTGGTATCTCGGCGGTGACAGCTTCACGTTCGTTGCCGACGACGGCGGCGTGGCTCCGGATGGCGGCGAGTCAAACACTGCAACCATCTCGATTACCGTCGGCGGCCCGCGCCTGGTTTATGACTTCCCGATGGACAGCGACCCCGGCTGGACTACCGAGGGCGAGTGGGCCTTTGGAACGCCTACCGGCGGCGGTTCGCACAGCCTCGACCCCACCAGCGGGCATACCGGTGACAATGTCTACGGCTATAACCTGGCCGGCGACTACACCGACGACATGCCGCGGTATTACCTGACGACGACGGCGATTGACTGCACCGATGTGACCGAGACCGAGCTGCGCTTCTGGCGCTGGCTGGGCGTCGAGTCGTCGCGTTACGACCACGCTGACGTCGCGATTTCAAACGACAGTTTCGTGTGGACCACGTTGTGGAATCACGACGCCTACGAAGCCATTGATGAGGGTGAGTGGACAGAGCACACCTATGACATCTCGGCGATCGCGGATGGCCGCGCGGCGGTATTCGTACGCTGGGGCATGGGTGCGACAGATGGTTCAACGACCTATCCAGGCTGGAACATCGACGATGTGCAGGTCTGGGGGGTGGCCTCGTTCGAGCCACCGGCGCTGGGTGACATGAACTGTGACGGCGTCATCAACAACGGTGACATCGACCCGTTTGTCCTGGCCTTGACCGACCCGGCCGCCTACGCCGTAGCGTATCCGGATTGCAACTACATGCTGGCGGATTGCGATGACAACGGAATGGTGAACAACGCGGACATTGACCCGTTCGTCGCCATGGTCGGCGGTAAGTAGAGTTTGTAGCCCGCAGCGGCGTTTGTTTGTTTACGCCCGAGGCGGGCGGTCGACACGGCCGCCCGTCTCGGCGTTTTTGTGCACACGCCGCGACAGATATCGTCGCTCGTCGATGTTCAGCCGGGAGTGTGCGCGCAGTACTGTGTCCGAGCCATCAACTACCCCGGCGCATTCCATTACCCACCGGGCGCGGCCTGGTGATGCCGCGCGCCTCAGCTTACGGTGCGCTCAGGATGTCGGCGTAGATCGTGTGTGCGGTGAGGCAGGACGCAACCTAACCCGCGTGGCCGCCACCCGACCGGCGCCGCAGCGCCATCAGGCCACATGCCGCCAGCAGCACGGCGCTGGTGGGTTCGGGAACCGGCGTCAGAAGATAAGCGCGACCGTACAGCGGATGGCCGTCGAGTTTGCCTGAACCGACGATGTGGCCGTGGTTGTTGACGCCAAAGGCGTAGCTGAGCGACCACACGTCGCCGCTGGCGTCGGTAAGGTCGTCCAGGTCATAGACCTGCCCGTTCGTGTGGTAAAGATACGCGTGGTACCCGGTTGAGCTGGTCTCCTGGCTCTGGCCGACGACCTGGGACAAATCGTTGATGCCGTCGGCTTCGCTCAGGAAGTAGCTGCGACCGTTGGCGGTTGCCAGATCTTCGAGCAGGGCGCCGAGGTCGGTTGTCGATCCGGAAGTGGTGTCGTGAAGAAACGCGCCGGCCGTGCTCAGCGTGTAGCCGCACAGCTCCCCGAGCTCGTTGACATCATTGGCCATGCCGTAGCCCAGATTGGCGCTCTCAATGGTCCCGGGGGCGTCCCAATAGGCGACGTGCTGCCCGCCGGCCTGGTAGGCGCTGCCGGCGATGTGTTTCTGGTCGCTGAGACCGTAGGCGAAGTGGCTGTCGGTCTGCCCGGGCAGGCCGGGCAGTACGTGCGCGGTGCCATCCCAGAAGTACGCCTGATAGGCGGGGGCGTGGGAATAGCCGACGACCTCACCGGCGTTGTTGATGTCGGTGGCGGCCCCCTCGTCTGATCCAGCCAGCTCGAGGCGTGTGACTGTCTGGGTGACATGGTCGTAGAGGAAACCGGTCGATCGCTGCGCGGTGCCATCATTGTAGTACGCCTGGCCGACAACCTGGCCGGCGTCGTTGACACCCAGGCCGAGCGACCGGGCGTCGCCAATCTCGTTCTCGATCAGTGGTGACAGGTCGGTGACACTGCCGTCGGTCGTGTCGTAAAGGAAAGCGCGGTACGCCATGCCGGTGCCGCCCTCCAGGTAATACCCGCAGACATAGCGGCCGTTGTCGCTGATGTCCTTGGCGGCGTTGGTTTCGTCAAACGTGTTGATGTAGGTGACGTGATACGGCTGTAACGGGGCGGCGACTGCCGACGCGGCCAACAGCAGCGCTACGGCGGCGCTGAGCAACGCGGTCCGACTCATGCTTGATCCTCCCGGGCAGGTCGCCGGCTGGCACGACCCGCGAATGCAAGAGACCTGAGGGGCTGGCGTGTCTGCCTGTTCGCATGTGGAAACGCGCGTCCCTCCAACAGGTCTAGGCTCGCCGGCGAGAGGAAGTCAACCCAGGCGGCAAGGCACGCGCGGTAGGTGCGCTGCGTCTTGTGACGGCACGCTCGGCGCGGCGAACCACCAGCTTGAGATGCCTGGCACCTGTGATGAGTAACGCTCATGATTGTCCGGAACCATCACGGTTTGCCGGGATTTCGGACAGTGACAATCCATCGTTCGCGCAGGGCACTATGCTCGCCGGGCATTTCCGCGCGGCCGATCGGTCAGTCGCCGCGAATCAGGCACCGCGCGCGCCTCTTGAGCGCAATTCGGATAAACTCCGGCTACCGGGTCTTACCGGCAGACTATTCAGCGTCAGTTTGCGGGTCCGCCCGGCGCAATTGATGAGTCGGCACACGAATGGAGCGGTGAATGAGCTCGCGGGCTACTGGCGTAGATGGCGTGGCGACCATTCGCGATGTGGGCAAGTGCTATCAGATTTACGACCGCCCCGCCGACCGCCTGAAGCAAGCCCTGTGGCGCGGACGCCGGCGTTTCTATCGCCCGTTCTGGGCCCTGCGAAACGTATCGTTCGATGTGGCGCGCGGGCAGGCGATCGGCATCATCGGTCGCAACGGGTCTGGCAAGAGCACTCTGCTCCAGGTAGTCGCGGGCACGCTCGAACCGACCAACGGTTTCGTGCGCGTGGACGGTCGCGTCGCCGCCCTGCTCGAATTGGGCTCGGGCTTCAACACGGACTTTACGGGGCGCGAGAACGTGTTTCTGAACGGGGCCATTCTCGGACTGAGCGAACGCGAAGTGCGTGCGCGTTTCGACGAGATCGCCGATTTCGCCGACATCGGCGACTTTCTCGATCAGCCGGTGAAGACCTATTCCACCGGCATGGTCGTACGGCTGGCATTTGCTGTGCAAGTGCTGCTCAGACCCAACCTGCTGATCGTTGATGAAGCCCTGGCCGTGGGTGACGCGGCGTTTCAGATCAAGTGTATGACGCGAATGCGGCGTTTGCTCGACGACGGCGTTTCGGTTTTGCTCGTGACGCACGATGTTGAGACGGTGCGCGCGTTCTGTGATCGAGCGATCTGGCTTGAACAAGGCCGCGTGGCCGCCGCGGGTTCGCCAAGCGAGGTTACCTCGCAGTACGTGCAATTCCTGTTCGGCGACCAACAGACGGAGCCGGCGGCGCAGCGCGGCGGCGCGTCCGACGATGGCAAGGCCGGCGCAGATGTTCCGCCGACGGTCGCGTGCCGCCGACTTACCGCCTTCTCCGAACTGGACGGCCTGGAGCGCTGGGGCAGTGGCCCGTTGCGGCTGGAGCGATTCAGTCTCGACAACGGCGTGCCGGGCGGCCCGCTGGCTTTTGAGCACGGCGACCGCCTGCACATCGAGCTGGAGGTGCGGGCCGGCGCTGAAGTCGATGGGCAGTCGGTGGGGGTCGGATTCTCGCTGCGCAATACGAAGGGCCTTGATATCATCACGTACACGACCTGGGATGCGGGCCTGCGTCTGCCGCCGCTCCGGGCCAACCAGAGCGTCCGCCTGGGGTTCGACTTCGAGAATATCCTGGCGGCGGGCGAATACGCGCTGGTTGTCAACGTCGAAGAGGTGCGCGCGGAGGTCGATAGGCACTATTATGATTTCATCGAGAACGCGGCGCTGTTGCGCGTGACATCGTCACGCCGCGTGTTCTCCGCTGTGCTGCCCCACGTGGAGCAGACGGTTTTTGAGGTGCGCTAACGCGCGGCGCGGAGTGCAGATGTCGGCATCCGTCACGGAAACCCCCGCCTGGTGGGATCGCTTCTACCAGGAACAATACTCGTCGCAGGACGGCCCCGGTCGAGCGCGCCGCAGGATGCAACAGGTGCTCGCCAGCCTGTCCGCCGTCGAACGCAGCTATCTCGCATCCAGCCAGCCGCGCGTGGCGCATGTGGGGTGCGCGCTGGGTGACGGCGTAGATGTGCTCGCGCGGGCGTTTCCCGACGCGCGTGTGATCGGCACGGACTGCTCACCGGTCGCCATTGCCGAGGCGAAGCGCCGCTTCGCGCGGCGCGAGTTTCATGTGGCGGTTGAGGGCGAACTACCCGGCAGATTCGATGTGATCGTCAACACCGATCGACTGCGCGACGACGCGGCGTCCATCGCCACGCTTCAACGGCAGCTCGCGCAGTGCGGGCAGCTCTACATCGCTTGTGTTCCGTGTGACGGGCAGCCGGATTCAGGCGATGGAAACGGTGGCGATACGTGCCGCGCGCTGCCCGAACAACTCGGCGGTTTCCAGCGTATCGAGTGCAAGCCAATTGGCGCGGACGAACCGGGTGATCGCCCACCACAGCGAATGCTCATCTATGCGGCGGAGGCGTACACGCGCGCGCGTCCGCGCCGCGATGATCGTCTGGCTGAGCAGGAGAAGTGGGACACGCTCTACAAAGAGATGCCGCTGGCGGATGAGAGCAAGTACATCCAGGAGTTCAACTCCGAATTCGCCGCCATGATCCGCGAGTTGCTGCCTGACGGCGGGCGCGTGCTGGAAGCCGGTTGCGGCGGCGGATGGCAGAGTCTGGCGGTTGCGCGGCAAGGCAAGTATGACGCCCATCTGATGGACTTCGCCGATGAGGCATTGAGCTATTCGCGCAGGCTCTTCGAGCGCGCAGGCGTATCCGCGAGCTTCCACTACGGCGACATCAACGATGCCGGCACCCCCGAATACGACCTGGTCTTCAACGCCGGCGTGCTCGAGCATTATCCCTTCGACGACCAGGTCCGCCTGCTGAAGGGCATGGCCAGCCGCAGTCGCAAATACGTGCTGGTGCTGGTTCCGAATCGGCTGTGCTACTGGTATTGGCTCTGGCGCATTCAAGTGCAGGGGCACGACCAGTGGCCGTTCGGCAAGGAGGCGCCGCTGGCCGACTTGTCGGCCGTGTTCGAGGCCGCCGGTCTGCGTTTTGTCGGCCAGCTCTTCACGGCCGAGAGCTGGACGGAAGCTTTTATCGAGCAGGCAACCGGATCGGCCGGCGACTTGCAGCACAAGATCCTGGAGATCCATCGATCACCGGTGATCCCCGCCGCCTCGAAAGGCTACCTGCTGGCGGCGCTCGGGTCGGTGGTTCCGGTGTCGCCGCAGCCGGCGCGCTGGCAGCGTTTCGCGTGGAAAGAACATACAACCGAATCGGAGCTGTACGCCGCCGTCGGTGACGCGCTGGCGCTGCGGGCCGCCACCGAGCAGCAGTTACGGCGTGCTCGCGACGAGCTGGCCGAGCGCGACCACGAGATTCAGGAACTGACCGAGCAGATCGCCCGCAGTGACGAGCAGGCGGCGGGCTTTGATGCCAAGCTCAAGGAGCTCTATGAGGCGCTCGATCGCAAGTCGGCCGCCGCGGGGCAACCCGTTCACGACACCGAACGCGCGCGCGTGTTGGATTCGCCGCACGAAGCGGAATTGCTGGCGAAGATCGAGACGCTGAAAGTGGTCATTCAGCGGCGCGACAGTGCGATCGCCGAACTGCGAACGCAACTGCGTGGTCAGGGCAAAACCGCCACGGCTTTGCGTGACGAGGTTGACAACCGCACGCGCAAGCACATCGAGCTGCGCAGCCGGCTCGACAAAGCCGAGAAGCGCATCAACGAACTGCGTTCGTGGACGGAGACGTTGAATGTGCGCTTCAGCGAGAAGGCCATGGAGCACCAGGAGCTGGAGGCTCGGCTGCGCGCCATGACCGACACGGGTGGCTGGAAGCTCGTGCAGTTGGTCTATCGCGTGCGTTACATGTTGGCGCCGCGCGGGACGTGGCGTGATCGACTCGTGAAAACAGCCATGTATGCTCAGCGGCGTCTGCGGTTCCACGGACGGCGGGGCCCGGTAGCGCTCGCGCGGGCCATCGGCGGGGCCACGCGGCGGGGTTTCCGGCGCGCCACCGGTGCGGAGCAAGCCGGGCCACTGCACGCCGGCCTCGAACTGGCGCGTTTGGATGCGGACGCCGAGCCGGCCATCGAGCTCCCCGGGCTCGTCAGCGTAGTTCTCCCGGTCTACAACCAGGCCGACATGTTATCCGAGTCAATTGAGAGCGCGCTGGCCCAGACCTACGAGAACTTCGAGCTGATCGTTGTCAACGACGGGGCAACGGATGGCGTCGAGCGCGTGCTGGCCAACTATGTCGGGCACCCCAAGGTGCGCCTGCTCACACAGCAGAATCAGGGGTTGCCCAAATCGTTGAGCAACGGTTTTGACTTTGCGCGCGGCGAATTCTGGACGTGGACGTCCGCCGACAATCTCATGGAACCGGAGCAGCTTGCCAGGCACGTCGAGTTTCTCCAGGCCAACCCCACGGCGGCGATGGTACACTCCGATTACCTGGCCATCGATGATCGCGGACAGCCGCTGCGTGATCCAAATTTCCGGCCGCACAACCGCCGCACGCCGGATTCCCCCGAAATACGCCTGCCGCGCACGACGGATGGGCTCAGCACGCGCGACGACAACTTCATCGGCGCGTGTTTCATGTATCGCGCGTGGGTTGGCCGTTTGATCGGCGAATACACGCCGAATATGGGTGTCGAGGATTACGACTACTGGATGCGCGTCAACGAGCTATTCACGATCAGGCACCTGGGGACAGACGACATACTCTATCGTTACCGCGTCCACGATAACACGCTCTGCGCGCGTGCCGTGGAACACGGAATCCCCGAGAGCGTGCGCCGCCTGATGGAACATCAGCGGCAACGGCACGCATACTACGAACAGTCCTGGAACATCCACGTCGATGACGCCACGCGCGCCTGGGTCAGGAAGCTCAAGACCGGCGCGCACACGATTCGCAAGCTTGACGAGTCGCCCGCAAACGGTGCCGCCGACGCCAAGTCGCTGGTGCTGATCCGGGCTGACACGTTAGCGCGACTTGATGAATACACGCTACCGGAAAAGTGCTGCGTGGCCGTGTGGTTTGACCAGGAAGACGTCACCGCGCCGTATCGCCTGAACTCGGACATCATCAGCCGCGCGGATGTCTGCTTCTGTGACGACGCGCGCACGCTTGCGCGTCTGGCCCTGTTCACGCGCCGGGCATACCACACGGCGCCGGGGCAGACGTTGTTTGATCTGGCGCTCGCGTTTGCGAATAACAACGTGTTTTTCGACGATACGACCGCGACCGAGGTTCGCGCTCGCCACCTGCCACTGGCGTTTCAACCGCAGGACAGACGTCTGCGCGTGTTGCTGCAAGCCGACAATTTCATGCAGGGCGGATTCGAGCAGGTCGTGCTGGACGTGGCCGCCGTGCTTGACCCGCAGCGCTTCGATGTGTCGATTCTGGTGGTCGGCAGCGAGGGCCCCGCGGCGATCAAGGCCCAGGGAATGGGGTTGAAGGTGTTGCGTCTGCCGCCCGGCGATCGCGCCGAGGGCTATCGGCACCTGCTGACGCACGAACGGATCGATGTGGTTAATCCGCATTACTCCGTGTTCGGGGCGGCGGTGGCTTGCGACCTGGGGATTCCATTCATCCAGACCATCCACAGCACATACGTCTGGTTGACCGATCAGCAGATCCGCGAACACCGCGCCGCCGATCCGTTCACTACAGCCTACCTGTGTGTATCAAGCGCGGCGGCGTCTTATGCCGACCTGCGCTATGGCTTCTCTCCGGCCAAAATGCTGATCGTGCCCAACGGCATTGACGCGGAGGCGCTGGATCGGGTCCGCCAGACGCTCGACCGCGCGCGAGAGCGCCGGCAGCTCGGCTTCACGGACGAGCACTTTGTGTTTCTAGAGGTGGCTTCGATCTACCCGCCCAAGGGGCAGCTACTGTTGGTTCAAGCGCTGGCGCGGGCACTGGAGCACAACCCCAACATCCGCGTTGCGCTGCTGGGCCGGCCGATGGACGAGCGCTATACACACCGGGTTCGCGAGGAGGCCCGCAAGCTCGGCGTCGAGCACGCGCTCAAGCTGCTCGGCTATCACGAAGGCGCTCAGAAGTACTACTGCCTCAGTGACGCATTCGTGTTGCCGTCATTCTGCGAGGGTTGGAGTCTGGCACTGGCCGAGGCGCTCTACGCCGGCTTGCCGGTCATCAGCACCGATGTTGGCAGCGCCGGCGATTTGCTGAAGATCACCGGCGGACGCCTGATCGCTCCGCCGTTTGAGTCGATTGTCGAGTTGGACCAGAACCGGCTTTACCGCCTGGTCGACGGAGAGCACCCCAAGCTGGTCAGCGATCTGACCGACGCGCTGACCACCGTCGCCGACAACCCCGAGCCGCCGTACCTCACGGATCAGCGTCGCCGCGGCCTCGATCGCCGCACGGCCTACGAAGCCTACGCGAGAATCTTCCAATGGGCGGCCCTCGGCGGCGCCCCGACCGCCGCCCGCCCGTGGATTCGCGAACTGCACGACATGCGGAAGTGAGAATAGTCGTCAGTTTGCAGTTGTCAGTTTGCAGTTGGCAGTAAGCAGTCCCGATCGCGAGTTTCTGACTTCTTACTTCTGACTTCTAACTTCCCTTCGGATATCCCACCTCCGCCAATGAGTCCTTGATCTCTCCCAGCGTGGTCGGGTCGTCGATCGTGGCCGGGGCGCGGTATTCAGTGCCGTCGGCGATTCTCTTCATCGTGCCGCGCAGCACTTTGCCCGAGCGCGTCTTGGGGAGTCGCTTGACCACGGTTACCAGCTTGAAGGCGGCGACGGGGCCGATCTTGTCGCGCACCATCTGCACCAGCTCTTTCGTTATCTCGGCGTGCGGGCGCTCGACTCCCGACTTGAGCACCACGAACCCGAGCGGCACTTCGCCCTTCAGCTTGTCCGCCGCCCCGACCACGGCGCACTCGGCGACATCCGGGTGGGCCGCCAGCACCTCTTCCATGCCGCCGGTGGAGAGGCGGTGGCCGGCGACGTTTATGATGTCGTCGGTGCGCCCCATGATGTAGAGATAGCCGTCCTCGTCGCGATAGCCCGCGTCAGCCGTCAGATAGCAGCCCTCAAACGCGCTCAGATATGAGCTGACGTAACCGTCGTCATTCTGCCAGAGTGTTGGCAGACATCCCGGGGGCAGCGGCAGCTTGATGACGATGCTGCCGTTTTCACCGTCCGGCACCTGCTTGCCGTTTTCATTGACGATCCGCACGTCATAGCCGGGTACGGCCCGCGTCGGCGAGCCCGGTTTGACCGGCGCCGGATCGAGCCCCATGCAGTTCGCCGCGATGGCCCACGCCGTCTCAGTCTGCCACCAGTGGTCGATCACCGGAACGCCCAGCTTCTGCTGGGCCCAGGCGAGCGTGTCGGGGTCGCAGCGTTCGCCGGCCAGGAACAGCGTGCGGAAGCCGCTCATGTCGTGCTTGCCGATGTAACTGCCCTCGGGGTCGTCGCGTTTGATGGCCCGGAAGGCCGTCGGCGCGGTGAACAGCACGCCGACGTTGTGCTGCGAGATGACGCGCCAGAATGCGCCGGGATCGGGCGTGCCCACCGGCTTGCCCTCAAAGATGATCGTCGTGCAGCCGTAGAGCAGCGGCGCGTAGATGATGTACGAATGCCCGACCACCCAGCCGATGTCCGACGCGGCCCAGTAAACCTCGCCCGGCTCGACGTTGTAGATGTTCTTCATGCTCCAGACCATGGCGACCGCATGGCCGCCGTTGTCGCGCACCACACCCTTCGGCACGCCGGTGGTTCCCGACGTGTAGAGGATGTAGAGCGGGTCGGTCGCTTCGAGTGGCACGCAGTCAGCGGGCTCGGCGTCGGCCACGGCGGCGTTCCAATCGACGTCGCGCTCGGTCATCGTCGCCTGGGCCTGCGGGCGCTGCAGGATGATGCACTTCTCGGGCTTGGCCGTGGACAGGCGTATGGCTTCGTCGAGCAGGGGCTTGTATTCGATGACCTTCTTGCCCTCGATGCCGCACGAGGCCGACACGATCAGCTTGGGCTTGGCGTCGTCGATGCGCGTGGCGAGCTCCTTGGCGGCGAACCCGCCAAAGACCACCGAGTGAACCGCGCCGAGCCGCGCGCAGGCGTACATTGCCACCAATGACTCGGGGATCATCGGCATGTAGATCACGACGCGATCGCCCTTGGTCACGCCTTGTTGCCGCAAGGCGCCGGCGAAGCAGGCCACCTGGTCACGCAGCTCGCGATAGGTGATGGTCTTGACGGTGTCGGTGACCGGGCTGTCGTAGATGACCGCCGCCTGATCGCCGCGCCCGCGTTCGACATGCCGATCGATCGCGTTGTAGCAGGTGTTTAGCTGGCCGCCAACGAACCAGCGGTAGAAGGGCTTGTTCGAGCTGTCGAGCACGCGGTCCCAACGTTTGTACCAGTCAATGCCCTCGGCGGCTTCGGCCCAGAACTCCTCGGGCGTCTCCAGCGATCGGCGGTAGGCCTCTTCATACGCGCTCGGCATAACCCTTGCTCCTTTTCGATCGATCCACCCCGTCAGCGGTTGGGCTCGGCGTCACCTGACTGCCGCAAACAACCACGCCGGCGGAAGCCGCATTGTAGCACCGACCCTCCATTCCATCACGGCGGCCGGGTGCCGACAAGTGTCGCAGATGACGCTCCCGGTGCGCCACTGCTCTTGAGCAGTGCGAATGCCGATGCGGCGACGTGTCCCGCACTGCTCGAAAGCAGTGGCACACCGGCCGTTCCGCCGCGCAGCAGAATCGCAGATCGTCGGCGCGACGCGGCGCCATCGGCACTCGGCGGCCGGCGAGGCGCCGGCCGTTACACCGAGGCCCGCACACACGGCACTGTAGATGGGGATGCAAGCTCCTTGGTCTCCCGAGTACAACTCGGGTGGGTAAATCGAGTTTCCTGACCAAGCGGCCGGCGCCTCGCAGGCCGTGGACTGCCGATGAATCCCCGTCGACGAACAATCCCACACGCCACCCGCCGTAGCGGCCTGCGCCTCGCAGGCCGTCGAGCGCCGGTGCCCCTGCATACGCGTGATGGCTCAGGATTGCACTGCTCGAGAGCATTGGCACACGTGCTGGCCACCTCCTGACGCGCACACCGCCGCCGCACTAGGTCGGCTTCAGCCGACCTGTTCTTGCCACCAACTTCAGTTGGTGGATGAGGCACTGCCCCGATTCCCGTCCACTGGTAGCCGGCTTCAGCCGGGCTTTCGGCGCTGCGATGCAGGAAAGGAAGCCGGCTGAAGCCCGGCTTGCGAGGTGATAGAGATAACAACGGCTGCCGCGCACCACCAGTTAAAACTGGTGGCACTCACCGGTCGGCTGAAGCCGACCCGGACTTGTACCTGCCAATCCGCATCGTCGGCGCCGCGCGATGATGGTACGATTGTGTGGAATCTCGCGGGGTATCCGGCGTGGACGACTCAACCGACAACCCGACCGCCGAACCGACGACGCCGGCGTGCCCGGTGCCGCCGCCCGGTACGGCGTGGGAGACCGAACTCCCGCGACGCTTCGTCTGGCTCAAACGCATCGCGGTCGGCGCCGGCGTCGTGCTGGTGCTGCTGGTCGGCCTGCGTCTCTGGTGGGGCTACGCCGCCAAACACGCCCTGGATCGCAAGATCGCCGAGCTGCGCGCGGCGGGGTATGGCGTGTACCCGGAAGACATGCCGAAAGATGACAAGTTGCGCAGCGAGGAAGCGGCCGAATTGTGGGACCAGGCGGCTTGGGCGGCGGCGCAGGTGTTCGATCCCAACGGCCTGGGTCCCGGCGACCTGCTTGCCGACCGGAACCTGATCACGTTGCGACGCGACGATGTAGATGCTCTGATCGCCGGCTACACCCCGGCGTTTGACTTGCTACGCAAAGCGCGCGAGATGCCGCCGGGAGAGTGGAATATTCCATGGGGCATCTCGGCTGTGCTGCCAGCCGGGCTTGCAGGTTACCGCGCATTAGCAAAGGCAATCTGTGATGTTGCCGTGTACGACGCGTTTACGGGCGACTTTGCGAGGGGCGTTGCGCACCTGCGGGATGCACTGGCAATCGGCTGTGCGCTCCGGCATCAACGTGGGTTTCTGATCAACATGTTGGTGTCAATCGCGGTGGACTCACTCGCCGCTGGCCGTGTTGAACAGATTCTGATGCACGCTGCGT
The DNA here is from genome assembly GCA_963675745.2 of Phycisphaerae bacterium. Lineage (GTDB taxonomy): Bacteria > Planctomycetota > Phycisphaerae > UBA1845 > Fen-1342 > JAFGRR01. The sequence continues at coordinate 428,160 of CAXXWX010000015.1, forward strand.
CAATACCGAACGCCGGGGCGGAGCGGCCCGCCGCGATTCGCACGGAGGCAGCAATCCTCATCGATGTGCTGATCGATGAAACGGAAATGGCGTCATCCTGGATCGCGGCGTGGCATCGCGAGCGCCACGTTGTCGTGGATGAACTACAGCAACTTCTGGACGCCAAGGCCCTGCCGCAGACGCTAATCCGCTTCCCTCGCCCAATGCCAAGACCGAGGGACCATGCCCTGGCGGCACTGCTGTCACCAGCGTGGCGTGTGGATGCGATCGGGGCCCTTGAAGAGTGCGTCGCGATGGAGCGGGCGAGTCTCGCATCAACCTACTCGGCGGGCAACGAGCAATCGCAGTGGGTCTACGCGTACCCGAGAACTACACTCCCTGCTGCCGTGCGGTTTTGGCACGGCGACCTGCTGGATCGTGTCGTGCTCCTCAAATTCCGAGCAACTGCCCAGCGCCGTCTCGCGGCCACGGCGCTGGCGATCTACCTCTACAAACTTGACACCGGTGAGCGCCCGGCGACGTTGACAGAGCTGGTACCGACGTATCTCCCAACGCTGCCAACCGACCCGTTCTCGCCTGACGGCGCCACATTTCGATATCGCCCGCACGGCGAGCGCGGCCTGATCTACAGCCTCGGCCCGAACGGCGTGGACGATGGCGGCGTGAACAGCGAAGAGCCGGACGGCGGCGATCTCCTGTTCCACCTCGACCCGCCTCCGCCCGGCGACGATGACGCCGCCGACAGGTAGCAGCAATCCCCAAACATGTGGCACTGGTTTTGCGCTACGCTTCGCCTGCGGCGTGTAACCAGTGGTCAGTGGATCTCTCACCGGCTGGAAACCGGTGCCACATGGGTATCGGGGTGGATTCCGGCAAGCGTGTCGCCCCAACGGGGCGAGGGCGCCTGGCCACGGGTGGAGCGCAGCGCAACCCGTGGATCGAAGGGGGGCTTACCATCGTTCCGCCCCGAAGGGGCGAGGGCGCCTGGCGCATGCGTCCTTCCCCCGCCCCTGCCGGGGCGGTGTGGTAGTCGCGTCCACGGGTTGCGCTGCGCTCCACCCGTGGCTACGCTCCCGCGCCCCTGCCGGGGCGAGGCGCGACACGCCGCCGTAATCCCAAAGACAGCGACGCACCCACGGCGCTCCGCCTCTACCGGCCTTCACGGCCAGTTGTTGATGATGATCGCGATGTAGATGACGATGACTGGGACGACGAGTGGGAGGACGCCTCCGAGTAGCCAGAGCAGCGGAATGCCGATCGCCGCTTTGAGCGTGGCGATCCGGCTCCGCAGCGTGGCGCGGGCACAGCGCACGAGGCTGAGCCACCACATCCCCAGCAGCAGGAGGGCGAGAAGAATGGCGACAAGGTAAACCACCGGCATATCATCCGGCTGAGTTAAGTACTGCGCCAGGAGTCCGAAGATCAACCCGACGCATGGAAACAGCGCCAGCGCCCCATTGCAGTAATAGCTCAGCGTCGCCGCGCGCACGCGCTGCGGGCGCGACATGCCGCGGCGCCAGAACAGCCAGCTTGGCAGGCCGGTCGCGGCGATAATCCACAATACGCCCGCGGCCGCCAGCGACACGCCGGCTACGAGCGTTGTACTCGCCGAAGAAGTCGACGAAGCGCTCGCCCCACTCCTCGTACCACAGCAGCGGCAGCGCGACCGCCAACGTGACAATCAGGTGCGACGCCGAGATCCAGCGGAAGAGCTGCGCGTCGCGGTAATTCACCGGCCGGTACATCTCGCGCGCCAGCAGACCCGTGCGGCAGACGACGAGCGCCACCGTTTCCCAGTATGTCCGCGTCCAGCCGCGCTCGCTGTGGTGACACCACGGAACGCCGGACGCCGTCTCGCGGGCATAGTCGAGCGCGTCGCCGCACTCGGGGCAGTTATTGCCGGTCAGGCCGCGCAGGTCATAGCCGCATTTGCAGCAGATGACGCCGACCGGCAGCGGCGGTAGCTCTGGTGCGGGCGAAGTGCTCATGGCAGCCGGCAGCATAGCGGCGGTGGCGACAATGGCTCAACACCGGCGGCAGTTTGCGGGGTGGTTTTTAGAGGTCAGAGGTTAGAGGTTAGAGGTCAGATTTCAGATTTCAGATTTCAGGAACGGCAACAGCAGGCAGGGAACTGGGAACGGGGAACGGGGAATGGTCGGCCGCTTTCCATCTCGTTGCCTAGCTGCCTAGTTGCCTGGTTGCCGGCTGTTGCCTTGTTGCCTTGTTGCCTACCGTTACCTGTTGTTGCCTCGTTGCCTCGCTGCCTCGCTGCCTGGTTGCCTGCCGCTCCCCCTCCCGACCTCCGAAAACCCAAAGCCAACCGCTTTCTTGCTTCTGACTTCTTACTTCTTACTTCTTACTTCCTTACAATCCTGCAACACAGTTTTCATTCCCCTAGTCAACAGGAGCGGGGCGATGCGCTATCTGGCGGCAGCAATCGTGTTTCTGATGTGCGCGGGACCGGCGACGGCCGGCGAGGGGCCGTTGACCGACGAGCAGCGCGCCGAACTCTCACGCCACTTCGGCTTCGGCGAGCTCGAGATCTACAAGTTCGAGTACGGCGTCGGCCGCATGCGCCTGGCCGACCTGAACAGCGACGGCCGCACCGACATCATCGCGTGGAATCCGCGCAAGGCACGCATCGAGTTGCTCTATCAGCCCGACGCCGACAAACAGCCCGCCGCCGACCGGCAGGAGCTCGAACAAAACGAAATCCCCAATCGCGGAAACCTGCGCATCGAGCATCTCCCGGTCGCCTATGACATCGCCACCCTTGAAGTGGCCGACCTGACCGGCGACAAGCTGCCCGATATCGTCTTCTTCGGCGAGCCCAAGGAAGTTGTGATTATGCCCGGGATGGCGGGTGGCGGGTTCGGCGCGGCGGATGGCCTGCGGGCGCCGGACGGCGACGCGCGCGGCGGCACGCTGGCCATCGGCGACTTCAACCACGACGGCCGCAACGATGTCGCGCTGCTCGGCCCGAAAGTGCTTCAGATCTTCCACCAGAAAGCGGGCGGCGGACTGGCCCAGCCCGTTCGCATCGTACACAACATCGAACAGCCGATCATCATGATAGCGGCGGACGTCAACGGCGACGGCCGCGACGACCTGGCCATCTCGACCGACGATCGCCAATACGCCATCAACGTCATCCTCCAGGAGCCCGACGGTGTGCTGGGCCCGCTGCGGCGCATCAAAGTTCCCAACGTGCGCAGCATGACATTCGCGCCGGCGGCGGGTGGCGACGACCTGTTCGCCGTCGAAACCACCACCGGGCGCCTGATCCACTATCGCTGGGAGGCACCCGCCGAAACCGCCACCGAATCTGACTGGGCCGCTCTATCTCTACTCCTACCCGGTCGAGAGCAAGAGTGAACGCCGTCCGCTTGCAACCGGCGACGTGGATGGTGACGGCCTGCTGGGACGTGGGTAGCGGTCGATTCCGATGCCGCCCGCCTGGTGCTGTTCAAACAGACGAAACACGGCCTGCAAACCGGCGTCGACTTCCCCGCGCTGATGAAGACCGTTGATCTGCAAGTGGTCGATGTCGACGGTGATGGGCGCGCCGAGGTGCTCAGCGTCAGCGCGGAAGAGAAAGTGCTGGGCCTGTCGCGCTTCGCGGACGGGCGCCTGGCCTTTCCGACGCCACTGCCGATCCTCGGTGATCCGCTGGCGGCGACCATCGGTGAGCTGGTGCCGGGAGCGGGAGCGCGGCTGGTTTGCCTGGTGCGCACCGAGGAAGATGAGGTGCGCGAGAAGCTGCTGGAAGGCGCAGATGACGACGATGCGGAAGCGTTCCTCTGTGTCAGCGACCCCAGCGGCGCCACGCGGCACACCATCACGCCCATCGAGGAGTTGGAAGAGGAACCGACCGGGCTGCGCATCGCCGACGTGAACCAGGATGGTCGCGCGGACGTGCTGCTGTTTTACCCGTTCTCCGCTTTGGGCGTGTTTCTGCAAACGCCCGAGGGGGGAGTTTGCCCAGTTCGCAGGCGCCGACAAGCGCGACGGGCTGGTCGAAGACGCCAAGCTGGCCGGCTATGTGCTGAGCGATGTGACCGGCGACGGCAAGCCCGAGTTGATCCTCACGCTGAAGAACATGGCGCGGGCCCTGGCGGTGCGCGATGGAAAATGGGTCGTCGTTGACCAGTACAACCCGGAATCGTCGGCGGCCATGCTGACCGGCATCGCGGCGGTCGAAGACCAGCCGGGCAGCCCCACGCTTGTCATGTACGACAAGCAGGACAATGAGCTGGTGGTCTTCAAGAGGCGGAGCGACAAGACCTACGCGGCCGCCAGAACGCAACCGGTCGGCGTATTCGAGTTGAGCGGCATGTTCGCCGGCGCAATCGGGGGGGGCGGGAAAGGCGCCTTGCTGCTGGCCGACGCCAAGGTGCTGGCGATGTTACGGCCGGGCGAGACGCCTCTGTCGTTCGTCCAGCGGCATGCCTATGAGACCGACACGAAGCGCGGCTGGCTGGCGGATGCGGCGGTCGGCGACGTAAACGCCGACGGTGTTCGTGATATCGTCGCGGCCGACACGCGCAAAGCGAACCTCGAAGTGCTGACCACACTGCCGAGCGGCGCATTCGATCGCGCGTTACGCTTCCAGGTCTTTCAGGGCAAACGGTTCTCCGACGAACCAGATCGCGGCGGCGACCCGCGCGAGATTCTGGTCGGCGACGTGACCGGCGACCGGCACGACGACATTGTCGTCATCGCCCACGACCGCGTTATCGTCTATCCGGGGCAATAGAGCGGTTACAACGGCTGCGTAGCGGGACGCGGCCCCCGCACCGCATCCAATCCGGCCGGTATGCGCCGACAGCACTGTAGCGGCCCGCGCCCCCCAGGCCGTCGGTGTAAGACGGCGCCCCCGCTGTACCCGCGCCCGACGCGCGGCTATAGTCCCCGCGATGCCCAACCACCTGCTGGGACAATTCTGTGCACTTATGGCCGCGCTGACCTGGGCCGCCGCGCTCGTGCTATTCAAAAAGAGCGGCGAGTCGGTCGCGCCGCTTGCGCTCAACCTGTTCAAAAGCGTCGCCGCCCTGATGATGTTCGCCGTCACACTGGCGGTCATGCCGGGCCTGGCGGCGTTGGGTCTGCTGGCGCCGTGTCCCCCGGTGCTCGGCGTGATGACCGCGGGGGAGTGGTGGACACTCGCGTTGAGCGCGGTCGTCGGCATCGCCGTGGCCGACACTCTCTTCTTCTGGGCGCTTAACCGCATCGGCGTCGGCATTATTGTGGTCGTGGACTGTCTCTACAGCCCGGCGACGATCTTCTTCGCCTGGCTGTTGTTGCGCGAGCATCTGCTGCCGGTGGATTACGTTGGCGGCGGACTGGTGCTGATCGGCGTGTTTATCTCAACACGCCACACGCCCCCCCCGGGCCGCACACGGGGTGAGATCGTCGCGGGAGTCGGCGTCGGTGGGTTGGCGATGGTCTGCATGGGCTACGGAATCGTAATCGCCAAGCCCGTGATTGAGCGCTATGACGTCTTCTGGATTACCGCCATCCGCCTGCTGATCGGGACAGCCGCCCTGGCCCTGTTTGTGATGGCCTCTCCCCGGCGCAAGCTCGTATGGGCGGCATTCAAACCGGCGCGCGTCTGGCGCCAGAGCCTGCCGGCTTCGTTCCTGGGCAACTACCTGGCCCTGACATTCTGGGTCGCGGGGTTCAAGTACACGACGGCCACGGCGGCGGCGATTCTGAACCAGATGTCCGTCATCTTCGCAGTCGCGCTGGCTTATATCTTCCTCAAGGAGCGGCTTGACCGGAAGAAGGTCATATCGCTGGTACTGGCCTGCGTAGGCGCGCTGGTAATCCTGACGGCCAAACGAGCATAAAACAGGAAGTAAGAAGTCAGAAGTAAGAAGTCAGAGACACGCTCACGAATGCGGATTGTGCGGCGATGGCGCGTTTCTGACTTCTAACTTCTTACTTCTGACTTCCGTCAACGCTTCTACCACGTTCAGCCCGTCGCGCAATGCGCGCACGTCGTGTGTGCGGATGTAGTCGGCGCCCTGCTGCGCCGCCCACAGTTCGACCGCCAGGGTCCCGGCGGCCCGTTCGGACACTGGTCGCGGCTCCTCGGAACCGCCGATGACAGCGCCGACAAAAGACTTGCGCGACGCCGATACGCAAATCGGCAACCCGAGCGTTTTCAGTTGATCCAGTCCGCGCAGCACCGCCAGGCTGGCTTCCGCGTTTGACCCGATGAAATAGCCCAGCCCGGGATCGAGGATAATCTGCTCGCGATGCACACCGCCCGCGGCAAGCGCGCTCAAACGCCGCTCGAAGAACCGCATGATCCGCTCGACAATTGTCGCTGGATCGGTGACCAGGCGTTCCGCGTGCGCGTCGCCGGACGTGGAGTGCATCAGGATCAGCCGGGCTCTGGAGTCCGCGACGACCTTGATGGTCTCCGAATCGCGCGCCCCGGTAATGTCGTTGACGATGTCCGCCCCGAGCGACAGTGCCGCACGCATGACCAGCGGCCGGTACGTGTCGATCGAAACACACACGTCGCGCGCCTTCAACGCGCGAATGGTGCTGGACACGCGCGCAATCTCGGTTTCTTCCGAGACGCGCTCGGCGTCGGGATGGCTGGATTCGGCGCCGATGTCGATGACGTCCGCACCATCGGAAACAAGCCGCAGCGCATGATCGATGGCGCGGTCGGGGTCCAGGTAGCGACCGCCGTCGGAAAAGGAATCGCGCGTGATGTTAACGATGCCAAGAATCCGAGTCATGCCGAACCTCAGAAGCAGGAAGGTTAGAAGTTAGAAGTTAGAGGTTAGAGGTTAGAGGTTAGAAGCGCGCCTCTGGATGCGACCTGGGCCACGTCAGCGCGTTTCTTACTTCTTACTTCTAACTTCTGACTTCATCGCACCAGCCCTTTCTCCATCTCGCGGGTACGCACGCCGCGCAGGGACATAGTAAGCGCTTCCCGATGCGTTGCCAGCTTCAGCGTTTCGTCGGCGGAGATGCGTTTGGCGCGGCAGAGCCACTCGAGATGCTGGTCGAACGTCTGCATACCCAGGTCGCCGTTCATGACGGCCTGCGGGATCGCGGTGACGCGGTTCTCCATGATCAGTTTCCGAACGGTCCCGGTGCCGCGCATGATCTCGCAGACCGGCACGCGCCCCCCTTCGCGCGCATTGGCGAGCTGCATGGCGATAACGGCCTCGATGTTGAGCGCCAACTGGGTCAGCAGCAGGTTGTGTTGCGCCGGGTCGAACATCGCGATGATGCGCTCGACGGTCTGCTGCACGTTGGTGGCGTGAACGGTGGCGAAGACCAGGTGTCCCGTATCCGCCGCCCGCAGGGCCACGCGCATGCTGGCCAGGTCGCGCATCTCGCCGACCATCAGAACATCGGGGTCTTGTCGCAACACATGGCGAATCGCGTCTTCGTAGCTGCGCGTATCACGCCCGACCTCGATCTGGGCTACAAGCGAGCGGGCACTGTGGTGAATGAACTCGATCGGGTCCTCGATGGTGATGATCCGCCTGTCGAAGTTCTGGTTGATATAACCCAGCATGGCCGCGATCGTCGTACTCTTGCCGCTCGAGGTGGTCCCGGTGACGAGCACCAGCCCGCGGCGCGTGCCGGCGATGTCGCGCATGATCGGCGGCAGATTCAGCTCCTCAAACGTGGGTATCTCGGCGTGTACGCGGCGCAACGCCAGCGCCGGCGTGTCGAGCTGGTAAAACACGTTGGCGCGAAAGCGGGCGTCCTCGGAGAAACTGTACGACAGATCACAACTGCCCTCGCGATTCAGCAAAGTGCGGCTGAGCTCGTCGAGCACTTCGTCCGCCATCCGGAGCAGATCCTCCCGCGTCAGTGGTGGGCAGTCCACGGCGCGCACCTTGCCGTCAACGCGCAGCATGGGAGGCGCGCCGTGTTGCACGTGGACATCGGATGCGTTCACCCGGATCGCCGTCTCCAACAGTCGCCGCAATTCCAGGCCGGCCATCTCAATCTCCGTTTACCATGTGTCCACGTCTATCTTAGTAGTTAATTTATTAACAGCAAGCCCGCTCTCCCCAGGCATCCGCATTGTCGCGCTCGTCGGCCGGCGGTAGGCTGTCACGCGCGGTGCCAACATCGTACCGGCGCGCGAGGGTGTATGGACCGGAATGCCGCGTACTTACGCCGTATTACCGATGACCAGGGCTGCATCGCTGGAGATCTGGTCTGTCGCCGATGCGCATATAACCTGCGGGGATTGCCGGGCGGCGGGCGCTGCCCCGAGTGCGGGTTGCCGGTCGGGCGCTCGGCTTGGGGCGATATGCTGCGGTACTCCGACCCGGCCTGGGTGGAGAAGCTCCAGCACGGCCTGCTGCTGGCCCTCTGCGGACTGTTGTGCCGCGTGGCCGTGGCGCTCATGGCGAGGCTCGCGGCAACCGGCGCTGACGCGCCGGTTCTCATGGCACTGCTGGACCTCGGCGCGACCATGGTGGGGTACTACGGCGTGTGGCGTTTGACCACACGCGATCCAAGCGGGATCGGCGAAGATCAGTACGGGCGTACGCGCCGCTTCATCCGGTTTGCGCTCGTGGTCGCACTGGTGCTCGACATTGGCGCTGCGATGACAACGGTGATGGTTGCATTGCCCGTTGCCCTGCTGGCCGGCCCGCCGATCGCCGTCATCCTGACCACCCTGCTGGACGTTGCCGCGTTGCTGGCGACCTTGAGCTACCTTGAGAAACTCGCCAGGCGCGTGCCCGACGACGACCTGGCCGACCGCGCGCAAGTCCTGCTATGGGCGCTGGTGGTGTTGTTGGTGACTGGAGTGATCGGGGTTCTGCTGATCGCGTTTACGCAGAGCGGCGCCGTCGATGGCGCCGGGATCGTGGCTGGAGTACTCGCGGCCGCGAGCTGCGCGGGTGTCTTCCTGCTGCTGCTGTTTGCGGGCATGCTGTTGGCCCTGCTTCTCCAACTTCAGCAGTGCCTCCGCGAGCAGGCCGAGTTGGCCCGTGCCACATGGGCCGCCGACATTGACGACGAGTTTTGAGCGCGGCGCAGCACGGCGTAATTGTCGAGGAGCTGATGTGCGCGCTGTGATCCGCGGGAAAGAACCTGTAACGGCCTGCGCCTCGCAGGCCGCCGGGCGCAGATGCCCTCTCCGGTCCTCCACGGCCTGCGTGGCACAGGCCGCTGCCGCTGCACCGGTGGCCGTTTCGCGTCGTCGCCCCTTTTCGCCGCTGCCGCTGCCGCGTACTGTGTTTGAAGTCGTTTCGCGCTGAACCCCGTGGGGCACCGTTGTGGAAACACCGCCGGCCGAACTCGAAAGCGTCCTTGACGAACAGGGGTGCCTGAACGTCGATGTGCCGTGCCGGGCCTGCGGGTACAACTTGCGCGGATTGCCGTGGAGCGGCCACTGCCCCGAGTGCGGCCTGCCCGTGGGGCGCTCGACGTATGGCGACCTGCTCCAATTCTGCGACCCGGCGTGGCTCGAACGGCTCAGGCGCGGCGTGACAGTAATTCTGTGGGGCGCGCTGGCGTTGGTTCTAGCCCTTGTCGTTGGTCGCGTCTTGGCGATCACTCTGCGCCTTCCGATCATCTACCCGCTGGTGACGTTGGGCGCGTCAATCCTCACGCTTTACGGCACCTGGCTCGTAACCGAGCCCGATCCGAGCGGACTGGGCGAGCGCGAGTACGGAACTCTGCGCCGTCTCGCAAGGGCCGCGCTGCTAATCGGCTTACTTGGCACGCTGGCGATGACCGCGCTGACAATTGCGCTGCACCCGGCGGTTATCTTAGGCCTCGTTTGCGTGAATACGCTGGGCGGGATCGGCGGCGCTATCGGCGAGTACGCCAAGTTCTTCTATCTTTCCAAGCTGGCTGTGAGAATCCCCGATCCGGCATTGTCGCGACGAGCCGCGATGCTGCGCTTCGGAGTCGGCATCCCCATGCTGATCGATGCCCTGCTCGTCGGGCTGGCGATGTTTGTGGCGTATATCCTCACAGGGACCACACCGGGCGCCACCGGTTTGGTGCCGTGCCTGGTTCTCCCCGTGCGCGCCGTCACGCTGGTGTTCTGGATTATCTCGCTGGTGCTGCTTTTCCAGCTCCGAAGCCGCTTCAGAGACCTCCACCTCTTCGCCAGCGAGTTCTGGAGCCGGGATTCAGGAGACGATCCGCCCGCCAACCCGCTGCGGCCCTCAGACGCGCCTTGGTCCTGACCGATACATAAACGTGTGATGCTGGGATTTCGGTACGCGCACATTATCGGGCGAATCGTGGCTGTGGCCGCCACAACCGCCGCGCTGGCGGGTGGCACTGCGCTGGGCGAGCCATGGTCCGGCATCGAGACGCCAACGCAGCATTTCAAACGCGTCAGGCTCTTTGATTTCAACGAGCCGGACAATTATTACGACGTCCCCATGCACTGGACGCGGTTCACCGGGGATGGTTGGCCCGAATACGCCGAGGGTGTGTTCGACAACGAGGTCGGACACGATGCGCCGCCTTCGTTCCGCTTGAGCACGGCGATGGAAAACGTCGCGCTCGAATACAACCACCCCGATCTGGGTGTGATTCCCGGCGCCGACTACCTGATCGTCGGTTACATTCGCGCCGAGCGCGTCCGCCACGCGCGCGCGTTTCTCTCCGCCCATTTCGTCAATCGCTTCGGCGATACGCTCGAAGCGAGCATGCGCGTCAGCCAGTTGATTCAATCGACCGGCAATGAGGCCGAGCCCTGGCAACGCGTCGAGATCCTGCTCACCGGCATCTATCCCGAAGCTGACTCCCTCCGCCTGCGCGCCATGCTCGTGCAGCGTTACGTGTGGCGCGATGCCGACGAGACGGAAGTGGACCCGGTTATCCAGCAGGATATCCGCCCGGCGGCGTGGTTCGACGATATCGCCGTCTATCGATTGCCGCGCGTCGAGCTGGCGTTTTCCAACCCAGGAAACGTCATGACGCGGGGCGAGGTGGCGGATCTGATTGCCAACGTACACAACGCCACCGATCAACCGCTGAGTGCGACGCTGCTGATCGGCAACGCCTCCGGTGAGTTCGTCCACCGTGAGAGTTTTACGATACCGCCGCAGTCCGTGACGCCACAACGTGTGATTGTCCCGCGATTGCCGGTCGGCTTGTACGACGCCCGGCTGGTGCTGTCCAACGGCGAGCACACCTTGCTTCAACGGTACCTGCGTTTTGCGGTGCTCAACCCGATCGACGAGCGTGCGGGCGCGTCAGCCGACATGGGTGTTGACATCGGCTCGCAGCGGATCTTCGACGTCGGCGGGGCCACGCGGCTGGTGCAGGAGCTTCGTTGCGGGTTGGTCCGCGCCGGCATCCCGATGGTCGGCGCATTGGACTCGGATGAGCTGCTGGCCTACTACGACGAGCGCAGCGCCCTGCTGCGCGCGCTGACGGCCCAGCGCATCATGACCGCCGGCGTGATCCTCGCCCCCGGCGCGGCGTACGACCAGGCCGCCGTCACATCGACACGAGAGATGCTGATCACCGAGCCGCGCTGGCGCGAGCAGTTTAATCCTGTGCTTGCCCAGCACGTGGGCGCGCTCATCTCACACTGGCAGATCGGCACCGAGGAAATCGAGCTCTCCGGCCCACGCTGCGAGCCCGAGCTGGTGGACGCGGTGCGCGAGCAGCTCGCGCAGTTTGTCTCGCTCCCGCGCATGATCGTGCCGCAAAGCGTGCTGGCCCCCCGGTCGCCGGGCGACCGCGACACGTGCTATTGGGTTCCCGGGACAGTTTCGACCGCCGCCCTGCCCCAGTACCTCGGGTTCCTGACCGAGCCGAGTGCCCGACAACGATGGCTGAAACTGGATCCGGCCGAAACCGCCGGGCTTGATCGCGGCGGGCGTCTTGCCGACCTGGCACGCCGAGTGGTTGCGGCCAAAGCGCTCGATCCCGATCGGTTGATTGTGCCGGCGCCGCTCGAGCTGTCCACGGGCAGCGGCATGCCGCTCTGGCAACCGACCGACGAGTACATTGTGCTGCGCACGCTCTTCCACCATCTCGCCGGCAAACGTGGCGTGGGCGCTATCGAGTTGCCGCATGATGGGATCATGCTGGTCTTCGCCGACGCTGCGGGCAGTTGCATGGTATTCTGGTCGCGGCGGCCCGAGATCAACGAGATTTCGCTCGATCTCTATCTCGGCGGCGAGCCGGAGTCTGTCGACCTGTGGGACAATCGCGAGCCGCTCCCGGTGCGTGACGGATGCGCGATCCTGCCGCTGAGCCCGACGCCGCGGATACTGATCAACGTTGACGCCCCGCTGACGCTGCTCCAGGCCAGCTTTCATATTGTGCCGACGTCGGTGCAGATCAACGACGTGACGACGCAGCCGGTGCTTCACTTCCGCAATCACTATGACCAACCGCTAAGCGGAACGGTGCAACTGCACCCGCCCACCGACTGGCGTGTGGCGCCGCAGTCGTTCGACTTTGAGGTGCCCGCCGGGGGTGTGGTTGATCGCACGTTGGACCTGGAAGTCCCCAATCGGCATCTGGCGGTGCAACGCGATCTGCACGTTGCAATAGAAACCACCGCACCGGCCGCCGCCAAGCTCGAGTTTGACGTGCCGTTCACCGTCGGCCTGCACGAACTGCAGGTAACCGCCCGCGCGCGCTGGCAGGATGACACTCTGGTTGTCGAGCAGACCCTGCACAACGCCTCAGCCGAGCCCATAGACTTCACGGCTTTCTGCCAGGCACCACTTCGCCCGCGTGCAGATCGCGCCTTTCTCAATCTCGCGCCCGGAGAATCCCGTACGCAGACCTATGTGTTTGCCGATGCGCAGATACTCGAGCTGGCCGGCATGACGCTACACCTGGGACTGCGCGAGAACAGGGGAAACCGCGAGTTGGACCAGCTTGTCGAAATCCCACGCTGATGCGACAATGATCTGATTGGGCATCGGCGAGTGATGCGCCGGGATTTTTCGTAGTGCGCTCGTGGTGGTTTCGCGTCTAATGCAGCAGCCAGACAAACTCCCTAATAACAACGCCGCGGCAGAGGCGGCCGGCAACGGAGGGTCGCGAAAGGACGCGAATATCATGGCCGTGCGCTACGGGGCCATGAATTGGGTCGGACGATTTACGCATGCCCCCGAGCTGGCGCTGGTCGGGCCTGAGAATGTGGTCGTGCAAACCGATCGCGGCATCGAGCTAGGGCAACGCCTGGCGCTGGTTGGCGAGTGCGCCCAGTGCGTAAGCCAGGAACAGATAAAGACTTACATCAATAACAGCGGCCCGGAATTCTACCGCCAGCGCTGCGGCCGCGTGTTGCGCAAAGCTTCTCCCGAAGATATTGATGAACAACGCCATCTGAACGCCCACACGCTGGAGGATGTGGCCACCTGCGCTGAAATGGCCAAGCAGCACTCGCTTGACATGCACGTCGTCACGGCGGAACACCTGTTGGGCGGCGAACGGATCATCTTTTATTTCTGCGCGGAGACACGCGTCGATTTTCGCGCGCTTGTCAAGGAGTTGGCCCACCGCTTCCAGACGCGGATCGAAATGCGCCAGGTCGGCGCACGCGACGAGGCTCGCCTCGTGGCCGATTACGAGGTCTGCGGCCGCGAGTGCTGCTGCCGGACGTTTCTGAAGAAGCTGCGCCCGGTCGGCATGAAGATGGCCAAGTTGCAGAAATCCACCTTGGACCCGTCGAAAGTGTCCGGCCGCTGTGGACGTCTGCGCTGCTGTCTGCGCTATGAACACACGGGCTATGAAGAGCTCGCCAAGAAGCTGCCGCGGCGCGGCAAACCGGTGGAGACGGCGGACGGGTTGGGCACGGTCATAGATCAGCAGATCCTGACACAGTTGGTGATGGTGCGCCTCGAAGACGGGCGGCAGATCAGCTACCCGGTTGACGAGATCAGCGCGCTGACTCCCGCCGAGCTGGCCGAGCGTCAGGCCGCACGGGCCGCGGAGGTCGCCGCCGCCGCTGAGCAGCGCTCGTCGCGCGGCGCCGGCGCGCGCAGCAAAGCGCCACCGTCAAAGAGACCCGAGCCGGCACCAGACGCCGCCACGCCCGCGCCACCACCTGACAAAGCCGCACCCGTCGAGGTCAAGACCGAACGGCCGGACGAAGCTGCGGGCAAGCCGGCGAAGCGTCAGAGGCGGCGCCCGCGCCGCCCGAGGTCGAAGAGCGACACGCGCCAGGATCGCGGCACGCCGAGGCCGGACAAACGCGCCGCAGAAGACAAACCCGCACCACCGGCGGCGCCGGGCACCGCGGCGACCGGCGAAAAACCCACCGCCGATAAGTCGGGGGGACGCACTGACTCCACAGCGCGCCCCGCGGCGGACCGCAAGCGCCGGCGCCGGCGACGCTCACGCTCCAAACGACCGAAATCCGGCGGAGATTCACCAGCCGCTGGATGAGCGGGCCGCTGAACTCGCGACTGCTGGTGGAAGCCTGATGGAAGAGACCCTTACCGAGCGCTACGAGCGCATCATCCGCGAGGACGGACGATTCCCGCTCGGTGCCTACGACTTCCTGAATCTCGGGCTGGATTTCACGACCCGCGCGCGCTTCGGCGCCCAACCCGCCGAGCGCGCACGCCACGTCACCGGCCAGGAGTTGTGCGAAGGGCTGCGCCGCCTGGCACTCGGGCGCTGGGGCCTGCTCGCCCAGACCGTGCTGGCACGCTGGAACATCCGCCGCACACGCGATTTCGGCGAAATGGTCTTCCTGCTGGTCGAACACGATGTCATGGGACGCCAGGAGTCGGACAGCATCGAGGACTTCGACGACGTCTACGATTTCGATGAGGCCTTCGGCCGATACGAGATACCGCTGCACGAGGTTGACGCGGAGTCGTGAACCGGCGTCGGACACCCCGCGATCACGCCCGCAGATCACCGCCGGCCGGCGCGGCTTTTGCTCCCACCCGGGCGTCGGGTATAGTCCGTGTTTGCCCGCGGGGAAGCTAACTGAAGTTTCGGGATGAACTCTGAAGTCAGGCATCATTGTGGTCTGTTCGGCATCGCCAACCATACCGATGCGGCGCAGGTAACCTATCTGGCCCTTTATGCGCAGCAGCATCGCGGGCAAGAGTCGGCCGGTATCTGTCTGAGCGACGGCGAGACCATAGAACGGGCCGCCGGCTTGGGGATTGTCACCGACGCGCTGGATCTAGCCCAACTGGAGCAACACCGCGGCTCGGCCGCCATCGGCCACGTGCGCTATTCAACGACCGGCTCGACCAGTGTCAGCAATACACAGCCGCTGCTGGTCAACTGCTCCCACGGGCAGATCGCGATCGCGCACAACGGCAACCTGGTAAACGCGTCCGCGACGCGCGCGGCCTACGAACACGACGGGCACATTTTCAGCACAACCTCCGACACCGAGATCGTGCTGCACATGCTCGCGGACCGCGAATTCTCCGAACAACCCGACCCGCTGGCCGCCGTGCTGCGCCATTTGAGCGGTTCGTATTGTTTCCTGCTGCTTTACCCGGACCGCATCGAGGCCGCCCGCGATCCGTACGGCAACCGGCCGCTGTGCCTGGGTCGGATCGACGATGCCTGGGCGGTCGCAAGTGAGAGCTGCGCGTTTGATATCGTGGATGCCGAATATGTCCGCGATGTTGAGCCCGGCGAGATCGTGACGCTCACCCGCCACGGCGTGAGCTCACGCCGCTTCGCCGATCCTCTGCCACACCGCGCCCATTGCGTGTTCGAACACGTCTATTTCGCCGATCCGGCCAGCCTGGTGTTTGGAGAGAATGTCCATCACGCGCGGCGGGCGATGGGGCTGCGGCTGGCGGAGGAAGCCCCCGTGGACGCCGATCTGGTAATCGCCGTCCCGAACTGTGCGCGCTGCGCGGCGTTGGGCTATCACGAAGGATCGGGGATTCCGCTGGGCCGCGGGTTCACGACAAACCACTATGTCGGCCGCTCCTTCATCCAGCCGTCACAATCGATCCGAGACCTGACGGTCAAGATGAAGCTGAACCCCATCCGGGCGCGCGTCGAGGGCAAACGGCTGGTGGTCGTGGAGGACTCGGTCGTGCGCGGCACGACGACGCGCGGCAAGATGAAATCGCTGCGCCTGGCCGGCGCGCGAGAGATTCACCTGCGTGTCGCCAGCCCGCCGATCCGGCATGGTTGCTACTACGGCATCGACTTCCCCGACCGCAAGAAGCTGGTGGCCTATAACCGCACGGTCGAGCAGGTGCGCGAGTACCTCGATGTTGATTCGCTGGTGTACCTGTCGCTCGAAGGAATGCTGAGCGTATTCGAAAACGAGGCCGCCGATTTCTGCAACGCCTGCTTCTCCGGCGCGTACCCCATCCCGATTGAAGCGGATTTCTCGAAAGACGTGTTCGAACACGGGCAGTTGAAGTTCTTCAACGGCGCCGGAGAGTCCTGACGGGGGGGTGCCCCTGGCGGCAAACCACCAGTAGCACCCTCGCGTGCAGTAGCAGCCGTGAGCACTCAGCTCCCCTCAATCTCCTCCATTGCCGCGTCGATCAGGGGTTTGAGCGTGGCGTGCGAGAAATCCCATTTCAAATGGGCCGCCTCGAACAACTCCGGCAACGGCCGCGAGCCGCCCAGGGCCAGCGCGTTGCGATACCAGGCAACAGCTTGCCCGAAGTCCTTGCGCGAGTTCATCCATACCTGAAGCGCCCCAAGCTGGGCGATGCCGTATTCCACGTAATAGAACGGTACCTGGAAGAAGTGCAGCTTCTGATGCCATGAGTGGCGATCGACGTCTTCCAGGCCGCTGTAATCCAGGTGCGGCGCAAAACGCTTGGTCAACGTTTGCCAGTGGTCGTTACGGCGTTGGATGTCGTGATCGGTGTGGGTGTAGACGTAGTGCTGAAACGCGTCGACGCGCGCCATCCACGGGAAGAAATTGACGATCTTGGTGAAGAACCTCACGATCGCGCGCCGGGTGTCGCCGCCGTAAAACTCATCGAGATAGGGCAACCCGAGACACTCCATGCCCATCGAGGCGACCTCGGCAAACTCCATCGGCGAGTGGCGGTACGGCAGCAGCGGTTCCTGGCGGCAGGCAAACGAGTGAAAGGCGTGTCCGCCTTCGTGCAGCAACGTGCGCACGTCGCTCTCCGTGCCGACGGCATTCATGAAGATAAACGGCAGCCGCCGCTCTTCGAACACGGCCTGATAGCCGCCGGGAGCCTTGCCCTTACGGCTGTCGAGATCAAGCATCCTGGCCGCGCTCATGCGGTCGAACTGCGCGCCTAGATCGGGACTGACCTTGTGAAAGATGCGGCTGCACCCGGAGATGAGCTCATCGACCGCTTGAAACGGCTGCAACGGCGGCCGGCTCTCGGGATCGACCTCCATATCCCAGGGACGCAGCGTGTCAACGTCGAGCTTGCTCTTGCGCTGATCCGCCAGTTTTTGCACGGCCGGCACGACAACCTGTTCTATCGCATCGTGAAACGCGAGGCAGTCATCGGGCGTATAGTCAAAACGCTGCTTGGCTTTGAAGGCGTAATTGCGAAAGTCACCGCAATCGGCGTTGCGGGCAATCCGGTCACGAACCTTGACCATCTTGTCGTACAACTCGTTCAGCTTGTCGGCCTCGACGAGGTAGCGATCCATGCACAGCCGCCACGCCTCTTCGCGCGTGGCGCGATCTGGCTCCTCGAGGTAGCGGGCGGCCTGTTGCAGCGTGATTTCCTCGCCGCGATAGGTCACCGTCATGGCGCCGGTGATCTCCTGGTATTGTGTGCAGAGCTTGGCGTCTTCGGTTTGCAGCGGGATGTTCTCATCGCGGAACAGCTCGATGGCGCTGCGCATGTTGCGCGTGAGCACTTCGTAGCGTTTGGCCGGCAAGTCAAATTTCTCGGCGCACTGCACGTACTTCCGGCGGAGCTTGTGTTCCCAGGGCTCGCGCTGCGGCTCGATGTTTTCAATGAAGTGCAGGAAGGCCTGTTTGGCCTGTTGATCATCAGTGGCGCAGGTCATCGCGGTGTAGCGCGCCGTCTCTTCTTCGCCGTAGATCGCCGCCACCTCACAGGCATCCAGCAGCCACTGCTCAAACTGCTCTTGCGAGCCGATCTCGCGGTCGATGAGTTGGCGGTAGTACGGCTCGATCTGCCCCCAATCTCCGAAGTCGGCGTCGGTGGCCACGAAACTGCGGGGAAACTCGGCGGTCGCTGATGCGCTCATGTCGTACCTCTTGGCTGGCGTTGTCCGGGTAGTTCCTGAAGTGGATGATTATTGACGATGCGCCGCCGACGGCAAGTGCGCCCCCATGTCGCAAGTTGTCGCGGCCGGCAATGTAGCGGCCGGCGCCTCGCCGGCCGTCGATCACCTGACGCGCTTCCTCGCGCCGGCGGCCTGCGGGGGCGCAGGCCGTTACGCGCCGCACATCGGCCGCTACGCATTCGGGGGCGGCCGGCAGCGCGGCTGCTATTCCCGTAGCGCCTTCTCCAGGTCAGGTGAACGAAGTTCGTCGCTACGCTTTCGCGATGTCGCACCGCGGCGGCCTCGCCGAAGTTGGTGCGCCGGGCCTCGTCCCAATAGCGTCCCTGCTTGTGCTCGTATGACGCCCGCATCGCCACCTCGGCGACCAGGCCCATCATGATCGCGAAGAATCCCAGCAGGAAGAACATCAGACCCACCAGGGGCGCCTTGCCCCAGAACGCCTGCCACCAGCCTACGCCCTGGCCGGCCAGGTAGGCCGCGTTGCACACGGCGAAAATCATGCACGCCAGCGTCGCCAGCCATGAGCGCACGGCGATCTTCCCGAAGAAGTGTATGGGCTTGTTACGATAGCGCTGCAACATGCGCACGAGCAGCAGATCGAACGCCACCTTCAGAATACGCCCATAGCCGTACTTGCTGGTGCCGCTGGTGCGGGGCTTGTGATCGACGACGACCTCGTGGATGCGCGCCCCGTGCATGGATGCGTAGATCGGGATGAATCTGTGCATCTCGCCATACAGCCGTGAATCGCGGATCATCGAGGCCCGGTAGGCCTTGAGGGTGCAACCGTAGTCGTGCAGCTTCACGCCGGTCACGTAGCTGATAATCTTGTTGGCCACGCGGGAGACGAGCGTGCGGTGCCAGGAGTCCTTGCGATTACGGCGCCAGCCGCTGACGACGTCGTAGCCCTCTTCGAGCTTGTCGCAGAGGCGCTCGATCTCTTCGGGGGGGTTCTGTCCGTCGGCGTCGAGCGGCACGATGATGTCGGCCCGCGCGGCCCAGAATCCGGCCATCATCGCCGCGGTTTGCCCGAAGTTACGTGCCAGGTGAATCACGCGGACGCGTGGATCATGGCCGGCAAACTCGTCGAGAATCGCGGCACTCCGGTCTCGGCTACCATCGTTGACGAAGATGAGCTCGAATGAACGCGACTGGCTCGCCAGAATATCGACGAACCGCGGGACGACGTGCGGGAGGCTCTCCTCCTCCTGGAACACGGGCACAACCACTGATACATCAGGTCGCAAGTGTGGCATACTCTCCATCCAACCACGGCCGCCACGGGGGCGGCTGCTGCAGGGCGTTTCGGTTACTATAGCGTTCACGGTCGAGATTCACACAATATCCCGAGGATTTGCAGATGCCGAAGAGCTACGATGTTGCCGTGCTGATGGGTAGCAAGAGCGACTGGGAGGTAATGCGGGCAGCCGTGGAGACACTCGAGGCGTTTGGCGTTTCGTGCGCGGCTGGAGTTTTATCGGCCCACCGCACGCCCGATGCGGTGGCCGCCTTTGTGCGTGAATCTGAGGCCGGCGGCACGCAGGTGTTTATCGCCGGGGCCGGCATGGCGGCACACCTGGCCGGAGCCATCGCCGCTCAGACAACGCTGCCCGTCTTGGGCGTGCCGCTGGCCGCGTCGGCGCTCAACGGGCTCGACGCGCTGCTGGCCACCGCGCAGATGCCCCAGGGCACGCCGGTGGCGACGTTCGCGGTTGGCAAGGCCGGCGCAATCAACGCCGCCCTGATGGCGATCAGCATTCTGGCCTGCTCACGTCCGCCACTGCGCGACGCGCTGCGCGCCTATCGCGCTGAACAAGCCGAGCGCGTGCTCAACGAAACGCTAGCGTAGAATGCAGAATGAAGAATGCAGAATGAGGAAACTCCGCGCCGCGACCGCGTTGCATCACCTGCACAGCTTCTGCATTCCTCATTCTGCATTCTGCATTCTCCGCGCGAGACACATGTGGTCGTTCAAGTAAGCACCCAGGGGGCTCGTGGTGAATCCCAGCGACATCAGGCGTGACAGTTCGGCCCGCGACCGGCTGGACGCGCTCTTGCGACCGCGACACCTGCCGCGCCCTATGCTCGGCCCGGCCCTCGGATTCTGCGCCGGCATCTGGCTGGCCGACGCGGTGCCCGGATGTTCAACATTCCCGATTGGTATCACGCTGGCTGTCGTCAGCGTAACGGCCGGCCTGCTGGTGGCCCTGCGGCGGCGTGATAACTCGGTCTTGCTCGCGCTTCTGGCCACGACGGCATTCCTCGGGCTGGGACATTGGCGCTATGACACCGCCACGCACCAGGCGGCTAACCATATCGCGCGCTGCATTCCTGACGAACCGGTCTTGACGCGTATCGCGGGCCGAGTCGTGACTGCGCCCACGGTATCAAGCGCGAAGCTGCGAAACCCGTATCTGGCGTACGATCCACCGCCGAAGACGCGCTTCGTGCTGTCCGCCACGCACGTGCTCACGACTGCCCCACCCACGCCAGTCTCGGGCCTTGTTCGGATCAGCGTCGACGGCGTCCTGTCTGACCTGCGGGTCGGCGACCACGTCACGCTGACCGGCAAGCTGTGGAAGCCGCGCGGGCCGCAGAACCCCGGCGAGCATGATTGGCGCCGCTGGAATTACCTCAAGCGTATTCACGCCGGCCTGGCGATCGAGAATCCTGTGCATGTTTGCATCGGGGAGCGCGCCCCACATTGGTGGGAACGTGGCCTCGGCTATCTGCGCGGCGCGGCGCGGGGTCTGCTGTTGGACGAGTCCGCGGCCACTGACCCAAGTGACGCCGATCGCCTGCTCGATGTACTGCTATTGGGGCAACGCTCATCGGCAACGAGCGCGCTCAACGAGGCATTCATCCGCACGGGCACGGCTCATTACCTCGCCGTCAGCGGGTTTCACGTGGGCGTGCTGGCAATGCTGACATGGTGGACTGGAATCGCCGTGCTGCGGAGTCGCAAGCGCGCGGCCTGGCTGGTACTGGCGGTTCTGGTGCTGTATGCGGCTCTCGCCGAGCATAATCCGCCGGTGTTGCGCGCGGCGTTGATGGGCGTGCTGGCCTGCGCGGCGGTTTTGCTTGATCGACCGTTTTGTGCCGTGAACTGGCTGGCCCTGTCGGCTCTGCTGCTGTTGGCGTGGGATCCACTTCAGCTCTTTCAGGCGGGGTTTCAGCTCTCGTTCGTGATGGTCTTCGCACTGCTGACAATCGTGCCACACTTCGTGCGCTGGCATCCGGTATCGCAAGACTGGCGGATTGACGACGACCGCTCGCGCGAAGCTGATTCGCCGCGCGAGCTCATCTGGCAAACGACGCGCAAGTGGGCCGGGGGCCTGGCGCTGGTCAGCGTGGTCGCCTGGCTCGTATCGCTGCCGCTGGTGTTGCACCATTTCGGGCGTTGTTCGACGCTGGGCTTTGTGCACTCCTTTCTCGTGGCGCCGCTCGTGATCCTGTTGATTCCCACGGGGTTCGTGGCGATGGTCGTCGGGCTGATCCCGCCGCTGCAACCGGTGTGTGTCTGGGTCACACACGCGCTGGCCGACCTCCTGCTGAAATGGGTCAAGGTGCTGGGCAACCTGCCGGGCGGCCTGATCGAGGTGTCACCACCGCCGGCCTGGCTGGTCGCGGTCACATATGCGCTGGTGTTCATCCCCGCTCAGTTCCGGCCGGCGCGAGGGCGCTCTGACCAGCCGCCGCCGGCGAGCTCACCATGGATACGCCGTACGCATATCACCGCCCTCACAATCGTGTTTGCGCTTTGGCTGGGATGGTTGATCAGACCGACGGCGCGCGGCCCCGACTGTCAGTTTCACGTGTTGGCCGTGGGCAGTGGTTCGGCGAATGTGCTGGTCGCGCCCGACGGCCACGCCGCAGTCTTCGACACCGGCACGATTGCGAACACTGATGCGGGTCAGATTACCGCCGCCGCCCTGCGCGAACTGCGCGTCCGGCGCCTCGACACAGTGACCATATCGCACGCGAACTTTGACCACTTCAGCGGCGTGCATTCGCTGGTCGAGCGGTTCCCGATCAAGCAGCTCCTGACGAACGGTTATTTCACGGCGGCGCGTGCTCACAATGAGGCTGTCGAGCGGCTTTTCAACCTTCTGCCGCAAGCCGCGCAGCAGCCGCAGCCACTGGCCGCCGGCGACCGGCGTCAATTGGGTGATGCACTGATTACGACGCTCTGGCCGCCGGCCGATCTGGAAGCGGCCGAGTGGCGCGCCAACGACCGCTCGCTCGTATTGCGTGTTGAGGTTTTCGACCGCGTGATTCTCCTGACCGCCGACATCGAACGCGACGCAATCCGCGCGCTGCTCGACGCACACAACCGCGGCGCGCTTTCGCTGGCGGCGGACGTGCTCATAGCGCCGCACCACGGGGCGGTGTTAAAAGACGACACGGCAGCCCTGTACGAGGCGGTCGATCCCGACGTCGTGATTGTGTCGACTGCCCGCGCCACGCCGAAGCTCTCGGCGCTGGTGCATGATCGATTGCGCCCGTCATGCCGCCTCTACAGCACGCGCGACGTCGGCGCGATAAGCATCCACATCACGCCGAACGGCGCGCTGCGCGTCTACACACCGTTCGCGCGCTAGTGCTGTTTCCGCCTGAAGCGTTTGGTGTTACGGCCCGGCGTGGTACGTGATGTAACGGCCGGCGCCTCGCCGGCCGCCTGATGTCGGAAACGGCGCATCATGCCGACGGCCTGCGAGGCGCAGGCCGCTACAGCGCCGCCAGTGATTGCGTTCGATTCCCGGTCCGTCCCATCGGTGCTCCGCCCCGCCTGCCTAACGGCCTATGATCCCGGGGCGAAACGTCTGGTCGCGCCAGTGGCCGGCTCGTAGATCACAAACTCCCCCGAGTGCGGGTCGGTCCAGACCGCAAGACCTTCGATGAGCCGCGGCTGTGTGGCGAACGAAGGTGACTTTTTGGCGGTATTCGGGAACTCGACGATGGTCACAGCGCCGCCGTCGAAAGTGCGCAGCTCAAGCGCGACCGTCTCGCCCACCAGCGGGTGGCCCAGGCGTCTCTCGAGCAGCATTCGATCGCCGCTAACGTCGCGGAGCCAGCGCTCGCCGTCCGACGGCTTGAGATCGTCGGCGCGTATGGCGCTGGTTCCCGTTGCGATGTCGTAGCTGCTCACCTGGGTTTGAAACCCGCCGGGCTTGAATTCCTGCCAGACGACCTGGCCATCGACGATGAACAGGCCGGCGGCGTAACCATCGCCGGTAACGCGGAGATCGGGAGCGATGGTCTGTCGGTCGCCGGTGGCGAGGTTGACCAAATCGATGTTCGTCGTCAACTCGAGACCGAGCGGCGCGACGTTGGTGGGTGCGTCAGTCATCAACGCGACATAGTCACCTTCGATGGCGAATGTGGCGTAGCTCCAACTGCCGGAGACGTGCGTTTCGCCGCCGGTGTCGAGGTCCAGCACGATGAACTCATACTGCGGGCCGTCTGGTGGAACGGGATTTGCGACGCCATGATGGACGATCAGCCTATCGCCATCTATTCGCCAGACGGCCAATCCGTCACCGCTCCGCACCAGCTCCTCGAAGTAGCTTGACTCCTCACCGCTATTGAGATCGCGGACCGCCACCATCTGATTCACCCGATCCACCCAGGCGACCCAGTCACCGTTTGCGACGATGTCTTCGGCGAGCGCCGTGATGTCTGCTGAGACAACCTCGCTTACCAGCGTTTCCAGGTTCACCGCAACAAGGTCGCGCGTTGCCGGCGGGACACCCTGCGAAAAGGCGACGAGCTCGTCGAACCCTCGCTGTTCAACAAACAGCAGGCGATTCCCGTCCGCGCCGACGATCCTGTACGGCGGAAGACCCGGCAGCAATCCCGCGATCGGGCAACCAGCCAGCAGAACAACGCTCGACAAAGCGATACACAGGGAAATCTTCACATGCTGCCGCCCCGAGTAACCCGAGAATGTGCGCATTGTCGCCATCTCCCGCGAGAACCTCCGCGCGATCCCCCAACGGCCGGCGGACCGCCTTGGCTGTTACCGTTTGGATTGTACAAACGACGGCAAGTCCCCCACTCGGGCAGGCCGGGTGATCGGCCGACGTGCCGGGAGCCGGACCGCGACGCGCCGCCGGAGAACACGGGAACCTCCCCGGACGCGATGAACCGCCCGGCACCGGCTTCTCACGTATACTGACCGATGGTGCCCGACTCTGCCATTCTGATACGATAGCGGCCGCGGAGACCGACTATGGGAAGCCAAGGTGACTTCGATCAGTACCTGGAGAGATCCGATCCACCGATCCACGACTCGGCGGACCTGCCCGGCCGGCGCCTGCGCCTCAAACGCTGGTTTCTCCGCACACTCGTGGCGTCGCTGACATGCTGTGCGCTGGTCGCGGTCTTCGCACTGCTGCTGGCCAGCTTCAATCGAACAACTGGCCGCATTCTTCTGACACTGGGAGCCTTGGCGACGCATAGCGGCATCGCCATGGCCTGCTCCGCATCACTGGAACGCCGGCTATGGCCAAAACTGAGCCTGTTTGGACTGGCGGCGTTCGGCGTCAACTTCTGCGTGCTGATCCCGTGTATCTGGTGGCCCGGAGGACCGGGCGAACCGGCGCTGCGCGCGATCCTCGCCACGGCGGCGCTGGTGGGCTATTACATCCTCGCGACGCCGTGCGCCGATCTCCAGGAACGGAACCTGTGGCCGCCGTGGCCGCTGCTGGGCCTCAGCGTGTGTGGCAGCGGCCTGGTCATGTTGCTGGTGGTGATCTGGGCGCCGACTTCGGACAACGTCGAGTTTGGAAAGGCCACGGCGATTGCCGCGATACTGGCCTTTTCACTCGCCCACACGTGCGTGTTGCTGCGCCTGCGACGCGGCCGCTCATCCGGCTGGCTGCTGGCGAGTACGCTGGCGTGCGTCTGGGGTGTGGCGGCCATGGCATCCGCCGCAATCGTGTTCGAACCGAACGAGGATGTTTTCTACCGGTTCTTCGGCGCGCTCGGCGTTTTGGATGCCAGCGGATCGCTGTCGCTGATAATCATGGCGAAGCTCGCCCAAATCGGAAAGGTCGAGAAGCTGGAGACGGCCTCCGCCCGCGTCGAGCTCCGCTGCCCGCGCTGCACGCTGTTGCAGGTGCTCGACGTTGGCAAGGCGAAGTGCGCCGAGTGCGGTCTGAAGATCACGATCGAGATCGAAGAGCCGCGCTGCGCGAAGTGCGACTATCTGCTGTGGCAACTCCCCGAACGCCGCTGCCCCGAATGCGGCACGCCGTTTTAGCGCCGGTTTGAATCAGGTGCGGCGGCATTGTTCCGCACGCGACGAGTGTCACAACTGCTGCCTGGATGACACGCTGTAGCTCATCAGTCCCCCATGGCAAGCCATGGGGCACCCACCAGGTACCGCCCGGCGGGTGTCTGTTTTTGTGTATTCACGTCTAACCCCATCGTGGGACGCTGTTCGGGTGTCGGGCTCACGCTAGCATATGGCAGACGCCGCGGGGCACCCGCCGCGCGCCGGAGACAATTCGCCAATGGACGGGCCACATCGCGCTGGCCTGTCATAATCGAGAGAACCGCCGAGGAGCAAAGCTGATGATTGCGCATGGGAAGTTGCGAAGTTACCTGGTCGGAATGCTGGCACTGCTGACCGTCGGCGGCACGTTCGCCGGCGCTGCGGGTATCGATGACTTCTCGCTCACGCGCGCCATACCCGCCGACGTCTGCTTCGCCGCACACAGTCGAAACCACGACGGGCTCGAGTTCGTCAATGCGCAGTACGAACGCGTCTGGACAGCCCTCGAGAATGCGCGGCTGGATCGGCAGCTCAAATACCTGCTGAAGACCGTGTACCGCGAACAGGGCATGGAGCTCGACGACTTCGAAAGCACCTGGCTCGAAATCAGCGACCTGCTGGCCGGCGTCGAGTGGTCAACGCTGTTCAAGCAGGAATGTGCCGTCGCCATGAAGTTCGGCACCCCGCCGGAAGTTATCCTGCTGATGAGGCCGCCCAAGGACCAGTTGGCCGGCGATTACCGCGGATTCAGCGCGATCCTCAAGAAGCTCGTCGCCCTCGATCCGTCGCTCGAGGTCACCGAGATAACGGACGGCGAGTCGGCGATGATCCAGTTCAATCTCCCAGGAATCCTGCCGGTCGCGGCGACACTGGCGCGCGAGGGTGACACGCTGCTGGTCGGGTTCGGCGTGACCCTGGTCGAGCAGTCGCTGGCCCTGCTCAAGGGCGAAGTCGAGGGTACTCTTTCGGACAGCGATCGCTTCAAGAAGGCATTTGCGGAATTGCCGGCGCCCACCGATGAATTCACCTACGTGGACTTTGAGCGGCTGCTGGCTCAGATTCGCCAGGCGACCGGTGCCGTGCTCACCATGGGTGAGGCGACGGGAGCGGATGAGGAGCTGGGCGAGCTGGATGTCGTCAACAAACTGATCGACGCGATCGACATGTTCGACTATCTCGCCGAGGTCAAGACGACCAAGGGTATGCGGCAGACCTGTCGCTCGACGCTGGTGTTGCGCGAGAACGCCAAGTCCAAGCCGTTTTACGCCGCCATCTTCGGCAACAAGCCGCTGCAAGAGCCGCTGAAGATGATTCCCGTGCAGGCCGGCGACGTGACCGTCACCAACGGCGTCAATCTCCACGCGCTCTACCAGGCGCTGCTCAAATTCGTTTCCGAGCAGATCCCGGAGGGCGAAGACGCCGTCGCCAAGTTCAAGGAAAAGCTCACCGAGCTGCCTTTTGACCTGGAGACCGACCTGCTTACGTGGATCGACGGCGGATTCTCCTCATTCACCATACCGGGCCCCACCCCGTTCAGCCCCGGCGACTGGCTGCTTGCGATAAAGGTCAAGGACGGCGAGAAAGCCCAGGAGATGGTCAACCGCGGCCTGGTAGAAGTCGCCGCTCTGCTCGAAGCACAAAGCGGGAACGTTATCGATGTCGAGATCGACGGTGCCGAGGGCTTCAAGGGGATCGACATGCCCGCCATCGCGACCATGCTGGGCATGCGGCCGACCATTGGCATAGCCGACGGTCAACTGCTGATCGGCTCGGGCGTCAAACCCGTCGAGCTGGCCCTGGCAGCGGCCAAATCCGGCAAGACCTTTGCCAAGAATGAGCGTTACATCAAAGAGGGGCTGCCCCTCGCTGACAATGTCGTCAGCATGTCATTCCACGACACGTCGAAAGTCGGCGAAACATGGGCCGGCATGCTCCAGATGGCGCCCATGATCGGTGCGCTTGCTCCGCCTGAGGTGCAGAGCAACCCCGTGCTGCGCGCGGCGTTCGGAGTGGCGGGACGCTTGGCGCCGGTGGCACGTGAGTTCAACTTCTTCCTGTCCTCCTGCTCTCAGACCACTTTTGACGGCCGCACGCTGGTCACCGACACGCTCGTCAACTACCAGGAGCCACCCAAACCCGCTGAGGAGTAGCAGACCCCCGCAATCGCGTATTGGCCCGCCCCGGCGCGGGTGCCGGATCGGCTACCATCCGTCCTCGTCGTCGTCGGAGCTGGCGTCGGGGCGCGGCCGGTGCTCGGGCACTGGCTTGTCAGGCGCGCGCTCGCGCGGCGGGCACTCGACCTGTCGACCAGGGATTTCAGGCACCCATCCGCGGATTTCCGGACATCTGGTGGCGCGATATGCCGTCTCCAGGCCGCACTCCTGGCAGGTGAGCGGCCAATCGTCGAAATCCAGGTCTCTGGTCACGGTGTACTGGGCCGCGCAGTCCGGATTCGTGCAGATTACGAAGAGCGTCGCCGTCGGCGGGGCTTCGACCCGATCACGAGCGTACTCGCTCACGAGCGACCCCACGAACCAGTGTGTGGCCCAGATGGCCACAACCCCCACGGTAACCCAGAGGATGATGCGGGCCAGCGGGTTGTACCACAGGCGACCGGGATCGTCCCGCACACTCTGGCACAATGCCCGGTAGTGACCAGGGAGCTGTTCGATCTGCTCGCGCAAGCGGTGAGGCAGCTCGGCGAGCGATGGTATCCGGCGATCAGGCATGGCCATCTCCGGTTTCCGATAACGGCCGCCGCGGCGCGACCGGGCGTGCCATAGAATACCCTGCCGGGGCCGGTCGGGTACGCCGATTTTTGCTTTTGACAACCTTAGCGGCCCGTATACAATGCCCGTTCGCTGTTTTGGGGCTGGGCCGTACGTGAGGTCTGCCCGGCGAGCGGCATGTGCCGGCCAGGCGGTAATGCTGCTGTAGCTCAGTGGTAGAGCACGTCCTTGGTAAGGACGGGGTCGTGGGTTCAACCCCCACCAGCAGCTTCATCCGCGCCGCGGGTGCCTGCTCAGTTTCGTACCAAACGGTTCAGGATGCAAATGTGACACGGTGGCCGCCAGTGGCCACACCGGGCGCGACCTTCCCCGGTCGACTTTGGAGAACTTGAATGGCCAAGGCAGTATTCGAAAGAACGAAACCGCACGTTAACGTCGGTACCATCGGGCACGTTGATCATGGCAAGACTACGTTGACCGCGGCGATTACGGCGGTGCAGGCTGCGCGTGGCTTGGCCAAGTACAAGCCGTATGACGAGGTTGCCAAGGCGTCGGAATCCGACGGGCGTCGTGACGCGACCAAGATCCTGACCATCGCCACCGCCCACGTCGAGTATGAGAGCGAGAACCGCCATTACGCGCACATCGACTGTCCCGGTCACGCCGACTACGTGAAGAACATGATCACCGGGGCGGCCCAGATGGACGGCGCGATCCTGGTGGTGAGTGCCGCCGACGGGCCGATGCCGCAGACGCGCGAGCACGTGCTGCTGGCCCGCCAGGTAAACGTGCCGGCGCTGGTGGTCTATCTAAACAAGGTTGACCTTGTTGACGATCCCGAGCTGCTCGAGCTCGTCGAGATGGAAGTCCGCGAGCTGTTGTCGAAGTACGACTTCGATGGCGAGAACATCTCGGTAATCAAGGGCTCGGCGACCCAATGCCTCGAGGGCTCCGTCGAGAAGAACGACGACAAGATGAAGAGCGTCGTCGAGCTGATGGCGGCACTCGACAACGACATCCCGACCCCCGAGCGTGAGCAGGACAAGCCCTTCCTCATGCCGGTCGAGGATGTGTTCAGCATCAAGGGCCGCGGTACGGTCGGTACCGGTCGTATCGAACGCGGTGCGATCAAGGTCGGCGAGGAGGTCGAGATCATCGGTCTGCACGCCGCCGCCGGACGTAAGACTGTCGTGACCGGCGTCGAGATGTTCAACAAGACTCTCGACAGCGGTATCGCGGGTGACAACGTCGGCCTGCTGCTGCGTGGCGTTGAGAAGCAGGAACTCGAGCGTGGTCAGGTTCTGGCCAAACCCGGGAGCATCACGCCGCACACGAAGTTCCTCGGCGAGGTGTACGTGCTGACCAAGGAGGAAGGCGGCCGCCATACGCCGTTCTTCCCGAATTACCGCCCGCAGTTCTACTTCCGGACGACGGACGTGACCGGCAACGTCGCGGAGTTGCAGGCGCGTGACGGCGGTAAGGCCGACATGTGCATGCCCGGCGACAATATCCAGATGAAGGTTGAGATCATCAACCCGATCGCGATGGAAGAGGGGCTGCGGTTCGCGATTCGCGAAGGCGGCCGAACGGTTGGCTCCGGCGTCGTGACGAAGATCCTGGAGTAATACCGGGACGCCCGGGAGCAACGCCGGGGTCCTGGAACAGTGACGGCAGGGGCGGGCGGCGCCGTGCAGGCCTGCCCGGGCCCTTTTGCCGTAACAGCACCGACTTGGAGAACGGTTGAATGGCCAAGGCGCAGAAAAGAGAGTGGGTGTGGTTGCAGTGCACCGAAACCGGTGATCTGAACTACCGGACCACGGTGAACGTGCTGGGCGGCGTGCCCAAGCTGCAACTGAAGAAGTACAGCCCGCGCCTGCGCCGCCGCACCGTTCACAAGATCAAACGAAAATAAGTGAGGAGTTGTCAGTT
This sequence comes from Phycisphaerae bacterium, assembly GCA_963675745.2. Taxonomy (GTDB): domain Bacteria; phylum Planctomycetota; class Phycisphaerae; order UBA1845; family Fen-1342; genus JAFGRR01. The sequence goes on from CAXXWX010000015.1 coordinate 458,280, forward strand.
AGCAGTTGGCGGTTGGCAGAACGCCGAAGCCGTCGCGCCCATCAGGGCTTGCTTCGATGTCGAGTACCGAGAACTGATAACTGCACACTGATGACTTTTGTTGTTCTAGGAGCGTAGCTCAATTTGGCAGAGCACCGGTTTCCAAAACCGGCGGTTGGGGGTTCGAGTCCCTCCGCTCCTGGTGAGTCGCCAGACCGGGACGGTTCTCGGAAGTTTTAGTTGTCCGGCGATCAGATTCCGGTGTGGTCAATGTGAATGTTGACCGGCGCTGTGTATCGCGGCGGTGGTTAGCGCCGCGGGAGAAACTTGATGGATACACCAAGCGAACGGCCGTCACCAGGTGGCGGGGGCCGAGGTGAGGCTCCACGTCGCGCGCCCGAAGCCGGCGCCCCACTGCGTGTTTACAAGCCCGGCCAGGGCCAGCATGTGCGCTGGAGCAGCGCCGTTGCCGCCGGGGTGATCGTGGTGGCCACGGGCTGGTTTGTACACGACCAGTTGGTATACGCCGGCGCTATGGCACAAAAGCTGATCGCGCTCGGCGTCGTCGCAGCACTGGGGGTGCTGGTGTACTACGCGCTGGGTCGCAACCACAGCACGGTCGACTTCATGATCGCCACCGAAGGCGAGATGAAGAAGGTCAACTGGACGACCCGCCGCGAGATCATCGGCGCAACCAAGGTTGTGATCGTGGCCATGTTCGCTCTCGCGTTCCTGCTGTTCGCGGTAGACATATTCTTCATGGTCATATTCAGCTCGATAGACGTGCTCCAGATTGACATCGGTCAGGTGTTTGGGGGCGGCGGCGAATAATGGCGGTAACCGAAGAGGAAAACCTGCTCGACGAGAATTCGCCGGACCAGCCGGAGAAGACGGCTGAGGCCGCGTCATCAGGCGATGCCGCACCGGCTGAGCGAACGGAGGCGGAAGCGGGGTCATCGGTCGTGGCCGAAGAGGCGGCGCAGGCCAAGGAGCCGCTGGTTCGCGAGGGCATGCACTGGTACGTTCTGCGGGTCGCCTCAAACCGTGAAGACCAGGTTCGCGATGCGCTGGAGCGCAAGGTCAAGATCGAGACCCTGGAAGAGCGCATCGGGCGGGTGCTGGTGCCATCCCAGAAGGAAAAACGCATACGCAGCGGGCGGGCGCGCGTCCATTACCGCAAGTTGTATCCCGGTTATGTCTTTGTCGAGATGGCTACCGAACCCGACGGCAGCGTACCGGACAACGTGTGGTTCATGATCAAGGATACCAGCGGTGTCGGCGATTTCATCAGCGCCGGCGGTAAACCGTCAGCGATGAGCATGGCCGAGGTCGAGGAGATGCTCGCCGCCGTGATCAGCCCCGACGACACGCCCACGCTGGCAAACCTGAAATTCAAGAAGGGCGACAAGGTCAAGGTGCAGGAAGGTCCGTTCGAAAACTTCGAAGGTCTTGTGGACGAAATCAACACGCAAAAGGGCACGGTACGCGTGATCGTCACGATCTTCGGGCGGGCCACTCCGATCGAGATCGACTACTGGCAGGTCGACCCACTGTAGCAACCGTGGCGGATTTCCGCTTGGAACAAGCGCGGTTATCTGCTAGCATGCGAGGTTCCCCGGCGCGCCAGACGCCGTAGCACAAGGTTTGAGCAGTAGGACAGCCTAATGGCGAAGCAGATCGCACAGAAGATCAAGTTGCAGGCCCCCGGCGGGCAGGCCACACCGGCACCTCCCATCGGGCCGGCGTTAGGCCAGCACGGCGTGAACATCGGGCAATTCGTGTCGCAGTTTAACGAGCGCACGAAGGACATGAACGGGACCACCTGCCCGGTGGAAATCACGGTCTACAAGGACAAGTCTTTCGACTTTCTGGTCAAGAGCCCGCCGGCCGCGGTGCTGCTGACCAAGGCTGCCAAGCCGCTCGATCCCAGCCTGAGCATCGTGGAGAAAGGCTCGGGGGTTCCAAACCGCGAAAAGGTCGGCCGGGTCACCCGGGACGATCTCCGCAAGATCGCGGAAACCAAGGCGAAAGACCTGAACTCGTTTGACGTCGAAGCCGCCCAGCGCATGGTGGCCGGCACGGCGCGATCGATGGGAATTGTGGTAGAGGACGATTAGCGGCACGCGGGCCGACGGTTGTCGGCGCCGAGCTTGGACACATATAACCCAGGGCCTGACCACGGGCCGGCAACACAGTGGGAGCTTGCGATGCAGAGACGCAGTAAGCGCTATCGAAAAGACATGGAAAAGGCGAAAGGCACGCCCGCCCCTCTCGACGTAGCGATCAAAACCCTCAAACAGTTCAGCGCGACCAAGTTTGACCAGACTGTCGACCTGGTCTGCCACCTTGGCATCGATCCGCGCCAGGCGGACCAGATGATCCGCGGATCGGTCAGCCTGCCGAAGGGAGTCGGCAAGTCTAAGCGGGTGATTGCGTTCTGCCAGGACGCCGACGCCGAGGCCGCCAAGGCCGCCGGTGCGGTTGAAGCCGGCGGGGATGATCTGGTGGAGAAGGTCCAGAAAGGCTGGATGGATTTCGACGTCGCCGTCGCGCACCCATCAGTGATGGGCAAGGTCGGCAAGCTGGGCCGCGTGTTGGGCCCGCAGGGCAAGATGCCGTCGCCGAAGAGTGGCACCGTTACCACTGACATCGCGACCGCGATTCGTGAATACTCCGCCGGCAAGCTCGAGTATCGCAACGACGCCGGCGGCAACATCCACGCGCCGGTGGGCAAGGTGAGCTTCTCCAACGAAGACCTGATGGAGAACATCTCGGCGTTCGTCGGCCATATTCGCAAGCTGAAGCCGGCCGCGGCAAAGGGCACCTACCTGAAGAAGGTCAGTATCAGCGGAACCATGACTCCCGGGATCGAAGTTGATACCGGCAGTATTGCGGGATTGGAGTAGATGCTATGAGCAAGCCCGTCAAAGACATGATCACGAAGGAACTCCACTCACGCTATGCCACGGTCGATTCGGCGCTGTGGGTCGAGTTCGTCGGCATCGACGGTAACACGACCAACGACTTCCGCCGTGAACTGCGTGCCAACAACATCCGCATGGAGATCGTGAAGAACTCGCTCTTTCAGCGTGCGGTCGCGGGTGGCCCGCTCGAGCGCATGGCGCGCGACATGTCAGGCCCGGTTGCGCTGGTAACCGGTGGCGAGTCGATCATCGACGCCGCCAAGCTGCTCGATACCTGGCGGCGTAAACTCGAAGGCGTCATCGTGCGCGGCGCGGTGATCGAGGGCGAATACATCGAGGAATCGCGCGCCGGCCAGGTGCATAAGATGCCCACCAAGCGCGATGTCCAGGCCAAGCTGTCAGCTATCGTACTCTCGCCCGGCGGCAAGCTGGCATCGGCCATTCGCTCGGGAGGCGGCAACATCGCCGGCTGTCTCAAGACCATTATCGAGAAGCTGGAGAAGGACGAGCCGATCGCCAACGTGGCGTGAGGGGGAGAAGAAGGCAACCAGGCAACCAGGCAACGAGGCAAAGAGGCCACAGGTAGGCTGCCTGGCTTGAATACTGAGAACTGAACACTGAAAACTGAAAACTACTTCCTGACTGCTCCGCCTGGCGGATTAAAAGAGACCATCGGGGTCTCTGCTATCAGGGTAGTCGAGTAGATGTAGCACGGAGAGTATGACCCATGGCCGATGCACCCGCCGATGCCGCTCCCGCCAAGGAGTTTGCGGCTGAAATCAAGGAACTGGGCGACAAGATCGTCGCGCTGACACTTATTCAGGCCACCGACCTGACTGACTATCTCAAGGTAACCTACGGCATCGAGCCCGCTGCCGGCGGCGCCGTGATCGCGGCGATGCCGGGCGACGGGGGCGGCGGCGAAGCCGCGGCCGAAGAGCAGACCGAGTTCAGCGTTATCATCAAGGCCGCCGGCGACAAGAAGCTCCAGGTTATCAAGGTCGTCCGCGCGATCCGCACCGATCTGGGTCTCAAGGAAGCCAAGGCGCTTGTCGACGAGGCGCCCAAGGCGATCGTCGAAGACGTCAGCAAGGAAGACGCCGAGAAGTGGCAGAAGGAGCTCGAAGAAGCCGGCGCGACTGTCGAGCTCAAGTAGAGCTTATCTCAACTTGCGGCACAGGTTTCTGACCCGCCGGATTCACCGGCTGAGAACCCGCGCCGCAATCGCCGGCGTTCGACGCCGCTCGCTGACATGGCACCCTGGGATTGACAACACGCATAGCCCGGCCGATCCCGGCCGGGCTTTTGCGTGCGCCGCGCGATCGGCGTCGCGACGTGATCTGGATGCAAGCGCGTCGCGCGTGTTCCCCCGCCTCCCTTCCGGCCATATCCTGTGCGCCATGGGTGACGCCGAGGACAGCGCGCTTTACTGCCTGACTTGCGAGTACAACCTCACGGGCATCAATAGCGACCGCTGCCCGGAATGCGGCGCGGATATCGACTGGTCCGAGCTGCGCGCCATCGCCGCCGGCGAGACGCGCCCGATATGGGACTGGACGGGGAACCTGCTGCGTGATCTGCCGCGGCTCTGGTGCAGCGTGGCGTTCACGCCGGAACTTGTCGCTCGCGACTTCCCACCACACCACAATGTCGCTGAAGCACGCGCGTACTCGTGGGGCTGTTATATCGTCGCCGCTCTTCTGTTCCTCACAGGCGGCCTGATCGCGTCCATTAAGGACGGCGACATGGGTATACTCGGCCTCTGCATAATGATCGCCATCACCACGTCGATCTCGTTCTGGGTCTGTGAGACACTGGTGGCGCTAGTGCTCGCATCGCTGCTCAAACCGTTGCACGCCCGCTATCGTCTTCACTTCTGGCGAGGTCTCATGCATTGCACGAGCGGATTCACAATCCTGACGGGCGCTTGGGCAGCGGCGATGCTCTTTATCCTGACCACCCCCGAAATCACCGACGTCCGCGCGATGTCCGCTCTGCCGCTCTTCGCAGCCATCGCTATTATCTGTGCCGCACCGGCGTTCTTGTTCGGCTGGTGGGTCTATGTCGTTGAACGCCTGATCGTCGCGTGCGCTGCGCCGGGACCAGCGCGCGGGCTTGCCAGCGTGGCGGTACCTGTCATCGGCATGCTCTGTATCTGCCTGGGGATTGGCTTGAGCGGCGCTTTCGCACCGGTTTTCTTGTTCTAGCTATATTGATCGAAACGATGAACACAATCTGCCTGCACGACAAAGCGATGATTGAGACGGCGTTACGCCGTGACACGCTGCTGAACATCTACGCGCTCGGCGATCTGGACGATGGCTATTGGCCGTACACGACCTGGTACGGCGTGCGTGAGGAGGACAAACTGCGCGCGGTTGCGCTGCTCTACTCCGGCCTCGAGTTGCCCTCGCTGTCGGCGCTGACGAGTGGCGCCACCCAGCCGATGCGCGCCCTGCTCGACTCGATCCTCCACTTGCTGCCGGCGCGGTTCTATTGCCATCTGACCGCGGGCGTCGAGCCGGCTCTCTGCGGTGCCTACAAACTCACGCCGCACGGCACGCACCTGAAGATGGCGCTGGCAGACGCTGGTCAGCTTGAGGGAGTCGACACGGCGGGTGTGGTGCCATTGCGCCCGGCGGACGCCGACGAGGTCATGGCCCTCTTTGAGCGGAGCTATCCGGGGCACTGGTTCGAGCCGCAGTTACTGGCAACCGGTTGCTACTTCGGCCGCCGGATCGCCGGCCGGTTGGTCTGCGCCGGCGGCATACATGTTTATTCGCCGACATACCGCGTGGCGGCGTTGGGCAACATCACCACGCACCCGGACCAGCGCGGCCACGGCCACGCCGCCGCGGTAACGGCCCGCATCTGCCGCCACCTGATGCCGACGGTCGACCATATCGGCCTGAACGTCAAGTCCGACAACCTCGCGGCCATCCGCTGCTACGAGCGCCTCGGCTTCGAGCGCTCGGCGTGTTACGACGAATATTCGGCAACATTGGCCGCGATCCCGACGTAGCGGCGGTGGTTCCTTGATCGCTGCATGTGATCTGAAGGCATGGGTCGCGGTCAGCCGCCGGGCGCGCCGTTGTTTGATCGCGCCGGCGCCAATTGAAAGCTCGCTCCGCAGCCCGGACGGGCGCAGCGCACCATCATGGTGGGGATCGCCGCGAATTCCGCCGTGTCGGTGTTCTGCATGGCCAGCAAGGTCGGCAGGATCGCATGGGCCGCGTGTACGCACAGTCCGGCCGGCAGTGTGTGCTCCACGGTAAACTCCCGCACGTCGCAACCCTCGGCGGGGCAGGCCCCCGGCGCCGGGGCGGTGGTAAGCCGCACCTTGACCGAGCGCTGCGACTCATCCTCTTGACCCGGATGCACCAACGCAGGCGAGGGCGTGCTGTCGGCGACCGGCGCGGGCGTGTCGGTATCGGCGGTTGGCGACGGCTCCGGCGGTGATTCCGCGCCGCCCGTATCAAACACGATGACGTCCGCGCCGCGGTCCATGGCCAGGTTGGCCAGTTCATCAGCGCGCTTGTTTTCGTCGCGGCGCACGTGCTGGATGCGCCAGCGCGGTATTTTCAGCAGGAGAAGCTGCGCTTGTTGGAAGAGTTGCTGCAGCCGCGGACTCTTGACGCGATATTCACCGGTGATCTGCCGCACGAGCAGTTCGCTGTCCGAGAAGAGCTGCACATCGCCGGCATCCTCGCACAGTGCGCGCTGAAGTGAGCGAATCAGTCCGTGGTATTCGGCGGCGTTGTTGGTTTGGTGTCCGAGGAAATAGGCGCCCTCGAACACGCGCTGATGGTCCTCGGTTTGAATAACGACGCCGGCGCCCGCCGGCCCCGGGTTTCCCCGCGATCCACCATCGAAATGGATGATCAGACCCACACCGCCCGCCTACGTGCCTTTTTCCATCCAGAGGATGCGCCCGCAGTTCTTGCAGGTCACGGTATCGTCGCGCGTCAGGACCGCGTTCGCCACCTCGGCCGACAGCGACATGTAGCAGCCGCTACAGATGAACTCGTCGCGGCGGGGATGGGTGCGCTCGATCTTCGCCAGGGCTTCTCCGTCGTAGCGCTCCGAAAGGCGTTCAAAACGGGCCAGCGCGCCGCTGTCGATTTCGTCGACGGCCAGCTTTCGCTGACGTTCGAGATCGGTCAGCTTGTCGGTGAACGACTTGCTGGCTTGCTCGAACTGCGCTTGAAGGTCGGCCAGGCGTTGACCCTCGACCTGTTCAGCGGCGCGGCGCTCGGAGAGGGCGGCCGAGCGCTGGTCGGCGTGCTCCATCATCTCGAGCGCGCGACTCTCGACCTTGCTGGCGTCTGCTTTCTCGTTGTTGAGTTCGGAGAGAACGGCCGCATACTCTTTGTTCGTGCGAACGCTGTTGAGTTGTTCGCGCAGCTTGGCGATGCGAGCGGTGCGGGACTTCAGGTCAAGGTCAACTTGATCCACCTGGACCCGGAAGCGCTTCAGTTCATCCTCCTCGGCCTTGAGTTCGCCGTGCAACTCCCCCAGCTTACTCTCCTGTGCCTTGACGGCGCGCTCGCGGCGCGCCAACTGGCGACGTATATCAACAATCTGCAGCTCAATATCCTGAAGCTCGAGTAGCCCCTGGAGCTTCGAGCCCATCCGAGTCCTCCGAATCCAATGAACTTGACAAACAACAACCAATTCTATTGACCCGGCATTATGAACGCTGGCGAGCCGGTAAGCAAGGAGGTTATTCTGGACGCGCAGGCGGCGGAATTTGAGCGGATAACGCCACCGCAAGCGTCGGGATGCATATCGTACGTAATGGAACCTGTTGTGCCTGCTGATGGAGAAGCGATGAGCCGTACTATCTGTATCCTGTTAGTCGTAATGGGTTTAGCAACCTGCGTCGCGCACAGTGCCGCCGATCCCGCCGACCAGGCGCGACGCCGCACCCCGGTTGTTGAAGTTTTCGAGCGGGCCCGTGACGCGGTCGTAAACATCAACACCACGCGTCTGGTGCGCAGTCGCGGGTTGCGGCTTGGCTCGGGCTGGGACGACATCTTCAATCTCGCCCCGCCGCGCGCCCACGAACACGAAGTCCACAGCGTCGGCTCGGGCGTCATGATTCACGAGAGCGGCTACCTGGTGACCAATGCGCACGTCGTCACCCAGGCATCCGATGTGAGCGTGACGTTCAGCGACAAGACCACACTGCCGGCCGAGATCATCGCTGTCGATCCCGATCACGACCTGGCCGTGCTGAAGGTCACCGCGCCGGCCCCGCTCAAATCCTGCCGATTGGGCGTGAGTGACGACATCATGGTCGGTGAGACCGTTGTTGCGATCGGTAACCCGCTGGGCTTGCAGCACACCGTTACCACCGGGATAGTCAGCGCCCTGGGCCGCGAACTGCGCTTCCAGAATGATGTCGTCTACCGCGACCTGATCCAGACCGACGCCTCGATCAACCCGGGAAACTCGGGCGGACCGTTGCTCAACCTGAACGCCGAACTCATCGGCATAAACACGGCCATCCGCGGTGATGCCCAGAACATCGGCTTCGCGATTCCGGTCGCCAGGCTCTGGGAGCTGCTGCCGCACCTGCTTGACATAGAACGGCGTCAACGCGTGCGCTTCGGGCTCGAGGTAAGCGGCGCGCAGGCCCAGGTGCTGAGCGTCGCCGCGGATACGCCGGCCGCACGTGCCAAGCTGCGGCGCGGCGACCGCATTCTGCGGTTTAATGGCGAGCCGTTGGACAACGGCATTGACTACTACGTGCATCTGCTGTCACGCAGACCGGGCGATGATGTGCGACTGGTGGTCCAACGCGGCGACCAAGAGCTCGAGAAGTCGCTGCAACTCGAGGCGGTGCCTCTGCCCGACGGCGAGAAGCTGGCCCTGCGCCTTTTGGGCATCGAACTCCAGGAGATCACACCGCAGATTCGCCGCAAGTATAGGTTGCCCGACTATGCGCGCCTGATCATCAGCGAAGTCGAGCCGCGCAGCCCCGCGGACCGGGCGGACATGCGGCGCGGCGACCTGATACTGCGGCTCGACCGCCTGCCTGTTCAGACATTGACGGATATTGGTCTGGTTCTTGAACGCGTCGATGCCGGGGCACCGGTGATCGTTGACGGGGTGCGGCCTGACCCGTTGTTTTCATGGAACGTGACCATTCCGACGCGCGGCGGTTGATGAGCCCGAGACCGAAGCTCGCCTGAGAGACACGCAGCGGCCACTTTCACGGTTGACACCGGCGCACATTCCAGGCGGCGCCGGTCGTCGCAAATCTGTGATCTGAATAACGACTCCCGGCCGCGGCGCCGACAATGATGATGAGCGGCCCGCCCCACCCGCGCCCGGGCTGAGGCCGGTAGCGCGCGCCTGTGGCGAGCGCGACTCTATTATAGGATGTGTGCATTGACGTATTCGTAACCCCCAACACCCGATCGAGCGATATCGGACAGTAGTGACGCTGACCGGGTCATAACCAGTGGAAGTGACGATGAACGACTCGGGCATTGAGATGGCCTACCGGCAGTTTCGGCAGATGCGCAACCAGCACCATGTCGACCTGATACACCGGCATCACCGCAACCCGATTCTGACGGCCGCCGACTGGCCCTACCCGATTAACAGCGTGTTCAACTGCGGCGCGACGCGGCTTACCGACGGGACGACGCTGCTGCTCTGCCGGGTCGAGGATCGCCGCGGTCACTCGCACCTCACCGCCGCCCGCTCCAGCAACGGAGTTGACGGATGGCGCGTGGACCCACGGCCCACATTAGCGCCCTTGCCGGACGAGTATCCGGAAGAAATCTGGGGGCTGGAAGACCCGCGGATCACGTATGTCCCCGAGCTCGAGAAGTACGCCGTCGTCTGCACCTCGTACTCGCGCGGCGGTCCGGGTGTCTCGCTGGCACTCACCGAAGATTTCGTCGAGTTCGAGCGCTTCGGCGCGATCATGCCCCCCGAAGACAAGGATGCGGCCCTCTTCCCGCACCGCATTGGTGATAACTGGGCGCTGATCCATCGGCCGGTCGGCCCCGTCGGGGCACACATCTGGATTTCGTACTCGCCCGACCTGTGGCACTGGGGCAGTCACAGGATGATTCTCGAGGCCCGGCGTGGCGCGTGGTGGGACGCGGAGCGCATCGGCTTGTCACCGCCGCCAATCGAGACCAAAAGCGGCTGGCTGATGCTGTATCACGGCGTGCGAATGACGCCGGCCGGCTGTTTGTATCGGCTGGGCCTGGCCTTGTTCGATCTGAACACGCCCGAGCGCTGCATCCAGCGCGGCGAGACCTGGATCTTCGGCCCCGAAGAGTATTACGAGCGTTTCGGCGACGTGGGCAACGTCGTGTTTCCCTGTGGATATACGATCGCCGATGACGGCGATACGCTGAATCTATACTACGGCGGCGCCGACATCTGCGTCGCGCTGGCGACCGCCAGCATCCAGGAGCTGCTGGACTGGCTGGCCAACAACAGCACGCCGACCGGCATGGCCGATTAGCGTAAGATCCGCCGCCAGAACCGCAAGGGTGCCATGCCGACGGCTGTTCGCGTCGGCGTTGGGTGCCATGCCGACGGCTGTTCGCGTCGGCATGCGCTTCGGCCAACCAAGACGTCGGCCGCTTGATGGTGCCCTCCCGCGGTACCCATCCGGCAGAAACGGCTCGGCATCCTCTTGCCGAAGCAACCCCCTTGATAAACCGATATTCCACCAGAGAGATTACGCGCACCAACAGAGGGCGCAACAAATGCCTGTCCGCTGTGAGAGATTTCGCACACCGAAGCCGATATTGGCTTTCGCGCGCGCCTTCTCGCTCGTCGAGTTGCTGGCCGTGGTCGCGATAATCGCGATTCTCTCGGCGATGGCGATTCCGCGATTTGGCAATTCGATCGCCCTGCGGAGCGTTGAAGGAGCCGCGCGGCGTATCGCCGCCGACCTGGAACTGGCCCGCCAGCACGCCATGACCGCCAGCACCACCCAGGAAGTCCGGTTCCTGGAGGGTGGCGAGCCGGTGTACCAACTGGTCGGTCTCCCGCACCCGGATCACCCGGACGAGCGGTACGTCGTATCGCTTCCCGACGACCTGAACAAGGCCGAGCCCGTGTCCGCCAAGTTCGGTGACGACACGGTTGTTGTCTTCGACATGTACGGCGTGCCGGACAGCGGCGGAACCGTGGTCATTCACGTTGGCGACCACTATCGCACGATCACGCTCGACGCCGACACGGGGCAAACGAGCATTTCTGAATGAGCGCAGGCCCATGAGATCCTGGCAGCACCAATCGACGGGTTTCACGCTGGCCGAACTCGTGGTCAGCATGTCCATCATGACCATTCTGGTTGGTGGGATGGCCTCGGTGGTTTTGCTGGCCGGCCATGCGATTCCTGATGAAGAGGACCTGTCCACGCAGGCGGCGGAGGCGGTTGCGGCGGTGGACCGGATTACCGCCGATCTGGCGTTGGCCACCGCCCTCAGCGCAACTGCAGGTAGCGTGAAGCTGAGTGTGCCGGATCGCGGTCATGGGGACGCCGGCCCGGAGATGATCCAATACACATGGTCGGGAACGCCCGGCGATCCGCTGGCGTACAGCTACAACGAGTCCGACGCCATCACCGTGTGCGAGGACGTGCGGTATTTCTCGCTGGAGTACGCGCGGAAGGCGCTGCCGCTCACGCACACGCCGCGCGTGCTGCTGGTCATAGACGAACTAGGCGGCCCCGGCAGCCAGGATGAGGACCGGCAGGACCTGATGGAGTCCTGGGGCCTGACGGTCGGGACCATCGTCGCGTCCGCACCGCAGGCGACTTTTGACGCCCAAGGTAAAGCCGCTGATGTGATCTACATCTCCGAAACGGTCTGGTCCGATGACCTGCAAGACAAAGATATGAACCCGTGCGTCGGCATAGTCACGGAAGAGGGGTACATCTGCGACGAAATGGGGCTCGGCGCGGATGCGTACTACCTGCAACCAGTCGACCAGATTCTCGTCACCAACAATACTCACTATATCACCGTGCCGTTTGAGCCTGGTTATCTCGTGTTTCTCGATGACTGGCAGGAGCGAGTCGCTCTGCAAACGCCGTTGGCGCCGGCAGCCTCCATCCTCGCGACGGGGGCTTCCAGCGACCCGGTATTGGTGGTTGTCGATGTTGGCGGCGAGCTGTTGAACGGAGCCACCGCGGCGGCCCGACGTGTGAAGCTGCCGTGGGGCCCCAGTCCATTTGACTTCAACATGCTCAACGACGCCGGGCAAACACTGCTGCATCGCGCTATCATCTGGGCCGCGGCCCCGGTCGGGGTTTCCGCTGTCAAGGTCACGCTTCAAGTCGGCTCGGACGCGAGCGGCCGCGTGGAGACGCAGGTGCAACTGCTGAACTCGCCGGCCGCTGAGTTCTCGTCCACAGTATCCGGCAACAGGAATCCGATCGCCGTTGCAAATGCGCAGAGGCTGATGGCGACGATGTATCGCTTTGACGCATCGGGCTCGTCTGATCCTGACGGCGACCCGCTGACGTACTTCTGGGATTTCGGCGATGGTGGCACGTCGACCGACGCCTCGCCGACCCACACGTTTGGACTTGGCAAGTACACGGTGACACTGACGGTATCTGACGGACATGGTGGCGAGGATACCGACACGGTATCCGTGCAGACGTTCTAGGGAGGCTTTGATGAGCGCTGAGCTGGCGAGCCGACGCCGTGGCCTGACGCTGGTCGAGATGGTCATCTCGATCGCGCTGGTCGGCGTGATGCTGGTGGCGGCGCTGAACACCGTCGGGGCCGCCAAGCTGGGGCAGCGAGCGCTTTACGGCCGACTCAGCGGCCGCCAGTTGGCCGAGGATCTGATGGTGGAGATCCTTCAACAAGATTACGCCGACGCCGCCAGTCTGTACATGATAGCGGGCGGAATCTTCGACACGGGCTTCGTGACGGTCACGATGGGGCCGGAACCCGGGGAGGACGCCTCGGGAAACCGCAGCGCCTTCGACGATCTCGACGACTACAACGGCTGGTCCGCTTCACCGCCGCAGGAAAAGGACGGCACGGTGATGGGCTGGCTGGCTGAGTGGCAGCGCAGCGTGGTCGTGAACTGCGTGCAGTCTGGGGATCTATCAGCACTGTCACCGGATGAAGTTGGCGCCAGGCGGATCACGGTTACCGTTTCGCGTGATGGTATCCCGGTAGCGGAGCTCGTCGCGCTGCGCACCGTCGGCCCCCCGCCGACCGAGGCCTGCTGCCTGGACGACGGGTCGTGTGCCGACGTGGCCGCCGACCTGTGCGCGACGTTAGGCGGCGAGCCGCAGGGGCCAGGTACAGACTGCTACACGGCGGGTTGCTACACGGGTGTCCCACTCCTTTTGGTGGTCAAGAACGACCAGGCCCCCTCCGACCAGGAGCTCGCCCGGCAGGCGCTTGCTGAATCCTGGGGTTTCGCGGTCACGCTCATCGATGATTCTAAGCCGAAAGCCGACTTTGACGCGGCCGTCGCTGACGTTGAGATCGCTTACGTGTCGGAACAGGTTAAGGCGAGCGACCTGGGCACAAAGTTACGCAACGCCCCCATTGGGGTAGTCAACGAAGACGAGGAGTTGGTGGAGGTGTTCGGGTTTGCCTCTGACACCAAATCCACCGATGCCCAGTCGGTGTACGTGTTTGATAACACGCACTACATAGTGTCCGAGTTCGCGATCGGGTGGCTCGGCGCATTCTCGTCGGAGCAGCACCTATACACGCTGAAGGGTTTCGCGTCCCCGCAGTTGGAGATCCTCGCCTACACCAGCACCGGCGGCGTAACCCTCTACCCATCGCTGGCTGTGCTCGAAGAGGGAGCGGCGTTGTATGGCGGTGGAACGGCTGCCGGCCGCCGAGTGCAGCTTCCGTGGGGTCGCGGCGGCTTTGACATCAATGCATTGGCCGGCGACGGCCAGACAGTCATGAGAAGGGCAATCGAATGGGCGGCCGGCATGGATGAGTAGGACCGGCTGACACCCGGCTCGTGGCGTCACGCGACCACGTCATAGCGCCGGCGCCCGCCACACCGCGGCCAGGAGACTCGCGTGGCTGGACCAGAACAGGACGCGACACCGGTGAGAGCGCCGGCTATGGCGCACACCAGGAGCCTGCACCCACAGCATGTGGGACCGGCCCCCGGCCGGTCTGCGCCCGCTCACAAGAAAGATCTTAGCGCCAGATTCTCACGCCGCGGAACCTCGTATCTGTTCTTCCTTGGAACGGCGCTGCTGGTGACCATCATCGGCTTGTCGGCGATGATGGTCTTGCGCGTGAAGCTGCGCGCCGCCGAGGGCCTCGGCGATCGCGCCACGGCAAAGCTGTACGCCCAGTCGGCGGTAGACGCGGCGCTGCTGGCGATCTACAGCGACAGAACCTGGCGTACCAGCATAACGCATGACACGTGGGTCGCTGAGCAGACATTCGGCGACGGATCCCTGACGTACAAGCTGGTCGATGAAGCAGACGGTGACCTGAGCGCCGACACAAACGCCCCGGTGCGCGTGTATGGCAAGGGCGTCTGTCGCGAATCGGTGTGGATCTACAGTGTCCTCGTCCAGCCGCCATTGGAGTCTCTGCCATCGAATGTCATCGTGAACGGCGACTTCGAAACCAGCGTGGCGGCCCCCTGGCAGGCCGTCGGCGGTTGCGAGTTGGAGGTCCGCGACGGAGGGGAGCACGTTCACAGCGGCGAGTGGGGCATGAAGGTCAAGAACCGGACAGATTCGGCGGCCGTCCCGCAACAGACGCTGCCCATCATCCTGCAGAGCGGCGCGACCTGCCGTACCGACCTGTGGCTCAAGATGAAGGACGATCCCGAAGATGTCTCGGTCGGTTTGTGGATCGTGACCGACTCTGGCAGCGAGTACTTCGAATTCGCCCAGGCCGAGATCTGGAAGGAGTGGACCCACGTCAGCGGCAGCGTTGCGCCGACCTGGTCCGGCGCGTTTGTCGAGGCGATCTTCACGGTGGGGACCACTGTCAGCGATCAGGAATTCTACGTCGAAGACGTGAGTGTGACGCAGATGCCGGGCAGCTTCGGACCTTTGCCGGGAACATGGCGCCGCGAAGCGGAGTGAACCGACTGATACACCATGGTTGCGTGTGACGCTGCTCTTGACCGACGCCGGCTACGACGCCGATCTGAGCTTCGCACTGCTCGAGAGCGATGGCACACAGCCAAACTGCCGTGGCACCGGTTTTTAACCGGTGAGAACCGGTGAGAACCGGTGAAGGACGGTGAAGGACGGTGAAGACCACAGGTTGAAAACCTGTGCCACAGGGAGGCGTCCTACCTGGCGCCGGCGGGTGAAACGTCACGCGTAAACAGCAGGAAGAAGAAGAACGCGGCGCCGAGTATGTTCGTGATGATGCCCACCGGCACCTCATAGGTGGCCACGCCGCGGGCGATACCATCGCAGACGGCCAGGAATGCTCCGCCGACAAAAACCGAGCCCAGCACCAGCGGCAGTGCCCGCTCGCCGACCAGCGCCCGAACCATGTGCGGCACCATCAGCCCGACAAAGCCGATCGGCCCACAATGCGCGACAATCACCGCCGTCAGCAAGCCGACCAGTATGAAAGAGCAGCGCATGACAAACACGACGGCGACGCCACGCGACGCCGCCACGTGATCACCAAGCATCAACAGGTCCAGCGCGCGATGCGAATAGACGGCAAAGCCCAGCGTGGGCAGCAGCACTACCAGGATGCGCGCCCAGGCCCACGCGTCAAACAGCGCAAGCGACCCCATCATCCAGATGACAATCGCGTTGGTGACGGCCTGCTGCGCGAGGTAGGTGACCAGCAGAATGCCTGCGGCGCACAGGTACGCCACGCAGACACCCGCCAACAGCAGCCGGGTCATGTCGCGACCCGCGCGGGCGCGCGCCGCCAACATCACGACCGTCATGGCGAGCACCGCACCACCCAATGCGAACAGGCCGGCCTTCGGCAGATTGCACCACAGGCCGCCCAGGCCCAGCAGAAAAGCGCACGCGGCCCCCAATGATGCACCGCTGGCAATCCCGAGCGTGTACGGCGTGGCAAGCGGGTTGCGAAAGAGCGCCTGGAAGATGACCCCGCCGACCGCCAAACCGGCCCCGGCGCAGCCGGCGAGGGCCGTCCGCGGCGCGCGATACAACCAGAATGGTGACGAAAAGCCGGCGTCGAACACATCACCCGGCGTGATCGTGGTCGGCCCGAGTAATGACGAAGCCGCGATGATGACGAGTGCGCCGGCGGCAAGACCGGCCAGCCGAATCACACCAGCATTAGCGCGCGGATCGCTCACGGCTCCACGGGGACTGGCTCTTCCAGGGAGTAATCGTAGAAGAGTCGCGCCACCCACTGGCCGGCGTCTTTGCCAAGCTTGACGACCTCGGCATCGGTGGCCTCATATCCGCCAACCTCGCTGGCGTGGCGCGTGACCTCAATCTCGTGCCCGCCGCGACCCGGCGGCCAGAGGCGCGCCTCTCGAGCCGGCGCGTGCGTGTCGATCACCCTGACGTGCAGTCTGACCAGTGGCTGCAACATCGGGAAATCAGGGCTCTCGCGGAGTTGAAACTGGACAATCTGAAGATGGATGACCTGCGCGGCCCCGAGCTTGCGCCCGATGCGCTGCAAGGGCCACTGAGCAAAATCCGGGTTGGCCTGCTGAAGATCGAGCTGTCGCGCGTAGGGAATCACCTGATCATTGACCCCGTTCTGCTCGAACAGCTCGACTATCTGGCGGTGCAACGCGCGGCGTAGCAGCGGGTGGTCATCGCCGGAGGGCGCCCCGTCGATGACGATCGCCAGCGGGGC
This sequence comes from Phycisphaerae bacterium, assembly GCA_963675745.2. Lineage (GTDB taxonomy): Bacteria > Planctomycetota > Phycisphaerae > UBA1845 > Fen-1342 > JAFGRR01. The sequence goes on from CAXXWX010000015.1 coordinate 474,991, forward strand.
CTTCGAAAGCACGAACTGCGCCGGCTCGGTGCGCTCCGGGCTGAAGTAATACGCGAACGCGGTGAGCCAGTTGCAGCCGGCGCAAAGCGACAGCAGCAGGAACGGGGCCGCCAGCGTGAGCAAACCGCGACGCATGCTATCTCTTAACCTTGACCCGGTGATCGTGGAAGCGTCCGACGAGTTCGCCGGCAAACTTGGCCATGACGTCGCGTCGCACCTGTTGATCGTCTGTCCCCCAGGCGCCGGGACCATCTTCAGGGTAAACCGCCGCGATTGACGTCTCGTACACCGGGCCGGCCTCTTCGCCGTAGGACGGATCATAGACGCGTACGTTGGCATCTATGCGGCCGCGCAGCATGTGTGGACTGTCCGGCTCGCGCGTGCCGTAGCGCGACAGCTCGATGAAGATAACGCGGTCCGCGTTGAAGCGCTCGCCATGAATCGCGGGGTGGGCCTGGTCCCAGCGTGGTTCGCGGCGCTGCATCTCGGCGACGGTCTTCGGGGGCACGCAGCGGGCGCCCTTCACGTTCGATTCGAGCGCGTGCAGAACATAATCGCCCAACTCGTATTGAACGTAGGGATAGTCAAATAACGTGTCCTGCTCAGCCCAGATCAGCATGAGCACGCGCTTGCCATCCAGGAAGGGGTACTCGGCCTTAACCAGCTCGGTTGGCTCATCGCCCCAGAGCAGCCAGGGGGCGGCCAGGGCCTGACAGCCGACAACGGCCCCGAGCGCCAAACTCAAGGCGGCGATCGCGGCCCACGCGGTGTATCGTCGTTCTTGCATCATCGCTCTGCATATTCCCAAGGGCAGGTCGATGCGCACGATACCAGCCGGCCGCCGGTTTGGGTAGAACCTGCCCCGAAACTGTGGCACGGGTTTGTGACTTGTGGAACTCACGCGCCTTATCCCGCTACAATGACGCGCGCCGTGCGCCGGCCTGCGGAGCGGCGGCTGTGACCGGTATTTCGGGGACGTGATGAGCGACGCGGCACCCAGCGCGGAGGCGCACTTCAAGATCGTCTGCCCCAATTGCCAGCGGACGATCCTGGCCCGCGGCGGGTGGATTGCGCGCGACGTCGAGTGCCCGCACTGCCATAGCGCCATGCGCGTACCGGAGCCGGGCGCGGATCAAAAGCCGGTCCGCGCGTCCGCACCGTCGCTTTCGGCCAAACACTACTTCAATTTCGCCTGCGGGCGTTGCGATTCGCTGCTGGAATCACATTCCGGGATATCGGGCCGGCAGGGAAGCTGTCCAACGTGTGGGGCCACCTTTGTCGTCCCCTTCATTGACCCGCGGACGAAAATGCCCGATGCCCCCACGATGCTGACCGGCGACGGCGAGAACCCGACGCCGATGCACGCCTACGCCACCAGCGGCGTTCAGGCACCGCGCATCGTGGAGGCCGCGGACGGAACCAGCGCAATCGAATGCCCACGTTGCCAGACCTACAACGAAGTGGACGCCGAACACTGCGCAGCCTGTGGCGTACCGTTCACACTCGAGGGCGCGACGACCGGGTCGGCGGGCGTGCAGCACGGGCTGGGCACCGCCGCACTGGTGGTCGGAATCTTCGCGATACCGATGTTCTTTGCGATTCTGCCGGGCCTGGCGGCGGTCGTGCTCGGGCTGCTGGGCTTGCGTGGCGGGTACGGGAGGCGAAAGTCAGTCGCCGCCATTGTGGGGACTATTTTGGGCGTGATCTCGCTGGGCGGCGCCGCGGCGCTCTATGCGCTCGGTTGAGCGCCCGTCACTTCCGCTCATAATAAGCCTCTACAATCACAGGTCGCCACAAGCTGCCGGTGTCCGTGGCGACTCTGCACGCGGCATTGCCGGCGGGAAGCGAGGATACCATGGCCGAACGAACCGTGAAGTGCGCGAGATTGAAGAAGGAGCTACCGGGCATCGATCCCGACACGCCCGAAGGGGAGCAGGCGCTGAAGATGGCCCTGCTGTGCGGCGGCCCCGAATTGCAGCGCAAACTGCGCGACGGAGTCTCGCAGGAGGCGTGAAATCAGTGGAAAGACCACATGCTGATGGTGATCAACGAGTTCCAGGTTGATCCAACATCGGATGAATCAAACGCCCTGCTCGGACGCGCGATGAATGACTTCTTCTTCGGCAAGACCACCAGCGTCCCCGGCTACGTTCCGCCCGACAAGCAGTGAACCGGTGAGCGGCAAGCGGCAAGCGGTGAGCTGTGAGCTGTGAGCTGAGAGCGGTAGGCTGTAAGCGGCGAGCGGCAAGCGGCGAGCGGTGGGCCGTGGGCAGCGAGCGGTGGGCGATGGGCTGTCAGATTTCAGATTCTAGATTCCAGATTTCAAATCTCAGATTTCAAATCTCAGATTCCAGATCTCAGATGGCAGATTCCAGCGTGGGCGTATCTTAGGCCGGTGTGGCCCTTGGTGGATGGTGGCGCTGGTCGCAACGGTCGGAGGTGGCGAAAGAACCACCGCCCATCATGACGAATGTCGATATGGCGGTCGCCGCGCGCTTCACGAGTCCACGCATAGAGACGCCTCAAGAGTCCGCGCCTGGAGAAGCTTCAGGAATCTGCGCACGCAGAGCACGCGTCAGCCGCCAGACAGTCGGTCCGGCTATTGCTGAGCGCGTCGTATATGAGCCCCCCCCGCTGCGCCACCTGACTGGACAATCTAGCCCAGGCGACAGACGAGACTACTGCGTCTCGCCCAGGAGCGCTCCGAGAATGCCCGAGAGTGCCTGCCCGAGAATCGTCTGGAACAGCCACAAGATCAGTGACATCAGGATCTGCGACATGCCGTAACTCCTTGTGCCGCGTAAGCGCGTGCAACCGTTTCCCGTGACGACAGTGTCGCACCTGCACCGCGATTGTCAAGCCCGGGCGATAGTGCCGCCAACTCCAATCCGAGATGGCACCTCACGCTACCCACGGCGGTGGCTGGCCGCACGCCTCACCCGGCGACCGAAACCTGAAACGCGGCAAAGTCCTCGATATCCACGGCCCCGTCGGCGTCAAAGTCGAATGCCTCACATCCGCCCGCTGTCGCGCCGCCGGGACCGGTCTCACATGCGAGCCATGCCAGGAAATCGCCCAGGTTGACGCTCCCGTTGCAATCGAAATCACCGATTCCGGACTCGTACGCCCCGCGGTCGACTCGGCCGCACAGCACGCGCGCGTGTCCATCAAGGTCGGTCAGCGCGGGCGGCGGGATGTTGTTCGGATCGCCGCCATTGATAGCCAGGGAGCCCTGCGAGAGCCGCAGGTCGTCATCGTCGGTGCCGACGAGATTGTCGTTACCATCGGCGTCGGCAAACAGCGGGTTGTCACCGTCGTTGGCCGTCCCTCCGAGCACACCCGTCCAGTTTTGCACGCTGCTGTGGTCAACGGAAACCGCGCCCCAACTGAACGCCCGCAGTTGAGCCGGCTCCTGCGTCCCGCCACTGTCCACGTTGCCCCAAAAGACGCTGTTGGAGACGGAGATATCGTGCAACGCCGTAAAGACGTGTACGCCCCCGCCCTCTCCGCCGGCGGTGTTGCCGCCGAAGCTGCAATTTGCCATCGTCGTTACGCCCCCGGAGCCCAGACAGCGCACAGCGCCCCCATCGGCGACGGTTTGGTTGCCGCTGAACAGGCAACCGGTCAGCGCGGCGGTGCCGTAGGTATCGAGAGCGCCGGCTCCGTAGTTGGTAGCCTCATTGCCAAGAAACCGGCAATTCGTGGCCGTAACGGCGCAGTCGGTGCTGCTCAACACGGCCCCCGCACTGCCGGCCGAGTTTCCGACGAAGGTGCATCCGACCATGGTGAGCGTGCCGGCCGATGTGTTGTTGATCGCGCCGGCGCTCGAGGCCGAGCAGTTTCGGAAAGTGCAATCGTGCAGTGTCGTGTGGCTTTGCCCGGTGTTGTATAGCCCCCCACCGATGGCGTCGGCCGTATTATCCACGAACGTGCAGTCGGTCAGGGTCGGATTGCCGGCTTCGGCTACATACATCCCCCCGCCATACGCCACCGGCCCCTGAAGCACCGAGTTCGCGTTGAACGTACATTGAGAAAGCGTCGGGTCGGCGTGTTCGCTGTACATACCGCCGCCGAGTGATTCGGCCTCGTTGCCGGCGATGGTACACCTGATCAACGTCGGGTCGGTCCAGGGGTTATAGACGCCGCCACCGTTGCCGGTGGTCCGGTTTGCCACAATCCTGCAATTGCTCAGGGTCACGTGCGTGGTGCCGCTCAGCATGGTCACGCCGCCGCCGTTGCGCTGGCTTGTCGCGGCGCCGTTAGCATTCCCGCCGGTGATAGTAAAGCCGTCCAGCAATCGATTCGGCCCGGAGCTACCGGAGACGCTTACGACGTGGTAGCTGTTCTCGGCGTTGTTGGCGAAATTCGGCCCGTCGTCGCCGTTGAGATCCCCGGTCAGGATTGTCTCGTACAGTTCGACGTCGCGCCGGTCGGGGTCGGGGGCTCCGATACCGGCATAACCTCCCTTGATCTGAACATCCTTGACCGAATGGAACACCGCAGCGCGGTTACCTGTGCCGAGCGGATTGAGCTCGTCTCGATCGGGCCGGTAGGTCCCCTGCGCGACCCGGATTTCCGTGATGCCGTGCCCTGGCTGGAAGGTCACGTTGGTGGCGTCCTGGATAAAACGGAAAGCCGAGGCCCATGAAAGACCGTCGCCGCCAGGCACGGCGTCGTCATCCACGTGGAGGATGGACTGGCCGACACACGGGACAGCAACGCAAAGCATGGCGGCAAAGAGGGTTAGCCCGCGCAATCTTGCTGCGGATCGACATGACATGACCGACACCTCCTGTTCACCCGGCGGCCGGCGTGTCGCCTTGCGTGGAATGCATCACAACGGCTCGCACGCCCGCGCCAAGCAGGTAAACAGCGACACCCGCGCCGCCGACAGAATCTCGACTACCCCCGCGAAAACGACCCGGAAGGATTCTAGAGCCCCGGCATCGCTTTTCCAGCGACACCGTGGCCGGGGAGGTATGCGGAGCGTCGCCTCGGCGCCTTGTCCCTTGCGGAATCGAGCATTTAGAGCGGTTTCAGTAATGACGCGGTGGTTTACACTGTCGGGGTGGGTCGGGCGTCTCGCCCGACTTCGACGAGAGCAGTACATAGGCGGGCGGGACGCCCACCCCACCCGCGTATGGGCAACGGACTGTTGTTGGAACCGCGCTAGACCAGCGGTGGGCTAGCGGTGGGCCAAAGGCTGGGAATCAGGGGCGCGGTGTGGGCAGACTAAGCGCAAGCCAACGTGCCGGACTGAGGCGCGCTGTGTCAATAGCGCCGCAGGACGCCGGTTACTACTCCTTGGATTGTGACGTCCTTTACGAGGAGTGGTTCGTAGGCGGGATTCGCGGGTTGCAAGCGGATTCCCTTTTTCTCGCGGTAAAGGCGCTTCAACGTTGCGTCGCCGTCCTCGAGCAAGGCGACGACGGTCTCGCCGTCGCGGGCGGTGTTGCGTTTTTCGACGATTACGTAGTCCCCGTCGCAGATATTGTCCTCGATCATGCTGTCGCCACGCACTTTGAGCACAAAGCTGCCGTGCGGCGAGACGAACATGTCTTCGAGATCGAGGACTTCGCGGTTTTCGATGGCCTCAATGGGCAGGCCGGCGGCAATCTGGCCAACCAGAGGCAAGCAGGTCGAACGCTCGTCGGGAAACTCGATGCTCGCGCTAAGTCGCAAAGAGCGTGCCTTGTGTCGCGAGCGCTTGACGTAGCCCTTTTTCTGAAGGGCGTCGATGTGTTCGAACACGGTGACCTTGCTGACGCCGAACTCGTCCGCCAACTCCTGCATGGTGGGGGCGTAACCCCTGGCGTGGGCGAAGTCCCGGATGAACGTCAGGATTCGGAGCTGCTTGGGTGTCAGGGGTGCACGGCGACGCGTGCTCCGTCGGCGAGTCGGCATCGGACCACTCCTCGGTCAGGAAGGCACTCAGCGAGCCGATCACGACCGGCGGCAGCGTGCGTCGCGATGCCGACCACAAATCACGCGGCGGGGCGACGGATGCGCCGACGGTATCCGCCGGCTCGGCGATCGCCACCTCGGCGAGTCGCTCGCGCAGCCGGCGAAAATCGGCTTCCGTGATGGGTGCGCGCTCCAGTTTCAGCGATCCGGGCCGCGTCTCGCGAACCTCCTCGCGGAAGTCACCACCCGGACCCAGCATACAGATGAGCCGACCTGTGAGTTCCTGCTGCTTCGACACGGCGCACTCCTTTGCGCTCAAAGCCCGTTCGGCGAGCTGCGCGATCGCTGAAAAGCTACCCGAAGAGTAACCTAACATTTACCGATTGTCAAGTGCTCCTCACGCCATCATGCCGCGTGTCAGTTGCTCAGTATTGTACCCCGTCAATCGCCGGACACAACATTTAGACGTTAATTCTGCGAATAGCACAGGAGAGTGTGGCGGCGGGCCATGATCTGAAGTTCGCAAAATATTAGGGAATTGTGGGCGATCCACCCCCCCTGAGGCGCGCATCGAGCACCGCCCCCCTGCTCCCCAGCCCCCCTGGCGACAGACCCCCAGCAACCGGCCGGCGCGCGGGCGCCGGCCGTCACATTTGCCCACTATGGGCGTCGACCCCGCCCCGTGGAGCGGGTCCAGAGCAATCCCGCCACGGAAAGCAGAATGATCCCGGCGGTTGTCGCCGGGCACGTGCCGCTCAGCGTCGAGCCGCCGGTCCCGTCGGTATTGACGGCGCCATCAGCGCCATCGGCGTCTTGTGGCGCACTCGCTGATGGGTCGCTGGGTTGGGCGGTGCCATCTCCCGTACCATCCGCGGGCTCTGCATCGGCGGGTGTCTCCGGCGTGTCGCCGGTCTCCGAGGTTCGGCCGTCGAATTTCTCATCGCACACGTCGCCCAGGCCGTCGCCGTCGGAATCGCGTTGCAGCACGTTCGCCAGATCGGGGCAGTTGTCGCAGGCATCACCGATCGTGTCACCATCACGGTCGAGCTGATCGGGGTTATTGACGCTCACGCAATTGTCGCAGACGTTGCCGACGCCGTCGTGATCCAGGTCACCCTGGTCCGGGTTATTGCGCTTGGGGCAATTGTCGCAGGCGTCGCCGAAACCGTCATCATCGATGTCGGTTTGTTCGGCGTTCGCGGCAGTGGGGCAATTATCGCAATCATCGATGAGGCCGTCACCGTCGGCGTCAGGATCAACTTCGTCGGGCACGCCGTTGGCGTTACAGTCTTCGCAGAGGCCGGTGGCGATCTCGTCGGGATCGTGGGTTCCGTTATTGTTGAGATCGATCAGTTCACAGCCGTTGGGCCGCACAACGGTACCGAGCGGCGTGCGGGGGCATTCATCGAAGCAGTCGAGCACCCCGTCTTCGTCCGCGTCTCGATCCGGTGTGCCGCATCCACAAGCGCCCGGTTGGAGCTTGTCGCGATCCTCGGGGCACAGATCGCAGTCATCGATCACGCCATCCTTATCGCTGTCGGTTTCGCACTCGTCCGGCCGCCGATCACCGTCACAGTCTTCGCTGGTGCCGGCATCGATATCCATGCCGTCGTCGATCAGGTTGTTGTTACAGTCGTATTTGGGGCAACCTGTCGAGCCGACGCTGATGCCGGGGGGCGTATCGGCGCAGTTGTCGCGGCAATCCATGACCCCGTCGCCATCACTATCGATATCCACATTCCCGCAGCCGCACTGGCCCGGCTCGGTTTTCTTCGGATCCTCACGACAACCATCGCAGGCGTCGATGACGCGATCGCCGTCGGTATCCGGCTGGCAATCATCCGGCATCAGGTTGTTGTCGCAGTCCTCCGCCTGACCGTTCTGGACCTCGTCGAGGTCGGCGATGCCGTTACGATTGCAGTCGCGCGGCGTGCGGTAGACGTAGAGGGCGTATTCACCGATGCGCGAACAGCCATAGGCGATGTAGGCATAACCAGCGTCGCCCCAGTTCGAACCCCAGGAATTGCGCATGATCCACGCACCCTTTGAGCCCTTGCTGTCATCCCAGCCAACCAGCACGACGGCGTGATCGGTCTCTCGGTCCTGACAAGCGTCGCCACTGAGCACATCACCCTTTGAATACGCCCCCCAGGCATCCTCATCGACGTACACACTCGTGGAAACCGGGCCATACATCATGATGGCGTACTTGATCTGATCGGTGGTCGGCATCTCGCCGGCCGATCCGACGTACTTCCAGCCGTCGATGTAGTAATCGCGGTCGTACGGGCAATCGCACGGCTCCACCGGATCACCACCCCCGTTGGTATAGGGCTCATCGATCTCGCGTACCGCCCCGTGCTCATCACACTTATCATCAAACGCGTTGGTTTCGAGGATGTACATCAGCGCTTCGGCGACGGTGCCGCCGGATTCGCAGCTTGTGGCGACCTCGGTACAACTGAGCAGCCACTGCTCGGATAAGTCGGTGACCACGCCGTCGCCGCGCAGAATAGCGCTCTCGACGATGCCCATGGTCGCGAAAGCCCAGCAGCAGCCGCACTGTTGCTGGTTCTTGACCGGCGTGAGCGCATCCTTGCCGCGCCAGGTGAACTGGGAGGGAATAAGGTCGTCATCGTCATCGAAGGGGATCTTGTCGAGCACCATGGGATCGTCGAATTTCGATGGAGCACGCGCGGCGGCTACTTCACTCCCGCGGTCCATTCGCGGCGCGTACAGCGCCCCGTCGAAGTCATCGATTGGCTGGGCCATCGCGGTCCCCGCCAAGATGCCCAATAGCAGACCGGTTGCGACAACCAGACCGGCGTCCGCTTGGACCCGCGCTGCGAATCTCATCGTGGTTCTCCCTCTTGCTCCGTACGTCGCGCGGTGCGGCGGGCAGTCCACACGGCTCTGCCCCGTCACCCGCCCGACAATTCCCGCTGCGTACCCCGTCGGGAATCCCGCGGTTGCCAGTTCCCGTGCAACACGCCGAACCGCACCGGAGGGACTTCACCGCTTGTTCACAATATCGCTTGTCGGAATGGCGTGCAACGTCTTTTTGCGGCGGCGTCATAACCCGCAGCCCGAGCAGGCAACCGGTGTCGAACGCGTGAAGTGCGCCTGCGATCCGCTCGCGCGGGCGCGGCCAGCAACTGGTGGGGATGGCGAAACGCGGTGTTTGAGCGCGCGCACAAAAGCTCCCCGCACGCACGCGACGCCGCGATGGTGGTCAGCGGCGCTGCCCGACGCGCGGCTGGTCGACCGGACGACTGCGCACGGGATCGACGGGCCGCCGCTCGCCTGACATTTCCTGCTGGTTGCGTTCAAGCGCTGCTTGCGCGCGCGCCGCATCGGCGCTGGTGACCGGATCGCCCGGCGCGCCGCGGTCGGTGCGCGTGGGACGGGGCTCCACCTCACGGCTTTCACGCGGCTGCTGACAGCCCACGATCGCGCCCAGTACCAGCCAGCCCCCCAGAACACCGCCAATCAGCGCCATTCGTCGGATGCGTGCCATGAATACACCTCCCTAGCTCCGCGGGCGCGTCAGTGGCTATGCCTCCACCTCCACGGCGTCCGGGACGGATTCCTGCGCCGCGTCACCGACAACCCCCGTGCGCACCAGCTCGTCCCAGTGCCTCTCGTTGAACAGGCACCCCGGATCACCGGCGTTGAGATCGCCATAATAGGCGTCCGCCCGAGCGCGGCAACCGCCGCAGTAGTTCTTGAACTCACACACCTCGCAGTGGTGATAGCGGTCGTCGCGGTCGCAGAGCGGCTCCCAGAAGTCATTGTCGCGGAACATCTCGGCGATAGTGCGCTCGCGCACATTGCCGAGCACGCGATGCGGCAGATACACGCAGGGTGTCACGTTGCCGTCCGGCTCGATCGCGACGTAGCAGCGACCGGCACCGCAGCCGCCGACGTACTTGCTGACCACGCGGGCCTTTTCGCCGCCACCCGAGCCGCAGTGACTGGCTGTCTGCTGCCCATCGAGCGGCGCGTGGGCCAGACAGACGCGACCGAGCTGCGGCGACGTCGAGAGTATGCCGATGCGCCGGCTCTGCATCCACTTGTTCAGCGTCATCAACAGCTTTTCGCGCTGGGTCGGGTTTAGATCGCCGGTGACCATGTTCAGCCCGCGACCGACCGGTATGAAGTTGAAATGGGCAAAACAGCTCGCGCCGATATCGACGGCGAACTCGAGCATCTCCTCAACTTCATCGACGTTCTGCTGATGCACCGCACATCGCGATGCCCAGGCGAACACCTTCCTGGGCAACGACGTTACGCATGCCGCGCACGCTGCGTTCCCACATTCCCGGCTGTCCGCGGAAAGCGTCGTGCCGATTCGCGTGTACCGAGTCGAGCGAGATTTCTATGTACTTGC